>NZ_JBITFL010000003.1:0-507293 GCF_044456045.1 Nocardia sp. NPDC051052
CGTGCTGTGGGCTCTGCTGCGTGACAACCGTACTTGGGAACCACAAAGGCTTGCCGCGGCTACGCCAGCGGCTTGACAGCATCATTGAGACTCCTATCTACCAGGTGCCGGTCGGGACAGCTCATTACCGGTGACGCCGGGTGGCGGGCCGGATCCGTTGTCCGGCACGTTCGGTCGCGGCGCGTTCGCCGAACCACGAACCTGCAGCGCCGGATTGCCGGTGACGCAGTAGTTGTAGAGCCGCACCCTGGTGTCGACGGTTTTGTTGGTCGGCACCACGGGGATGGTGTCGTAATCGCAGCTCGGTCGCGGCCAGGGATCGACGAGGGTGTGATAGGCGTTGTCGTGTGCCGGAACGCCGATCGCCTCCGAGCCCGTGCGCAGCGCGGGGAACAGCGCCGCGATGGCCGGTGCCCGCAGCTTCGCGGCTCTGGTGATCGCGACGAAGTTGGTGACCAGGTTGGTCATCGGGTCCTCGGTGTCGCGCACGATGCCGCCGAGGGTGGCCAGCTGGCCGGGTCCGAGGTCGAGGAACTTGCGTACCTCCTGATCCGCGGCGGTCATCTGCTGGAACAGCGCGCTGGAGCCGGTGGTCAGCGTGGTCAGGTCGGGTTGCGCGTGCGTGGTGGTGTCGGCGATCACCTCGAGGTTCTCGATGAGCTGCCTGGTCTGCGGTAGCAGATCGGTCAGCCCGGCCATGGCTCTGCTGATGCCGGAGATCATGTTGCGCAACCGATCCGGGCCACCGGCGAGAGCCTTGTCGAGTTCGTCGACGATCACATTGAGTCGCGCCGGGTTCATCCCGCCGATCAGACCGCTCATGCTGCCGAGTACCGACTGCACCGTCACCGGCGTCGTCGTCCGTGCACGCTCGACCACCGCGCCGTCGGTGAGATACGGCCCGCTGTCCACGTCCGGCCGGAAGTCGAGATACTGCTCCCCCGCCGCGGAGAGCCGGCCGACGGCAACGGTGCCGCCCACCGGAATCTTTGCCGTGTTGTCGATTTCGGCGATCGCCGCGATGCCGTCGCCGGATATCCGGACGTCGTCGACCCGGCCGACGCGGGTGCCTCGGAAGGTGACGTCGTTGTTGGCCGCCAGCCCGCCGGAGTTCCGCAGCTCCACCCGCACCGTGTACGTGCTCGGCAGCGGATTGATCCGCAGCACGTTGACGCCGAGGTAGGACACCCCGAGCACGAGCACCAGGATCAGGCCGACATTGGCCACCGCGACCCGGCGCCGGACCAGCCATTGCCACAACGGGGGATTCATCGCCCACCGCCTTGCAGCCGGCCGATGACCTTCTCGATGACCTGCGCCAGGCTGCCGACAAATGCTGGCACATCACCGATTTCGGGTGGCCTGCTGCCCTTCGGATCGGTCAGCGCGCCCACGCTGAGATAGGACACGGTGGCCGCGACCGCGAGTACCGGACCGTCCAGGCTGGCCGAGATCGACGGGTAGATGGCGTGCAGCCCGTCCAGCGCCCCCGCGAGATCGTCACCCATCTGGGCGAATCCGGACATGAGGCGCTGAATGCTGTCGAACAGGCTGAGGAAGTCCGGGCCGGTGGTGTCGGTGAAGTCGCCGAGCGCGGCCATGGTCACCGAGACCTTGGCGATGAGATCTGCGATGGCCCTGTTGTTTTCGGCGACCAACCCGATCAGCGGCGGGAAGGTGTCCGCGGCGGCACCCAATTCGGCTTTGCGCCTCGCCAATTCGCCGGTCAACGTATTGAGTCCGGACAGCACGCCATCGACGTCGGCGGTGCGCCGGTTGAGCGCGGCGAGCACGTCGGTCATCTCGGTGATCAGATGCGACAGCTCCGGCGCGCGCCCGGCGAACATGGAGTTCATCTCGGAGGTGATCCGCGCCGCCTGGTTGAGGCCACCGCCGTTGAGCAGCAGCGAGACCGACATCATCAGCTGCTCCACCGAGGCGCCGGTCGCGGTGTGGTCGGGGGCGATGGTGTCGCCGGACCGCAGCAGCTCGGCGCTGTCCTGCTTGGCGGGCAGGGTCATCGCGACGAACATGTCGCCGAGCGGGGTGGCCTGGCGCAGCTCCGCGGTGGTGCCGCGGGGCAGCTGGATGTCCTCACGGATCCGCATCTCCACGTCGGCGAGGAAGTCGGTGGTGCTGATCGCGGAGACCATGCCGACGTCGGTGCCGCCGATCTTGACGTGCGCGTTCGCGGGCAGGTTGAGGGCGTCGCGGAACACCGCGTGCAGGGTGTAACTCGGACCGCCGATACCTGGCTTGGGCAGTGGCACATTGTCCACCGTCACCGCGCAACCCGAGGTCGCGCCGACCGCCACCGCGACGACGATCGTCAACAGCAGCGCACAGCGATGTCGTGGGGCGCGGGGGCCGGGCGACGGGCGGCCCGAGGTTCGCGTCCTCATTTGGTCAGTCCGAGCAGCGCGGCGGTGAGCCCGAAGTCGGGGCCGAAATCCTGGATCTTGCCTGTGCGGCAACCATCGAGACGCATCTGCACCCGCTCACAGAACACCGACAGCGCCTCGCCGTCGAGGACCGCCTTGTCCAGCAGGCCGTGCAGGCGCAGCGCCTGATGTTCCTTGCTGGTCGCGTTGGCGAGATTCTGGAAGAACAGCGGTGTGACGTCGGCGATTTCGGTGACCGAGCGCGCGTTCGCCCGCATCTGCGCGGTGAGGCCGGTGAATCGGGTGAGCGCGCCGAGCAACTGCTCGCGATTGGTGCCCACCACCGTGGAGGTGTTGGTGACGAAGTCGTTGAGCTGGGTCAGCACGGCCTGCAGCCCGGGCGCCTGCTCACCCATCAGCTGAACCATGTCGGTGAGCCTGCCGCTGAAATCGCGCACCGTCTGGTCGTTCTCGGCGATGATCTGGGTGATCTCGTTGAGTTTCACGATGGTGTTGGAGATCTGGTCGCCATTGGCCAGGCTCACCTCGAACGCCGAGGACATCGCGTCGAGCGTCGCGCGCAGTTTGTCCCCGTTGCCGTCCAGCAGCGGGAAGAGCACCCGGCTCGCCATCGGCCCGGTCTTGTTGTCGCCCTGCAACGCTCGGCCGAGCTGATCGAAATTGTCCAGGATACGGTCGAGTTCGACCGGGGTGCGGGTGTGTTCGAGCGGGATGTGCGCGCCGTCGGCGAGCACCGGACCGTTGCCTTCGTAAGCGGGCGCGAGTTCGACGTGCCGGTTGGTGATCAGTTGCGGCGAAACGAGTGCCGCGATCGCGTCGGCGGGCACCTTGACGCTCTTGTCGATGGACATGGTCACCTCGACATAGCTGCCCTTGGCCGTCACCGTGTCGACCCGGCCCACCGGGACGCCAAGGATCGCGACGTCGTTGCCCGCGTACAGTCCGGCGACGTTCTCGAAATCGGCACTGATCCGCAGATGCTCGCCGAGATACTGATCCGGCAGTCCGCTCAGGCTGTCCGGCAGCAACGAGCAGCCGGAGGCCACCGCGGCGACCCAGCACAGCACGGCGGTTTTCAGGAAAGTACCTATTTTCATCAGTTGCACCCCTGTACCGCGCCGGCGAAACACAACCAGTTGTCCGGGAAGATCCACGGCGCCCACACATCGCCGTAAGGGCCGTTGCCGAGCGCATTGTTGAACTGCCGCAAGGCAACCGGCATGATCTCGTAGAGTGAGTCGAGGTTGTCCCGGTTCTTCTCCAGGCCCTCGGACATGGTGTTCAGGCTCTGGATCATCGGCCCGAGCTGATCGTTGTTCTCCAGGCCCATCTGCTGCAGCAACCGGGAGAGCTCGGCGACGTTGTCCAGCAACGACTTCAGCATGGTCTGGCGCTGCGCGACGGCATTCCCGATCGCCTCGCCGCGGGTGAGGAGCAGCAGCACGCTGTTGCGATTGTCCGACACCAGCTGCGAAACCTGATCCATGCTCTTCAACAGCACGTCGACCTCGTCGCGGCGATCGTTGATCACCTTGGCGAGCGCGCCGACGCTGTTCAGCGCCTCCACGGTGAGCTGCGGCGAATCGCCCATCTGCGTGCTGAGCAGGTCCAGCGACTGGCGCAGCTTGACCGGATCGATGCGCTCGATGTGCTCGAACGACGACTTGTACACCGGATCACGAATGACCTTGCCGAGGTTGTACGGCACGGACGTATTCGCCAGCGCGATCCTGTTGCCCGGCAGCCCTTTTCCGTTGCCTGGCACCAGCTCGACGTGCAACTTGCCCAGAATGGTTGTCATCTTGATGGCCGCGTGCGTGTCAGGACCGAGCCGCAGATCCCGGCGTACCCGCAGGTCCACCACAACTTTCGCGCCATCGAGCCGCACCGCGCCCACCGAACCCACTTCGATGCCGGACACATCCACCGACGCGCCCGCCCGCAGTCCCGCCGCCTGGGCGAACTCCGCTTGAATTGTCTTGTCCCCCAAGCGAGCCTCGGACAACACGCTGGAGCCCACTAGCAACAAGACCACCGAACCCGCGGCGAGCAGGCCCAGCCACAGCAACCTGTTGCGTGGCAATCGGACGCGTCCGACCAGGGCTCGCGCTCGTGTCATCATCGGCACACCTCCGATTGCGAATTGCCGCCGACCTGCGAGAAGAGCCCGGGTGGCAGCAGCACGCCCCACAGCGAGACATCGAGGCGGCAGATGTAGGCGTTGGCGTAGGCGCCATAGCTGGTGAACCTGGCGATGCCATTGAGCAGACTCGGCAGCTCGACGGCCGTCTGGTCCAGCGAGGCGCCGTTGAGCAGCAGCAGCGCCACCCCGCTCGTCGCATCGTTCTGTGCCCGCGCGATATTCGGCTTGACCTGGCCGATCAGCCGGGCCAGCGAGTCGGTCGAGGTGGCCACCTGATCCACCGAGCCCTTCAGCGACTCCCCCTGCGCGTACAGCGACTCGACCAGCGAACGTGCCTGGGTGATCAGTGTTTCCAGCTCGCCGCTGCGATGCGCGAGCCCGGCGATGACACTGCTCAGGTTGCTGATCACGTCGCCGAGAATCTTGTCGCGCTGACCGAAGGTGCCGGCGAGTTCGGCGGCCTGGGTGATCAACGCGCTGAGCGAGACATTGTTGCCCTGCAAGGCTTGGATCAACGTCTCCGACAGCGAATTGATCTGATCCGGTTGCAGCACACTGAACAACGGCTCGAAGCCCGACAGCAGCGCGGACACATCGAACGAGGGCTCGGTGCGCTCGAGCGGTATCGCCGAACCCGCCGCGAGCGCCTGCCCGTCGCCCGCGCCCGGCACCAGCGCGATATAGCGCTGCCCGATCAGGTTCTGGTAGCGCACCAGGGCCTTCGTGGTGGTGGTGAGCCGCTGCCTGCGCTGGATCCGGAATTCGATGCGGGCACGGTAGTCGCCGTCGAAGTCGATGCCGTCCACCCGGCCGACCCGCACGCCCGCCATCCGGATGTCGTCGCCGACGCGCAGGCCGAGGACGTCGGAGAAGGTGGCGGAGTAGGAATCGGTGTCACCGCTCACCGAGCGCTGCAGGGTGGACCAGATCGTGTACGTCAGCACGACCGCGACCACGGCGAAGAGGCTGAAGCCGATCAGCGCCTTACCTGATTTCATGGTCACCGCCCTGGTCCGCCGGGGTCACCGAGCCACCGGCCAGCAGCGGCGAGAGCAGCAGGTACTGGGCGGCGGTCGGCTTACCGCCGAGGATCGCCGCGACCGCGTCCGAGCCGCGTAAACCGCTGGGTCCTTGGCTATTAGGCGCCGGGTCTTTCGCGGCGGCCGGAGCAGTGAGTCCGGGAATCATCGGAATGCCGGGGATGGCGGGCAGTGTCGGTACCGTCGGCGCTGGACCAGCCGCGTCCAACCACTTCGGCGTCTGCTGCGCCGGATATTCTTGTGGCGGAGCGACTTCCGGCACCGAGGCGCCGCCGCAGCGCGGCCCGGCCATGCTGCCATAGCGCGGGCAGTCGGCGGCCGTGTACTGCTGGAACGGGGTGAAGGACACGTCCATCTTCCAGATCATCTGGCGACTCGGCCCGAAGCCGAAGACCGAGCGCAACTTCTGCAGGGAGACATTGAGATTGGCCGCCGTCTGCTGCAGCGCCCGCGGATCCTCGGCCAGGCTGCCGAACAGTTCGCCGAGGCCGGAGACCACTTCCTTGCCCGCGTCGGGGTTGCGGGCGAACAACGAATTCACCGAGTCGACCGCGCCGCTCGCATTGGTCAGCAGCGCGACGAACTGGTCGCGCCGTTCGGTGAGCGTCCGGGCGGTGGTCACCGAATCCGACAGCACCCCGACCAGATCGGGCGCGGACACGCTCAACGCCGTCGTGGCACGGCCGAGATCGCCGAGCAGGTTGCCGATCCCCGGAATAGCATGCATCTGGGTAAGCCACAGGTCCAGGCGTTCGATGGTGGAACCTGGTACCCGCACGGACGGGTCGAGCGCGTCGGCGAGGGTGGCGAGTACCCGGCCGAGCTTCTCCGGCTGGATATGGTCGAGCACATCCCGCAGCACGCTGAGCGTGGTCTGCAGCGCAACAGTGCCCTCGCTGGTGTCCTCGGGAATCTCCGCTCCGGCGCGCAAGGTCTCGGCGGTCTGCCCGTTGTCGACGAGCTCGATCGCCGTCACGCCGAAGATGTTGCTCGGTATCACCCGCGCCGTGACGGCCGCCGGAATCATCGACGCCACAGCCGGTTTCAGATCGATCTCGGCGCGCTGCCGCTCGCCCTTGGCGACCACCTGCACACCGGCCACCGAACCGACTGTCATGCCGCGGAACTTCACATCGGCGTGTTCGGGCAGCCCGTCACCGGTGCTGGTGAGCAGGGCGACAACGCCGACGTTGTCCTCGAAACGGCCGGTGTAGCGCAACCCGAGCAGGAACAACAGCAGCAGTACGACGGTCGTCAGCGCGATGCCCGAGAGCGAGAGCTGCCTCGGGCTCGGCCCGCGGCCACTGGGATCGATGATCATGTCGCCGCCTATCCCGAGATCCGAATGCCGGGATCGATGCCCCAGATCGCCAGCGTGAGAAACAGATTCGCGAACACCATGACAACGATCACCATCTTGATCGCGCGTCCCGCCGCCTGCCCGACCCCCTCGGGCCCGCCGGTGGCGACGTAGCCGTAGTAGCACTGCAGGAACGTCGAAATCAGCACGAACACCACCACTTTGAGCACCGAATAGAAGACGTCGGTGCCGTTGAGGAACTGGAAGAAGTAGTGGTCGTAGGTGCCCGCCGAGGTGCCGCCGAGAAACAGCACCGACAGCTTGGTCATCAGATACGCGACCGCGAGTCCCACGCTGTACAGCGGGACGATGGTCAATGTCGCCGCGATCATCCTGGTGCTGATCAGGTACGGAAGTGGGCGGATGGCAATGGATTCCAGCGCGTCGATCTCCTCGGCAATCCGCATCGCGCCGAGCTGCGCGGTGAATCGGCAACCCGCCTGAATCGCGAAGGCAAGGGTCGCCAGGATCGGCCCGATCTCGCGGGTGGTGGCGAACCCGGAGATGGCGCCGGTCAGCGGGTTCATCGTGAGCAGGTTCAGCGCGGTGTAGGACTCCATGCCGACGGTGATCCCGCCGAAGCCACACAGGATGACGACGACGCCGACGGTGCCGCCGCCGACGATCAGCGACCCGTTACCCCACCCGACGTCGGCGGTGAGCCGCAGCACTTCCTTGCGATAGTGCTTCAGCGCGAACGGTATTGCCGCGATCGCCGCGACGAAGGTGATGGCCTGATGGCCGAGCCGCTGATTGGCCCGCACCGGCCCGCGGACAACGCCGCCGACCATCCGGAACGGTTGCAACGCCGGTGGCGTATAGCGCGAGCCCATCTCAGAGCACCTTCGCCGGGAACAGCGTGTTGTAGACCTGGGTGATGATGATGTTGGTGGCGAACAGCATCAACGCGGAATTGACCACCGCCGCGTTCACCGAGTTCGCGACGCCGCCGGGTCCGCCCCTGGTGTGCAGGCCGATATCGCAGGCGATGATCGCGGTCAACGCGCCGAAGATCGCGGCCTTCAGCAGCGCGACGATCAGATCGTTCGCGACGGCGAAGGAGGCGAACGTGCTGATGAACGAGCCCGAGGTGCCACCCTGCGCGTAGACATTGAACAGATAGCCGGTGGCGAAGCCGACGAAGACCACGAATCCGCACAGCAGCATGCTCACCAGCACCGCGGCCGCCAGCCGCGGCGCGACCAGCCTGCGGATCGGATCGACGCCCATCACCTTCATGGCGTCGATCTCCTCCCTGATGGTGCGGGAGCCGAGGTCCGCGCAGATGGCCGAGCCGACCGCCCCCGCGATCATCAGCGAGGTGACCAGTGGTGCGCCCTGCCGAATGATGCCGAGCCCGCTGACCGCGCCGATGAAGGTGGTCGCGCCGACCTGACTCACCAACGCGCCGAGCTGGATCGAGACCACCACCGCCACCGGTATCGCGACGAACACCGTCGGCGCGGCCGACACATTGGCCATGAACGCGCACTGCTTGATGAATTCCTGGAACGGGAACCGGCGCGTGAGCAGCGCGCGCAGCATCTCGAGCACCGCGTCGCGGCCGAGCCGCACCTGCCTGCCCAGCGTCTCCAGCGAGCGCTGCGGGTGCCGCTGCCACAGACCCCGCAGGTCGTCGACGGCTTTCTCCAGATCGGTCCGATCCGGCGGTCGTTCGGTGATGGTCACGGGTTATTGCCTCTCCCACTCACGACTCCGCCTCGCTGACGCTCGTTCACGCGGCGCCGCTCAACTGCCGCTGCAGCAACACGAGGAGGTAGCCGACGACGGCGATGCCCGCCACGACGATGCTCAGCACGGCCAGCCACAGGCCGTACCGCAGCACCGGATTGACCCGCCTGCGGCCGCCGAGGACCTGCACGCCGATCACCACGATGTCGATGAGCAAGACCAAGATCATCATCAGGTCATGCACACGTTCGAGAAGGTGAGCACCGGCCAGCACACGATCGACCCCAGGAATGAGATGACCACGTCGATGCCGTGCATATCGCGGAGGTGCCCGGTGTGCGTGAGCGTCCAGACCACACCGATCAACCCGTACGGGATGCCGAGGATGATCAGCGTCCCGAGGAACTCCGAGACCTTCATCTCGTAGCTGAATATCCGATCCAGCCTCTTGAACATGCGCGTCCTTTCGCGTGCCGGTCGAAGACGACCGGCCGCCCACGGCAGCACCCGAATAGGGACCCGCCGTTGGATCCAGCCGGACACCTCGCGGTCCGGTATGGGCCCGTATGTTACGCACGATTCCGGACTTTATGGAAGCCTTTCGCACACATTCACAGCCAGACAGCCACGAATATTCCCATGCAGCCCGACCCGTTGACGCACAGCCCCCGGCGCACTTAAGTTATCAGTAGTTCACATGCTATTAATGCCTTGCGGAGTCGATTCCGGACACGAGAGGACTCCCCTATGACCGCCGCCGCTCGCTCCTCGGAACACGCCGCCGCACTGTCGAAGGACCGCACGCGGATCCACATCGGCACCGCCCACCGCCCGGTCACCAAGCGGCCGCTCGCGCTGACCGACGCGCTGGACTTCTGGTCCTTCGCGGGCGCGGCGGCCAACGTCGCGATGCAGATGGCCCGGCCAGGCGTCGGGTACGGCGTCGCGGAGAGCAAGGTCGAGTCCGGCTCTTTGATGCGGCACCCATGGAAGCGGGCCCGCACCACGACGCAGTATCTGGCCGTCGCGATTCTCGGCACCGAGCAGGAGCGCCTCGCCTATCGGGAGGCGGTGAATGTCGCCCACCGGCAGGTGCATTCAGCGCCAGGCGCCCCGGTGAAGTACAACGCGTTCGACCGGGATCTCCAATTATGGGTCGCCGCTTGCCTGTACATCGGCTTCGAGGACACTTACCAACTGCTGCAAGGCCGAATGAGCGATGAGCAGGCCGAGGCGTTCTACGTATCGTCCTCGACGCTGGGCACCACACTCCAGGTGACCGAACAGATGTGGCCCGCCACCCGTGCGGAATTCGATCAGTACTGGAACAAGGCCTGCGAGCAGGTCGTCATCGACGAGTTCGTGCGCGACTACCTGAACGACCTGCTGAACCTGCGAATGATCCACTGGAGTCTGCGGCTACCGTTTCGAAACCTGTTGAAATTCCTGACGATCGGCTTCCTAGCCCCCATCTTTCGCGAACAACTTCAGGTCGAATGGACGTCCACCGACCAGCGCCGCTTCGAACACCTCTTCGTCTTCGTCGCTTTCGTCAACCGATTCATCCCGCGCTTCCTCCGCCACGCCGGAACCCACAGCCTGATGGCAGACGTCCGCCGCCGAATCCGCAAGCAGAAGAACCTCATTTGAGCCGAGGCGGGACATGACACCGCCGTCCGGACGCTGAGCGCCCGGACGGCGGAGACCCCTCGAGGAAAGCCCTACGGGCACAACGCGTGGCCGAGCATGCCGACCAGGTCGGGCATCGAATCCAGTCCCTTGTTGAAGGCGAAGGTGACCGCGCGGCCGTCCGGTGTCGCGCCGGATACGGTGTTGAAGCCATAGATTCCGCCAGAATGCCCGAAATACTCTGCACCGCATGACAATTTGACGTACCCGAGACCAAGTCCGTAGTGCATCTGAGTGTCTTCGTCCATCAGCACGCCGTCGCGCATCTCGCGCAGTTCCGCGGCGGGGACTATCTGACCGGCGAGCAAGGCCGAGTAGAAGCGGTTCAGGTCGGCGCCCGTCGAGATCAAGGCGCCTGCCGCCCATGGCACCGATGGTTCGATGCGGGTGACGTCGGTGAGCGTACCGTCCACTACCGCATAACCTTTGGGATGTGGGCCGCGGATTTCGTGATCGCCCGGGCCGGGTAGATAGGTGTCGGCCAGGCCCTGCGGCTGCAGGATGCGCCGATTCAGTTCGTCGACATACGGTGCGCCGGTTACTTTTTCGATAAGCATGGCCGCGACGTAGTAGTTGGTGTTGCTGTACTCGAAGCGGGTGCCGGGCGCGAAGTCGGCGGGACGCGCCAGCGCGATCGCCATTCCCTCGGCAGGAGTCATGATCCGGTTCTCCTGTGCCGCCCGATATTCGTCGACGCGTGGATCCTTGGTGATCTCCGGCAAGCCGCTCTGGTGGCGCAGGACCTGGCGCACCGTGATGGCACGACCGTCGATCCCATCCCCCTTCAGCAGGCCGGGCAGATAGGTTTCGACCGGATCGTCCAGCCGCACCTTGCCCTCCGCGACGAGCTGCAAAACGATCGAGCTCACAAAGGTTTTCGAGATGCTGCCGATCCGCACACGCTGCGCCGGATCCACCGGCATCTTCGCGCCCGTAGCGACGTCGGCGACACCGCCGGCGAGCGCGACCGTCTTACCGTTATCGGTGACGGTGGCAATCGCCCCGGTCGCCCCCGACGCCACGATGCCGTCGATATCGGCCTGCACGGCCCGAATCTTGTTGTCCGGCACACCGGTAGGGGCGGCATCCGCCTGCCGATCCGACGTGCACCCGGAGAGCAGGGCAACCGCGGCGAGGGCGACGATGTTCGGTCCGAATCGCATACCTGAACGCTATGCAGCGGACGTCGCCGCCCACATCGGGGACGCACCCCGAGATTCTCCCTGATCTCACCTCCCCTTCAAGGATGAGTCGGCCGCGGCACTTGCGCTGGAGCGCACTCCAACTTCTACAGTCGTCCCCATGACCAGCACTCAGCACTCCACCGGCCAGCCCGATCGTTTCGAGCGCGGACTCGCGCTGCTCCAGCAAATCGGTGGGCAGCAACGCCCGGCGGTGCTGGACAGTCTCGCCGATATCGCTCCCGACCTGGGCCGCATCACCGTGGAGTTCGGCTACGGCGACATCCTCTCCCGCCCGGGGCTGACCCTGCGCGAGCGACAGCTGGCCACCGTCGGCGCGCTGGCCGCCCTCGGCAACGCGGCGCCCCAGCTGCGGTTCCACATCGACGGCGCGCTCAACGTCGGCAGCACCCGGACCGAGATCGTCGAGGTGCTCATCCACGCGAGCGTCTACGCGGGCTTCCCGGCGGCACTGAACGGGCTGAACGCCGCCAAGGAGGTGTTCGCCACGCGGACGAATCTGCCGACCGAGCCCGCCGCGCCCGGGACGCCGGACGGCGACCGGTTCGAGCGTGGTTCGGCCACCCTGGCCGAGGTCGACGGGCACGCGGGCGAGCAGGTCATCGCGTCGTTGCAGGACATCGCGCCCGACTTCGCCCGGCTGCTCATCGAGTTCTCCTTCGGCGACATCTACTCCCGCCCCGGACTCGATCTGAAGACGCGCGAGATCGTGTCGGTGGCCATGTGCACCGCGCTCGGTGTCGCCCCGCAGCTCGGCGTGCATATCCACGGCCTGCTCAATGTCGGCGGCACCGAGACCGAGGTGGTCGAGGTGCTGATCCAGATGGCCGGGTACGCCGGATTCCCCGCCGCGCTCAACGGAATCGCGGTGGCACGCACGGTCTTCGCCGAGCGCAAGTCCCATCAGAATTCCGATGTCTGATATCGGCGATCCAATTCGTTAGTCTACGGAGACGGTCCTAGTGTCGATGACATGGCGAAACTACTTTTTGTACTGACCGGTGCCGACACCTGGACCCTGGCCGACGGCACTCCGCATCCGACCGGATTCTGGGCCGAGGAATTCGCCGTGCCGTATGAGGCGGCGAAGGCCGCGGGCCACGAGGTCGTCGTCGCCACCCCCGGCGGCGTCGTGCCGCCCGTCGACCAGGGCAGCCTGTCCCCCGACTTCAACGGCGGCCAGGAAGGCGCCGACAAGCGCGCCGCGGTGCTGGCCGCCAGCACCGAGCTGCGGCACCCCGTCAAACTGTCCGAAGTCGACCTCGCCGACTATGCCGGAGTCTTCTATCCCGGCGGTCACGGGCCGATGGAGGATCTCGCGGTGAACGCCGAGTCCGGCGAACTCCTCACCACCGCACTGCAATCCGGCAAGCCGCTGGCCATCGTGTGCCACGGCCCCGCCGCGCTGCTCGCCGCGGTCGGCCCCGACGGCAGCAACGCCTTCGCGGGCTACACCCTCACCGGCTTCACCAACCTGGAGGAGCAGCAGGCCGGCCTGGCCGACAAGGCCAAGTGGCTGCTGCAGGATCGGCTCGTCGAGTTCGGCGCCGACTTCCAGGAGGGCGAGCCGTGGGCGCCGAAGCTCGTCGTCGACCGCAACCTGATCACCGGGCAGAACCCGGCCTCGTCCGCGCTGGTGGCGGCGGAATTGCTGCGGGCGATCGGCTGAGGTTTCGCTCGCCGCGACCACAACCCTCGTGCGGGGAATCGACGGGGCGGTAGAGACGTTGCTTGCGGAAGCGACGTCGCCGTGCGACGTCGTACCGGCTCGTCCGCTTTCGCGTAATTCTACTTCGGAAGGAACCGAACTCATGAGCGAACGAAGTGAGCGAATCATGTGCCAGCGCGCCTTGCGCATGACGGAGCCGAGCGCCAGCGAGGTGGAGTCATGAGCACCAACCTCCACGCACGGCCCGCCGAAGCGTCCGGCACCTTCGCGCTCGGCGGTGACCTTCCCGTCCACCGGCTCGGCTATGGAGCCATGCAGCTGACCGGCCCCGGCGTCTGGGGCGATCCGAAGGACCCCGACGAGGCGGTCCGGGTGCTGCGCCGGGCCGTCGAACTCGGCGTCAATTTCATCGACACCGCCGATTCCTACGGGCCGTTCGTCAGCGAACAGCTCATCCGGAAGGCCTTGCATCCCTACGCCGATGACCTGGTGATCGCCACCAAGGCCGGGCTGACCCGCAGCGGCCCCGGCGACTGGCGTCCGGTCGGCAGGCCCGAATACCTGCGCCAGCAGGCCGAACTCAGCCTGCGCAATCTCGGCGTCGAGCAAATCGGCCTCTACCAGTTGCACCGCATCGATGCCCAGGTTCCGCTGGCCGATCAGCTCGGTGAGCTCGTGCTGCTCCAGCAGGAGGGCAAGATCCGCCACATCGGCGTATCCCAGGTGAGCGTCGAACAGCTGCGCCAGGCCCGCGAGATCGCCACCATCGTCTCGGTGCAGAACCTCTACAACCTGGCCAACCGCACCGACGAGGACGTGCTCGACTACGCCGAGCGGGAGAACATCGCGTTCATCCCGTGGTTCCCCATCGCCACCGGTGAGCTCGCCAAGCCGGGCGGCCCGCTCGACGCGATCGCCAAGGAACACGGCGCGACCCCGGCACAGCTCGCCCTGGCCTGGCTGCTGCGCCGGTCGCCGGTGCTGCTGCCCATTCCGGGCACCTCCAGCATCGCGCATCTGGAGGAGAACACCGAGGGCGCGCGGATCACGCTGACCGACAAGGAGTTCGAGGCGCTGTCGGCGGCGGCCTGAATCAACCCCGGCATACAGCGGGCTCGGCTTCGGCCGGGCCCGCCTTTTTACTTGTCGACGGCCCTGCGGAAGCAGTAGGCCGAGGCGGCGAGGTATTGGTGGCAGCGGGCGCCGTGGCCGCCGTGCACGGTAAGGATGAATCGCGCTCGGTCGTAGCTGAGGCCCACCGGATCCTGCGCGCAGTCGCGGCTCTGTACCAGCCACAATTCTGGTACATCCGAGCGCAATACGTCCATTGTTCACCTCCGGGTAAAGACAGTGCACCCGGCGCCTAAAGGCGCCACCGGATTCACGCGCGACACGGATGGATCGGGCCGTGTCGGGACCGTGCATCGGATTCCGGAATGCCGGCGCCCTCGTAAGGGTTTGGGCAGAACCCCGGCGCCGGGTGCTGATTCAGCGTGCAGGTTGCGATTCGGTGGATAACAGACCCGAATGCGGTAATTGCGGGTAGTTTCCGTTTGTATCAGCCTGGTGCGAGGAGTCAGGACCTATGGTTGAGATCGACTGGACGGGCGAGGATGTCCGTGCGCTTCGTGCCGCGATGCGGCGAAGTCGTTACGAATTCGCGCGTCTGGTGGGCGTCACCCCGCGCACCGTGGTCTTGTGGGAAAACGGCCGGACAACCCGGATGCATGCCGCAAGCCAACGTCTGCTCGACCAGGTCGTGTCAAAAGCCGATCCGGTCGTCGTCGCACGATTCGAGCGTGCCGTCACCGCGGGCCGGGACTCCGGCTTCGACTCCGAAGCCGCCGCCTCGGCGCCCGATACGGATACCCAGCTCGGTAGGGACATCGGGCTCGACAAGGAAGTCGAGGATGACGACGTGCGAAGGCGAGAGTTATTGGCCTGCATCGGGGTCGGCCTGACCGGCAAGGCCGCGGACCTGGTCGCGGGCGAGCCGGAGAAGATGCTGGCCACCCTGGATGCCGGATCGATCAGCGAACGGCGACTCGGGCTGCTCGAGCAGTCCGCGGCGGCGCTCGGCAAACGCGTGGTGCAGGTGCCGCCGCACGAGTTGCTACACACCACACTCGAGCAATTCCGTACCGTCCGTGGCACTCTCGCGCAGCGGCAGGCCACCCACCATCAGGTCCGGCTGGTGCGCACGGCAGGCAGGCTGGCCAATGTGGTCGGCGAAATCCTGTTCAACGAAGGACATTTGGGACAGGCCAGGATGTGGTACGGCACCGCCATCCATGCCGCGCAAGACATCGGCGATCGCTATTCCGAGGATATCGCGCTGGCCGGTCTCGCATATTTACCGACGTACAGTGACAAACCGAAGGAAGTCTTGAACTTGCTCGGTGGGCGTCTAGAAGAAAATCCGGCGCACGGTCCCGCCGCGGCCTGGCTGTGGGGAATGGCGGCCAGAGCGCACGCCAGGTTGGGAAATGCCGTCCAGTTTGCTCGGTGTATCGAGAAATCCGGCCGCGCATTGGAAAATGTTGGGCAAGAAGAGCTTACGGTGGGGATCTTTTCCTATCGCCCGGAAAAGCTCGCCTTCTATCAGGCGATCGGCTACTCCGATCTCGGCCACGCTACCGAAACCGCCAAGGCCGCGGCCCGCGCGCTCGCCCTGTACGACCCACAGGAAACAATGGAGCCCGCCCTGGTCCGCTTCGAACACGCCACCGCGTTGCTGAGCGCAGGCGAGATCGACGAAGCGTGTTCCGTTGCGACACAAGCGATCACCAGTCATCACACCTATATCGGCCTGACCGTCACCAAGCGCGCCAGGCAGTTCGACGCGGCGCTCACCGGATTTCGCGGGCGCACGGTGACGGAGTGGCGTCAGCATGCCCGCTCGGTGATCGAGTCGGCGCGAGTGAAGGCATAGCGGACCGCGCCGCTGTGGCGCTATGACTTCGCGGCGTCCTGTGGGTGGCCGCGGTGCATGATGGCGTCCAGCCAGCCGCTGATCTGTTGTGTTTGTGCGTGTGTCGGACGTCCGGCCGCCCAGCGGCGGGCAGCTTCGATCAACGTCTCAGGCAGTGTGGGGGTGAACCGTTGATTCGTCATACGTCCATGATGCACTGGGGCGCAGCGAAGTACGAGTAGGGGGCGGGGCGCGCCGGTCAGCAGAGGGGATGTGGACCGACGCACCCCGCCTATACGGGTGGTTTCGGGTGGTTCGGTGAACCTCAGGGACTTTCGTTGGACATGGCCTCGATGAGTGACTTGGGTCGCATATCGAGCCAATGGGTTTCGACGTAGTGCAGACACGCTTTACGGGCGGCGGCACCGTAGGCGATGGTCCATCCGCCGGGTACGGCGGCGAAGATCGGCCAGAGGGAGTGCTCACCCTCCTCGTTGATCAGCACATAGAACTGCGCGCCATCGTCATCGAAAGGGTTGTTCATCGGGTTTCCTTCTTCCTGGTTGGGTCAGGTGTGGGGGTGGTAGGGGGCTAGGTGCGGTCAGCGTGCCCCACGAGGGCGGTGCGTTGGCTGCCGATCCTGACCGTCGCGGGTGCGGTGCTCGTGCACCGCTGAAGCGTTGTCGCGGGCAACGGTTCGCCGATGGCGAGCGGGGTACCGGTTGCGGCGGGTAGCGGCGCGCATCCAGCACCGGCGGCCGGCTGGGTCGTGCCGGTCCCGCCTATCGGTGCGGACGACGTGGACGCATCGGTCAGTTGATCGACGGTGAACTCTGTCGGTCCGTACCGATGTGTGCACCCGCACTCCGATCAACTCACACACGCGCGGCTCGGCCAGCGCGGGCAATGCCCCAGAGAGGCGAATGCACTGCGGAGCGTAATGCAGTGCTCAGTACCCCCGCTCGGCATTCGGTATCGACGCCATGAAGACCATGAAATGCGCGGTGCCGGAGCGTTCTTCAGTGCTGAACGAGCGATCCGGGCCGGGGCGCGGCGGCTGACGGTTGCCACGGCGAGAGACGGGTGGCAACGGAGCACCCGAAGAGAACCGGGGCGTCCGGGAATTCCGGGTGAATCCCCGCCGGTGCCGGACCTTCCCTGAGTCCGGCACCGGCGAAGCTTTGCGCGCCGACTGAGCCCTTGGTCGCCGAGGTTTCGATATCCGTCGACTGAAGCTCGAACATGGCCGCGCTGGTATCCAGCGTACTGGTGACCACCGGCAGACCGGGTAGTTCGATGACGATTGCTTCGACTTTGTCGACGGCAAGCGTCATTTGAGCAGATGCGGGGATGAGCTGTACCCCCGACAGATACAGCTCGCCCGACGCCAGGCGCGGCGCGGCGAGAGGATCGTTTTCGGTCGATTCCGGACGACTGACACCGACAGTGCCCGGCAACCGCTCGGCTGTCACAGCCTTCGGTGGGCTCCGGTAAGCGCGCGCCGACCTCGATCAAACCCCTGCCGTACACCAGCGCCTCCTCGATTGCCGAAACTTCGGCCGGCCGACAGCCTTCGGGCAGCCGCACGCCACCACCGGCCAGTTGGGTCGTCGGCTGCGCATCGACCAGCACCGCAATTCGGCAAAAGCGGGTGACGTGCCGACGTCACCGCATGAGATCCGACAGATTGTGAATGAGATCGGCGACCCGGGGTCACCGGCGGGCGAACGGCGCGCCGCTGAAGGTTCCATCTAGCTCTTGATCGATCCTCCAACTTCACAGCCACGCAGCGGATGCTGCGGGTATGCCGACTACCTCGCGCGGGGCTGAACCGCGCACTGCGAACACTAAGCCCTCAACTATTACAACGGAATACTTTCCACTAAATACTTCTGGACCGGTGCCGCGGCCATGGGTGGATGCTCATCCTCGAGATCGGAACTCCGCGACGTTTTCCGCGATCATCACCGTGGTCGCCTGCGGGCCGCGGCTCAGCGGCACCGGGACGACGGAGAGATCTATCACCGATAAACCGGCCACGCCGTGCACTCGGCACAACTCGTCCACCACCGCTCGCTCGTCGTTCGCCTGGCCCATCCGGCAGGTTCCGGAGAGATGTTGCGAGGTAGCCAGGTTCGCGTGCAGCCAGCCATCGGCGGTTTTCGGCGTCCCTGGCATCGGGTCGGTCCGTGCTCGCGCGGACATCCGGTGCAGCACCTCGGACGCCGTCGCGACAGCCCCGCGCAGCCGGGTTCGATCGTGCTCGGCCGCGAGATATCGGTGCTCGATCACCGGCGGTATCGCGGGGTCGGCCGAGCGCAGTCGCAACGCGCCCGCGGACTGTGGCCGCATCAGGGCGACACCGAGGCGCTGTATGCCGGGAGTGAAAGCGACCGTGTACGGCCGGATTTCGATGTCGTCCAGCTCCAGCACGTATTCCAGTGGGACGGTTGCCCGTTCGGGTGCGTCGAGTCGGTATTCGAGACCGACCTCGGGGTGGTCGGTGAACCAGGCGCCGACCGGTGCGGGATGCACGACCGGAATATCGAGTGCCCGAAGATGTTCGGCGTTGCCGATGCCGGAACGCAAGAGCGTCGCGGCGGATTCGATCGCGCCCGCGCTGAGCACGATGTGGTCCGCCCAGAGGGTCTCGGTTCGATCGTCGCGCACGACATCGACGCCGACCGCGCGCGTGCCGCGGAAACGGAGTCGTAGCACCGTCGTTGCGTCCTGAACAGTAAGGTTCGGCCTGGACAACGCGGGAAGTAGGTAGCCGGATGCGGTGCTGACGCGCCGGCCGTCATCGATATTGCATGGCACCGCGCCTACACCATCCGAGGCGGAGACTGCGTTCAGATCGGGCACTCCCGGAAAGCCAACTGCCGCACAGGCAGTAGCGAATTCTTCACTCAGCGGAGCCGGATTCGCGCTGCGGCGCACCGGAATCGGACCGGCCGCACCGTGCCAGGATTGGTCACCGAAGTCGAGGTCACGCTCCGATCGGCAGTACGTGGGCAGCACCGAATCGAAGGACCATATCTTCGACGAACCCAGCTCGCGGCTCCATGCCGCGAAGTCCGCGCCGGTGGCCCGCACGAAGTAGCTGCCGTTGACCGCGCCGGATCCACCGATCACCTTGCCGCGCACGATGTTTCCCGCGACCGCGACCCCATCGTCGGCGAGGGTGACCGGATAGCGCCACAGCCATGGCGCGTCCGCGCCGACCGGCAGCCGGGTGGCGTCGAGCAGCTCCGTGGGAAAGCCGCCCGGCTCGCGCCACAGCTGTCCGGCCTCCAGCAGTCGGACGGTGTGGTCCGGATTCTCGCTCAGCCGCGCCGCGAGCACACAGCCCGCGGTACCACCCCCGACGATGAGCGTGTCGGTCATCCGAACCTATCCGATAGGTGTGACCGCGCCGATCAGTGTGACGGCGCAGTAGGTTTCAGCGATTCCGGGCTGCGCGCGCGGAACGCGCCGACCCAGAGGCCGGTGCCGTAGGCGATGTCGTCGAGCCGCTTGTACGCCACGTAGCGCACCGGATCGAGGCCACCGGCATCGCGATGGGTGAACCAGTCGGCCAGGCCGTCCGCGACGGCCATGGTGATCGCGATGCGCCGAATACGCCGCGAGGCAAGCATCGCCAGCAGCGTCACCGGCCAGTAGTGCCTGCACATCGCCGAGGCCAGCCGCCACAGCCCGGCGAAGAAACCACGGGACAGATAGATCGCCGCGATCCGCGTCGAATTGTCCAGCTCCGCGAAGACCCGGCGTAGTCGGACCAGCGCGGTGACCAAGGTGATCAGCCCGCCGATCAGTCCCCACTTCGACAGCGTGGCGAACAGGAACGCCGCCAGCATCGTCCAGGAGGGCAGTGACAGCGGCGAAACCATCCCGGGGTGGCGCTCGCCGAGCGGCGCCGCGCCCGTGCCGTAGAACATCTTTCGGCCGAACCAGGCACGGAACGAGACCCGGTGGTCGTGCGCGACATGGGCGGCGGGTTCGTAGCGCAGCCGCCAGCCCGCCTGCTCGAGCCGCCAGCACAGATCGACATCCTCGGCGACCAGCATCGACTCGTCGAAGCCGTCCTGAGCCAGCAGCGCCCGGCGGCGCACCAGCAGCGCGGCGCTCGGCACGTACGAGACCAGACCGTGCGACTGCACGGCCGCCTCCCGCCTGCCCAGGTCCAACGAGGAGCGGGTGTGCTCGTAGCGGGCGAGAGCGTTGGACTCCGGGTCCAGCGCGACGATCCGCGGGGCAACCAGCGCCACCTCCGGATCGCTGAAGTGCCCGAGCATCACCTCGAGCCAGCCGCTGCGCGGCACCACATCGGAATCGAGGAACGCGACGAAGTCGGTTGTCGCGGCCTTCAATCCGGCGTTGCGCGCGGCGGCGGGGCCCTGCTTCTCGTCGTGCCGCAGCACGGTCACCCGGCAGCGGGTACCGCGGTCGCGCGGGATCTGCACCGGCTGGTCCGAGCCGTCGTCGACCACGATGACGTTGTGCCCGCGCAGTGCCGCGAGCAACCGGGCGAGGCCGTCGGCGTTGTTGTGCAGTGGCACGATGACGGTGACGTCCTCGGGGGACGGGAGCAGCCGGGGACGCGGGTTGGCAACTCCGGAGTCGAGCAGCCGTCTGGCAACGGTCGCCGACTTCGGTCCGGTCACCTCGAGGTACCCGTCGCCGATCATCTCGGCGGCCTCCGGGGCAAGTCGCAGCAACCGGGCGGGCGAACCGCCGATCAGCACTCGCCCTCCGGAGTATGCGCGTACCCGTGGATCAATCCGCACCCCGAATCCGTCGGGCAGGCGATCATGGCGCATTCCTGGCATGCTAGGCGGAGATTCGCGCGCAAGCATCATCAGCTCGGTTAAAAGGACAGAATTCCGCACGAAACAGCGTCGCTCGAGCCGCTGACACGTGTTGCGGCAGACGATGAAGCGCCGACTTCTGCTCGAATCCAGCATCCGGCAACGCGAGGGCAACCGGCCGGTCGGGACCGGCACGCGGCCGCCGCGCGGGGGTGAGCATCCGACTGGCTACTCCCATGACATCAGGCGAGCGGGTTCTCGTCACAGGCCCGAGCCGGGGGACGAACAGGGGGAAATACGCTCGGGCGCGTCACGGACAGCGTCAGCGGCACCGGCGCGGGTTTGCGCCCACTCGCGCGCGGCGTCACCCGCCGGGAGTGATCGACCGACGAGCGCGGGATCAACCGCGCGGTGTCGGCCAGCGCCGCCTCGCCGTAGCCCTGGACGCATTCCGGGTCCGGCCCGTCGGCGGGCAGGCCGGTGAAGAACTTGGCCGCCATGCAGCCGCCCCGGCAGGAGTCGTAGTGGCTGCACGACGCGCATGCGCCGCCGCCGCTCGGCTCACGCAGTTCGGCGAACAACGCGGAGTCGTGCCACACCGCACGAAAACCGCCGTCCGACACCACATTTCCGGCATGGAACCGGTCGTGGATGGCGAACGGGCAGGCGTACACGTCGCCGAGCGGATCGACCAGGCAGACCACCCGGCCCGCGCCGCACATGTTCAACCCGGGCAGCGCCTGGCCGAACGCGGACAGGTGGAAGAACGAGTCGCCGGTGAGCACGCCGTCGCCGTTGCGCACCAGCCAGTCGTAGAGCACGCGCTGCTGGTCCTGGGTCGGATGCAGGTCGTCCCACACGTCCGCGCCGCGACCGGACGGGCGCAGCCTGGTCAATCGCAAGGTGGCGCCGTACTTTTCGGCGATGGCCCGGAATTCGTCGAGCTGACCGATGTTGTGCCTGGTCGCCACGACCGACACCTTCGCATCGCGGAACCCAGCTGCCGCAAGGTTTTCCAGTGCGCGGATAGCCATGTCGTAGGAGCCGGGCCCACGCACCGCGTCGTTCACCGCTGCGTCGGCGCCGTCCAGCGAAATCTGTACGTCGACATAGTCACTCGCGGCCAGCCGGGTGGCGACCTCCGGGGTGATCCGAACTCCGTTGGTGGAGAACTTCACTCCGACATGGTGCGCCGTCGCGTAGTCGACCAGCTCCCAGAAGTCCGGGCGCACCGTGGGTTCGCCGCCACCGATGTTCACGTAGAAGATCTGCATGCGCTCGAACTCGTCGATCAGCGCCTTGCACTGCTCGGTGCTCAGCTCCCGCGGATCGCGACGGCCGGACGAGGACAGGCAGTGCACACACGACAGGTTGCAGGCGTAGGTGAGTTCCCAGGTGAGGCAAATCGGTGCGGCCAGGCCGTTTTCGAACCGATCGACCAGGCGCACCGCCGTGTCGGACGGCGGGACCACCCCCGCCGTCGACGCCGCCGTGCGCACGGCGGCGGGCGCCAGCGGAGCATCGGCGGGCGCACCGATGATCATGTCGGAATCGACAAGCTGTGTCAGCGCTTTCACGTACTGCGCGGCATTCGCGTCGGTGACGCCCGCCGCCTCGATGGCCGTGCGGGCCGAGGTGTGCTCCGGCAGCGACCGCACGATCTCGACGATCCGCGGGCTCTTCAGGAAGGAAAGCTTGCGGGTGCCGAAGTGGTAGAGCAGCGCACCGAACGGTTCCGGCCGCAGGGCCACCCTCGGATGTAGCTGCCATCGGGTATCGAGATCGAGCATGGTCTCCACCGCCTGTCAGTAAACGCCGCACATGCCGTCGATGGACACCTCTTCGATGAGGGTCTCCTCGATCAGCGGTGTGGCGTCTTCGCGTGCCTCGACTGCGCCGACCGTTCCCGAGTGGTCGGTGTCGGCGTGTCCGTTGGATCCGTATTCCGGCATCTCTACCTCCGAGCGAGCGATCCGGGCCTGCGGCCGCCAGCTGGTGGCCGCGATCACACGATAACGTCATTCGCTGACAAAATGGAACCTGTTCTAGCAAACGGGGCAACATCTGGACAGATATCGCTGGTCCATGGTTCCGCCCAGTAGTACGCACACCGAACCGGCGACAGCCGCGCCCTCTAGACTTCGGATGGAAAGCAGCTGAACAGGACGTGACGGGCGACACGCGCCCGCGGTGGTAGAGGTGGCATGGGAGTCGGACGAATGCAGGCGAGCGGAGGCGGCAATACCCTGTCGGAGTCCGAGATCGTCGAGGCCGCGCTGCGGGTGGTCCGCGAAGACGGCGTGGAGAAGCTGTCGATGCGGCGGCTGTCCCGCGAACTCGGGGTCTCGCCGATGGCGCCGTACTACTACGTCGCGGACAAGCGCGAGCTGCTCGACCTGGTCGCCACCGCCGCGCTGACCGGAGTGCGCACGCCACCAGCGGAATCCGGCCCGTGGCAGCGCAGGCTGCGCGACCTGATCGACCAGATCGACGACAAGCTGCGCAAGCACCCCGGCCTCGGCGACGTGCTCATCGAGCAGATGCTCGGCAAGCAGCTCGACCTGATCGCGGCCATCATGGAGATCCTGTTCGAGGCGGGCTTCAACGATCGCAATGTGCTCGTCGCGTACGCGACGATCCACACCTACCTGTTCGGCCGCAGCCGGGTGAATCCGCGCGATCGCGCGCCGCTGTCCGACGTCGCGCTGCCCGAGGCGGTCGAGCGCGCCACCAAGCACATGGCCGACCTGCGCGGTAAGTACGCCTACGACTTCGGCATGGAGGTGCTGATCTCCGGTCTGGAGGCTCAGCTTGTCCGGCAGCCGGAGTCCGACGTACGATAAAACTGAAACACGTTCTAGTTTTGGCACGGTGCGGCGCCCCGTGCCTGGGTTCGAGAGGACGACATGACCACTGTCGAGGTTCCGCACGGCTCGCGTTCGGTGGTACTGCGGGTAGCCGCGGTCATCACCGAAACGACCGATACCTGCTCGCTGGTCTTCGACGTCCCCGACGAGATGACCGAGCGCTTCCGCTACCAGCCCGGCCAGTTTCTCACCTTACGCATCCCCAGCGAGCGCACCGGCTCGGTGGCGCGATGCTATTCGCTGGCCAGCTCGCCCTACACCGACGACCGGCCGAAGGTCACCGTGAAGCGGACGGCGGACGGTTACGGCTCGAACTGGTTGTGCGACAACCTGAAAGCGGGCGACTCGCTCGAAGTACTACCGCCCTCAGGCGTTTTCACGCCCAAGGATCTCGACGCGGACCTGGTGTTGTTCGGCGCGGGCAGCGGCATCACCCCGGTGATGTCGATCCTGAAGTCGGCGCTGGCGCGCGGCAACGGCCGAATCGTGTTGGTGTACGCCAATCGCGACCACGAATCGGTGATCTTCGCCGCCGAGCTACGCGAGCTCGCCGACAAACATCCGCAGCGGCTGACCGTGATCCACTGGCTCGAACACCTACAGGGACTGCCGACCGCCGACGCACTGGCCACCCTTGTCGCCCCGTACCAGGGCTACGAGGCGTTCATGTGCGGGCCGAAGCCGTTCATGGATCGGGTGCACGACGCGCTCGCGCAGCTCGGCGTGCCGCGCTCGCGCACGCACGCCGAGGTGTTCAATTCCCTTGCGGGAGACCCGTTCGCGGATCAGGCGCCGGTCGAGGTGTCCGACGAGGAGGCGGCCGGTGCGGCGACGGTCGAGGTGGAACTCGACGGCGAGGTACACGAGCTGAAGTGGCCACGTAAGCAGACGCTGGTGGACATCATGCTGGCCAAAGGCCTCGACGTGCCGTACTCCTGCCAGGAGGGCGAGTGCGGTTCGTGCGCGTGCACGGTGCTCGAGGGCAAGGTGGAAATGGACAGCGCCGAGATCCTCGACCCGGAGGACATCGAGAACGGTTACATCCTCGGCTGCCAGGCGCATCCGGTGACGGATCACCTCAAGATCCAGTTCTGATCCGCTACTGCGCGCGATAGTGCGCGCGGACGGCGGGGTCGAGGTGCTCGGTGGCGTAGCTGAGGGCGGTGCGGCCGAGGTCGGCGGCGTGCTTGTCGAGGAAGCCGGTCAGCTGTTGCTGATCGATGCGTTTGCCGACTTCGCGCAGCATCCAGCCGAGTGCCTTCTGAATGAGATCGTGGCGGTCATCTAGCAGGTACTCGGACAGCTCGAAAGTGGTTGTCGCGTCGCCGGATTTGATGAACGCGAAAGTCGACAGCAGGGCGACGCGGCGCTCCCACAACGACGCCGCGGCCGCCAGATCGAAGAGCAGGTCGCGAGGCTTGTCCAATAGCCATGGGCCGAGGATGTTTTCGGCGGATACGTCCACCAGGTCCCAGTTGTTCACTCGGCCACGGCGTACGGCGGCCAGATAGCGATCGACCATCTCCGCGCGGGCCGCGTCGTCGAAGGTCTTCGGCTTCGAAGCCCTGGCGAACATCGCGTTGAGGATGATCAGACCGGCCAGCCGGTCCTCGTGCACCCCGCTGTCCAACAGCGCGTCGATCTCGTCGAGTGGCAGTGCCGCAAAGCGTTTCGCTACGCCACGGGTCGCAGGCACGCGCACGCCGAGGAAGACGTCGCCCTCGCCGTACTCCCCCGGGCCGGTCTTGAAGAATCGCTGCAGATGGATCGCGTCGGCGGGATTCGCGATCGCGCGAAGGGCGGTCTGCACGTCCGCGGCGGTCGGCGCTGCCTCGGTCATCGAACGGCTCGGCACGTCACCCCTGGGCGCCCAGAATCCGGCCGGATTCGAAACTGGCCGCACTGGCCGGTAATTCGCCCGGCCGTCCACTGTTGCGCACGATCACCTCGCCATTGCCCGGAGTAGGGCGGCCGAGCGCGTCCATCCGCCGGATGGTCTGCGCGGCAACGGCTTGCGCGCTGTCGAAGAGGCGGACACCGTCGGGCAGTGACGCGACGATCGAGTCGATCACCAGGGGGTAGTGGGTACAGCCGAGCACTACGCCTTCGACATCGCCGGGGGTCTGCTCGACGGCGCGGGCGATGGATTCGCGGGCCGCGACCAGATCGCCCCGGTCGATCGAGTCCGCGAGACCGTGGCAGGCCACGCCGACCACGTCCGCGTCGCCGCCGAACTTGGCGATCAGATCAGCCTGGTACCGGCTGGCGGTGGTCGCCGCAGTCGCCCAAACGGCCACCGAGCGGCAGACGGCGGCCGCCGGTTTGATCGCGGGCACGGTGCCGATGACCGGCACATCGGGACCGACTTCCACCCGTACGTGTTCCAAGGCGGTGACGCTGGCGGTGTTGCACGGAATCACGATCACCTCCGCGCCCAACTCGATCGAGGTGCGCGCGGTTTCCACCACGCGGTTGATCGTCCACCGGTCCGGCTTCGGCCCCCACGGCGCGCCGTCGGGGTCCAATTGCAGCAGCAGATCCACGTCCGGCCGCAGCTTGCGCAGCCAAGCGGATGTGGGCAGCAGCCCGAGACCCGAATCGATGAGCGCGACGATCACAGAGACAACCGTATTACAGTGCCCCGACGCCACTTGCGCGGCAGCGGTTCGAGCGGCCATCGCGGGCGCCATGGCGGCGACGTCCGTGGCGGCCGAATGGCGAACTCAGCTGGGAGTGAGCAGTTCCGACACCGGAGCGGCCGCGGCGATCTTGGCCCTGGTCTTCATCACCCCGGCCGTCATACCCGCGCCGACGACGCCGGTGAGTGTGCCGTCCTGCGCGTAGTAGGCGAGGAATTTGCGGCCGTCGTCGACGACGAGGTGCACGTCGTCGGTGGCGGTCGGCGTGCCGAGGGCTTGGATCTTCACCTCGTACTGGTCGCTCCAGAAATACGGGACCCTGGCCGCGGTCGGCGGGGCCGCGCCGAGCAGGGCGCAGGCCACCAGGCGGGCCTGTTCGCCCGCGTTGGTCCAGTGTTCGATCCGCTTGCGGTCGCCGGTCTGGTGCAGCCAGGCGGCGACGTCGCCGACCGCCCAAACGCGTTCGGCGGAGGTGCGACCCACCTCGTCGGCCACGATCCCGCCGCCCGCCGCCGGATCGGCGAGGACGATGCCGGACTCGCCGAGCCATTCGGTGACCGGGCGCGAGCCGACCCCGATCACCACCAGATCGGCGGCGACCTCGGTGCCATCGGAGAGCAGGGCGCCGCGCACCCGGTCGCCGTCGGCAAGCAAGGTGTCCAGGCCGGTCCCGCAGCGCAGGTCGACGCCCTCGTCGCGGTGCATCCTGGCCACCAGCGCGCCGACCTGTTCGCCGAGGACCGAGGCGAGCGGCGTCGACTGCGGCTCGACCAGCACCACCGGGACGCCGCGGGTGCGGAAGCTGGCCGCCAGCTCGCAGCCGATGAAACCGGCGCCGACCACGAGTGCCGTTGTCGCCTCGGCCAATTCGGTGCGCAGCGCGGTGGCGTCGGCGTGGCCGCGCAGCACGTGCACGCCCTTCAGGTCGGGCAGGCCAGGCAGGCGGCGCGGGCGCAGGCCCGTCGCGATGATCAGTTGGTCGTAGTCGAGGGCCGACCCGTCGGCGAGGCGCACCTGGCGCGCGGCGACGTCGACGCCGATCGCCTCGGTGTCGAGCCGCACGTCGATCCGCTTCTCGGCGAAGAACTCGGCGGGCCGCAAGGTGGTGTCGTCGGTTTCGCCGCGGACGAATTGCTTGGACAGCGGCGGCCGGTCGTATGGCAGTCGCGACTCGTCGCCGAGCAGGATCAGCGCACCCTCGTATCCGGCGCGACGCAATTCCTCGGCGGTGCGCAGACCGGCGAGCCCGGCGCCGACGATGACGATCGGCGCGGAATCTGTTGCTGAAGGTGCCACGCGCCTCACCCTAACGTCTGCTTGGTTCAGTACTCGAGTGAGCCCGATCACTCGGCAATCGCCGTGCAATCGTAGCCGTCCCGATATTGATCGGTCGGTCAATCAGGTCTATACCGAAAGACAGGACATATTCCTGAGCCCAAGGAGGCACACCATGTTCACCGAAAGCCGCGCACAGGATTTCCTGGCAGTAGTGCTCGGAATCTTCGCCGCGCTCTCACCCCTGTGGTTGGAGACCACGGACAAAGCGATGTGGTCACTGGTCGTACTCGGCGTGCTCATCGCGCTCACCGGCCTCGCGCAGATGTACCGGCCCGCGCTCGGGGCGAACGCCGACTACGCGATGGGTCTGTTCGGCGTACTGCTGTTCATTTCCCCCTGGGCGATGGACTTCACCGATTACCGCGGCGCATCCTGGACCGCATGGGTAGTCGGGGTAGTGACGGCGGTGGTCGCGGTAGCGGCGCTGCCGACGGTGTCGGGACGTCTGCACGGCGCGGCGACACCCCACTGATGCAGATGCCGAAACCCGGTCGCCGGGCAGCAGCCCAGCGACCGGGTCAGGAACCGAGGGCCGGGCGGCGGCGCAGCGCGAAGGTGGACGGCGATGCCCGGCAACTCATCCTGGACGCCGCCGAAAAGCTCTTCGCGGCACAGGGCTTCGACGCCACCGCGACGGCCGCCATCGCGGGTGCGGCCGAGGTGCCGAAAGGTCTTGTCTTCTACTACTTCCCGACCAAGGACTCGATCCTGTCGGCGCTGATGGACGAACGAGTGCCCGCGCACCCGATCGACGACATCGACACCGTGGTCGCCCCGGGCGATCCGGCCGCCAGCCTGGTCGCCCTCGACGCCGCGCTCAATCTGCGTGACCATCACTCCTCGGTGCTGCGGGTGATCATGTGGCGCGAGGCCGACACCCACCCCGACGTCCGTCGCCAATTGCGCCGGCTGCGTGATCAATTGCTGGACGTCACCGCGCGAGTACTGCAGGCCAGCGCAACGGTTCCGGTCCGGCCGGGCACGCTGCGCGCCTGCGCCGCCGCCTGGGTCTCCGCCATGTTCGCCATCGCGAGCACCGACCGGCTACACGCGCTGGACGGCGTGCCCATCCCCACCGCCGAAGACCTCCTCAACGTCGCCCAGGTGGTCGCCGCGGGCATGACCCAACTCGGCTGAGACCGAAAGTTATCCACAGGGTGCGTGTTATCCACACTCGCCGGGTCGGGGGATGTTGCCGAAGTCGGAGTTCGGTCACGATCGCGATATGGACGCACCGCAACTGATCTCACGTCGGCAGGCGCTGGCAGCCGGAATATCGGACGGCGAATTGCAGCGGCTCTGTCGTTCCGGACAATGGCGGCGGGTACGCGCCGGGCATTATGTGAATGCGCCTGCGCCGGCGCTCACCCCGGCGGGCCGCCATCTGATGCTCGCGATGGCGACGTGCGAGGCGATGTCCGAAGATGCTGTCGCCAGCCATTGTTCCGCGGTGGTGATTCACGGGCTGCCCACCTGGTCGCTGCCGCTGGACCGAGCACACATGACACGCAACCGAACCAACGGCGGGTTTATCAAGAAACAGCACGTCCTGCATTCAGCACAGCTGGCGCCGGACGAGATCACCCTCGTCAACGGTCTTCGAGTCACCACCGTGCCGAGAACCGTCATCGACATCGCACGCTCGGCGAGTTTCGAGCAGGCCGTCGCTATCGGCGACAGCGCGCTGCGGCAAGGGCTCACCACCGCGGGGGAACTGCGCGAACAGGTGTCACACCGGCGGCGACGAGGTTCGCAGCAGGCCACACGGGTGATCGACTTCCTCGACGGCCGCAGCGAAAGCGTCGGCGAGTCCCGGAGTCGCGTGGCGTTTCACCAGGCTGGGCTGCCGGCGTCCGAATTGCAGGCCAGGATCTTCACCGACGACGAAATATGCGTAGCGCGGGTCGATTTCCTGTTCGCCGGCTTGGGTGTGATCGGTGAATTCGACGGTGACGTCGAGTATCGCCGCGAGTGCGCAGGGACGCGGCCGGCTGCACGGCTGATGGTGGAAAGGAACCGCGACGATCGGTTGCGGGCGCTCGGCTGGATGGTGGTGCGCTGGACCTGGGCCGACTTGGCCGATGCCACCCAACTGATCAGGCGCATCTTCGCCGCCGCCGCTGTGGCGACAGATGTTCGCCGCACCGGGCATTGGACTTCGACACCGAGGATCTGAACCTTGCTCAGTGGGTGAGTGGCGAACCGGCGGTGAGGAATTCGGTGACGTCGGTGGCGAAGCGCGGGTGCTTCGGGACGCCGACGTGGCTGGTGCCGGGGTAGATGAGCAGGCGGGAGTTGGGGATACCGTCGGCGGTGTAGCGGAAGTTTTCGGTGCTGTAGGCCGCGTCGCGTTCGCCGCCGACGACCAGGGTGGGCGCGGCGATTTCGCCGAGGCGGTCGGTGAGGTCGAAGGCGTCTTCGGCGCGGACGAAGGCGAGGGTGCCCGCCGGGTTCTTCGGGCGAGCGAGCGGGTCGATCAACCACAGGGCGGCACCGGCCACGCGGGCCAGCAGCGGCGACGAAACGGTGGTCGAGGCCATGAGGTGCAGTGCGCGGCGGCCCGCGAATACCGCTTCGCCGTAGCGGATCTGGCTTTCCTTGGCGAGCGGATCCAATCGGTAGCCGGACGAGGCGATGATCAAGCGCCGGACGGCGGACGGCTGGTCGGCCGCGAGCTGCAATGCCACCGATCCGCCCGACGAGACGCCGAGCACATCCACCGGTTCGCCGAACTCGGCCCGCAACGCGTCCGCGTGCTCGGCGGCGATATCGGCCATCGTGGTGCCCTCGGCCATGCCCGGTGCCCGGTTGACCGCGTAGACGCGAAAGTGCCGGGCGAGTGGCGCCAGCATTTTGAGCTCGGACTCCCGCAGCCATCCGTGCGGATTCGCGTGATCCGGCGTGAACCACCGCAGGAACACCAGCGGCCGCCCGGCACCCATCGCCAGATAGGGCATCCCGTGGTGCAGTGCGCCCGAGGTGACATCGAGCTGGGTCGCGAGGCTGGACTTACCCATGCGTTCTCCGAATCGTCTGGTCTTGTTCTCGTTTCCGACGCTAACGGAGCAGACCGCGGCTCCGCGATAACCTCCGAGGTCATCGAATCACCTCGCCGCCGAACCACCACCGGAATACGTTGCGACACAACGACTAGTGTTATGGCCATGCGAATCGCGGCACTCGCTGCCTTAATCCTGGCGCTGAGCGCCTGCACCCAATCCACCTCGGGTCGGCCACAGCCCTCCCCGGACCAACCGTCGGTCACGTCGGTCAAACCCACCCCCACCGCGACGACCTCCAGCCCGGAAAGCCAGCTGAAGGATCGCATCGCGTGGGCGCAGGCGGGCAGCGCGGCCGACGTGAGCCACTACCACTCCGCGAGCACCGGCGGGGGGTCGGCCGCCGACCTGAAGAGCGATATCGCGTTCGTCAGCCCCTCCGGAAAGATCAGCTGCATCACCGGAACCGAGTACCAGATCGACGGATTCAGCTGCACCGTCAAACTGAAGAACCCGATCCCGAAGCCCGGTGACGGGTTCGGCAACTGGGACGGCGGGTTCGTCAGCTACTCCGGCCAGCACCTGTCGGTCGGCCAATTCCGCGGCGACCCGGGCCTTTTCATTCACGGCGACGGGCAGACACTGCCGTACGACAGCAAGCTGACCTTCGGCAACTACGTCTGCCGCATCGCGACCAGCGGCCTCACCTGCGTCAACCCGTCCACCCGGACCGGCGTGCAGATGAGTGACGACGGCGTCGTCCCCTTCGGCTGCCTCAAGGAAGTCTCGGCAGCGGAGCGCGAGGTTTCCGTCGGCCGGGCCTTCAGCTGCTGACGGGACTATTGTTGCCACATGCGCGGCACTGCATTGGTCATCCTCGCTGCGGCACTACCACTGACCGCATGCGGAACCACCTCGCCGGAACCATCGACCACGGCCACCAGCCCACCCGCGGCGGCGTCCACTCAGCGGACGCCGATCGTCGCCACCACGCCGACGACACCGGTCATCGCCGCACCCGACGGGGTACCAGCCTGCGCGTCAGGTGATCTCACCGTCTCCCTAGGTCAACAGGGCGGGGCGGCAGGCTCCATCTACGTCCCCATCGTCTTCACGAACGCCGGCACCGCCCCCTGCACGCTGTCCGGCTACCCGGGCGTGTCCCTCGCCACCGGCACCCCACCGACCCCGATCGGCCCACCCGCCGAGCCGGACACCGCCTCCGCCACCCCCCAGCCGGTCACCCTCGCCCCCACCCAATCGGCGCACGCCATCGTCCGCTACTCCCAAGCAGGCAACTACGACTGCGACCGCACCCCCGCCCAATACCTCCTGATCAACCCCCCGAACCAACCAACCCCCACCCCTCAACCCTTCACCGCGGAAGCCTGCGTAAAACCCGCCTACCTCCTCCTCCACGTCGACTACATCAAGCCCGGCAGGGAGATCTAGCCGGAAGCGTCCCCCTATGGCTACAATGGGCTATAGAAATATAGCCACTAGGGAGGAACTGTGGACGTCGGAGTACGCGAACTGCGAGATGGCCTGAGCCGTCATCTCGCAGAGGTTCGCGCTGGCCGGACCGTTACCGTCACCGATCACGGCCAGCCAATCGCTCGAATCGTCCCGATCGGCCGGCTGACCAGGCTGGAGCAACTACGCGCAGAAGGGCGGACCCAGCCTGCGCGCGTACGCAAGCAACCTGCACCCGAGCCGATCCATGGACGACATGGCATAGTGAGCGACCTTATCGATGAGCAGCGCCGTTGATCGGGTATCTGGATACCTCAGCCTTCGTGCCCTTGCTGTTCAATGAGCCGAGTAGTCAATCCTGCCGCCGATTCTGGGATGATGCGGACGACGTGGTTTCGACCCAATTGCTCTACGTAGAGACCGCCGCGGCGCTTGCTCAGGCCCACCGAATGAGTCGTCTCGATGATGCGGAGTACGCGGGTTGCCTGCGACTTTTGGACCAATTCTGGCCGCAGATCGAGGCCGTTGAAGTAAACGACGCACTCGTACTACGTGCAGCAGAACTTGCCGACCAGCTAGCGCTGCGTGCATACGATGCGGTCCACTGCGCAACCGCCGAGCAGCTGGAAGATACCGACACGGTGGCTGCATCGGGCGATCGCCGCCTGTTGGCGGCATGGAAGTCCCTGGGGGTGTCCACATTTGACACCAACTCACCAATGGATTAGTCCAGCCAGCCCTGAAATGCCGAACGGCGCCGGTCCTTTCGGAGCGGCGCCGTTCGGTTCAGTGATTCAGGAAATCACTTGATGATCTTCGTGACGCGACCGGCGCCGACGGTGCGGCCACCTTCACGGATCGCGAAACGCAGGCCCTCTTCCATGGCGATCGGCTGGATCAGCACGACCGACATTTCGGTGTTGTCGCCCGGCATGACCATCTCGGTGCCCTCGGGGAGGGTCACAACGCCCGTCACGTCAGTCGTACGGAAGTAGAACTGGGGACGGTAGTTGTTGAAGAACGGCGTGTGCCGGCCGCCCTCGTCCTTGGACAGGATGTAGGCCTGGCCCTCGAACTCGGTGTGCGGGGTGGTGGTGCCCGGCTTCACGATGACCTGGCCACGCTCGACATCTTCGCGCTTGATGCCACGAACGAGCAGACCGACGTTGTCGCCGGCCTGGCCCTGGTCGAGCAGCTTGCGGAACATCTCGATACCGGTGACCGTGGTCTTGGTCGAGGTCGGCTTGATGCCGACGATCTCGACTTCCTCGTTCACGTTGACGATGCCGCGCTCGACGCGACCGGTGACGACGGTGCCACGACCGGTGATCGTGAACACGTCCTCGACCGGCATCAGGAACGGCTTCTCGGTGTCGCGGACCGGGTCCGGGATCGACTCGTCGACAGCGTTCATCAGCTCAACGATCGACTCGGTCCACTTCGGGTCGCCCTCGAGCGCCTTCAGACCGGAAACACGCACGACCGGCGCGTCCTCGTCGAACTCCTGGGCGGCCAGCAGTTCGCGGACCTCCATCTCGACGAGCTCGAGGATTTCCTCGTCGTCGACCATGTCCGACTTGTTCAGCGCGACCAGGATGTAGGGCACGCCGACCTGACGGGCGAGCAGCACGTGCTCGCGGGTCTGCGGCATCGGGCCATCGGTCGCGGCGACCACGAGGATGGCACCGTCCATCTGCGCCGCACCGGTGATCATGTTCTTGATGTAGTCCGCGTGACCCGGAGCATCGACGTGCGCGTAGTGGCGCTTCTCCGTCTGGTACTCGACGTGGGAGATGTTGATCGTGATACCACGAGCCTTCTCCTCCGGCGCCTTGTCGATCTGATCGAACGCGAACGCCGCGTTCAGATCCGGGTACTTGTCAGCCAGCACCTTGGTGATCGCTGCAGTCAGCGTGGTCTTGCCGTGGTCGACGTGACCGATGGTGCCGATGTTGACGTGCGGCTTCGTCCGCTCGAACTTCGCCTTCGCCACTGTGGTGTCCTCCTGGACTTGTTGGTGCGTGCAGTTGCAGCAGTGCGGTTATTACTGGGGTCGTGCTGACTCCCGGCTGATGTTGGGGCAAGTCTTACACTTGCCCCAATATCGGTATTACTCGCCGGTCGCCTTGGCGATGATCTCCTTCGACACGTTGGCCGGAACCTCCGCGTACGAGTTGAACACCATGGAGTAGTTCGCCCGGCCCTGGGTCTTCGACCGCAGGTCACCGATGTAACCGAACATCTCCGAGAGCGGAACCAGCGCCTTGACGACACGGGCACCACTGCGTTCCTCCATGGCCTGAATCTGGCCACGGCGGGAGTTCAGGTCGCCGATCACTTCGCCCATGTAGTCCTCGGGCGTGATGACCTCGACCGCCATCAGCGGCTCGAGGATCACCGGACCGGCCTTACGAGCCGCTTCCTTCAGTGCCTGGGAGCCGGCGATCTTGAACGCCATTTCCGACGAGTCGACGTCGTGGTAGGCGCCGTCGAGCAGGATCATCTTCAGGTTCACCAGCGGGTAGCCCGCGAGCACACCGTACTGCATGGCGTCCTGCGCACCGGCGTCCACCGAAGGGATGTACTCGCGCGGAACGCGACCACCCGAGACCTTGTTCTCGAACTCGTAGGTCGCGCCGTCTTCGCCGACGAACGGCTCGATGGCGATGATGACCTTCGCGAACTGGCCGGAGCCACCCGTCTGCTTCTTGTGGGTGAACTCGAGCTTCTCGACCTTCTTGGTGATCGTCTCGCGGTAGGCCACCTGCGGCTTGCCGACGTTCGCCTCGACCTTGAACTCGCGACGCATACGGTCGACGAGGATGTCGAGGTGGAGCTCGCCCATGCCGCCGATGACGGTCTGGCCGGTCTCCTGGTCGAGCTTGACCGAGAACGTCGGGTCTTCGCGGGCCAGCTTCTGGATCGCGGTGCCGAGCTTCTCCTGGTCGGACTTGGTCTTCGGCTCGATCGAGACCTCGATGACCGGGTCCGGGAAGGTCATCGACTCGAGCACGACCTGGTTCTGCGCGTCGCTGAGGGTGTCACCGGTGGTGGTGTCCTTCAGCCCGATCACGGCGTAGATGTGACCGGCGGACGCGGTCGCGACCGGCATCTCCTTGTTGGAGTGCATCTGGAACAGCTTGCCCAGCCGCTCCTTCTTGCCCTTGGTCGAGTTGACGACCTGGGCACCGGAGGCGACCTGACCCGAGTACACGCGCACGTAGGTGAGCTCACCGAAGAACGGGTGCACCGCGATCTTGAACGCCAGCGCCGAGAACGGCTCGTCGACGCTCGGCTTGCGGGTCAGCAGCTCGTCTTCCTTGCCGGGAACGTGGCCGGTGGTGGCCTCCACGTCCAGCGGCGAGGGCAGGTAGTCGATGACCGCGTCGAGCATGGGCTGGACGCCCTTGTTCTTGAACGCGGAACCACACAGCACCGGGTAGAGCTCGGAGCTGACCGTCATCTTGCGGATGGCGGCCTTGATCTCGTCGACCGTGAGCTCTTCGCCGCTGAAGTGCTTTTCGAGCAGTGCCTCGTCGGACTCGGCGACCGTCTCCAGCAGTTCCTGGCGGTAGATCTCGGCCTGATCGGCGAGGTCGGCCGGGATCTCGACGACCTCGTACTCTTCGCCGAGCTTGGTCTCGCCCTTCCAGACCTTGGCGTTCATCTCGACCAGGTCGACGATGCCCTCGAAGTCGTTCTCCGCGCCGATCGGCAGCTGGATGACCAGCGGCTTGGCCCCGAGACGGTCCTTGATGGTCTGCACGGTGAAGTAGAAGTCCGCGCCGAGCTTGTCCATCTTGTTGACGAAGCAGATTCGCGGCACGTCGTACTTGTCGGCCTGACGCCACACCTGCTCGGACTGCGGCTCGACGCCTTCCTTGCCGTCGAACACCGCAACGGCGCCGTCGAGCACGCGCAGCGACCGCTCCACCTCAACGGTGAAGTCGACGTGCCCAGGGGTGTCGATGATGTTGATCTGGTTGTCTTTCCAGAAGCACGTGGTAGCCGCGGAGGTGATGGTGATACCACGCTCCTGCTCCTGCTCCATCCAGTCCATGGTGGCCGCGCCATCGTGGACTTCACCGATCTTGTAGGTGATGCCGGTGTAGAAGAGGATGCGTTCAGTTGTGGTCGTCTTGCCCGCATCAATGTGGGCCATGATGCCGATGTTGCGGACCTTGTTCAGGTCGGTGAGCACGTCCTGTGCCACGGAAATCTTCCCCGCTCGTAGCTAGATGGGATTTTCGGGGACGACCCTGTGGTCGTCTCTGTTCAACGCCGGCTGCGGCAGGTTGGTGCCGCGGCCGGCTGTGCCTCCCGACCCGAAACAACGGGCCGGGCAGACGTCACCAGCGGTAGTGCGCGAAGGCCCGGTTCGACTCGGCCATCTTGTGGGTGTCCTCACGACGCTTCACCGAGGCACCGAGACCATTGCTGGCATCGAGCAGCTCGTTGGCGAGACGCTCGACCATGGTCTTCTCGCGGCGAGCGCGGGAGTAGTTGACCAGCCAGCGCAGGGCCAGCGTGTTGGAACGGCCGGGCCGAACCTCGACGGGCACCTGGTAGGTGGCGCCACCGACGCGGCGGGGCTTCACCTCGAGGGCAGGCTTGACGTTGTCCAGCGCGCGCTTCAGAGTGACGACCGGATCGGTGCCGGTCTTGTCGCGCGCCTGCTCCAGCGCGCCGTAGACGATGCGCTCGGCGGTGGACTTCTTGCCGTCCAGCAGGATCTTGTTGACCAGCTGAGTGACCAGCGGGGACCCGTAGACCGGGTCGTTGATCAGCGGACGCTTGGGTGCGGGGCCCTTGCGTGGCATATCAGCTCTTCTCCTTCTTGGCGCCGTAACGGCTGCGGGCCTGCTTGCGGTTCTTCACACCCTGGGTGTCGAGCGAGCCACGGATGATCTTGTAACGGACACCGGGAAGGTCCTTCACACGGCCGCCACGAACGAGCACCATCGAGTGCTCCTGCAGGTTGTGGCCCTCGCCGGGGATGTACGCCGTGACCTCGACCGCGCTGGTCAGGCGAACGCGCGCGACCTTACGCAGCGCGGAGTTCGGCTTCTTCGGGGTCGTGGTGTACACGCGAGTGCACACGCCACGACGCTGCGGGCTGCCCTTGAGCGCCGCGGTCTTCGTCTTGGAGACCTTGTCGCGGCGACCCTTGCGGACCAGCTGGTTGATGGTTGGCATAGACCGGCTTTCCTTTTTAGTTACGCGGTGTCTGGAACTTCATGTCTGTGTCATCGAGCCTTAACTCGCACGTCCGGCCACGTTTCACGTGCCCCGAGGTCGGGCGTGTCGCGCGCGGTGTAGGGCCCGAATTGCGGGCACGCTGGAGGTGTCAGCCGCTTTCGCTGGCCTACGGTCACGCACGAACTTGCCCGTATGCTTCCGGGCACAGCGATCCACGATACTCGTGATCGCGACACAGGGTCAAAGCGGGGTGGCTGGCGCCCCGCTACCTGGCCAGGTTCAACGTCAACTCTACGAGTTTCTTCGCGCCCGCGCACGGATCCGGGTGCGCGGACCCCGGCCGATAATTGATCCAGAACCCGATAACGCCTTGATCCGCCGCGCCCGCACTGACGCCGCACGAGTCCGGATCGTTCGGCCGCCGCGTCTCCAACCCGCGCCGCCCCTGCACGGTGACGTTGGCGGTCGAGTAGCCGAGCTTGTCGTTGTTGGTCTTCTCGTTGTTCAGCGAGCCGATCTCGTACCAGTTCAAGGTGATCATGGCGGCACCGCCGGGTGCGCCGAGCGCGATCCACATGCAGACCGCACCGTAAAAGGATGGCTCCGGGGCCGGGGGCCCCTTGGCGCCGATCGCATCCGCGATCTGGTCGACCGTGACAATTTCGCACTCGCGCAACAACTTGTCGAAGTTGCTGTTAACTGTGCCGCCAGTACTCGAACCCGCAGGAAAGGCTGATCCACTTACCGTTTGCCCACAGCCGGTAGCGGTGACCGCAATCATCAACACAGCGACGCTGCACAGTATTCCGCGCACCGAGCTACGACCTGGTCTCATCCCGCACCCTCCTACTGCAGTCGTTGCACGGTCAACTCGGCCATCTTGCGAACTCTGTCACATGGATTGTCATGAACCGAGTAGCGCTCAAAAGCCATAGACCATTCGAAGAAGTCATCACCGAGCTGGGTGGCGAGGTCACAGATGTCTCCGCTCGGGTCCAGCGCTTGGAATCCGGTGCGACCGCCGACATCGATCGTCTCCGGGTCGCGCCCTTGGTTGGACACCCACGCCTTCTCGCGAGCGATCGGGCTGCCGCGATAGGAAGCAAAGGTGACACTGGTCGAACCGTATCCGGCCGACTGCCAATTGCACCCGACCGAAGTTCTCATCACCTGCGAGATCTGGACGAGGCCTGCGAGGCCACGGACCTCGTCGTCCGTGACGTGTCCGCACTCGCCGACGAACGGGCCGAGCGTGGCCACCTTCGGCGGCGGGCGCAACGCAGTGCTGGTGTCCGAGTCGCCACCCGAACCGCACGCGGAGAGCAGCAGCGCGAAGACCGTGCCTGTGACGATCGCCCACTTGGTCCGCATGCCCGAGACTCTACCGGCGCGACGCGCTCCACGACCCGCACGACCGATCACGCCGCTAGGACTCAGGTGACGGCACGGCAAAGACTATGCGGCACAACAAGGATCATGCCCTTGCCGCAGAAAGTGCGGCGGTTTATTCTGACCGTGTCGTGAGATATGACCGCATGGTCATGATCTCTACACAGGGGGTTCATTTATGGGGGGAATCGGCAGGAAACAAGAACCTGTCATTCAGCGTGTCTGATTGATTCAGGGCCATCGATCCATAGCGCGAACCTCGATTGCGATCATCCGCAACGCCGGATGAGAGACCATGGAGGAAGCCACATGAAAATGGTTATCAAGTCGACTGTCGTCGCCACGGCTGTCGCACTCGGATTACTCGGCGCCGCCGGGCAATCCACTGCATCGAATGCCATCCTAGGCTTCTATCCGACGCTCGTTGAATGCCTCAAAGCCGGGGCTACATACGACGACGGGCCTCTCGCGCACTACTGGCATTGCCATGCTGAAACCGACGATTGGACCGGGCCCAACACCTTATATACCGGCAATTAATCAGCACTACCCGCCGGGGACGCGGAGTTCGTAGCCGCCTATCGCATCGATGTAGGTGCATTGGGCCGGGCCCGTCTTGTATTTCGACATGGCGACCAGGCAGGCGTCCAGGGTGGGGTAATAGGTGGGGGCGGGGTCGGCTTGGGCTGTCGCGCTCGCTATGAGGGCGAGCGCGACGGCCAGTGCGAGGGTGGCGGCAGATCTCTCGAGCACTGCGGCAGTCCCCTAAGCATCCGGCGAATGCCAAGCAGCGTACTGCCGGATACTCAGGGCCACAACCGATCACAGGTTGCCGCGGGCGTCCTGTTCACGTTCGATCGCCTCGAAGAGGGCCTTGAAGTTGCCCTTGCCGAAACCGAGCGAGCCGTGCCGCTCGATCAGCTCGAAGAAAACGGTCGGGCGGTCGGTGATCGGCTTGGTGAAAATCTGCAGCAGATAACCGTCTTCGTCGCGGTCGACCAGGATGCCTCGGCTCTGCAGTTCCTCCACCGGAACGCGGACGTGGCCGATCCTGGCGCGCAGTTCCGGGTCCTCGTAGTAGGAGTCGGGCGCGTCGAGGAACTCGATGCCTTCGCGGCGCAGTGCGTCGACACAGGCCAGGATGTCGCCGGTGGCGAGCGCGATGTGCTGGACGCCGGGACCGCGATAGAACTCGAGGTACTCGTCGATCTGGGACTTCTTCTTGCTGACCGCGGGCTCGTTGAGCGGGAACTTCACCCGGTGGTTGCCGTTGGCGACGACCTTGCTCATCAGGGCGGAGTATTCGGTGGCGATATCGTCGCCGACGAACTCGGCCATATTCGTGAAACCCATGACGCGGCGGTAGAACTCGACCCACTCGTCCATCTGACCGAGCTCCACGTTCCCGACGACGTGGTCGATCGCCTGGAACAGCCGGTTCGGCGCGCCTTCCCTGGGCTGGTAGCCCGCGCGACGGGTGACGTAGCCGGGCAGATAAGGGCCGTTGTAGCCGGAACGGTCGACCAGCGTGTGCCGGGTCTCGCCGTAGGTGGCGATGGCGGCGGACCGGACGGTGCCGAATTCGTCTGTCTCGTCATGCGGTTCGACGACGACGGTGGCGCCGTGGGTGCGCGCCCATTCGATGCAGCGGTCCACATCGGGCACCTCGAGCGCGATATCGATGACGCCGTCGCCGTGCCGGTCGTGGTGCGCGACCAGCGGGCTGTCCGGGTCGACCGCGCCCTTGACGACGAACCGGGCGCCGCCGCTGCGCAGCACGTACGCCTTGTGGTCGCGATTGCCGGTCTCCGGACCGGAATAGGCCTCCAGGCGCATGCCGAAGGCGGATTCCAGGAAATGCGCGGTCTGCGTCGCGTTGCCGACGACCCAGACGAGGGCGTCCCAGCCGATCACCGGGAAGTTGTCGACGCTGGTGTCGTGGTCCACCAAACCGACGAGCTTGCGCAGCTCAGTGTCGGTGGGGCCGGTGCTCGGCGCCGTGCTGGACTGGGCGTTGGGCATCTGCTCGATGGTCATGCACCAAGTAATCGTCAGGGTCGGCCGATAGGCAACAGCGGCGATTTTCGATAGACACTCTGGCGAATTCGGCTAGGAAGTCCCCCTGAATGCTGGACAATTTGAATAGCATCAGCTGGCTGGTGCTATCCATGGCTGGAAGCCCAGCCTGTGCTCGGAACGGAGGCCGCCATGTCACGAACGCCGGCGAAACTTGACGAACTCGATCTCGCGATTCTGACCGCGATGCACGAATACCAGAAAGCGGGCATCCTCGAACTGTCCCGACGGACGCGGGTCGCCAGGGCGACCGTGCAGTCCAGGATCGGGCGGATGGAGGAATCCGGGGTCATCGCCTCCTACGATCCGCAAATCGACGTCACCGCAGCGGGTTTCGACGTGCAGGCGTTCGTAACGTTGGAGATCGCGCAGGGCGCGCTGGACGCGGTCGCGGCCGAACTGGAAACGATCCCAGGGGTTTTGGAGGCCTACGCGACCACCGGCACCGGCGACGTGTGGTGCCGGATCGGCGCGGACTCGCACGCCGGGCTGCAGTCGGTGCTGCTGAGCATCGACCGGACCACGTCGGTGGTGCGGTCACACAGCGTCATCGTCCTGTCCACCGTGGTGCCGTTTCGCACGCTGCCGCTGTTGCGCACGCTCGATCCGGCGGGAAACACGAAGGCGCCTGCCTATCGCGCGGCGCACGAAAGGTAGCCGGGCGTCTACGCTCGCTGAGCGGCGGTGCGGATGTTCGTCGCGAGAGATCGACGGCGAGACCGGTGATGAGCGAGACGACAACCGAATCCAGCACACCCCATGCCCGCGCGACCTGGGCGGAGCTGTTCTTCGACCTGGTGCTCGTCTTCGCGGTCACGCAAACCGCGCACGTGCTCGCGCACCAGCCCTCGATCGGCGCGCTCGGGCACGCGCTGGTGCTGCTCGCGCCGCTGTGGTGGGGCTGGGTCGGGGTGACCGTCCTGGTCAACAATGTCGAGGAGACGCACGCGCAGCGACTGGTGCTGTTCACCAGCGGCCTGTGCATCTTCCTGATGGCGGTGGCGGCGCCCTCGGCGCTCGATCAACCACGGGGCGCGGCAATGGTTTTCGCGTCGGCGCATCTGGTGTTGCGGATCGTGCTGCTCGTCGCGACCATGCGGGCGCACACGTTCGAGACCGCGATAAATCCGTTCAGTGTCGGACTGGTGACCGGAGTCGCGATCTTCGCGAGCGTCCCACTGCCCGAACATCTTCGACTGTGGGTATGGACCGGTGCGCTGGTCGTGCAGCTCGGCGCGCCGCTGTTCTACAGCCGAGCGCTGCGTGGCAGAACCCTTGGCGTCTCGCACCTTTCGGAGCGGTTCGGGTTGGTCGTCATCATCGCGCTCGGCGAGTCGGTGGTGGACGCGGGGGCGCAGGCCGCGTCCACCGGGTTGACGGTGCCGGTGGTGACCGCGCTGGTGCTCGGCTTCGTGGTCGGCGCCGGATTGTGGTGGCTGTATTTCCAATTCACCTCGAAGGTGATCGAGCACGCGCTGGCGACGCGATCGGCGCCGGGGCTGATCATGCGGGATGTGCTGAGCTACGGGCATTTCGCGCTGGTAGCGGCACTGGTGGCGGTAGCTGTCGGGCTCGGGCACGCGGCCGCAGATCCGGGGCACACCGCACACGGCGTGGCGGCGGTGCTGGCGCCGGGTGGTGCGGCGCTGTTCGTCGCGACGTTCGTGTTCACTCGCTGGCGGACGGTCGGGGCGCCCGCACTGGGGCGGGTGGTCACCGCCGCGGCCCTCATCGCGGTCGCGGCGGTGTCGTCGTTGCTACCCGCGATCGTCGTTGTCGCGCTGACGGCAGCCGTGCTCGTCACGATCAATGTGTACGAGCATCTGCTCATGGGGTCGGGGCGTCCGGTGCCCGAGTTGCGGTTTCGCCGCGGGGTGCGGACGCCGTAGCGGATCAGGGGCGCAGGTCGGCGTCGACCTCCAGGATCTCCACGCGCGGTTCCTTGTCGGGCTCCGTGAAGCCGAGCAGCGCGTGGGATTCGGCTTCCACCGCCGCACGCTCGGCCTTCGTCCACGTGCGGGTGGGGCTGATGCGCAGGCGTGCCGTAGCGGCTTCTGGGAAGATCTTGTACAGGCCGGAGAGATAGCCGTCGACCAGCACCGGGGCGACCGCGGAGGCGAAAGCACGCAGCGGCGATCCGCCGCCCTCGGGTACGATTCTGGTCCGATCCTGGTGGGAGAGAACGGCGTTGTCGTACCAGCCGAGCAGCCGCACCGGCACGGGGAGTTCCGGATCGGCCAGTTCGCCGTCGGCGACGTCGTAGAGGGTGCGGCCGCGCTCGTCGGTGTAGGTGCGCACGCGGTCGCCGAGCCGTTCGATCGCCTGCTTCATGCCGAGCAGCTTCGACCAGGTCTGCATGTCCATGGTTGAAGCGGGACCGAAGGCGCGCAGGTAGCGAAGGAGCAACTGCGCCAACGGATAGGCCGGGTCGAGCGGCGCGCCGAGCCACGGCTCGGCCCTGGACCAGATCGGTCTGCTGTTGTCCTTCCATTTGCCACGCGGCGGGGTCTGCAGGACCGGCAGCTGAATGAGCCAGGTCTGCACGACCATGCCGGGGTTGCGGTCCGGGTAGATCTCGGCGGCATGCTGTCGCAGCGCGGCGGCGGACATCGGTTCGTCGCCGAATACCCGTTCGCCGTGCGCACGCACCTCGTCGGGATCGAGGCCGACCATCGCGCCGTAGTTGAAACCCTTTCGGAAGGGGATCTTTTCGAGTTCAGGCTGGACGTGCGGCGCGATCCGCAGCGCGTCCGGCGGGGTCACCAGGTGAATGGTGCCGCGCATCAAGGTGATTCGGACCAGCGAACGGTCCTCCAGCGCGTCCGACACCACCGCCGGGTCGAAATCCGCTATGCGACTCCACAATCCGACGAACGGCGGCGGTGAGTCCTGCGCTTGCAGACCGACAAGGTGGTCGCACATCTGGTGCGCCGTGAGCTGCGAGCGCTCCAGCAAGTGCTGGCGGGCCAATAGTGTGCGGTTCAGTGTTCGGTTAGACAGCATGCGCGACATCCCAGCGGCCGGGCGACAGGTGGGCCAGGATTCGCGTCAGCGGAGCGTGACCACGACTTTGCCGGTCGCGGTGCGGTTGTCCAGCGAGGCGATCGCTTCGGCGGCCCGCTCCAGCGGGTAGAGCACCGGCTTCGGCGCCTCGATCTTGCCCGCGGCGAGCAGCGGTGCCACCTCGGCCCACTGCTCGGTCAGGTAACCGGGGTGCGTCATCACCCATTCGCCCCAGGCCGCGCCGATCACCTCGACATTCTTCAGCAGCAGTCGATTCACCTTCACGGTGGGGATCTCGCCCGCGGTGAAGCCGACCACCAGCAGGCGGCCCGCCGAAGCGAGCGAACGCACGCTGTCGGTGAACCGGTCGCCACCCACCGGGTCGAGCACAATGTCCACGCCGCGGCCGCCGGTGAGCTCCTTGACCGCCGCGAGCCAACCATCGGCAAGCACCACATCGGTGGCGCCGTTGGCGCGGGCCACCTCGGCCTTGGCCTCGGTGCTGACCACCGCGATCACCCGGCCCGCGCCGAGCGCGGCCGCCATCCGCAGCGTCGAGGTGCCGATGCCGCCCGCGGCGCCGTGCACGAGCACCGTCTCGCCCTCGGCCAGCCTGCCGCGCTTGCGCAGGCAGAACTGCACGGTGAGGTCGTTGAACAGGATGCCTGCCCCTGCCTCGAGGGAGATGTTGTCCGGCAGCTTGAACACCATCTGGGTCGGCGCGACTGCCACCTCTGCCATGGCATTGCCGAGCAGCGTCAGCGCGACAACCCGGTCGCCCGCCTTGACGTGCGCGTCTGCCGGCGCTTCGCGCACGATGCCCGCGACCTCGCCGCCGACGACGAACGGCAGTTCCGGCTTCATCTGATACAGCCCACGCGTCATCAGCACGTCCGGGAACGCGACACCGGCCGCGTGCACGTCGATCACCACGCCCCCCGGGTACGCCTTGGGCTCCGGGACGTCCACGATCTCGACCGACTCCGGTCCCTCCAGCTTGCTGACCTGGGCTGCGCGCATCTGTCGACCTCTCTGTCGTGGCACCGGCCTGTCTCCGCGTCGGTGCCGCCGTGATCAACGTAACCCGCGCCGACTCGGCCTGCCCAACCTGTCAGCGTTTGGCAGTCCAGGCCCGCCCGAGGGCCCTGTTCGGCCGACTCCGTTTTGCTATGCTGACCGCGACCTATGGTCGGGCGTGAAGGGGGACTCATGGTCGAGCGCAATCAACCAGCGTCGACAAGTGTGCAGGTAGATCCGGGCGCACTGCGATCGTTCGCGCAAACACTCGGCACCGAAGCCGGGGAGGTGACCGGACTGAACGCGGGGGGAGCGCTATCGGCCGCGGCCGGCGCGCTACCCGGCACCGAATTCGGTACCGCGGCAAACCAGGCCAACGATGTTGTCAATCGCTGCCTGCAGCGGATCGGCGGAAGGCTGACCACCATCGCCGACAATTTGCACAACGCCGCCGGGAAATACGAACTGGCCGAAGACGATTTCGCCGCGAAGCTCCGCGCGATCGGACTGTCCTCATGACCCTCAGCATCCCGGACGTAGCGAACTGGAAGCCCGAACAGCTCACCGCCGCGGGCGAACAAGCCGGAACGATGTCGCAAAGCCTCGACACCGCGGTCGGCAAAGGCTCCACGCAGACGAAATCGCTGGAAGACGGCAAGAAGTGGTCCGGAACGGCGGGCGCCGCCGCGAACGCGCGGATGGACACCGAGAAGACTCGCTCCTCCGCGGTCAGTGCCGCACTGCTGGAATTGAAGACCGCCTTCACCTCCCAGACACAGAACCTGGTCGAGGCGAAGAACAAGGTGATCCAACTGCGCGACGACGCGATCAACCAGACGCCGCCGTTCGACGTGGAGGCCAACGGCACCGTCAACGCCACCACCCGGATCGCGGCTCTGCGTGAGCATTCGGACAAGGCGAACGTGGAGGGGCTCGTTTTCCAGGAATCACTGCTGGCCGCGTCCAGGACCTGGGAACTGACCAATGCGCTGAAGACCGCGGAAACCGTGGCGGGCCAAGCGAAGACGCAGGTAGACGGCGCGGTGGCCAAGTTGGAGCAGGCGTTCAGCGGGCTCGGTGAGCCCAGCGCGAACGTGGCGCCACCGGCCAGTACGGTGCCTGCCAGCGTGAGCTCGCCTGCTTCGGTGAGCAACAACTCTCCGTCGCCTTCGTCGCACAAGCCGAATTACGCGATGGGGAATCACAACAACTCCGGATCGTCTTCCGGAAGTCCGTACAGCAGTAGCCACAGCGGTTCGGGGAGTCCGAGTTCATCCGCGCCGACCGGTGCGATGCCGAGCGGCGATATGGCGAAATGGATCGCGGAGGCCAAGCAGAAGCTCATCGAAATGGGTTATGACCCCAAGGATATCGATGAGCGGGCCATCGCCATGATCATCGAACATGAATCGACGGGTAACCCCTACGCGGAAAACCAATGGGATAGCAACTGGGCGGCGGGACACCCGTCGAAGGGGCTGATGCAGACCATCGACAGCACCTTCAACGCCTATAAGGCACCTGGCCACGACGACATTTGGAACCCGGTGGACAACATTATCGCGGGCGTTCGCTATTCGATCGCCACCTATGGCTCGGTCAACAACGTTCCAGGCGTAGTGGCGGTCGATCAAGGGCGCGCGTACCAGGGCTACTGACCGCAGTGCCGACGGTCATCCCTGGCTGTTGGCCAGCAACGCGTACTGTGCGGCCGCCCGTTGCTGCGTCTCCCACAATCGGCCACCGAGCACCAGGGCCGCGTATCGCCGGTAGGAGACAAAGCATCTGAACTGTGCGGGTTTTTGCGCGACATAGTCTTGTACGCACGACGCGCCAGGCACATCAGCCGGCGGATCTACCGCACGGCGGTCCACGACATTGCCGAGTTCCGCTGACTCGCTGACAAATTGTGCCGCTGCGGCATCGTCTCGGGCGCGGAAACCGAACGCGTCGGGCGTCACGGCGACCCGATCGACTCCCGCCCGCTGCAATACCGGCAGTCGGCCCGGTTGATCCTGGACGTAATTCAGGTATCCGCGCAAGGTCAGCACCACCTCGCCCTGTCCATCGGGTGCATGGACAACACCTCCGTCGTGCATGACTCGGACGAGCACACCGTCGGGATCCTGGCGCAGTGTGCTGAACTTTCCGGTCGGTGTCGGCGTGAACTTGTCGAGCTCGCGCACCTCGGCATCGAGATACTTCTGGCTCGCCTCGACCAGCCGATTGATGTCTGTTGTCCGCGTATCCGCGAGGACACTGATCACATAGATTCCGTGTGCTGTCGTGCTGCCCAGCGTCGGCACCGACGGACGCCAATGTGCCCGTGCGTCAGCGTACTTGGGCAGTTGGACGGCGACGTTTTCCGGATTGATCGCGAAGTCGACGGCGTCGATTTCGGCTGCCGCCGACTTGGCCGCTGTCGCGTCCGGGAAACGCAACACGGTGACGGTGAGGCCCTCACGTTGACGACTGCCGGCCTCCGCCGCCTCGAGTGGCCGGACATCATCGGCCGAGCCGGTCGAAAAACCCAGGACGAAGCCATATTTCTGCAACACCGGGATCACCGGCTCGGCCAGATACCGCGTCACCGATTGCACATCCGTGTGCACCTGTGCGGACGCCCCGACGGTGTACTTCGCGTCTACCTCGCTGGGACTCAGGACCGCACCAGCCATTCGCGCGGCCTCGAGCCGCGCGTAACCGATCTCATCGAGATGAGCCGAGATTTTGGGCTGCTCGGTGGGAAACACGCCGGTGTCCAGGGTTCGCACGTCGACCTCGGCGGCACTACCGGCCCCGCCCACCGTCGAAGCACAGCCACCCGCCCCGACTGCGGCGGCGAGGACTGCGCAGACTGTCATGGCCGCTCGTGAATTCCGGTTCATCGACTCACCCGTGGCAGGTTGTCCAACACGTTCTGCAGCACCAACTGCGCTGTGAGACATCTGAATTCGGGGTGCTCCGTCAATACCGGATTGTCGACCTGCACTGTCACCACCTCTGCATCACTGTCATCGATGCGGCGATACTCTCCGCGGCGTACACATGTCGGCGAACTCAATTCCGCCTCATCCAAGAAGGTGATATTTCCGCCACCGAGGTCGAATGGTATCGGCTTTTCAGTCGGCACCAGGATCTTCGAGCGCTCGAGCGAAACGGTGACGGTGCCGTTCGAGATCCATTTGCAGGTGTGCAGCAGATCCGGGGCACCGCGGACTTGATCCCCGATGTTCAGCTTGACAACAATCGAATCGACCAGCGCGCAAGGATCTTGCCGAGCAAGTGAGCTGCGAATGTTCGGGAGCTGCGGCGTTTGTGCGGTCATCCGATGGGCAAGCTCGGCGGCAGCCTCGTCCGCGACGCCGCACAACTTGTCGGATTGTGCGCCCTGCACCATTACCGCGATTCCGAACTGCGGATCCGTTTTCGCGGGAAGGAGGGCCCGCCCGCAGCGGTCGGTTCCGTCGGCCACGTCCTCCAGCACCGGGACCCCTGCCGCACGCTGACCATTGTCTCGGTAGCCCTCGATGCGTTTGATGTCGAAGGAGAACTGATATCCGTCTGCTTGGGCGGCGCACGAGCCCCATTGCGCAGAGCTCGGCCCTTTCGTCCACGCCCCTAGCGACGAGACCAGCGGTTCTTTCACCGCGGCACACAGGTCGATCGAGCGGAGCTTCGTGAGATTCAGTGCCGCAAGCGGATTCACCGACGGTCCGGTCGGCTGATCGTCGCTACCACCGAACAGGGCAGTTCCCGCGAGAACGGCCGCGACCAAGGCAACCACCGCCGAGGCCGCGATCAGGGCCCGCTTTCGCCGCTTACGCAACGTGCCTGCGCGTTGGATCTCGACGAGCGCCAGCAATCGCTGCTCGAAGTCGTCGACGCTCTGCGACCCCGCGACGGGCGACGGGTCGGCTCCGACGATCTGGGTGGCTTCCGGATCTGCCAGCAACGCCGACATCTCCGCTTCCTGTTCGCCGATCGCCTTGTGCACCTGGGCCGACCACGGTCGATGCTGCGGTGGTAGCGGGCCGAGGAAGTCGAGGAGCTGGGCAGGCGACGGGCGCTCCTGCGGATCCTTGCTCAGGCACGGGGACACCAATTCCCGCACCTCGGCCGACAATCCGCTGAGGTCGGGTTCGGTGTGCACGATGTTGTAGAGCGTGTGCGGCAGCGAGGATCCAGCGAAGGGGCTCGAGCCACCAGCGGCCATCGCGAGAACGGCTCCCAGGGAAAACATGTCGCTGGCCGGTGTCAGCGGTAGCGACTGCGCCTGTTCTGGCGACATGAAGGCCGGCGAACCGATGATCGAGCCGGTGTGGGTGAGCTCGGATCGGCCCTCGACCGCCCGCGCGATACCGAAGTCGATGACCCTCGGCCCGTCCTCGGCGAGAATCACGTTGGCGGGCTTGAGATCCCGGTGGATGAGGCCGACTCCATGGATGGCCTGCAGTGCCGAGGCGAGTCCGATCGCCAACTTGTGCAGCTCGTCCGAGGTGAGCGGTCCGTAGTCCTTGACCGCCTGGTCCAGGGGTACCCCAGGCACGAAAACGGAAGCGAGCCAGGGTTCTTCCGATTCCACGTCGAAATCGATCACCGCGGCAGTGAAAGCGCCCGAGACCTGCGCGGAGGTCTGCACCTCTCGGCGGAACCGAGGCAGGAAGTCCTCCTCGGTCACCAGATGTTGATGCACCTGTTTGATCGCAACCAGTCGGCCGTCTGGGCCGACACCGAGCAGCACCCGCCCCATTCCGCCGGAACCGAGCTGGCCGAGCAGCCGGTACCTGCCGATCCGCTGGGGTTCATCGCGCTCGAGGGGTGTCACCATCACAAGCTCCTCAGTCGGGCCACGACACCGTCGAGTATCGATTCGGTTGTGGCACAAGCTGTCTCGGTAGCGCCGGCTCCGTTCGGTTGCGCGGTCACGGCGATCTGGTCTCCTCGATCTTCGATAGTCGGCCGTACCAGATGGTAGGTAGCACACGTGCCATCTGGATCTATCCGACGCGCTGATGGTAGGTCGCCGAGCTTGCCGGCCTTCAGCAGGAGTCTGGTGTACTTCTGGTCGAGATCGACTCGTTTGCCCTCGGCAGTGTGCACCGTGATCGTGAACGGACTTCCCGCCCAGGTACAGGTGTGCGCGTCGACCGGCGCAGGTCGCGCCTCAGGTCCGACATACGCGACGACGACAGCCTGATCCACCGACTCACACGGAATCATCCGTACGACCGACTGTTTCAGCGGATTCACGCTCGGCGGACTCGTCACCAGACGGGTAACGACGGCTTTCAATGCGTCCGTAGCCAACTTGCAGGAATCACCTTCGGCCGCACTGACTTTCACCTCGACACCTAGTTGCGGCCGGTCACGTACCGCAACCGCCCGCCCGCATGAACCCGCGGCAACCGTGGTGTCCATCATGGATTTTCCGGCGACCTGTTCGCTGAGCTGTTTCCCGGCAACCGATATCCCGACCCCCACGGTCAGCTGCGTTTGCCGCCCGCCCTGCTCGATGAATTTCGTGCCGCAGATCGAAGAATCCGCCAACTCAGGTTTGACGGGCTGCCCCAACTTGCCGACGACGTCGTTGCCGACCAGCGCGCAAGTATCGGTGAGACGCAGTTGTTCATCCGTCAGTTCCAGCGTGCGATTCGCCAGCGGACCGGTTGGCGGCGGGTTGTGGCTGACCAGCACGGCGGTGACCGTACCAGCTAGCAGCAGCACCAGAACAGCCGCTGCGGCAACCCATCTCGCGGTACGACGAGGCGGTGCATCCGGCAGCACACCACCGCTGTCGACCCAGCGTTCGGCGTCCGCCCGATCCCGGGTGATCTGCTGCCGGACACCGGCGGGCCACCCGGAGCGCCCGGTGATCGCCCCTACCGCGTCGATCAACTGCCTCGGCTCGGGGCGCCGCGCGGGGTTCTTGTCCAGGCAGGCGTCCACGATGGGACGCAATGGCGCGGGCACGCGACTCGTGTCCGGGTGGTTGTGCACCACGTTGTACAGGGTCTGTGGTGCCGAGGCGCCGAGGAACGGGCTCTCCCCCGTCGCCGCCATGACCAGCATCGCACCGACCGAGAAAACGTCACTGGCGGTGCTGAGTTCGTGGCCTGACGCCTGTTCTGGCGACATGAAGGCCGGGGAGCCGACCAGCGTTCCGGTGCTGGTGATCTGGAGGTCGGCTTCCAGCGCGCGGGCGATGCCGAAATCGATGACGCGCGGGCCGTCTTCCGCGAGCAGAACATTGGAGGGTTTGAGGTCGCGGTGGATCATGCCCGCACGGTGGATTTCCAGCAGCGCGGAACCGAGACCCGCGGTGAGCAAACGCAGCCCGCCGAGCGGCATCGGACCGTGCTGATCGATGGCTTCGCGCAGCGAGGGGCCGGGCACGAAAACCGAGGCCAGCCACGGTTCTTGGGCGTCCGGGTCGGCGTCCATCACGGCGGCGGTGTACGCGCCGGTGACGCGTTGGGAGGCCTGCACTTCCAGGCGGAAGCGAGCGCGGAACTCGGGATTCTTGGCGAGGTGGCGATGGATCATCTTGACCGCGACCAGGCGACCGTCGGGCGAGCGGCCGAGCAGCACGCGACCCATGGCGCCCTGGCCGATGACCGCGATCAACTGGTGGCGGCCTGCCGTGCGCGGGTCGTGACGGCCGAGCGGCTTCACCGTTGTCCTCCCCTGTCGTGCCTGCTGCGGATCGTACCGGTGTGGCTGTGACACGTCTTGGTGTCGCCGGACGGCCGGGAGCCGGCGCGGTGCTTGTCAGGCGAAGGTTTGGTTGCGGGCGGCTAGGGCGCTGCGGAGTTTGGTGACGGCGGTCGGGCCTACACCGTGCAGTGCGGCGAGGTCGCGCTCGGTCCAGGAGGTGAGGTCGTCGAGGTGGCGGATTCCGGCTGCGGCCAGGGCTCGTTCAGCGGGTTTGCCGAGTTGGCCGGGCAGATCCGAATCGTTCATGGCGTCCATGATGCCTGGTAGCGGCGTTGTTCGCGGGCATACCGTCGGCTACCTACGCACTCGACGCGATGGTGTGACGTACGACCCGTAAAGTCGTCTCACAACAGCACCACACGAAGAACGCGGCACACCGTGCAGCGCGAGGAGCACCAGTGTCACTCGATCAGCCACTCGCCCCGCTTCCCCAGGAGGGCATGGGCTTTGCTTCGGCGTGGCCTATCCGGGCGGGCGATGTGGACCCCTACGCCCGGCTGCGATTCGACGCCGTCGCCCGCTACCTGCAGGACATCGCCTGGGAAAATCTGCATAAAACGTTCTTGAGCCGCAGCGATCCGAATTGGATTGTGCGCCGCACGGTGATCGACGTGATCCGGCCGATCCTGTGGCCGGACGAGGTGCGGCTGCTGCGCTGGTGCTCGGCGATGTCGACCCGCTGGACGAACATGCGGGTGCGGGTCACCAGCGCGAACGGTGGGCTGATCGAGACCGAGGGCTTCTGGATCAATATCAGCGAGTCGACCGGGATGCCCGCGCGGATCAGCGACGAGGGCCTGGCTTATCTGGCGCAGACCACGCAGGAGCACCGGCTGCGCTGGCGTCCGTATCTGACCGACACCGCGCCCTCGGAGTCGGACACCGACATGCCATTTCCGGTGCGCGCGACCGATATCGACCAGTACAACCACGTCAACAACGCCTGCTACTGGCAGGCGGTGGAACAGTTCATGGTCGAGTACCCCAAGCTGCTCGCCGGTCCGCATCGCGCGGTCATCGAGTACGTCGCGCCGGTGCTCGCCCGCCAGCACGTGACCGTGCGCAGCCGCTTCGAGCCGGGCGATCGCACCGGGCGACCGGTGCTGCGGCTGTGGTTCGTGGTCGGCGGCACGACGACGACCGTCGTCCGCATCATGCCGCTGCCGCCCGAATAGGCAACGGCCGACCGGAACTCGCGGCTCCGGTCGGCGGCACCGTTCGTCTCAGCCGCGCGCGGCCTTCAGCAGATCCGCGCGGGTGGTGAACTTGACCCGCGGTCGTCCCGCGGACTTGCCTGCGGCCCGCTCGGCCTGATCGATCGCGCGCCAGCCTTCCCGATCCACCAGATCGGCCTGCCGCTCACCGAGCAACGCCTGCAGCGCCGCTCGATTCGCCTCGGGCGCACCGAGTTTGCCGCTGGTGAAGTCGGCGATCAAGTTCTCCACGGTTTCCTCGGCATCGGTCCGGTTCGAGCCGATGACACCGCGCGGGCCGCGCTTGATCCAGCCGCTCGCGTACACACCGGACAGCGGGGTGCCGTCGGTGTCGAGCACCCGGCCGTGTTCATTCGGCATGACGCCGCGCCGCTCGTCGAACGGCACGTCGGCGACGGCCGCGCCGCGATACCCGATGGAACGCAGCACCAGCGAGGCCTCGATCCGCTCGGTGCGGTCGGTGGACCGGGCCACCAATTGGCCGTTCTCCTCGAACAATTCGTTGTGCGTGAACTCGATCGCCTCGACGTGCTCGGTGCCGGTGAGCGCGGTGGGCGAGGCCAGGTAGCGGAAGACGATCCGCTTGTGGCTCGGGTCGCGCGGGGCGCCCGCGTACTCCTCGGCGAGGGTGTACTTGAGCTTCAGCGACGGCTCGACGTCCGGGTCGTCCAGCAGTGCCTGGCTGGCGTGATCGAGCGCGAGATCGGACTCGTCGACGACCACGTCGATGCCCTTCAGGTGAGCCAGCGCGAGGAACTCCGACGACGTGTACGCCGCCTGCAGCGGGCCGCGGCGGCCGAGCACGACGACCTCGCGAATATTGCTGCGCCGCAGGGCGTCCAGCGCGTGGTCGGCGATGTCGGTCTTGGCCAGCTCGTCCGGGTCGACGGTCAGCACGCGCGCGACGTCGAGCGCGACATTGCCGTTGCCGACGATCACCGCCCGCTCGCCGGACAGGTCGAACTGCCGGTCGGCGAAGTCGGGGTGGCCGTTGTACCAGGCGACGAACTCGGTGGCCGAATGGCTGCCGGGCAGGTCCTCACCCGGCACATCGAGGCGGCGGTCGGTGGACGCGCCGACCGCGTAGATGACGGCGTGGTGGTGGCGCAGCAGTTCCTCGTGCGAGATGTGCGTGCCGATCTCGACATTGAGGTAGTACTGCAGGCTCTCGCGCCGGAACGCGGACTCGAACAAGCTCGACACCGTCTTGGTGCCCGGGTGATCGGGCGCGACGCCCGCCCGGACCAGCCCCCACGGGGTCGGCACCCGGTCGAACATCTCGATCTCCACGTCCGCCCTGCGCAGCAGCTCGTCGGCGGCGTAGCAGGCCGCGGGGCCGGCACCGACGATCGCGACCCGCAGGGTGCCGAGTTCCTTCGGCGGCCGCGGCGGGGTGACGATCGGATCGAAGTTCGACTCCAGCGGATGCCGTTCGAAATAGGCGGCATTGATGTCGCGGTATCTGGCCAGCGATGCGGTCAGGTCGTCCTCGGAGAAGATCGCCTCCACCGGGCACGCATCGACGCACGCACCGCAGTCGATACAGGTGTCGGGGTCGATGTAGAGCATCTCGGTCGTCGCGAACTCCGGTTGGTCCGGGGTCGGACGGATGCAATCGACAGGGCACTCGGAAACGCAGCTGGCGTCGTTGCAACAACGCTGCGTGATTACGTAGGCCATATTGTGCAGATCCTCGAAGATGTACGTGGGCTGTAGGCCACCCGGTGGGCGGAGGTGGACAGAAACGTCACGCAGCGGGACCACCGCGATGTGACGCCGCTTTCAGTTTGCCTCGAGTGTGTTCGAGGCCATGTGACCGGAGGCCTTACGGTATCTCCATGGTGCGGACTCTGATCCTCATGCGACACGGCAAGTCGGCATATCCCGACGGTATCGGCGACCACGAACGCCCGCTGGCGCCGCGCGGACAACGCGAAGCTGGGCTGGCGGGCGAGTGGTTGCGCAAAACCCAGCCGCCGATCGACGCGGTGCGATGTTCCACCGCGACGCGCACCAGGGAAACGCTGGCGGCCACCGGTATCGACGCGCCGGTGGTCTACGAGGCGGGGATCTACGAGGCCTCCCCGCAAAGCCTCATCGAGCTGGTGCAGCTCAGCGACGACGACGTGTCGACGCTGCTGGTGATCGGGCACGCGCCCGGAATGCCGTGGACGGCATGGGAGTTGGCGAGCAATCGGAGTTCGACGCCCGCTGTCGAGCTCAGCCGCAAGTTCCCCACCTCGGCGCTGGCCGTGCTGGAATTCGACCGGCCATGGACGCAGGTCGATCCGGGAACCGGTGAGCTGGTGCGTTTCCACATCCCCCGCTGAGCGGCCGGTCAGTTCAGCAACTTGCCGCCGACCACCACGACCACGCCGAGGACGACCAGCAGCACGAACGCGGCGAACCCGCCGAGCAGCCACCACACGACGGCGAGAGCGAGCACCACCGGTGCCACCGCGATGGCGGTGATCACCGGGCTTTCCTTGACCGTTGCCAGGGCCGAGCGGGCCCTGATCCGGTTGACGTCCTTACCAGGCATGTCCCCAGGGTAGGCCGGAAGGCCGGACTTTGTCGGTGACCGATGAGATGCTCGGGCGATGGATTGGAAAATCGAGCTCATCGCGATTCCCGTGACCGACGTCGATCGCGCGAAGGACTTCTACACCAAGATCGGATTCAACGCGGATCACGACCACCGGGTCACCGAGAACCTGCGATTCGTGCAGCTCACACCGCCCGGGTCCGGGTGCTCGATCTGCATCGGCGAGGGGATCACCGAAGCCGCGCCGGGAAGCGTGCGCGGGATGCAGATCGTGGTTTCCAGCGCCGAGGACGCGTACAAGGAGCTGGTGGCTGCCGGGGTGGACGCGACGCCGGTGGAGACGCTCGACTGGGGCAAGTTCACGTACTTCGCCGACCCGGATGGGAATCGGTGGGCGATACAGGAATTGCCGAAGTACAACTGAGCGTGGGGTTTTGATCCAAAGCGACGGTACGATTCCCTTCCAGGGCTAGCAGCGGCGTCCTCCGACGACGCTGTTCAGTCCAATTGGTCCAACTGATCCAAATGGATGGTCAGCGGGCACGGCGAGGTGGTCATGAACACGTCGGTCACCTCGCCGTCGTCGACGTAGCCGAGTTCTTCGGTCAGCCGGAACGCCGCCAAACTGAGCGGCGGATTCAGGTCGATGATCCAGTAGTGCGGTATTCCAGCGTCGGCGTACTCGCTGCGCTTCGTGACGTAATCCGTTCGCCGGGAGCCCGGCGAGACGATTTCGACGACAAGACGGGCAGCGTGCGCTCGCAGAATCCCACCTTCGGAACGGACTCGTTTGCGCTCGCTCCGTTCGACCACAACTAGATCCGGCCGACGGACCGTGGCGGGCCCATCCTCAGGTACCAACTGCAGGTTGAGGTCGACATCGGGCACGGCGACCAAGTCAGGTGGAAGCTGAGGTTTCACCTGGACATAGAGATCGCCACTGACAATGTTGTGGTCCGGCGTGGGCGACGGCGAAATATTGAGTACCCCCTCTTGCAGCTCCCTACGGCAACGCTCGTCGTCTTCTCCGAGCGCCATGTAGTCGGCAATCGTCAGCAGCTGCCCTGGCTCCGGAAGTGCCGTCACCCTCGCTCCTCAGCTCGTCCCACCCCTGGTCAGCTCCCAGTGTCCCACGCAAGGTACACAGTCGGCCGGAACCCGACGACGGTTTCTGCGTACATTGGACTTGCTTGGAGTGCACTCCAGGTGAGTAGCGTCGACGGGGTTCTATGAGAAAGGCGAGTGTCGTGGGTGAAGCCGCATTGCAGGGGCGAGGTAGCGACTGGGAACTTCCTCGGTTTTCGATCGGGGAGGTGGCCGAGCGGTCGGGGCTCAGCCGGGACACGCTGCGCTGGTACGAGCGGATCGGACTGATGGATTACATCGGCCGGGACCATGCCGGTAAGCGGCGGTTCAGCAATCGGGACCTGGAATGGCTCGCGTTGATCGGCCGGCTGCGCACCACGGGAATGTCGGTGGCGGACATGGTCCGCTACGCCGAGCTGGTGCGTGCCGGGGAATCGACGTTCCCCGAGCGGCTGGCGATGTTCCGCAATACCCGCGCCGAGGTGCTCGCCAAGATCGATGAACTTCAGCAGACCGTGGCCGTATTGGATTACAAGATCGACATCTACGAGGGCAAGGCACAGCTCGCCCGCCCGGCCACGATCACGGTGCGTGACACTGAAGGGATCACCGTATGACGACCGCCGAAAAATTGCCGACGACCACACTGGGCGCCAACGGCATCGAGGTGAGCGTGCAGGGCCTGGGCTGCATGGGGATCAGCGAGTTCTACGGGAGCTCCGACTTCACCGAGTCACGGGCGACGCTGGACCGGGCGCTGGAACTGGGCGTCACGCTGTTCGACACCGCCGACGTTTACGGCGCGGGGCACAACGAGGAGTTCCTCAGCGAGTTCGTGCGGGCCAACCGCGACCGGGTGGTGCTGGCCACCAAGTTCGGCATCGTCCGCAAGGCCGACGACCCGGCCTACCGCGGCATCGACAACACGGCGGATTACATCCGCAAGGCGGTGGAGGGCAGTCTGCGCAGGCTCGGCATCGACACCATCGACCTGTACTACATGCACCGGCGCAGTCCGCAGGTGCCGATCGAGGACACCGTCGGCGTGCTGGCAGAGCTGTTGCAGCAGGGCAAGATTCGCGCGATCGGCCTGTCCGAGGTGACCGGGCCCGAGCTGCGCGCGGCGCAGGCCGTGCATCCGATCGCGGCCGTGCAGTCCGAATGGTCGATCTTCTCCAGGGATGTCGAGCAGACCGTGGTGCCCACCGCGTCCGAGCTCGGCGTGACCTTTGTGCCGTACTCGCCGCTCGGCCGTGGCTTCCTGACCGGCGCGGTCCCGACCCTCGCGGAAGGCGATGTGCGGCGGTCGTTTCCGCGCTTCGCCGAGGACAACGCGGCCCGTAACGCCGAGCTGCTCGCTCCGCTGCGCGCCATCGCCGAGGCGCACGGCGGTACCCTGGCACAGGTCGCGCTGGCCTGGCTGCACGCACAGGCCCGGGTGCGCGACCTGTCGGTGGTTCCGATTCCCGGTACCCGCAGCAGGACTCGGCTCGCCGAGAATGTCGCGGCCGCGACCATCGAGCTGACCGCCGACGAACTGGCGACGCTGGAGCCGATCGCGGACCAGGTGGCCGGGAACCGGGCCGCGGACCTGTCTTTCGTCTCCGCGGGCCGGGAATAGCAAGCACCACAACAGATCAGGAGTTCACCGTGTCCACGCTGACGCTCAATGTCCGCTTCACCGCGAAGCAAGGTCACGAAGCCGAGTTGCACGAGGTGTTGCGGAACATGATCGAGCCGACCATCGCCGAGAAAGGTTGCCTCGGTTATGAGTTGTACCTGCACCCGACCGATCCGAGCCGGGTGGTGCTGCTGGAGGAATGGGTCGACGCCGACGCCTTGGCGGCACACTTCGAGACCCCGCATCTGAAGCAGTGCGCCGCGGCACTGGACCAGATCCTGGTCGAGCCGTTCCAGCTGCGGCGCTTCACCGAGATCTAGGCACAACCAGACGGCCCCGGCGACCCGGGTTCGGATCGCCGGGGCCGCGTTGTCTCGATCGCCGGGCCGCGCTGTGTCAGTGAAACGTTCGCCCGCCGAGCGAGGCGCTGATGATCGCGGGCGGGGTCCACCCGACCATGAGGTTCGCCCGCTCCTGGGGCGTGAGATCCTGCCTGGCCCAGATTCGGTGCGCGCTGCGGCGGCAGGCGGCGACCAGGGTGGGGGCGGTGCGGTTGCGGAACCTCATGACGTTTCTCCTTCGCTGAACCCTCAATATTTGTCCGGTTCAGCGGGCCGGGCGAGAGGCGGCGAACGATCTCTACGAGTTCTGTATGCCGGTGTAAATGAACCCGGACCTCAGTCCGTTTGAACGTGCCCCTGCCGGGCACCCGGTGCCGCGGGCTACTAACATCCAGTGGAGTGAAGCCCGATGTACCGCATGACCGCGTCTGGATCGACAAGCAGACGCCCACCGCATTCCGCGCACTGAGCACGGTCGCGAGCGAAGTACGCGCCGCGGGCGCCGCTGTCGGCTTGGATCGCAAACTCATCGAGCTGATCAATGTGCGGGTTTCCCAGATCAACGGCTGCGCCTTCTGCCTGGACACGCACCAGCGCGCCGCGCTCGCCGCCGGGAACACCGACCAGGAACTCGCCGTGCTGCCCGCCTGGCGGCGCACCGAGCTGTATTCGCCGATGGAACAGGCCGCGCTCGCGCTGGCCGAAATCACCGCCACGCTGCCCGACGAGCACACGATGGAACGTGAGTACGCTTTCGCTCGCAAATATCTGACCGACGACCAGCTGTCCGTCATCGTCTGGGCCGCCACCACGATCGGCGCGTTCAATCGCGTGTCGATACTCAGCAGACATCCGGTACACGCACCGAAGGAGAAGTCGACCATGACCGCAGCCGCCTCGGAATCCAAGGTTGTCCGCAACGACGAGAAGCACCGGTACGAGGTGTTCTACGGCGGCGATCTCGCCGGGTTCGCCGAGTACGAGGAGCGCGACGACGAGATGGTGTTCACGCACACCGAGGTCGACGGCGCGTTCTCCGGCAAGGGGCTCGGCAGCACGTTGGCCAAGCACGCGGTCGAGGATGTGGTCGAGCGCGGCCGGGTGATCCGGCCGCTGTGCCCGTTCATCAAGGCTTACCTGGAGAAGCACCCGCAGTACGACGCGCATGTCATCGGTAAGGGCGTCAAGAGGTGAGTGAGCGCAGCGAGCGAACCAACAACACAGCGTCTGCAGGAACGGCGGAGCCGAGCGCCAGCGAGGCGCAGTCGTGAGTGATCTCGATCCACATCCCGCGGAGGCGCTGTGCGAGCCCGCGCCCGGTCCCGGCCGGGTCGCCGAGCTGTACCCGTCGCGTGAGGTACCACTCGGCGGCGTGCGTGGCGTTTTCGTGGAACGGGTGCTGCCGCAACGGGATCTGCCGACCGTCGGGGCGTGGTGCTTCCTCGATCACTTCGGATCGCCGACGGTGACCGATACCGGCGCGTCGCCGGATATCGATCCGCACCCGCACATCGGGCTGCAGACGGTGACCTGGCCGTTCGACGGCCGGATCCGGCATCGCGACTCGGTCGGCTCGGACGTGCAGATCGAGCCGGGTCAGCTGAATCTGATGACCTCGGGACGCGGCATCGCGCATTCCGAGTACGGCGTGGCCGGCGCGCACACCGGGCACGGCCTGCAGCTGTGGATCGCCTTGCCCGGCAACAAAACCGGGATCGACCCGCACTTCGAGCAGCATCGCGAGTTGCCGGAGTATCAGGCGCCAGGACTTCGAGCCATCGTGCTGATCGGCTCGCTGGCCGGAGTCACCTCGCCCGCCACCGCCTACACGCCGATCGTCGGGGCGGATGTGCGGCTGGCACCGGGCGAGGTCACCCTCCCGCTGGAGCGCGGGTTCGAGCACGCGCTGATGGTGATCGAGGGCGAGGTGACCGTCGATGGCACCTCGCTGACCGCCGGACCGCTGCTGTACCTCGGCACCGATCGCGACGAGGTCGTGCTGACCAGTACGGCCGGTGCGCATTTCGCGTTGATCGGCGGCGAGCCGTTCGGCGAGGAACTGGTGATGTGGTGGAATTTCGTCGGCCGCAGCCATGACGAGATCGTGGCGGCCCGAAACGATTGGGAGAACCACGATCTCGGCCGTTTCGCCGACATCGCGGGCCATCCGCCCGAGCAGCGCATCCCGGCCCCGCCGCTGCCCGGCCTGCACCTCAAGCCTCGCAAACGCCGAATCGGTACGGCCAGAACCTGATCCGTCGTTGGACTAGGGGACCGCGGTGAACAGCTCGTAGCTGTGACCGTCGGGCGCGTGCACGTAGACACCGCGGCCGCCGCCGAGATGATTGACGGCTCGGTCCCACCCGTACTGCGGGCCCGAGCCGTAATCGACACCGGGCCACTGCGCCAGTCGCGCCAGCACCCCGTCGAAGGTCTCGTCGTCGACGAGAAATCCGTAGTGGCCCGGTTCGACCTGCCCGCGGTCGTCGAAATCGAGGGTGAGGTCGGCATTGACCTGGACCGGCGCGAAGGGGCCGCTCGGCGCGCCCACCGTCAGTCCCAGCAATTCGGCGAAAAACGTTGCGGCGGTGTGCCGGTCCGCCGCGGGCACGATCGTGTGATTCAAGACTATGGTCACGACTACCTCCTAGAAGCATGCGATACACATACAAATATACATGCGGATCGCATGTGATTGCTAGCGGCGGGTTAGGCTGGCACCATGAGCAGACGGGCGACCGCCAGGCCTGGGACCGCCGCCGACGGCGGGCCCGCACTGTTTCGGCTGGTCCGCTTCTGGTCCCGGCGCTGGATCAACCGGACGTCCGCGGACCTGCCCGACGCACTGCGGCACGCCCAGCACGTCCAGGTGGTCGAGGCGGTGGCCGCCACCGTCGAGCAAGGCGCCGAGGCCACCATCACCTCGGTGGCCCATCAACTCGGACTCGACCATTCGGGGGCGAGCCGGATGGTGCGCGATGCCACGGCGGCAGGCCACCTCTCGCGCGCCGAGTCCGAACACGACCGGCGCCGAACAGCATTGGCGCTGACGGCCAGCGGCGAGCGTCTGCTCGCGGACGCCCGCGACTGGCAGCGGCAGGTCTTCATCGAACTCACCGCCGACTGGGACGAGCTCGACCGGCAGCGGTTCGCCGGGTACCTGCGCAGGTTGAGCGGCGAACTGCAGCTCTGAGCCGAGTTGCGTTGTGCCCGAACGACAGGCGCCGCCCGGCCGCGCCTGATACTGTCGCCGACTAACACACTGCGCAGGGGCAGCGCTACCGAAAGAGCACGATGAGAGTTTCCAGAATCTCCGCGACGGCACTGCTGGCCCTGGTGGCCACCGTCATCAGCACGAGCGCCACACACGCGGATCCCGCCACCACCCCCGACACCGCGCTCGACGTGCGCGGATCCTTCGCCGAAATCGCCTACCAGGTCGCGGCATCCGAGGATCGGCGCGCCGCGGTGACGACGATCCAGGACGGCCAGTTCGACCTGATCCACGACGGCCGGGTGGTCACACTGACCGATCACGCCGGAAACGTGGTCGCCGCCCTGCCGATGGCGTTGCGGGTCGGCGACAAACGGGTGGCGCTGAACCCGGTCATCGAGGAGGCGGGCCACCGCCTCACCCTCGTCCCCGACCACATGTCGCAGGCGCCGTTGCGCGAGGTGGCCGGTCAGGAACGTTTCTTCGCCGAGGTCGAGAAGGCCATGCCGATCGTGTTGGCGGGCGCGGGAATCGGCGCCGGGATCGGCTTCGTACTCGGCTTTCCGCTCGGCCTGTTCGTCATCGACTTCATCACGGTGCCGATCACCACGGTGCTCGGTGCCGCGATCGGTGCCGCGGCCGGACTCGCGATGGCCGGTGGCCAGCCCGCGATCGACGCGGCACTCGACTACGTCTCCGGCGCACCCTGATCCGGCACTGGCGGCGCGGGCGCAAGCACCACACGAATTCGCGGAGCGGTGGTGGGTTGCCGCGCTCGTCGCCTATCTCACCGCTGGCCTCCAGCATCGACGGCGGCGCGATCAAGATCGCGTGACTTCGTGCCCGCGGCAGGGGCTGCCACTCACCCCGCGGCGGAGGGGCGGTGCGCGCGATCCTCGACTTCGCCGGTGGAACCCAAGGTTTGCGTGCCGATGACCCGCAGTAGATCCAGCTTCTCGGCGGCATCCGTGCCGGGACGCGGGAGGTAGACCAGCAGGCGCTGGGCGGCGTTCGGGGTGAGCAGCGTTTCGCAGATCGTGTCGATCAGGCCGACCTGAGGGTGCTGGATCCGTTTGGTATCCGAAAGGCGTACCGCCACTTCGTGTTCGTCCCAGAGGCGATCGAATTCCGCGTTCTCCGAACGCAACTTGCCGATGAACTCGGCGACATCGGCGTCGCCCGATCGGCGGGCCGCGGTCGCGCGGAGATCCGCGACGTGCTTGCGGCCCAGACGATCCCAGTCCTCCTCGGGGAAGATCGCACGTGACCCGATGTCGGTGAACCAGCGGTAGGCGTAGTAGCGATCCCAGCCGCGACGATTACCGTGGTCGCCGACCAGCAGGGTGTGCATGCGGTTCTGCACCAGCACCTCGCCGAGGTCGGTGATCACGGTGGCCGCGGTGTCGTCCAGCTTGGCCAGCAGATGCATCAATCCAGGACCGACGTGCTTGTCGCCGAGTTCGCGTCCCGGCGCCGCGTGGTCGCACAGATGGTAGAGGTGGTCGCGTTCGTCGCTGCTGAAGCGCAGCGCGCGGGCCAGCGACGCGAGCACCTGGGTGGACGGCCGCGGCCCGCGCGACTGTTCCAGCCGGGTGTAGTAGTCCGTGGACATGCCCGCTAGCAGCGCTACCTCGTCTCGACGAAGGCCGGGGGTGCGACGCCGGACACCCGGCGGCAAACCTACCTCCGCGGGCGTCAGCTGCTCACGACGGCGACGCAGGAAGTCGGCTAGCTCGGTGCGATCCATACCTCTACTGTCCCCCGGAACGGGCCGCGCAGCCAGGGATCGGGAATCCCTTGATAAGCAATCTCTGCCGCGATCCGTGCCGGCGGGTCAGGCTTATCTCATGACGACATCGAAGATTCCCACAGTTCAGCTCGGCCGGACCGGGCCGGACGTCAGCCGCATCGGCCTCGGCGCGATGGGTATGTCCGGCATGTACGGCGCCGCGGACGACGCCGAATCCACCGCCACCATCCACGCCGCGCTCGATGCAGGCGCGAACCTCATCGACACCGGCGACTTCTACGGGGCCGGGCACAACGAGCTACTGATCGGCAACGCGATCGCCGGACGCCCTCGCGAGGACGTGCTGCTCAGCGTGAAGTTCGGCGCGCTGCGCGGACCCGGCGGCACCTGGGGCGGCGTGGACAACCGGCCCGAGGCCTTGCGCAACTTCCTCGTGTACAGCATGCAGCGGCTCGGCGTCGACTACGTCGACATCTACCGGCCGGCCAGGCTCGACCCGAACGTCCCGATCGAGGACACCGTCGGCGCGATCGGCGAGCTGATCGAGGCGGGGTATGTCCGGCACATCGGGTTGTCCGAGGTCGGCGCCGACACCATCCGCCGGGCCGCGGCCGTGCATCCGATCGCCGACCTGCAGATCGAGTACTCGCTGGTCTCGCGCGGCATCGAGGCCGAGATTCTGCCGTTGTGCCGCGAACTCGGCATCGGCATCACCGCGTACGGCGTGTTGTCACGTGGGCTGCTGAGCAGCTCGGTTCAGGCCGGAACCACGTTCGCCGCCACCGATTTCCGTGCGCACAGCCCACGATTCCAGGGCGAAAACCTCAGCCAGAACCTGAAATTGGTCGACGCGCTGGCCGAAATCGCCGCGGGCAAGGATGTTTCGGTCGCCCAGCTCGCCATCGCCTGGGTGCTGACCCGTGGCACGGATATCGTGCCGATCATCGGCGCCCGGCGGCGCGAGCGCTGGGCCGAAGCCACAGGCGCACTGGATGTCTCGCTGACCGGGGCCGAGTTGGCCACCATCGAGGCCGCGGTGCCCGCCGATCAGATCGCCGGTGAGCGCTACGCCACCGCGCAGATGGCGATGCTCGACAGCGAGCGCTGAGCTGGCCGGTGCGCTCGTCTTCCGAGCGCACCGCGATCCCTACCTGCGTGGCCGGATGACCGCGGTGAATGTCGCTGCCGCCACCGACTTTCCGGTGCCGTCGGTGATGTTCACTGGCACTTCCAGTTCGATCGGTGTGCGGGCCGCGATATCCGCCCGGACCTGCTGCAGGATGTCCCCGGAGACCTCGGACGTCGCGAGATAGGGCCCCGCATCGCCTTTCGCGCGCGCTCGATACTCGATCCGCCCATCCCTGGCCACGATGAAGGTCTCCCCCATCAGGTCCACGATGCCCGAGACCGACGCGCCCATCGCCGCGGTCTCGGCCAGGCCGAACAACACCGCCGCGTGCAGATCGCCGTTGTGGTTCAGATGCTCGGCTCGCGGCGCCATCCGCACCACATTCCGGCCGGCATCGAACTCCACCCCTTCGATCCCGGTGTACTGGATGAAGCCCAGCTTCTGGAACCCAGCCATCACCAACTCCCCCATGGCCGCGCTGTCCATCGCATCTCCCACCGCATAACTGAAACGTGTTCTATTTACTTACCCTGTGGAGTGCGGGTTGTCCATGCGGAGGGGCCGCACGACGTGCTCGGTGGCGGAAAGTTGAGGTGTCGATCCCCATCTCACTCCCGTGAGACCAGCCGTTTTCGAAACGGTGACGGACGCCGGTCCGCGTAACTTTCCCGGATAGTGCTGGTTGCCTTTCCACCGTGACCCCGGCGCGAATCGAACCCGCAGCCCGAGGCCTTGGCGTGACGCAGATCGGAATCGAACCGACTTGGTACCTGAATGAAAGTCAGGGTGCCCATGCCAACAGGGCAACTGCGCCTTGGATTCAGTGCGAAACGAAAAAGGGCCGCTCCGTAGGGATTCCCCGGATGCGGCCCGTGTGGCTCGGCTTTATGCCCGTACTCACCAATCGGGACGTTCACCCGTCGACACGCAACTGGATTCCTCAGTCGTCGCGAATTCACGCTGCACCAGCGATGATTCGAGGTGGCTGATCATGTCCGTTACCTTTCGTCGTTCTCGATTAGTCGACGGTAACACCGCCGCCGCGACCATCGAAACCGATTATTCCAGTGACGCGATCAGGGCCGGTGATATGCCTTCGGCAGCTGATAACCGCGTTCGGCGAGAATGGCGCGCAGCAGATCCGGGCGATTGGTGATGAGGCCGTCCACGCCGAGGTCGATCAGCGCGGTCATGGTTGCCCGGTCGTCGACCGTCCATGGCACCACCCGCATTCCACGCTGATGGGCGGCTTGGACCAGATCACCGGTGGTGAAGGGTTGATAGCCGGAATCTTCGATGCTGCCGTCCTGCGGATCGCCGTGCACCGGCGAGACCGCGTCGGCACCGAACGACGCCGCGGCGCTGACGAATTTCTCCTGGAGCGAGCCGGGGAAGTCATCGATGTCGATGCCGCCCAACCACGGTGACGCACCGGGCTGGCCTTCCTGCAGGAATTGTTGCCCATTGGTCAAGGCGACGAGCGGCAATTCCGGCGCGACCTCACGCATGCGCATCAGGGAACCCCAGTCGAAACTTTGGATGGTGACCTGATTTTCGAGATGCGCGCGCCGCACTTCCGCGGCAATCACCTGTACGAATTGCTCGCGTGGCGCGGTTTGTTCCGGCGCTCCCGCTTCGACCTTGGACTCGACGTTCAGCATGACCTCATCGGCGTGATAAGCGTGCACGAGGTCGAAAACCTCAGAGAGCAAAGGCATTCGGGCGCCCGGCACCGTGCGCTGCTCCGGAAATGCGGCCAACCGTTTCGATCCGCAGTCGATGGTGCGAACCTGAGCCAATGTCAGGTCGCGAATGAACCTGGTACCCGGCACATAGGGAAACTTCGGATCGCCGGGAAAGGCGGGTGCGGTGTCGACGCACTTGTCCGGACTCGGATCACGGTCGTGGGTGACCACCGGATACCCGTCCTCGGTGATCTGCACGTCCAGCTCGAGTGTGCGCACGCCGAGCTCGAGCGCGTTCGTGAACGAGGCCAGCGTGTTCTCCACCACCAGGGCCGCCCCACCCCGATGCGCCTGCAGATCGAACTGCGCGGGTGGCCCGTCCGCCGACGCGGCACCCGCGTTCAGGACACCGCCGAGCAGGATCGCCGCGACGCCCACCGCATACGTTCTGCGCATGCCTCCATTGTGACGGCCGCCGCCGACGCGGCGGTGACGCCTGAATGAATCAATGACGGTTTGTGTCGATGCGCTTGGCTTCGGGTCGTCCGGTTCGGTCCTCGCCTCGGTCGCGCAGGTCGTCCCAGACCGCGAGGACGACGATGCCGATGAGGAACACTGCGCCGAGTGCGACAACGAGTGTGTAGTTCACGGCCCGAAATCAGGCCAGGCCACCGGGTTTGCTTAGTAGATCGGCTAGGGCGGCGTCGATGAACCGGGTGTCCTCGGGATTCGTGCCGTGGCCGGCGAAGTGGCCCCAAATGCCGGGTATCACACGGAGTTCGGCGCCGGGGATGTGCGAGACGGCCCAGGCCTCGTCCTCCGGCGGGAAGTAGAGGTCCTTCTCGGCGGGCAGCACCAGGGCGGTGGCCTTGATCGATGCGAGGGCGGCCTCGGTGTCACCGCCGAAGCCGGGTGTGCGGCCGACGTCGCCGTGCTGCCAGGTCCAGATCATGGCGAGCAGGTTGTTCGGGTCGCGGCCGTCGAGGAAGAAGCCCTCCCAGAAGCCGATGAGGAAATCCTCGAGGGAGGTGTAACCGAGCGTCTCGTACTCCTGCTGCCAGTAGAAGGCCTGGGAGAAGCCCCAGCCCGCGTAAACCCTTGCCATGGCGCGCAATCCGGTGGTCGGCCAGTTCTCGCCGTACCAGCCGCCCGCGAAAGCCGAGTCGGCGGTCAGCGCCGCCTTGACGCCCTCCAGGAAAACCTTGTTGTGCGGGCTGGTTCGCGCGGAACCGCAGAACGGGGCGATCCGCTCGACCATCTCCGGATGACTCACCGCCCACTGGTAGGTCTGTCCGGCGCCCATCGACCAGCCGGTCACCAAGGCGAGCCGCTCGATGCCGAATTTCTCTGTCACCAAACGGTATTGCGCCGCCACCTGGTCGTAGACGGTGATGTCGGGGAAGCGCGCGCGATCGTAGGGCTGGAGGGTGTTGCTCGGCGAGCTGGATAGGCCGTTGCCGAGCATGTTCGGCACGATGATGAAGTATTCGGCCGGATCGAGCGCCATCCCCGCGCCGATCAGCCACTCGTTGTCCCAATGTCGCCCCGAGTACCACGTCGGATAGACGATGGCATTGCTCTTCTCGGCGTTGAGCTCACCGTAGGTGGCGTACGCCAGGAAGGCACCGCGCAGCGTGGCACCATGCTGCGTGGTGAAGTCACCGAGATCGAAGATCTGGTGGTACTCGGACATGAAGTGTCTCGCTTTCGCAACGGGCGGAACAGGATTCGGCAGGCCCAAGCCGCGCTAGCGCACCACCGACCAAACTCCTTCAATTGAAAATATTCTGGCAGAAATCAATCGCCCCAAAGTAAATTTCCCATCACTCTTTCCACACCCCGAACAGACGGGGCGCTTGCCCAAGCCGAACGGCACGCATCATTCCCCTAGCTGATCAGCGAGCGACGCCCCTTCGGGTGTCCCGCAACACGTGGAACGTGGACACGCTGTTCGTGCTGACCGAGAGCCTGGACCAGGCAAGACAACTGGCACGGGTGGCGGACGAAGAGCGTTGGCTGGCAGACGAAGTGATCGTGCAGGACAACGCGGACGAGATGGGTGCCGCTCTCGGAAGTTGGCCATACACCGGGGGTGTGCTGACGGCCTGGTGGGATTAGCGCCTCGGCGGATACGCAAACGGCCCCCGCTCCGAGGGGAGCGGGGGCCGGATGTTCTTGCGCGGTACCGGGTTAGCGGTAGTCGCTGAAACCGTAGTCGTCGAGCGGGACTGCGGCGCCGGTGGTTTGGCCGAAGCTGTCCGGGCTGTAGTAGGTGTCGTCGTAGGACGGCACCGCGTACGCGGCGGCACGGGCTTCTTCGGTCGGCTGCACCGTGATGTTGCGGTAGCGGTTGATACCGGTACCGGCCGGGATCAGCTTGCCGATGATCACGTTCTCCTTGAGGCCGATGAGCTTGTCGGAGCGGCAGTTGATCGCCGCGTCCGTCAGGACTCGAGTGGTCTCCTGGAAGGACGCCGCCGACAGCCACGAATCCGTCGCGAGCGACGCCTTCGTGATACCCATCAGCACCGGGCGACCCGCCGCGGGCTCATTGCCCTCGGCGACGACGCGACGGTTGGATGCCTCGAACTCGGAACGCTCGGTGAGCGAACCGGGCAGGAACTCCGTGGCACCCGAATCGATGATCGTCACGCGACGCAGCATCTGGCGCACGATGACCTCGATGTGCTTGTCATGGATCGACACACCCTGCGAGCGGTAGACCTCCTGGACCTCGTGGACCAGGTGGATCTGCACCTGACGGGGACCCATGATGCGCAGCACCTCGTGCGGATCCGCCGCGCCTTCCAGCAGCTGCTGGCCGACCTCGACGTGGTCACCATCGGAGAGCAGACGCTCGGAGCCGTCGTCGTGCTTGAAGACACGCAGACGCTGACGCTTCGAGAGCTTGTCGTAGACAACCTCTTCACCACCGTCATCCGGGATGATGGTGATCTTGTAGAAGCGGTCGTCGTCTTCCATCCGCACGCGGCCACTGACCTCGGCGATCGGCGCCTTGCCCTTCGGCACGCGGGCCTCGAACAGCTCCTGCACCCGCGGCAGACCGCCGGTGATGTCATCGCCCGCGACACCACCCTGGTGGAAGGTACGCATGGTCAGCTGGGTGCCGGGCTCACCGATGGACTGCGCGGCGACAATACCGACGGCCTCACCGATATCGACCAGCTTGCCGGTGGCCATCGAACGGCCGTAGCAGGTGGCGCAGACACCGGTACCGGTGGTGCAGGTCAGCACGGAGCGGACCCGAACCTCGGTGATGCCTGCCCCGAGCAGCGCGTCGATGGCCGGGTCGCCGAGGTCGGCGCCCTTACCGATGACGAGGTTGCCCTTGGCGTCCACCGCGTCCGAAGCGAGCGTGCGAGCGTACGCGGAGGTTTCCACGTGCGCGTCGCGGATGAGCGAACCATCCGCCTGCTTGTCGGCGATGTGCACGATGATGCCGCGCTCGGTGGCGCAATCGTGCTCGCGCACGATCACGTCCTGCGAGACGTCCACCAGACGACGGGTCAGGTAACCCGAGTCGGCGGTACGCAGCGCGGTATCGGCCAGACCCTTACGAGCACCGTGGGTGTTGATGAAGTACTCGAGCACGGTCAGGCCCTCACGGAACGAGGACTTGATCGGGCGCGGGATGAACTCACCCTTCGGGTTCGTCACCAGACCCTTCATACCGGCGAGGGTACGAGTCTGGGTGAAGTTACCCGTGGCGCCCGACTCGACGATCGTGATGATCGGGTTGTCCGGCGGGTAGTGCGCACGCAGTGCGGTACCGACCTCTTCGGTCGCCTCCTGCCAGATCTTGACCAGGGCGTTGTTGCGCTCCTGGTGATCGAGCGCACCACGCTGGTACTTCTTCTCGATCTGATCGGCAAGCGCCTCGTAGCGCTCCATGATCTCGGTCTTCTCCGGCGGCACGAGCACGTCGGACATGGAGACCGTCACGCCGGAACGGGTGGCCCAGTAGAAGCCCGCGTCCTTCAGCTTGTCGACGGTCTGCGCGACCACGATCATCGGGTAGCGCTCGGCCAGATCGTTGATGATCGTCGCCTGACGCTTCTTCGGCATCTGCTCGTTGATGAACGCGTAGTCCGCCGGGAGCAGCTCGTTGAACAGCACGCGACCAAGGGTGGTCTCGGCGATCCACGCGTCGCCACGGTTCCAGCCCTCCGGGAACAGCTTCGCCTCGATCTCCTTCGGCGGGCGCTGGTGGATGAGCCGGACCTTGATCAGCGAACGCACGGTGAGCTCACCGCGGTCCACCGCCATCTGTGCCTCGGCGGGCGAGGAGTAGGCGCCGAACTCGGCCCTGTCCTTGCCTGCGGCCTTGTACTCGCCCTTCGCACCCTCTTGCAGGCGGGTCAGGTAGTACAGGCCGGTCACCATGTCGAGTCGCGGCATGGCGAGCGGTCGACCGGAGGCCGGCGACAGGATGTTGTTCGAGGACAGCATCAGGATGCGAGCCTCGGCCTGCGCCTCCGCGGACAGCGGAAGGTGCACGGCCATCTGGTCACCGTCGAAGTCGGCGTTGAACGCTTCACAGACGAGCGGGTGCAGCTGGATCGCCTTACCCTCGACGAGCTGCGGCTCGAACGCCTGAATGCCGAGGCGGTGCAGGGTGGGCGCGCGGTTCAGCAGCACCGGGTGCTCGGCGATGACCTCTTCGAGGACATCCCACACCTGGGGGCGCTGACGCTCGACCATCCGCTTGGCGGACTTGATGTTCTGCGCGTGGTTCAGGTCGACCAGACGCTTCATCACGAACGGCTTGAACAGCTCCAGCGCCATCAGCTTGGGCAGACCACACTGGTGCAGCTTGAGCTGCGGGCCGACGACAATAACGGAGCGACCGGAGTAATCCACGCGCTTGCCGAGCAGGTTCTGACGGAAACGACCCTGCTTGCCCTTGAGCAGATCGCTCAGCGACTTCAGCGGGCGGTTACCCGGTCCGGTGACCGGACGGCCACGACGGCCGTTGTCGAACAGCGCGTCGACGGACTCCTGCAGCATCCGCTTCTCGTTGTTGACGATGATCTCGGGCGCGCCGAGGTCGATCAGTCGCTTGAGGCGGTTGTTGCGGTTGATCACGCGGCGGTACAGGTCGTTCAGGTCGGAGGTGGCGAACCGGCCACCGTCGAGCTGAACCATCGGGCGCAGCTCCGGCGGGATCACCGGAACGGCGTCGAGCACCATGCCCATCGGCGAGTTGCCGTTGGTCTGGAAGGCCGCGACGACCTTGAGCCGCTTGAGCGCGCGCAGCTTCTTCTGGCCCTTGCCGCTGCGGATGGTCTCCCGCAGGTTCTCGGCCTCGGCGTCGATGTCGAAGTTCTCCATCAGCTTCTGGATGGACTCCGCACCCATGGCGCCGGTGAAGTACTCGCCGTAGCGGTCGATCAGCTCGCGGTAGAGGATCTCGTCCACGATGAGCTGCTTGGTGGCCAGCTTGGTGAAGGTGGTCCAGATCTCGTCGAGCCGGTCCAGCTCACGCTGGGACCGGTCACGGAGCTGGCGCATCTCCCGCTCGCCGCCGTCCTTGACCTTGCGGCGCACGTCGGACTTGGCACCCTCGGCCTCGAGCTCGGCCAGGTCGGCCTCGAGCTTCTGGGCGCGGGCCTCGAGGTCGGCGTCGCGCTGATCGGCGACCGCCTTCTTCTCGACCTCCATCTCGGCTTCGAGCGTGCTGAGCTCGTTGTGGCGCAGCTCGTCGTCGACACCGACGATGACGTAGGCGGCGAAGTAGATGATCTTTTCCAGATCCTTCGGCGCCAGGTCGAGCAGGTACCCGAGGCGCGAAGGCACGCCCTTGAAGTACCAGATGTGGGTAACCGGTGCGGCCAGCTCGATGTGGCCCATCCGCTCACGACGCACCTTGGCGCGAGTCACCTCGACGCCACAGCGCTCACAGATGATGCCCTTGAAGCGGACACGCTTGTACTTGCCGCAGTAGCACTCCCAGTCCCGGGTGGGGCCGAAGATCTTCTCGCAGAAGAGTCCGTCCTTCTCCGGCTTGAGGGTGCGGTAGTTGATGGTCTCCGGCTTCTTCACCTCGCCGAAAGACCACTGGCGGATGTCGTCGGCGGAGGCAAGGCCGATCCGGAGTTCATCGAAGAAGTTGACGTCTAGCACGTAACTTCACCTTTCACGGAGCTTGCGGAGTGAAAATTCAACTTCACTGCCCCTATTCGGGTCGAATTCGAGCAAAAAGTTCACTAGTTGGTGGAACGCGGGGCCGGATGTCGTTGGAAACCAACGACATCCGGCCGGCCGCCTAGTTCGCCAGATCGTCGACGGTGGCCGCTTCGTTCCTGGACAGGTTGATGCCCAGGTTCGCCGCGGCGCGCTCCAGATCCTCGTCGTCGCCGTCGCGCATCTCGATCGCCGCGCCGTCCGAAGACAGCACCTCGACGTTGAGGCACAGTGACTGGAGTTCCTTGAGGAGCACCTTGAACGACTCCGGAATGCCCGGCTCCGGAATGTTCTCGCCCTTGACGATCGCCTCGTAGACCTTCACGCGGCCGACAACGTCATCGGACTTGATGGTGAGCAGCTCCTGCAGCGTGTAGGCAGCGCCGTACGCCTGCATGGCCCAGCACTCCATTTCGCCGAAGCGCTGACCACCGAACTGTGCCTTACCACCGAGCGGCTGCTGGGTGATCATCGAGTACGGACCGGTCGAACGGGCGTGGATCTTGTCGTCGACCAAGTGGTGCAGCTTCAGGATGTACATGTAGCCGACTGCCACCGGGTACGGGAACGGCTCGCCGGAGCGGCCGTCGAGCAAAGTGGCCTTGCCGTTGTCGTCGACCATGCGGTCACCATCGCGGTTCGGCAGGGTCGAGGCGAGCAGACCGGTCAGCTCCTCCTCGCGGGCGCCGTCGAACACCGGGGTGGCGATGTTCGAGTCGGACGGTGCCGCCAGCATCTCCTCCGGCAGCGCCTTGGCCCAGTCGGGACGGGTCCCGTCCGCACCTGTACCGACATCCCAGCCCGCCTTGCCGATCCACCCGAGGTGGGTCTCCAAGATCTGGCCGATGTTCATTCGACGCGGCACACCGTGGGTGTTCAGGATGATGTCGACCGCGGTGCCGTCCGGCATGAACGGCATGTCCTCGGTCGGCAGGATCTTGCCGATAACGCCCTTGTTGCCGTGGCGACCGGCGAGCTTGTCGCCGTCCTGGATCTTGCGCTTCTGCGCCACGTACACGCGCACCAGCTCATTGACACCGGGAGGCAGGTCGTCGTCGTCCTCACGCGAGAACACGCGGATGCCGATGACCTTGCCGGACTCACCGTGCGGCACCTTCAGCGAGGTGTCGCGCACTTCGCGCGCCTTCTCACCGAAGATCGCGCGGAGCAACCGCTCCTCCGGGGTCAGCTCGGTCTCACCCTTCGGGGTGACCTTGCCGACCAGGATGTCGCCGTCGCGGACCTCGGCACCGATGCGCACGATGCCGCGCTCGTCGAGGTCGGCGAGGACCTCGTCGGAGACGTTCGGGATGTCCCGAGTGATCTCTTCGGCACCGAGCTTGGTGTCGCGGGCGTCGATCTCGTGCTCTTCGATGTGGATCGAGGTGAGTACGTCCTCTTCCACGAGGCGCTGCGACAGGATGATCGCGTCCTCGTAGTTGTGGCCTTCCCACGGCATGATCGCGACGAGCAGGTTCTTGCCCAGCGCCATCTCACCGTTCTCGGTGCACGGGCCGTCGGCAAGCACCTGGCCGACCTCGACCCGCTGGCTCTCGTCCACAATCGGCCGCTGGTTCGCGCAGGTGCCCTGGTTGGAGCGGGCGAACTTGCGCATCCGGTAGCTCTTGCGAGTCCCGTCGTCGGCCATCACGGTGACGTAGTCGGCGGAGACCTCCTCGACTACACCCGCCTTCTCGTTCACCACGACATCGCCGGCGTCGACGGCGGCGCGCAGCTCCATGCCGGTGCCAACCAGGGGGGCCTCGGAGCGGATCAGCGGGACAGCCTGACGCTGCATGTTCGCACCCATCAGGGCGCGGTTGGCGTCGTCGTGCTCGAGGAACGGGATCATGGCCGTCGCGACCGACACCATCTGGCGCGGTGAGACATCCATGTAGTCGACCTCGTCGGCGGCGACGAGCTCGTTCTCCTCGTTGCCGCGGCGGCAGAGCACCCGGTCCTCGAGGAAGCGACCGTCGGCGTCGACCGGCGAGTTGGCCTGGGCACGAACGTGCCTGTCCTCCTCGTCGGCGGTCAGGTACTTGACCTCGTCGGTTACCCGGCCGTCGATCACCTTGCGGTACGGCGTCTCGATGAAGCCGAACGGGTTGACCCGCGCGTACACCGACAGCGAACCGATCAGGCCGATGTTCGGGCCTTCCGGGGTCTCGATCGGGCACATGCGGCCGTAGTGCGAGGTATGCACGTCGCGGACTTCCAGACCGGCGCGCTCACGGGACAGACCACCCGGGCCAAGAGCCGACAGGCGGCGCTTGTGGGTGAGACCCGACAGCGGGTTGTTCTGGTCCATGAACTGCGACAGCTGCGAAGTTCCGAAGAACTCCTTGATCGCCGCGACGACCGGGCGGATGTTGATCAGGGTCTGCGGCGTGATCGCCTCGACGTCCTGAGTCGTCATCCGCTCGCGGACCACGCGCTCCATGCGCGACAGGCCGACCCGGATCTGGTTCTGGATCAGCTCGCCGACGGTGCGCAGGCGACGGTTACCGAAGTGGTCGATGTCGTCGACGTCGACCGGTACCTCTTCGCCGCCGGGAGCGGTCATCACGCGATCACCCGCGTGCAAACGCACCAGGTACTCGATCGTGCTGACGATGTCTTCCTTGGTGAGCACCGATCCGGTGACCTGCTCGCCGAGGTGGATACCCAGCTTCTTGTTGATCTTGTAGCGGCCGACGCGCGCCAAGTCGTAGCGCTTCTCCTTGAAGAACAAGTTCTCCAGCAGGGTCTGCGCGGACTCCTTGGTCGGCGGCTCGCCCGGACGCAGCTTGCGGTAGATGTCCAGCAGCGCCTCGTCCTGACCGGCGGTGTTGTCCTTCTCCAGCGTCGACATCATGATCTCGGAGAAGCCGAAACGCTCGACGATCTCGTCGTTCGTCCAACCGAGCGCCTTCAGCAGCACGGTGACCGGCTGGCGACGCTTGCGGTCGATGCGGACACCAACGGTGTCGCGCTTATCGATGTCGAACTCCAGCCACGCACCACGCGACGGAATGACGCGCACGCTGTGCAGGTCCTTCTCGGTGGTCTTGTCGACGGAGTGGTCGAAGTAGACACCCGGCGAACGAACCAGCTGCGAGACGACGACGCGCTCGGTGCCGTTGATGATGAACGTGCCCTTGTCGGTCATCATCGGGAAATCTCCCATGAAGACCGTCTGGCTCTTGATCTCACCGGTGTTGTTGTTGATGAACTCCGCGGTGACGAACAACGGCGCCGCGTAGGTCATGTCCTTGTCTTTGCACTCGTCGATGGAGGCCTTGACCTCTTCGAACCGAGGGTCAGAGAAAGACAGGGACATCGAGCCGGAGAAGTCCTCGATCGGCGAAAGCTCCTCGAGCACCTCCTCGAGTCCCCCGACTAGCCCGACATCGCCGCGAAGGGCGACCTTTTCACGCCATGACGGCGAACCGATCAACCATGCAAATGAGTCCGTCTGTAGATCGAGAAGTCCGGGCACCTCCAAGGGTTCACGGATCTTCGCGAAAGACACCCGCAATGGGGCTCCGGGGATTCCGGCAACTGCCTTGGTCTGGGTGGAGACTGCCAAGATGCGTCCTTCCAGCACCTCACGCGCGCCGCGTGGTGGTCCGCGACCGTCGCTTGTCTGCTACGAATTCCGCTGATTACAACCCGAACGAAACCCGAACAGGCAACAACAGAAGTAACACCGGAAGGTGGAACTTACGTGTGCAAATCGAGGTATGGACAGGAGGCAGCCAGCGCAACGTCCAACCGTACACCAACCGTCACGGGGGTGTCAACCTACCACCCGTGCGCACATTCACGTGGCTGGCGCGCCGTGTCCGAATCGCTGGCTGCGTCGGGGACGACGGGGCGTAATGGAGCCACTGTGACAGCTGCCGCTGTTGTGAATAGCGTGACGGCTCGGGCGAAACTCGTCAAGTGGCGGCACCGACCAGGGCCCGGTGAGATCCCCTGGGCCGGTAGACGATCACTGGTCGACGATGTCGCTGGCCAGCCAGCGATCGCCCACCTTCTGCATGTGCAGCACGATCGGACCCGCGACACTCTGCTGCGCGGCGCCGTTCTTGGTGGCGCTGACGACCAGGTTGACGAGCAGCTCGGCCCGATCGTCGGTGAGCAAAGTCACAGCGATCGGATCGGCCTTGGCATCGGCGCTGGTCTGGGCCTGTTTTACCGCGGAGATGGTGGTGTCGGCGTACTTGTCCAGATCGGCCAGCATCTTGCCGGTGAGCACCTGCTTGGCGGTGTCGCGGTAGCCGTCGATGTTCTTCACGTCGTAGGCGTAGACGGTCTTCAACGCGTGCTCGGCGGCCGCCCGCACCTCCTCGGTAGCCTTGTTGTCGACGTACGCCTTGTTCGACTCGTCGACGCCGGGGCGCGACGCGGCGACGGCCGCGAATCCGCCGAGCAGCAACGCGGCGATCAGCAGGGCGGCGATGAGCGACCAGAACGAACGACCCGATTTCGAGCTACCGGAACCGCGGAAGAGCTGCTTCCGGCCGCCCACCCGCTTCTGCTGTTCGGGACGCTTGTCGTCCTGTTTCGGACGCGACGCGGCGGGCCGGGTGCTGCCCGTCACCCGCGGCTTGCGGGCCGGCGTGCTGCGCGGCGCGGCGGCACGGGACTGCTGTTCACCGGCCGGACGGCGCTTGGAGGTGACCCGGTTGATCGGCTTACGAGAGGTCATGGCTGGTTCTCCTACGATCCCGGCTTGGGCGCGGCGGGCGGCTGGTCGGCGGGCGGCGCCTGCGGGGTCTGCGCCTGGCCACCACTCAGCAGCACCGGCTGGCTCAGCGAGGAGATCTGCTCGGCCTTCCAGACGTCGCCGGTCTTGGTCACGTCGACGTTCCAGGTGTAGCGGTAGTCGGCGGGCGGCTTGTCCTTGGGCAGCTCGGTCACCTGCAGCACGACCAGGGCGGAGGCCTTGTCGTTCTCACTGTTCAGCGTGGTGAGCGCGGAGCCGAGCACCTTGGATTTCATGCCGACGCCGGACTGCTTAGCCAGCGTCTCGGCCTGATCCTTGTTCTTGTCGGCGGACTCGAGCAGCGAACCGGTCATCGAGGACCGGGCCAGCGCCAGCGAGCCCGGCACGTCGTCGAGATTCATCGAGGTCATGTTGAGCGCGGCCTGGCGGGCGGCGTCGAGCGCGGTGTCGCGGGCATCGCCGCGCGGGGCATCGCTGACGGCCGAGCGCACCCAGCCCGCGCCGAACCAGACGGCGGCGACGAGGGCGACGACCAGCGCGACCGAGGACGCGACCAGTGCGACGGTGCGGATGACCCCGGTGCCACCAGGTGCCTCGGCCGCACGATCGGCCCGAGCGCCGGCAACCACCTCGGACTGCACCGCGCCGTCAGCGGGGTCCGGTGATTCCTGCGGCTCGGTCGAGTCGAGCTGCTTCGTTAAATCTGAGGTCACGCCAGACACCCTAACGTCGTCGTTCCTGGTCACCGCTTCGGCGTAACTCCCATCAGGGTTGCCATCTGCACGGCGATCGGATTCAGGTTCAGCCGCTCCGGGTCGGTCTTGGGGGTCGAATCCCAAGGCTGCACCACGTTCGGATCGGCGAGGCCGGCCCGCTCGCCGCCGCGCACCGCACTCGGATTACCTTGCGGCGCAAGGCACTTCGCGTCCTTGTTGAACGGGAACTCATCGCGGGTGTCGTCGAAGTCGGGGTTCTGCGCCTTCATCTGCTCGAGCGTCCGCTGCGTTCCCTCGTAGCCGACGGTACAGGCAGGCGGGTTGTTGGCCTCGAGCACGAGACCGAAGTGCGTGGTGCCGTCGCCGGGGGCGGTGGACGAGCCACCGATCGACAACTGCGGCAGGAACTGCAGCAGCGGACGGATCGCGTAGAACTTGGGCGAGATGGCCAGCAGCAGTTGCCGCAGGTTGCCGAAGTCCTGGGTGAGCGCGCCACCGCTCTCCCGCAGCAGCGCGTCGATCTGCTGGCCCGCGTCGGTGCCGGTGCCGATCAGCCTGCGAATGTCCGGGTCGCTGGAGCGCAGCTGGGCGGTGAGCTTGTCCAGGCCGTCGCTGAACTCGCGGATGGCGCCGGACTGCTCGGCCTGGGTGCCGAGCACCACCTTGCTGTCGCGGATCAACTGAATGGTCTGCGGCAGCGTCTCGTTGAACGTGGTGGTGAACTTGTTCAGCGAATCGACGAAGACCTGCAGGTCGTCACCCTTGCCGTCGAACGCCTTGCCGAGCTCGCGCACGGTGGTGTTCAACGCGGCAAGGTCGACCGAGCGGGTGAAGGTATCCACGCTGGCGACCAGCTGCTCCACCGGCACCGGCGTGGTCGCCGAGGTGATCAGCGAACCGTCGTGCAGATAGGGCGCGGTATCGGTGTCCGGCTGCAGGTCGACGAATTGCTCGCCGATCGCGGAACGGTTGGCCACCACGGCTTTCGCGGTCGCGGGGATCTTCGGCGAGCCCGAATCGATGACGAGGTGCAGCAGCACGCCGTCGCCGGTGAGTTCCAGCTCGCCGACCCGGCCGACCGGAACGCCGCGGTAAGTCACCTCGGCGCCCTTGTAGATGCCGCCGGTCTGCGCCGCCTGCACCTTCACCTCGTATTGGTCGAGGCCGAGCATGTGGTCGAGCCGAATGTACTTGGCACCGACGAAGACAACGCCGACCACCGCGATGATGACGAACATGACCAGCTGCCAGCGGACCAGCTTGCTCATCGGGTACCACCCACTCCGAGTTGCTCCAGAATCGCCCCCACCGGGTTCGGTGGCACGCCTGGCGCGGGCGGCTGCGCCATGTTCGGCGGCAGCGGCAGGATCGACACCGTCGGCCACCCGGGCCGCGGACCGTTGCCGTTGTAGTACGGGTTGGTCGGGTTCACCGGCACCCCGGGACCGAGCGGCGGGGTGTACACCGGATCCGGTTTACCGACACCGAGATTGCTCAGCGTGACACCGATCTGCTGGTCCACCGACAGCCAGGTGTTCACCGACCCACCGAACGTCGACTCGAGCGTGGAGTCGGGGAACGGATAGGTCGGGATCAGCGGCAACGCGGTGATCAGGTCCGGCGCGGCCTTGCCGAGCTCCTGCAGCGTCGGGCGCAGCGAGGTCAGATCGCGGATGAGGTCGTCCTTCGAGTGATCGAGCACGTCGAAACCGGCCTGCCCGACCCGATCCAGCTGGCTGAGCAGCCCCACCAGCTGCGGGCGCTGCTCTTCCAGGATCTTCACACCCTGCGGCAGTTCGTCGAGGATCTTGCCGATCTGCACGGTCTGCTGGCTCACCCGGCTGCTCAGCACATCGAGACCGTCGAGGGCCCTTGTGATGTCGTCGACCTGATCGTCGAGGCCCTTGATCAGGATGTTGGCCTGATCGAGCAGCGAACGCACCCGATCCTCGCGACCGCCGATGGTCTTGTTCAGCTCGGTGACGATCGGCTGCAGCTGCGCGACGCCGCCGCCGTTGAGCAGCAACGACATCGCGCCGAGCACCTGCTCGATCTCGGTGGCGTGCCTGGTGTGGTCGACCGGGATCACCGCACCGTCGATCAGCTTCTTCGGGTCCGGATCGGTGGCGGGCTTGGACAGCTCGATGAACTTCTCGCCGAGCAGATTCGACTGGCGCACCTCGGCGCGCGCGTTCGTCGGCAGGTCGACCGAGGAGTTCACCACGGCCCGCACGGTCGCGGTCCACTGGTCCTTGCCGATCTTGATCTCCTCGACCCGGCCCACCGGCAGACCCTCGACCTTCACCGCGGACTGCGGCACCAGGTCGAGCACGTCGTCGAACTGGATGTCGATGCGCATCGGGTGGTCGCCGACGTCGGCGCCACCGGGCAGCGGGACGCTGTAGATGCCGTCGGACGCGCATGAGGTGACCAGGGCCGCGGCCAAGCCGACGGCCATGGCGACGCCGAGACCGCGTGTGACGGAACGGATTCGGCTACTCACCGCGCACCTCCCTGGGACGGCGGAGTCCGGTCCGACGGCACCCCGGGCACGGTGCCCGGCACCGGAGCCCGCTGCTCGTTCTCCCCGCTGAGGACGCCGAACGGCAGGACCAGCGTCGGCGTCTTCACCCCGGCGGTGATCTGGTCGGAGATCTCCTTGCAGTGGTCGAGGATCGGCCGCATCTGCCTGCCGAGCGCGTCGAACTGCGGATCACCCGGCCGCAGCTTGGACACGTCGATCAGCTTGCACATCACCCCGAACGGGTCCTGCAGGTCGGTGAAGTTGGCGCGCATGTCGAGGGTGCCGGATTCGGCGTTGTGGATGTTGATCAGGTTGCTGAGCGCCAGCGGCAGCACCGGAAGCGCGGCGGCCAGATCGTCGCGCTGATCGGACAGCGTCTTGGTGAGCGTGACCAGGCCCTCGGCATTGCTGGCGATCAGGTCACGGTTGTTGTCGATGAACCGGGCGACGTCACCCAGCGCGACCGACAGCAGATTCAGCGCGGCACCGAGGTCGCTGCGTTCGCTGGCCAGGAAGCCGGAGAGATCGGCGAGCTGGGTGTTGAACTGGCGCACCTGCGTGTCGTTCTTGGCCAGCATGGCGACGAAGCTCTGCAGATTCTTGACGGTGTCGAAGATGTCGCCGCGCGCGTCGGACAGGTACTTGGCGGCCTTGGACAGCTGGGTGAGGCTGTTGGCCAGCGCCTCGCCGTTGCCGTCCAGGTTCGCCGCGCCGGTGCGCACGAGCTCGTTGACCGCGCCCTCTTTGTTGGCGCCGTTGGGGCCCAACGCATCCGAGAGCTCGGTGATGCTCTTGTACAGCTGGTCCACCTCGACCGGGGTCACCGTGTGGTCGCGTGGAATGGTCGCGGTGCGCGGCATTTTCGGACCGCCGGTGTAGACCGGGGTCAGCTGGATGTAGCGGTCGGACACGATCGAGGGCGTGATCTGCGCGGCCCGTGCGTCCGCGGGCACGTCGAACGAGCGATCGACGCTCATCACGATCTTGACCTGATCGCCTTGCGGCTCCACCGAATCCACCCTGCCGACCGGAACACCGAGCACCCGCACGTCCGAGCCCTCGTAGATGCCGACCGAACGATCGAAGTAGGCGGTGATCTTGGTGGTGGTCAGTCGATCGAAGGTCCACCACAGCACCCCGGCGGCGACCAGCGCCACCACCGCGACGAGCGCGATGGTGATCTTGGTGCCGCGCCCGGAATTCCGTAGCCCCTGCAGCCGGCCCGCCATGTCAGTTACCTCCCATGTTGCGGATCGGCGGACGAGCACCGGGGATATCCGGCAGCGCGGGCGGGATCAGGTTGACGATCACCGCGTCGAACCAGCGACCGGTGCCGAGCACGCTGGCGTAGATCCCGTAGAACGGCGCCGCCAGCTCCAAGGTCTTGGAGATGTTCTGCTGGTTGGCATTCAGCAGATCGATCGAGCCGCGCAGGTTCTTCAACGCGGGGCCGATCTGCTCCTCGTTGTCGTGCACCAGCGCGGTGAGCTCCGCGGCCACCGTCTTGGCGCCGGAAAGCAGCTGCGCGATCGACTGCTGGCGGATGTTGAGCTCGGCGAGCAGCTGGCCGCCGTTGGCGAGCAACCGCTCGAACTCGGCGTTGCGGTCGGCGAGCACCTTGGTGGTCTGCCTGGTCGCGGCGAACAGCTTCTTCAGCTCCTCGTCGCGCTTGGCCAGCGTCTCCGACAGGCGGGCGACGCCGTCGATCGAGCCGCGCAGCTCCGGCGGCGTGGTCGAGAACGCGTCGGAGAGCACCCGCATGCTGGTGGCCAGCTGCGCGGTGTCGATCTGGTCGATGTTCTTCGCCGCGTCGGTGAACGCGTCTACCACGTCATACGGAGCGACGGTGCGCGACAACGGAATCCGGGTGGACGGGTCGGCCGCGCGGGACCCCTTCGGGTCCAGTGCCAGGTACTTCTGGCCGAGCACGGTCTTGATCTGGATCGAGGCGGTGGTCTCGCTGCCGATCCAGGCGTCCTGGGTGCGGAAGTCGACGAGCACCTTGGGACCGTCGAGGCGCACGTCGGAGACCGAACCGACCTTCACGCCCGCGATGCGGACCTCGTTGCCCTTCTTCAGGCCCGCGGCCTCGGAGAATTCGGCGGTGTACTTGGTGCCCGCGCCGATGATCGGCAGCCGGTCCAGGAAAAACGCCGACACCGTCACCAGCAGCACCATCACCAGGCCGAGCACACCCATGAAGACGGGACTGCGGCGTCCGAGCAGAATCCGGTCGTCCATCAGCGGGCCTTCCCGGAGCAGCGCGGCGCGGCGTTGGTGTATATCGGCTGGTTGATCGTCGGTAGCCCGGCGGGCAGGTTCAGGTTCGGCGCATCCGCCGTGCCCGGCCCGACGACGATGTCGATACCGCACAGATAGAACTGGAACCAGGAGCCATAACTGCCTACCCGGCCGAGCTTTTCCATCTTGATCGGCAGGTTGCGCAGGACGTCGTTCATATCGTCCTTGCGTTCGTTGATGGTGCCGGTGAGCTGGCTCAGGCCGGCGATCGAACCCTGCAGCGTCGGGCGCACCGGAACGAGCAGGTCGGCGGTGGCCGAGGCCAGGTTGCCGAGCGAGGTCACCGAGCGGCCGATCGTGTCGCGTTCCGCGGACAGCCCGCTGACGAGCGCCTCGGTATTGACGATGAGCTGGTTGAACTGGTCGTCGCGCTGGTTGACCGTGTCGAGCACGGCGGTCAGGTTGCGCACCAGCTCACCGATCACCGCGTCCTTGTCCGCGATCTTGTTGGTCAGGCTCGCGGTGGTTGCCACCAGATCGTGAATGGTGCCCTGCTCGCCCTGGAACACCTGGATGATCTCGAAGGAGAGCTTGTTCACGTCGTCGGCGGTCAGCGTGCGGAACAGCGGGCGGAAGCCGTTGAACAGGGTGGTCAGGTTGAGCGCGGGGTTGGTGCGCTCCAGCGGGATGGTGCCGCCCGCGTTGAGCTTGCGGCCCTGCTCACCGGTGCCCTGCTCGAGCGCGATGTAGCGCTGGCCGACCAGGTTGCGGTAGCGGATGCTCGCGGTGGTCGAGGCGGGCAGCCAATTGCGGTCGGTGAGTTCGAAACTCACCTCGGCGAGGCGCTTGTCCACGATCGCGATATTGGTGACCTTGCCGATCCGGACACCGGCGACGCGCACCTCGTCGCCCTTGTTCAGCGAGGTGACATCGGCGAAGCGAGCCTTGAACTTGGTGCCGTCACCGCTGTAATTGGCGATGGACAGCGCGAGCACCGTTGTCGCGAAAATCGTCACGACGACGAAGATGACCAGCTTGGCGAGTGGGCCGCCGAGGCCACGCAGCTGCTGTTTCATCGCACGCTCACCTCGCTACCGCGGAACGCGGGCGCACCGGCCCTGGTTACCCAGCCGGGCACCTGGTCGGGCGAAACACCCTGGGCGGCACCGTAGATCGCGCCGAGTGACTGCTGCTCCATCGGCGAGCCCGCGATCGTCGCGACATTGCTCGCCGGGTAGACGCCGAACTGCGGCGGCGACAGCTTGCCCGTTTCCAGATCGCCGGGGTTGCGGCTCGGTACGGCGTAGGAGCCGTCGTTGTTCGCGCCGCCGGTGTACTGACCGGGGTCGACACCGAGCGGCTTCTCCGGAATACACCACGGCCCACGATCATCCAGCCACCGCGGCTCGTCCTGGTTCGGCAGGTACTTGCCACGCGGGTTGGTCAACTCGATGGTCACCCGGGTGCCCGGGTTCTTGGTGCCCTTGCCGAGGATCTCGTCGATGCGCGGCCTTTGCAGGGCGAAGTTCGCCATCACACACGGGAAGGTGGGCGAGTAGGTGGCCAGCTGCTCGAGCAGCGGACGCGAGTCGGCGGACAGGTCGATGATGTTGTCCCGGTTGGCAACCAGGAAGTCGGCGGTGTTCGACGACGCCGGCGTCAGCACGGCGTACAGCGAATCGATGTCGAAGCGCCGTTGCACGATGGTCGCGTTGGTGGTTCGCAGGTTGTCCAGCGCGTTCACCAGCTGCGGTGCGGCGTCGGCGTAGGTGGCGGCCACCTCGGCGAAGCTGCGCAGGTCCTGCTGCAGGTCCGGCAGCACGCCGTTGACCTGACGGAAGATGTTGTCCAGCTTGTCCACGCTCTCGCCGAGCGCGAGGCCCTGACCGGACAGCGCCTGGGACAGCGCGCCGAGGGTGGACGCCAAGTCCTGCGGTGGAATTGCCTGCAGCAGCGGCATCAAATCGTCGAGCAGCTTGCTCAGCTCGATCGCGTTACCGCTCTGATCCTGCTGCAGCGTCACGCCGTTGGTCAGGTGCGTCGCGCTGCGGTCGGCGGGGATCACCAGGTCCACGTACCGCTCGCCGAACAGCGTCTTGGGCAGCAGCCGCGCCGTCACGTTGGCCGGGATCTGATCGGCCTTGTCCGGCTGGATGGCGAGGTTCAGCGTCACCTTGCCGTTGTCGGAGTGGCTGGACCGCACATCGCCGACGGTGATGCCGCGCACCTTCACGTCCGCGTTCTTGGTGAGCGCGTTGCCGACGCTGTCGGTGATCAGCGCGACGTCGACCGTCTTCACGAACTGCTTGTTGTAGATCGCGATAGTCGTCGCGAGAAACAGCGCGACCACCACGAAGAACGCGATGCCGAGGACGCGGATGCGCAGCTTCTCGGTAGAGCGCCAGGCCTGCACGCCGCGAGTCATCCCGCCACCCGCACCGTCGTGGTGGTTCCCCAAATGGCCAGGCTGAGGAAGAAATCGAGCACGTTCACCAGCACGATCGCGGCACGCACCGCGCGCCCGACGGCGACGCCGACACCGGCCGGCCCGCCGGTGGCGTGGAAGCCGTAGTAGCAGTGCACCATGATGATCACGAACGCGAACACCAGCACCTTGACGAACGAATAGAGCACGTCTTCAGGTGGTAGGAACAGGCTGAAGTAGTGGTCGTAGGACCCGCTGGATTGCCCGTTGAACCAGATGCTGATCATCCGCGACGCCAGGAACGTGCCGAGCAGGCCGACGATGTAGAGCGGGATCACCGCGAGGAAGCCGGCGATCACCCGGGTGGTGACCAGGAACGGCACGCCGGGCACCGCCATCACCTCGAGCGCGTCGATCTCCTCGGAGATCCGCATGGCGCCGAGCTGCGCGGTGAAACCACAGCCCACCGTCGCCGACAGCGCCAAAGCGGCCACCAGCGGCGCGATTTCGCGGGTGTTGATGTAGGCGGTGAGGAAACCGGTGAGCACGGAGCTACCCAGCGCGTCCAGCGCCTTGAAGCCCTGCAGGCCGACGACGACGCCGACCGAGCCGGACATGAACACGATGACGCCGATGGTGCCGCCGATCACCGCGAGCGCGCCGCTGCCGAAGGTCACCTCGGCGAGCAGCCGCATGACCTCCTTGCGGTAATGCACCGCGGTGCGCGGGATCCAGGCGATGGTGCGCGAGTAGAACGACATCTGCTCGCCGGCCCGATCGATCACCTTCAGCGGTGAGCGCACGATACTTCCCGCCCGGCGAAGCGATTTGGCGAGAGTGGGGTTGCGGTACTGGGTGGCCACCGGTCAGGCGCCCTTGGCGGGGACGACCTGCAGGTACACCAGGGTGAGAATGAGGTTCACGAAGAACAGCACCAAGAACGTGATCACCACGGACTGGTTCACCGCTTCACCAACTCCCTTCGGGCCACCCTTGGGGTGCAAACCCTTATATGCGGCGATCACACCGGCTATCAGACCGAACACCAGCGCTTTGAACTCGCCGATCCACAGGTCCGGCAGCTGCGCGAGGGCGGAGAACGACGCGAGATACGCGCCGGGCGTGCCGCCCTGCAGCAGCACGTTGAAGAAGTAGCCGCCCGCGATACCGACCACCGAGACCAGGCCGTTCAGCAGCAGCGCGACCACCGTCATGCCGAGCACGCGCGGCACCACCAGCTTGTGCACCGGATCGACGCCGAGTACCTCCAGCGCGTCGATCTCCTCACGGATGGTGCGCGAGCCGAGGTCGGCGGCGACCGCCGAACCGGCCGCACCCGCGATGATCAGCGCCGTGACGATCGGCGCCGCCTGCTGCACGGTGGCGAGCACACTTGTTGCGCCGGTGAAGGATTCGGCACCGAGCTGTTTGATCAACGAACCGGTCTGCAGCGCGACGACCGCGCCGAAGGGAATAGCGACGAGTGCGCTGGGCAGGATCGAGACACTCGCGATGAACCACGACTGCTCGATGAACTCCCGCCACTCGAACGGCCGGCGAAACGTCTTGCGCAGCACATCTACGAACAGCGCAAAGATGTTGCCGGCCTGGCCAAACCCCGACTCCAGTGGAGTCCGCAATCGCGCCAGGGAGGAATTCACGATCGCAGATGTTACCCGTTAGTTGTGTTGTGTACAGCGGTGGTCTCGTACGCGCCGCCCTGGTAACCACCCTGGTCGCTGTTGTTGTACGCGAGCACCTGCGTCTCATCGTTCTGATCAAGTGATTCGCGAATCGCGGTCTGGGCCGCGTGCGGCAGGGTGTGCATGATCTCGCGGACCCGCTCCTTGCGGCGGTTCACGGCCTGACGCACCGGCATACCGGGGGTCGCCTGCATCTGCGGAATGATGCCCTCGACCTCTTCGGCACCACCGTGGTGGTGGCCACCGTCGAACATCGCCTGCTCGCGCGCCATCTGGGCCTCGTCCTTCTCCTCGGACATGCCGATCGGGCCCTGCATGCGTCCGTTGAGGAACTGCTTGACCACGGGCTCGTCAGAGGTCAGCAGCACCTCGCGCGGGCCGAACATGACCAGCTGGCGGCGGAACATCATGCCGATGTTGTCGGGCACGGTGCGGGCCAGGTTGATGTTGTGCGTGACGATCAGGATGGTGGCATCGATCTGCGCGTTGATGTCGATCAGCAGCTGGCTGATGTAGGCGGTGCGCACCGGGTCGAGGCCGGAGTCCGGCTCGTCGACGAGGATGATCTGCGGGTCGAGCACGAGAGCGCGGGCCAGCCCGGCGCGCTTGCGCATACCGCCGGAGATCTCACCGGGCAGCTTGCCTTCGGCCCCGAGCAGACCGGTCAGCTCCAGCTTCTCCATGACGATCTTGCGAATGTCGGATTCCGACTTCTTCGTGTGCTCACGAAGGGGGAACGCGACATTGTCGAAGAGGTTCATCGAGCCGAACAGCGCGCCGTCCTGGAACAGCACGCCGAAGAGCTTGCGGATCTCGTAGAGGTCCTTGTTGGAGCAGGTGGTGATATCGGTGTCGCCGACGTAGATCGAGCCGCGCTCCGGGCGCAGCAGGCCGATCAGCGACTTCAGGAAGACGGACTTGCCGGTACCCGACGGGCCAAGCAATGCGCTGACCTCGCCGGTCGGCAAGGTCAGGGAGACATCCTGCCAAATTCGCTGGGATCCGAAAGACTTGGTAATACCTTCGGTTCTGACCTCGACGCCCACGCCAACCTCCACAATTTCTCAGCGAGCTGCCCACCAGCTAACCGCGTGCTCGGTAGCGCGGTGTGTCACGTCACAGTGGGTCGGGCCACTGTATCCCAAGAGCAAGACGGGGCACACCCCTACCTGACTGAAGAGTAACCCCGTTTCATTCGCTATTTCCGGATTGTTGGCGCAGGTCGCCACAAATAGCAAACGGGCGGCCCCCAAAGAGGGGACCGCCCGTCGGCGATTCGGTCGGGAATTACTTGACCGAGACCTTGGCGCCGGCGTCTTCCAGCTTCGCCTTGGCAGCCTCGGCGGCATCCTTGGCAACCTTCTCCAGGATGGCCTTCGGCGCGCCCTCGACGAGGTCCTTGGCTTCCTTCAGGCCCAGGCCGGAGACGATCTCGCGGACCACCTTGATGACCTGGATCTTCTTGTCGCCCGCACCCTCGAGGATGACGTCGAACTCGTCCTGCTCTTCGACGGCCTCGGCGGCCGCACCCGGGCCGGCCGGACCGGCGACGGCGACCGGAGCAGCGGCGGTGACCTCGAACTTCTCTTCGAACTTCTTGACGAAGTCCGACAGCTCGAGCAGGGTCATGCTGCCGAAGGTCTCCAGCAGTTCTTCAACGTTGGCCATGATGTTGTTCCTTTCGGTAGTTATTCGCTATGAGGGCGACGCGCACGCGAATCACCCGTACGGGGTTATTCAGCGGCGGTAGCGGTTTCGCCACCGGCTTCGGCCTGCTTCTTCTCCAGCAGCGCGGCGGCAAGGCGAGCCACCTGCGACGCGGGAGCGTTGAACAGGCCCGCGGCCTTCGCCATGTTGCCCTTCATCGCACCGGCCAGCTTGGCCAGCAGGACCTCGCGGGACTCCAGGTCGGCGATCTTCTCGACCTCGGACACGGACAGCGGTGCGCCGTCCATGTAGCCGCCCTTGATGATGAGCGCCTTGTTGTCCTTCGCGAAGGTCTTCAGGGTCTTCGCCGCGGTAACCGGCTCGCCACTGATGAAGGTGATCGCGGTCGGTCCGACGAACAGCTCGTCGAGGCCTTCCACGCCAGCTTCCGCGGCAGCGCGCTTGACCAGGGTGTTCTTGGCGACGGAGTACGTGGCTTCGGCGCCCAGCGCACGTCGCAGTTCGGTGAGCTTGCCCACCGACAGGCCACGGTATTCCGTGACAACGGTGGCAGTGGAGCTCTTGAACTGCTCCGCGATCTCCGCGACCGCAGTGACCTTCTCGGGTTTTGCCATACTTCGCCTCCTCTCTGATGGTCGGTTCGAAACGGACTACCGATCAGGGGTTGGCGACAAAACAAACGCCCCGGACGCAAGGCGTTCCGGGGCGCACACATAACTGACGGCCTCGGTTCTCCCTGCGTGGGCCGCCAGCACTGTCGCCGGACCTTCGACCGAGCCCATGCGGGCTCGACGACCAACGGTCTTCGGTAGAACGGATTGGGTAGGAATCGAACTAGTCGATAACTGTTGTCCAATGTACCTGGACCACCCCCCATCTGCCAAAACGGGGTGGGGCTGAGGCGAATTGGGACCCTTCGGCGGTCAAAGTGACGTGTCGCACATCACAGTCGGCCCGTCGATGTGGCCGAGATCGCCGCTCGAAGGTGTTACCAACGGTGACAGTTACTGTTTGACTGCTGAACTATGGCAACCTCCATAGTCGATCCACCGGTGCTGCTGGAACGACGTAACCAGCGCTTTCTCGCCTTGGCCGTGATCTGCCTCGCCGAGCTGCTAGTCGTCCTGGACAACACCATCGTGAACGTCGCACTGCCCTCGATCGGGGTACAGCTGCGCACCGGCGTCAGCGGCCTGCAATGGGTCGTCGACGCGTACACCCTCACCTTCGCGGGCTTGTTGCTCGCGTTCGGCAATCTGGGCGACCGCCTCGGCCGCCGCCGGGTCATGATGATCGGTCTGGCCGGCGTCGGCGCCATGTCGGTGGCGGGCGCGCTGTCCGGTTCGATGGGCGGCGTGATCGCCGCACGCGCCGCGATGGGCGTGTTCGCCGCCGCCGTCTTCCCCGCGACACTCGCCCTGATCATCAACATCTTCCACGACAAACGCGAACGGGCCCTTGCCATCGCGGCGTGGACCGCGATGGCGGGCTTCGCCATCGCGATCGGCCCGATCTCCGGTGGCTGGCTGCTGGCGCACTTCACCTGGCACTCGGTCTTCTGGATCAATGTGCCGCTGGCACTTGTCGCGCTCGTCGCCACCCTGCTCTGGGTGCCCGAATCACGCTCCACCCAGGTCGGCAGGCTCGATCTGCCTGGCATCGGCCTGTCCATCGCCGGCATCACGCTGGTGGTCTGGTCCATCATCGAGGCACCGCGGTTCGGCTGGCTGTCCACGACAACGCTGGGCACCGGCGCGCTCGGCATTTTCCTGCTTGCCGCGTTCATCGTCTGGGAATTGCGTACTGCCGCACCAATTCTCGATATGACACTGTTCCGCAATCGGCGATTCTCCATGCCCGCCTTGTCGATTGCGATCTGCTACTTCTCGATGTTCGGTTTCCTTTTCCTCATCACCCAGTATTTCCAGGGCGTGCGGGAATACACGCCGCTCGAATTCGGTATCGCCTCACTGCCTTTCGCGTTCTCGGTGGCGATCGGCGCACCGATTGCCACGTTGCTTGCGCAGCGATTCGGGCCGACTCCGGTCATCGTGATCGGCCTGTTGAGCACCGGACTCGGGCTGTATCTCGGCGGCCAGGTGACGGTGGACAGCCCCTATGTCACCGACGTACTGCCCGCCATGGTGTTCATGGCACTCGGCGTCGGCATCGTCCAGGGACCGGCGACCGAATCGATCATGGGAGCGCTACCGCTCAACGAGGCGGGCGCCGGATCCGCGGTCAACGACACCACCCGGGAGATCGGCGGCACCCTCGGCGTCGCGGTGCTCGGCTCGATCGTGGCGTCGTATTACACGACCAGGATCGGTCCGCGCATCGACGCGCTGCCCGCCAACTTGATGAGCGAGAACGAAAAGGGATTGGTGAAGTCCAGCCCGCTCAGCGTGCTGGAAATCCGCAAGCGCCCGCTCCCCCCGTTCTTCGAGAGCCAGCGGGAAAACCTCATCGTCGCCATGAAAACGGCCGCGCTGCAGGGCTCGCACACCGCATCGCTGGTCGCGGCGGCCGCGGTGGTGGTGTGCGCGGTGGTAGTGGCGATGTTCCTGCCCTGGGGTGTGCCGGAAGGCGAGTCGGTGTTGCTCGGCTGGCGGAAAGAAGCTGAGCCACAAGAGGATTCGGTCGGCTGACTGAGCTCGATTGCTGAGGCCGGGACCCGGATGGTCCCGGCCTTTGCCTGAGTCAGGCTGATGCTCTGGCCGCCAGCTTGTTCAATGCTTCGGTTGCGCCGCTGCGGAATTCAGCGGAGGTGACCAGTCCGTCCGGCCCGACGTCGTCGCGGCCGACCGGCAGCCGGGCGCAGTCGTCGGGAGCTACGTCCGCACCCACGTACCCGAGGACGAGTGCCAGCGTGGCGGCGGCCCCTTCACCACGGCCTAGTGCGGCCACGTTGATCCAGGCGGTCGGCTTCTCATAAAGATCGGCATTGCCGACGGTCCAGTCGAGCAGGTTCTTCAGGCTGCCGGGCAGCGTGCCCGCGTACTCCGGGGTGCAGAACAGCACCGCGTCGGCCTGCGAAAGCTGTTCGCGCAGTGCGAGAACCGACGGATGTCCGGTGCCGTCGTCGTCCGGGTTGAAGGCGGGCAGCTCGGCGAGACCGTCGAAGCACCGCGCGTCCACGCCGTCGGCGGCGAGCGTTTGGACCGTGCGCAAGGCCGCGGAATTGGTCGAAGCACCGCGGGTGCTTCCGGAGATGAGCAGGACAACCGTCACGTCAGGGCCAACGATGCCGAGCCCAGAATTAGTCCGATCCCCTAAACGCGTCGGGGCGGGAACGCGATTCGCGTTCCCGCCCCGGCGGACGTGCTCAGGTGCTACTTAAGACGCATCCTCGTCGAGGAGGTTGCGGGTGCGGTTCGGGTCCACCGGGATGCCCGGTCCGGTGTTCGTCGAAACCGTCACCTTCTTGACGTAGCGGCCCTTGGCGGTCGACGGCTTCACACGCAGGATCTCCTCCAGCGCGGCGCCGTAGTTCTCCACCAGCGCGGCTTCGGCGAAGGAGGCCTTGCCGATGACGAAGTGCAGGTTGGCCTGCTTGTCGACGCGGAAGTTGATCTTTCCGCCCTTGATCTCGTTGACGGCCTTGGTCACGTCGTTGGTGACCGTGCCCGTCTTCGGGTTCGGCATCAGGCCACGCGGTCCGAGGACACGCGCGATCCGGCCGACCTTGGCCATCTGGTCCGGGGTGGCGATCGCGGCGTCGAAATCGAGCCAGCCACCCTGGATCCGCTCGATCAGGTCCTCGGCGCCGACCGCGTCCGCACCGGCGGCCTCGGCCTCGGCGGCCTTCTCGCCGGCCGCGAACACGATGACGCGGGCGGTCTTACCGGTGCCGTGCGGCAGGTTGACCGTGCCACGAACCATCTGGTCCGCCTTGCGGGGATCGACGCCGAGACGAACGGCGACCTCTACGGTCGCGTCGGTCTTGGTGGTCGCGGTCTCCTTGGCCAGCCGCGCGGCGGCGAGCGGGGAGTACAGCGCGTCGCGATCGACCTTCTCGGCCGCGGCGAGATACGCCTTGCTTCGTTTTGCCATGATTCTCTGTCCTTAGTTTCTGGTTTCAGCCGTGGTTATCGGGCCTGGCCGGCCCTCCCACCTGGAGCGCAAGTGCGGCCGATCAGCCTTCGACGGTGATACCCATCGAACGCGCGGTACCGGCGATGATCTTCGCGGCCTGATCGATGTCAGTGGCGTTCAGATCTTCGGCCTTGGTCTTGGCGATCTCCCGGACCTGGTCCATGGTGATCTTCGCGACCTTGGTCTTGTGCGGCTCAGCCGAACCCTTCTGCACACCGGCGGCCTTGAGCAGCAGCCGAGCGGCGGGCGGGGTCTTCAGCTTGAAGTCGAACGAGCGATCCTCGTAGACCGAGATCTCGACCGGGATGACGTTGCCACGCTGCGACTCGGTCGCGGCGTTGTACGCCTTGCAGAACTCCATGATGTTCACGCCGTGCTGACCGAGCGCGGGACCCACCGGAGGGGCAGGGTTCGCCTGGCCGGCCTGGATCTGAAGCTTGATGATCCCGGCGAGCTTCTTCTTCTTGGGGGGCATCTTTCTTTCCTAGGTGTCTGTTTTCCTTGCTCTTTGCAAGTCCTGGTGAATCAACCCGTGGTCCGGGCCGATTCATTCCGTCGAGGACGGAACGTCTTAGATCTTCGCGACCTGGGTGAAGCCGAGCTCCACCGGGGTCTCGCGACCGAAGATCGACACGAGCACCTTGAGCTTCTGCTGCTCGGCGTTGACCTCGGAGATGCTGGCGGGCAGCGTCGCGAACGGGCCGTCCATCACGGTCACCGACTCGCCGACCTCGAAGTCGACCTCGATGGTCGGCTTGGACACCGACTCGGTGGCGGAATCGCCCGAACCCGCGCCGCCGGCGGCAGGCGCCTTCTTCTGCTGGGCGGCGGGCACGAGGAACTTCACCACGTCATCGATGGACAGCGGCGACGGACGCGAGGTGGCACCGACGAATCCGGTGACACCGGGGGTGTTGCGCACCGCGCCCCACGACTCGTCGTTGAGTTCCATCCGGACCAGGATGTAGCCGGGCAGCACCTTGCGGTTGACATTCTTGCGCTGGCCGTTCTTGATCTCGGTGACCTCTTCGGTCGGCACCTCGACCTGGAAGATGTACTCCTCCAGGTCCAGGTTCTGCACGCGGGTCTCGAGGTTGGCCTTCACCTTGTTCTCGTAACCGGCGTACGAGTGGATGACGTACCAGTCGCCGGGGGCACGACGCAGCGCGGACTTCATCTCGGCGACCGGGTCGGCGGGCTCTTCGTCGATCGGAGCGGCTTCGGCAGCGGCGTCCTCGTCGGTCTCCGCCTCGGCGGCCTTGGAGTCGGCAGCACCCTCGGAGTCCACGTCCTCAGAGTCCACGTCCTCGGAGCCTTCGACGGTCGCGGCGTCTTCGGTCGTGGGATCCACCACCGCGTCCTCGACCGGGAACTCTTCGTTTGTGTCGTTCTCCGGGGTGCTCACTGGGGCACTCGCTTCCTGTGTCGTCACGTACATCCTCTGCGTGCGGGGCTTGGCGCGCGGCGGGAACTACTCCACCCTGGTCCGCCCCGGGGATCGGCCGGCGGCTGACCCTTTCGAGCGACCTGCAAGCAGTCGCAAGCTGACCCTTTCGAGCGACCTGCAAGCAGTCGCAAGCGTCGGCGTTCTATCAGCCGAACAGCCAGTTGACACCCTTGATGAACGCCACATCCAACCCGCTGATGAACGCGACCATGAAAATCACGAACACCAGAACAACGCTCGTATAGGTGACCATCTGCTTCCGGTTGGGCCAGATCACCTTGCGCAGTTCCGCGACTACTTCACGCAGGAACTTGATCAAACGCTTGAACGGATTACGCGTTCCGCGTTCGGCCCGATCGGTCTTGGCTGCCTTGCGCGACGCGGGTCGATCCAACGTGGCGATCGAACCTGTGTCGGACGACGCATTCCGAGTCCGCCGAGCGGTCCGCTTGCCACTAGGACGAGCTGATCCGGCGGTGTCATCGCCATCGTCGGTCGCATGTGCGCCCAGGCGATCTTCCCGCTCGCTCACGTCGATCCTTTCGTCGCTGGCATGCTGATCCTTTCGAGCGACCTGCAAACAGTCGCTACGCAAGGCAGGGGCGACAGGACTTGAACCTGCAACCTGCGGTTTTGGAGACCGCTGCTCTGCCAGTTGAGCTACGCCCCTTCGGTTGGATCCGTGTTGGCCATCCAACCACTGTTCGGTATTCAGTTGTTCAGCTCTGGTGTCACACAACACGCGCGCTACTCCGGCAGTTGCCGGCCCCTCGGCGAATCCTCGCGGATTCGCTTGGAACCAGCCCTACAGAGCAGCGCGCAGCGGCTGGTGACCCCAGAAACCTGAGTGTACGTTACCTCCCGCGTCGTTAGCCAATCAGGGTCAGTCGACCAGGTCAGGCCGACCGCGACCGCCTCAGGCCAATTGGACGGTTGCCGTCGCGCGCCCGAAGATCTTGCGCCCCGCCGACTTCGCCACGATGGCGATGACCGCGGTCCGCGTCTCCGGATCCACGGACTTCACCTTACCGGTGTACTCGATCTCGGCGGCCTCATCCGTCCCCACATAGACCGGGCTGGTGAAGCGGACGTTGTATTCCTTGACCGCGCCGGGATCGCCGACCCAGGAGGTGACGAAACCGCCGCCGAGGCCCATGGTGAGCATGCCGTGCGCGACCACGTCTTCCAGGTCGACGAGCTTGACGACCTCGTCGCTCCAGTGGATCGGGTTGGCATCGCCGGAGACGCCCGCGTAGTTCACCAGATCGCCGCGGGTCAGCCGGACGATGCGGGCAGGCAACTCGTCGCCGGCCGCGATGTCGTCGAAGCTGATGGCGCGCTTGCTCGGCGCGATCTCGGGCGCCTTGGCGGCGACCACGGGGGCGGGTGCGTTGGCGCGCGGGCGATGATCCGGTGCGTCTTCGCCGATGCCGTGCATCAGCACGTTGCGGACCACGTCGTTGAGGTTCGGGTCGATCTCGCCGCCGCTGCGGCCGATCAGCGTGGTGTAGGTGGTGAGCACCAGCTCGTCGTTCTGCGCGGTGACGATGTTCTTGGTGACGATGATGTCGCCGCCGAAGGCCTGCCGGAACGAGTGCAGGTAGACGTCGCAGACCAGCTGGTCGCCGACCTTGATCGGCCGGTGGAATTCCAGGATCTGGTCGGTCTGCAGGATCTGGCTCAGGTCGTAGCCGGTGACAATCTGCTCGAAGAGCTTGCGCTGGGCCAGAATGCCGACCAGGGAGATGAAGGTCAACGGCGCGAGCAGGCCGTCGTAGCCGTACTCCTGCGCCAGGTCTTCGTCCCAGTGCACCGGGTGGTAGTCCTGCACAGCGCGCGCGTATTCGCGTACCTTCTCGCGGCCGACCTCGTAGTAGTCGTCGACGCGGTAGTGGTGACCAACCATCGAGGCCGCGTGTGCCGCGGGGTCGAAGGTCTCGACCGCCTGAACCGCTTCGTCTGTACCGGTGTTGATTGTCACGGGTGGACTGTACCTATCTGACCCCGTATCCGGAGCCGGCGGAGCGTCTACTACCGCGCTACTCGACCGAGAAATGCGTCAGGGCCGGACAAACGTCCGGCCCTCGCACTGTCACGATCCAGATTGCCGAGAGCGTTCAGGCTCTCGACGCCGATCCACGCGGCAGCATCACGCGTGGCGGACTAGCGGGATTCTTTATGTCCCCGGTGCGTGCCACAGTTCGGGCAGAACTTCTTGAGCTCCAGCCGATCCGGGTCGTTGCGCCGGTTCTTCTTGGTGATGTAGTTGCGGTGCTTGCACTGCTCGCAGGCCAAGGTGATCTTTGGCCGGACATCGGTGGACTTCGCGGCCACGATATTCCTTCTTTCGGGTCAACCAGTTGGTCTGATCGGTTTGGTAGCGATGGCCGGACTTGAACCGGCGACACAACGATTATGAGTCGTTTGCTCTACCGACTGAGCTACACCGCCACGGGGTCGCATTGCTGTAGTGCCGCGCCCGGCCCCACCGTAGTGAGAACTATGTGCGATGCCGAGTCGGTCACCACCGGCAATCCGGCGAGCCCCCTAACGGAATCGAACCGTTGACCTTTTCCTTACCATGGAAACGCTCTACCGACTGAGCTAAGGGGGCATGACTACTTTCGCACCAGGCTCCAAACACCCGACCCCGGCGCGGCGAAGTCTTGAACGAGGTTACACACCCAAGGGTCAGAGCTCCAAACCGGGTGGTCAGAAGCCTTTTTCGCGGGGCTCGTCCGGTACCTCGGTTGCCGATGGCCGACGCCGGGCCCTGCCAACGGAAAAGCCCCTGTGGATCGAAGGGTTCTCGATCCACAGGGGCTTCGGGTGGCAGATGTAGGATTCGAACCTACGTAGGCTTTCGCCGACGGATTTACAGTCCGCTCCCATTGGCCGCTCGGGCAATCTGCCGTCGCGCTCTCGGCGCGAAAAGCAGAATACATCCAACCCCGGCCCGTTATGCAAACCGGCTGGCCATCGGCCATGCGGCGGGACTACGGTCGCGCTCCGGGGTACAACTAACGTGACCGATCAACCGGTCGAGCGAGCCGTTGGACCGTCAGGACAGGAGCGAAGTGTGGCCGATTCGTCATTCGATGTCGTCAGCAAGGTCGAACGTCAGGAGGTCGACAACGCCCTGCATCAGGCGGAGAAGGAGCTGACCACCCGCTACGACTTCCGAAACACCGGCGCGGCCATCGAGTGGTCCGGCGAGGACAAGATCGTGCTGACGGCCGAGGCCGAGGAGCGGGTCAAGGCGGCGCTGGATGTGTTCAAGGAGAAGCTGATTCGCCGCGACATTTCGCTCAAGGCGTTCGACGCGGGCGAGCCGGTGGCCTCCGGCAAGACCTACAAGATCACCGGAACGCTGGTGCAGGGCATCGACACCGAGCACGCGAAGAAGATCACCAAGAAGATCCGCGACGAGGGCCCCAAGGGCGTGAAGGCGCAGATCCAGGGTGAGGAACTGCGGGTGAGCAGCAAGAAGCGCGACGACCTGCAGGCCGTCATCTCGCTGCTGAAGGGCGAGGATTTCGGCATCGCCCTGCAGTTCGTCAACTACCGATAGCAGCTCGCGAGTACCGGCGATGTCGACCGAACAGCAGCGGGCGGGCCTCGGCGTCGACGAGGGGATTCGCACCCTGCTGCTGCTCATGCCACGGGTTGTCGGGCGCGCCAAGCGATTACGGGTCCCGGACGCACTCCGGGAATTCGCGCTCGCGCCCCGGCACCTTTCGCTGCTGGCGATCCTGGTTTTCGAGGGGCCGCAGACGGTGAACGAGCTCGCCGCGCGACTGGAGGTCGCGCCGACAACGGTGAGCCTGATGGTGAGCGAACTGAGTCGTGACGGGCTGCTCGACCGCACCGCCGACGACCGCGACCGCCGCCGCACCATCGTGGGAATCGCTGCGGCACATACGGATTCGATCAACGAATGGCTCGGCGGCAGTGCGCGCGCGTGGCGCGAAGTGCTGGCGCCGTTGACGCCGGAACAGCGCGCACTGTTCGTCGACACGTTCCGCGCGTTCGAAGAGCGGCTGGCCCGAGACGCCACACCCGACAGCGGAGCGGCGGGCTAGCGCCGCGGCCCGCCTGCCATTTCCTCCAGGCGAGCGATGCGCTCGGCCATCGGCGGATGGGTGGAGAACCAGCGGGCGGCACGCTCGCCCGTGCGGAACGGGTTGGCGATCATGAGATGCGACTGGGCGGTCAATTGCGGCTCAGGCGGCAAGGGGGCGGCCTGCACGCCGCGCTCCAGCTTGCGCAGCGCCGAGGCGAGGGCGAGCGGGTCGCCGGTGAGTTCGGCGCCGGACTGGTCCGCCTGGAATTCGCGGGAGCGGGACACGGCCAGCTTGATCAGGCTCGCGGCGATCGGGCCGAGCAGCGAGACGAGCAGCACGCCGATGATGTTCGGGCCGCCACCATTACGGTTGCCGCCGAACGCCGAGGCGAAGTAAGCCAGGTTGGCCAGTCCGGAGATGACCGCGGCGAGCGCGCCTGCGACCGAGGAGATCAGGATGTCGCGGTTGTAGACGTGTGATAGCTCGTGGCCGAGCACCGCGCGTAGCTCTCGCTCGTCCAGAATTTGCAGGATGCCGCTGGTACAGCAGACCGCCGCGTGCCGTGGACTGCGGCCGGTGGCGAAGGCGTTGGGCGCGTTGGTGGGGCTGATGTAGAGCCGAGGCATCGGCTGACGCGCGGCGGTCGCCAGTTCACGCACGATCCGGTAGATCACCGGCGCTTCCAGCTCGCTGACCGGCTGTGCGTGCATGGCCTTCAACGCGAGCTTGTCGCTGTTGAAGTACGCGTACGCGTTCATGCCGACGGCGAACACGATGGCGATGATCAGGATCATCGGGCTGCGGAACAGCGCACCGGCGAACACGATCAACGCCGACAAGCCGACCATCAGACCGAACGTCTTGAATCCGTTCGCATACCCGTGCATGTCCGCCTCTCCGAGTCTTTTGGCCAGACTTGGGTGCCACGAAACCACCGTTGGCGCCCGGCGGCCGGTAGCGCGGCGAGTTAGCCCGTACCCGGCGAGTTACCCATGTGCTTCAGAAATCAGTTGTCGCACTACCGCCGTCGTCCAACCGACTGCATTACACCAGGTCAACGATAAGAGGCGAGCAAAGGTTCCGGCTCGAGTCAGCCGACCCGCTCGATCGTGTAGCGAACCAGGTGTTCGAGGGCGTCGTTGGCCGGTCCGGCGGGCAGCGCGGCGAGTTCGGCGTGCGCGATATCGGCGTAGCCCTGGAGCTTCTCCTTGGCCAGCACCATGCCGCGCGAGCGGGACAGCAGGTCGAGCGCCTCCTCCACCTCCGCGTCGGTGTGCAGCGGGTGGGCGAGCAGCTTGCGCAGTCGGTCGCCCTCGGCGCCCTCGTCGCGCAGCGCGTACAGCACCGGCAGCGTGTGCACGCCCTCGCGCAGGTCGGTGCCAGGGGTCTTGCCGGACTGCTCGGCGGCCGAGGAGATGTCGATGATGTCGTCGGAGATCTGGAATGCGGTGCCGACCGCGTCGCCGAGCCGGGCCAGTCGCTCCACGTGCTCGGTGTTCGCGCCGGAGAAGGTGCCGCCGAATCGGCCGGCGGCCGCGATGAGCGAGCCGGTCTTCTCCCAGACGACGCGCAGATAGTGCTCGACCGGGTCCTGGGATTCGCGGGCGCCCATGGTCTCGCGCATCTGGCCGGTGACCAGTTCGGCGAAGGTTTCGGCGATGATCCGGACGGCGTCGGGACCGAGGGTCGACGTCAGCCGGGAGGCGTGCGCGAACAGATAATCGCCCGCCAGGATCGCGATGTTGTTGCCCCAGCGGGAATTCACGCTCGGGGCGCCGCGGCGCATGGTGGCCTCGTCCATCACGTCGTCGTGGTAGAGCGTCGCCAGGTGCACGAGCTCGACGACGGTGCCCGCGGTGATTAGCGCGGGATCGGTCGGGCGCGGACCGAGCTGGCCGGTGAGGATGGTGAACAGCGGACGGAAGCGCTTGCCGCCGGCCTTGGCCAGGTGCAGCGCCGCCTCCTGCAGGAATTCCTCGCCGTCGGACAGCTCGGTGACCAGGAGCTTCTCGACCTCTTCCAGGCCGTTGCGCACGGTTGCCGCGAGCTCGACGTCGACGAGGTCGACCCCGGCAACCACCGTGCTCTCGTCCTTCACAGCCGATGTGCTCATTTCTTCTCCCACCGATCCGTCCGACCCCACGATAGAGAACCTAGCGTGTCCCCAGCCGATGGCCCATGAACACCATCACTATGCGGTGTATCAGACACTTTTGCACGCCGTTGTCCGCGCGCCTCGCCGCGCCGCGTCGCCGCGGACGCGCCCGCCGTCGACACGAACAAGATTGCCCTGCAAGTATTGAGGTCATGGGTTCACCGGAAGTCACCCCCGCGGGCGGGGACGCGCTGCCCACCAGGGCCGAGGTGCTCGTCGTCGGTGCGGGTCCGGCCGGTTCGGCGGCCGCGGCATGGGCCGCGCGGGCAGGCCGCGACGTGCTGCTGCTCGACTCCGCCGTCTTTCCCAGGGACAAGACCTGCGGCGATGGGCTGACCCCGCGCGCGACGGCCGAGCTGGAACACCTCGGCCTCGGCGAGTGGCTGCGCGCGCACACCGTGAACCACGGCCTCCGGATGACCGGCTTCGGCAGGGAGGCCCTGCTGCCCTGGCCCGCCGGTTCCTTCCCGACCTACGGAAGTGCCGTTCCCCGAACCGAACTCGACGACAAGCTGCGCGAGACCGCGATGAAGTCCGGCGCGCGGATGATCGACGGCACCAAGGTGGTCGATCTCACCCGCGACGGTGACCGGGTCACGGGTGTGATCGTGCGGACAGCCGAGGGTACGCACGCCATCGAGTGCGCGACGCTGGTCGTCGCCGACGGCGTGCGCTCGCCGATCGGACGGCTGCTCGGCCGCACCTGGCACCGGCAGTACGCGTACGGCACGGCGGCCCGCGCCTACATCAAGTCCGGCCGCAGCGACGATCAGTGGATCACCTCGCATCTCGAACTGCGCGACGCCGACGATGTGCTGGTGCCCGGCTACGGCTGGGTGTTTCCGCTCGGCAACGGCGAGGTCAATATCGGGGTCGGTTCGCTGGCCACCGAGAAACGCCCGTCGCACATCGCGTTGAAGCCGCTGCTAGAGCACTACACCAAGCTGCGCTTCGACGAGTGGGAGTTCGAGGGCTCGTTGCGCGCGGTGGCCTCGGCGCTGTTGCCGATGGGCGGCGCGGTGTCGAATGTGGCGGGACGCAATTGGGTGCTGGTCGGCGACGCCGCGGGTTGTGTGAATCCGTTGAACGGCGAGGGCATCGACTACGGCCTGGAGGGCGGGCACCTGCTGGCCGGGCTGCTCGACGAGCCGGACCTCACCCGGGTGTGGCCCGAACTGCTGCGCGCGAAGTACGGCCGCACCTTCTCGGTGGCGCGCCGGATTGCCGGGCTGGCCACCCATCCGCGGCTGGTGCCGGCCGGCGGGCCGCCGGTGATGCGGTCGAAGTACTTGCAGCGCACGGCGGTTCGGGTGATGGGCAACCTGGTCACCGACGAGGACGTCGACCTGACCGCGCGGGCGTGGCGGGCCGCGGGGCGGATGTCGATGCGCACCGACGAGCTTCCCCCCTTCTCCTGACATCCGGACCTGCGGTTTCGCGAGCTCGGCCAGCGGGACGCTGATCCTTGCTTGCCCACGTGACGACGGGTTCTCCAACTATGGGCTGGTCGGCTACAGCAGCCTCGGTTCGTTCAGCAGCGAATTCCGTCAGCTGGTCGGCGTCACGCCCTCGGAATATCAAGCCGAGTTCGCCGACGGGGCTCCGCGCATTCCCGGCTGCTATGTGTTCATGCACGGCCTCAGCGACCGCAAGCGCGAGGTCTGAGATCGCGCAATTTCGGAGCAGCCACCGGGCGCGGCACGCCCATAGCCTGGTCGCAGACGACAACCTGGCCGACGCCATCCGCCGCGCACTCGCCAACGGCACGCACGGCGCGCTCGGCCTGCGCACCGAGAACTGCCAGAAGACCTTCGAGGAACTCACCGCGAAGGGCGTCGAGTTCATTCAGCCGCCCACCGAGCGGCCCTACGGCACCGAGGCGATCATCCGGGACAACTCCGGGAACTGGCTGGTGCTGGTGGAGCGGAAGGAGTACTCCCCCGTGGATTTCGAATAGCCGAGGCCCCGTCGTTCCGGCGGACACCGGAACGACGGGGCGGGACGTGGATCAGGCAGTCGCCTGTGCGGCGACCCACTCCTCGACGAACGTGCGCTCGCTGTTGAGCACCCGATGATGCAGCTGCTCGGCGAGCGGCTCGATGGCGCCGCCGACCATCGGCACCTTGACCTGCACGGTGCCGACCACCTCGATCTCGGAGCCCTCCGCGGTCGAACGCATTTCGTAGGTACCCGACATCTCGGTGTTGATGCCGGTGGTCGCGCCTTCGAAGGTGCCCTTGGCGATCTCGCCGACCAGGCCCTGCCAGTTGTCGGTGCGGGCGAGCGTGAGCTGGCTCTTGAGCACCTTGCTCACGACGCTGGGAATCTTGTCCTCTGAGGCCTTTTCGGTCATGTGGACGCGAATGGTGCCGTCGCCCTCGGGATGCGAAAGGTCCACGGTCGCGGTCTCGGCGTCGGCGAAACGCGCCTGCCAGACCTTGTCGTCGGTAACTGCCCGGTGAAGATCTTCGACCGGGATGCGGTAAGGCACGGTGAAGCTGAATTTTCGGGACATGCGCGACACCGTAGCCGAGGTGGTCGGTAGCCTTGTTGCGGTGTTGGAAACCACCCAGTCTGATCGGCGGTCGCTCCGCCTGCGGCGGGCCAGGATCGGCGTGCTCACGGCTGCGACGGTGGTCAGTGTGCTCGTCGTGCTGCTGGTGTTCGCCGCCTGGCGCAACGACTACCTGATCAGCTCGGACAAGGGTGTGGCCAGCGCCGAGGTGCTCTCCGCCGGCCGGCTGCGCTCGGCGGTCATGTACGTGACGCCGGACGGGGAGACACACAATCCGAAGGTCGGCGTGCTGTATCCGACCAATCTCACCGCGGGCGAGCGGATCCGGGTCGAATACAACCGTGCCGACCCCGATCTGGTGCGGGTGGAGGGACGCGATGTCCGCGTCGCCATTCCCCCCGCCCTGTCGGTGATCGTGGTGGTGTGGCTGGTCGCCCTGCCGACATTGTGGCTGCTGGCCCGGCTCAGCAGACGACGTCCGAAATCCAGCTGAACTACTGCGCCCAGGGCGGCGACATCCGGCTGCCGTCCGGCATGACGGCCTCGAAGCCCGCGGCGATCGCGATGAACGCCTCGGCCGGTTCGTCGCCGGGATTGCCTACCGCGATGGGGCTGCCCGCAGGCACAACGACGACGTCGCCCGCCTCCAGGAGTTGCCCGCTGACGTCGAGTGTTCCGGCGACAACCATGAATATCTCGTCGCGATCGAGCACGTGTGCGCCGTCCGGTTGGTGCCGCGGCGTGACGGTGAGCCGCCAGGTACAGACCTCGGCCGAGCCGCGGGTCGGCGAAGCCATGGCGGTGAACTGAGCGCCGGGCACCTCGAAACGGGGTGCGTCGGCGGCTTTGATGACGAGCATGTCACTCCTAGATAGACAAGTAAGCTTGTTCAAGTTGGCTTGTCTATCATGGCAATATGACGGCAGCATCGCAAGACCTGGATTTCGGCATCCTGCTCGGCCTGGGTTACCAGGAGTTCGTGCGCGAGCTCCGAGAAACCGTGACGGCGCAGGGATTCGAGGACACCGGCCGTTCCGACGGGTACGTGCTGCGCTCGCTGGCTGGCAGGCCGATGAACATCAGCGAACTGGCCGAGCGCCTGGAGATCACCAAGCAGGGCGCGGCCCAGATCGTCGACGACATGCAGCGACGCGGCTACCTCGAACGGCGCGACGACCCGAACGATCGACGGGCCAAGCTGCTGTACCCGACCGCGCGGGGCACCGAGCTGCTCAGTACCGCGAAGAAGTTCCATCGCCGCTACGAGCAACGCCTGATCCGTGCCCACGGCGCCGAGGCCGTCGCCGCGCTGCGCACCCTGCTCGGCGCGATCGCCACCGAGGAAGGCATGGCCGATCCGCGGTTCCACGCTTTCGGCATGTGAACCGCCGATCGGCCCGAGGTGTTCGCTCGATCTTTAGGTGTCCTTCACGCGTGTGTGACGACACGGCGCGCTGCGGCGGCCACCCTGAGAGGGTGCGTGTAGCGATCGTTGCGGAGTCGTTTCTGCCGAATATGAACGGTGTCGTCAACTCGGTGCTGCGGGTGGTCGACCACTTGGACCGGCACGGCCACGACGCGCTGATCATCGCGCCGGACACCCCGCGCGGGCTACCGCCCGCCGCGCGCTGGCACGACCGATTCCGGGTGCACCGGGTGCCCGCGGTGATGGTGCCGAAGATCAGTTCGCTGCCGGTGGGGCTGCCGCAGCCCGGCATCGTCTCGGCCATCGAGGATTTCGACGCGGACGTGGTGCATCTGGCCTCGCCGTTCCTGCTCGGCGCCGGCGGCCTCGCGGCGGCGATGCGGCTGGACCTGCCGACGGTGGCGGTGTACCAGACCGACGTCGCCGGATTCGCCAAGAGTTACGGGCTGGCGCTGGCCAGCCGGGCGGCCTGGGCCTGGACGCGACGCATCCACGAGGGCGCGACCAGGACGCTGGCGCCGTCCCGGGCGGCCGCGGAAGACCTGGCGCAGCACGGCATTCCGCGGGTGCATCGCTGGGGCCGTGGCGTGGACATCGCCCGGTTCAACCCGGCCGCGCGCCGCACCGAACTGCGGGATTCCTGGCTCGACGGCGACAAGCTGGTGGTCGGCTTCGTCGGACGACTCGCGCCGGAGAAGCACGTCGAGCGGCTCGCGGTGCTCGGCAACGACCCGGACATCCAGCTGGTGATCGTCGGAGACGGGCCGGAGCGGGACCGGCTCGCGCGGATGATGCCGACCGCCGTGTTCACCGGCGAGCTGGGCGGCGAGGTCCTTGCGCAGGCGTACGCGAGCCTGGACGTGATGGTGCACGCGGGCGAGCACGAAACCTTCTGCCAGGGCGTGCAGGAGGCCATGGCCTGCGGCATCCCGGTGATCGGCCCGGACGCGGGCGGACCGCGCGACCTGATCGCGCACTGCCGCAACGGCTATCTGCTCCCGGTCGACCGTTTCACCGAACTCCTGCCGAGTGCCGTTGCGGCACTGCATGATCCGGTGCTGCGGGCCCGATTCGCCGGTGCCGCACGCAAATCGGTGCTGCACCGCACCTGGCCCGCGATCTGCACCGAGCTGATGGGGCACTACGCGGACGTGACCGGTACCCGAATGCGGCTTCCGCATACGGCCTGACCCGCGATCGGCAGGCCACGACCGGCCTCGTGTAAACATGGGTAACTCGTCGGGTACGCCCGGAAAACGCGGGGCATCCGACGCAAGACCTGTACGCGAACCAGGAGGCTCCGACTTGTATGGCCTGAATACGCGGAGAGGCGGATGAGCGTGGCTGAAACGGAATCCACCAGGGCCTCGTTGGACAAGCAGCCGCATGAGGTTGCGTCGATGTTCGATGGTGTCGCGAAACGGTACGACCTGACCAACACGGTGATCTCCGGTGGTCAGGATCGCTACTGGCGCTGGTCGGTGCGCAAGGCATTGGCGCCACGGCCGGGCGAGCGGGTGCTCGACCTCGCGGCGGGCACCGGGGTGTCCACCCTCGATCTGGCGAAGTCCGGCGCCTGGTGCCTGGCCGCCGACTTCTCCCAGGGCATGCTCGCGGCCGGTAAGTACCGCAAGGTGCCGATGGTCGCGGCCGACGCGATGGCGCTGCCGTTCGCCGACGAGTCGTTCGACGCGGTGACCATTTCCTACGGGCTGCGTAATGTCGCCGATCCGGACGCCGCGCTGCGCGAGATGCTGCGGGTCACCAAGCCGGGCGGCCGGCTGGTCATCGCCGAGTTCTCCACGCCGATCGTGCCCGGCTTCCGCACGGTGTACATGGAATACCTGATGAAGGCGCTGCCGAAAGTGGCCCGCGCGGTCAGCAGCAATCCCGACGCGTATGTCTATCTCGCCGAATCGATTCGGGCCTGGCCGAACCAGCGGCAGCTGGCATTGCGGATCGCGGGCGCCGGGTGGTCCTCGGTGAAGTGGCGCAATCTGACCGGCGGGATCGTCGCGTTGCATCGCGCGTACAAGCTCGGATAACAGCGATCTCCGTCACACCTCACCGGCCACTTTTCCGCTGGAGAGGGTCATTGTCACACGTCGATAACGCGGGGTAAACCCGCCGCAATCGGCGATGGCCATGATCGGGGGCATGGTGGACGCAGGCACGACACCCGCGGACCGCACCGCGCGGACGGCATGCTCGTACTGTGGCGTCGGTTGCGGCATCACGGTGCAGACCCGTGCGGGCGCCGACGGGGCGCCGGTCATCGCCAAGGTCAGCGGCGACAAGTTGCATCCCGCGAACGCGGGCAGGCTGTGCACCAAGGGCGCCACCCACCTGGAACTGATGCGGACGCCCGGTCGGATGGCGACGGCGTACCGGCGGCCCGAGCGCGGTCGGGAGCCGATCCCGGTGCCGGTCGACGACGCCGTGCGCGAGGCGGCCGACCGGCTGCGCGCGATCCTGGACGAGCACGGACCCGACGCGATCGCGATGTACGTCTCCGGGCAGATGTCGCTCGAGGCGCAATACCTGGCGACCAAGCTGGCCAAGGGCTACCTGCGGACCGTGCACATCGAGGCCAACTCCCGGCTGTGCATGGCGAGCGCGGGCACCGGATACAAGCAATCGCTCGGCGCCGATGGTCCGCCCGGCTCCTATGACGACTTCGAACATGCCGACCTGTTCTTCGTGATCGGCGCGAACATGGCCGACTGCCACCCGATCCTGTACCTGCGCATGGCCGATCGGCGCAAGGCGGGTGCGAGGCTGATCGTGGTCGACCCGCGGCGCACCGACACCGCGGCCCGCGCCGACCTGTTCCTGCAGATCGCGCCGGGCACCGATCTGGCGCTGCTGAACGGCCTGCTGCACCTGCTCGTCGAAAACGGTGACATCGACCGGGATTTCATCGCCGAGCACACCGAGGGCTGGGACGGGATGGCCGAGTTCCTCGGCGACTACCCGCCCGCGAAGGTCGCCGAGATCACCGGACTGGCCGAGGCCGATATCCGTACTGCCGCACAGTGGATCGGCGAGGCGGGCGAGTGGATGTCGCTGTGGACGATGGGCCTCAATCAGTCCACCCACGGCACCTGGAATACCAACGCGCTCTGCAATCTGCACCTGGCCACCGGCGCGATCGGCCGCGTCGGCAGCGGGCCGTTCTCGCTGACCGGGCAGCCGAATGCGATGGGCGGGCGGGAAATGGGCTACATGGGCCCGGGCCTGCCCGGTCAGCGCAGCGTGCTCTCCCCCGCCGACCGCACCTTCGTCGAGACCGCGTGGGGACTCGAGCCCGGCACGGTACGTAGCGAAGTGGGGCCGGGCACCGTCGAGATGTTTCGGGAACTGGCCGCCGGAAAGATCAAGGCCGCCTGGATCATCTGCACGAATCCCGTTGCCACCGTGGCCAATCGCAAGACGGTGCTCGATGGGCTGGAGACCGCCGAGTTGGTGATCGCCCAGGATGCTTACACCGAGACCGCCACCAACGCCTATGCCGACCTGCTGCTGCCCGCCACGCTGTGGGCCGAAGCCGATGCGGTGATGGTGAATTCGGAGCGCAATGTCACGTTGCTGCAGCGTTCCGTCGATCCGATGGGTGACGCCCGCCCGGATTGGCTGCTGATCGCTCAGGTCGCCACGGCGATGGGTTTCGCCGGCTTCGAGTTCGGCTCCAGCGCCGAGGTTTTCGCCGAGATCAAGCAGTTCGCCAACCCGGCCACCGGATATGACCTGCGCGGCATGGATTTCGAGCGGCTCAGGGAAGGCCCGATGCAGTGGCCGTGTCCCGACGGCGAGCGCTCGCGTAATCCGATTCGGTATGTCAATGATGGCGTCAGCCAGCACCTGCACGTCGACGCGGACGGTCAGCAGCCGCGGCTTGCGTTCGCCACGCCGAGCCGGCGGGCGGTGTTCTGGCCGCGTCCGCACCTTCCGCCTGCGGAAATGCCCGATGACGACTTCCCCTTCCTGCTCAATACCGGTCGGCTGCAACATCAATGGCACACCATGACCAAGACCGGGAAGATCGACAAGCTGAACAAGATCACCGGGCAGCCGTTCGTCGAGGTGCACCCGGCCGACGCGGAACGGCTCGGACTGCGGGCGGGTGATCAACTCGAAATCGCGTCGCGGCGTGGGCGGGCCGTGCTGCCGGTGCAGATCAGCGACCGGGTGCGGCCGGGCGACTGTTTCGCGCCGTTCCACTGGAACGACGAGCACGGTGAGTATCTGACGATCAACGCGGTCACCAACGACGCCGTCGATCCGGCCTCGCTGCAACCGGAGTTCAAGGCGTGCGCGGTCTCGCTGCGCCGGGTAGCCGTGCCGGAGGCCGATCCGCCGGAAGCGCCTTCGGTGCCGACGCCCGCACAGGCCACGGCACACCCGCTGGCCGCCGCGTTCGGGCTGGCCGCGGCCGCGACCCCGATGCTCACCGAGACCGAGCGGATCTATCTCAGCGGGTATCTGGCGGCGCTACAGGCGATTCCGGTGATCGGGCTGCCCGTACTGCCGGCCGCCGCGCCGATGTCGGCGCAGAGCAGGTTGTGGGTCGATGGCGTGCTGGCCGGGATGTACTCCCGCGCTGCCACCGCCGCCGCTGACGCGGCGCCCGCGCACCCGGTGACCGTGCTGTGGGCATCACAGACCGGGTCCGCGGAGGAACTCGCCGCGACCGTGGCAGCGCGGCTGGCCGAATGTGGTTTCGCGCCAAGGCTGGTCGACATGGACTCGTGCGCGGTCGACGGGCTGACCGGTGATGTGCTGGTGATCAGCAGCACATTCGGCGACGGCGGCCCGCCGGACAACGGTGCCGACTTCTGGAACCGGCTCGACGACACCGCGATTCAGCTCACCGGCATGCGCTACGCGGTGTTCGCGCTCGGCGACTCGTCCTATGACGACTTCTGCGGGCACGGCCGCAAATTGGATGAGAAGTTCGCCGAATACGGTGCGACGCGGCTGCTTCCGCGCGTCGACAGCGAACCCGATTTCCAGGACCCCGCCGAGCGCTGGCTCGACTCGATCGTGGCGGTACTCGGCGAGACGATGGCAGGTGCCGCGCCGGACGATGATCCGCGCCCACCGCCGAACGGCTCGGCGGCAGGCCGGGCAGCCCGCAGCGGCACCATGACGGCCGTGCTCACCCGGGCCGCCGCCCCCGCCCCGGGACGGACCCGCCGGGAGATCGCCCCGTTCACTCGGCAGACGCCGGTACCGGCGCCGCTGGTGCGCAACGAATCGCTCACCCTCGGCGGCTCGGCGAAAGAGGTGCGGCAGTTCGGCTTCGACCTACGTGACCTCGAAGCCGACTACGAGGTAGGTGATTCGCTCGGCGTCTGGCCGACCAACGACACAGTGCTCGTGCACGAATGGCTCGCCACCACCGGGCTGGACGGGCGCCGCGTCATCGAGGTCGACGATCGAGAACTGCCGCTGTCCGAGGCGTTGCGCACGCACTACGACATCAGCAAGGTGAGCAACGACCTGCTCACCTTTATCGCGGACCGCAATCCGAACATCCGGCTGGCCAAGCTGCTACGCCGGGACAATCGCAACGAGCTCGACAACTACCTGTGGGATCGCCAGGCGGTGGACGTGCTGCGCGATTTCCCGGTGCGGGCCGATCTGGTCGACTGGCTCGGCACGCTGAAAAAGCTGCAGCCGCGCCAATATTCGATCTCGTCGAGCCCGCTGGTCAGCCCCGACGAGGTGCAGCTGACCGTCGGCATCGTGCGCTACGGCGATCCCGCCGCCACCGGATCGGCGGCCCGGCGCGGCGGCGTCTGCTCAACCTTCCTGGCCGACCGGGCGGGCACCGACCCCACCGTGGTGCCGATCTTCCTGCAGCGCGCACCGCATTTCCGCCCGCCGGCCGACCCGACGGCACCGATGATCATGGTGGGGCCGGGCACCGGTATCGCGCCGTTCCGCGGCTTCCTGCACGAGCGCCGAGAACTCGGCTGCACCGGGCGCAACTGGCTGTTCTTCGGCGAACAGCACGCGGCCCGAAACTTCTACTACCGCACCGAACTCGAAGACATGTTCCGCTCCGGCTTCCTAACCCGACTGGACCTGGCCTTCTCCCGCGACCAACGCGAGCGAATCTACGTGCAGCACCGGATGATCGAACACGGCGCCGAACTCTGGTCCTGGCTCGCCGACGGCGCCCACCTTTACATCTGCGGCGACGCGACCCGGATGGCCAAGGACGTGGACGATGCCCTGCTCCGCATCGCCCGCGTCCACGGCAACCTGGACGAAGCAGGCGCCCTGGCCTTCCGCAAACAACTCATCACCCAAAAACGCTACGTTCGCGACGTCTACTGATCCGTGATCGATCGGGGTGAGCCTGCGGCACACAGGGTTCCAGCGCGCCGGACCGAAGCGGTCTACACCGCTGGCGGGTTGAGGCGCGCGAAGTCCGGCAGGCGGTAGTACGGGTAGTAGGGATAGGGCGGGGTGGTGGCGCCGGCTTTGTCGAGGCGCGCGACCTGGTCGGCGGTGAGTTCCCAGCCGACGGCGCCGAGGTTCTGGCGCAGCTGGTCCTCGTTGCGGGCGCCGACGATGACGGTGGCGACGGTGGGGCGGCGCAGCAGCCAGTTGAGGGCGATCTGCGGCACGGTTTTGCCGGTTTCGGCGGCGAGTTCGTCCAGCACATCGACCACGTCGTAGAGCTTCTCGTCGTCGACCGGCGGGCCGGCCTCGGCGGTCTGGTGCAGGCGGCTGCCCGCCGGAAGGGGTTGGCCGCGGCGGATTTTGCCGGTCAGCCTGCCCCAGCCGAGCGGGCTCCAGACCACGGCGCCGACGCCCTGATCCTGGCCGAGCGGCATGAGTTCCCACTCGTAGTCGCGGCCGACCAGCGAGTAGTACACCTGGTGCGCGACATAGCGGGTCAAGCCGTGCTTGTCGGCGGCGGCAAGGGATTTCATCAGCTGCCAACCGGCGAAGTTGGAGGCACCGAGATAGCGGATCTTGCCCGCGCGGACCAGATCATCCAGTGCGGCAACAACTTCCTCGACCGGGGTACCCGCGTCGAAGGCGTGCAGCTGGAACAGGTCGAGGTAGTCGGTGCCGAGCCTGCGCAACGAGGCCTCCACCGCCCCGATGAGCCGAGCCCGCCCGGAACCGGCCTGCGTCGGGCTCGGCCCGGTGGGCAGCGACGCCTTGGTGGAGATGAGCAGCTGATCGCGCCTGCCCTTGATGGCGGCGCCGAGCACCTCCTCCGAGGCGCCGTCGGAGTAGACGTCGGCGGTGTCGAACATGGTCACGCCCGCCTCCAGGCTGATGTCGACCAGCCGCCGTGCCTGCTCGGCATCGGTGTCACCCCAGGCGCTGAATAGCTCGCCGCGTCCGCCGAACGTGCCCGCGCCGAAGCTCAGGGCCGGAACGAGCAGACCTGATGCGCCGAGCCGCCGATACTCCATGTTGACTCCTAAAGGGTCTATAGTTCCGTTAACGCGTCAAACAGTACACCCGTTCAACACTAAATGAAACTGGAGACCCATTATGACTGGAGACGACGCGGTCCCCGGCTCGGTTCGCCCCGGTGGACGCACCGCGCGGGTCCGCGAGGCCGTGCTGCAGGTCGCCGGTGACCTGCTGGCCGAGCGCGGGTTCGCCCACCTCGACCTCGCCGAGGTCGCCGCCGCCGCGGCGGTCGGCAAGACCACCGTCTATCGGCGCTGGCGCACTCCCACCGGCCTGGTCACCGACCTTTTGGTCGACATGGCCGAACAGTCCGTGCCGCGCGCCGACACCGGATCACTGCTCGGCGACCTCACCGCCAACGCCCGCCTGGTCGCCGAGACGCTGACGGATCCGCGCCAGGGCAAGCTCTTTCAAGCCGTCATCGCCGCTGCCACCTGCGACGAGTCCGCCGCCGCCGCGCTGCGTCGCTTCTACGATGTCCGCCTCGCCGAATGGGCACCCTGCGTCGAACGCGCCATCGAACGCGGCGAGGCGCCCGCGGGCACCGATGCGCGCGCCGTGCTGTCGGCGGTATCCGCCCCGCTGTACTACCGCCTGCTGGCCAGCGGCGATCCGATCGATGAGCACGCCGCGACCTCGGCCGCCCGCGCCGCCGTGAACGCCGTCACCGCAGGCACGTTCGCTACGCCGAGTTAAGCCGTCCAGTCGGCGCTGCGGCCGGTGAGCGCGAGCACGCGATCGAGGGCGGAGGCCTCGGTGGGGACCTCGAGCACCGGGCCGAAGAGGCCGGGGGTGCCCGCGGTCGGGGTTTCGCGGAGCAGGTCGAGCAGGATGGCGAGGTCGGCCGCGGTGGCGGTGAACGGCTGGCCGGTGGCCTTGGCCAGATCCCAGCCGTGGATGACGATTTCGTCCAGCGCGATCCTGGCCATCACCGGCGCCTGCTCGCTGACGCCGCCAGCTTCGGTCACGCCGTCCCAGGCGTCCGGCGCACGCCAGGCACTGACGAGCGCCTTCAGCTGCGCGGGGATGCGGGTGCGCCAATCGCCGGGCAGCGCGCGTTCCGCCCCGATGGACGGCGCGACCGACCCGCCGACGGCCTCCTTGGTCGCGGCCTGCCGAAACGCCTCGGTCAGGTCGACGACGTGCGCGAGCAGGTCGCGCACCGTGGTGTCGGCGCACGGCGAATCGGCGCCGAGCTGATCGTCGGTGATGCGGCAGACCACGGTCTCGAGTGCGGTGGCCGCCGGTTCGAAATCGAATTCCTGGTTCATCAGTTCTCCTGGGCACGCTGGATGTCTCTCGATGTGCAGACGACGCGACGCGGCGGGATTCATCGGTGCGCCGCCCGCGCGCTTCGCCGGACGAATTCGCCTGCCTGCCGCCGCCGTCCAACGGCCCGCGCGACCCCGCACCGCGACCAAGTCGTGACAGCGAAAAGCGCTGGAAAAGAGGACAATTGGTGGATGAAGGGTGATCGAGTGGAGATCGTCGTCGACTTCGGTGACGGGTCTCGAAATTATGAAGTGGTAGCCACCCGCGCGGGCCGGCGAGTCGACGTGCGCATCGCGCGCGGCGTCGTGGAAGTCACCGAGGTAACCCGGACCGGCACGCCGGTGCGGACCGCGCGGTTCATGGCCGCCCGCACGCTGGCCTTGGTCGAATATCCCGCCGACGGAACCGGGGCGCTCGACGGCGAATAGCCGGACGCCACGGGGTTGCTCGCGCACCGCGCCTGGCGCATGCTCGACAGTGCGTGAACTGTTGTCCGCCTCGATTACGGCGCGCCATGACGGGGTACGCCCGCTATCGAAGCCACTGCGGAGAGGAGCACCCATGACCAATCGCAGCACGTCCGCCGACATCTACGCGGTTCCGGAAGCCGACCTCGCCGAGCAGTCGATCCCCGCGTATCCGAACGACACCGGTTACCTGGACGAAGGACCCGATCAGGACGGCGGCGTCGATCAGGAGATTGCCGAGACCCTCGACGCGGGACGCGCCGATCCGGCCGATGTGATCGAACAGTCGATCACGGTCCCTCTCGACGACGAACCAGATCCCGCCTGACCGCCCCGAAAACGGGTGCGGCACACGGACTCCGCTACGGCGAGATCTTGGCACGCACCGCCGCGTGCAACTCGCGCAAGCTGGAGCGCTCGGTAGCCACTTCCAGCACCCGGGTGCCATGCGCGTTTCCGGTCAGTTCGACCGCCAACTGCTCGGGGTCGACCTGCTTGTGCGGGATCCGGTAAGCCGCACACAGCGCGGCCAGGTCCATCCCGTGCGGCGTGCCGAAGACGCGCTCGAAGACACCCGCGTACTGCGGATCGCCCTGCTCGAGCAGCTCGAAGATGCCGCCACCGTCGTCGTTGGCCACCACGATGGTCAGATCGGCGGGCCGCGGCTCGCCGGGACCGATCAGCAGGCCGGACGCGTCGTGCAGGAACGTCAGGTCACCGATCAGCGCGACCGTGCGGCCCTCGTGCCGCAGCGCGGCTCCGACGGCGGTGGATACCGTGCCGTCGATGCCGGCGACACCGCGGTTCGACAACACCCTGATGCCAGGGCGCGGATGCGACACCAACGCCGCGTCCCGCACCGGATTGGACGCGCCGAGCACGAGCTGATCGCCATCACGCAGCGCGTTCATCACGACCGCCGCCACGTGCAGCCCGGTCGGCTTCGGGTGATGGTCGAGTTCCTCGCGCACCACCTGATTCGCCTTCGCGTCGAGTTCGCGGCAGTAGGCCAGCCACTCCGGCCGGGGCGCGCCGGTGGTGACCGCCCTGGTTCCGGTGCCGAGCACATTGCCGGAGACATCGGGCCAGCGCGGCCCCGTGGTGAGCGCGTAGACCCGAACAGCCGGGTCGGCAAGGACTTTGGACACCTGGCGATGCAGGGTCGGGCGCCCGGTGATGATGGCCTGGCGCGGTTTCAGCAGCGGCAGCGCCAGCGGATGCAGCGCGGGGCCGTGCAGCTGCGCGGTGGGTTCCGCGACGGTGGGCAGGTCGGCCAGCTCCGGCCGCAGCCCGGCGCCGTGCCCGGAGATGACCACCGTGTCGGGGGTGAGATCGAGATCGAGCGGCACGTCCAGCGTGGCGTACTGGGTCTTGGTCCACGCCTGGTCGTCCGTGCGCCCGCCCGGCGCCAGTTCGCCCGGCGCGAGGTCGGGCACCAGCGGCTCGCGCAGCGGAATGTCGAAGTGCACCGGACCGGCGTTGCCGGAGCGGGTGCCGCGGGCGGCCGCGAGCACCCGGCACACGGCCGAGCGCCACTGGCTGTTCTGATGCCCGTACTCCGCGCAGTCGGCGGTCAACGCCTCCGCCTCGGCCAGGCCGAGGCTGATGGTGGCGCGGACCTGGCTACCGAACAGCCCGAGCTGCTCCACCGTCTGATTCGCGCCGGAACCGAGCATCTCGTACGGCCGGTTGGCACTGAGCACGACCAGCGGAATGCGCGCGTAATTGGCCTCCAGCACGGCCGGGCCGAGATTGGCCACCGCGGTACCCGACGTCATCACCACGGGCACCGGGAGGCGGCTGGCCACCGACAATCCGATCGCCAGAAAGCCCGCGGTCCGCTCGTCGATGCGCATATGCAGCCGCAGCCGGCCTGCCGCGTCGGCGGCCTGCAGCGCGAAGGCCAGCGGGGCGTTGCGCGAGCCGGGGCACAGAACGACGTCGCGCACCCCTCCACGCGCGAGTTCGTCCACCACGACCTGCGCTTGTGCTGTAGACGGGTTCACGTCTCCAGCCTCTCAGACAGTAGGGGCCGCGTCTCCGTCACCCTGCTCACACCGAAAGCTCCACCCTCGAGTGCCATTCAGCGATGCTATCGACGATCCCGCTGTCCGGACCGAATCCGCCCCTCGGTAGTACCCCCGGTTTCGAGCGAAGCGAGACCGAGCATTGATCGTTTGCGGCCCGGCTCGCGGCCGAGCGGCCGATGCGATTGCGACGTAGTCGCGAGCATCGGTCGCTCGGCCGCGAGCCATCAAGGGGCCGTGAACACGCAGCGCCGCAGGCGCTGCAATTCAACTCAAGCGTGCTTCTGAATCAGGTCGCCGACGCGCGGCAGCGCCTCGATGACATTCTTCTTCGCCGACGAACGCATCGACGAGTAGACCTTCTTCAGCGCCGGCCGGGTGGACGCGTCGGCGCGGGCGTCGGTGACCGACAGGAGTGCCTCGGCGACCTGGTCGGACTTGGCGACCAGCAGATCGCCGAACTTTCCCGACGCTCCCGATGCGGTGAATTCCTGCCAGAACGGGTCCAGCTGCGCAACGAGCTTGGGCGCCAACGACTCCAGCCCATCAGGCACGATCGAGGGGCTGATCTTCTTGACCGCCGCGTACCCACCCTTCACAGCCAGGCCGGACGCACCACCCTTGTCCGAGACCTCGGCATCAAGAACCTCGACGGCATCGGCAAGAAAAGCCGGGCGCTTGGCGTCGTCGAGCAGGGATTCAGACAGTGCTGCAACCACTTTCAGGTCCTCCGGAATAGGTTTCGATGAACGAGCAGGCGCAACTATACGCATCCTCGCGCGACTGGTCGCGACACTCACCGGCTCAAGGCTGCCACGGCAGCAATTGCACCATCAATCCTTCACAATCGGCGAGCACATTGCCCTGCTCATCGAGCAATTCGGCGGTGATGAAGGTCTTGCGCCCCTCGGTGCGATCGACACGACCCCGCACCGTCAATGGTGTCTCGAGCGGAGTGATCTTGCGATAGTTCACATGCAGATACGCGGTGCGACTGATCGGCCGTCCGGCGTAGTGCACGATCATGCCGAGCAGATCGTCGAACAGCAGCGGCAGCACGCCACCGTGCGCCGCGCCGTTGCCGCCGAGATGGAAGCGGCGGAACTCGCCGGTCATCCGGATGCCGTCCGGGCCCGCCTCGGCCACCTGCCACGGCAACAGCAAAAGACTGCCACGGCCGGGCAATTCGACGGCGCGGCCCGCTGGTCCCTGGAGCTCCGGTGCGCGGTAGGGCTCGAGCAGCGCGATGAGTTGGTGAGCCTGATCGAGTGCGGCACCGAAGACCTCGTCGGGCGCGTCCACCGACACCGCGAGATCCTGCAGCGTCCGCATCGCCTCGACGAACGGGCCGAAGTTGCGCCCGATCTTCGCGCGGGACACCTTCGGGAATCCCCCGTGCTTCTCGTACCGGGATTCGTCCACCGCGCTGCGGTCGATAACCGGTTTCACTCGATCTTTCATATATGCACGGTAACGCCTGATTTTACACCGTCAAGTGAGGGCGCTTCCGCACGCCGCTCAGGCCGGGTCAGAGCCGAGGGCAATAATCACTGGGGTGACGTTCAATCCGAAGTTGTGGCGACCCGTCCCCGGGTTCGAGAATCTGACCGATATCACCTACCACCGGCACATCGAACAGGGCACCGTCCGTGTCGCTTTCGATCGTCCCGAGGTGCGCAATGCGTTTCGCCCGCATACGGTCGACGAACTCTATCGGGCGCTCGACCACGCGCGGATGACCTCCGACGTCGGCGCGGTGCTGCTCACCGGCAACGGCCCGAGCGAGAAGGACGGCGGCTGGGCCTTCTGCTCCGGCGGCGATCAGCGCATCCGCGGCCGCAACGGCTACCAGTACGCCAGCGGCGACACCGCGGATACCGTCGACCAGGCCCGCGCGGGCCGGTTGCACATCCTCGAGGTGCAGCGACTCATCCGGTTCATGCCGAAGGTGGTCATCGCGCTGGTGAACGGCTGGGCCGCGGGCGGCGGGCACAGCCTGCACGTGGTCTGCGACCTCACCCTGGCCAGCCGCGAGCACGCCCGCTTCAAGCAGACCGACGCCGACGTCGGCAGCTTCGACGGCGGTTACGGCAGCGCCTATCTGGCGAAAATGGTCGGCCAGAAATTCGCCCGCGAGATCTTCTTCCTCGGCCGCCCGTACACCGCCGAGGAGATGCACCAGATGGGCGCGGTGAACAAGGTCGTCGATCATGCCGAGCTGGAAGACGCCGCGCTGGACTGGACCGCCGACATCAACGGCAAATCCCCGCAGGCGCAACGAATGTTGAAGTACGCGTTCAACCTGCTCGACGACGGACTGGTCGGCCAGCAGCTGTTCGCGGGCGAGGCGACCCGAATGGCCTACATGACCGACGAGGCCGTCGAGGGCCGCGACGCGTTCCTGGAGAAGCGCAAGCCCGACTGGACCCCCTACCCCTGGTATTTCTGACATGGACATCCTCAGCAGCCGAATCATTCTGCGGCCGGCCGACTACCCGCGCACGCTCGAGTTCTATCGCGACGGGCTCGGGCTGGCCATCGCGCGGGAGTATCCGGGCGGCACGGTTTTCTTCGCTGGACAGTCGCTGGTCGAGGTGGCCGCGCACGGCGGATCGGGTCGGGCGTCCGCGTTCGAGGGTGCCCTCTGGCTCCAGGTGCGCGACGCCTCGGACGCCGCGGCCGAGCTCGCGCTGAAGGGCATCGCCATCGATCGGCCGCCCGTTCAGGAGCCATGGGGACTCATCGAAATGTGGGTGAAAGACCCCGACGGGGTGCCGATCGTGCTGGTCGAGATACCGCCGGATCATCCGATCCGCCGAGATTCGCGCAGGTCAGCGGACTGACCTTACGTTCGTCCGTGCAGTCGGCCCGCGGACCCGAGTTGCCAAGGGCCGCCACGGCGAGGACGATAACGCTCGGATGGCCCCCGACCGCCGATGTCCGGCCCGGCCTCCGTGCGTAACCCGTCCGACGAGTGAATCGCAGTCTCGATGCCTGGCGTACCTGAGCCCCATTTCCCGGGGGCGGCCGCACCTGTCTCCCGCCGCCCCAGCAAACCGACCACCCGTTCCGCGTTCGGCGACGCGGACATGACACGATCGCTACCGTGAGCGAGCGCAGTGGGCGAGCCGTAGGCACAGCACCTCTGGGAACGATGGGGCCGAGCGCCGACGAGGTGCAGCGGTGAGCGTCCCGCGAACGACGGAACCTAGCGTCAGCGAGGTGGAGTCGTGAGGGAGCGGAGCGAGCGAACCAACAACGCAGCGCCTCGGCGAACGACGGAACCGAGCGTTAGCGAGGTGGAGTCGTGAGTCGCACTCTTCGCACACTGCCCATGCCCACCGGTTCCGGTGCGGGCGAGGTGCTTCCCCATCTGCGAGAAGCGTTGGAGGGCAACGGGCCCGCGTGGCTGCCGATCCCGACCAGCGATCGCCGTGAGGCCCGGCGGCTCAGTGACGCGCTCGCCCCCGGCGAGACCATTGATGACGATGTCGCACTCGTAGTGACCACCTCCGGCACCACCGGCGTGCCCAAGGGCGCGATGCTCAGCGCCGCCGCGCTGCGCGCCAGTGGCACCGCCACGCACGACCGCCTCGGCGGCCCGGGCAGCTGGCTGCTGGCTCTGCCGACGCATCACATCGCAGGCATCCAGGTCCTGCTGCGCAGCATCCTGGCGGGCACCCAACCGACCATCCTCGACGTGTCGGGCGGATTCCTGCCCGAGGCGCTGGCGGGTGCCGTCGCAGGCATGCGCGGCGACCGGCGCTACACCGCGCTGGTGCCGACCCAGCTGATCAAGGCACTCGACGCACCCGTCGCCGCGGCCGCGCTTGCCCAATTGGACGGCGTCCTGGTCGGCGGCGCGGCCACCCCGGTCCCGGTGTACGAGCGCGCGAAAGCGGCCGGTATCAACGTCGTTCGCACCTACGGCATGAGCGAGACCTGCGGCGGCTGCGTGTACGACGGCATCCCGCTGGACGGCACGCGGATCCGCATCGAGGACGGCCGGGTACTGCTCGGCGGCGCGATGATCGCCTCCGGCTACCGCGGCCAACCGGACAACCCCGCCTTCGCCGAGCCCGGCTGGTTCCGCACCGAGGACGCGGGCACCTTCGACAACGGCAAGCTGAGCATCACCGGACGACTCGACGAGGCCATCATGACCGGCGGCCTCCTGGTGATCCCCCAGGTCGTCGAGGCCGTGCTGATGAACCACCCGGCCATCCGCGAATGCGTGGTGCTCGGGCTACCGGACGAACGCCTCGGCCAGCGCGTCGCGGTCGTGGTGGTCCCCGCTCCCGGCGCCGTGCCGACCCTCGACGAATTGCGCGAACACGTGATCGCCGAACTGGATACCATCGCCGCCCCGCGCGAGCTCACCCTGGTCGGCGAGATCCCCATGCGCGGCCCCGGCAAGCCCGACCGCACCAAGCTTCGCGAAAGCCTGCTCGCCGACTCGACCCGCTGACGCCTGCGCCGACGGCGCAAGCGACCACGTCATCGGCGTGCAAGGGCGGTGCAAGAAGTGGGCCGCACAGTCTTACCCATGACTTCTTTCACACCCACTTCAGCACTCGCCGTCGAGGCGGACGGGCTGGTCAAGGTGTTCGGGGAACAGCGCGCCGTCGATGGTGTGAGCCTGGCGGTACCGCAAGGCTCGGTGTACGGTGTGCTCGGACCGAACGGGGCCGGCAAGACCACGACCATCAAGATGCTGGCCACGCTGCTTCGGCTGGACGGCGGCAGCGCTCGCATCTTCGGCCACGATGTGGTCGCCGAACCGACGGCTGTGCGGTCGCTGGTCGGCGTCACCGGGCAGTACGCCTCGGTCGACGAGGACCTGTCCGCCACCGAAAACCTGATCCTGTTCTCCCGCCTGCTCGGCCTCAGCCGGATCGATGCCCGGCGCAAGGCCGCCGACCTGCTCGAGGAGTTCGACCTCGTCGAGGCGGCGACCAAGCCGCTCAAGAACTTCTCCGGCGGCATGCGGCGCAGGCTCGACCTGGCCGCCAGCCTGATCGCGACCCCGCCGCTGCTGTTCCTCGACGAGCCGACCACCGGCCTCGATCCGCGCACCCGCGCCCAGATGTGGGAGACCATCCGCAGGCTGGTTCGCGAGGGCGCCACGGTGCTGCTCACCACGCAGTACCTGGATGAGGCCGATCAGCTGGCCGACCGCATCGCGGTGATCGACCACGGCAAGGTGATCGCCGACGGCACCGCCGACGAGCTCAAGGCCTCGGTCGGCGGCTCGTCACTGCACCTGACCCTGACCGACCGGGATCAGCTGGGCGAGGCTCGCCGCATCGTCAGCGAGTTCCTCAGCGTCGACGCCGTCATCACGCCGGAGGCCGGGCGGCTCACCGCGCCGCTGCAGGATGCCGGGCTGACCGCCGATCTGCTGATTCGCCTGCGCGAGCGGCAGATCGGCATCGACGAGATCACCGTCAGCAAGCCGAGCCTCGACGAAGTCTTCCTCACCATCACCGGCCGTCCGGCCGACGACGACACCGAACGGAGCGCGGCATGACCACTATTACCGCACCGACCACGCCGCGGCGCGCGGCACCCGACAACATTCCCGAGGTCAGCAACCACATCAGCCTGCGCAGGTCGATCGAGACCTCGTTCACCATGGCCTACCGCGGCCTGCTGAAGATCAAGCACAATCCGGAACAGCTGTTCGATGTGACGATTCAGCCGATCCTGTTCACCGCGTTGTTCGCCTACATCTTCGGTGGCTCGATCGGCGGGTCCGTGCACGATTACCTGCCGATCCTCATTCCCGGCATCCTGGTGCAGACGGTGATCCTGACCTCGGTCGTCACCGGAACCCAGCTGCGCGAGGACATGGACAAGGGTGTCTTCGATCGGTTCAAATCCCTGCCGATCGCCCGCATTTCGGCCCTGTGCGGTGCGCTTATCGCCGACATGGTGCGGTACACCATCGCGACGGTGCTCACCGTCATAGTCGGGCTGGCCCTCGGTTACCGCCCCGGCGGCGGTTTCGCCGGCGTGGTCGCCGCCGGACTGGTGATCATCGTGTGCTCGTTCGCGGTCAGCTGGATCTGGGCGCTCGTCGGTGTCACCGGCAAGAGTGCCTCTGGCGTGCAAGGCATTTCGATGATGATCATGTTCCCGCTGACGTTCATGTCCGGCGCGCTGGCACCGGTGAGCAAGATGCCGGGCTGGCTGCAGGGCCTGAACCACGCGAACCCCGTGTACTACATGGTGAACGCGTGCCAGGACCTGATGAACGGCAACGCCTACGGCGGCGATCTGGTCTGGTCGCTGGTCGGCTCGGTCGTGGTGATCGCCATCTTCGCCCCGCTGGCCGTCAAGGCCTACATGCGCCGGGCATAACAACCGAAAACCGATGAGGGACAACGCAACGCCGGTCGACCATGAGTCGCCCGGCTTTGCGTCGTATGCGGACAAGGAAGTCGGCGCACAGTCACCGAACGGGTGGCAGGCACTGCGGATTCGCCGCTCAGAGCGTGCCCTGCAACTCCCCAAGGATCTGCATGATCCGGTCGACCGAATCGCGCCGGCGCATGCGCCCCACCTTCGCCCTGGCCTCGGCCAACACGTCCGCACCGAGCAGCTCGTCGACCAATTCGGCGTGCGTGGACCAGCGCATCGACGGAAAGTCCTGACGGCAGAAGGCATTCGGCGCCAACGCGAACAGTTCCAGCGCGCGGGCCCGTTCCTGCCCGGCGGCGATCAGGTACGACCCGACCGCGGCGGCGACCGCGCCGACCTGCGGCAGATCCTGAAACTGGGCCATCGTCGGCAACACCAGATCGACCAGGTCCTTGACGAGCTCGCCGCCGGTATCGACCGCACCGTGCAGTACGCGCGCGTCCAATACGGCGGCAGCGAGCATCAGCCCGCTCGGCCCCGGATTCGCGTCGTTGCCCGGCCAGCCGGACAGGTCCAACGCCCGTTGATAGCGGTCGAGACCGCCCTCGATATCGCCCTCGGCGAGCGCCGCCTCGGCGGAGCTCTGCATGATCGTGGCAAGCAGATGATTCTTCCCGCCCACCGAGCCGTCGAGGTGCGGTGATCCGAACGCGAACGCCAATTCGTGCCGGGCTTCCGTCAGACGCCCGGCGCCGAGCAGCGACGCGACCAGCATGGCCCGGGTCTCGACGGTGTCCTCGTACGCCCCCAACCGCTGCAGCATGCCGAGTGCGCGGCGGTAGTGTTCGACGGCCTTCTCGTACTCGGCGATCTGGCCGTACACCTGGCCGAGGTGCCTGCACACCATGGCCACACTCCAGACATTGTTGTCGCCGACCATGTCGAGCGAGCGGACCGCGTCCACGGTCGAACCCCGCACGTCGCCGAGGTTCTCCTTGATGTTCGCGCGCAGCAGCAATGCGGTGGACCGGGTTTCGAGATCCTTCGACCGAATAGAATTCGCGATCAACCGGGCCAGCCCCCTGCCGTCGGAGCGGGTCAACACGACGCGGCCGACGAAGCGGTTGACGGCGCTGAGATCGGTTCTGTCGCGCAGCAATCGGCGGACCCTGGTGCGTAGCCGCGCGAGATCACGCGCGTCGGCCCGGCTGAAGACCATGTGCAGGAACATCGTCTGATAGCTCATCAACACCAGGTCGCCGGCCGGCGCGTCCGGCCCGGAATCGGCCGGGTGGAGTTCGGCGATCCGAGGCGCCCAGGCAACCACCTCCAGGTGCGAACCGCGCAGCACCCACAGCATGGAGATCACCGGGAACACCGTGTACGCGGTAGCGGCATCGCGCCGCTCGACCGCATAGCGCAGTGCCGCAAGCAGATTGTCCAGCTCGGTGGCCACCGAAAGGGCCAGCTCCACCTGATCGCCGATGAGGTAGCGAGTCGCGGCGGCGGCGGAATACCGCTTGGCCCACAGCATCAACCGTTCGGCCATCAGGTCGGACTCGGCCGGACAACCGGCCAGCTGTTCATCGCCGTACTCCCGCACCGTTTCCAGCATGCGATATCGGGTGCCGAGAACCTCGTCGTCGAGCATGGTGAGCAGCGACTGGTTCACCAGACCGTCGACCGCCGCCGCGACGTCGTCCACCTCCGGCCCGCTGACCACCGCCTCGGCGGCGGACAGCGTGAAACCCGCTGGGAATCGGGACAATCGGCGCAGCGCCACCTGCTGCGGGGCGTCCAGCAGATTCCAGCTCCAGTCGATCACCGCGTGCAAGGTGCGGTGGCGTTCCGGCGAACTGCGATCACCGTGGCGCAGCAGCGCGAACCGGTCCGCCAGCCGCAGACTGATCTCCTCGACGCTCATCACCCGGACCCGCGCTGCGGCGAGCTCGATGGCCAGGGGCAGGCCGTCGAGGGTGTGGCACAGCTGCGCGACGATCTCGGGATCGAGCCGGACGCCGGGACGCACCGCCCTGGCGCGCGTCGCGAACAGTTCGGTCGCGGGCGATCCGGCCGCGTCGATGGTCAACGGCGGCAACGGGTATACCGCTTCGGCGGTGATCATCAGCGGCGCGCGGCTGGTGGTCAGCACGGTCAGCAAATCCGCGAAGCCGATCAAATCGGCGACCACCGCCGCGGTGGCATCGAGCAGATGCTCACAGTTGTCGAGGATGAGCATCATCGGTCGCGCGGCTATCGCGTTGCGCAGGCGCCGCCAGCTCGCCGCTACGACCTCACGATTCCGCAAGGCCGACGAGCCGAACAACACGTCGCTCAGACCGAGCGCCGCGCTGATCGCGGCCTGGATCTCGTGGACGACGTCGGTATCGTCCGCCCGGATCGATGCCAGCTCCACCAACACCACCGAGCGGGTGCGGGCTATTCGCGCGCCGACCTCGTTGGCGACGCGGGTCTTGCCGGACCCGCCGGGGCCGAGCACCGTGACCACCCGCGACGTGCGCAGCAGTTCGTCGAGCACGGTCAGATCGGCCTCGCGGCCGAGCAATGCGTTGGGCGCGGCGCGCAGGCCGATCGCCGCGGGCATGACGAAATCCGTGGCCAGGTCGGGCGACGTGGCACCGTTTCCGGACGAGGTTGCCGGGTCGCGGGTCTGCGGAGCTATCACCGCCGCAGCGGTGTGGCCGAGCGAATCTCCGCGCAAGATCGCGGTATTCAGCTCGACCAGCGCCGGTCCCGGATCCGCGCCGAGTTGCTCGGCCAGCCCGGTCCGGAAGGCGGCGAAGGACTCCAGCGCCTCGTTGGGGCGGCCCGCCACGGCGAGCAACCGCATCAGGGTGAGTTGCGCGGGCTCGTCCAGCGGGTTGCGGGCGGCCCCGAACCGGGCGATCCGCAGCGCGCCGTCGAGGTCGCCGGTCGACTCGCGCGCCGCCAGCTCGACCGCGTCCAGTTCGGTCAGCCAGCTCGTCGCCATGGCGTCCAGCGCGTCGGCGACCTCGCCGGGCGGCAGATCCGCGCCCGGCTCGCCGCGCCACAGCGCCCGCGCCCGCGCGACCGCGTCGAGACAGCCCGCGTCGTCACCGGCGCTGCGGCAGTCGCGGGCCAGCCGGGTCAGTTCGGCGACCCGGGTGAGATCCACCTGGTCCGCGCGCAAGGTCAGTCGGTAACCGGCCGGGCCGATCTCCAGCGCGCCGTCGGGCAGCGCGGATCGCAGCCGGGACACCTGGGTGTGCAGCGCGTTCATCGGCGCACGCGGCGGCTGCTCGCCCCACACGTCGTCGATCAGGGACTGGGCGCTGCGGCTGCGGCCGGGGCGCAGAGCCAAGGCGGCGAGCAGCAGGCGGGAGCGAGCCCCGGGCAACGCGGTCAGCACGCCGTCCCGGCGCAGCGCGATCTCGCCCAGCAGGGCGACCACGACTGGTTCACCTGCGGGCGCCCGCAACGTATGACCGCGGCCATTCGGGCCGCTCTGATCCGACAACATTCCGTGGTAATCGTAGGTGAGTGGCGCCGTCTGAGCCGACATGGTTTTTTACCCCATCTCCCGTGGTCGGTCGCCTACGCTGTTCGCATGGCTGAGTTCGAAGTGGTCCGGCAGGCCGTGATCTCGGCCGAGCCGTCGCGTATTCACAGGCTGATCGGCAACCTGCGGGAGTGGACGAAGTGGTCTCCCTGGGAAGACGTCGACCCGCAATTGCAGCGCACCTACACCGGCCCGGAGGCCGGGATCGGCGCCAAGTACGCCTGGATCGGCAACCGTAAGGCCGGTGCGGGCAGCATGGAGGTCGTCGCGAGCGCCGATCGCGAGATCGGCATCCAGCTGGTCTTCGAGAAGCCGTGGAAGGCCACCAATCAGGTTCTGTTCGAGCTGAACCCGACCGAGTCCGGTGCCACCGAGGTGGTCTGGCGGATGACCGGGGAACAGCAGGGCCTGATGAAGGTGCTGTCCAAGGTCTTGCCGACCGACAAGATCGTCGGCAAGGACTTCGAGAAGGGGCTCGCGCGGTTGAAGGCCGTCGCCGAGGCCAACGGGGGCTGAGCGCCCCGCTCCAGCGCTGCTGAGCGCCGACTCCGCGCGGCTATTGTCCGACTGCGACACTATGCTGCGGAGATGGCTACTGCAGCGCAATGGATCGAGGGCGCGCGTCCACGCACCCTGCCGAACGCAATCGCCCCTGTCCTGGCAGGCACCGGCGCCGCCGCTTCCCTCGACGGCGCCGTGTGGTGGAAAGCCGTTCTCGCGCTGCTGGTTTCGCTGGCCCTGATCATCGGCGTCAACTTCGCCAACGACTACTCCGACGGCATTCGCGGCACCGACGATGTGCGGGTCGGCCCGGTGCGGCTGGTCGGGCAGAAACTGGCCTCGGCCGCCGCGGTACGCACTGCGGCGATGCTGAGCCTCGGCATCGCCGCGGTGGTCGGCCTGATCCTGGCCGCGACCACGGCATGGTGGTTGTTGCTCGTCGGCGTCGCCTGCCTGGCCGGCGCATGGTTCTACACCGGCGGCAGTAAGCCCTACGGCTACAGCGGCTTCGGCGAGATCGCGGTGTTCGTGTTCTTCGGCCTGGTCGGCGTGCTCGGCACCGAGTTCGTGCAGGCGGAAAAGGTCGACTGGGCCGGTGTGGTGCTCGCGGTCTCGGTCGGCGCCTTCTCCAGCGCGGTGCTGGTCGCGAACAATCTGCGCGATATCCCCACCGACTCGCAGTCCGGAAAGGTCACCCTCGCAGTCAAACTCGGCGACCCGAGGACCAGGACGCTGCAGCTGGCGCTGCTCGCCGTCCCGTTCCTCGGCACGCTGCTGCTGGTCGCGCGCACCCCGTTCGCGTTGGTCGGCCTGCTCGCCATTCCGCTCGCGGTGCGCGCCAACGCCCCGGTCCGGTCCGGTAGGGGCGGCCTGGAACTCATTCCGGCACTGCGCGATTCCGGCCTGGCGATGCTCGCCTGGTCGGCCCTGACCGCCCTGGCCATCAGCTTCGTGTGAGCTCGCTGACCGAGCAACCGACCTGGCAAGAACATAGGTAACTCGTCGGGTACCGGCTGATCCAGCCCCGTCCGCCGCCGGACGCCAGCGCCGATCTCCCGACGCCGATGTCTGGCCTGAACACTCGGAGCGGCGGACTAGTCCTCGTCGGGGACCAGGATGCCGAGCACCCAGTTGACGATCGAGACGATCAGGCCGCCGATCACCGCGGCCCAGAAGCCGTCGACGCGCAGGCCGTAGTCGGTGGTCTCGGTGATCTTGGCGGTCAGCCACAGCATGAGCGCGTTGATCACCAGCAGGAACAGGCCGAGCGTAACGATCACCAGCGGCAGCGACAGCAGCTTGACGATCGGCTTGACCAGCGCGTTCACCACCGTGAACACGGCGGCGACGGCCAGCACCACGAGGACCTTCCCGACATTGCCGTTGTCCGCCGGACTGATGATGTCGATCTTGTCGACCCAGGCGGCGGCCAGCCAGATGGCCACCCCGTTGATGATCAACCGAATCAGAAGCTGCATGCGCCCATGCTAAAGCGAGTGCCTCGCCTGCGCTCGGCCCGGCGCGGCTAACGACGGACTTCGTCCGGCTGCGCATTTTATGCGACCAGGCGGACATGTGTCGTCTCGAAACGCAATTCGCGGCGGTAGCGCGGTGCCCGAGCGGCGAACGTCGTAGATCCGGCACGACGACACATGTCCAACCCGCTCAGGCCGCGCTATCGAGCAGCGCGTGCACCTTGGGCCGCAGATCGTGGATGTGACCCGGGCCGCCGAACAGGCCGACGGTGGTCTGATTGGGTGCGCGCAGGATGCCGAGCAGCACGTGCCCGGATTCGATGGTCTTGTCCTTGCGCGCCACCGCCTCCCGCAGGGCCAGCTCGAGCACCTTCTTCGAGTCCCGCGTGAACGGGATGTGGCCGACGGTGACGCCGCGGCCCCACCCGAACGGACCGCGCCGCCCGTCCGGAATCGGACGGTCGAGCGCGTCCGCGCCGAAGGTGGCCTGCAATGACTCGCGCACGGCGTCGAGGTCGATGCCGATCGAGCGCAATGCCTCGGCGTCCTCCGCCCCCAGCGGTTCGCTCGCCGGCGGTTCGTCCTGTTGCGCCGCAAGCGCGCTCATCACGCTCTCGTGTGTGACACCCGCCTCGGCCAGTAGCGCCTTCAACTCGTCTTCGCCCTGCGACAGCAGGCCGAGCAGCACGTGCTCGATCTCGATATTCGGCGCGCGCAGTTCCCGCGCGTCTTCTTGGGCCATCACGATGGCCGACCTCGCCGACTTGGTGAACCGTTCGAACATCAGCGGTTCCCCCCTCTCCGGTTGTGCTTCTGATGGGCTGCCTGCTTGCTGACCTCGAGCGCCTCCGCGATCGCCTGCCAGGACCAACCCTGTTCACGGGCATTGGCCACCTGGATGGCTTCCAGACGTTCGAGCAGCCGCCGCAGGGCGAGTACCGCGCGCAGCCCGACCTTGGGGTCAGGGCTGCCCGCGGCGGCCGCCAGGTTGGTTGCTTCAGTCATGCCGTCAATTTTGATTGACGCACCGGGCAAATGTCAACAAAAATTGACGAGACGATTGTTCGCGGCCAGCGAAGCACGAAGGCCACCTCCGGTCGGGCGCTACGTCCCGAGTGAAGATGGCCTTCGATTGGTCATGCGGCGGACGCGGTCAGCCCGTCCACTCGCCGGTGGCGGCGAACTTGTCGAGGATGGCGGTCGGTTCGACGAGACTCATGCCCTGCGATTCGACCCAGGCGTCATCGAAATATGTTCCGGCATAACGATCTCCGCCGTCACACAGCAGTGTGACCACGCTGCCGCCGCGACCCGCCGCGAGCATTTCGGCGACGATCGCGAACACGCCCCACAGGTTGGTGCCGGTGGAACCGCCCACCCGGCGGCCGAGCACCTTGCTCGCATACCGTGCTGCCGCAATGGATCCCGCGTCGGGCACACCGATCATCCGATCGACCACCTGGCCGACGAACGACGGCTCCACCCGCGGGCGGCCGATTCCCTCGATGCGCGAAGACATTCCGGTCTCGTAGCCCGAGTCGGCGGCCTCGTAGCCGCCGTAGAATGCGGAGTTCTCCGGATCGACCACGGCCAATTTCGTTGCGTGCCTGCGGTATCGGATGTAGCGGCCGATAGTGGCGCTGGTGCCGCCGGTGCCCGCGCCGACCACCACCCAGTCCGGCACCGGATGCGACTCCAAAGTCATTTGCTCGAAGATGGATTCGGCGATGTTGTTGTTGCCGCGCCAGTCGGTGGCGCGCTCGGCGTGGGTGAACTGATCCATGTAGTGGCCGCCGCACTCGGCGGCCAACCGAGCCGCCTCGGTGTACATGTCGGGCGGGCGCCGCACGAAATGGCAACGGCCACCCTGCGCTTCGATCAGCGCGATCTTCTGCGGCGAGGTGCTGGCGGGCATCACCGCGACGAAATCCAGGCCGAGCAGCTTCGCGAAATAGGCCTCGCTCACCGCGGTCGAGCCGGACGACGCCTCGACCACCGTGGTGCCCTCGGTAACCCAGCCGTTGCAGATCGCGTAGAGGAACAGCGATCGGGCAAGCCGATGCTTGAGGCTGCCGGTGATGTGGGTGGACTCGTCCTTCAGGTACAGCTCGATATTCCACGCGGTGGGCAACGGATACCGCAGCAGGTGAGTGTCGGCGCTGCGCTGGGCGTCGGCGTCGATGAGCCGCACCGCGTTGTCCACCCAGTCGCGCGGGGTGCTGCGATCACAGGACTTCACGATGCCCCCTGATTGTCCTCATGGTCTTCGCCGCGCAGCCGGGCGCGGAGTTGAGCCTTGTCGTGGCGGCGTCGCTCGTCCACCACCGCGATGTCCTCGTTGACCCGCACGCGCAGCCGCTTGAACAGCATCAGCGACAGCGGCATGGCGATGATCAGCGCGAACAGGGCGGCGACCACCAGCGGGATGTCCACTTTCACCAACCGCGCGAGCAGCACGATCAGCACCGTGATCACTACGACGAGGGCCAACCTGGCCACTGTGTACAGCCCGAGGTTGCGGGCCAGCCGCTGACCGGCGCCAGTGGTTTGCTGTCCTGGAACACCATCCGGTGGAGTTGCGTCACTCACGTCGCTCAGCCTATGCGAAGCTGTTGCCCGCCCTCAGCGCGCGCCTGTCGCCGAGGTCGGCAGCATATCCGATTTGTCTATTACTTCCCCTTTACCAACAGTAGGTGGTTCGAGTACCTAGGGGTTTCAGTGCAACGATGACGCCATCTGATGAGGGAACTGTCGAGAACGGAGAGGTTTGCTATGAGTGCGATCACCGTCGGCGGCCAGGACACCCTGCTGACACCAGGGCAGGTTGCTGCCATGTTCCACGTCGATCCCAAGACGGTCACCCGCTGGGCCCATGCCGGGCGTCTCGGGTCGTTGCGCACACCGGGCGGACATCGCCGGTTCCGCGAATCAGAGGTAATGCAGCTGCTCAAGTCGCTCACCACCGAGGCGACCGCACGCTGACTGCGGGCCGCGCGGGCCCATCGTGCCGGGGCCCGCGCCCACCCGGCGTACCGATTTCACGTCAGCGGTGTGCGAGAGCTACGCACGGGACTACCCTCATAACCAGGAGGTGAGCGACGTGACGTACCTGTTGGCACTCATCGCGGTCGTGGCAGTCGCGGTGTTGTGCTGGAAAGCGTTCGGCCCCGAGAAGACCGCCGGGCCGTCCGCTACCCACTCGCGTTCACCGCAACGCAAGCGCGTCGTCGGACCGGACGACGACCCCGAGTTTCTCTGGCGGCTATCCCGCCAGCACCGCAACGGAGACACCGACTCCACCGAGCGCTGAGCGCTCGGCCCGGATCCCCTCCCGCGCATTACATCTCACCATCGGCATAGTTGCGTGCGTGCAATCCCTCGCTCGCGCGTAGTCGGTTCGCGAGCATCGCCAGGTAGTGCTGCGCCTCCACGGAGAGCCCGGCCGCCGTTTGCACCAGCTTGCGCAACGTGCCGTCGTTCAACTGCTCGACCAGACTCCCGTCCGCGTCAGCCACCGCAGCCGGGAGATAGGTGAAGTAATCGGAATCCAAGAGCCCGCTCCTCAACCGTCTGTGCGCCGGATCAGCGCATCGCATGTAGACAGGACACGGCGTTTCGCGGAACGGCACGCCGAGCGGCACGTGATCTGCGCCACTGTCTCCGCGCTGGCTATCACGCGAGTAGCTCAGTGACCCCGGACACTTTTTTCGATTCGCGAACCCGGCCGAATCAGTTCCAACTTAAGTTGCGCTAACAATTCAGGGCCGCGCCCCACTACGCCTTATGGAGGCTGCCGGTCCGGGAGGCTGCGGTGTAGGCGATCGTGCCGTCCGGCCGAAGGTGGATCGTCGATGTCGTGCCGTCGGGGCAGTCGGTGCCGGCGGTTCGCCGGGCGGCGAGGGTCAGCTCGGTCTCCGCCACGGTGATGACCCGCTCGATGCTGTCGCAGCGACCACCGGAAGCCTTATCGATCTGCGACGACTGGACGAGTTCCTCGGAGTTCTTGCCGGGCTTGATGATCAGCTCGACGTCGAACGCGCGCTGCCCGTCCTCGGCCACGCCCCGCCAGGCGCCCAGGAAGGCCTGTGGGATGTTCCAGACCGCGGAAACCGGCGTGGTGTCGGCCGAGCGGGTGGTCGTGGTGGTGACCGCACCGCCTGCGCTACCCACATCGCCGTCGTGCGACCGGAGACCGACCACCACCGCGGCCACCACCACGACGACAGCAACGCCCGCAACCACCGCCAGACGCGACCAGAGCGCCCGATTCGGTGGCCGTTCCGCTGGCGCCGAATCATCGTGCGCCGACGAACCCCGGCTCACCCGTCCGAGTGTAATCCGGCGCCCGCCTTAGGGTTTCCCAGTTGGCAATCCGTTCGCGAATCAACCGGAACCTGTTGCGGCCCAATAGCGCCCGCTCAGCCTGCAGGAACGGAAGGACATTCCCCTACGCGGGCGCCGCGGCGAAGGGAACACATCGACCGCGCGGCCACTCTCCGATGCAACCAGCAGAGCGTCGGACCATCCAGTGCCGCAACACTTCTCGCCAATACAGACGGCGTCGGCTAAGGGTCGATGTCTTCGAGTCGTTGCATTGCGTCCTGCACGCGAGTCGTGGCGGCTACGACCTCCGCGGTGTCCTCCACCGCATCCAACGCATCCGATTGGGCCTCGAGTGCAACGCGCAGCACCTCCCGTTGGGCCGCGTTCGTCTGAGCCGTCAACTGCTGGACGGTAATCGGATTGGCCGGCGTTCCAAGGACCGGATCGGCGGCCTGATTCGCGGCAGCGACGATGGCGGCGATCGCCGCCGCTTCCTGGCCGGCATTATTGGGTTCCACGACAGTCTCCAAGCTTCGATCTCCAATCCCAGTATCAAGCCGAATCGACTCGGGCCGAAGGGAAATCGACGAAGGTCGACCGCGCCCGTCACCGAATAACCCGACCGGTCCGCCCGAGTATTCGAAACCAACGTCCGGCGCGCGCCCCCGCCGTGCCGGTATGCCGCAGCAGACAACGCCGCGTCGTCCGCGCCGGCGGCAGGCCGAGCTGCTCGCCGCCGCCAACACCCGGCACAGCGTCCCCGGGACCGGCGACTACCTCGATACAACGGCGATGCCCGTCGCCGGGGTTGACGCGGCGCTACGGGGTATCCAGCGGACATGGGCAACCATCCACAGCGGACGCCGTTCTACGGCATGCTGATGATGCTCACCGCCATGATTACCGGCCTGTGGGTGGGCGATCTGCCATGGCCCGGTTTGCGCGTAGCCGCGTACCTGGCCTTGCTCGCACTTGCCTTGGCCGGGTTCCTGATGACGTTCCGCGACTACTCCTGACGAGCCGCCTTTCATCGCGAACCGCTCAGTTGAGTCCGGCGTAGGAGTGCAGGCCGCTGATCACCATGTTGATGATGAAAAGGTTGAAAAGCATTGCTACGAAGCCGGCGATGTTGATCCAGGCGGCCTTGGTGTCGCGCCAGCCGGAGGTGGCGCGGGCGTGCAGGTAGGCGGCGTAGAGGACCCAGGCGATGAAGGAGCAGGTTTCCTTGGGGTCCCAGCCCCAGAAGCGGCCCCAGGCGGCTTCGGCCCAGATGGCGCCGAGGATGACGCCGGCGCCGAAGAGGGGGAAGCCGATGATGGTGGCTTTGTAGGCGAGGCGGTCGAGGTTGCGGGCGTCGGGGAGGCGGCGGGCGATGGTGCCGAGGATGTTGTTCGACTCTTGCCCTTCGGGCTGGCGGAGCCGGTAGAGGAACAACATGCTGGAGACGCCGGCGAAGAGGAACACGCCGCTGCCGATGCTGACGATGGTGACGTGGATGGGCAGCCAGTAGGACTTCAGCGCGGGGACAACGGGGGCAGCGTCGGCGTAGAGGATGGTGCCCGCGAGGAACAGCAGGATGACGACCGGTATGAGCAGGAAGACCCACATCGAGCGATACCGCTGCTCACGCAGGAACAGCGCGCCCATCACCACCGCGGCCGCGGTGGCCATGGTGACGAACTCGTACATGTTGCCGAGCGGGAACCGATGCGTCGCGAAGCCGCGCAGCACGATCGAGCCGATGTGCAGCGCGATGGCCACGACCAGCGCCGAGAACGCCATGTTGCCGAGGCGCTCGGACATCGACTTGGCCGGCGGCCCGACGACGCGACCCGGCACCGCGGGGTCGCTGGCCGGCCCGCCGACGGCAGTACCGCCAACAGAGATGAGTTCGCGCTCCGCGACCTGACGGCTGCGCGCGGTGGCGTACTGCCAGATCAGCAGCACCAGCACCAGCACGTAGACCACGATCGCGGTCTTGAACGAGAAATCGCTGTAGCGCGCGATGGTCTCGTTGATCGGCATCTTTACTCTCCCGTGGTCTTCGCGTCCGCCGCCGAGCCGGGCTGCGCGTCCAGCAGGCGCGCGCGCAGTCGGTCGAACTCGCTGCCCCAGCCCGCCTGATCGGTCCGAGCCAGCCCGCCCATTTCTACTACGGTGCGTCGTTTGCCCAAGGTACCGGCTGGCTCCTCGGCGGGGTAGACCCGGACCCAGATACGACGCCGCTTCACCAGCAGCGACACCAGCAAACCGAGCATCATGGTCACCGCGCTCACCAGCACCCACTGCTGCGCCGGATCGTGCGACACCTGCAGGTTCGCGAATTCCTGTGCGCCGTCGAAGGTCACCTTGGTGCCGTTGGGCAGGCTGGTCGACTCGCCGGGGCGCAGGTTCACCCTGGCCTCCTTGGCCAGTCGACCCTGCTTGACCTGCTCGGGATCCAGCGCGAACAGCGACTGCGGCTTTCCGGTGTCCAGCCCGGTGTCGCCGCGATAGATGTCGACGGCCACGGCCGGATCGTTCATGGTGGGGAACGACGAGGTGAGCAGGCTGCCGTGGAACAGCGCGGTCGGCGCGAACAGGCCCTCGATGGCGATCTGATTCTTGCGCCGCTCCTCGTCGGTGGCGTACATGCCGCCGGGCGGGTCGATGCGCAGCACGCCGCTGGACAGGAAGGTCCGTGCGTCGTCGGGTCGCCATTGCAGCGACTCGGTGCGGGTCTGCCCGTTCGGGAAGGTGACGGTGAAGGTCGGCGCGAAACCGTGGCCCTGCAGATAGATTCGGTCGCCGGAGACGCGCAGCGGATGGTTCACCTGGATCCGCGTCGAGCGCCAGGTGTTGCTCTGCAGATCGGCGCCGGCCTGGTATTCGATGTTCGAGGTAAACATCTCGGCCTGACCGTTCGCCAGGTAGTCGCCCTTGAAGTCCTTGACCCGCACGCAGATCGGCGCCATGCCGGTGCCGTCGTTGACGTTGCCCGCCTTGAACGAGTCGAAGACGGCGGGCGAGGTGGTGCAGAAGCCGGGGCCGTTGTTCGCGATGACGATGACGTTGCCCTCGTAGCCGAACAGCTTGCCGACCGCGATGGCGACGAGCAGGCAGACCAGCGCGAGGTGGAACACCAGATTGCCGAGCTCACGGGTGTACCCCTTCTCCGCGGCGAGGGTGAGCTCACCGTCGCGGGTGCCGGGCCTGACCTCGGTTCGCCAGCCGCGCAACTCTTTTCGAATCCGCGCGAGCACCTCGTCGGGCGCCTGCTCGGCGCTGCCGGCGTAGTGGTGCGGCAGTCGGGTGAGGTTGCGCGGCGCCCGCACGGGCGCGGTGCGCAACGCGCGGTAGTGGTCGAGGCAGCGCGGCAGGATGCAGCCGACCAGCGAAATGAACAGCAGCACATAGATGGCCGTGAACCAGAAGCTGCTGAACACGTCGAACAGCTCGAAGCGGTCCATCCACGGGCCGAGCGTCGGCCGGTTGGCGATGTACTGATCGACCTTCTGCGCGTTGAGACTTCGCTGCGGCAGCAGCGCGCCGGGAATCGCGCCCAACGCGAGCAGGAACAACAGCACCAGCGCGGTGCGCATGCTGGTGAGCCCACGCCAGGTGTTGCGCACGAAGGCCAAGGCCCGCCCGAACGGGGATTGCCGTGGCACGGGTGCCGGTTCGGTCATCGGTTTTTGTGTCACGGTCATATCGGCAAAGTCACCTCGGAAACGAACGCGTCGCGCACCCAAGCGACGAACTGGTCCCACACCCCGGTGACCAGCGCGGCACCGACCGCGACGAGCAGTAGGCCACCGATGATCTGGATGGTGCGCGAGTTACGCCGCAGCCAGCCGACGCCGCGCAGCGCGCTGGCCGACCCGAACGCGAGGATCACGAACGGCAGGCCGAGCCCCAGGCAGTAGGCGACGATGAGCGCCACCCCGCGCGCGGCCGTGCTGCCGTCGGTGCCCGCGGCCACCGCCATCACGCCGGACAGGGTCGGCCCGAGGCACGGCGTCCAGCCGAGCGCGAAGACGCCGCCGAGCAGCGGCGCGCCCGCGATGCTGGTCAGCCTGCGCGGCTCCATCCTGGTGTCGCGCTGCAGCGCGGGGATCAGGCCGATGAAGACCAGACCCATCAGGATCGTGACCACGCCGCCGATGCGTTGCAGCAGTTCACGATTCACGTTCAGCGTCTGAATGACGCCGAAAACCGTTGCGGTGGCCAGCACGAACACCACGGTGAACCCGGCGACGAACAGTCCCGCCGCACCGGCCACCCGCATCTTGCCCGCGCGCGCGGCCTGTTTGGACGACTCGACGGCAACCGAATTCGGTTGCGCCCCAGCGGCTTGCGCGACCGTGGCGGGCGGCGCCTCAGCACCGACGAGCCCGGCGAGATACGACAGATAGCCCGGCACCAACGGCACCACGCACGGCGAGGCGAAGGACACCAGCCCGGCGAGCAGGCAGGCACCCAACGCAAGCAGCAACGGTCCGGTCGCGGCGGTCTGCTGGAACGAATCCCCTACGGCGGCGAGCACCATCACTCGGCCACCGCTGTCCAGCGGGGACTCACACGCCCTCCCCCTCCGGCGTCTCCTCGGCCGGCTCGGTGTCGCCGCGCAACACGACGCGCTGTTCGGTGGTCTCCTCCGTCGGGTCGAACAGCACGCCGAAGTCGAGCAGCGAGTCCGCCGCTACGCTGCGCGGGACGGTGGCGATGCCCTTCCATCGGTCGTCCACGGCCCAGGCACCGCCGATTCGGCGGGCGCCCTGCCGGGGGCGACAGGCACGCAGGGTACGGGTACGACGATCGCGATTCACTGTGCTTCCTCCGAGGCGAGTTTTTGAACAATCGGTTGCAGATCGTCGGCCAGCAGGGGGCGCAGGAACACCGCGGCGACGCGGTGCTGACGATCCAAGATCAGGGTGGTGGGAATGACACTGGTCGGGAAATTGCCACCGAGGGCGAGCAGGGTGCGCATGGACGGGTCGTAGATGGACGGGTATCCGACCTTGTTGTCTACGACGAAGTCCTGGGCCTTGTCCTGCTGCGGGTCACGGACGTTGATGCCGAGAAAGGCGACGCCGTTGTCTTTCGTTGCCGCATAAACCTTTTCGAGCGCGGGCGACTCCGCGCGGCAGGGTCCGCACCACTGGCCCCACAGGTTGAGTACCACGACTTTGCCCGGGTAATCCTCGACCGAAGTGGTTTTGCCCGCGGTCATCAGATCGGGTCCGGCCAGCTTGCCGATGGTGCCGCGCGAACTCGGCGGGTCGTAGAAGATGTCGGTTTTGCCGCCGGGCGAGACGAATTCGAAGGTGCCGCCCGCGGCCACCGCGTCCTTATCGGCCGCGCAGCCTGCCAGCGCCGCCACCAGGGCGACGCACGCGAGCAGGGCCGGAACGACCCGCCGTGCCGAGGCGGCAGGCGGTGTGACGGACGCGGTGCGCCAAATCATGCGCCGTGTACCGACGGGTCCGAGCCACCGGCGGGCTCGGAGTACACGATGTCGACGAGCGTGTCGCCGTGGTAGACCAGCGAGGTCAGCGACGCCAGTGAGCACTGCCGCTGCCGAGGGTCGTGCCAGAGCCGCTGGCCCTGCAGGAACCGGCGCAGCGTCCAGACCGGCAGCTGATGCGACACCAGCACCGCCTCCCGCCCGGCCGCCTCGACCCGCGCCTTGTTGACCGCGGCCAGCATGCGATGCGCGATCTGCAGGTACGGCTCGCCCCAGGACGGGGTGAACGGGTCGCGCAGCTTCCACCAGTGCCTCGGCTTGCGCAGCGCGCCGTCGCCGACGGAGACTCGCAGGCCCTCGAAGGTGTTGCCCGCCTCGATCAGGTTCTCATCGGTCCGCACGATCAGCTGATGTTGTGCCGCGATCGGTTCCGCGGTTTCCTGGGCCCGCTGCAGCGGCGAGGCGATGACCACGGCGATGTCGTGATCGGCCAGCGCCCGCGCGACGGCACCGGCCTGCGAGCGGCCCGTGACCGACAGGCTGAACCCGGGCAGCCTGCCGTAGAGGATCCCGTTCGGGTTGTGCACCTCACCGTGGCGCAGCACGTGCACGATGGTCTCCACCGGCGCGGTGCCACCGTCGGGCACCCGCCGCTCCTTCGACTTTGCCTCGGAATCCGTTGCGGCGCTGCCGGTTTCCTCGACCGAGGGGATCTGATCGGCCGGACCCGATGCGGCGGCGGCGAATTGCGCGCCCGCGTCGATGACGGTCGAATCGGCGTCGGCATCCACGACCGGCCCGGCACCGAGCCCGGCGAGGGCACCGGCCGCCGGTTCGGCACTCGGCTCCACGGCACCGGACTCCGCGACCGGCGCCGCGCCGAGCCCGGCGACCGACCCCGGCTCGGCGGCGTCGGTACCGCCATCGGCGGCGGAGGCGGCTAGCTCGCGCTTGGCGGTATCAGGTTGATCGTGATCGGAGCTCACGCGCGGGATCCTTCGGGAGTGGCGGCCGCGGCCGCGTGTGCGGCGGCGGGCAGGGCGGCGGCGATGCGGTCGAACGCGTCCTCGTCGAGTGCGGCGGAGACGAACCAGGTCTCGAACGCGCTCGGCGGCGCGTAGACGCCGCCGTCGAGCAGTGCGTGGAAGAAGGCTGGGTAGCGCCAGGTCTGGCTCGCCTTGGCGGCGGCGTAGTCGGTGACCGGGCGTTCGGCGAAGAACACGTTCACCATATTGCCTGCGAATTGCACCTGGTGCTCGACGCCTGCGGCACTGAGCGATTCGCCGAACAGCGCGCCCAGCCGTTGCGCGTTCCGGTCCAGCGCGGCGTACACCGCGTCGTCGGCCGCACGCAGCGTGGCGAGGCCGGCGGCGACCGCGACCGGGTTACCGGAGAGCGTCCCGGCCTGGTAGACCGGGCCGAGCGGAGCCAGGTGGTTCATGATCTCGGTGCGGCCACCGAACGCGGCGGCGGGCAGGCCACCGCTCATCACCTTGCCGAAGGTGTAGAGATCACCGGCGACGCCCTCGTGGCCGAACCAGCCCGCACGGCTCACCCGGAACCCGGTCATCACCTCGTCCATGATGAGCAGCGCGCCGTGGTCGGCGGTCAGCTTGCGCAGCCCCGCGTTGAAACCGGGCAGCGGTGCCACCGTGCCCATGTTGCCCGCGGCCGCCTCGGTGATCACGCACGCGATCGCGCCGGGGTGCGCGGCGAACGCGGCGGCGACGGCGTCGAGGTCGTTGTAGGGCAGCACGATGGTGTCGGCCGCCTGCGCGCCGGTGACACCGGGCGAGGTGGGTAGCCCGAGGGTGGCCACGCCGGAGCCCGCGTCGGCGAGCAGCGCGTCGACGTGGCCGTGGTAGCAGCCGGAAAATTTGATGATCTTGGCGCGACCGGTGTAGCCGCGGGCCAGCCGCACCGCGCTCATGGTGGCCTCGGTGCCGGAGTTCACCAGGCGCACCCGGTCCACCGGGGCGACCCGGTCGATGATGGCCTCGGCCAGTTCGATCTCCGCCTCGGTGGGCGCGCCGAAGGACAGGCCGCCGACCGCGGCTCGCTGCACCGCGTCGACCACGGCGGGATGCGCGTGCCCGAGAATCATCGGGCCCCACGAGCACACCAGGTCGACATACTCGTTGCCGTCGGCGTCGACGAGGGTGTAGCCGTGCGCGGACGCGATGAAACGCGGTGTGCCGCCGACGGAGTTGAAGGCACGCACCGGAGAGTTGACGCCCCCAGGAATCACCGAGCACGCCCGGTCGAAGAGCTGAGCAGAAACCGGCACCGATGCGCTGGTCACGCGCGGAGAAGAACTCACGACCTCCAGTGTCTCAGCCCGACGCGAACGGGTCGACGACAGGGTGTAGTGGGCGTGACCTAGACCGCAACACGCCGGGCCGCTGTTTACGCCGTATTTGATCGCCCCGAGATTGCTGGTGCGTAATCTCGGGCGTCACCATTCATCTGCCCCGGAGGATTTCTATGCGGTTTGCCATGGTCAGTGCTGCTGTTTCCACCGCGCTCGTCGGAGCGGCCGTCGTGTTCGGCGCCGGTACCGCCGCCGCGGTGGAACCGGTCGCGCAGCCCGATCGGATCGGCCTGCAGCTGAGTCATGAGGAGACCAAGTCGATGGCCGACGGACCAATTCCGGCCATAGTCACCATGTTCGTGCCGCTCAACCGGATCGGCGTCGGCCTGAAGGCGGACACCGGGATCTACAAGGACGAGAACGGCGGCGTGCACGCGTCGCTGCGGCAGGCGATCATGGAGGCGGCCAATCATCCTGACGGGACGATCACCCTCTTCGTCAACGCCCCTGGCACCCGCAACGGCCGCGTGCTCGACATGTATCAGAACTGGAACTGAGCGGCGCTCAGCTGTACATGCACGGCGCCTGGGCCGAAATGGTGTGCAGGAAGCACATGAACCCGTTGTACGGGCCCGCGGAGCCGGAATCCGGCACGAGCACCGGTGCGTCGACCTGGCCTACCGCTGCGTCGACCGGGCCCGCGGGCTCGAGCGCGAGTCCGGGATTCGCACCCGCTGGTGCGGAACCGATCCCGATCGCGGCGGTAATCGCCAGTGCGGCACAGACTTTCACAGCAAGCCGGTTCATCAATCCCAATCCTAGGTAGGTACACGAATACGGCCGAAATACTAACGCGGTCTCACCACTGCGCGGCTTTAAGCCAGATTTCAGTGCGCTGCAGTGCCGTTGGCGGCCGAAGGCATCAGCGCAAGACAGTTAGCCCATGCCAGGGAACGTACCCTTGCGCATCCGAAAGCTGTTGTTGCTCTATGTGATACCGATGCACCATAGGGCGAAGCCGGTGGTCACCAGGCAAGCCAGCGGGGCGGGTAGGACGTGCAGCAAGGGCGAGGGTGGGGTCTCGATGAGTACGGGCACCACCGCGGCCGGCGGGGCCGGGGAAACCTCGGCGGGTGCCGCGACCGCCGGGGCCACCGTTGCCGCGCCGATCATGCCGACGGCCGCGGCTCCGAGAAGCGTCCGCTTGACAGTGACTGTGGGTTTCATGGGTGCGATATTCCCGCGATCATCGGGCCGAAACGGGTGTGGCGGCGGTGATCGGATAGTCAGCGGTGCTGGCGAGCGCGCACCACACGGGTGCCCGCATCGATGGCGAACAGGCCGGCGAGCGCGACCAGGACCGCGGCCAGCAGCAACCAGGGCGCGACGTAGCGAGTCGCGACGAATTCCGGTGCCTGGCCGATAGCGGCGAAGGTGGTGGTCTGGATGCCCTGCCGCCAGCTCAGCACCGCCGCGACGAGTCCGAGCACTACCAGGCCGAGTTCGGTGGCGGCCACCGTGGTCCAGGTCCTCAACGGTCCACTCCGTTCTCGCTGTGTTTGTCGTCGGTGTCGGGCGCTGGATCGTCGGCGGGTTCGGGCGCTTGGCCGATGGCCGCGGTCAACGCGGTGCGCAGTGTTCGATGGTCTTTCGCCCAAGCCTGCACCAGGCTGCCATCGGCCAGGCGCAGGCCGATGCCGGTGCGTCGGCGTGGCACGCCGCTCAATTCGCCTAGCGCCCGCGCTTCTTCCCAATCCTCGTCGTCCCAGCAGTCTTCGTCGCGTTCGGGCAGCACGGCGTCGATCGAACTGAGCGGCAGCGTCTCGGTGCCGTCGCGCAGGGTGCTCTCGGTGAGTTCGACGCTGACGTGGCGCTGCCCCGCGATCACCTGCAGCACAACGAACATCCCGATCAGCGAGCCGCAGAAGACGAGGGCGAACCAGTGCACGGAACTACCGGTCGCCAATTCGATCACCAGAATGATCACGCACAGGATGGGCCCGTAGGCCACGGTGCGCCAGCGCGCACCTGGTTCGGCGAAGAGTACGCCGGAGTCGTCACGCCCCTCGGTCACGCGACCGCACCGTGAATCGACAAGGCGGAGGGCAGAATCAGCGAGTGAGACCGGGCCACAGCAGGACGACGATGGTCAAGACACCGAACAAAACCAAGAGGCTCAGCACGGCCAATTCGCGCCGAATGCTCTGCGGCTGTTGGATCACCACTCGCATTGCTGCCTCCGATTCCCCGGAGCCATCTGACTGATTCCCTCACGCAACGCAAGACAACGTCTGACAAACAACTACCGGTTCCCATGTCCACTGTGACAACCCTCACGATACATGCCGACGGTGCCCCGACAAACTTGGGCACGAACCGTTCACCGCCGGCTCACCTGGAAATAAGCGGTGGATTCCGGGCGGTGCGACAAATAGATCGATCCGCCCGCAAGCACCGCCTGCACGATCGCGGCGCCGCCCGCCACCAGCGAGGCCGCGCCGGCCACCGAGCCGAACGCGAACAACGCGCCGACGCCGATCACCACCAGCCACGCGCCGACGACGGTCAACATGGTGCGCGCCCAAAGCTTGCCGCGCGCGAACTGGTGCACGATGAGCAGCGCGAGCACCGCGACGCCGAGCCCGATGAACACCACGACGACGTAGACCAGCGCGACCATCAGCTCGGCGCTGGCCAGGCTGACCTGCGGGTCCTTCTCCCTGGCCTGGTCGAAGACCTGCTTGGCGAAGGTGTGCCGCTGCGACAGCGCGGCCACCACCGACGCGACCAGCTGGACGACGCCGAATCCGATCACGCCCCACCACAATTGGCGCGCGGTACCGACATCCACCGGCATCGGATTCGGTGGCGGCGCCTGCGGTGGCATGGCGCCGAACGGTCCTGGCGGGTTCGTCACGATAACCAGTGAGCGGCCTCGGTCGCCCAGTAGGTGAGCACGATGTCCGCGCCCGCCCGCCGGATGCCCATCAGCGACTCGAGGACGGCACCGCGGCGATCGATCCAGCCGCGCTCGGCGGCGGCCGTGATCATCGCGTACTCGCCGGAGATCTGGTAGGCCGCAACCGGGACCGTCGAGCGGTCGGCGACGTCGCGCAGGATGTCCAGGTAAGGCATGGCCGGCTTGACCATGACGATGTCCGCGCCCTCGGCCAGGTCCAACTCGAGTTCGCGGATCGCCTCGCGGCGGTTCGCCGAATCCTGCTGGTAGCCGCGCCGGTCGCCCTCCAGCGACGAGGCGACGGCCTCACGGAACGGGCCGTAGAACACCGAGGCGTACTTGACGGCGTAGGCGAGGATGCCGGTGTCGGTGCGGCCGACCGCGTCCAGGCCGCGCCGGATCGCGCCGACCTGGCCGTCCATCATGCCGCTGGTGCCGAGCAGGTCGGCGCCCGAGGCGGCCTGGGCCAGCGCCATCTCGACGTAGTGGTGCAGCGTGGCGTCGTTGTCGACGGAACCGTCGGCGGCGAGCACGCCGCAGTGCCCGTGGTCGGTGAACTCGTCGAGACAGGTGTCGGCCATGATCACCGTCGACCCGCCGACCTCGTTGGCCAGCGCCCGCAGGCCGCGGTTCAGGATGCCGTCCGGGTCGCTGGCCTGGCTGCCGGTAGCGTCCTTGTCCTCGTGGCGCGGCACGCCGAACAGCATCAGGCCGCCGACGCCCGCGGTCACCGCCTCGACGGCCGCCTTGCGTAGCGAGTCCATCGAATGCTGGTACACGCCGGGCATCGAGCCGATCTCGCGCGGCTCGTCCAGGCCGTCGGCCACGAACATCGGCAGCACCAATTGCCGTGGCTCGAGGGTGGTTTCGGCTACGAGACGACGCAGCGCGGGGGTACGGCGCAACCGCCGTGGGCGGTCCAATCCGGTCATAACCGCACGATACGCCCGGCGCCGGGAGCTGTCGCGAGCACCCGTCGGCTCGCGCGGAGGGTGCTTCGGCACCGACGCGGCGGAGCTGGACGTTTCGCCACGACGGTAGCCCGACACGGCGGAACAGCATGCACAAAACGACCGAGCGGACCCTGGATCGACAGTAACGGTGTGTGAAATCACACCTGTCGCGCAGGCCGATGGCGCATACTCCGACAGGAGGGCGAGACCCCCTGGGGGACAGCATGACCGAACCGCACACCGAAATCTCGCTGGCCCGAGCCGCCGACTTCGAGTCATGGGTCGCGGTATTGCTCTCGGACTGGTGGCCGGTGCTCACCGGTGGTTTGACCGCACCGGAGACGACACTGCGCGCGTGGCGCGCCGCCGACGGCAGCGGGCAGATCTTTCGCGTCGAGTTCATCGCACGGCAGCTGGCCGAGCCCGAGCTGATGACGGTGGCCCGGCGCGGCTTCGATGACCTCGGCATGGACCCGGACGAGCGGGAGCTGACGCAGAGCCTGGGCAGGCACCTGGTCGGCCACACCGAGGACGCCACCGTGCAGCTGCGGTTCTCCGACACCGCGCACACCATCTTCCTGCGCCTGCAGAGCAGGCCGTGCCAGGTCGCGGTGGCCGCGGGACGGCAACTGAGCGCGCTGCCGGACGCGACGCTGCCGTTCCCGAATACCGCGACCGGGCCGATGGATATCCGGGTCGCCCGCAACAGCGCCCGGCATCTGCTGCATCAGCACAGCGCGCGGTTCGCCATTCCGGCCGATCCGTTCCAGCTCGGTCCGCAGGGGCACGTCTCCGATGTCGGCTGGGCGTTCGTCTTCCCGTGGTCGACCACGTCCTGGTACACCGACGGCACGTCGCCCGTGCTCACCCCGGGCACCAAGGGGCCGATCGTGGTCGTGAAGGACACTGGAGACACCTGGTTGCTCGACAGCCTGAGCAGCTACGAATCGCAACTCGCCGAGTACGCCGACGCCAACGGCTACCGGCACGGCACGCCCGACCCGGCCTGAAAGGTCCGTGATGACAGATCCCGCTCCGGGTGCCCGTCGCCTGTCCGACGGGCGACTGCTGATTCCTTGGCAGGGCAAGCAGCCGGACGGGACCATCGCCAACGGAATGGTCGAGATCGGACCCGACGACGACCGGTTCGCCGAGTGGAGCGCGTCCATTGCCAGCCGCGAGCGCGGCGAGCTACCCGACGACGACCACCCGGTGGATCCGTTCGGCCTGCAGCTGTTCCGCGACCCGCGGCCAGATCCCGCGCCCACCGCGCACGAGCGCAGGCGCGCCACGCTGCGGGCGATCGCCGAGCGCGGCGACATCGGCGCGATGGAGCAGCTCGCGCATCTGCAGCGCGACGCGCACGAGCTGACCGAAGCCGAGCACTGGTTCCGCCGGGCCGCCGAGCGCGGCAGCGCGACCGCGATGGCCGATCTCGGCCTGCTGCTCGGCACGCACGGACGGATCGCCGAGGCGATCCGCTGGCTGGAGTCCGCGATCGCCGCCGGCTGCGCGGGCGCGGACCTGCAACTCGGGTTGCTGCAGTTGGAGCGCGGCAATATCGATGAGGCCGAGCGGTGGCTGCGGCCCGCCGCCGCGGCCGGGTCGCCGGAAGCGTTGTGCAACATGGGCGTTGTCGCCAATCGGCGCGGCAGCAACGACGAGGCCGAGGAGTGGTACGAGCACGCGGCCGACGCCGGAAATCCCACGGCCATGCGAACTTTGGGGCTTTACGTGGCCCGGCGCGGCGATATCGACCGGGCCGTCGAACTGCTCACCGAGGCGGTCCGGCGCGGCCGCACCGACGCGATGGCGATCCTCGGCTCGCTGCATCTCGATCACGGCGACACCGCGGCGGGCGAGCACTGGCTGCGGCGCGGGGCCGAGGCGGGCGATCCCGACTCGATGTTCCACCTGGCCTTGTTCCTGCGTGAACAAGATGTCCATCCCTGCACCGGCGACCTGTCCGAGCCCGGCGTGCTGCGCGCGGCCGCGGCGATCGCCACCGGCCGGACACCGGCCCAGCTGGAAGCCAGGCATCTACTGGAACGCGCCGCCGCACTCGGCCATCCACAGTCACTGAAGCTGCTGCACGACATCTGACGCGCGGCCGCCTGCGGTTCCGATGCCGATTTCGGCTGACCGCCGAGCTGTGTCAAACCCCTTGCGGCCAGCGGTTTTTGTCGGTGCCGTGCGATATAATCGAAACAGTGTTCGAGGGGATTCGCCGAATCCCCGATCGCAACGGGAGGGAAGCCTGTGCCCGCGACGAAGACCGTTCTCATCGATCCCTACACCCCGCTGGAGAAGCAGCGGCTACCCGCGGGACGCCCGCGGTCGTGGTATGTCCGCCACAATCGGAAACTCAAGGCGATGCGCCTGACCATCGCATTGCTGGATTCGGGCGTCTACAACCCGAGCTCCGCCAACAACAAGTGCATCCGGCACACCGCCGAGGTCATCGGCATTCATCCGCCGTCCGACCTCACCTGCACCATGGTGCGCACGCTGCTGCGTAAGCGGTACTGAGGCCACCGACAAGGCAGGGCCGGCGGCGTCCGCGAGCGGATGCCGCCGGCCCCGGCCGTAATGTGCGCTAAGGGGTGCAGATGCTGCCGGCCCCGCCGGACATCGTCTTGAGCAGACAAGCGAACCCGCGCGCGATGGCGGGCAAACCACCCACCGAACCGGTCGAACTGCCCGTCGACCCATCGATGTAGGCGGGTGCGGCGGCCGCCGGAGCCGCCGCGAAAGCCGTAGCGCCGCCGGACAATACGATGACCGCGGTGGCGAACGTTGCCGCGCCGACGTGCACTATCGATCGTTTCATCAAAACCAACTCTCTCTTGTGATCGCGCTAACACGCCAGGCCAAACTAGCCCTGACCACAGGAGGAGAGATGCCCATAATTCTAGGGGCATAGCCATCGATGCGGCACGAAATCCGCTGCTACACAACCGATATCGATGCCATCGCAACACTGTGAACGAAATGCACACTGCCCGTACCGAACTCGGTACGGGCAGTGGGTCTACCGCAAATCAGCGGCTGCGGCGACTCTTCTTCCGCGGCGGCGGGAGCAGGCCCTCGGCGCGCAGCCGGGCGGCATGCTCGGCGAGCGCCTCGACCAACGGGCCGACCTGAGCGACCTCGGGCTGCACATCGACGCGCAGACCGAATTCGATGGCCGTCTCGGCGGTCTTCGGGCCGATGCACGCGACGATGGTGCGGGCGTGCGGCTTGCCCGCGATGCCGACCAGGTTGCGCACCGTGGACGACGAGGTGAACAGGACCGCGTCGAAACCGCCGGTCTTGATCATCTCGCGGGTCTCCGCGGGCGGCGGCGAGGCGCGCACCGTGCGGTAGGCGGTGACATCGTCGATTTCCCAGCCACGATCGCGCAGGCCCTCGGCCAGCGTCTCGGTGGCAATGTCGGCGCGCGGCAACAGGACTCGGTTCACCGGATCGAAAACGTCGTCGTAGGGCGGGAAGTCGGCGAGCAGGCCCTCGGAGGACTGTTCACCGCTCGGCACCAGCTCGGGATTGATGCCGAACGAGCGGACCCGATCCGCCGTAGCCTCACCGACACACGCGATCTTCACACCGGAGAAAGCCCGTGCGTCCAAACCGAACTCGGCGAACTTCTCCCACACCGCGCGCACCGCGTTGGTGGAGGTGAACACCACCCACTGGTAGCGGCCATCGACCAGACCCTTGACCGCACGCTCCATCTGCGCGGGGCTGCGCGGCGGCTCGACCGCGATAGTCGGCACCTCCATCGGAATGGCGCCGTGCGTGACCAGCCGCTCGCTCATCTCGCCCGCCTGGTCCTTGGTGCGCGGCACCAGCACGGTCCAGCCGTACAGCGCGCGCGACTCCCACCAGGACATCTTCGAGCGCGACGCGACCACCTTGCCGATGGTCACCACCAGCGGGCCGACCAGCTCGGAGGCGGCACTGTTCAGCGTGGCCAGGGTGGCCTCGATGGTGCGCTGCTGGCGCGTGGTGCCGCGCACGGTCACCGCGACCGGAGTCTGCGGCGCCATGCCGTGTTCCACCAGGGCGCTAGCGGTTTCGGCCAGGTGGCCCGAGGTCGCGTGCAGCACCAGCGGTCCGGGGGCCGCGGCTAGCGCGGCCCAATCGACCTCGCCGCGCACGTCGGCCTCGGTGTGCCCGGAGCCGAGCGCGATACCCGCGTAGCTCGGCACGGCCGAACCGTTGGGCAGGCCAGGCAGCACCTCGAACACCATGTGCGAGCGGGTGACCGCGTTGACCTCGGCGATCACCGAGTCGGTGGTCAGCGGGTCACCGGCGACGACCCGGACCACGTCGTGGCCGTTGCGGGCCTCGGCGATCAGCGTCTTGGCCACCTCGGCGGGCTCGCCGAGCGCGGGCCGCACGTCTACCGGACGCTCACCGTCCTCGGCAGGCTCGACCGCGGTCCCGATCAGGGCGAGCACACCCTTGTCGACATCGGGATCGGTGAACGCGAGCGTCGCGCGGCCGATCACCTCACGGGCGCGCACAGTGAGCAACGCCGGGTCGCCGGGTCCTGACCCGACGAAAAGGATCCGACCTGGCTGCTTCTTAGTAGCTCGACCGCTCATTGGTTGTTCTCCATTGGGCTGGGTTGGGTGAAGTCGGTGGCGGGCGCATTCACCGCCTGGGTATTCGAACCGGAATCCGGTTCGGGGGCGCTGAGCCCTGGTTCGGCGACGCTGAGTAGTTCGCGCGCGCCCATGTCGAGAAGTTCGCGGGCCAAGGTTCGGCCGAGCTCGTCCGCGTTCGCCGGTGCGCCGACTATCGAGGCACGGACCACATCGGAACCGTCGACGGCCGCCGCGCAACCGCGCAGCGAGAGCTCGTCGAAGATCCGGCCGTCTTCGTCGATGGACTCGACGACCTCCGCGAGCGCGCCGATCGGCGCGGTGCAGCCCGCCTCGAGCTCGGCGAGCAACGCCCGCTCGGCAACGATCGACGCGCGGGTCGCGGCATCATCCAGTGCGGTGAGCGCCTCGATGAGTTCGGTGTCGGTACTGCGGCATTCGACGGCCAGCGCACCCTGGCCCGGCGCGGGCAGCATCTGCACCGGCTCCAACGCCTCGGTCACCGCGTCGAGTCTGCCGATTCTGGCCAGGCCCGCTCTGGCGACCACGACCGCGTCGAGGTCGCCCTCGCTGACCTTGCGCAGGCGAGTGTCCAGGTTGCCGCGCAACGGAACGATGTCCAAGCCGAGACCGAGCGCCCGCAGCTGCGAGGCCCGGCGCGGCGCGGAGGTGCCGACCTTGGCACCCGCTGGCAACTCACCGAGCACCAGCCCGTCGCGGGCGACGAGCGCGTCACGCGGATCCTGCCGGGGCGGGATGGCGGCGATGGTGAAGCGCGGGTCCTGCGCGGTCGGCAGATCCTTGTACGAATGCACCGCGATGTCGATGTTTCCAGCGGCCAGCTCGTCGCGCAGCGCGGAGGTGAACACGCCGACACCGATCTGCGTCACCGGCTCGGACGAGAGATCGCCGAGCGTCTTGACGACGACCAGCTCGGCCTCGTGTCCCGCGGCGACCAGCGCGTCGCGGATGGTGCCCGACTGGGTGAGCGCCAGCAGGCTGCCGCGCGTGCCGATCCGCCACGGCGTGCGCATGCTGGCTGCCGTCACGTTGTCCTCTTCCTGCACGAGTGTCATGCCCGCACCTCACGGGTGCGGGGCGCGGCCATACCGATCCTGTCCGCCGTCATGCCGGCGACCCCTGTTCGTCGCCGCGATGGCTCGCGGTGAAGTCGTCGGCGAGGGCGATGTCGGCGTCGGTGCGCAACATGCCCGCGCGATCGCCGACCGCGGAGATCTCCATCGGCGCGGCAACCGCTTGCGCCGCACCAGGTTTCAGCTCGAACAGCTCGCGCAGCGCCTCGGCGTAGCTGTCGCCGCCCGGCGTGGAGGCGAGCTGCTTGACCCGCACCGTCGGCGCGTGCAGCAGCTTGTCGACCACCCGGCGCACCGTGCGGGCCACCTCGTCGCGCTCCGGATCGGCCAGGCTCGGCAGCCGCGAATCCAGCCGCAGCAGTTCGGCTTCGACCACCTCGGCGGCGCGCTGGCGCAGCGCGGCGACGGTCGGCGTGACCTCGGCCATCCGCTGGCCGGTCAGGTACTTGGCGAGCTCGTCGGCCACGATCGCGCGGGCGGCGGCGGTGTCGTCGGCGGCCGCGCCCGCTGCCGGGTCGCGCTGCAATGTCTCGATGTCGATGACCGTCACGCCGGGCAGCCCGGCGACCGCGTGCTCGACGTCGCGAGGCAGGCCGAGGTCGCAGAACACCAACGGCCGTTCCGTGGTGGCGAATTCGGTGCCGCGCTCACGCTCGGTCAGGGCCCGGTGGGTGTCGGCCAGCGTCACCACGTTGCCGACCGCGCCGGTACACGTGATGACCACGTCGGCGACGGCCATCGCCTCGGTGAGCCGGGACAGCTCCATCGCCTCGGCGGCGACCCCGTAGGTGCCCGCCGTCTCGGCCAGCCGCGCGGCTCGCGCGATGGTGCGGTTCACCACCACGATCCGGCCGATGCCCGCACGCGAAAGATGCGCCACCGCAAGGCCGCCCATCGCACCGGCGCCGACCACCACGGCGGTCCGTCCGGCGAGCGAGCCGACCACCTGCTGCGCCCGATCCAGCGCGACCGACACGACCGATGCGCCGGCCCGGTCGATTCCAGTCTCCGAGTGCACCCGCTTGCCGACCCGCAGCGCGTGCTGGGCCAGCTCGTGCAGGGTGCGCCCGACCGCCTGCTGGGCGTCGGCGGAGGCGTAGGCGCCGCGGATCTGGCTGAGCACCTGCTGCTCGCCGATCACCATCGAGTCCAGCCCGCTGGCCACCGCGAACAGATGCTCGGCGGCGGCCTCGCTGTAGCGAACGTAGGCGTGCTTGGTCAGGTCGGGCAGCGGCAGCCCGGAATGCTTGGTGAGCAGGTCGCCGACCTCGGCGAGTCCGCCGTGGAAGGCGTCTACTACGGCGTAGACCTCGACCCGGTTACAGGTGGAGACGATCATCGCCTCGGAGACGTGGCTCGAGGTCAGCATGCGGTCGATCAGCTTGGGACGGTCGGTGTCGGTGATGGCCACCTTCTCCAGCACCGAAACGGGCGCACTCCGGTGCGAAATCCCGACCAGAAGAACACTCATGGACTGACCACCGATCCCTTGCTGCTTGGCTCCGTTGCCGGGTGCGAGGACGCCGTATGCGCGGCTGCCGAATGCTTGAGGGCCTGATGTACGGCCGAGGTGTGCGCGGTGGGCGCGCGGTGGCTGATCCGGCTCGACGCGGGCCGGGTGGCTCCCGCGCTCGCCGGTACGGCCTCGGATGCGTTGTCCGCGTTACGCACTCGCTCGAACGACAGCATCTGCAGTTCGACGGCGAGATCGACCCGGCGCAGCTCGACGCTGGCGGGCGCGATCAGTTCGCAGGGTGCGAAGCTGAGGATGGACTGCAGCCCGGCCGCGACCAGCCGGTCACAGGCGTCCTGGGCCGCGTCGTCGGGCACGGTGATGACCGCGATGGTCGGGTCGAGCGCGGCGACCGCCTCGGCCAGCCCGGCGACATCGCACACCACCAAACCGGCGACCGGAAGGCCGATCACCTCGGGATGATTGTCGAAGATGCCGACCACGGTGAAGCCACGCCGCTGGAACCCGCCGTAGCCGACCAGGGCCCGGCCGAGATTCCCGGCGCCGACGAGCACCACGCGGTGTCCCTGCGACAGGCCGAGCACATCCTCGATCCTCGTCCTCAGCCTGGCTACGTCATAGCCGACACCCCGTACCCCATTGGGTCCGAGGAAGGAAAGGTCCTTGCGCAATTTCGCGGAATTGACACCCGCCGCGACAGCGAGTTCCTCACTCGATACGATGGCAACACCCTCGTCGGCCAACGTGGCGAGGACCCGGAGATAGGTCGCCAAACGCGCGACGGTGGCCTGCGGGATGTCCTTCTGCAGAGCCCTGCCGGAGACGCCGCCCGGCGCCTCATGCTGCTCTGTCACGTCGTCGGCTCCTCGTTCCGGGCCCGATCGGGTTCCGGTTCATCGCTGACCTCTGGCCCGGGACGGTCCGGTGCCATGGTCGAAGTGTCGGAATGCTGGGTGTCTTTACGCGGTGGGCCCGCAGCCTCGGCAAGCGGGTCCGCGTGCCACCACCGTAACTGCTTGTGCAGCCCTTCACAAAGTCGGTGAAATTGGCCTCATTTTCCGCCGCGACCAGCGCTGCGGCCGAAGCGGATGGTCTTCGCTACCGGTCAGTGCTCGATTTGCGGGCTTTCGCTGCGCCTGCGTGGTGACGCCGCGCTACCCCCTCCGGCGCCGACGCTCAGCCCTCAGTGCTCGATTCGAGGGCGTCGTTGCACCTGCGTGGTGACACCGCGCTGCCTCCTCCTGCGCTGACGCCCAGCCCTCAACGGCCCAGGTCGGCCCGCAACCTGGCCTCGTCCACGTCGAAATAGCTGTGTTCACGACCGTTGAGCAGTACCACCGGCAACCGGTCGCCGAACTCCGCGCGCAGAGCGGGATCGGTGGCGGCGGCCTCGTCGACATCGAGCGTCGCGGGTTCGATGCCGAAATCGGCGCAGATCACGCGCAGCTGATCCAGCGCGGTCGCGCACATGCCGCAGCCCGATCTCGTCAACAGGGTCACCGAATGTGTGGGATTGGTCATGGCGGATATTAAATCCCCTCGCCACGCCCCGATCGGTCTGCCAGGTACTGCGATGACTGTCGGTCGACCCAGTTACTGTGGACGTGGTTCGCGCGACGGGCGGAGGTATCGGTGCCGGAACGATCGAAGGTGGCAAGGGCCGGATTCATCGCGGGACGATTCGGCGAGTTTCCGGCGCGATGGAATCTGGGCGCGATCGGTGAGGGCCTGCAGGATCAGCTCTCCCGCATCCCGCGCAGCCCCTTCGGCCCCAGCGAGGAAGAGCTGCGGGCCAACCTGGCCGGCGAGGCGAGCGCGGACGCCGCATTGTCTTTGCACGACGCGGAATTGGCGCTCGCGGAACCGGATCTCACCGGTCCCGAGGTGCCGCGCGACCTGACCGCGGCCGCCTTCTTCGACGTGGACAACACCATGGTGCAGGGCGCGTCGATCGTGCACTTCGCCCGAGGTCTGGCCGCCCGCAAGTACTTCAAGACCTCCGATCTGGTCGACGTGGCCTGGAAGCAGGTCAAGTTCCGGGTTACCGGCCGGGAGAACAGCTCCGACATGGCCAGCGGCAAGGAGAAGGCACTGGCGTTCATCGCAGGCCGCTCCACCGCCGAGCTCGCCGCGCTCGGCGAGGATATCTACGACGAGATCATCGCCGACAAAATCTGGCCCGGCACAAGGGCTCTCGCGCAGATGCACCTGGACGCGGGCCAGCAGGTCTGGCTGGTCACCGCGACACCGGTCGAGCTGGCCCAGGTGATCGCCAAGCGCCTCGGCCTCACCGGCGCACTGGGCACGGTGGCCGAGAGCGTGGACGGCAAATTCACCGGACGCCTGGTCGGCGACATCCTGCACGGCCTCGGCAAGGCACACGCGGTACGCACGCTGGCAATCCGAGAAGGCTTGAACCTCAAGCGTTGTACCGCCTACTCCGACAGCCACAACGACGTACCGATGCTCTCCCTGGTCGGCACCGCAGTCGCAATCAACCCGGATTCAGACCTCCGAGAGGTGGCAAAGAACCGGAGCTGGGAAATTCGCGACTTCCGCACCGGCCGCAAAGCCGCAAAGATCGGCGTCCCCACGGCATTAGCGCTAGGCGCCGCAGGCGGCGCAGTGGCCGCAGCCGTCACCCGCAAGCGCGACCACTGACCGGCTAGACACCCACCCGGTTCTCGCTGAAAGCGAGGCGAGTTCTATTGCCGCTGAACAATCTCCAACACTGGCCAGGCAACCAAGCGACAGATAGGTTCAGCTCCGCATACTCACGTCGATGCTGCGGTCGATACGCGGCAGGCGCACCCGTCGGCCTGGCGAACGCCGGAAACCAGTGCGGCCGAGGGGTTTACCGACTGGTGCCCGACGTTCGCCGGGACGACGGGGTAGCTGCGGGCTGGTGTTGGGGTGCTCCGTTCGCTGGTGTTTTTGGGCGGGTCAGCCGGTGAAAGGGTTGCGGCGCTTGGTGAGCAGTTTGTAGAGGGTGGACTGGATGGTTTCGCGGACCTGGTCGGTGACCTCGAACATGGTCATCGGGTCGTCGGCGGCCTCCGGCTCGTAGGCGGTGGTCGGGATCGGCGCGCCGAATTCGATGTACCACTTGGACGGTAGCGGCAGCGCGCCGAGCGGGCCGAGCAACGGGAACAGCGGCGTCACCGGGAAGTAGGGCAGGCCGAGCAGGCGCGCGAGCGGTTGCAGGTCGGCCAGCTTCGGGTAGATCTCCTCGGAGCCGACGATGGAGCACGGGATGATCGGCACGCCGGCGCGCACCGCCGCGGCCACGAAACCGCCGCGGCCGAACCGCTGCAGCTTGTAGCGGTCGGCGTACTGCTTGCCGACCCCCTTGAAGCCCTCCGGAAAGACACCGGTGAGCTCGCCGGAGCGCAGCAATCGCTCGGCGTCCTCGCGGCAGGCGAGGGTGTGCCCCGCCTTGCGGGCGAGCGCGCCCAGCAGCGGCGTTTCGAAGATCAGGTCGGCGGCCAGCAGGCGCAGCGCCCGCTGCTTCGGGTGCCGGTCGTGGATGGCCAGCTGCAGCATCAGCCCGTCCAGCGGAATGGTGCCCGCGTGGTTGGCCACGATCAGCGCGCCACCCGCCTCCGGAATGTTCTCCATCCCGCTGACCTGCACCCGGAACCACAGCTCCGACATCGGGCGCAGCGCGGGCAGGATCACCGATTCGAGCAGGTGCTCGTCGAAACCGAACTCGTCCACCTGGTAGTCGCCGGTGATCCGGCGGCGGGCGAAATCGGCGGTCTTGCCGATCTGCTTGCTGACCGCGCCGCGCACCAGGTCCGAGAGCGACTGCGGCGCGGGCGGTTCGGCGGCTGCGAGACGGTCGGTCAACGAGATCACCGAGCTGGGCGCTTCGCCCTGCGCAGGCTCCGGCCAACGCCGGCCGATCGAGCGCGGGCGTGCGTCGTCTTGCGAGTCGTGGAGTTGGATGACTTTCGCTACGTCGTTCATTGCTGTGCTCCCGTACCGGCCCCGAGCAGGCCGAGCAGTTTGTTTTCTGCGGCATCGATCCACGCGGGATCGATTACGGGCCGCAACGCTGCGCCCCCGATGAAGTCGTCGAAGGCCTGCATCGTCGTCCAGCGCGGCGCGAAGCCGAGTTCGGCACGCATCCTGGTGGTGTCGAGGCCACAACCGAAATGGAAATAGTCGAGCTGTTCGCCGGAGAATTCACGCATCACCGTGCCCATCAGCACCCGGCCCGCCGTCCGGAACAGCGCGAACGGCACCGGCAGTTCGATCCGGCCCGCACGCCGCACCGCCTGGGATAGGGCGAGCGCGCCGTCGCCCGCGATGTTGTAGGTGCCCGCGCGGGCGGTGAGCGCGGCGTGCGCGAGCGCCGCGACCGCGTCCTCCTCGTGCAGCAGCTGTAGTCGCGCGTCCCGGCCGAACACCGTCGGCGTGATCGGCGACCGCAGATACTGCATGCCCCGGCTCGCCATCCGAGGTCCGACGATCGGCGCGAAACGCAGAATAGCGGTGGCGATATCCGGCCGCCGCCGCGCGAGGCCGCGGACAAAACCTTCGATGTCGATCATGTCGCGCGCGAACTCGCCGCGTGGCGGCGTGCGTGCGCTCATTTCCTCGGTGAATTTCGCCGGGTCCTTCGCGCTGCAGCCGTACACCGCCGAGGAGGAACGCACCACCACCCTGCGCACCGTCGGCGTCTTCTGGCACACCGCGAGCAGCTGCATCGCGCCGAGCACGTTGAGGTCTTTCATCACCGCGCGCCCGGCCCCGCCCGGCGACCTGGCCAGCACCGCGGTGTGCACCACGGTATCCACCGCGCCACCATCGATCACCTTACGGATCAATGGATTTCGGATGTCCGCGCGCACGAATTCGGCACGGCCCATGCGCCGCCGCAACTCTCGGCTCGGGGTCATCGTGTCGACCGCGATGATGCGGTCGATGTCGGGGTCCTGCGCGAGACGCGCGACCACGTTGCCGCCGAAGAAGCGACTGGCACCGGTCACCAACACGACTTTCGGCGTGTGTCCGTCTCGAGCGTCAGAAGCCACCGCATCCCACCTTGGCAAGCCCCCATTTCACTTATTCCCCGGTTCCTAGGGTAGCCGCTGCGTTCACGGGTTCTGTTGGTATTTACCAGGTTCTAACGATGACTTCAGTCACCTGAAACACGCGAAAAGGCCCGCCACCTGAGGGTGACGGGCCTTCGAGCCGACGCGCAGCGCTTACTTGCCGAGTTTGCGCCGCTGCACACGTGTGCGGCGAAGCAGCTTGCGGTGCTTCTTCTTCGACATGCGCTTGCGGCGCTTCTTGATCACAGAACCCATAGGGTTGTTCCTCGCGTTCTCTCTACTCGGCGCGCACGCTCCACACGTACGCCAACTGACCGGTCGTTCGGCAAGCCTCACGTCCAGTGTCCGCGCCGCCGGGTACCACCGGACACCACAAAGTGATGCCACCGGCGGGCGAACACGAACCGAGGGTCCATCGTACCGGCACGTCCGGTCAGCTTCGAAACCGCCTGATCCAACGCCGCCGGACCAGGTCCGCCGGCGTCCCGCGGCCCGTGGGCCGCGGCCGGATCAGGCGTTCATCCCGCGTCGAAGTAGGACGTCTCCAGATAGTCGTGCACCGCCTTGGCGTGCACCCGGAACGAACGACCCACCCGCACCGCGGGCAACTCACCGGAATGCACTAGCCGGTACACCGTCATCTTGGACACTCGCATCAGGCTCGCCACCTCGGCGACCGTGAGGAACTGAGTGCCGCCGAGCATGGGTTGACCCTGCGACCCGGAACCACCTGGCGTCCGGGAACCAGCCCGGGCACCTGAGGGGCCTGGGCCACTCGAACTTCCTGAGCTACTTGCAGACATCTTGTTAGACATCATTGCACCATTGACCTCCGGCACGCCCGCGCCGCCGGCTTCCCCACCGGCGGAACAGACACGCACGTGCTGCTTGAAGCTTAGCGGGACCAGTGGTGTTACTGCGACGGGAGTGAGAAATCAGCTTTTCCCATTGGGAACCGACCGGTTGCGTGCTTCCGAACGGGTGATGTCCGGCAGACGCATCGGCAGCCCCGATCGCCGGATGCCCGCGGCACCGAGGTCACATCACGCTGCCGACGCCAAGGCCTTCGCTCGTGCCACCTTGTTCGGCGGAGCGTTGCTTCGCGGCGTGCAGCGCTTCCAGGAAGGCCGAACGGACCCCGCCACGCTCGAGCTCGCGCACCGCGGCGGCGGTGGTGCCTGCCGGTGAGGTGACCGCGGCACGCAGCTCCGCCGCGGTCTGGCCGGACTCGTCGAGCAGGGCCGCCGAACCGACCATGGTCTGCACCACCAGCTGGGTGGCCACCTCGCGGGTCAGGCCGAGGCCGACGCCCGCGTCCACCATGGCCTCGACGATCAGGAAGAAGTAGGCGGGCCCGGAGCCGGAGACCGCGGTGACCGCGTCCATCTGCGCCTCGGCGACGGTCACCACCTTGCCGACCGCGCCGAGCACCTCGGTCACCAGCTCGAGCTGCGGCGGCCGCGCGTGCCTGCCCGGCGCGATCACGCTCATGCCCTGACCCACCAGCATCGGAGTGTTCGGCATCACCCGCACCACCGGGAAACCCGCGGGCAACTTCGCCTCCAGCCGCGCGGTCGGCACCCCGGCCGCCAGCGACACCAGGATCTGATCGCGATCGTTGCCGACGCTCGCGTTGTCGCTGAGCGCGGCCTTGCCCAACGCGGTCATCACCGCGTCCACGTCAGCGGGCTTGACCGCGACCACCAAGAGGTCCGCGCCGACCGCGGCGTCGGCCACCGAGTCGGTGACCCGCACCCCGAAACGCTCGGCGATCTGCGCGCCCCGCTCCGGAAACGTCTCGACGACGACCAGGTCCTTCGCCAGCCGCCCGGACTCGAGCAGGCCGGCGAGCAACGCCTCACCTATGCGTCCGCCACCGATAACCGCAATTCGCATATCCGCCTCTCCGCGCCTTTTGCCGATCGTTAGGTACCGCTCTGGTTACATCGCGGGCCGGCGGTCAGGTACCTGGCCCAGCTCTGGGGGTACCCCCGGAGTTACCCAGGTACTGGCCGAATCAGATGTTACGTTCCGTGAAATCGAACCGGCGACGCCAGGCGGGCCGTACGCGCGAACGCCTCAGCGAACCGGTATGAGCGCCAACTGGCGGCTCTGCGCGACAACGGCACCCGTGGAATCCAGGATGAGCTGGTCCTCGTCGAACAGCCGGGCGCCGACCTCGTGCGTGGTCGCGATGATGCGCAGCCAGCCGGGGGCGGGCTTGCGGCGCAGGAAGGTGGTCATCTGAACGGTGGGCGACCAGCCGAATTGGCCCAGGTTGTACGGGACCGGCGGGCTCATGTCCGCGCTCATCATCGCGAAGAACATGGCGACCTCCGGGTCCTGCTGGTCGGCGGGGCGCGGGCGCATCCACAGGCGCAGGCGCGGCTCGGCCGTTTCGCCGTCGAGGAAGCGCGCCCACTCCCGATCGAGGTACAGCTCGGCGGACTGGCCCACGTGCACGACCCGGCCCATCGGCGAGCCGGGCTCGTAGCCGACCGCGTCGGCGGGTGGTTCGACAGGCATGTCGTCGTGCTCGCGCGCGAAACGCGGCGCGGCGTCGTCGAGGAGGCCGAAGGTCAGCGCGGTGCGCACCAGCGTGCGGCCCTGCTGGATCAGGTTCACGTCGGCCAGGCAGATCTGGCGGCCGATCTTGCGGACGTGCACCTCGTATTCGACGTCGCCGGGATCGGGCGCGCCGAGGAAGTCGGAGCTGGCCGCGATCGGGGCCAGCTCGGTCAGGGCCGGATCGGCCGCGCGCAGCCAGCGCAGCCCGGCCGCCGCGCTCGTCGCGACCATGGTGCCGCCGTGCACCTTCTTGCCGATCGTCCAGGACTTGCCGATGTGGCCGAGGTAGCGACCGGTGTCGGGGGCCGTCGCGGGCAGCTCGGTCAGCGCGAGCACCCGGCTGAACGGGGCGTCGGTCTCGCTGACCTGTGCTAGATCCAGCTCCGTCGTCATCGTCACTCCTGTCGTCCATCGGCCGCGCCGGCGATCAGGGTTGCCGGTACGCGACGTTCGTACAGCGTATAACCCTATGGGCACATTCCCGATGGCCGGACGGGCGCGAGATGCGTCACATCGGTGCGGGACGACCAACGCGGAGAAAGTCGCTGTCAGGTCAGCACGGAGATGCTCCGTATCGGCAAAACGATTGCGGTGCATAGCTTTTAATGTCCAGCCAAACATCCGGTTGCCAATGCGCTTGCGAAACAGGGACTTTCGTGTCAGGCGTGGTTGACCGGCATCGGCGCGGGCGCGGTTTGACCGTTCAAATGCAGCCGGGCGAACGCGAGGGTGCGGTACAGCATGGTCGCGCGGTCCTGGGTGGTGCGGGCGTTCTGGGTGTTGATCTCGGCGACGGCCTGACCGGCGAAACCGTTGCGGACCAGGGTGTCACACACCTCGACGCACGGCTGGGTGCCCTCACCGGGCACCAGATGCTCGTCGTGCGCGGCGCCGCGGCCGTCGGCCAGGTGCAGGTGGGCCAGGCCCTGACCCATCCGCGCGGCCAGCGCCAACGGGTCGGCGCCCGCGGTCGCGGTGTGCGACAGATCGAGGGTGTAGTGCTCGAAACCGGTGTCGGTCGGGTCGTAGGACGGACTGAACGCGGTGAGCCCGATGCCGGGCCCTCCGCGCCGCTCTAGCCGCTTGACCGCGCGTTCCCCGCGTCCGAACAGGGTGTCGGCGCGCATCGGGAACATGTTTTCCACCGCGACGACGACCGGGCTGTGCTCCTCGAGCTCGGCGACCTGGGCGGCGAAGTTCTCGGCATAGCGGCGCTGCCAGCGGAACGGCGGATGTACCACGACGGTGTGGGCGCCGAGCGCCTCGGCGGTGCGCACGCTGCGCTCGAGTTTGGCGGCCGGATCCGAGCCCCACACCCGCTGCGAGATCAGCAGGCACGGCGCGTGGATCGCGATCACCGGCACGTCGTACTTGCGGGCGTAGGCCTGCACGGTGGCGATGCTCTGACTGGCTGGTTCGGCCCAGACCATCAATTCGATGCCGTCGTAACCGAGTTCGGCCGCGTACCGGAACGCCGCCTCGGTGTTCTGCGGATAGACCGACGCCGTCGAGAGTCCGACGAGGATCTGTCGCCGATCCGGCGAACCCTCGGCCTCGTCCGGGGCGACCGCGGCGGGCCGGGCCGCCGCGCGGGAGGCGTGGCGCACCCTGGTTTCGTCCGCCTGTCCGATTTTCGCCACTGCCGCTCCCTGCCTCAGTTCGTACTGAGAAGAAAGGCTAGCGGTCCGAGCGTGACGAAGACGCCAACGACGACCGCGATGACCGTGCTGAGCACGTCGTCGGTCCGGCGCAGAATCCGCACCAGCGCGACCAGACCGAGAATCACGATCATCGCCAGGGCCAGCGCCACCCAGGGGAGCATCTCCCACATGCGCTCGAAACCCTTGAACAGCAACATGCCCGCGACGGCCGCGCCGGTGCTCTGACCGCCGAGGATCATCCACTGGCGACGGTTGGCGTCGTCTTCGGCCTTCTTGGTCGCCCGGGCGGCGCGGCGCGGCGAAACCTTGTGGTCGGACTGTTCGTCCTCGTCGAAGTCGTCGAGCTCGTCGTGTTCGGCGTCCAGGTCGACGGGCTCGAAGAAATCGGTCTTGCCGTCGTACATCTCGAGCTCGTCGACCGGGGCGCGCCGCGAGTCGCGTTTCGAGCGGCCGAGCTTGCCACGTCCGCCGGCCGCACGTTCGGCATCGGCGCGTTCAGCCCGCTCGACACCGTCCCTGAGCAGGTCGCCGGCCACCGTCTGGCCGGAAACGAGCTGCTGGTCCTGGCTGGCCAGCGACCACGCGGCGGTGGAGATGCCTTCGACTTCGGGCGGCGGTTCGTGGCGTTGCGGCGCATCGGGTTTGCGTCTTCGCGCCGACCAGGCGGGCAGGCCGCCCTCGGGGGCACCATTGCGCTGCGGGGCTCTCGGCGGCGGTTCGGGCGTCGGCGCCCATGGCGCCGTGGCTCTGGACTCCGGCAGCGGTGCCGGTTCGTCGTAGTCGGTGGCCGACGGCGACCAGGCCGCGGTCGACGGCGCGAGCTCTTCGGCCTCGGCCTCGGCCGCGCGACGCCGGGCGGCTCTGCCGCCGGAGGCGCCGTTGCGGCCGTTCGATCCGTTGCGGTCGGGCAGCGCGCCGCCCGCTCCCCCACGACCGTCGACATCGCGCAGCGGCGGGCGTACCTCGGTGGTGGCGTCGTCGTGTTCGTCCTGCCTGCGGCGCCGCCCGGAACGCGGGGCCTCGTCGGGCATCGGGTCGCTCGCGTACGGATTGGGCGACGGGGCGTAGGAATTCGGCGACGGCGCGTACGGGTTCGGCGACGGGGCATACAGATCGGCGGCCGGGTTGTATCGCGAGTCCGGCATGTCCCGGCCCGGCATCACCCGGTTCGACCGGCCGGGCAGCGGATCGGCCTGCGGCTCGGGCTGGGCGTACGCGGCCAGCGGGTCGTACATCGAGATCGGCCCGGACATGGGCGAATACGCCGCGGGGTCCGGCGCGGGTGGCGCGTATGAGACAGGTTCCGGTGCGGGCGGTTCGTACGCCGGCGGTTGGTAGACCGGCTCGTCCGGCTCCGCGTCGGGCGCGGCGTGCGAGGACTGGCCGCTGCCGATGGCAGGCATGTCACCGGTGAGCTCGGCCACCGAGATCCCGCGGCCACCGCGTCGGCGTCGACCACCGCCCGCCGACGACGCGCCTTGCTGGCCGTTGCGGGCCAGCAGCTCGGCGACCGATAGCTGTTTAGCGTCGTCGCTCATAACCGCACCTCACCGGCGCTGCACACGATTCGCTCTCTCATGACGACACCGTTCCTATCGGCCCCGGTAGCGCGGCCGCACTGCCGGGCCCCTGGCGGTCATTGCTGGCCGCCGGGCCCGGTAAGCGTGTCGCTCGAGGTCCGCCATTCATGTCGGTATCCAGTTTGCGCAGGATCAGTCCTTCTCGCAGCGCCCAGGGACAAATCTCCAGGGATTCCAGCGATAGTGCCCGCATACTCGCCTCCGCGACCAATGCGCCAGCCACCAATTGCTGTGACCGATCGGAACTTACGCCTTCTAATTCTGCACGGTCGGCCGCCGTCATCCGCGAGATGAACGCAATCAGTTGGCGCAGACCTGAGCTGGTGAGTGTACGACGCACCCGAGGGCCCGCCGCCGAGGGTGCCGCTCCGGTCAGCCTGGCCAGCGAACGGAAGGTCTTCGATGTCCCGACGGCCAGATCCGGTTTACCCGTGTCCAGCAGCTGTTTCGCGGGCAGCGCGAGCTCCGCGTCGAGCCAGTCGCGCAGCACGTTGACGCGGCGCTTGCCCGGCGGATCCTCCTTCAGCCACTCCCTGGTCAACCGTCCGGCACCGAGCTGTAGCGACACCGCGAGATCGGGTTCCTCGTCGCCACCGCTGGTCATTTCCAGCGAACCGCCGCCGATGTCCAGATTGAGGATGCGGCCCGCGCTCCAGCCGAACCAGCGGCGCACCGCGAGGAACGTCAGCCTGGCCTCGTCGACCCCGGAGAGCACCTGCAGCGCCACGCCGGTCTGCGCGCGAACACGCGCGAGCACGTCCTCGGAATTGGTCGCCTCGCGCAGCGCGGAGGTGGCGAACGGCATCAGCTCGACGCACTTGGAAGTCTCGGCGATGCTGGCGAATTCGGCGACGGTGGCGATCAGCCGCTGCGCACCGGCCTCGGTGATTCTGCCCTCGTCATCGATGTTTTCCGACAGCCGTAAAGTGGCCTTGGTCGAGCTCATCGGCATGGGGTGACCACCCCGATGCGCGTCCACCACCAGCAGGTGGACGGTATTGCTTCCGACATCGAGTACCCCAAGCCGCACATGAACACGGTACTGGGTGATCCGGTCCTATAGGTTAAGCGACTGAACTGTTAGCGTTCCGAGGTGTGACGGTAGGCGCATCAACCAGCGGCCAGACCCGGCCCCGACCAGCGGGGAAGATCGACCCGAGTCCCGAGGTCGACATGGATTTCCCCCGCGAATGGATCGAGTTCGTCGATCCAGCAAACGACGAGCATCTGATCGTCGCCGATCTGACCTGGCTACTGTCCAGCTGGACGTGCGTGTTCGGCACCCCGGCCTGCCAGGGCATCATCGCCGAACGACCCGATGACGGCTGTTGCTCGCACGGCGCGTTCCTCTCCGACAAGGACGATCGCAAGCGGCTACAGAACGCTGTGAAAATGCTCACAGCCGAGGACTGGCAGCTCATGGGTGAGGCCACGGACGCGACCGGAAAGGTGGTCAAGAAGGGCTACCTGGAGCTCGACGAGTTGGAGGACGAGCCCGCGCTGCGCACCCGGCGCTTCGACGGTGCCTGCATCTTCCTCAACCGGCCCGGCTTCGCGGGCGGCGTCGGCTGTTCGCTGCACAGCATGGCGCTGCGGCGCGGCATCGAACCGCTGGAGGTGAAGCCGGACGTGTGCTGGCAGTTGCCGATCCGGCGCACCCAGGAATGGGTGGACCGGCCCGACGGCGTGCAGATCCTGCGCACCACGGTGACCGAATACGACCGGCGCGGTTGGGGTCCCGGCGGCGAGGACCTGGACTGGTATTGCTCCGGCTCGCCGGACGCCCATGTCGGCACGCGGCCGGTCTGGCAGTCCTACGGCCCGGAACTGAAGGAACTGCTCGGCGCGCCCGCGTACGAGGAACTGGCCAGGCATTGCAAGCGTCGACAAGGCCTCGGGCTCATCGCGATTCACCCGGCGACGGTGCACGCGGATCGGCTGCGTGACAGCGCGAACACCGCGACCTCGTGAGGCCCTCGGAATGCTAGCTTGCACCCCGTTCACCTGGAAGGCATGCGATCTTCACCCGTTTGCGGTTTGATGTGCGGTCATGTCCAAGAAAGTTTTGACCCTGGCCGCCGTCGCACTCGGCGCCGCGCTCTGTCTGCCCGCCGTCGCCAATGCCGAACCGAACGGTGATCCCGCCAAGTACGCCGACTTCACCGCGGACTTCATGCCCGCCAACACCCCCGACGCGATGGGCGCCGCGGCGGCGGGCAAGAACCTGATCATGAGCCCGTACGGCACCTCGCGCACCATCGCGTGCCGCGGCACCACCGCGGCGGACGTGTACGACTGCATGCAGGAAGACGACCTGGGCTGGATCTCGTTGCGCAAGATGGACGTTCCGGGTGTCGGCCCGACGTGGACCTACCTGCCGTAAGACGCAGCAAATAACGGCCGAGGACTTCGCAGCGCCCTCGGCCGTTATTTTATTCTCGGCCTTTGCTTTGCCCGACAACTGATTTCGCGGGCACATGGGTAACTCGCCGGGGACGAGCTAACTGACCCGGCGACCGCACGGCCAGCCGCCCGCGTGCCTGTCGTGGCACCCGAGCCCGGCCTGAATACGCGGAGAGGCGGGAGAGCTTAAGCCTCCAGTTTGTAGCCGAGCCCGCGGACCGTGACCAGATGTTCCGGCTTCGCCGGGTCCGCCTCGATCTTCGAACGCAGCCGCTTCACGTGCACGTCAAGGGTTTTCGTGTCGCCGACGTAGTCGGCACCCCAGACGCGATCGATCAGCTGCCCGCGGGTGAGCACCCGGCCGGAGTTGCGCAGCAGGTATTCGAGCAGGTCGAATTCCTTGAGCGGCAAGGTAACCGGCTTGCCGTTCACCAGCACGGTGTGGCGGTCCACGTCCATCCGGACGGGGCCGGCTTCCAGCACGCCACTTTCATTTGTGCCGTCCAACTCGTCGCCCGCGCCGCGGCGCAGCACGGCCCTGATGCGCGCGATCAGCTCGCGCGCCGAGTATGGCTTCGTCACGTAGTCGTCGGCGCCGAGCTCCAGCCCGACCACCTTGTCGATCTCGCTGTCCCTTGCCGTCACCATGATCACCGGCACGCCGCTGCGGGTACGCAGCTGCTTGCACACGTCCGTGCCGCTCATGCCTGGCAGCATGAGATCGAGCAGCACGATGTCCGCACCGGACCGATCGAACTCGGCGAGCGCGGATGGCCCGTCACCGACAACGGTGACTTCGAAACCCTCCTTGCGCAGCAGGAACGCGAGCGGATCGGCCAGCGACTCCTCATCCTCGACGATCAACACACTCGTCATCTGCGTGCCTCCACACCATTGGGTCGGCCCGGCCCCGAGGGGCGCGGGCTTGTTTCTCTCATGCTCACCGTCGGGCCTACGGAATCCTCTTCTCCGTCGGCCTCGTGGTGGGCAGGTATTCGCAGGGTGAACGTCGAACCGGTGCCCAACTTGCTCCACAGGGTGATCTCACCGTTGTGGTTGGCTGCCACGTGCTTGACGATAGCCAGGCCGAGGCCGGTACCGCCGGTGGCGCGCGAGCGGGCCTTATCCGATCGGAAGAAGCGTTCGAACACCCGCTCTTGGTCTTCTTTCGCGATGCCGATGCCACGATCGGTCACGGCCATCGCGACATGGTCGCCACGTAATGACCGGCTGACCGACACATGGGAGCCGGCCGGTGAGTACGCTATCGCGTTCTCCACCAGATTTGATAGGGCTGTGACCAGCAACGTTTCGTCACCGAGCACTTCGAGCCCGCTCGGCCGGTCGGTGCTGACGGTGATTCCGGCGGCCTCGGCGGCGGTCCGCGAGCGGTCCACCGCCTGCATGACGACGGTGTCTACGTCGACCACCTCGAGCTCGGGCAGCTTCTCCGCACCCTGCAGCCGGGACAGCGCAATGAGTTCGGTCACCATTTTGCCGAGTCGCCGGGATTCGCCGAGTACCCGCTGTCCGAAATGTCGCACTGCCTCGGGATCTTCGGCGGATTCCAGCATGGCCTCGGCCAGCAGGCTCATCGCGCCGACCGGGGTCTTGAGCTCGTGGCTGACATTGGCCACGAAGTCGCGCCGGGTGGCTTCCATCCTGGCCTGCTCGGAGTCGTCGTCGGCGAAGAGCACGGTGAAGTTGGTGTCCTCGCGCGATAGCTGGCGGGCGACGCCGCGCACGGCGATGCGGCCGCGGCCGGGCACCGGGTTCTTCGCGGTCAGGTCGAACTCGGCCGACTCGCCGGTGGCGAGCACCTTCTCCACCGCGACCCAGGCGCGCTCGTCGAGCAGGCGGTTGCGGACCAGGCCGAGCTCCTCGGCGCGCGGATTGACCAGCACCACGTCGCGGTATTCGTCGACCACCGCGATGCCGCTCTCGGAGGCGAGCACGATCAGGTCGAGCACCTGCGACATCGTCAGGCCGGAATCCGCCTGCCTGCGGGCCTGCTGCCTGGCGTTCATATAGGGGATAAGTAGCCCGCCGACTGCCAGACCTACGACAGCCGCAAGGACTGCCAGTAAGACGGCTTGCGGAACACTCACACTTGAATCGTACGGTCGCGTAGGACGTATCCAACTCCGGGTACGCGATGTTTCGTGCAGGTCATGGCCACTTCTGACACTGTTAGCCACCCGTTTACGCGCCGTTGGGTATGTCTCAGCCGCATCGTTGTGTCTGCTGGTCGAGGCAAGATTTCAGTCGTCGTCGGCGTCCGGGCCCGCCAAGCCCGCGCCGACAGCGCGGCCGTGCTTGTCGACCCAGTCGCCGAGCGCATAGATGGGGACGAGCAAGTCCCGGCCGGCTTCGGTCAGCTCGTATTCGACGCGTGGCGGGGCTTCGGCGTAGCGGTGCCGCTCGATCAGGGTCATTCGTTCCATCCGGCGCAGGGTCTGCGTCAGCATCTTCTGGCTGATGCCACCGATCGCGGCGCGCAGATCGCTCGGGCGCATCGGGCCCGCGCGCAACATATAGATGACGACCGGTAGCCATGAGTTGCCGAAGACGTCGACACCCAGCCGGGCCGGGCAGTCGGATTCGAAATCGCCGTACGGCGCGAACTCGACCCATTCGGCGGTGATCGGCTCGGGCCCGGCGGTCATGTCTGCCAGCATGCCAGCGCCGTTGCGCACCCGCAGGTGCCTGTTGATCTTCCTAACGTTTGCGTCGAAAACCTTTCGAGCTAGGAGTCAGTATGCGAATCGGAATCATCGGGGCGGGTGCGATGGCGCGGGCGTTGGGCGGCGGGTGGGCCGCGGCGGGGCACGAGGTGCTCGTCGGGGCCAGATCCGCCACCGCGGCAGGCGAATTGGCGGCGGCGATCGGAGGCAAGGCCGGAAGCATTCGTGACGCTGCCGGTTTCGGTGCCGTGGTGTTGCTCGCGCTGCCGGTCGACGCGCTGGACGAGGTGTTGCGGACCGCCGATGGACTGCTCGCCGGGCGCACCATCATCGACTGCACCAACGCCTTCGCGCCGGATACCGCGGGCGCTACGGGGTTCATACTGTCCGAAGACGCTGTCGCCGAGCGCATTGCGGCTGGAGCACCGGCGGCACACGTGGTGAAGGCGTTCAACGTGTGCGCGGCCGAGGTGTGGGAGTCGGATACTCACGTATTCGAGGGGCGCAGGCTGGCGGTACCGCTCTGTGGTGACGACCCCGAGGCATTGCAGCAGGTCGCCACGCTGGTGGAAGACCTGAAACTGCAACCGATTTCAGCCGGTGGGCTGCACCGGGCGAGGTACCTGGAGGCGATGTCGGTGTGCACCGTCGGCCTGTGGTTCGCCGGGCAGGACGCGCGCGCGATCTTCCCGCCGCTGGATGCGGCGTTCGCCGTCACGGATTGATGATGAAACCCGGCCTGAGCATGCACTATTCGCTCATACCCCGCGAATTCGAGCTTTGATGCGCGATAAGTGCACGCTCAGACCGGGTTACGGTTTACCAGCCCGGATTGCCGCGTAGCGGGATATTCACAAAACTTGGCTGGTTCTGGTCGAGCAGCAGGTGCTGCGGGCGCAGGCCGCTGTCGACCAGCAGCGGCATCGGCGGCAGACCCCTCGGAAAGTTACCGGCGTAGACGTCGACGCGCAGCCGGTGCCCCGGTTGCAGTACCGCTTCGATCCCCGGCACCGAAATATCCAGCGCCGTCGGCTGTCCCGGCACGGTGGGCTGCCTGGTGTCCAGCGACAGGTCCGGCACCGGCTCGGTGTAATCGCCGTTCGGCAGGCGGGTGCTGCGGCCCTCGTCGATGGCGCGCAGCGAGGAGACCAGCTGGCCGGAAGACAGCACCGACGACTGTCCGTCCGGCGCAACGTCATTCACCGTGACGGTCCAGTAGCCGTCGGTCGCGTCGTGCACCGTGTTGAGCCGCACCGCGATCGGACCGGAGATGCTGGTCGGCTCGGCGACCGGTGCGCTGGTGAAGGTCAGCCCGCCGAGTTCCTGGATCCGCGCGTCCTTGCTGCAGCCATCGATGATGGACGTCGCGCCCGCCGATTCCTGCGCCATGTCCCGCGAGCACACCCCGGTCAGGCCGGGCGCGACGGTGAGCTGGTCGACGGCCGGGCTCGGCGCGCTGAACAGCGAACCGTCGTGCACGCTGGTCGCGGTCCCGCTCGGCGCCGCGGACAGGTACATCCGCCGATAGTCGACACCGGGCTGGGGGAACGACGGCGAGGTGATCCAGCCGCCACCCTGCTGGCGCACCGTCACCGGACCGTATTGGTCGATGCCGTTGTCGATGTCCTTGAGCCACTTGTCGAACCAGGCGCGCTGCAGCACGTCCATCCGCGGCGGCAGGCCGGGACGGCCGGACTCGTTGCCGTTGCTGATGTGGTAGCCGTCGCCGACGAAGAGCTGTTTCTGCCCGGGGGGCAACGGAATCTGGCGATACACGTCGGCCTGCGAGTTGACGAACACGTCGTGCCAGCCGCCGGTCACGAAGGTGGGCACGGTGATTCGGCTCGGGTCGGTCTCCCACGACTGCCGGAACGGGCTGTCCGCCTGTAGCAGCGCCTGCACCTTGGGATCGAGCTGGTCGATCTCCGGGGTGACCAGGACGTTCAGCAGGGCATCGACGAAGGTGAACGGATCGGCGAGCCGATCCTTCAGCCACTGCGTGTCGAACTGACCGCGGGCCACCGACGCGAGATCCGGTACCAGCTTGGCGCCGTTGACCGCGAGCAGCCAGGCGGGCATGAAGGTGACGCCGACGGCGCCGCCCGGTGCGACCAAGTCACGGAACGGGTTTCGGCTGGGCACCACCGGGAAGATGGCCTTCAGCGCGGGCGGATTCTTCGCGGCGACCTGCAGTTGGTTCAATCCCGAATAGGAGACGCCGTTCATCCCGATATTTCCGGTGGACCACGACTGGTGCGACGTCCAGTCGATCACCTCGACGGTGTCCTGCTGTTCCCGCTCGCGCAGCAGGTCCCAATCGCCCTGGGAGAAGCCGGTTCCCCGGACATCGACGACGACCTGGGTGTACCCGCTCTTGATCAGCTGGCGGTCGACGGTGAAGTTGCGCAGCAGACCGCCGCCGAGCGCCTTGGTGAGATCGGTGATGCCGGAGAACGGGGTGCCCGACAGGTCGACGTCGCGCGCTACCTGCATCACCGCGTCGGACAGCCACGGGATCGAGATCATGCTGTCGGCGATCATCGAGCCCAGTTTGGTGTAGGGCGTCATATTGACGATGGTCGGCGTCGGCGTCGAAATCGGTTGTCCCGCAGCATCGGCCGGGTGATAGACGTTGCCCTTGAGCACGGTGCCGTCGCTCATGATGATCGGCACGTCCCATTCGATGAAGACGTTGGGATATTGCTGCTGGCCGTCCTCGGTGGCCGCCCATGCGGCACCGGTCGCGCCGCCGTCCGGGCCGACCGGGGTCGCGGCGGCCGAGGGTGAAAGGAAGGGGGACAAGGCCACCGCCGCGACGAGCAGTGCCGCGGTGCGGAGCGCATACCTCATTGGATCCACTCTCTTCGGGAACAGATGCTCTCTAACCGTAAGGAGGGAAGCAGAAGCTGTGCGAGATTCGCTGGAGAACAGCGAAAGATCGTGCCGGCTCACAAATTATCGGCCGCGAAATTGATACCGCGCCCGAAACGCGAAAGGGCGCCTTCGCTCGAAGCTATCGAAACGAAGACGCCCTTTCGGGTATTCAGACCGAAATCACCAACCGGGATTTCCGCGCACCGGCACATTCACGAAGCTTGGCCGGTTCGGATCCAGTTGCACGTGCTGCGGTTTCAGCCCGGTATCGAGCAGCATCGGCAGGATCGGCAGACCCTTCGGGAAGTTGCCCGCGTAGACGTCGACGCGCAGGCGGTGCCCCGGCTGCAGAATCGCCTCGGTGGCGGGCAGTGCGATATCCAAAGTCGTCGCCTCCCCCGGCACCGTCGGCTGCCGGTGATCCAGCGAGGTGAACGCCCTCGGGTCGGTGTAGTCGCCGTTGGCGGACTTGCTGCTGTTGGCCTCGTCGACCTCGCGCAGCGACGCCATCAGCTGCCCGGAGGACAACACGGTGGACTGCCCGTCCGGCGCGACGTCGTTGACCGTGGCCACCCAGTAGCCGTCCGCCGCGTCCTGAACGGTATTGAGCCGCACCGCGATTCGCCCGGAGACCGTGGTCGGCTCGGCGACCGGGTTACTGGTGAAGGTCAACCCGTTCGACTCCTCGATCCGCGAGTCCTTCGCGCAACCGTCGATGATCGACAGGATGCCCGCGCTGCCCTGCGCCGCGTCGTTGGAGCACAGGCTGGTCAGGCCGGGCGCGATGGTGAGCCGCGCGGTGTCGTCGTTGGCGGCTGCGGTGAGCGATCCGTCGTACCCGCTGTTCGCGGTGCCACTGCGGTTCGCGGACAGGTACATCCGGCGATGCGTCGGCTCCTGCGCGCCGGAGTTCTCGGTCGGCTCGGCGAACGAATCGGTGGTGACCCAGCCGCCGCCCTGCTGCCGCAACGTGATCGGGCCGTACTGGTCGATGCCGTTGTCGATGTCCTTGAGCCACTTGTCGAACCACGCGCGCTGCAGCACGTCCAGCCGCGGCGGCAGGCCGGGCTTGGCGTACTCGTTGCCGGAGTTGACGTGATAGGTGTTGCCCATCAGCAGCTGCTTCTTACCGGCGGGCAGCGGAATCTCGTTGTAGATCTTCGATTCCGAGTAGGTGAACAGGTCGTGCCAGCCGCCGGTGACGAAGGTCGGCACCTGAATCTTGGACGGGTCGCTCAACCAGCCTTGGCGCGGCGTCGAATTGCCGGTGAGCAGTTCTTTGGCGCGCGGATCCAGGTCCTCGACGCGGGCCGTGGTGTAGACGTTGAGCAGTACGTCCATGAACGTCAACGGATCTCGCACCCGATCGGCCAGCCACTGGGTATCGAACTGCCCGTTGAGCACCGACGCGAGGTCGGGCACCAGCTTGAGCCCGTTGATCGCGGTCAGCCACAGCGGGATGAAGTTGAAGCCGAAGCCGCCGCCGGGCGCGAGCACGTCGTTCATCAGGTCGCTGCCCGGCACGACCGGGAAGATCGCCTGCAGCGCGGCCGGGTGCTTCTCGGCGGCCTGCACCTGGTTGATGCCGGAGTACGAGATGCCGTTCATGCCGATGCGGCCGTTGGACCACGGCTGCGCGGCGGCCCAGTCGATCACCTCGACGGTGTCCTGCTGTTCGCGCTGGCGCAGCATGTCCCAGACGCCCTGGGAGAAGCCGGTGCCGCGCACGTCGACGACCACCTGCGAGTAGCCGCTCTTGATGAGCTGGCGGTCCACGGTGAAGTTGCGCAGCTCGCCGCCGGCGAAACCCTTGGTCAGGTCGGTGACGCCGGACAGCGGGGTGCCGCTCATATCGATCTGGCGGAGCAGGCCGAACAGCGCGTCGGACAGGCCGGGGATGGCCTGCGCGTGGTCGGCGAGGTTCGACACCAGCTTGGTGTACGGGGTGAGGTTGACGACCGTCGGCGTCGGCGTATCGATCGGCCTGCCGGACGCGTCCGCGGGGCGATAGACGTTGCCCTTCAAGACGGTTCCGTCACTCATCGTGATCGGGACATCCCACTGGATGTTGATGTTCGGGTACTGCTGCGGACCATCCTGGGTCGCTTGCCAGGCCGCTCCCGCGGCTCCGCCGTCGGGACCGGTCGGCGCCGGTGCGGCGGAAGCGCCGCTGGTGAGGAACGGGACGAGCATCGCGGCGGCAACTGCCGCGACTGTTACGCGCAACACGTGCTTCATCAGGGGTGATCTACCTCTCGGGCTGGTCGAACGACCAAAGTGTACATACCTACTTGTCGGTAATGACAAGGGGTAACACGTATCGATTTCGAATACAGGTTCACATACAGCAACCCGGGCGGCGAGGCAACGCCCAAAGCCCTGGTAACACGCGTTTCATTGGGAGCCGTCGACGAGAACCAACGCTCACTGTGCAGTCGACCGAACTCGCCATCCGTCAATGGCACGCAGCCCGGTACTGTGTCGGAGAACACCCCTCACCAGCGCGGATCCAACCAGCAGTCGTAGCTTCCAGCAATCGCACAGCGAGGCGTGCTCCAGCCGTACCCGGTCGGCCCCACCCCAGCGACGAGCGGCACATGGCGAGAGCGCTCGTTGCATGCGGTAGCGCTGAAATAGCAACGCGCCGCACCCCATTCGGGGCGCAGCGCGTTAGTGGTCGAGAGGTGTTACTTGCCGCCCTGATTGGCGACGGCAGCGGCGCCCGCGGCGGCCGCCTCCGGATCCAGGTACTCGCGCGGACGAACCGGGCGCAGGTTTTCGTCGAGTTCGTACCGCAGCGGAATGCCGGTCGGAATGTTCAGCCCGGCGATGTCGTCGTCGGAGATCTGATCGAGGTGCTTGACCAGCGCGCGCAGCGAGTTGCCGTGCGCGGCGACCAGCACGGTCTTGCCGGTGAGCAGGTCCTTGGAGATGGTGTCCGCCCAATAGGGGACCATCCGATCGACCACGTCGAGCAGGCACTCGGACTTCGGAACCTCGATGCCCGCGTAGCGCGGGTCACCCTCCTGGCTGTACTCGTCGCCCGGGTCGATCGCCGGCGGCGGGGTGTCGTAGCTGCGGCGCCACAGCATGAACTGGTCGTCGCCGTACTTGTCCCGCACCTGCGCCTTGTTCTTGCCCTGCAGCGCGCCGTAGTGCCGCTCGTTGAGCCGCCAGTCCCGGATCACCGGGATCCAATGCCGGTCGGCGGCGTCCAGCGCGAGGTTGGCGGTGCTGATCGCGCGGCGCAGCAGCGAGGTGTAGACGACGTCGGGCAGGATGCCGTGTTCGGCCAGCAGCTCCCCCGCGCGCTTGCCCTCGGCGATGCCCTTGTCGGTCAGATGCACGTCCACCCAGCCGGTGAACAGGTTCAGGGCATTCCATTCGCTCTCGCCGTGGCGCAGCAGCACGAGGGTGTAGGTCATGCGGGCCATTCTTCCATTGGAGCCTCAGCCGATGTCGTCGGCGGTGGCGTGGCCGGTGGCGAGGACGCCCGCGCCGACGAGGGTGGCGCCGTTGCTGATGCGGGACTCGACGACGCGCAATTCGCGGGTGAAGTCGAGGCGCGCGTGCTTGTCCAGCGCCGCGCGCATCGGCTTCCACAGTGGCTCACCGGATTGCGCGAAGCCGCCGCCGATGACGCAGATGTCGACATCGAGCAGCGCCGCGGCCGAGGCGATCGCCTGACCGAGCGCGGTACCTGCCCGATGCAACGCCGCGAGGGCGATCTCGTCGCCGGTGTTCGCGGCCTCGGCCAGCTGTAGACCGGTCGTGCCTTTCCAGCCCTGCCGCACCGCCCAGCGCACCGAGGACATGCCGCTGGCGACCGCCTCGACACAGCCGACACCGCCGCACAGGCAGGGCACGTCCCAGCCGGGCACCACGATATGACCGATGTGACCGGCATTGCCGGTGCGTCCCATGACGACCCGGCCGTCCGCGATGATCCCGCCGCCGATCCCCGAGGAGACGGTCATCGCCAACCCGTTCGGTATCCCGCGCAGCGCGCCGACATGATGCTCGGCCAGCGCCAGGCAGGCCCCGTCGATGGCGAATTGGATTGCCGCCGTGGGGAACAGCTCCCGCACCGCGGCGACGATCGCGAACCCGGACTTCCATTCGGGGATGTTCAGCGGGGCGGTGATGCCGGTGCGCACGTCGACCGGTCCGGCCGAGCCGATGCCGATGGCGCTGATCGCCATGTCCCCCGCGACGTCGAGCAGCAGCCCGCGGCAGGCCTCCCACACCTTCTCGGGCGGCACCTCGACCCGGCGCACGTCCTGCACCGTTGTGCCGCTGTGCACCACACCGGCGGCGAACTTGGTCGCGCCGATATCCAAGGCAATGACTGTCATCGCAGTGAATTTACGGCTTGTCGGCAGCGTCTACCAGGTGTTCGAAGGCGCGCAGATTCTTCAGCGATTCACCGCGCGAGACGCGCCACTTCCATTCCTTGCGAATGGATTCGGCGAAGCCGAGCTCGAGCAGCACGTTGAAGTCCGCGTCGACGGCCTCGAGAATCTGACCGAAGAGCCGGTCGAGTTCGTCGGCGGTGACGGCGTGCGTGGCGGTCTGACCGACCAGGTAGATGTCGCCGACCCGGTCCAGCGTGTAGGCGACGCCGTAGAGCCTGCGGTTGCGCCGCAGCAGGAATTTGTAGACGCCCTCGAAATTTTCGTCCGGCTTGCGGCAGACGAACGACTCGATGCGGACGCCGTGCTTGCCGACGGTGAGCATCACGGTGGTCTTCAGCTTGCGCTCACCGGGCAGGATGACGACGAAGGTTTCCTCGCCGGAGCGCTCGTACTCGATCTCCCGGTCGCGCAGGGTCTCATCGATCAGCTGAGCGGTAGCCCGCACTTCATTCACCGACGTGCTCCCATCCGGCGCCGCCACAGCGCCCGCGACCTGGCCTGACTGGGTTCCAGGCTAGTGCGTTCACCGGGTACCCACTCACGCGCGTCAGCACGCGACGCGGCGTCGGCGCTGCCGCTCGCGACCAGCCGACCAGCGCCGATCCCGGCCCGCTCGGCCCGGAAATCGGCGAGTGCGGCGGAGTAGCTGGTGAGCAAACCGTCGGCGGTGTGCTCCCAGGAGAAGTTGGCGGCATGCTCGATCGCGCGCCCGCTCATCCGGCGCAGGCGCTCGGGATCGTCGAGCAGATAGGCGAGGGCGCCCGCCCAATCCGGCGTGCGGTGACCGGGCACGAGCAGGCCGGTTTCGCCGTGCCGGACGGCGGTGCCGAGCCCGCCGACATCAGCGGCGAGCACCGGGGTGCCGCTGGCCTGGGCCTCGATCGCGACCAGCCCGAAGGATTCGTTGTAGCTCGGCACGGCGACCAGATCGGCGGCGCGGTAGACCAGCACCAGGCGATCCGGCGGCTGCGGTGGCAGGAAGGTGACGCGGTCGGCGATGCCGAGCGCGGCGGCCAGCTCGATCAGCGCGTCGGGGCGTTCCAGGCCGGTGCCGGACGGGCCGCCGACGATCAGCACCCGCAGCCGGTGGGTGGGGTCGGCACGCAGTACCTCGGCCGCGGCGCGCACCAGCACGTCGGGTGCCTTCAACGGCTGGATCCGGCCGACGAACGCGACAACCTGTTCGTCGGCCGCCAAGCCGAGCGCCGCACGGGCGGCCGCCTTGTCGCCGGGCTGGTACCGGGTCAGGTCCGCGCCGGGGGGCACCACGTCGATGCGCTCGGGCTCCGCGCTGTACAGCTCAACGAGCTGGCGTGCCTCTTCGACGGTATTGGCGACCAGGCGATCGGCCTCACCGATCACCTGTTTCTCGCCGATCTCGCGGGTCAGTGGCTCCGGACAGTCGCCCTCGGCGAGCGCGGCGTTCTTCACCGCGGCCAGCGTGTGCGCGGTGTGTACCAGCGGCACCCGCCAGCGATCCCTGGCCAGCCAGCCGACCTGGCCGGACAGCCAATAGTGCGAGTGCACGAGGTCGTAGTAGCCGGGCAGGTGGCGTGCCTCTTGGCGCAGCACTTCCGCGGTGAACGGACAAAGCTGGGTGGGCAGGTCGTGTTTGTCGAGTCCCTCGAACGGGCCCGCCACTACGTTGCGCACCAGCACGCCGGGCCCCGCTTCTTGCACGGGCGGCAGATTGGAGGCGGTGGCCCTGGTGAAGATCTCCACCTCGGTGCCGCGGCGGGCCAGCTGGAGCGCGGTTTGCAGCACATAGACGTTCATGCCGCCCGCGTCGCCGGTGCCCGGTTGCGCCAGTGGTGAGGTATGCACCGATAGCACGGCGACACGGTTCGGCCGTAGGTCCGGGCGTTGACTCACACTATCCATAGTGCACGGTGGATTCCCGGCCTCCATACCGTCACGCCCCCAAGTGAGAGCTATCACAGGCGTTCGGTGAACCCGATCACACCGCTGCGGCACGCCGACCTGGGCGGACGCGGAATCACCGGCCGATCTAGGTATTTACAAGCTGTCGGCGAACATGCTGACCTCGGCGACGAAGCGGGTCCGGTCCTCGATGAACAGACCGTGCTTGGCGCCCTCCCAGAACGACGCGCGGGCATCCGGAGCGGCCTCGAAGATGTAGCGGCCGTTGTCGATCGGCACCACCGGGTCGTCGGTGCCGTGCAGCACGAGCACCGGAATATCCAGTGTGCGAAGGGTTTCCGTGTTGTCGACGGTTCGGTAGAACAGCGCCTTGCGTACCGAGGGCAAGGTGGCGAGGCTGGTACCGAACAGGCGCTGGGCGTCGGCACCCTTGTCCGCGCCGGGCCCGGTGTTGGCGTTGCCGAAGGCACCGAACGCGCGCACCGCGCGACCCGCGCTCTCCTCGAAGACACCGGGCATCGCCTCCTGCATGGCGGCGCCCGCGCCCGCGCCGGGCACGCCGCGCCCGATATTGGCCTGCGAGCTGGTGAAGACGACGCCCGCGACGGCCCCGGTGCCGTACGCGGTCAGGTAGTCGCTGAGCACGATGCCGCCGTAGGACCAGCCGAGCAGGATCGCGCCGGTGTCGATGCCCTCCGCCGCCAGCACGGCCGCGACGTCGGCGGCCCAGTTCTTCGGGTCGTCGTAGCCCGCGGCGGGCGCGTCGGAATAGCCGTGGCCGCGCAGGTCGACCGCGAGCACCCGGAAGCGCGCGGCGAGGTCGTCGGCGGCCCGCCCCCAGCAGCGCAGATTCGCGGACCACCCGTGCAACAACACCAGCGGACGCGCGTCGGCGGGGCCGCTCACTCGGTAGACGATGTTCGTTCCGTCCGCGCTCACCGCGTCCCGAATAGCCATACCGATCAGGCTAACGGTGATCCCCGCGACAGTGCTCCGGTCCGCAAACGGGCTGCACCTAGGATCGCACTCATGAGCACTCGCACCGCTGTTGTCACCGGAGCCAGCTCCGGCATCGGGGAGGCCACCGCCCGGGAACTGGCCAAACAGGGCTATCACGTCTACGTCGGCGCCCGCAGGCTCGATCGCCTGCAGCGCGTCGCCGACGAAATCGGCGGCACCGCACTGGAACTCGATGTGACCTCGGACGAGTCGGTGCGGGCCTTCACCGATGCGATCGAGCGCGCCGACATCCTGGTCAACAACGCGGGCGGTGCGAAGGGCATGGCCTCGGTCGCGGACGCCGATCTGGACGACTGGCGCTGGATGTGGGAGACCAATGTGCTCGGCACGCTGCGCCTCACAAAGGCGTTGCTGCCCAAGCTGATCGCCTCCGGCGACGGCCTCATCGTCACCATCACCTCGGTCGCCGCCTTCGTCGCCTACGACAACGGCGCGGGCTACACCTCGGCCAAGCACGCGCAGGCCGTACTGCACCGCACGTTGCGCGGCGAACTGCTCGGCAAGCCGGTGCGGCTCACCGAAATCGCGCCGGGCGCAGTGGAAACCGAGTTTTCGCTGGTCCGCTTCGACGGCGACGAGGAGCGGGCCGCCAAGGTCTACGAGGGCATCGACCCGCTGGTCGCGCAGGACATCGCAGAGATCGTCGGCTTCGTCGCATCGCGGCCGTCGCACGTGAACCTCGACCAGATCATCGTCAAGCCCCGCGACCAGGCCGGCGCGGGACGCTTCGCGCGGCGCAGCTGAGCACTGATAGCTGAATCGAATTACTCACTAACGGCAGCAGGTTAGCCGCGGGATTGCCATGTCTTCGCCGGTTACCTTCTGCCGTTAGCATCTGATGCTTTGACGTCTAGCTCAGATCGGAGTTGTTCGGCTCATGTTCAAGGGCTTCAAAGAGTTCCTGATGCGCGGGAACGTCATCGATTTAGCGGTCGCGGTCGTAATGGGCACTGCGTTCACCGCGGTGGTCACCTCGGTGACCAAGGGTGTGGTCAACCCCTTGCTCGCGGTGTTCGGCAATCAGAATGAGCTCGGCCTCGGAGTCCAGTTGATCGCGGACAAACCGGCGACGTTCATCCAGATCGGCCCGATCGTCACCGCTTTCATCAACTTCTTCGTGGTCGCCGCCGTGCTCTATTTCGTGCTGATGCTGCCGATGAAAACGATCAAGAACCGCTTCGGCACCACCAAAGCGGCCGAACCGACCGAGACCGAACTACTCATCGAGATCCGCGACCTGCTCGCCGAGCGCCACGATGCCGTACGGCACCAGCGGGCGGCGGACCGTGCCGTGGAGAACGACCCGGACTTGGACATTTCGCTGCGGCGCTGATGCCCGAGGCGACGACCGCGTCCCATTGACTCGCTGAATCCGCCTGCTCGAGTGCCACCATTCGACTCGCCTCGATGCTTTCTAGCGGGGTGGGCCGGGGGCTACCGGGGTTGCGGAGACTACCGAGGTGGAGCCGTCTTCTGCGGACATGGTTTTCCAGGTGGACCAGTCGATGGTCCAGTCGTAGAGGTCGCCGTCGGCGGCGGAGAGGGGGATGGAGGTGCCGGTTACTTCTACCGGGTCGCCGTAGAGGGCGGTGGGGAAGTATGCCTGGGCGTCGCCGGGGGACAGGTTTATGCAGCCGTTGGTCACGTTCGAAGAGCCTTGGGCGGAAACGGATTCCGGGTTGGCGTGGATGAATTCGCCGTTGTTGGAGATGCGTACGGCCCAGCGCTCGCGAACGTTGGTGTAGAACGGCGGGTTCGACATCATGAAGTCTTCGTATTTCTCGGTGACCACGTGCAGGCCGGAGCGGGTGACGTTGCGCGGTTCGTTGCCCTCGCCGTAGCTCACCGCGAAATCGAAGACGGTCTTGCCGTCCCGGACCACCTGCATGCGGTGGCTCGGCGCGTTGGCCTTCACGATCTGGCTGCGGCCGATGCGGAAATCCGTTGTCAGATCGGTGTATCCGTAGTTGCCGCCGCCGAGATCGAGGCCATAGAGCTTGGCCGAGACGTGCACGGTGGTGCCGGGCACCCAGTAATTCTTGGGGCGCCAATGCAATCGGGAGCCGTTGTCGTCGGGGAACCAGGCCCACGCACCCTCGGTGGGCGGGTCGGTGGTGATGGTCAGCGCCTTCTCCACCTCGGCCTTGTTCTGCACGGCGGCCTTGAACTGCAGGATGATCGGTGCGGCGATGCCGACCTCCTGGTTGTCCGCGATATTGATGGTCGCCGGGACGGCGTTCTTCGGCGCGAGCGTGCTGAACTTGCCCTCGATCGGGACCGGCTTGCGATCGGTGCCGATCGCGGTGCCCGACCAGGTGTAGGTGGCGTCGTAGCCGAGCGGCTCGGTGATCTTGTAACTGCGCTTGTCCGGGGCGAATTCGCCAGCCACCTGCTTGCCGTTGGCATTGGTCAGCGCGACCTGATCGATGGTGCCGTCGGCGACGGTGACCGAGGCGGCGGCGGTCGGGTTGACCTTCTTCGCGTCGTTCTCCGGTGCCAAGGTGACCTTGGCGACGGGCCCCGCTTCGCGCGGAGAAGAGTTGTTGCCGCCGCTGCCGGAGCTGCATCCGGCCACCAAGGCGACTACGACGAACAGCACGGCCGACACGGCGGCGACCGGTCTGCGGATCCCTGGACGGTTGCTCACTTCATCGAATTTACGCGGGCAAACTCGTTCGATTGGCTAGCGAAAGGTGTGGTGTCCGTTTCATCCGGTTAGAGCGGGACATCAACCGTCACGGGTTCTGGCTCGAGCCGGATGCCGAAACGCGTGGCCACGCCATCGCGCACCGTCCTGGCCAGATCCGCCAGATCCGCCGCGGTCGCGCCGCCGCGATTCGTGAGCGCAAGGGTGTGTTTGGTGGACAATCGGGCCGGTGCGTCAGGGCCGGGAAATCCCTTGGCGAAACCGGCCCGTTCGATGAGCCACCCCGCGGAAAACTTGACCCCGTCCGGTGCCGGATATGTCGGTACCGTGACATCACCCACATGTGCCGCGATCGCGGCGCGCACCTCGGCCACCCGGTCCTCGGGCACCACCGGATTGGTGAAGAAGGACCCCGCGCTCCAGGTGTCGTGGTCGGCGGCATCGAGGACCATGCCCTTGCTTGCCCGAAGCCGGAGCACGGCATCGCGGACCTCGGCGGCCGGGCGCGATTCGCCGTCGGCGGCGCCGAGCATGCTCGCGAGCTCACCGAAGCGCAGCGGCGCGCTCGCACCGCTCGGATCGAGGGCGAAGTCGACGGCGAGCACCAGGGCGTCGTCGCGATGCTTGAGCACACTGGTGCGATATCCGAAACCGAGCTCGCCGGGCCCGACCCAGCGGATCGCACCGCTACGACGATCGAGCAGCCGCACCCGGCGCAGCAGGGTCGCCACCTCCGCGCCGTACGCGCCGACGTTCTGCACCGGCGTCGCCCCGGCCGAACCCGGAATTCCGGACAGGCATTCGAGCCCGCCGAGCCCCGCCGCGACCGTAGCCGCGACGACCGCGTCCCAGTTCGCGCCTGCCTCGGCCAGCACGCCGTCCGCGCTCAGCTCGACGCCATCGGTCAGCACCCGCACCACCACGCCGTCGAAGCCGTCGTCGCTGATCAGCAGGTTGGAACCGCCCGCGATGAGCAGCACCGGAATGCCCGCCGCGTCCAGCGCGCGCACCGTCGCGACCAGCGTTTCGGTGGTCGCGCATTCGGCGACCGTGGCAGGCCCGCCGACCCGCAGCGTGGTCAGCTCGGCCAGCGGCACCGATTCGCGAATCCGGGCGCCGGTGGCGGCCAGCACATCCGACGGCACCACACGTGAAGTTCGCACAGGCAGACGGTAGCGTGTCCGACCATGGCTACACCGCTGGCGTACACGGCCCGCTACTTGCATCCCGCTGCCGCCGTGCGCGCGGCGTTCGCGAACGACCAGTATTGGAAAGACCGCGTTGCCGAGGTCGGCGGGCCCAATGCCCGGCTCGACTCGGTGAGTGTCAACGGCAACCAGATCCGGGTCCAGCTGGTGCAGGCCATCGCCGCCGAGCTGCTGCCCGCCGCGATCACCGCGGTGCGCCCCGGCGACCTGATCATCCCCCGCGTGGAGAACTGGGACGGCGACGCGGCCACCTTCTCGGCGACCGTGGACGGCGCGCCCGCCGAGGTGCGCGGCACCATCACGCTGAACGACGACGGCGCCGACTCGTCCGCGGCCGCCAACGGCACCATCGAGGTGAAGATCCCGCTGTTCGGCGGCAAGATCGAAGCCGCGATCGCCGAGCACCTGACCGAGGTGCTGAAGAACGAGGAAGAGTTCACCAACACCTGGCTCGACACGCACTGACACGCGGGAGTCGGTAGTGATTCGACCTGATCGATACTGACGTCGGCGACCATAACGCGCGAGGCCATCGAGCGCCGTTCGCGGCCCGTCTCGCGTCCGAGCTGTCGAAGCGCATGCGCCGCAGGCGCCAGTCTCGACAGCTCGGACGCGAGACACCCGGGGGCCGCGAACACGCCGCGCCCGCGCGGCCAAAAATACAGCCCAGTAATCTCTCGATTCATGGCCCGTCGACTTGATTACTCCGCGCGCTACCCGCTGCACACCACCAAAGAGCTCTACGCGGCGCTGTCGGACCGCGACTATTGGGACGCGCGGATGGCCGAGATGCGGAAGTACTCGCCGGGGAACGAAGTAGCGAACTTAATGGTGGGTGACGGCGGCATCGATGTCGAGCTGCACCATGTGCTGCCGCGCGAGATGCTGCCCGAGATCGCGCAGGCCGTGATGCGCAAGGACATGATCATCACCCGCAAGGAGAGCTACGGGCCGTTCGGCGCCGAGGAAGTCACCGGCAAGTACTCGGCCGCGATCCCGGCCGGGCCGGGCAGCCTGGGTGGCACCATCCGCCTGTTCCCCACCGATACCGGTTGCACCATGCGCTTCTCCTCGGAGGCCAAGGTGTTCATCCCGATGGTCGGCCCTCGGCTCGAGCAGCTGATGCTGGTGAACCTGATCGATCTCTTCCGTGCCGAAGCGGAATTCACGGTGCAGTGGCTGGACGATCATCACCCAACCAGCTGACCAAACCGGTCGGCTCCATCACCCGCGGCACCACCGGGGTCAATCGACTACGGCGCAGTGACCGCTGGCTGGTGCACGACGACCTGGTCGCCGGTCGACTACGGGCGGCGGCCGATCCGCTGGTCGTCGACCTCGGTTACGGGGCGAGCCCGTGGACGACACTGGAATTGGCCGGACGGCTGCGCGCCGTGCGCCCCGAGGTGCGCGTCGTCGGGTTGGAGATCGATCCGGAACGCGTTGTGCCCGGCCGTGATGGGGTGAGCTTCGCCCGTGGCGGATTCGAATTGGCCGGTCTGCGACCGGTTCTGGTGCGCGCGTTCAATGTCCTGCGCCAGTATCCGGAATCCGCTGTGCCCGAAGCCTGGTCGACTATCCTGTCCGGTCTCGCGCCGGACGGCCTGCTGGTCGACGGTACCTGCGACGAACTCGGCCGCCGCTGCGCCTGGGTGCTGCTCGATCGGTCCGGCCCGCGATCACTCACCCTGGCCTGGGACCCGTTCACCGTCGGCCAGCCCTCCGACATCGCCGAGCGACTGCCGAAAGCGTTGATTCACCGCAACATTCCGGGCGAGCCGATCCACGCCCTGCTCACCGCCGCCGACCGTGCCTGGGCCCGCGCCGCTCCCCTGGCCCCCTTCGGTCCCCGCATCCGCTGGCGCGCTACCGCCGAATCCCTACGGCGAGAAGGCTTCCCACTCCGCGCCTATCGACGGCGGATGCGTGATTGTGTGCTGTCCGTGCCGTGGGACGTCGTGGCCCCGAATCTCGAATCGCCCCAGGCGGATTGAACCGAGCGCTACGCGCCGGTCAGTGCGCGATAGACTCGCGACGCCCCGCGCTGGGTCAGACCGGCACCGGCGGAACGGATTTCGTCGCTGGTGCAGCGGTTGATGGCGATCGCGTCGATGACCACCTCGTCCAGCGCGGACTGCCCGATGTCCGACTCGGCCAGGTCGAGCACCGTGCGCAGCGGCGTGGTCACCAGGAAGGGGCCAGCCGACTCGATCTCGGTGCCGATCAGCGAACGCCGCAGCACCACCAGTCGCGGCGTCACCGGCGGACGGCCGGACCCCACCGATAGGTGCAGGAATCGGGGACGTAGTCGACCGATGCCGTGCAACTCGGCCGCGCTGTGATGGGAGACCGCCGCGGCGCCGTCGAACCAGGCTGCCCACATGGCGTATTCGTCGAGCGGGCCCGCGGGCCACTCGGCCAAGCGCAGCAGGCCGACCCCGGCTCTGGTCACCGAGCCGTCGCCGAGCGCGATGCGGACCCGTGCCTCACATCGGGTGCGCAGGACCTGCCGGGTGGTGAAGAAACCCGCGTGGCGACCGGCCAATCGGCGCAGCACCCGCCATCCGTGGTCCGCGGAACCGAATGCGCGGCCCGCCGCATCGCCAGCCATGTGCATCAGGCTACGCTCGATTCCTGTGTCACATGTCACATTCGATCCCCACAATGCCCCCTCAGAGACGGCACAGAAAGTTGGGGAAGAATCAGCCGCATGAGTACCAAGCCACCGTCCACCATGACGATCACCCGGCGGACCCTGCTGATCGCCCTGATCGTGGTAGCGATCCTGCTGGCCACGGCCCTGGTCGGCGGCGAGGCGTACGCCAGGCACACCGTGTCCCGCTGCATCAGTACGCAATTCGAGAAGGAGATGGGGTCGAAGATCGATGTGAGCTTCGGCGCCAAGCCGATGCTGATCACCTGGATCGACGGCAAGGTGCCGACGGTGAAGGTGGACAGCGACGACACCAAGTTCGGCCCCGCGGTCGGCATGGTGGTGCACGCCGAGTTCCACGACGTCGAGGTCACCGACAACGGCCGCGGCGGCGCGGTGATCGGCAGCTCGTCGGCCGATGTCACCTGGCACAACGACGGCATCCGGGAGACGCTCGGCGGGCTGGTCAGCGGCGTGAAATCGTCCGCGAGCTCGAACATGCTGACCCTGGACGTGCTCGGCGGACTGGCCCAGCTGCAGGTGAAGCCGGTCATCAAGGGCGGCGTCATCGAGGTGGAGACGATGTCGGCGCAGCTGCTCGGCGTTGGTCTACCCACCGACCTGGTGCAGGGCATCGTCGAGGTGTTCACCAAGAGCCTGCAGAGCTACCCGTACAACATGCGGCCGACCGACGTGCAGGTCACCGACGAAGGCATCGCCGTCAAGCTCGCGGGTAGCCGCGCCGAGCTGCCGGCCGCCGACAACAACACCAACGCCACCTGCTCCTGACCTGGCCGCGTGGCGAATTCGCCAGGCGGCCAGGCAGGTTCGTCGCCGATCCGAGAGCCGTTGCGGCCCAACCGCCTCAGGCGGGGAACCCGTCGAGCACCTCGCGCGACTTCGACAACCCGAGCCGGGTCGCGCCCGCCGCGATCAGCTCGGCCGCGGCCGCGGCGGTGCGGATACCACCGCTCGCCTTGACGCCGAGCCGTCCGCCGACGGTCGCGGCCATCAGCTCGACCGCGTGCACGCTGGCACCGCCCGCGGGGTGAAAACCCGTGGCGGTCTTCACGAAATTCGCACCGGCGCGTTCGGCGGTCCGGCAGACCTCGACGATCGTGTCGTCCGGCAGCGCGGCCGACTCGATGATCACCTTGAGCACCGCGCGATCGCCCATCGCCTCGCGCACCGTCACGATGTCCGCGAGCACCGCGTTGTAGTCGCCGGCGAGGGCCGCGCCGACATCGATGACCATGTCCACCTCGGCCGCGCCCTGGTCCACCGCGAGCCGCGCTTCGGCGCCCTTGACGAGCGAATGGTGTTTGCCGGACGGGAATCCGGCGACCGTCGCCACCACCAGCCCCGGCGCCTGCACCGGCAGCATCGATGGCGAAACGCAGATCGCCAGCACCCCCAGTTCGCGGGCTTCGTAGATCAGCGCGGCGACGTCGTCGGGGGTCGCCCCCGGCGCCAGCAGTGTGTGATCGATCATGGCGGCCACTTCGGCCCTGGTCGGAGACGCGGAACTTGCCATGAGCTGAGAGTCTGGCACACCTGTGGCGAATTCCGTTGCGCGCCTGGCGACACATCCCGCACACTCGTACCTGGTGACAGATCGCCGGTAGTGCCGTAGCGGTCGACTGATTAACGTGTGCGCCAGAGACCCCTACTCGGTTCGGGAGGAGACGACACCGTGCTGATCCGTCGCGAACGCGCCGACGACATCGCCGGGATCGCTGCCGTACATCGCAGCGCGTTCGGTCCGCACCAGGCGGATGGCGACCTGACCGAACTCACCGGCGAACCGCCGGACGAAGACGGCGCCGATCCGCCCGAGGTCGATCTGGTCGCCCGGCTGCGCAGCGATCCGGGCTGGATTCCGACGCTCTCGATGGTGGCAGTGGAGTATCAGACGGTGATCGGGCACGTCTGCCTCACCAGAGGAGCCATCGGCCCGTTCCCGGTGCTGGCGCTCGGCCCGATCGGGATCCTCGCCGAACATCAGCGCACCGGTGTCGGCTCGGCCCTCATGCACGCCGTCCTCGGTGCCGCCGACGCCCTCGACGAGCCCCTGGTCTGCCTGCTCGGCCACCTCGACTATTACCCGCAATTCGGCTTCGTCCCCGCCGCGCGCCTCGGTATCGCTCCCGACGACCCGTCTTGGGTATCGCATTTCCAGGTGCGCGCGCTCAGCGCCTACGACTCCAGAATCACCGGCGAATTCCGTTATCCGGAACCGTTTTACGAGATGTGAGCGCGTACCAGGTCGTACACATACGAGCGATCGTCCTTGCGGCTCACCCAGGTCCCCTCGGGCGGCCGGTCGCCGTGCCCCGCGTCGTCGAACGGCCGGCTCGACACCGCCCCCGACGCGGTGACCACGCACCAGCCGAAGTCCGGTAACCGCCGACACCACAGGTCGAGATCGACGCGTTTGAAGGACGGATAACCGTGCGCCGATCCGTCCGGCGCGAATTCGTATGTCAGCCCGTCTATATGCCGCACAAACTTCAAACCATCCACCACCTCATCCTGAGACCTCGACGCCCCGCAGGCGACTCCGCCACGCCGCCGCCTTCGGTGCTCGGGCAAACCTATTCGCAGGCCACCTGGCACAACCTGGAAGGATGAGCCCATGAGTTCCGCTCTACCTGCCCTGGACGACCGCCGCTTCGTACTGACGCTCGGCTGTCCCGACCGTCCGGGCATCATCGCCAGGATCACCTCGTTCATCGCCGACTTCGGCGGATCGATCGTGGAGGCGGGTTACCACTCCGACACGGACAGCGGCTGGTTCTTCACCCGCCAGGCGATCAAGGCCTCGACGGTGCCGTTCGGGCTCGCGGAACTGCGCGATCGGTTCGCCGGGGTCGCCGCCGAGCTGGGTCCGGAGACGGAATGGCAGTTGCTCGATTCGGGCGAACGCCGCAAGGCGGTGCTGCTGGTCAGCAAGGACGGACACTGCCTGCACGATCTGCTCGGCCGCGCCGCCAGCGGCGAGCTGCCCGCGACCATCGAGGCGGTCATCGGCAATCACCCCGACCTGGCCGAGATGACCGAGGCGCACGGCGTGAAGTTCCATCATGTGCGGTTCCCGAAGGACCCGGCCGAGCGCGGCCCCGCCTTCGCGGAGGTCCGCTCGCTGGTCGACTCGCACAACCCGCACGCGGTGGTGCTCGCCCGATTCATGCAGGTGCTCCCGCCGGAACTGTGCGCGCATTGGACCGGCCGGGCGATCAACATCCACCACAGCTTCCTGCCGTCGTTCGTCGGCGCCCGCCCGTACCACCAGGCATTCGCCCGCGGTGTGAAGCTGATCGGCGCCACCTGCCACTACGTCACGGCGGAACTCGACGCAGGCCCGATCATCGAGCAAGACGTGAGCCGCATCGACCACGCCGCCGACGTTCGCGACATGATCCGGCAGGGCCGCGACATCGAACGCGTCGTCCTGGCCCGCGGCCTCCGCTGGCACCTAGAGGGCCGAGTCCTCGTGCACGGCCGCCGCACCGTGGTCTTCACCTGACCAGATCCGCACTCTTCCTAGGGATCCGCACCGACTCTAGGGCCCTGTTCCGGGTGCGGCTCCCGAGAGAGTGCGGCTCTCGAAAGAGGGTGCGGATTCTGCTGTCAGCTGGCGAGCCTAGGGAGTCAGCCTGCGATTTCGGTGCGTTGGCGGACCGATTCGAGGAGGTGGCCTAGCTCCTCGTTGAACTGTTCGTAGGCTTCGGTGTTGCCTAGGTGGCCGGTGGGGAGCTTCACAAAGCGCGCCAGACTGCCTGTCTCCCTGAGCATTTGGGCGATTCGCTCGGAGTGCACCACGGGCGTCATGTCGTCGTACGACCCAGCTATCACCGTGGTGGGTACCACCAGGTTGCGCGCTGCCTCGCCGACGTTCATGTCGGCGAGCAGCCTGCCGAACCTGGCGCGGACCACGGCCGGACAGGACCGGACGATGGCCATGCTGAAGTCGAGCAGGTCGCCCTTGGCCTTGGTGGTCATGATCGACCGCGCGAACAGCCAGCGCACCGGCGCGATGGGCGGGAAGACGAGCGGTGTGCCGAGCCCGAGGCGACCGAACAGGAAGGGCAGCGGAACCTTCAACTTCAGCAGCCGCATCGGCCGATTCATCAGCGGCACCACGGTGGTCTCGAAGACCAGCCGATCGGGGGCAGTATTGTTCAGCAGCACGGCGAGGGCCTGCTTGGCGACCCGGTCGGGGTAGCGCCCGGCCCAGGCCTGCAAGGTCATGCCGCCGAGGCTGTGGCCGACGAGCACGGCCCGCTGCTGGGGGTGCAGTGCCGCGTCGAGCACGGTGGCGAGGTCGTCGGCGAGCAGGTCCATGCTGAGCGGGCTGTCGCCCCGCTCGCTCTCGCCGTGGCCGCGCTGGTCGTAGGCGACCACGCGGTACTCGCCGGCGAAGGCGTTGATCTGCGCGTTCCAGTATTCGATGCAGCAGGTCCAGCCGTGCACCAGCACGATCACCGGCCGGTCGGCGGGCCCGTAGGCGTGCACCCGGAGCCGGGCACCGTCGCGGGTGGTCACCGGGATCACCTCGGGCGCGAGCGCGGGCGGGTTGAACGCGGCGGTCGCGTAGGTGCGGGAACGCAGGTTCGCGCGGTGCGCGTCGAGCGACCCCCGAAGTTGACTCGGGAAGTTCACCAACGCAGTCGGCAGCATGGCACGCATCGGACACTCCTTTGTGTTACTGCTAGATACAGTAACTCCGATGTGTGCCGCTAGCTAGTGCTAGCACTCGAAAAGTTATCGAGTATTCGTTGCCCGATGCCTGGCACCGGAGCGCGGCCATGCCTGGCCGCGACGCTGCTACCAGCGCGGACCGCGCTGAATCTCATCCACCTTCGGCCGCACATCGGCCAGATAGATACCGGTCGCGATGATGGCGGCGAACGAGAGCAGGCCGAGACCGGCGGGCGAGAGCAGCAGCAGAACCACGGCGACACCGAGGATCGCCAGCCAGATCTGCTTGGTCAGCTTGTCCACCGCGGTGAACGCGTCCGGACGCTGCCGCACGGCATGGATCAGCGCGAAGATCGTCGCGCCGAGCGCGGCCAGCCACAGCACGAGCAAGATCATCCCGGTCAATCCGTGCACCATATTCACCTGTCCCATCATACGAGCAACGCCCCCGCACCTCAGAGGGTGCGGGGGCGTTGCCTAATCTTGCGCCAATAGCCGTGCGGCCCTTGCGGATCAGTGCTCAGAACCGGCGGCGAATCGGTCGGATCATGCCTTCTTCGGCGCGGCCTTCTTGGCGGGTGCCTTCTTGGCCGGAGCCTTCTTGGCGACGGGCGCGACCGGCTCGACCGGCTCGACGGGCGCGCCGTTGACCTCGGGGGCGGGGGTGGTCTCGGTGGTCACCGTGACGACCTCGGCATCGACGACGGGCGCGGCGGCCTCGTCCTCGACCTTGGCCGGACGGCCGAGCAGGCCGTTGACGCGACCCAGCACGTCTTCGGCGCGGGTCGCGGCGTCCTTGTACAGGCCCTCGACGCGCTCGAGCTGCTCCTCGACCAGGTGGTTGGCGCGCAGCCGCTCCACGGTCTCCTCGCCGCGCACGGCGAGATCGGCGTAGATGTCGAGCACCTGGTGGTAGTACTTGTCGGCCAGCGTGCGCAGTTCCTCGGGGGTGAACTTCTCGCGCAGCTCGGCGAGGTCCTCCGGCAGTTCCGAGGGCAGTCCGGCCAGCCGCTCGCGCAGCGTCTCGAACTGGGCCTGCACGTCGGCGGGCACGTTGGCGAAGCGCTCACGGGCTTCTTCGACCCGGGCGGAAACGTCGGTCGCGGCGGCGCGCTCACGCACCTGGGTGACCACATCGGTCACGGCGGCGTAGATGGCGTCGCCCGCACCGACGGTCGCGAGGATCGGCTTGGTCACGGTCGGGTTGGTCTTCTCGGTCATGGTATTTCGTTCTCCTGGCGTGGCGGAGTTTCGGTTGTTGTGCGCGGAACGACGCTGTCCCCATCCCCCCCGGGCTCGTTCCCTCCGTTTTCCCGGCGAAACGATTCATAGATTTCGAGCAGCACCTGCTTTTGCCGTTCGCTGACTGACGTATCGGCAAGCAGGGCATCCCGGACCGGGCTGTGTGGCCGCTGTTCGAGATAACCGGCCCGGACGTACAACACCTCCGACGACACCCGCAGTGCCTTGGCGATCTGCGCGAGTACCTCGGCGGATGGATTGCGCAATCCGCGCTCGATCTGGCTGAGGTACGGATTGCTCACTCCCGCAAGGGTGGCGAGCTGACGCAGCGAGACTTGCGCGGCCTCTCGCTGTGCCCGGATGAAGCCTCCGATGTCGTGCGCCGCGTTTACCACGCGGGCCGCTTTTTCTCCGACGCCGGCCGATTGCTCGGCCGAACTATCGGCGTACTCGGCGGAAACCTCGGGCTGGTCTGCCATCACTCACCTTCTGGCGGTTGTACAAGTTCAATTCTAGGACAGGGTGCTAACTATTGCAAGCAGTCTGTTAGCACCCTCTCGGCAAACATCCGGCGCGCTACGCCTCAGCCACCGAACATCAACTGCGAAATTGTGTAAATCACCAGGCCCGCAAGCGAACCGACGACCGTTCCATTGATGCGGATGAATTGCAGATCACGCCCAACCTGCAATTCGATCTTCTTGCTTGCCTCGTCCGCATCCCACCTGGCAACCGTATCGGTCACCAGGGTGCTGATCTCCCCGGCGTAGTTCCCTACGAGATACCTTGCCCCCCGGTCGATCCAGCCGTCCACCTTCGCGCGCATATCGGCGTCGTCACGCAACCGCTCACCGAGTTGCCGCACGTTCTCGCCGACCTTACGCCGCAACGTACTGTTCGGATCGTCGGCCGATTCCAAGATCAATCGCTTGGCCGCCCGCCAGGTCGCCTCGGCCATCCCGGTGATTTCGTCGCGGCCCATGATCTGCGCCTTGATCCGCTCGGCCTTCTTGATCATCGCGTCGTCGTGCTGCAGGTCGTCGGCGAATTCCTCGAGAAAACGATTCGCGGCGAGCCGCACCTCATGCTCGGGATTGGACCTGACCTTCCAGGTGAACTCCACCAGCTCGCGGTAGATCCGTTCGGAAAGTAAAATGTTGACGAATTTCGGGGCCCATTGCGGTGCGTCGCGCAAGACGATTCGGTCGATCGTCTCCTGCGAACCCAGCGCCCACTGGTGCGCCCGCTCGGCGAGCAGGTCGATCAGCACGAGTTGCCGGTTGTCGGCGAGCAACTCCGAAAGCACCCGGCCGATCGGCGGACCCCAGAGCGGTTCGGCGATCCGCTTCACGATCGTCTGGTCGATGATCTGCTCGACGTCCTCGTCGCGCAGCACGTCGACCGCCGCACGCAGCAGCGTCGAACTCTCCTCGGCCACCCGGGCGGCATGACCGGGGTCGGCCATCCACTTACCCACCCGCCAGGAGATCTGCGCCGACGTCACCTTAGCCGAAACCACCTCCGGGGCAAGGAAATTGGTGCCGACGAAGGTGCCGAGACTCTCCCCGAGCTGGTCCTTCTTCTTGCGGATGATCGCGGTGTGCGGAATGGGCAGGCCGAGCGGATGCCGGAACAGCGCGGTGACCGCGAACCAGTCGGCAAGCGCGCCGACCATGCCCGCCTCCGACGCGGCCCGCACGTAATCCACCCAGCCACCGCCGCTGCCCCGCGATTCCAGCCAGCGACAGAACAGATAGATCGCCGTCGCCACCGCGAGCAGGCCGGTGGCCAGCGCCTTCATCCGCCAGAGGTCGCGTCGCTTGCTTTCCTCGTCGAGGACTGCGGCGAAGCCGAACGGCGCGGCCGCACCGGGCGCCGGGGCCGTTTCCAGGACCGCGATGTTGCCGGGAGCTTTCTCCATGTCTCCATTCTGCTGTGCCGGACGCCCGGCCCGCCGCAGGGCGGCCTCGCGCATTCGCGCTCGCAAGCGCTCCGAGCGGAAGATGTGCAACCCGTCGCATCCCTGCCCAAACGCGCATATCACCAGCGACCGGGACCTAAGCTGGTGGTCCGAGGAGAAACCGACGAACAAGGGAGCCCACGCTGTCCACCGATGACCTTGTCGATGTCGGCGAACTCGCCGACCGACCGGCGGCGGTGCGCACCGGCCGGCAGGATGGCCGCAAACGCCGTTGGCGCCAGCACAAGATCGACCGTCGCGAGGAACTCGTCGACGGCACCCTTGCCGCTGTCCGAGCACGCGGCTCCAATGCCGGGATGGACGAGATCGCCGCCGAGATCGGCGTCTCCAAAACCGTCCTCTACCGGTACTTCTCCGATAAGAACGACCTGGTCCACGCGACCATGCAGCGGTTCATCGAGACCACCCTGATGCCGCGGGTCTACGGCGCGATCAGCCTGGACGCGGACGAGTATCAGCTGGTCCGTTCGGCGCTGGCCGAGTATGTCGGCACCGTCGACGAGGACCCCGAGGTCTACCGCTTCATCATGGGCAACGGCTCGGCCGATCAGTCCTCGCTCGCCGAATTCGAGAAGCTCTTCGCCGAGGTGGTGGCCGCGGTCATCATCGATCGCGCGACGGAAAAGGGCATCCAGACCGACGGCGCGATGCTCTGGTCCTACGTGCTGGTCGGCGGCATTCAGTTGGCCACACACTGGTGGACCACCAACAAGACCATGTCCCGCGAAGAAGTGATCGACTACCTGACCATGATGGCCTGGAGCGCGATCGACGGGATGGCGCGTGCTAACGGCTCCGCCGAGGTGTTCAACGCGCAGTCGCACGTGCTGCCCGCACCCGGCGCGAACTCGGCTAACTGATCAATCGCCCGACTCCAGGGGTGCTAGCTGGGGTGCTAGCAAAAGTGTGACGAGGGGCTCGACTTTGCCGCGAGGTTGGCTACTCTGAACCCGAGCGGTGCGCCCGGTGGGCCGCGTTACCGCCCCGCGCACTGGCACCAATGGAGGTACCTCGATGGCGAAGCAAGTACCGACCTCCCGGCTTGCTCGTGGCACCAAGCTCGGTGCCGTCGCAGCCGGCTCGGTTATCCGCACGCAACGCGCGCGGCTATCGATGCGGGGTAGGTCCGAGGCCGTCCGCGCGAAAATGGCCGAGGAGTCCATGATTCGCACCACCGAGCAGGTGGTCATGGTGCTCGGCACCATGAAGGGCGTGGCCATGAAGCTCGGGCAGATGATGTCCGTGCTGGACATGGACCTGGTGCCGGAGGCCCATCGCGAACGGTTCCAGAAGCGACTCGCCGTGTTGCGCAACGCCGCACCGTCGGTGTCGTTCGAGTCGATGCGCCAGGTGATCGAGGACGATTTCGGCCAGCCGATCAGCGCGATCTTCGCCGAGTTCGAGGCCGAGCCGATCGCGGCCGCCTCCATCGGGCAGGTCTACCGCGGCACGCTGCACGACGGCAGGCAGGTCGCGGTCAAGGTGCAGTACCCGGGCATCGACGCCGCGGTCCGCGCGGACCTGAAGAACCTGGCCATGTTCCGCCGGGTGCTGCAATCGGCGATGCCGTGGGTGACCCCCGCCGTACTCGACGAGCTGCGGCTCAATATGGAAAGCGAACTCGACTACCAGGCCGAGGCCAACACCCAGCTACAGATCGCCGAGCTCTACGCCGGGCATCCGTTCATCGTGGTGCCGCGCTCGATGCCGGAGCTCAGCACCACCCGGGTGCTGGTCAGCGAATACGTGGCAGGCAAGGGATTCGAGGAAATCCGGCAGCTGCCCGACGCCGAGCGCGACCGGATCGGCGAGATCATCTACCGCTTCTACGTCGGTTCGCTGTTCACCTTCAATGAATTCTGCGGCGACCCGCATCCGGGAAACGTGTTGCTCGCCGACGACTGCAGGGTCGCCTTCCTCGACTTCGGGCTGTTCAACCGGATGGACCCGGACCACGTGCAGTTCGAGCTGACCTGCCTGCGCGCGGCCGCCGAGGACCGGGCCGAGGACCTGCGGGAGTTGATGATCCAGCGCGGCGTGATCGACTCGCCGGAGGAGATCGGCGCCGAGGAATGCCTGGAATACGTGCTCGCCGCGTCCGAATGGTGTCTGATCGACGAGGATCTGACGATCACCCCCGAGCTGGCCAGCGGCGCGTTCCTGCTCGCGGTGGACCCCAGAGCCAGCGAGTTCGCCGGGATGAAGCAGCAGAATCTGCCGCCGGAGCATCTGTTCTCCCGCCGCGCCGACTTCCTCACCTTCGGCATGCTCGGTCAGCTCGGCTGCACCGCTAACTGGCATCAGATCTCCCGCGAATGGCTCTACGACGAGCCGCCCGTCACCGAGCTCGGTAAGACACACCACGCGTGGCTGGCCGAGCACCCGCCTGTCGCGCCGAAGAAGCCGCGCACCAGGGTCAAGAAAGCCCCCAAACCAAGCCCCGATGCGTAACCGCAGAAACGGAACGACCATGGCAGACAATCGCGAGTTCGACCTCATTCTTTTCGGCGCAACGGGTTTCGTTGGCAAGCTGACCGCGCAGTACCTGCTCACCGCCGCCCCCGAGGCGGCGCGCATCGCGCTGGCCGGGCGCTCGCTGGACAAGCTCACCAAGGTCCGCACCGAGCTCGGTCCGGCCGCCGCCGACTGGGGGCTGGTGGTCGCCGATTCCACCGACGAGGCCGCGCTCGCCGCGTTGGCCGCGCGGACCAAGGTCGTGGTCACCACGGTCGGCCCGTACCTGCGCTACGGGCTGCCGCTGGTCGCCGCCTGTGCGAAGGCGGGCACCCACTACGCCGACCTCACCGGTGAGCCGCTGTTCATCCGGGACGCGATCGACCAGTACCACGAGCAGGCCGTCGCGACCGGCGCGAAGATCGTGAATTCCGCCGGGTACGACTCGATTCCGTCGGACCTGAGCGTGTACCAGCTGTACAAGCGCTCGCTCGAGGACAACACCGGCGAGCTGGAGGAGACCACGCTGGTCGCATCGCTCAAGGGCGGCGTCAGCGGCGGCACCATCGACTCGGGCCGGGCGATGATGGAGGCGATCGCCGCCGACCCGAAGAAGGGATCGGTGCTCTCGCACCCGTATTCGCTGAGCCCGGACAAGACGATGGACCCCGACGTCGGCCGTCAATCGGACCAGGCGCTGTCGCGGGCCAACACCATCGACCCGAGCCTCGACGGCTGGGTGAGCACGTTCGTCATGGCACAGCACAACACCAAGATCGTGCGCCGGACCAACGGCCTGCTCGGCTGGGTGTACGGCAAGAACTTCCGCTACCGCGAGGTGATGAGCGCGGGCAAGTCGCCCGCCGCGCCGCTGGTCGCCGCGGGTATCGCAGGCGGCATCGTCGCGGGCATGGCGACGGGTGCGGTGCTGTCCCGGGTGTCGATCGGCCGCAAGCTGCTCGACCGGGTGCTGCCCAAGCCGGGCACCGGTCCGAGCGAAAAAGCCCGCGACAGTGGCTGGTTCGCGATGAAGACGTTCACTCGTACCTCGTCGGGCGCCAAGTACGTGGCGACCTTCTCCGGCCAGGGCGACCCCGGCTACAAGGCGACCGCGGTGCTGCTCGGCGAGAGCGGTCTGTCGCTGGCCTTCGACACCGACAAGCAGCCCGAGCTGGCGGGCATCCTCACCCCCGGGGCGGCGATGGGCGACGCGCTCACCGAGCGGCTGCGGGCGGCGGGGATGACCATCGAGGTCGCGCGGGCCTGAAAGACGATGCGGCGGGCGGATTTCGGTGCGAGTTCACCGAGATCCGCCCCGCCCGCGACTGTGCACGACGAGGAGCACCGATGAACCTGGCGCGACGCACCATGAACCATCCCGCGCTGGCCGCGGTGTACGAGCGGGCTTGGCGGCCCGCACTATTCTACCTGGCCAGCGGGCGCACGACGGAGTCCGATCGCCGCGACGCCGTCAGCACGCTGCGCCTCGACGGCGCCAAGAAGGTGCTCGACATCGCCTGCGGGCCCGGCAATTTCACCCACCACCTGAGCACCGCGCTGACCGGTGACGGCTTCGCCATCGGCCTCGACTACTCGGAACCGATGCTGGCCCGCGCCGTCGCCGACAACACGGGCCCGCGCGTCGGCTATCTGCGCGGCGACGCCCGCGTACTCCCGTTCGCGGACGGCACCTTCGACGCGGTGTGCTGCTTCGGCGCGCTCTACCTGATCCCCGACCCGATCGGCGCCACCCGCGAAATGCTCCGAGTGCTCGCACCGGGCGGCCGCATCGCGATCACCACCAGCTATCGCGCGGACAATCCGTTCGGCGACGCCAGCCGCGTCGTCGGCGGCTGGAGTGGCCTGCGCGTCTTCGACACCAGAACCTTCCCCGACCTCTTCGCCGCGGCGGGCTTGGTCGACATCGAACAGGACGTACACCGGCTTTTGCAGTACGTCAGCGCCACCCGCCCCGAGTAGTACCGCCTCGATCCGCACTCTTACTCGGGGTCCGCACTCGGAATAGGGCCTGCGGATCCCGAGTTAGGGTGCGGATTCTGGTGCTTGTGTGAGGAGTGGTGGCTGCCCGCTGGTTGAGGCGTGTGAGCGGGTTGCGCAAAAAGTTGCGGGCATCTGAGGGGGGCGGTTCAGCTGCCTGCGCTGCCGGTGGCGGGGCGGGCTCGGCGTAGGTCGCAGGCGGCGTGGTCGGCGTCGGGGCGGTCAGCACCGGTTCGGGCGCAGCCTTTTTCGGTGTAGCCGTCGGCGTTGTAGCCCTGCCGGTCGTAACCCCACCTGTCGTAGCCGGAGTGGTCGTAGCCGGAGCGGTCGTAGCCCCACCTGTCGTAGCCCCATCGGTCGAAACCGAATCGGTCATAACCGAAGGTGTCGAAGCCGTCGGGGCCGTAGCCGTCATCGGGATCTTGTGGCTTCGGGAAGGAGGGGGTCGTGACGGGTGGTTCGGTGGTGACCGGTGGCGTGGTGACCGGTGGTTCGGTGGTTACCGGCGGGGTGGTGACCGGGGGTGCCGTGGTGATCGGCGGGGCCGTGGTGATCGGCGCGGCCGTGGTCGCCGGCGGGGCGGTGGTTACCGGCGCGGCGGTGGTGGGCGCGGTGGGACTCTGATCGGGGGTGGCGAATGCCGGTATAACGAGTGTTGCGGGAGCAAGCACCAACGTCCCGGCCACGGCGGCCAGCATGACCGACTGCCGCATCGTGCGCGGCCTTCTCCTCCACTGCGACATAGTCAAACCTCCATCGACGAACGAGCGCGCGCACCGCACTCCAGTCTCTATCGGCCGAATGTCCAATTTCGATACGCAAAAGTCACCATTCCGGCCGCCCTACTTCCATGGGCTTGCCGGACCAAGCGGACGCGACTAGGGCGTGTTTCGGCGAGACGAAGTGGGCCGGTCAGCCGCTGGGGCGCACGAGTTGTGCTGACGCGCAGGGAATTGCCAGCGGTTTTGGGTGCGGCAGGTCACCCAGTGCGCGGCAGGCGACGGGAGGACTCGCGGTGATTCACAGCCAGGTCGGCTCGGCGGTGGGCGCGATGGTGCCGGAGATCTGCGCAACCAGTTGCCAGGGTCGCTGCGTGTCGGTGGTCGCCTTGCCACTGGTCAGGATGGCGCCGGACAGGCCGCGGGCCGGGTCGGCCCAGCCGTACTGGGTGGTCAGTCCGCTGCGGCCGAAGTGTGTCTGGGTGTTGCCTCCGAACTTCGATCGGCGCCCGCCCAGTTCGAAACCGGCGCGGCTCACCCGTCCGGCGAGGCCTGGGATCCGGTTGGCCGGTTGTATCGCATCGCGCAACGTGCTCGCCCGCATGATCCGAACGCCGTCCAGTTCCCCTCCGCGCGCGAGGATTTCGTAGAAGCGCGACAATTCGAATGCGGTGGTGACCAGATTGCCCGACGGGAGTTCGGCGGTGAGGAAGCTCCGGGTCGCGGCATCGGAGACCGCTCCGCTCATCCCGCCGCCGAGCGCCTTGCGCGCCAGAAACTTCGATATGCTTGACGGCCCGGGCCCGGTCTTCACCCCGGCGACGACCTGGTCGACGTCCTCGGCCCGCACCCCGAAGTTGTTCCAGCGGAACCCCAATGGCTCGAGCACCTGCTCGGCGAGGTGCTCGCGCATCCGTTTCCCGGTCGCCCGCTGCACTAGCAGCCGTTGGATCAGCCCACTCGTCATCGCGTGATAAATCCGGAATCGTCCCGGCGGCCAACTAGGGACCAGGTCGGCCAATCCTCGCACGGCCAATTCCTCGTCGACCACCAACTCGAACCCTTTGTAGGGCGGCGTGACAAACGGCACGCCCGCCGAATGCGACAGCACCTGGCCGATGGTGATCCGCGCCTTACCATTGGCCGCGAACTCCGGAATGTACTGGCACACCGGATCATCGAGCCGGAACGCACCCTGCTCGATCAGCATGAACATCAGTGCCGCCGCAACCCCTTTCGCCGTGGAGAAGCCACAGAACGGCGTCTCCGGCGTCGCGAGCACCTTCACCGCATCCGCCGCGTCCCTCGGCGCATTTCCCCATCCGTGCCCGATAGCCCGGTTCAGCACGATCTTCCCGTCGCGCCGCACGCACACCTGAATCGCGGGCGTCGTCCCCATCCGATACCAGTCCCGCACCGACTCCCACAGTGCCTCGACGGCTCGCGCCGACAGCCCGGCCGCCGCCGGATCGTCCTCGCCGCCCACCGTCGTCACCGAGTCCACGTCCTCGACAACCGTCACCAATGTGCTCGGGAGTGTGCTCATTTGCCCAGAATATCGACCTCGATCTGAGATCAGGATGAGAGAAATGCCCGCTCGCCGCGGACTCGGTCCCGGCGAGAAGGCACTCGGCACGCACCCGATCAGTCCGGCTCGTCCTGGCCGGGCGGGGCGGCGGCGAGGTCGACCATGCGACGAAACATCTCCGGCGCCAGCGCGAATTCGAATTCGTTTCCGCCGCTTTCGAAGACGAAAGTCAAGTAGTCGTCGCGCTGGAGGGGTGCACGCCGAACCGAGCAGTGCTCGTCGACGATCACCCAGCCACCGATGGTCAACTGATCGAACATCGCACCTCCCACCCTTGCGCTATGCCAGTGTCGATAGGCGGACTATGCCATTCGTCGCGCGTGGGTGTCAATGCCGAAAAAGTGGCTATGACCTGCTGGAATACTCCTGTTGGAACTTCCACTCGTCCGGCGGGTGCACGATCTCGTCGAGCTGGAGCACCGTGCCGTCGGCGGTGTGCAGCGTGAGCTGATAGACCAGCACCGCGGCCGGCCTGGCGAGCCCGAACTGGCGCCGCTCGTCGGCGGTGGCGAGCCGGGCGCCGACCCGATCGCGCAGATAGGCCACCCGGCGGTCGGTCACCGATTCGAGGTAGCGCAGCGTGCCGTCGGAGAGCCGCTCGGCGCGCAGCAGCCGGGGCGCGACCTCGGCGAGGTCGCCCGCGAACCAGGAGGTCGCCAGCTCGGCGACGCGAGATCCGTTGCCGATCAACCGCTTCCGCATCAGCGCCGCACTCCCCCTCGGCAGGCCGAGCAGCTCGGCGACCTGGTCGGGCGCGGTGACGACCGCGGCTTCGAGCATGGTGATCGACGCGCTCTCGGCGTAGGCCGAACCGTAATTCGGCACCCGCTCGCCCATGGCCGGACCATCGGACCGGTCGACCACATAGGTTCCGGAGCCACGCCGCGACTCCACAATCCCCTGCTGCCGCAACGTATTCAGCGCCTTGGCGGCAGTCGGCCTTGCCACCTTCCACTGCGCGGCGAGCTCACGTTCGGACGGCACCTCGTCACCGGGCGCGAGCTCACCGCGCTCGATCCGATCGCGGATGTACCCCGATATCCGCAGATATTTCGGCAGCACTTCGTCGATTTCAGGCACCGGTCGCCTCTCTGCGCACACCGCCTCAGGCCACTGGTGAGTGTAACAATCGTGCCCCACATCACAGCGGGAGCGCACGGCCAACCAGGTCCCGGCGGGCGTTACCGCCCGGTAGAGTGCCCACCCAGTACGGCGCTACGGACTGGACCAGCAGAAGGGGTTCCCAGATGGCGGTACCGGACACCGGGCAGGGGACGGCGAGGCAACTGTACGCGGCGGCCACCGGCGCAGGCCGAGGTCAACTCTTCGAGCTGGCGCCCGACGTCGCCGAAAACCTCGCTGCCGCTTGCGACAAGCTGGTCGAGGACCTACACCACGCCATGGCCACCGGACATCTCGTCACCGACGTGACGGGATTCCCGAATCTGCCGAGCGGACAAGGCCTTACTCGCGGCTTCGACGACAAGGGCGGGCAATACCTGGACACCCTCGCGGCCTTCCAGGAAACCGCGCTGCTCTTCAAGGCCGCCTATCTGGCGGCAGGCAAGAGATTCGCCGACGCCGAAGCCGCGAACAAGGCCGCCATCGAGCTGGTCGCCGAGCACCTAGAGGCCCGATGACCAAGCACCGAGCGGGCTGAGGGGGCCGCCATGGCAGATCCCGCGGCCCGCGCGGCCGCCGAGACCATCCGCCGCGAACTGGCCGGATTAACCACCGGCGCAACCGATCCCGCCTACGCGCCGGATCGGGAACGCTTCGGTTCGTATAGCCACCAGGAGATCTGGGACCTCGTCCACGAGGCACTGAACCCGGCCGCGCTCGGCCAAGCGTCGGCGGCCTGGCAAGCCAACGCGGACACCCTCGCCGAAGCGTTCCAAGCCTTTTCCGACGTCGCCAACCGGGAATTCGCGCACTGGTCGGGCCGCGCCGCCGACGCCGCATTGCGGGCCACCAGGGAGTTCGTCCTCGCCGGTACCGCGGCACACGAGGTATGCCGCACCGTCGCGCGCTTGATGGAGTTGAATTGCGATGCCGCGCAAACGATCCGGGGCGCCATCCCGCCGCCGTTACCGTACCGGCCGCTGGACGACCCGGCGGCCGAGGCGGTCTACGGCGGCAAACGGCGGATGGCACACGACAGTGCCGCGGCCGATATCGAGGCCGATGTCCGGGACACCATGACCTACGTCTACGCCCCGACCATGCCCGCCACCGGCAACCATGTGCCGCGCTTCACCCCACCCCCCGACGGACCCCGGCCTTCGGGCGACGGGGGCGCCGCACAGTGAAATGGGTGCTCACCCCGGACGAGTTCTCACACGTCTGGGAAAACGAAACCAGCCTCGACCGCAGGCCGTACCCGGTCAACATGGTGCCCGCCGCCACCGTGCGCACCGAATCCGAGTACGCCGCACTGCGTTTGCCGCAGCGCTTCGCCCGCCAGGCCGACCCGGATCTGGCCGCCGCCCTCATGCTGTGCGGCCGTTCCGACGCCACCACCCTCACCGTTTCCGGCGACCGAAGCTCGCCCCCGCGCAACGGCAGCGGCGCGGACACCGAGCGCATCCTGGCCTTCGCCGCGGTGGTGCACAATCACGCGGGCATCCTGGTCGCCACACCCGACAAGGTGACGGTGCTGATGTGCCATGCCCGTCAGGTCGGCGAGCGCCTGGTGCAGATCATCGGCCCGGCCCAGCCGGGCAAGCTCGGCACCATGCGCGAACCGCAGGACGCGGTGCTCGGCCCGGATCGCGACGAGCAGTTCCGCACCAACGGCCATCGCGCCGCCGCCCGCTTCCGCCAGACCCTGCGCAAGCCGGTCGACGGGCGCGGTTTCCTGACGGTCACCGTGGAGCCGGACAATCCGATGTCCCCACCCACCCGGCACCGCACCTGGCTCGATTTCACCGGCGACGGGCGCTACCTGCTGACCACGTCGCAGGACCTCATCCTCACCCCGGTCTCCGACGACGACTTCGCGGCCCAGCTGATCAGTCTCGCGCACATCCGCTGAGCCGGGTCTCCGCTGTGGTAGTTGTGGGAGATGGCGAAGAAGCAGTGGTCCGTTCCGGCCACCGAGGCACTCGAAGCCGATGGATTGCGGATCGCTGACCTGGACACCAACGGCACGCCCGGCTTCAAGGGCGACAAGGCGGCAGGCCAGGCATTGCTTGCCGAACGCACCGAGGTGCTCTCGGCGCTGCAGGAACGGCTCTATGCCAATGGGCGGTCCGGTGATTCACGCAGCGTGCTGCTGGTGCTGCAGGGCATGGACACCGCGGGCAAAGGCGGCATCGTCCGGCACGTCATCGGCTCGGTCGACCCGCAGGGCGTCGACCATTACGCGTTCGGCGTGCCCACCGACGAGGAGAAGCGCCACAACTTCCTGTGGCGCATCCGCAAGGCGCTGCCGCGCGGCGGGCAACTGGGCGTGTTCGACCGCTCGCACTATGAGGACGTATTGGTGGTGCGGGTGCACGACCTCGTCCCGAAAAAGGAGTGGGAACCGCGCTACGACGAGATCAACACCTTCGAGCGCAAACTCGTCGACAAGGGCACCACGGTGGTGAAGGTCGCCATGTTCGTCTCGCTCGACGAACAGAAGAAGCGGCTGATGGAGCGGCTGGAACGTCCGGACAAATACTGGAAGTTCAATCCGTCCGACATCGACGAGCGTGCCTACTGGCCCGCCTATCAAGAGGCCTATCAAGCCATGCTGGACCGCACCGACACCGATTACGCCCCGTGGCATGTGATCCCGGCCGACCGCAAGTGGTTCTCCCGCCTCGCGGTCACCGAACTGCTCATCGACGCGTTGGAACGACTCGACCTCGAATGGCCCCCGGCGAAATTCGACGTCGAGGAGCAGAAGCGCCGCCTCGCCGACGCCTGACGCCGTTACACCAGCGGGCGAACGTCCTCGGCGACGAAGCGGATGAAGGCTTCAGGGTCCGGCTCGTCCGCAGCGGGCTGGATGATGACGGTATCCGCGCCTGCTTCGACCAGTCGCTGGACGGCGGCGGCCACCGCGTGCGCGTCACCGGCGATGCCCGCACCCGGCGCGTGGTTGGGCGTCCGTTCGGCGGCAAGCCTGGCCTCGGCGCCGGGGCCCGTAACCGCGAGCAGACTCGCGACGAGCACGTGCTCGTCGGTGCGCCCAGCCGCGGCGCGTCCCTCATCGATCAGCGCTCGCGCGGCACGCACTCCGTCGGCGTCGGTGATCGAATCCAGCAGCGTCCCATCGGCATGCGACCCACACAGGCGAATCGACCGCGGACCCCGCGCACCGGCATAGATCCGCGGCGGCGCGAGCGGCGGCCAATCGAGCGCCACCTCGTCGAGCCGCACGTAGCGACCGGAGGTGGTGACCCGTTTGCCTGCGAGCAACGCGCGCAACGCGTCCAGGTATTCGCCGAGCAACGTGACTGGGGAATCGACCCGCGCGCCCACCTGCCCCATCCAGTCCTGCACGCCGTGGCCGACACCGAGCAGCAGTCGCTCAGGGAACAACCGGTCGAGAGTGGCGGCTTCCATCGCCGTCAGCGCTACATTCCGCAGCGGCACCGGCAACAGTCCGATGCCAACCCGCAGCCGCTCGGTCCAGGCCAGAACCGCTGCGGCACTGGCTATTCCACTCTCCAGGAAGCAGTCTTCCCAGAGCCACAGCTGCTCGAGCCCGGCCGCCTCCGCGGTACGGGCCGCCGCGCGCAGCCGCTCGGGCGGATTCTGTGGACGAAATACGGCGCCGAGGACAGTCACCCAACCATTCCTACCCGGTAGGTACGACATCCGGGCGATACCCACGGCCACGTCGGCGCCCGATATTTCGGAATCTCTCAGGTTCACCCACGATGATGTGGCCGGGGCCCGATCAGAGCGCTTGCGAGCAGCGCAGGCGCGAGGCCGCCAACGCGGGGATCAGTTTCCAGCTCTACGATCGTGGCGGCAGGTACCGGCAGGCGAGCGAAAGGCGTGGTGAACGCACGGTGAGCAAGAACCCGGGTGGGAAGAAGAACCCGCTGCTGGCGGCGGATCGCAGCGAGCGCAACCGCAAGATCTTCATTCAGGTGGCGGTGGCCGCGGTATTGATCGCGCTCATCGCGGCGATCGGCATCGGTGTCGCGGTGAAGAAGGCCCGCAAGGACGACCCCGGCGCCAGCCCGGCGATTCCGGCGGCCGTGAACCAGAACGCCGCGGGCATTACCGGCACGATCACCGACAACGGCTCGATCCGCATCGGCAAGCCCGACGCGAAGGTGACCGTCCGGGTCGTCGCCGACCTGCAGTGCCCCGCGTGCAAGGGGTTCGAGGCGGCCAACTCCCAGGTGCTCGACGAGAACGTGAAGAACGGCACCGTCGCGGTCGAATACAACGTGATCGCGTTCCTCGACAAGGCGTCGACCACCCGCTACTCGACCCGCGCGGCGAACGCCTCGTACTGCGTCGCCGAGGCGGACCCGACCAAGTACATGGCCTGGCTGACCTCGATGTTCGCCCAGCAGCCCGCCGAGGGCGGCGCTGGCCTGACCAACGACAAGCTGGTCCAGATCGCCAAGGACGCGGGCTACCCGGATTCGGTGGCGAGCTGCGTCACGGATGTGAAGTACGACAAGTACATCCAGGCCCGCACCGATGACGTGCTCAAGAACGGCATCAAGTCGACACCGTCGGTCTTCGTCAACGGCAAGCAGATCCAGTCGAGCCAGGAGCTCATGGGCCCCGGCGGCCTCGCACCGGTGATCGCCGCCGCCACGGCGCAGTGATCCAGGCCGCCCCGCCCCGGGCCGCCTGGATACTTCTCCTCGGCGGGCTGGCCGGCTGGCTGGCCGCGGTGGTGCTGACCATCGAACGGTTCAAGCTGTTCACCGATCCGGGCTACACCCCCTCGTGCAGCATCAATCCGATCCTGTCCTGCGGGTCGGTGATGGTGACCAAGCAAGCCGCGGTCTTCGGGTTCCCGAACCCGATCATCGGCATCGTCGGCTTCTCCGTGCTGGTCACCCTCGCGGTGCTGTCGGTGGCCGGGGTGGGGTTGCCGCGCTGGATTTGGGGCGGGCTGTGGCTCGGGCTGCTGCTCGGTGTCGGGTTCATCGGCTGGCTGATCTTCCAGAGCCTGTACCGGATCAACGCGCTGTGCCCGTACTGCATGGTGGTGTGGGCGATCATCACCCCGCTGCTCGCGGTGGTCACCGATCAGCTCTGGGGCGGGTCACGCGGCCCGCTGCGGATCCTCGCGGAGTGGCGGTGGACCCTCGTCGCGCTGTTCTACGCGGTGGTGCTGCTGCTGATCTTCCTGCGCTTCCAGGATTACTGGCTGTCGCTGGTCTAGTTCGGCGCGCCGAGCGCTAGTTCGGCGTGCCGAGCGCGAGCACGACGGTGACCGTGCGCCGGGCACCCGCGGGATCGAGGATTTCGAGTCGAATCGTGTCGTCGGGCTTGTGCACGTTGATCGCCGCGTGCAGCGCGCGGGCCGAGCCGATCGGGTGCCCGTCCACCGAGGTGATCACCTCGCCGTTGGTCAGCCCGGCCGCGTAGGCCGGTAGCCCGTAGACCGCCATATCGATCCGTGCCCCACTGGTTTTCGCGTCGGTGGTCAGCACGCCGAGGGTCGCGGTCGGACCGATGTGCACGGTCTCGGTGGGTGTCCCGGAGCGGATCTGCTCGACCACTCGCATGGCGGTATCGATCGGCACCGCGTAACCGTTCGGCGGCCTGCTCACCGCGCGCGCCGCATCGCCCGACGCCGCGGCGATCACCCCGATCACCGCGCCCTCGCGATCGGCGAGCGCCCCACCGGACTGCCCGGAGGTGACCGCCGCGGCGACCTCGAGCATCCCGCGGAGCGGCTTGCGGGACAGGTCGGCGGAATTGAGCGCGACGATGGTGCTGTCCAGATCGGTGAGCGTGCCCTGGATCGCGGTCGGGGTGCCGCCGACCCCGCCCGCGTTGCCGATCGCCAGCACCTCGTCACGCACCCGCGCGCCGGCCGAGCTGCCGATCCGCGCGGTCGGCAGACCGGCCGCACCCGACAGCGCGAGCAGCGCGATATCGGCATCGGAGTCGTATCCCAGCACGATGGCGTCGTAATCACGCCCGTTGCCGACATCGGTGACGGTCACCGTGTCCGCGCCCTTGACCACGTGATGGCTGGTCAGCACCTGGCCGTCCGCGGTGAGCACGATGCCGGACCCGGCGGCGCCGAGCCCGAACGGCTTGGCCGAGGCGCTGATATCCACCAGCGCCGGGTCGACGGCGGCGGCGACGGCCGCCGGATCGAGCGGCGGCGGGGCCTGCTCGACGATCGGCGCGGCGACCTCGCTCGCCCCGCTCGGCCAGCCGGGCAACTCACCCCGATAACCGAGAAATCCGGCCACGGCAAGCAGCGCGGCGACGATCAACGCCGGCGCGCGGCCCCCAACCCGTTGCTCATTCATCGTTCTCCGCCTCGGTGCCTGCGAATTCCATTGTGGCCGGAGATCTTCACCGTAGATCAGAAAACGGTCCGGATCGCGCTGATCACCGCCGAAATACCCGCATATCGAAAATTCAGGCATGTCCGTTATGCGTCGTGTTTGGCAACTGACCGCATGCGGCGGTAGGCATGTATGCATGACAACTGCTGCCGCGTACGCCCTATCCGCTTCCGATGGCGCATTCGAGAAGGTGACGATCGAGCGCAGGGACCTCGGTCCGCGCGACGTATTGATCGACGTCAAATACGCGGGCATCTGCCATTCCGACATTCACACCGCCCGCGACGAGTGGGGTGGCACCAAATACCCCGTGGTGCCCGGCCACGAGATCGCGGGTCTGGTCGCCGCGGTCGGATCCGAAGTGAGCAAATATCAGGTCGGCGACCGCGTCGGCGTGGGCTGCATGGTGAATTCCTGCGGTAAATGCGGGCCGTGTCTGGCCAATGAGGAGCAGTACTGCACCCGCGGCGCCACCATGACCTACAACACCGCGGTGGATCCGGCGGTCCAATCCAACGGTTACACGATGGGCGGCTACTCCACCCAGATCGTGGTGACCGAGAACTTCGTCCTCGGCATCCCCGAGGGGATCGGGCTCGACCAGGCGGCGCCGCTGCTGTGCGCGGGCGTCACCCTGTTCTCCCCGCTGCGGCACTGGAACGCCGGGCCCGGCAAGAAGGTCGCCATCATCGGCATGGGCGGACTCGGGCACGTCGGGGTGAAGATCGCGGCGGCGCTCGGCGCCGAGGTCACCGTGCTCAGCCACTCGCTGAGCAAGCAGGAGGACGGCAAGCTGTTCGGCGCGAGCCACTACTACGCGACCAGCGACCGGCAGACCTTCCGCGAGCTGCGGGGCAAGTTCGACCTCATCCTCAACACCGTCTCGGCCGACCTGCCGATCGACGACTACCTGAAGATGCTGAATCTCGACGGCACCCTGGTGATCCTCGGGCTTCCGGAAAACCCGATGAGCATCAAGCCGTTCACCATCGCGGGCTTCCGCCGCTCGCTGGCCGGTTCGATGATCGGCGGCATCGCGCAGACCCAGGAGATGCTGAACTTCTGCGCCCAGCACGGCATCGGCGCGGAGATCGAGGTGATCTCGGCCGACGAGATCGACGGCGCCTACGACCGCGTGGTGGCCAGCGACGTCCGCTACCGCTTCGTCATCGACGTCTCCACCATGTAAGAGAAAGCTCCCCCGCCTCTCCGGGTATTCAGGCCAGACTTAGGTGCCACGGCAGTAGCGTTGGCGACCGGCGGTGGGAGGGTTGGATCGGGTTAGCCCGTGCCCGACGAGTTACCCATGTGCGATAGAAATCAGTTGTCGCGTAGGTCCTCGGGATGTGGGGCATATCCGGGGGTGCCGGGTACGTTGACGTGGTGCCTGCGGATGAAGATGACAACGCGACACGGACCACCGATGCGTCGGCGGCACCCTCCGGCGAGGCCGTGGTTACCGCGGAGATGACGGCCGGTCCGCCGCCGTGGCTGTTGCGGGCGTTCCTGCTTGCCGCTGCCACGGTGGCCGGGTTGTTCGCGGGCTTCTGGGCGCTGACCCGGCTGCAGGGTTTGCTGACCATTTTGCTGGTTTCGCTGTTCCTGGCGTTCGCCATCGAGCCCGCGGTGAACGCGCTCGCGCGGCGCGGGATGAAGCGCGGACTCGCCACGGGGGTGGTCTTTCTCGTCTTGGCCACCGTCGTCGTCGGCTTCTTCTGGGCGCTCGGCTCCTTGCTGATCGATCAGGTCACCACCCTGGTCAACAACGCGCCGCAGTACGCCGACCAGGGCATCGACTGGATCAACCGCACCTTCAAGACGAACCTGTCCGGCACCGATATCGAGAAATACACCAGCGGCTGGAGCAAGTACCTCGAAGGCGCGGCCGGAAACGCCTGGGACATCGGCACCCGCACGGTCGGCGTGGTCTTCCAGTCGCTCGGCGTGCTGCTGTTCACCTACTACTTCGCCGCCGACGGCCCGCGTTTCCGCAACGCCGTGTGTTCGCTGCTGCCGCCGCGCAAGCAACGACATGTGTTGCGCGCCTGGGATATCGCGGTGGAGAAGACCGGCGGCTACATCTACTCGCGCGGCTTGCTCGCGCTCGCGTCGACCATCGCGCACTATGTCGCGTTGCGCGTGCTCGATGTGCCGTCGGCCTTCGCGCTCGCGCTGTGGGTCGGTGTCGTCTCGCAGTTCATCCCGACGGTCGGCACCTACCTGGCCGGCGCGCTGCCGGTCATCGTCGCGCTGGTGCACAGCCCCTCCGACGCGCTGTGGATCCTCGGTTTCATCGTGGTGTACCAGCAGTTCGAAAACTATGTGCTGCAACCGAGAATCACCGCGACCACGCTGGACATGCATCCGGCCGTCGCCTTCGGCGCGGTACTGGCCGGCGCGGCCCTACTCGGCGCGACCGGTGCCCTGCTCGCCATTCCGGTCACCGCGACCGTGCAGGCCTTCGCCGGGGCCTACATCCGGCGCTACGAGGTGCAGACCGATGTCGACCACGACGCGCCGCTGCCGCCGGCACCGCCGAAGCCCCATCGAAAGTGGGCCCGCCAGTTGACCATTCGGTTCACCGGCGCAGATCGGCCGACGGGCGAGTAGTCGCGCACCGGCGCAGCTGCTCGATCAGCGCCAGCGCGACCCTGCCAAGCTGCGCACGGCTGTGCTGCGCGGTGTCGTGCTCGACCTGGATGGTGAGCCGATCACCGACGGTGAAGACGGTGAGCTTCGGCGGCATGCCCGGGCCCATCGCGTAGACGTCGTCGCGCACGTGCCGGACACCCGCCGGTGTCGAATGTGCGGGCAGGCGGCCGATATTGGATATGGCCAGCGTGGGTGGAGCCGCGAACACGGCAGCTGTCGCCGGATCCGTGACGCGCTGTGCGGCCAGCAGGAATCGGCCCGCGTCCTGCCGTGCCGCGGCGGCCTGCATGCCTGCGGCCACGAGCAGACCCAGGCCGATCGGGCTCTGGTCCGGTTCGACCTCCACCGACGTGCCGACACCCGACGCGAAATTCACCATCGTGTGCGCGGGCACCGGCGGCGTCAGCTCGCCGCGGACGTCCACCGCGTGCCCGCAGATCATCGGCAGCGCACCGGTGGCCGGTTCGAGTTCCGTCCGGAACGCGGCCAACGCGGCGCCGGCGAGCAAGCTGTTGACCGAGATGCCTTGCATACGAGCGGAATCGACCAGCTCACCGGTTTCGGTAGCGTCCAACTCGATGCGCCGCACCGCGAAGCGGCCGAGCGGGTCGCCGCCGATGCCGTCTCCGTCGTCGGGCAGCCGACGCAGGACCGCCGCGGGGTCGATCATCGTCACGCCCGCGCGGGCAAGCTCCAGGAACTCGGCCACCTCGGCATCGGAAAACACCTCGGCTAGGCGAGTATCCATAGCCTCGGGCAACGACTGGTCCGAATCACCAACCGGCAGTGGCCTTCCCGTGATGTCTGCGGTGTAACGCCGCCACAGCTCCGCGAGCAGCGCGAAAGCCGATCGGCCATCGGCGATTCCGTGATGGATGATCAACACGAGCTGCTGGCGCTCGCCCGCGCGGAGCAACTCGGCGCGGAACAACCCGTCGGTCCAGTCGCGCGGACCGTTCACCAGCCGCAGATAGTCGGCTTCGTCGCCGTCCGCGATGTCCAGGCGTGGGCGATAGTCGTCGTCGCGGCGGAAGTACATCGTGCCGTCGGCCTCGGTCACCACCTTGCTGTGCAGCAGCGGATGGATGGCGGCCAGTTCGCCGAGGACTCGGCGCAGGACCTCGGGATCGAGCGCACCGTGCACGGTCGAGCCGATGTACAGCGGCATGCCACCGGTCGGCACGCTGCCGAGCTTGGTATCGGTACCGAAGAACGTGGACTCGAAGGGGGAAATAGGTCGATTTGCGGTCATGCCTCGACCATACGCACGTTTCAAACACCTGTCACAAACATGTGTTTGAAACAGTCGTCACAAACACACGTATGCCTTGCTGCTATCGTGCGGAGGTGGGAACCCGAGACGACCTCCTCGCCGCGGCCAAGCAGTGCCTGGCCGAACGCGGCTACGCGCGCACCACCGTGCGCGACATCGTCGCCGCCTCCGGGACCAATCTGGCCGCGATCAATTACCACTTCGGCACCCGCGACAAGCTGCTCAGCCAGGCCATGATGGAGTCGAGCGCGACCGCGGTGCAGGCCATCCTCGACTCCCTGCCCGCCGACGACACCGCGGACCCGGCCGCCCGCCTGCGCGCCTTCCTCCGGCAGTTGATCGCCTCGTTCACCGAGGAACGACTGCTCTGGTCCGCCAATATCGAGAGTTTCGTGCAGGCGCTGCACTCCCCCGAGCTGCGCACCGAACTCGGTACCGCGCAAGGCCAAGCGCGCGAAGCACTTTCGCACGTCTTCGACAGCGCGACACCCGATCCCGCGGTCGGCGCGGTGTTGCAGACCATGATCGGCGGGCTGCTCATCCAATGGCTGGTCGATCCCGCCAACGCACCCTCCGCCGAGACCATCGCCGCGGGTCTGCGCGCGCTGGCCGAGGGGCTCGCCGCGGCCTGACCGGCACCAGGCGACCGCGCGGCGAACTTGTCGGCCCGTGCTAACGTTCCCGCCCGTGCCGATCACCCATGCTGGAACGATGGCGATTCTGCTGGCGCTGGTGTCGATGTGCGCCACGCTGGTCGGCGGCTTCGTCGCGGTCCGCATCGGCGACCGCAAACATCTGGTGCTCGGCCTGGCCGCCGGGGTGATGCTCGGCGTGGTCTTCTTCGATCTGCTGCCCGAGGCGCTGGAACAGTCCAGTCAACACGTGCTCGGGGTGCCCGCCGCGTTGATCACCGCGGTGGTCGGGTTTCTCACCATCCACGTCATCGAGCGCGCGGTCGCCATCCACACCGGGCACGAGCAGGAATTCGGCACGCACACACACGGTTTCGAGTCCGTCGGCCTACTTGCCGCGGCGGGCTTGATCTTTCACAGCCTGCTGGACGGCATCGGCATCGGCCTCGGCTACCAGGCAGGCGCCACCGTCGGCGCCGCGGTGGCCATCGCGGTCATCTCGCACGACTTCGCCGACGGCTTCAACACTTTCACCATCTCCACCCTCTACGGCAACGCGCGCAAGCGGGCGCTGACGCTGCTCGCGCTCGACGCCATCGCCCCCGTCGTCGGCGCGATACTCGGCACCCTGATCCACGTCCCCCAGAGCGTGGTCGGGCTCTACCTCGGCTACTTCGCGGGCTTCCTGCTCTACCTGGCAACCGCAGACATCCTGCCCGAGGCGCACGCCGTGCACCCGTCCCGGCTCACCCTGGCCTGCACCGTGGCGGGTGCGGCGCTCATGCTCGGCGTCGCCGCCCTGAACCACTGAGCCGTCAGAACACCGGCCGCGGCATCAAGACCACCCGCCAGCCGTCCGGGTCGGGAAAGGTCAAGCCGCCGTTGGCAGTCCAGTACGGATTTTCCGCCTCGACCGGCTCGACACCGGCCTCGGTGAGTCGCCGCGCGACGTCGGACATCCGCGCCGCATCGGCGAAGTACAACACCAGCAGGTTCTCCGCACTCGGCGCAGCGCCGGGACTGCCGTCCACATGAGTCGTGAATTCGAGGTGATAGCCGGTCCCCGGCAGCCCGACCATCACCCCGCGGTAGCCAGCGTGGTCCTCGAATCGGAACAGCTCACGTAGCCCGAGAACCGCCACATAAAACCGCACCACCGCGTCGAGCTGGTCTGTCGGCCGAGCGATCCGAACCTGCGCTACCGGCAGTGCATCGGGCCATTGGTCGTTGTTTGCTCCCACAACTCGACAGTACGACCCAGCACGCCAAGCGGCTCATCGCGGCCGGCGTCAGCCTGAGGAGGCGCTGATCATGACCCCATTCGACGAATACCTGCACGCGGTCATCACCGAGGGCAGCGGCGAGGCACAGCGGGACGGTTCGGCGACCGTCGAGGCGCAACACCTACTGCTGGCGATCGCCGCACAGGAGGGCCGAGATCTACGACCTCACCGAGGGCGACCAAACCTGGTCGGGCGCTGCCGGGGACATGATCTCGACCACCGGAGACCTGCAGGTTTTCCTGCACGCGCTGCTGACCGGGCGGTTGCTGCCACCCGCCCAGCAGCGCGAGATGTGGACCACCGTCTCGACCGAGGGTGCGGAGTGGGTCGCGGATACCCGGTACGGCCTAGGCGTGTTCGAGCAACAACTACCAGGCGGCACAACGGTTTACGGCTTGGCCGGGGCCACCATGGGCTCGTGGACCTGGGCGATGGGCAGCCATGACGGCGGGCGCGTCGTGGTGACCCACACGAACGGCGACTGGAACGACCCACTGGAGGTCTTCCTCGCCGTACTGCGCACACAATTCGACTCAGCACTCCACTGATCGACGAAGGCCGCCTTCCCGTAAAGGGAAGACGGCCTTGGCCTTTCAGCTATGGAACTACTACCGGCCGACGCGAACGGCAGGCGCCTGCTCACGGGTCGCGACGGTGCGAGTGCGCGGCGCTCCGGTTCGGGCGGAACGGGTCGCGGCATCGAAGCCATGGGCCGCGGCACCGTTGCCGCCACGACCATTCCGGCTGCGCGGCTGACCACCGGCGGCGAACGGTGCGCCGTCACCGGCACCACGCCCACCGCGACCACGCGACTGACCACCGGCGGCACCGCGCGATGCGGCGTCATCGGTACCACGCGCGGCGCGGATACGCGGCTGGCCACCGGCAGCGGCGCCATCGCGCGGACCGCGCTCGCCACGGCCGCGTGCCTGGCCGGCAGGCGCGCCGTAGCGGCGATCGCCACCACCACGACGGTTCCGGTTGCCCTGGGTATCGGCGTTCGACGTCACGGGCACCGCGCTCGGCGCGACCCGCGGCGCGATGGTGCCGACCAGTGCCGTCACCGGCGCCGAATCAGCGGTCACCCGCTGGGAAGAAACGTTGATGTTCGCCTTGCGCAGCAGCGTCGCGACGTCGCGGCGCTGCTCCGGCAGCACCACGGTGACGACGTCACCGGAGCTGCCCGCGCGAGCGGTACGCCCGGAGCGATGCAGGTACGCCTTGTGCTCGGCCGGCGGATCGACGTGCACAACCAGCTCGACATCGTCGACGTGCACGCCGCGCGCCGCGATATCGGTCGCGACGAGCACCCGGGCCGAGCCGTTGGTGAAGGCGGCCAGGTTGCGGTCGCGGGCGACCTGCGAGAGATTGCCGTGCAGGTCCGTCGCGGGGATGCCGACGGTGGTCAGCTGCTTGGCGAGCTTGCGCGCCTGGTGCTTGGTGCGCATGAACAGGATCCGGCGCCCGGATCCGGCCGCGAGGGTCTCCACCAGGATCCGCTTGGCATCGGCGCCACCGACCTCGAAGACGTGGTGGGTCATCGCGGGCACCGGCGAGTCCACCGTGTCTACGGAGTGGTTGGCCGGGTTCCGCATGAACTGCTTGACCAGCTTGTTGACGCCGTTGTCCAGCGTCGCAGAGAACAGCAGCCGCTGCCCACCGCTCGGCGTGGCCGCGAGAATGCGGGTCACCGCGGGCAGGAAGCCGAGATCGGCCATGTGGTCGGCCTCGTCGAGCACGGTGATCTGCACGTCCTGCAGCGAGACGAGCCGCTGACGCATCAGGTCCTCGAGCCGGCCGGGGCAGGCGACGACGATATCGACACCGGCCGAGAACGCCTTGGCCTGCCGGTGCTGGGAAACGCCACCCATGATGGTGGTCACCTTCAGCCCGGCGGCGGTGGCCATCGGCTCGAGCGCGGCGGCGATCTGGGTCGCCAGCTCACGGGTCGGGGCGAGGATCAGGCCACGGGGACGACGGCCGGGCTTGCGGTCGCCGCCGGCCAGGCGGTCGACCATGGGGATGGAGAAGGCGAGCGTCTTGCCGCTACCCGTCTTGCCGCGGGCGAGCACGTCGCGCCCGGCCAGGGTGTCGGGCAGCGTGGCCGCCTGGATCGGGAAGGGAGCGGTGATGCCGCTCGCCGTGAGGGCGCCGACCAGCTTCGCGCCGACTCCGAGAGCGGCGAACGACGTGGTGGGGGCAGGGTTCGAAGCAGGGGTTGTCATATGTGGTGGGTGTGCCTTCCAGGCATCGGGGTGTACCCCAGCGCTGCGCGGGACAATTGTCCATGCGTTCGGTGTTTTGACACCCAGCTGAGGCGCCGACGCGAAAGGTAAGACATCCACGACGGATCGAGAGGGAGCGTGAAGATCAACGCTTGCCTTTGGTAACTCTACCGCAACCTCGAGTATTCCTCGCCTTCAGACCGCGAGGTCGGTAGTGGGTTACATCACGACACGTCGAACAAGGCATAACCGCCGATGTCGCACGGGCCACACCGGCACCGACCCGTCGATCCGAAAGCAGGCTCGAACGAAAACCGCCCCCTGCGAAAACAGGGGGCGGCCAACGTAGTTCGCCTACTCGCTCGCCAGCGCGCGCCGGCGCACCCGGCGCGCCGCGGCGACCAGATTGCGCAACGACGGCTCCAACTGCCAGTAGTGCCGCGTCTTCAGCCCACCGTCCGGATTCGCCCATAGTCGGTCCGGCGTGATGGCTTCCGCTGCGGCGGTGAGCAATTCGTCCAACTCGTCGATGTCCGGGATGCGCGCCGAGCGGCTCTCGTATACCCCGGGACCGACGCCGTGGGTGAGTCCGTGATCGGTGCCACTGTCCGCCTCGAGCGCCTTCACCACCCACTCGATCGAGCGGGTCGCCACGATCGCGGTGACATCACAGTCGAGCTCCTCGATCGCCTCGACCACCTCGGCCCGGCCGGAATACCCGATGTGCGTGTGGATCTGGGTTTCCGGCTTGACCCCTGAGGTGGCCAGCCGGAACGCGCCGACCGCCCAGCGCAGGTACTCCGCCCGGCCCTGCGGCCGCAGCGGCAGCATCTCGCGCAGCGCGGGCTCGTCGACCTGGATGATCGCGATGCCCGCCTTCTCCAGGTCCACCACCTCGTCGCGAATGGCGAGGGCCACCTGGTCGGCGGTCTCGTGCAGCGGCTGATCCTGCCGGACGAACGAGCGGGCGAGCATGGTGACCGGCCCGGTGACCATGCCCTTGACCGGCTTGTCGGTCAACGACTGGGCGTAGCTGATCCACTCCACCGACATCGGCGCGGGCCGCGACACGTCGCCGTAGAGGATCGGCGGTCGCACACACCGGGATCCGTACACCTGCACCCAGCCGAAGTGGGTGGTCACGAAGCCGTCCAGCAGCTCGGCGAAGTACTGGATCATGTCGTTGCGCTCATGCTCGCCGTGCACCAGCACGTCGAGGCCGATGTCCTCCTGCAGCCGGATCGTCGCCTCGATCTCGGCTTCGATCCGCTTCTTGTAGTCGTCGAAGGACAGCCGGCCCTGGCCGAGCTCGTAGCGGGCCTGCCGAATCTTGTTGGTCTGCGGGAACGAACCGAGCGTGGTGGCGGGCACCGGCGGCAGGTTCAGCTTGGCCTGCTGGGCCGTTCGGCGCACCGGGTAGGGCTCACGCGTCCGCATATCCGGCGTGACCGCGTAAACCCGTTGCCGCACAGCGTGCTTCTGCTTGAAGTGCACCTCGGTCGGCCGCTTGCGCCAGCTCTCCGACGGGCCGTCGGTGAGCGCCTTGGCGAGCGAAACCACCTCGCCCACCTTCTGTTTCGCGAAGGCGAGCCGGTCGGCCACATTGCCGAGGATGTCGTACTCGATGAGCAGGTCGTACGGCACGTGCAGCAGTGTGGTCCCGGTCGAGACGACCAGGTCCGGGCACACCTGCGCGAGCCGGTTCAGGTACTCGAGCGTGACGTGCCGGTCGGCCCGCCAGACGTTCTGACCGCTGATCACACCGGCGTACAGGCGCTTACGGCGAATGCCGGGGATCTCCGCGAGGTCCTCCGGGGCGATGCGGTAGCTGGACAGGTCGAGGCCGATGGCCTCCACATTGCTGGCCGCCAGGATCCGGAGTGCCTCGCCGAAATCGCCGTACTGCCCGGTGACGAGCATGCGCGGGCGCAGCGGCGCCTTCGAAAGTCGTTGGTAGGCAGCCTCGAACGCGGCGAGCTCGGCGGGCGTGCGCTCGCTGGTGAACGCGGGCTCGTCCAGCTGCACGCAGGTCGAGCCGCGCTTGGCCAGGATCTCGAACAGCTGCTCGTACGCCGGGAGCAGCTTGTCGAGCAGCTTCAGCGTGTCGAACTCGTCCCGACCGGGAACCTGGCCCGCCTTGGAGAGCAACAGCAGCGACAGCGGGCCGAGCACCACCGGCCGCAGCTCGATACCGCGTTCCTTGGCCCGGTCGAATTCGTCGAGCAGCGCCTCGGGGTGCAGCGAGAATTCGGTGTCGGCATCCAATTCCGGCTGCCGGTAGTGATAGTTGGTGCCGAAGAACCGCACCAGCTCGAGCGGCGGCACATCCGGATTGCCGCGCGCCATCAGGAAATAGAAGTCCAGCGGGTCCAGCTCGTCACGATATTGCGCGAACCGCTCGGGCACGGCACCGAACAGCAGGGCGTTGTCCAGCACGTGGTCGTAGAAGGAGAAGGTATTGCCGGGGACCTGGGTCAACCCGGTGGCGGCGAGTTCGTTGAACTGCCGTTCCTGAATGTCGCGGCCAACCGCGAGCAATTCGTCGCGCGGGATCGCACCGCGCCAATAGGCCTCGAGTGCCCGCTTGAGTTCTCGATGCGGCCCGATTCGCGGATAGCCGAGGATGCTCGATCCGTAGCCGTCGGTCACGTTCACCATGAGCGCGCTGCTCCCTTCGATGGCTGTGCGGCGCCCGCGAGGAACATCGGACGCCGCACGCTAAAGCGCCTGGGTTGAATCGAAACGAGCTCAGGCCCGGTTGTACTGGTAGAAACCCGCGCCGGTCTTCTTACCGAGCAACCCGGCTTCGACCATACGCATGAGCAGCGGCGGAGCGGAGTACAGCGGCTCCTTGAATTCCTGGTACATCGAGTCGGCGATCGACTTGACGGTGTCCAGGCCGACCAGGTCGGTCAGTGCCAGCGGACCCATCGGGTGCGCGCAGCCGAGCACCATCGCCTTGTCGACGTCGTCCTTGGTGGCGAAGCCGGACTCGACCATCCGGATGGCCGAGAGGAGGTACGGCACCAGCAGCGCGTTCACCACGAAACCGGACCGGTCGGCCGAACGGACGACCTGCTTGTCCAGCACGTCACCGGCGAACGCCTCGGCGCGCTTGGACACGTCCTCGCTGGTCTTCAGCGTGGTGACCAGCTCGACCAGCGGCAGCACCGGCACCGGGTTGAAGAAGTGCATGCCGACCACGCGCTCGGGCTGGGTGGTGGCCACCGCGATCTTCATGATCGGGATGGAGGAGGTGTTGGAGGCGAGCACGGCGGCCGGGTCGGTGACGACCTTGTCCAGCTCGGCGAAGATGGCGGTCTTCACCTTCTCGTCCTCGAGCACCGCCTCGACCACCAACTGGCGGTCGGCGAAGTCGCTGAGGTCGGAGGTGAACCGCAGTCGCCACGCGGCCTGTTCGCGCTCCCGCTCGGTGATCTTGCCGCTGCTGACGCCGCGGTCGAGCGAACGCAGGATACGAGAGCGACCCGCGGCAGCCAATTCCCTGGTCTGTTCGAAGACGAGCACGTCGACGTGCGCTCGCGCACACACCTCGGCAATGCCGGCACCCATCTGTCCGGCACCGATGATGCCGACGCGTTGAATCTTCTCGCTGCTCACGTCCCGCTCCTGCTGTTGGTCTGGCTAGTCGGTGGCTCTGTCTGATCTGCGGTGCGCCCGGGCCCTGCGTGGTTACGCAAGCTTCCGCCTCCGGGCCTGACGGTCGCACCGCGGGAAGGGAGTGCTCTGGTGTGAGCGACCCTTCGATGGTCCAAGGTATAGGGATGCCCTCCCCGCTGGGGCTGTTCAGCGGGGAGGGCGGTACACCCCTAGAGGGGGTTATCGGTCTTCACGTCGGGAACCTCATTCCCTTGGCGAATCACGGGTGGCTCAGTGGAACTGGCCCTCTTCGGTGGAACCCTTCAGCGCCGCGGTGGAGGTGTTCGGGTCCACGGTGGTGGCGATGGTGTCGAAGTAGCCCGCGCCGACCTCACGCTGGTGCTTGACGGCGGTGAAGCCACGCTCGGCGGCGGCCTTGAACTCGCGCTCCTGCAGGTCGACGAAGGCGGTCATGCCCTCACGGGCGTAGCCGTAGGCCAGGTCGAACATGCCGTAGTTGAGCGAGTGGAAACCGGCCAGCGTGATGAACTGGAACTTGAAGCCCATCGCGCCGAGCTCACGCTGGAACTTCGCGATGGTCGCGTCGTCCAGGTGGGCCTTCCAGTTGAAGGACGGCGAGCAGTTGTAGGCAAGCAGCTGGTCCGGGAACTCGCTGCGGACCGACTCGGCGAACTTACGGGCGACCTCGAGGTCCGGCACGCCGGTTTCCATCCAGATGAGGTCGGAGTACGGGGCGTAGGCCTTGGCCCGCGCGATGCAGGGCTCGATGCCGTTCTTCACACCGTAGAAGCCCTCGGGGGTGCGGGTGCCGTCCAGGAACTCCCGGTCGCGCTCGTCCACGTCCGAGGTGATCAGGGTGGCGGCCTCGGCATCGGTGCGGGCGATGATCACCGACGGCACGTCGGCGACGTCGGACGCGAGCCGCGCGGAGGTCAGGGTGCGGATGTGCTGCTGGGTCGGGATCAGCACCTTGCCACCGAGGTGGCCACACTTCTTCTCCGAGGCGAGCTGGTCTTCCCAGTGCACGCCCGCCGCGCCGGCCGCGATCATGGCCTTCTGCAGCTCGTACGCGTTCAGCGCGCCACCGAAGCCGGCCTCGGCGTCGGCGACGATCGGGGCGAGCCAGTTCTTGATCGAGGTGTCGCCCTCGACCTTGGCGATCTCGTCGGCACGCAGCAGCGCGTTGTTGATGCGACGCACGACGGCCGGGACCGAGTTGGCCGGGTAGAGGCTCTGGTCCGGGTAGGTGTGGCCGGAGAGGTTCGCATCACCGGCGACCTGCCAACCGGACAGGTAGATGGCCTGGAGGCCGGCGCGCACCTGCTGCACGGCCATGTTGCCGGTGAGCGCGCCCAGCGAGTTGATGTAGTCCTCGTTGTTCACGAGATCCCAGAGGATCTCCGAACCGCGACGAGCGAGAGTTGCCTCTTCGACGACGGTGCCCTGGAGCTTCGACACCTGCTCGGCGGTGTAGTTACGGGTGACGCCCTTCCAGCGGGGGTTGGTGTCCCAGTCCTGCTGGATTTCCGCAGCGGTCTTCGGGGTGCCGGCGTTCGACATCTCTGACTCCACTTCCTCGTTTTAAGTCGATTGCCCCACGGCCGAGCGGTGAAACAGCTCGAACTGCTGGAGCGGCAATTTGCAGGCTTGCTAGGCCCATGGGGTGTACTTCCACACGATTGCACAATGCGAAATGGCCGTCTACCTGTTGCTAATGTGAATCTAAGCTAGGTTTCGATCCCCGTTTGCTAACTCTGCGAAATTTGCGAGCAAATTGCAAAGATGCAACCTACCGGCAAGTAGCCCTGACATGCGGTTTTAGCGTAACGCTCGTACTGTTAGAGATCGGCGGGGTATCGGCCAGCCGCGCGGCCAGCCATTCCGGGTTGTGAGGACGTTCACAAGTCCGGGCAGGTGCCGCCCGTGTGGCCCACGCCACCCGCGCGTAGCCGCCGGTCGCCGGTTCGGGCAGACTTTCCCCGGGATGCCATGGCACCCACGTGCATCCGGACAGGAGATCCCATGCGGACATCGGTCATCGCCGCCGCGTTCACCCTCGCCTGCACCGCAGGTCTGCTGAATCTGCCCGGCGCCACCGCGGCGCCCGTCGGCACGGTCGAGTCGGCCGCCCCACTCGCACCGGTCGCCACGCCGCCGGGCGCGGTGAATTCCACCCGCATGCTGTACAGCTCGACCACGGCCAACGACGTGCCGACCACCGCGAGCGCGGCTGTCTACTTTCCGCCGGGCGCGCCGCCGCCGGGTGGCTGGCCGGTCATCGCGTGGGCGCACGGCACCGTCGGACTCGGCGACGACTGCGCGTACAGCATCGCCGGGCCGGGCGCGGTCGAGCGCGATTGGGCTTACCTCGGCACCTGGCTACAGCAGGGTTATGCGATCGTGGCCGCCGACTACGCCGGGCTCGGCACGCCGGGTGAGCATCCCTATCTCAATGGCGTCGTCGAAGCGCACAACGTCGTGGACGCGGTGCGGGCGGCGACCGAGCAGTATTCGTCGCTGGCGAAGAAATGGGTGGTGGTCGGCCAGTCCCAAGGGGGTGGCGCCGCGGTCTATACCGCGCGCTACGCCACCGAATTCGGTGGTCCGGAACTCGACTACCGCGGTGCGGTCGGCACCGGCGTACCGGCCTATATCGAGGACATCCTGCAGCCGCTCGGCCCGAATGTGCCGCCGGTGAAGCTCAGCCCGCACACCACGGGCTATGTGCTCTACATCCTCAACGGGCTGCGCACCACCTACCCGGAGTTGAACATCGAGTCCTACCTCACCGACGCGGGCCGCTCCTGGCTGGCGAAGGCGCGCGAGGAGTGCCTCGTTCCGCTCGGCGACGAGCTCGCCGCCGGCGGTGTCGTGGTCGGAAACTTGTTCAGCAAGCCGCTGGCGCAGATCCCCGACCTGCACGGACTGCTCACCCGCTATCTCGGACTGCCCGAATCCGGCTACGACAAGCCGCTGTTCATGGGCCAGGGGCTGCGCGACACCGACGTCATCATGCCGGAGACGCTGCGGTTCGCCGCGGTATTGCGGGCGAACGGGCAGCCGGTGCAGTTGCACACCTACCCCGAGGACCACAGCGCGACGGTGAACGCGTCGCTGCCGGACTCGCTGCCGTTCGTGCGCAACCTGTTCGGCTGATTCCCCGGCACCGCGCGGCCGAAACCGGCCGCGCGGTGCCGGCTAGCCGGACAGCCTGCGGTGGGTCAGTTGCCCTGTGCTGGATGGACCTTGCGCCAGTGTTCGGCGATGTCGATGCGGCGGGTTATCCACACCTGGTCGTGGGATTGGACGTGGTCCAGGAAGCGTTCCAGCGCGGCGATTCTGGCCGGGCGGCCGACGATGCGGCAGTGCAGGCCGATCGACAGCATCTTCGGGCTGCCTTCGGCGCCTTCGCGATACAGCACGTCGAAGGCGTCGCGCAGGTGGGCGAAGAACTGCTCGCCGGTGGGGAATCCGGCGGGCGAGGCGAAACGCATGTCGTTGGTGTCCAAGGTGTAAGGCACCACCAGGTGGTCGTTGCCCCGCACGGTGACCCAGTAGGGCAGGTCATCGGCATAGGAGTCGGAGTCGTAGACGAAGCCGCCGTGCTCGACCACCAGCTCACGGGTGTTCGGTGAGTCGCGGCCCGTGTACCAGCCCAGCGGTGCGGCACCGGTGAGCTCGGTGAGCAGGCGCACCGCCTCGGCCATGTCCGCGCGTTCGGTGTCGCGGTCGGTCAGCTGATACGACGTCCAGCGCAGGCCGTGGCTGGCGATCTCGTGGCCGAGTTCGCGAAAAGCGGCTACCGCCTCGGGGTTTCGCTGCATGGCGCGTGCGACGGCGAAGATGGTGAGCGGCAGGTCGCGGCGCTCGAAAGCGCGCAGTACCCGCCACAGTCCGGCGCGGGAGCCGTATTCGTAGAGCGACTCCATGCTCATGTGACGGTTCGGAAAGGCTTGCGCCGGAGTCATTTCCGAGAGAAACGTCTCCGAAGCCGGATCGCCGTCGAGGACGTTGCTCTCGCCGCCCTCCTCATAGTTCAGCACGAACTGCACGGCGATCCGCGCGCCGCCGGGCCACCGCGGGTCGGGCGGGTGCTGGCCATAGCCGATGAATTCGCGAGCGGGCCCGGTCATCCGCCGAGCTCTCCGTAGAGCCGCAGCCGGGCCAAGCCACCATCGGGGTAGATGTCCAACCGCACCTCCTCCACCGAGGCCGCCATCGGCGCGATCGCGAACTGATGCCTGGTGTCGGGCAAAAGCTCGGTGCGCGGCAGCAATTCGAGCTCGGTGCCGTCGTTGGTGCGGCCGGTGAGCCGGGCGGCGCCCGGACTGTTGCCCAGGAAGTAGGAGGTGTCGATCTCGGCGAGCCGGATCAGGCCGGGCCCGGCGAGCCGGATCCGCACCCAGTCGTTGCCGTCGTCGCGGCGGCGGGCGGTCTCCCAGCCGTCGCCCATCTTCCTGGCCAGCCCGGGATACAGCAGCTGATTCGGCGAGCTGTAGAAGCGGTTGGAGCAATCCAGCACCAGCGCACCGTTTTCCAGCGCCGCCAGGTCGAGCGGTCCGAGGCCGAGCAGGCGCGGATCGGGGCTGCCCTCGCCGTGTACTCGAAGCCGTGCCACCCCGCCATCGGGGTGCATGGTGAGTTTGACGTGGGTCCACCGCCGTTCGCTCGCGACGGCGAACGGGTTGCGGCTGTCCCCGGCGACCGGCGCGTGATCGATCAGGGTCTCCCAATCATCACGGGCGGCAATGCTTTCCGCCGTCGGATAGTCCACCACCTCCAGCGCGGCCACCGAGACCGCCGGCGGGTAGTTGCCCTTGAACCAGGCGGTATCGACCACGATGCCGCGGATCACGCCGGGCACGCCGAGCCGCACGATGGCGGAGTCGTCGCCGGGTCGGCCACGGTGCCTTCGGGTTTCCCAGCCGTCGTAGACCTGGCCCTTGTGCCCGAAGGTCGAGGGTTGATATTCGGCCGGATCCGGGTTGACCAGATTCTCCTTCTCCGCGAAGAATTCGTCGTCGGCCCAGATCACCGAGCCGCCGAGCGGACGAACCGCGAGGTCGGGAAGTAGCGTGAACGCCGGCTGGTCGGTCACGACCGCACCTCCTGTGGAATCGGCGAACGGGTGACCAGCGCACGCAACACCGCCGGTGACAATTCCGGCGCCCGCGCGGCAAGGTCTTCGGTGGTGCGCGCGCCGCACTCCACGCCGCGTAAGACGGTGGACGCCAAGGCTTCCGCGGTGGCCGGTTCGTCCAGTACGCCGCCCGATCGGCGATCCAGGTAGGCCTGCAGTCGCGGCACTGCCACGTCGATCGCCTGCCGGAAGAAGTCGTAGGTCGCCAGCCAGCGGGTGACCAGATGGCCGGGGTGCATGTCCCACCCCTGGTAGTACCCGCGTCGCAGCGAGCGGCTGACCAGGCGGTGGTGGTTGCGCAGTGCCGCTTCGGGCTCGGTGTCGGGCACGATCTGGGTGGAGCCGTCGCATACCCAGACGCCGGTCTGAGCCGCGGCGACCTGCATGACCGCCTTCGCGTAATCCGCGGTCGGGTGATCGAGCGCCTGGTCGGGCGCGGCTACACCGCACGCGGCGGTGTAGTCGTAGGTGCCGAAATGCAATGCGCTGCAACGCCCGTCGGCCAGCCCGAGCATCCGCGCGATCGGCGCGGTGCCGTCGGCGGCGATGATCGCCTGCGGGCTCTCGATCTGCAGCTCGAAGCGCAGCGTGCCCGCGGCGAGGCCGTAGCCGCTCTCGAGCCCCTCACACAGCGCGACCAGCGCTGGAACCTGCTCCGCCGCACGGATCTTGGGGACGGTGAAGACGAATCCCGCCGGCACGTCGACCATGGCCGCCAGCACCAGTTCGAGGGTGCGCAGGGTGCGGTTGCGTTCGCCGATCGCCAGGCCCTTCGTCCTGATGCCATAGCTCTGCGGGCGATACGGCGTGTACGCCCAGGTGGCCAGCACCGCACCGGCGGCGGTGGCCGCCGCGTCCTCTTCCGAGTCGGTGCGGAACCCGTAACCGTCCTCGAAGTCGATGCGCAGATCTTGAATCGGGTCGTGCTCCAGTCGCTTGCGCACATCGGGCAGCGATCCGGTCGAATCCAGCTCGGACAGCAGGTCCGCATGCCGGTCCAGCAGCTCGACGGCCGCGGCGCCCCACGCGGGCGGGGTGTCCTCGCGAATACGGTCGGCCGGGACATACGCCGTGTGGATCGGCTGTGCTCGTCCGTCCGGTCCCGGGTAGCGCGTGCGCAGCTCGGCATCGACGACGTCCAGCATCGCGTCGATCCTGACCCGGACATTCTCCGGCAACCGTGTCACCGCTCATCTCCTTCCTGCATGGACCGCCAGATCCGATCGGCGGTCATCGGCAGCCGATCCGGCCGCACCCCGACAGCATCCCGTATCGCGTTCGCCAAGGCGGGGGCGACCGGGTTGTACGGGGATTCACTCATCGACTTGGCCCCGAGCGGGCCGAACGCGTCGGCGGTGTCGGCGAAGTACACCTCGGTGTACGGCACATCCGAGAACCGCGGAATGTGATAGTGCCGCAGCGACTGGGTGGTGACGACGCCGAACTCGCTGCGCATGTCCTCGTAGAGTGCCGTGCCGATGGCCTGCGCGACGCCGCCCTCCACCTGGCCGCGGCACTGCACCGGATTGAGCACGGTCCCGGCGTCGGCGGCCTGGACCGACTGAAGGATGCGCACCGAACCGGTGTCCTGGTGCACGGCGACGCGGAAGGCGTGCACGTTGAAGCTCACCGATCGCGGGGTGCCCGAGTGCTCGCCGTGCGCGATCAGCTCGCCGTCGGCCAGCAATTCGCGGACGCCGAATACCTGGTCGCCGCAACGGACTCCGTCGGACTCGAGCACACAGTCGCGCTCTGGCAGCCCGGCCAGCTTCGCCGCCCTGGCCAGCAGCAGCCTGCGCAATTCGAGCGCCGCCGCGTAGGTCGCCTTGCCCGCCACCACAATTCCGGTGGAGCCGAACGCGCCGGTGTCGTGCCCGATCAGGTCGGTGTCGGATTGCCGGACCACGATGCGCGCCGCGTCGGTCTCCAGCGCGGAGGCCGCGAGCTGGGCGTGCACGGTGGTGGTGCCGTTGCCGAATTCCGCGGTGCCGACGCGGATCTCGTACCGGCCGTCGGGCCGCAGGGCGATCGTGGCGTCCGCCGAGTGCCCGCGCGGCGGGATGGTCGCGATCATCGCTATCGCCATCCCCGTGCCGACCCGCCACCGCGGCCCTGGAGCCGATACCCCGTTGCCCCGCAACAGTGCTCGTTCGGCCAGGTCGATGCACTGGTCGAGGCCGTAGCTACCGAACGACAGATCGCTCTCGTCCACCTCGGCACCGACGAACTCGTCGCCGGGGACCACCACGTTGCGGCGCCGGAACTCGAACGGGTCGATGCCGAGCGCACGCGCGAGATCGTCCAGCGCGGACTCGATCCCGAAAATGACCTGGCCGAGCCCGTAGCCGCGGAACGCGCCGGAGGGAATGTTGTTGGTGTACACCGCTTGCGCGTCCACCCGTTTGCTGGCGCAGCGGTAGACGCCGATCGATTCGCCGACACCGTGGAACATTACGCCCGCACTGTGATTGCCGTACGCGCCCGCGTCGGCGAGCACGTCGACGAGCAGCGCGGTCAGCACGCCGTCCGCGTCGGCGCCCGCGGTCACCGCGACGCGCATCGGGTGACGGCAAGTGGCGGAGGCGAATTCGTCGGCCCTGGTGAATTCGTACTGCACCGGCCGCCCGGTGCGCAGCACCGCCAGCGCGATCAGGTCCTCGGCCAGCATCTCCTGCTTGGCGCCGAACCCGCCGCCGACCCGGGTGGCGAACACCCGCACCTGGTCGCGCCGCAGCCCGAACACCTGGCACAGCTCGTCGCGCACCAGGAACGGCACCTGCGTGCTGCACCGAATGACCAGCCTGCCGTCCGCGTCGAGCCAGCCGATCCCGCCGTGCGTCTCCAGGTGCACGTGCTGTCCGCGCGGCGAATGCCACACGCCGCGCACCACTTTCGCCGCCGTCGCGAGACCGGCAGGCACATCGCCCACCTCGCCGTGCACCTCGGCGATCAGATTGCGTCCGACGTCCGCGATCCGCGCCGAATCCGGTTTGTCCCCATGCAGTTTCGGCGCGCCCGGCGTCAGCGCCTCGGCAGGATCGAACACCGCGGGCAACACCTCGTACTCGACCCGCACAGCCCGGCAGCCCGCGCGCGCGGCCGCCGAGCTCTCCGCGACCACCGCCGCGACCCGCTGCCCGACGAAGCGCACCGTCCGATCGAGCACATAGGTGTCGTCCGGATCGTCGGCGCGTAACTCGTGCCGTGCGGTGGAAAACGCCACCTCCGGTGCGTCCCGGTAGGTGAGCACCGCGTGCACTCCGGGCAGCGCCTCGGCGGCTGCCGTATCGATGGACACGATGCGCGCGTGCGCGTGCGGACTGGGCAGCACCGCGATGTGCAGCGGAGCGGTGGGCGGTGAGACCTTCGGTTCCCCAGGTGAACTCGCGCGCATGTCGTTCGCGCCCGGTCGGATATCGAAGGTGAACGGCTCCAGGCCTCGCACGATCCGCGGCCCGGCGGGGGCCCCGACACCGGCACCTGCTCGACCGGCCATCAAGGGCCCCGATTCGCCACTGCCTGAACATGTTTCGGAGGCGTTCCGCGCTGTCGCACCGTCCGGAGCGGCTGCGTCGGTTCGCCCACCGGCCAGCGCCTCGGCGATCGATCGATAACCCGTGCAGCGGCACAGGTTTCCCTTCATCAGTTCAGCCAACTCGGCGTCGGAGCGGCCGCCGTCTCCGGCCGTGCCCAAAGAACGCAGCGCTGCGGCGTCCGCCGATGCGACGGCACCGTCTCGCACGACTCCGTCGACCGATATCGCGGGCGCTTCGCCCGGCAGATCCACGCCGCTGGCCGCAACAGCCGATGTCGTCCCGGATGTGCCGCAACCCAGGCCTGCGGCGGTCACCACCATTCCCGCAGTACAGAACCCGCATTGGAAGGCGGCGTTCTCGACGAACCGGCGCTGTATCGGGTGCGGCTCTTCGGCGGTGCCGAGCCCCGCCGCCGTGGTGATCACCCGATCGGCCGCACGATGGGCTGGGATAAGGCATGAGTGCACGGTCATTCCGTCGACCTGCACCGAACACGCTCCGCAATCGCCTGTGTCGCAGCCTTTTTTGACCGACAGGGTGCCTTGCTCACGAAGCAGGGTGCGCAGGCATTGGCCGGGTCGCGGTTCGGCTTCGACAGGGCGGCCGTCGACTTCGAATCTCATAGTCGCTCCCGATCCTGGGCGCGTAGCTCGGCGGCGACCTCGCCGGCGAGTAGGCCGGTGACGTGCCTGCGCCAGTCGGGTGCGCCATGCGGGTCGTCGAACCACAGCAGTGGATCTATTTCCGCGACCATCGCATCGATCTCGGCATCGCTGGGCGCCGCGGCGAAATCCAGCACGACGGGTCGGGCAGTGGCCGCGGTAATGGTGACCACGCACCGGCCGTCCGGGTCACACCGCCCCATCACCACTGATCCGGACCTGCCCAGCGGCGCGAGCGCGACCTTGCGAAAACTTGTATGCGCCAGCAGACTCGACGTCGGCACGGTGATCGAGCGCAATACCTCGCCAGGTAGCAGCACAGTGCGGCCTGGTCCGAGTACGAACTCCCGCAGTGGGATTCGTCGATCGATGCCATCTGGGCCCCACACCAGCGCGACACTGTCGAGCGCGGTCAGCGCAGCGAGCACAGCACCGGCGGGCAAGGACAGACAGATGTTGCCGCCCACCGTCGCGGTGCGCCAGATCTTGTGCGAAGCAAGCAATGCCCGGCAGCCCTGGGCGAATAATCGTGTCCCCGGCCACTCTTCGCGCAACACCGGCGCACCGAGCTCACGCCCCGGCACCGCACCGGCGAATTCGGCCAGCGTGCAGGTGGCCGCGATCTCCAGCCCGTCCGGGCGGACCGTGAACGCGGGCCAGCCGAGTGCGGTGATGTCGACCAGCCGCTCCAGGTGATGCTGCGGCTCGGAGAAGAGGAAGGTGCCGCCCGCGAGCACCGCGCACGACGCATCGATCGCGGCCAGGTCGGCTCGCTCCCGCGCGAGCACCACCGCACGGATCGTGTCCAGATCCACGTCTCACCTCACTCCGCTGCCGCTGCGGCCACTCTAGGAGCGGGGAGTTGCCGCAATGTTGCACAACAACCGCCCCGGATGTCGCGACCGTTACCCAGCCGGCGTCCGACCGGCCTATTCCACTCCCTCGGATCGCCCGCGCGCCCCGCGACACCCGACGTCCGTTCCATTCGCCACCACAGTCAGAGGCGACCCTATTCCAGTATCCCGCACACGCGCTGAACTGGCACAATGCCGGTTCAATACCTGCCGGTCTATTTCTGACTGGCCGCAGCACAGGCCTCGAAAACACTTGCGGCGACAGCCCGCGAACTCCACCGGTCCGCAACACGCCGAGCCCCCGGTCCACGACGCGCGCTCGACACGCGACATCGAGGACGTCACACACTCGACAACCAGGCGGCTGCCGGATTAATGTCCAACCCGGCCCGCTCTGTGTGACATTTCCCACGCGTACGCGGGCCATCCCTTACTGATGTGCGCCACCGACGGCCCCGCTGCCGGCAGCCCATGTCCCGACGCGGAGGGCCTCCGATCAACGCCAACCAGCGGGCGGCGACCGCCGACCACGAGTTGCCAGCGGACCACTGTCACCGGCGGCGGCACCGCCCTCTACGATCGCTACGTCCCGGAACGGGAGCTGGGCGGCCTGGTTCTCGCCGTATTACACGACGACACGCACGGTGACCGATCCCGCCGGGTTACGCGATGTCGGTGCTGATCGGATTCAGAAAGCGTGAATAGTTCCACAACGACCTTCGTCGACCAGCTGCCCCGGCTGCTGCCCGACGACGAGCTCGTGCAGCTGGCTGCCGGGCTCACCGCGGTGCCCTCCTTCACCGGGCAGGAGACGCCGCTGGCTTTCCACGTCCGCAACGTCCTCGCCCGCAACGACATTCACGCGTACCACCAAGAGGTGCAGCCGGGCCGATTACAGACCATCGCGCGGCTCGGCCCGGAGCGCGGCACTCCAGCGCTGTTGCTCAACGGCCACCTCGACATGGATCCGCTCGGCCGCGACTTTCCCGGCGAGCCGTTCGCCGCCCGGCGCGACGGCGACCGGCTGTACGGGGCGGGCCTGCACAACATGAAGAGTGGCCTCGCCGCGATCCTCGGCGCGGCTATCGCGGTGCGCCGCAGCGGGATCGGCCTAGAACGACCGCTGCTGCTCGAGTTCGTCGTCGGCGAGCTACAGGGCGGGGTCGGCACGAGGCACGCGCTGCGCAGCGGCCTCACCGCGGACGCCGCCGTTGTCCCCGAACCGTATTCGGTGCGCAGGGTGATCACCCGCACCGCGGGCGTGCACAAGTTCGCGATCGTCGTGCGCGGCATCACCGCGCACACCAGCAGGCATCACGAGGGCGTCGACGCCGTCGCGATCCTGCGCCGCGTGCTCGACCTGCTCGACACCGCCGATCTCGGCCTGCACAACGACGAATTCCCGCCGCTACCACGGCATCAGGTGGCCAGTCTGATCGCGGGACGCGGCGAGGGACATGATTTCTCGGGGGTGAGCTACTGCTCGGACAAGGCCACCGCGCTCATCGATCTGCGCTATCCGCCGCCCTACGAGCCACATCAGGTCAGCAAGGCCATCGACGCGGTATTGGACCGCGCCCGAGACGCGTTCCCGCAAGCGCAGATCGCCATGGAGCATCCGGTCGATCCGCGGTTCCGAGTCGGCGGCACCGACATGCCGCCGATGGACATGCCTGCCGACTGCGCAGTGGTGCGCGACATCGCCGAATTGCTGCCCCAGGTCTCGGATTTCCGCGTCGAGGAAACCGGACTCGCACTGCCCTATTCCTACTGCGGTAACGACACTACTCACCTGAGCCGGGCAGGCATCGAATGCTGCCTGTTCGGGCCTCGTGGCGACACTCCGGATACCGAACATCACGTCCTGATCAGTGAAATGCGCGCCTGCGCAGACACTCTCGCGTTACTGGCGGCCCGTCGCTGCGGCTGACCCGCCCACTACCCCGCCTTGGCGACCAGCGCAGCCTGCGCCCGAGCCACCTGCGTCCCGACTGCCTCCTCATCGATGGTGCGCAACCGACCGTCGCGAACGACCGCACGCCCGTTCACGATCAGCGCCGCGAGAGGTGGCGCCGAGCCGAGCACGAGCGCGGTCACCGGATCGTCGATGCCCGCGTGCGCCGGGGTGTCCAGCCGCCACAACGCCAGGTCGGCGAGCTTGCCCGGCTCGATCGAGCCGATCTCGGCGTCGCGGCCCAGCACCCGCGCGCCGCCGATGGTGGCCAGCGCCAACGACGTTCGCACGGTCATCGCGCGCGGGCCGCCCCTGTTGCGCGCGAAGAACAGGGCATTGCGCGGCTCCTCGATCATCGAGCTCGATTCGTTGCTCGCCGCGCCGTCCACCCCGAGGCCAACCGGGACCCCGGCGTGCACCAGGTCCGCGGTACGCGCGATACCCGCGCCGATCCGCGCGTTCGAGGTGGGGCAATGCGCCACCCCGGTACCGGTTTTCGCCATCGTCTCGATCGCCGAGTCGTCCAGGTGGATCGCGTGCGCCCACCAGACGTCGGCGCCGACCCAACCGAGCCGCTCCATGTACTGCGCCGGTGTGCAGCCGAATGTCGCGGCGCAATAGTCCTGTTCGTCGATCGTCTCGGCGACATGGGTATGCAGCCGCACCCCTGACTCGCGCGCCAGAACGGCCGACTCGCGCAGCAGATCCGGCGTCACCGAGAACGGCGAGCAGGGGGCCAGCGCGATGCGCAGCATCGAGTCGAACGACGAATCATGGTGCCGGGCAATGGCCGTCGCACTGTCGGCCAGGATCTCGTCCAGCGTCTGCACCACGTGATCGGGCGGCAGTCCGCCCGAGCCCGCACCGAGATCCATCGAGCCCCGGCACGGATGGAAGCGCAGGCCCACCTCGGCCGCCGCGGCGATCTCGGCGCCGAGCAGGTCACCGCCCTCGCGCGGGAACACGTAGTGATGATCCGTCGTGGTGGTGCAGCCGGTACGGGCCAGCGCGGCGAGCCCGCCGGTCGCCGCGATCCGCACCGCCTCCTCGTCGATGCCCGCCCAGATGGGGTAGAGCGTGGTGAGCCACTCGAACAGCGTGTTGTCCGCGGCGAGACCCCGGGTGATCCACTGGTAGAGGTGGTGATGGGTGTTCACCAAGCCGGGCGTCAGCAGACAGCCACGGCCGTCGATGCGCCGCGCCGAGCCGTCGACGGCGGGCGCCGCGCCCGCGCCGACGGCCTCGATCCTGTTGCCGCGCAGCACTACATAACCGTCGCGATATTCGGTGCCGACCGCATCTACGGTCGCGACGGCACACCCATCGATGACCGTCACCGCGTCCATGCGGGCCCGGCCTCCGGTGCGTCGGCCCGCTGCACGGTCGCGTGGATCAGGCCGTACGGACGATCGGCGGCGATGTAGACCTCGCCGTTGTTCTCGATACCGAACCGTTCGAGGTCGTAGTCGAAGTGGTGCTTGTTCGGCGCGGCCAGCCGGATCTCCGCGAGCACCGGGTAAGCCTCGAGCGCGGCCTTACCCATCTCGAACAAGGTCTGCTGCAACGCCTTCGAGTGCTGTGTCGCGAACGTCTCGACCAACCGCGCCCGGATACCGGCGTACACCTCGTCCCAGGCGATGTCGGTGGTGCCCGCGAACCGCCATTCCACCACCAGCGCGGTGGCCAGCATCCGGTCGTGCGTCGGGGCGAGCACGGTGAATTCGTCGGTCAGGAAGTCGGCGAACTCCGAGCCGGTCGACTTCAGAATCGTCAGGTCCTGCACCCCGCCGATCACCCAGGCCTGCCGGTCCGCTCCCTTACCCGCCACCGTGACCGCCGCAGTGCGCACCTCGGGACCTTGCCGGACCCAGGTGTGGTCGTGTTCGTGGCCGTCCACCGAAACCCGTTGCCAGGCATACTCGTCGACCTCGATCCGCGCGCTGGTCACCGGCTCGATGTCATCGACGAAATGGCCCGCCAGCGCTAGCGCGTAGTCCTCGATCGTTTGTAGCCCTCGCTGTTTCGCGTAGGCGTACGCGGTCTGCTTCTGCGTATCGGTGGGGAGCACCTTGCGCTGATCGCCCGCGACGTAGGCGTCGGCGAAATCGCCGCGCAGCACGGTGGACACGTTCACGTCGCGGATCTCGTGGCGGGCGCGCTGCCGCCAGATCCGGACGATCCGGTTCTCGGCCTTGCCGTATCGGTGGTCGGACAGCACGATCGGCCCGGTCAGTTCCATGCTCGTTCAGCTCCCTCGATAGGTGGAAAAGGCAAAGGGCGACAGCAACAACGGGACGTGGTAGTGCCGCTCCTCGGCGACGGCGAACGCCACGGAGACCTCGGGGTAGAAGGTGTCGACCTGGCGTCCGGCGAAGTAGGCGCCGGTGGCGAACACCAGCCGATAGGTGCCCGCCGGGAGCGCACCGCCCAGCGCGGGGACCCGGCCGTCCGCGTCGGTCGTTCCCGAATCCAGCTGCTCGGCACCGCGATACAACACCACCGCGACGTCCTGCGCGGGCGCGCCGCGCACCGCGTCCAGCACGTGCGTGCTCAGCGTGCTCATCGGGCCGCCAGCAACGCGCGCAACCGAAGTCGATTGATCTTCGCCAGTTCTGTTCGCATAACCCGCCTTTCGGTCTCGGCATCGTTGCCGAGTCGTTCATCGAGGATCGCGAGCAGCTCGCCGCCCGATCTGCCGCTCGCGCACACCAGATAACGATGACCGAACCGCGCCTCGTAGGCCCGGTTGCCGTCCGCGAGCGCCGACCGTACCGCGTGCTCGGCCGTGGCGACCCCGGCTTGCTCACGCGCCGAGGCCGCCGTGTCGGGTCGCTCGCCGATCCGGGGATGCCCGGCGAGCGCGCGATCAATCTCGGACTCGGGCAGCCCGGCCAGCACGGTGTCGGCCGCGGCGAGCAGCGCGCCGACGCTCGCATACGGGCGCCCCGCGACGAGTGCCCGCGCCCATTCGGGCGAAGAGCAACACGCGAGCAATGCCTCGGTGGCCGCGCCGTCGGGCATCGCGTCGAACCGGGCGAGACCAGCAACGTCGTCTGTCATCGCACCAGCATCGAATACGACCCGCCCGGACGCCACCCGGAAGAGATACCGCACCCCCGGCGTGTCGCAGTAACGAAAGCGGCCGGGCAGGGCCACGAGCAGCACTCTTCCGGCACGCGCGCGCGACGGTTCCGGACTACCGTCGTAGCCATGGCTGTACCCGATCGCCCGGCCGCCCCGCCCGGTTGCGCGGGCATCGTGCTCGCCGCAGGCGCCGGAACACGCTACGGACGGCCCAAAGCGCTGGCCGAGGACGGTGCGTGGCTGCGCGGTGCGATCGCCGCGCTGCACGACGGCGGCTGCGATCCGGTGATCGTGGTGCTCGGTGCCACCGGCCCCGAACCGACCCTGCTCGACCTCCCCGCCGGCGTCCAGCACGTCTGGGCGGCGGACTGGGCCACCGGGCTCGGCGCGTCCGTCCGGGCCGGGCTCATCGCGGCCGCGCGCACCCCGGCGCGCTACGCCGCGATCATGCCGGTGGATACCCCCGACGTCGGCGCCGAGGTGATCGCCCGGGTCACGGCCGCGGCGTTCGCCTCGTCCAGCGGCCTAGCCCGCGCTGTGTTCCACAACACACCGGGCCATCCCGTTGTGCTCGCTCACAAGCACTGGACCTCGATATGTCAGGAGGCCGTAGGAGATTCGGGCGCGCGCACCTATTTGTCACGTAAGGCGGATATGGTGTGCGTCACGTGCGACGATTTGGCGACGGGCGTCGATCGTGATTACCCGGCCTCGTCCGCACGCTGATCGGAGCGAGCTGATGCGGGACATCGTCGATGACCTACTGCGAGTTTGGCATTCGGGGCGGACCGGTGGGCTGGCCACCATCGTGCGCACCATGGGCTCCGCGTCCTTACCGATCGGCTCGGCGATGCTGGTCGACCCGGACGGCGGCGTGTACGGCGCGGTCACCGACGGCGGGCTCGAGGAGATCGCCTACGAGGCCGTGCTGCAGGCCGCTCGCACGGGTCGGCGCGCGTTGCACCGCTACGGCGTGGCTACCCGCACGGAGGGCGCATCGGACGGCGACGGCACCATGGACGTGTTCACCGAACCGTTCTCGCGCAGACACTTTCCCGAGTTTCCCCTCGTCGCCGCGGAGATCGCCGCGCACCGGCGGATCACCGTGTTCACCGTGGTCTGGAATTCCGACGCGGACCTGATCGGCCAACACCTGGTCACCGACAAGAAGCACGGCACCGAGCTGCTCGCGCTGCCGGATTCGGACGTGTTCGTCGCGTCGTTCGCCCCGCCGCCGCGGCTGATCATCTTCGGCGCCAACTCTTTTGCCGCGGCGCTGACCGTGCAGGCGCGGCTGCTCGGCTACCGGATCACCATCTGCGACTCCAGGGAGAACTTCGCGAAACCGGAGAAGTTTCCCGGCGCCGAGGTGGTCGTCGACTGGCCGCACCGGTACTTGAACACGCTGTCCTCGGCGGGCGAAATCGACAGCGGCACCGGCATTGTCGTCACCTCGCACGACCCGAAGTTCGAGATCCCGCTGCTCACCGTCGCGCTCCGACTACCCGAGCTCGGCTACCTCGGCGCCATGGGTTCGCGCACCGTGCACACCCAGCGCATGGAAGACCTACGCGCGGGCGGCTTCGCCGAAGCGACGCTCGCCCGCCTGCATTCCCCCGCCGGACTCGACCTCGGCGCCCGCACCGCCGCCGAGATGGCCGTCGCGATCGCCGCCGAGCTGATTGCCGCCAAGACCGAACAGTCCGGGCGGCACTCGCTGTCCAACAACACCAAGACTCCGCTGAAAACGGTTGTCGGACTGAATAGTTAGGCTTTCAGGCCCGGGTTTTCCGCATACACCTCACGCAAAACCGACAGGTCGAACAGCTGATCGGCCTTGATGTCGAGCTTGGCCGCCCGCAACGCGACGACGTTCTGCTCGATGAGTGTGTCGGTCATGGTGAGCAGCCCGTTGGCGGTCGCGTCCGCCGAGGTGACCAGATCGTTCTGCGCCTGCGCCTCTTTCGTCTGCTCGGCCAGGTCGAGCTTCTGATCCTTGCCGTACACCTCGACCGCGAGCCTGGCGGATTCGGCCGGGTTGGCCACCGCGTCCTTCCAGCCCTTGATCTCCGCGACCAGGAACGCCTTCAGCTTGTCCCGCTCGTTGTCGATGGTGGACTGCTTGACGGTGAGCGTCTCGGCCGTCAGCGGCAGGTTGTAGTCGGCGAACAGGAAGTGGGTGTTGGCGAATCCCTTGGCCGTCAAGGTGATCGGCTCGTTGGTCACATAGCTGACCCAGCCGTCGACCTCGCCGTTGGCCAGCGGGGACGGGTCGAACTGCGCGGGCACGATGGTGACATCGCTCGGCTTGAGGCCGTTGGCGGTGAGCAGGGCGTTGAAGATCAGCTGGTTGGTGTCCTGCACACCGATTTTCTTGCCCTTCATGTCCTCGGGCGTCTTGATCGGCTTGGCGGCCGAGCTGACGATCGCGAAGGGGTTCTTCTGATAGGTGGTGCCGATGATCTTGCCCGGCAGGCCCTCCAGCACCGCCTTGGCGGTGGTCTGCGGGGCGGACAGGCCGAGCCAGATCTTTCCGGTGTCCAGCCCGGCCTCCACCGAGGTGCTGGCCGCGCCGCCCGCGATGAGGTTGACCGAGCCGAAACCGGCTTCTTTGAAATAGCCCTTACTGTCCGCGAAGTACTCGCCGGCGAATTCGATGTTCTTCAGCCAGGACAGCTGCACCGCGACGGTGCCGAACTTGGAGCCGTCCGCGGTGGAACCGTTCGAGGCGTCGGTGGAACTGCCGCCGCACGCGGCGAGCAGACCGGTGCCGCCTAGGGCGGCACCGGCCAGCGCGGAGTAACGAAGGAGAGACCGTCGGTTCAGTGTCGGCCCGAACGAAGAGCGTTGCCCCGCGGCGTTCACGACGGGCCCGGAGGCGGCAGCCTGCGTAACCACGTAGGGCCCCGGGAACGCCGCGAAATCAAACTCTGTTGTCATGGGCCGAATCTAGGTCGATTGCGTTTCGTTTTCTTTACTTTGGCGTTCCGGATATCGATTTGCTCGAATTTCACCGCGTTTCGCCGCGAAAACAGGGCTCAGTTTCTACCGGTGTCGGCACCGAAGCGGGCGAGCACCAGATTCTCGATCACGCCGACGATCGCGTAGAGCAGCACCGACACGATCGTGACGATGACGATCGACGACCACAGCTGGTTGTACTGGAACGTCGGGATGGCGCGAATCAAGCTGGCGCCGAGACCCGTTCCGCTGCCGAGCCATTCGCCGAGCAGCGCACCGATCAGCGCCCCCGGCACCGAGATCCGCGCCGCCGCGAACACCGAGGGCAGCGCGGCGGGCACCGCGACCATCCGCAGTCCGGTCCATTTGGACCCGCCGTACGCGGCAACCAGGTCCAGCGCCTCCCTCGGCGCGTTGCGCAAACCCGCCATGATCATCACCAGCGCCGGGAAAAACACCACGATCGCGGCGAGCACCGCAACGCCGCCGAGCCCGCGGCCGAACACCAGCACGATGATCGGCGCGAGCACCACCAGCGGCACCGAGCGCAGCAGCATCGCCACCGGCAGGAAGGTCTGCTCCAATGCGGCGAACGACACGAACAGCGCGGCCACCACCAGCGCCGCCACCATGCCGAGGCCGAAGCCGATTGCCGCGTCCCGCAACGTGATCTGCAGATCGTCGACGATCAGCTCGCGCGCCGCGCTCGCGCCGGGCGAGGTCACCAGATAGCGCCAGATATCCTCCGGCGACTTCCCCACCCGCGGCCCGACCTGCGGAAACGCCTTCAGGAAGACATACCAGATCAACAGCATCAACAACAGCGAGGTGAACAACGGGAACAAGAACTTCCCGATCCGCCACACAACCTTCATCGCCCCTCCTCCACGCCGCAGGTAAAGCGTTGCACGCCAAGCCCTTCGGTCATCGCGACTCCTGAGTGGTCCAGGGGGCGACGAGGCGGGCGGCCAGCGCGACGACCGCGTAGCCGAGACCGGCCAGTGCGGCGGCGGCCAGCGCCATGCCCCAGGTGCGTGGCACGTTGTAGGCCGTCTGGGCGGCGGTCAGCGCGACACCGATGCCGCTGTCGACGCCGCCGAGGTACTCACCGATGATCGCGCCGAGCACCGCCGAGGGCGCCGCGATCTTCAACGCCGCGAAGGTATTCGGCAACGCGGAGACCAACTGCACCCGGTACAGCTGCTGCCAGCGCCCGCCGCCATAGGCACGCACCAGGTCGAGGCTTGTTCTATCGGCCGAGCGCAAGCCCGTCACCGTGCCGACCATGGTGGTGAAGAAGCAGTACATCGCGGCAAGGAACACCGTCGGGGTGCGGCCGCCGAACACCACCAGAATGATCGGGCCGAGGGCGAGCAGCGGTGTGCAGTAACTCAGAATCGCCAGCTGCGTCGCCAACGACTCGATCTGCGGGATCAGCATGATGAGAATCGCCAGCGCGATGGCCATGCCGTTGCCCCACAGGAATCCCTTCAGCGCGCCGAGCGCGGTGATCCGGAAGTTCGGCCCGTAGAGCCCCCATCCGTCGGTGTACATGGTGTGCAGCACCGTCCACGGGCTCGGCACGGTGCCGCCCGCGACGCCGAGCGCCGCGAGCAGCCACCACACCCCGATCAGCCCGGCGACGCCGAGCAGTCCGCCGATCCGCTTCATGCTCGCCCTCCCCGCCGCACGCAGATCGCGACCGACCGCATCGACTGTCCGTACGGACGCACCCGCTGCCACCCCGGCCTGGCCTGCCACCGGCAGCGCGGCGGTCGTTGCTCCGTCATGCCTGCACCGCGCCCGTGCTCGACTTGCCCGCGGCGGTGCCGAGCGCGCCGCCGGTGCCCGACTTCCCGAACAGCAGCTCCGACAGATAGTCGTGCAGCCGATGGAATTCGGGCGCGCGCATCATCTCCGGGGTGCGCGGACGCGGCAGATCGATCTCCACCAATTCCAGCACCCGGCCCGGTCGCGGACTCATCACCGCGACCACATCGGAGAGGAACACCGCCTCGGCGATGCCGTGGGTGACCATCAGCGTGGTCGCGGGTTTCTCGGTCCAGATCCGCAGCAGCTCCAGATTGAGGCGCTGCCTGGTCATGTCGTCCAGCGCGCCGAACGGTTCGTCGAGCAGCAGCACGGTGGGCTTCACCACCAGCGCCCTGGCGATCGAGACGCGCTGACGCATGCCGCCCGACAGCTGCGCGGGCTTGGCCTTCTCGAAGCCTTCCAGCCCGACCAACTGGATCAGGTCCGCGATCAGTGCCGGATCCGGCGTGAGCCCGGCCACCTGCAAGGGCAGCTTGATATTCGACTCCACCGAGCGCCACGGCAGCAGCGCCGAGTCCTGGAACGCGATGCCGAGTTCGTGCCTGCGAACCAGCTCGGCGGGCGTCTGGCCGTCGATCAGCGTCTTGCCCGCGCTCGGCGTCTCCAGTCCCGCGAGGATGCGCAGGACGGTCGACTTGCCGCAGCCGGACGGGCCGAGCAGCGACAGGAAGGTCCCCTGTTCAGTGTGCAGGTCAACGGAGTCCAGCGCCTCCACCGTCTTGCGACCGACTCGGAAGGTTTTGGTCAACCCGCTGATGTGAATTCCGGTCCCCCCGGTACTACTTTCCGTGCTCATAGCCGTCACCCTAGAAGGGGTCCGTTGCACAGATATTGCGAATCGCGACCCCAGATTTCGCAATCGTTACGCGAACCCGCGTTCCTGCCGGTTTTTCGCTCAGTGCGAGCCGATATCCGCGCGGTGGATGACATCGGTCGGCGCGCTGGTTGTACGACAGGTGAACCCGATCATCTCGCTGCTCGACGCCAAGCTGCATATCGCAGGCTCGGAGATCCTCTGGCGCGAGGTGATCGGCAACGGCTTCGGTCTCGCCTCCGCGCTCGGCGGCATGCGGCGGCGCGTCTGGGCCTGGCCGATCGGCATCGCCGGGAACGCGCTGCTGTTCACCGTTTTCGTCGGTGGCGTCTTCAACACTCCGCAGCATCTGAACATGGCGGGCCAGGCGGGGCGCCAGCTCATGTTCGTCGCGGTCAGCGTCTACGGCTGGTGGAGCTGGCATCGGCACGCCAACGAGACCGGCCTGGAACATCGCGGTGTCGAACCGCGCTGGGCCAGCAATCGCGAACGCCTGATCCTGGTCGCCGCCATGTTCGTCGGCACCGCGGCGTTCGCGCGAATCTTCGCGCTGATCGGCTCCTACGGTCCGTGGGCCGAGGCCTGGATCTTCACCGGGTCGGTGCTGGCGACGTATGGGATGGCGCGCGGGCTCGCCGAGTTCTGGCTCATCTGGATCGCGGTCGACATCGTCGGCATCCCGCTGTTGGTGCGGGCAGGCTACTACCCGTCGGCGACCCTGTACTTCGTCTACGCGGGCTTCGTCGCGTGGGGATTCGTGGTCTGGATGCGCAGCATTCGACCGGCCGCCACCCCGGACACGGTGTCGCTGGCCGCGACCCCATGACGCGCTAGCGGGCGCGCAGCCCGTCGAGCATGATGTCCACCACCCGATCGATCGTCGCGGGATGGGATTCGCCTGGGCGAGTGTATATCTGGAGCGTCATCAGCTTGGCGACGTCCACCGGGCCGATGTCGTCGCGCAGCGCTCCGTCGGCTTTGGCCTGCGTGGTCATGCGATTGATCAGGTCGGTGACGGCGTCGCGCACCTCGATCAGCTTGGGGTCGGCCCGGATTCGGGAGTGTGCGACGGGTTCGATCGCGGCGGCCAGTCCGCCGACGCCCTGGTGGACGCATTCGCGCAGGAATCGGGCGAGCGCCGCCCAGGCGTCGGGCTCTTCGCGCCATGCCGTCGCGGCCGCGGCCGCGAGCCCGGCCAGGTAGGCGCTGGCGGCGGCGGAGATCAGCGCGTCGCGGTCCGGGAAGCGGCGGTACAGCGTGCCGACGCCGACACCGGCGCGGTCGGCGATCTCCTTCATCGGCACGTCGACTCCCCGCTCGCGAAAGACATTCAGTGCGGCCGTGAGGAGCTGATCCCGGTTGTTTCTGGCGTCGGCGCGCAGTTCCTCGGTCGCCATCAGTGCCTCCTATCAGGCGATATCGAATAACTGGACGAATTTCTTCCGCTTAGCGTACGCTATGACTAACCGGACGAAATTCGTCCAGTTAGCTGACGAAGGTATCGCCATGAACAAGACAGTGCTGATCTCCGGAGCGGGTGTCGCCGGTTCGACGCTGGCCTACTGGCTGGCGCGACGTGGATACGAGGTGACCGTGGTGGAGCGCGCGGCGGCGCTGCGTTCGAGCGGAAATCCCGTCGACGTGAAGGGCCCCGCGGTGGCCGTGGCCGAACAGATGGGGATCATGCCGCAGCTGCGCGCTGCCGGATCCGCCGTCGACCGGATGATCTTCGTCGACGCCGCAGGCAAGCCGGTGGGGCGGGTTCCCCTCGCCGCGTTCCAGGGCTCGAGCGGTGATCGGGAAGTCGAGGTGCCGCGCGCCGACCTCGCGGCAATCCTGTTGGCGGCCAGCCGCGCGGAGGCCGAATTCGTCTGGGGCGACACCATTACCGGCCTCACTCGCGACGACGAGGGCGTCGACGTCACCTTCGCGAGTGCGCCGCCCCGGCGCTTCGATCTGGTCATCGGCGCCGATGGACTGCACTCCACGGTCCGGCGCCTCGCCTTCGGCCCGGAAAGCGAATTCGTCAGGCACAAGGGCATGTACGTCGCGACGATGCCGGTCGACGCACCCGTCGGCTCGGATCGGGAAGTGGTCATTTACAACACGCCGGGCCGCGCCGTCTCGGTGCATCCGACGCGCGGCCACGCACTCGCCGCGTTCATCTTTCGGCACGACGCCGTGCCCGGCTTCGATCACCGTGATCAGGCGAGCCACAAAAGCCTTGTCGCCGAGGCGTATTCGGGCGGTGGCTGGCGGCTGCCGGAATTGCTGGAGCGCGTGCACGCCGCTGACGACCTGTACTTCGACGCCGTCAGCCAGGTCGATCTGCCCACCTGGTCGACCGGACGGATCGCGCTGGTCGGCGACGCCGGATCGAGTCTGTCCCTTTTCGGCGACGGCTCCACCCTCGCCATGGCGGGCGCTTACACGCTGGCAGAGGAGTTGGGCGAGGCCACGGGTGACCCCGCGGCGGCCTTGCGTCGATACGAGGCGCGGCATCGAAAGCTGGTGCAGTCCAAGCAAGGTGGCTTCCGGATCGCCGGAGCCATGCTGCTGCCCGCCACCCGGACCGGCATCGCGCTTCGCAACGCGGCAACGCGCTTCATGCCGGCGATTGCCGGCCTGCGGGCCGCACGATCAGCCCCGGTTGCGCCCGCGATTGTCTCGTAACGCCGAAACACGCTGCGGCCCTTCAGTCTTGCTTCGCCGCCGCGTCGGCGAGGAGTTTGGCGAGCGATTCGCCCATGGTGGCCGAGCGTTCGAAGTGATAGCCGCGGTCGGCGGCATGACCGGCGTAGAGGTGCCACACCGACGAGGCGAGCAGGCGGGCAATGGCTTCCTGGTCTGGTCGCTCGGCATCGGCCGGGGTGCCGATGTATTGGGTGACGATGCCCTCGACCAGTCCGACGATCCCGTACACGACGGGACGATAGGGCAGCACCTCGATGCCGAGGATCGCGGTCCAGGACGAAACCTGTTGCCACAGCGCCTCGGCGACCCGATGCCGGCCGATGGTCAGGCTGGTTTCCCCGGTCGCCTGCCCGTGCACCCAACCGCTCTGACCGTACCGGTACAGCTTCGGATGCGCTGCGGCCCAACGCACGACGGTGCGCATCACATCGAGGATGATCTCCTCGAGGGTCTTGGCCGGGTCGAGCGTCAGGACGCGCTCGACCTCGCCGACGTACCGTTCGACGATGAACTCCCGGACCCGCGAGTCCAGGTCTTCGCGATTGTCGAACTGCCGGTAGACCACCGAGCGGGCCAGTCCGGCCCGCTCGGCGATCTGCTGGATCGAGACCTCGACGTTCGGATCGTTCTCCTCGATCAGCGCGACGGCCGCCTCGAGGATCTGCGCCTGCCGAGTCGAATTGTGCGCGTCCCACCGTTGTCCGCCCGAGCGCCTGCGATGGCTGCGCATGTGGGCGGGCGGTTTCACAAATCCGACTATACGGCGGTGTCCGCGCGCTCCAGTTCCGGCAGGAACCGAGGACGCATCGGCAGCGGGCCGTCCGGACCGCCGGTGAACGAGATCTGCCGCCGCACCCGCTGATCCGACACCGCGTCGAATTGCAGCTGCTGGGCGAAGGTGGCAACCACCAGCGCGGCCTCCATGTTCGCGAATCCCGAAGCGACACACATTCTTTTGCCCGCACCGAACGGCATGGTGGCCCGCTTGTGTTCGCGCGCTACGTTTTCCGGCAGGTACCGGCTCGGGTCGAACTCGTCCGGCCGATCCCACACCCGCTGATTGTGGTGCGATCCGTGGATCAGCGTGATCACCGTGGTGCCGGGCTTGATCAGGTAACCGCCGAGCGCATCGGCCTCTTTCGCCGTCCTGGCCAGCCCGACCACCGGCGGCAGCACCCGCATGGTCTCGGCGACGACGGCCTGCGTCCACGGCAGCTGGTCGAGGTCGGCGGCGGTGGCCGGGCGGGTGCCGAGCACCGAGGTCACCTCGTCGCGTAGTCGCTCGCGGGCCTCGGGATGCTCGGAAAGCAGCTGCCACACCCAGGTCAGCGCGGTGGCGGTGGTCTCCATGCCCGCGCCGATGAACGTCATCAGCTCGTCGTGGATCTCCTGATCGGTGTACTTGTAGCCGGTTTCCGGGTCGGACGCGTCGATCAGCGCGGCGAGCAGGTTGTCCTTGCGGGTGATCCGGCCCGCCCGATGATCGGCGATGAGTCCGTCGACCACGCGCTCGGCATGACGCAGGTCGCGCATGGCGCGCGGCTCGATCACCCATCCCGCGGCCCGCATCACCCGCATCGGTAACCGCGAATTCCCGGCGTCGTCGCGATGGCGACCGCGCCGGTGCAGCCACGTCGCGACGTGATGCAGCGGATGGCTGAGGTTCGTCATGAAGCCACGGCCGAAGAACCCCAACAGCCGATACAGCACCACCTCCGACATCGGCCCGGTGATATCGGTGCCGAACATCGTCCGCGACGTGACATCCAAGGTGAGCCGGTTCATTTCGGCATTCACATCGACCACGCCATCACCCGCCGACAGCTCCCGGATCCGCGCGACGGCATCCCGCGCCGCCTCCACCATCACCGGCGCGAACCCATCCACGTTGCGCTTGGCGAAGATCGGCTGCACCAGCCGCCGATTACGCTGCCACAGTTCATCATTCAGGTCGGTTACCAGGCCGCGCCCGAACGCCACCGCGAGCATGTCGTAGTCCGGACTCTTCGTGTAGTTGTTCTGATTGGTCACCAGCACATGCCGGGCCAACTCCGGGCTGCGCACGATGACGAACTTCGCGAACGGCACCCGAGCGACGATCACGTCGTCCTGCCCGGGGAAGTTGGTCACGTAATCCAGCACGGTGTGATCACGCACCCTGGGCAGAATTCCTAACGACAACTTCACCGACTCCCACCAGGTCACCGGGGTGTTGTGCCATCGGATGAACGTCGGCGCCCATCGGGGCGGGTGCAACGTCGAATCAACGGCGGAATCAACAGAATCGACATCGGCCATAGCGGGCTCACCTTGCCTACACACTCATGTGGGACGTGCTGTCCCACTCAGACTAGTGAGACACCACGACTCGGTCAATGGGTGAATATCGTCGATAGATCGGTCGAAAAACAGCACAGCCCGGTAGGCCATCTATGGCATACCGGGCTGTTTCGGCCCGGACTCCGAGCGGGAGTCGCGAACCACTTGGCTAGTTGGGCGTATCGCCCTCGTAGTCCATATCCGACGCCTGATCCTCCGTGGTCGCCGCGGCGTCCGCGGTCGAATCCGGCTGATCAACGTCGTCGCGGTCCACTTCGGTGTCATCGGGACGGTTCGTACCGGGTTCAGTGGTCATGGCCTCGTGCATGCCCTGCGCGGCCACGTTCAAACCGGGCCGCCTAGACGACGTCGACGCGCACACCCGTCGCGCGGATCGCCGCCACCGCCACCGGGTCCGCGTCGGCATCGGTCACCAGGGCGTGCACCTGCTCGATGCTGCAGATGCGGGCCAGGGCGGTGCGCTCCAGCTTGTCGGCGGTGGCGACGACCATCACGTGGCGGGAGCGGCGGACCATCTCGGTGGTGACGCCGGCCTCGTCGATGTGCCTGCATTGCGCGCCGCCCTCGGCGGAGATGGCGTTGACGCCGAGGATCAGTTCGTCCAGGCGGAGTTCGGCGAGGGCGCGTTCGGCGAGCGGGCCGTGCAGCTCGTAGGACTCGCGGCGGGCGACGCCGCCGAGCACGACGGTGCGCATGTGCGGGCGCAGCACCATCTCGCCCGCGATATTGAGCGCGTTGGTGACGATGGTCAGCTGTTCGTCGCCGGTCATGCCCAGGTCGGTGCGTCCGGCCAGGGCCCGCGCCACCGCGGTGGTGGTCGTGCCGCCGTTCATCGCGATAACGGCGTGCGGATCCACCAGTGACGCAGCGTGTTCCGCGATCCGCTGCTTGGCCTCCCCGCCGGTCTGCCGGTAGCGGGCGGGCAGGTCGTAGGCGACCGAGGTCGCGACGACACCGCCGTGCGTTCTGGTCGCCAGCTGCTGTTCGGCCAGGGCGGTGAAGTCGCGGCGGACCGTCGCCGAGGACACACCGAGGCGCTCGGCGGCCTCCTCGACGGAAAGCCGCCCGGATTCGGCGAGCAGTTCGAGCAGCCGGTTCCACCGCTGCGGGCGGTCGGTCGGGCCGGTCATCTCACACCGCCCTGCGGCGTTCGCGACGGGCCCGGCGGAGGTAGCGAAGCGTCACCACGGAGGGACCCGCGAACGCCGCCAATCGAACACGCCGACCTGCTGTTTTTCTAGGCACGCGAACAATCTGATCACAGGCACGCTGCCGACCGTAGAGATTCCGGTGCGGCAATGCCAAGCGGCGCCGTCTCAGCGGTGCATCGCCGACGCGCCGGCCAGCGGCACCGTGAGGAACGAGGACGCGCCCTCGGTGCGCTGAATGTCGTAGACGCCGCCCAGCAGTGCCGGGTAGTCCTTCGGGTTGAAGACGTGCGTCGGCGCGTCGCCGGAGCCGATCGTCACCTGCAATCGGTGGCCGGACTGGAAGACGTGAAAAGCCGGGCGGATCTTGACGTTGTACTCGGTCACCTGGCCCGGGATCACCGGCAGCATCGACTCCCTGGTTCCCGGATGGAACGCGCCGAGCACGCTGCCATCCGGCGTCCGCCACGTCCGGTCCTCGTCCAGCGCACGGAAGTTTCCGGCGAGCTGTCCATCGGTCAGTGCGATGGCCGTGCCGTCCGGCGCGATGTCTTGCACCGTCACGCTGAACGCCGAGGCGGGCGTGTTCGAGACGGCGAAGAGGGTGGCGCCGATCGGCCCGCCGAGCACGGTCGGCTCGGTGAAGGCGTCGGTCGTGTACTGCGGATTGTTTAGCAGCCCAGGCACATCCGGGTGCGCGGGGAACTGCCCACAGGGATCATCGACGCCAACCATGGTGGTGAGCAGCTCATAGACGCCTGCGAAGTTGCGGGAGAACGAGGAGTTGCAGATGGTGCCGCCATTGACCGGACTGAAGGTCACCCGGTCCGAACCCGACTGCGCCACCGGACGATCCGAGGCCAGTCGGCCATCGGCTGCCAGATACAGGTTCTGCGTGGGGGTTTCCCGCATCGGATAGGTGGCGCTCTCGATCACGTTGCCGTTCACGTCGATCGCGTGCAGCGGCGTCTTCGTCTCGTCGATGCCATTGCGGTCGTTCTTCAGCCACCGGTCGAACCAGGCCAGCTGGACGGCGTGCATATCGATATCGGCGTTACGCTGCACCCCGGGCTGCACGTGAAACCAAGGGCCGGTGAGCATTTGGAAGCGGCCGGTGGACGGCGCTGCCGCGGGCATCGGCCCGTTGTGCGAGCGGCCGGCGTAGGCGTTCTGCAATCCGGCGAAGGTGCGCGGCGTGCCGTCCTGCAGCAGGTCGTACTGGCCGCCGACCAGATAGGTCGGAATGTCGTTCGCCGCGATCTGTTCCACCACATTGTCGATCGCGCGCGACTCCCAGTACGGGCTGTTGTAGGCCTTGTCGCCGTCGAGCAGTGCGTTGAACACCGAATGCCAGGTGCCGTCGGCCCGGAAATGCGATATCAGGTGGTCGACGAACACGCTGGCCATCTTGTCCGGCTCCCGGTACAACCCGAGGATCGGATCGAGCTGCGGCAGCAGGGTGATCGGGAATTGCAGCATGGAGGCCAGGAAGGCGGTGTTGTAGAACCCGTCGTGGTCCAGCAGATCCTGGAACGCGTGGTTGCCGGGCATCAGCGGAAAGAGCGCCTTGACCGGCGAATCTGGTTCCAGCACACCGGCGGTGAAGAGTTCGGTCATCCCGAGATACGACAGACCCCACAGGCCGATCTCGCCGGTCGAGCCGGGTAGTCCAGCGGCCCAATGGATTACCCGCTTGGAGTCCTCCCGCTCCTGCGGTTGCAAGATGCTCCACTGCCCACCCGACGAGCCGGTGCCGCGAACATCCACGATGACGCTGATGTAGCCGCGCTTGACGAAATAGTCGCCATAGCCCGCCGCGTCGCTGATCTGTTTTGCCACGTCGATGACGCTGGGCAGCGCGTTCTGCAGGAGCGGGCCGAGCCCGTCGTAGGACAGCAGCCGCATGAAGCCCGCGCTGTCCTTGCCGTATGCCGTCTGGGTCAACATGATCGGGAACGGGCCTTGCGCGGGTGCGCCGGCGGCATCGGTCGGATACCGAACGTCCGCCCGCAACACCACGCCGTCCGCCATCGGCAGCTCGACGTTCTTCTGCTCGCCGACGCCATAGCTTTCCGGCCCCGGATTCCACCCCTCGGGTAATCCGGTGCGTGCGTCGGCCTTCGGAAACTCGGTGGTCGGCGCCGGCTCCGCGAGTGCTGGCGGGATAGCCATCGGTAGCATCGAGGGAACCGCGAGAACGCCGACCGCGACCACGATTCGGGCTGCGGTCGCGGCGAATCCGGTCCGGCGCGTGGCACGCCGCTTCGGCCAACCATCGGTCATCATCATTGATCACCCATCGATCCCGCGAGTCGCGATTACGCCTGCTCACGATTACTTTTCGGTGCGACGGCGACACCTCGACCGTCATATTGGTAAGTTATATTTTCAGATAATCGGCGGGTTGTCTACACCCCGTCCCAGACGATTTAGCTCAGCTCGCGGTGAGGTCGCGCCGCAAGAGTTTTCCGGTGCTGGTGCGCGGGAGTTCGTCGACGAAGGTGACATCTCGGGGCACCTTGAACCGGGCAAGATTGGCCTTCACATAGGCGCGGACCGCATCGGCGTCCAGCTCCCCATCGGGGTGCCGCACCACGAAAGCCGCCAGCCGCTGGCCGAATTCGTCGTCGGGTACCGCGACGATCGCCGCCTCGGCAATGGCCGGATGGGCGTACAGCAGCTCCTCCACCTCGCCGGGAAAAACGTTCTCACCACCGGAGACGATCATGTCGTCGTCGCGTCCGTCGATGAACAGCCGCCCGCCCGAATCCCAGTGCCCCACATCGCCGGTGGACAGCAGACCATCGATGACGTCCTTGTTACCGCCGCCGGAGTACCCGGTGAAGGACAGCATGCTGCGCACGTAGATGGTGCCGCGCGCACCCGGTTCGGTGACCACCTTGCCGTGTTCGTCGTAGAGCCGGACCGTACAGACCGTCGGCGGTCTGCCGACCGTCCCGGACACCGCGCGCCAGTCCGCAGGCGTGGCGATGGCGGCCACTCCAACCTCGGTCGAGCCGTAGAAGTTGTAGAGCACGTCACCGAATACCTCGGTGGCCGAATCACCCAGCGCGGCAGGCAGAGCAGAGCCCGCACTGAATACGATTCGCAGGCTGTCGGTGTGGTATTTCGCCAAGGTCTCGGGGCCGAGGTCGAGTATCCGGCGCAGCATGGTCGGCACCAGGACGAGCACCTGCGCCTGATGATCGGCGACGTCGGCCAGTGTCGCCTCGGCGTCGAATCGCCTGCGCAGCACCACCGTCGAGGCCAGCGACAGCGCCAGGATGAACTGGTTCAGCGCGGTGCCGTGGAACAGCGGCGCGGCCAGCACCAGAGTCTGGTTGCGGCGCAGCGGTATCCGCTCCAGCAGCGCGGCCGCCGCGAGCGGTGACTTGACCTCGCGCGGCACCCCCTTCGGCGTCCCGGTGGTGCCGCCGGTCAGCAGCACGAATCCGCCCTGCCGCGGCGGCGAGGCCAGTTCGGCGGTGTCGTTGTCCGCGATCAGCGCGGCGATGGTGGCCATGCCGTCGACCCCGCTGCCGTCGTGCACGGCGAGTACCCGCCGCACCTCCAGCGGCAGCACCCGCAGCAATTCGGCGAATTCCTGGTCGTACACCACGGCGTGCACGCCTTCGCGCGCCGCGACATCGGCCAGCTGCGGACCGGCGAATCCGGTGTTGAGCAGCACTAGCCGTGCGCCGATCTTCGCGGCGGCGAGCATGGTGTCCACCAGCTCGCGCCGGTCCCGAATGAGCGCGGCGACCGTGTCGCCCGGCCCGAGACCAAGCCCGATGAAGCCGCGGGCCAGCGCGTTACCGCGAGCCTCGAGCTCGCGGTAGGTGAGCGGGCCGAGCTCATCGATCAGCGCCACCCGCTCCGGCTCCCGCCGCGCCGACATTCGCACCGGCCCGGCGATGCCGCCGAACTGCCGGACCGCACGGGAGGCCCGCACCAGGTCGGCCGGTGCGAGCAGGTTGAGCACGCCCGCGCGTTGCAGCACGCCCACCGAATGCAGATTGACCACCAGCGCGCGAACGGCACTTCCGATGGAGGACATGAACACTCCGTCCAGAGAATCGTCGACTCCCTCGAATAAGGGAGCCGACTCGACTGTAGGAGGTTTCCACTAATTCGGCAAGACATCTTTTCAGATGGCGAGCCGACCCGAACCCGCAGGCGATTCAGCCGGTTTCAGATCAGGTGAGAGCGAGCCCGGAGTTCACGAAGAAAGCGATCTCCTCGCATATTTCGTCCACGCTGAGGACCGAATCGGGCAGCGTGCTGTGCACCAATTCCTGGGCGAGCGAGTTCACCGCACCGATCACCGCGAGCGCGAAAAGATCGAAACGCCTCGGCTTGACCTCGCCGCGCTCGACACCGCGCTCGGCCTCGCTGACCAGCAACGCGGAAAGCAGGCGTCGCTGGTCTCGGCGCCACTCCTCGACCGCTTGGCTCACGCCGACCACTTCGACATAACAGACCCTGGCCGAACGATGATCCGCACAGGTCACCGAGAGATAGGCGCGGAAGCCCTCGACCACCCTGGTCGAGAGCGGGTCGTTCTCGTTTTTCGCCAATATCTGCAAGGCCCGCTCGACCGCGCGCGAGGTGGTCCGGTTGGCCAACGCGATCAGCAAAGCCTCACGGCTGCCCATATCTTCGTAGAAACTGCGCGTGGAAACATTGGCGACCGCGCAGAGGCGCTCGATGGAAGTGGCCCCGTAACCCTGGGTTCCGAATAATTCGAGGGCGGCATCGATCAATCGGGTCTGCCGCTGCGCCACCCGTTGTTCCCGTGACAGCCCGCCGTAGCTGCGACCGTCCTTCGATTCTTCGTCCCGCCGTGCCACCGTTCGATGCTACCCGTTGACCCGCCGCGACCCCGGCACGGACATCGGTCCGCGCCGGGGTCGCCGGCTCACTTCTGCTGGCCGATGGCGTATCCGACCAGGGCCTGCGCCATGGGCGGCAGTATCTCCGAGAGACCCTGCCCGAACTGGGGTTCGCCAATGGTGCTCACCGGGCTGGTAATCGAGCAGCCCTGCGGTGCGGCGACGCCGTTGAGCCGGTCTTTCAGCCAATAGAACGCGCCGGGCAGGTGCGAGAGGATACCGGAGATATGTTCGGCGGCGAATTCCCGGACGTAGGTCACGCTCGGCGCACCCTCGGCGCAGTATTTCTGCACCGTCGCGTCGGTGCCCGCGATCGGAATGAGCTCGTCGTTCTGCGCGTGATAGAAGTAGATCGGCACGGTCGGCTTCTGCTGTCCTAGTGAGTTATCCGCGATCGCGTCCCGAATCTCCGGCAGCGCCAGCGGATCGCCGCCCTGAAAGGTGCCGAAGTAGTTGAATCCGGGGAACAGGGTGGCGCCCTGCGGATGGCACAGCACCTTCTTGGACGCCATAACGAATTGCCCGAGCAGATCGACCCTTTCGCGCATCACCCGCTGCGTTTCCGGGTATTCGGTGGAAATACCGACGATCGCGGCCGAGATGAGCCCCGCGTAGACGCCGCCATTGTTGTGCCGTACCACCCCGGCATAGTCGCCCGCCGCGACACCGCCTGCGGCGATGCCGACGATATTCAGTTCGGGCGCATAGCTTTCCTTGATCTCCGGAACGAAGGCCGACGGGATCGTGCCACCCGAGTAGCCCCACAGCGCCGCCGGAGTTCCCGGCCCACTCAACTGAGCGGGCGCGAAGTTCTCGGCGGCACGAATACCGTCGAGGGTCGCCTGCGCGTTCATCCGCGACGCACCGTACGCCGAATTCGGGCCCTGATAGTCGGGCATCGCGACCGTCCAGCCCTGCCCGATACCCGCGGCGATCGGGATGAGCGTCTCCGCGGCGTTCACGTAATCGACCGGGATGGCGCCGGATTGGGCCACATACGACGGGGCGCAGTACTGCGCGACGCTGTCCTCGGCGATCTGATACGACAGCAGCTTCGACCCGCCCGCGGGCGCTGGGCCGCGCGGTTTCAGGATGGTGGTGACGGTCGAGATCGGCTCGCCATGACTGTTGGTGGTGCGGTAAAGCAGCTGCCACGCATCGACATTCAGCTGCAGGATGCCCATGAACGCCGGATAGATCGCCCGCGCGCGCAGGATCTCGCCGGGCTGTGCCACGGCGACCGCCCCCGCCGCGGGCTTGTAGAAGTCATCGAGTTCCGGGGGCAGGGTGAGCGCGGGGGCCGGTTCGATCCGGACACTTTCCTGCTCCCCCGGCGCCGCCTGCCCCGAACCAACTGCCGTCCACGCCGCCATCAGCGCGATGACGCCGAGGACGACGACGCGCCCACCATTGCGCACGCTCATCGAAGAACCTTCCCGTTACCGCTCGTTACCGACAATGGTAAGAGATATTTTCAGATAACCGACAAGAAGTCCAGACTCAGACAGTGGTTCGATTCACAACGCGCCAACGGCGGGTGGTGTGGCACACCACCCGCCGGGACGATTTACTTGACGCTGCCCGCGGTAAGGCCCGCGACCAGGCGCTTTTCGATCAGTGCGAACAGGATCACGACCGGGATGATACCGACCGTGGAGATAGCGAACACGTATTGCCACGACGTGTCGTACTGGCCGATGAACTTCGTCAGCGCCACCGACAGCGGCTGGTTCTCGGGGGTGGTCAGCACCACCAGGCTGGCGGCGAACTCGTTCCAGCAGGAGACGATGACGAAGATCGTGGCGGTGACGATGCCCGGCCACACCAGTGGCAGGCTCACCCGGACCAGGATCTGCCAGCGGCTCAGCCCATCGAGCATCGCGGCCTCCTCGATCTCCACCGGAATGGAGGCGAAGAAGCTGTGCAGGATCCACACCGCGAACGACAGATTGAACGCCGCGTTCACCAGGATCATCGCCAGCCAGGTGTCGTTGATGCCGACCGCGAAGAACTCCCGGATCAGACCGGTCACCAGCACGGTCGGCTGCAGCATCTGGGTGATGAGCACCAAACCGAGGAACACCGCGCGACCCGGAAACTTGTGCCGCGCCGTGTAATACGCGGCCGGAATCGCGACGAGCAGCACCAGCACCGTGGCGCACACCGAAATGATCACCGTGCTGGCCAGATTGAACGGCAGCGGTGTCTCCGGGGTGTCCCACATGGTGGCGTAGTTGTCCGGATGCCACGTCTCCGGAATGTATGTCGGTGGAATGCGCAGGATTTCGGCACGGTTCTTCAGCGAGCCGAGCACCATCACGATGAACGGCAGCAGGAACAACGCGGCGAGCACCACGCCGACCGCGGTCAGTTCCCAGCGACGCCGTTTCGCTCGCGGGCCGGGACGCTCGGCCGAATCGGCCACTCCCGTCGCGCCCGTTACCTGCTCGAGGTGCGCCACATCCGCCGCGGTCACCCGTCGACCTCCTGTGTCGGCCGGATCACCTTCACGTAGATCGCGATGATGACGATGATCAGCACGAAGTTCAGCACGCTCATCGCCGCGGCCGTGTCGATCTGCTGGTTCTGCCGAATCAGCTTGAACATCAACGTGGTGGTGGTGTCGGCCTGGAATCCCGCGATACTGCCGGTGATCACCTGCAGAATCGGCAACGAGTTGAACGAGTTGATGATGTTGATGATCGTCGCCACCGCGATGGCCGGACGCAGCTGCGGCAGCGTGAGAAAGCGGTAGCGCTGCCAGGCACTCGCACCGTCGACCCGGCCGGCCTCACTGATCTCGGCCGGAATGGATTGCAGCCCGGCCAGAATCGTGTACGTGGTGAACGGGATCGAGACGAATACCGCGACACCGATCGCGACGAGGAACGCGGGCGTCGGCTGCTTGGTGAAGCCGTAACCCCGGTCGAGCAGGCCGATGTCGACCAGGAACCGGTTGGCGATGCCGACGTCGGGATCGAGCATGTAGTAGAAGATCGTCGTCGTCATCACCACCGAGGCCGCCCACGGCACCAGGACCGCCATCCGCACCGCGGTACGGCCGGGGAAGTCCTTGTTGAGGAACTGGGCGAGCCCGGCCGAAAGCACCAGGGTGATCAGCACAACGGCGACAACCCAGATCACCGTGTGTGCCAGCACCGAGCCCAGCTCCGAAATCCCGAACAGGGTGCGGAAATTGGCCAGGCCGGCCGCGCCCCGGTCTTGACCGTAGGCGCTCAGATCCCTGGTACTGGTCCACACCATGTAGCAGGCGGGAAAGGCGACGATAGCCGCGATCAAGACCAGCGAAGGTCCGATCCACGGTATCGCCGCCAGAGTTCCTTTCCGTCGCACGCTATTTCGCGGCTTCCTGAACGCGCTGCAACACCTGGGCCGGGTCGGTGCCCTGAGCGATGGTGCCGATCTGCTGGCGGATGGCGCCTTGCGCCGCAGCCCATTTCGCGTTGTTGCTCGGGTAGAACTGGGCCACCGCGAGGGTCGAGCCGAACGCCTTGGTCACCGGGTCCGAGGCCAGCTTGGCGGCCGCGGTGTTGGTGATCGGGATGAAGCCCTCGGTCGAGACGAACTTCGAGTAGACGTCGGCGCCGTAGAAGAAGTCGAGGAACTTCTTGATCGATTCCGTCTTCTTGCCGTCCTTCTTGAACGCCATCAGGTGATCGGCCACGCCGAGCGTCACCGGGGTGCCGGACTTGGTCGGCGTCGGCGCGGTGGAGTACTTCAGGCCGGGGTTCTTCGCGGCGATCTGGCTGATGTTCGGGGGCAGGCCCTCGATCATGCCGATCTTGCCCTGGATGAAGGCGTTGATGACGTCCTTGCGGTCGGTCGCGCCCGGATTCGGCTGGGTGACACCGGCATCGGCGATCTCCCGCATCGCGCGAACGCCGTCCAGGTTCGCCGGGGTGTCGATGGTGAGCTTGTCACCCTCGGCCCACTGGCCGCCCGCGCCGAAGGTCCAGATGGAGGTTTCGCCCTGCGCTTCCTCGCTGCCGAGCGGCAGACCGTAGCCGGAGACACCGCCGCCGAGCGCCTGGATCTTCTTGGCCGTGTCGGTGAGCTCGGCCCACGTCTTCGGCGGCGAGGTGACGCCCGCCTTGGCGAACAGATCGGTGTTGTAGAACAGGGTGCGGGTGGAGGCGAACAGCGGCAGCGCGTACTGGGTGCCGTTCAGCGACGCGTTCTTCGCGAAGCCGGGCTGGATGTCCGAAAGCACCTGCGGCGAGACAACTTCCGAGGCCGGGTAGAGCTGGCCGTCACTGGCGAAGCTGGCGTAGGCATCGATGTTGAGGATGTCCGGGGTGGTCGACTTCGACTGCAGCTTGGTGCGCACCACGTCGTTGATCGAGTTCCAGGACTCGATCTGCAGGTTCACCTTGATGTCGGGGTTCTGCTTCTGGAAGTCCGCGATGATCCCGTCCCACAGCGCCTTCGTACCGTTGGCCCCGTCGCTGTAGGCCGGGGCTAAAAAGTTGATCGTGTTGTCGGAATCGGCGTTATCTTTCGAGCCGAACCCACAGGACGAGATCGCCAGCGCGAGGCCGGTGAACATCGCGACCCCCGCAAGCACGCCGTGGAGTGGTCTTTTCACGAGTAGAACCTTTCAAATTTGCACACCGGGCGCCACTGGACAGCCGATGATGGGATCGAACTGATCGACCGACTATCAACATAGACCCAAGTTTGATCATATGTGACCGATTCGCTCTTAAATTTGACATGAACGATCACCGGGCGGATTCTGTTGTGGTGCCGATCTCCGCCGAACCCACGCCTGTCACCCATCTGGCCAACGAAGTAGCCACCCAGCCCGACGACTGGGCGCGCGCCGAAACGATCGCTGCCGAGCATCGCGACATCCTCCCCCACAAGGGCGAGCGAGTCGCCGTGATCGGTTGCGGCACTTCCCTGTTCATGTCCAAAGCGATCGCGGCATTGCGCGAGGGCGCGGGCCACGGTCTGACCGACGCATGGCCGGCCAGCGAGGTCCGCTCCGGCCGCGAGTACGACCGTTACCTGGTGATCTGCCGGTCAGGCACGACCACCGAGGTGGTCAATGCCATGCGGGACATCCCAGCACACATTCCACGCACCGTCATCTGTTCCAGTCCCGGCACCCCGGTGCTCGAGCTCGGCGACCCGATCCTGATCGACGAGGTCGACGAGGAGTCGGTGGTGCAGACCCGCTTCGCCACCACCACCCTGGCGATCCTGCGCTGGCACCTCGGCGAAGATCTCGCCCCGGTGATCGAGCAGGCGCGCAAGGTGCTCGCCGAGGATCCGGCGGTCTCGCTCGCCGACGTCCGCCACGCCGAGGAGATCAGCTTCGTCGGCATGGGCTTCGCCGCCGCCATCGCCGAGGAATCCGGGCTGAAGCTGCGCGAGTCCTGCCAGTCCTGGACCGAGTCCTACCTGGCCACCGAATACCGGCACGGCCCGGTCGCCATCTCGGCGCCCGGCCGCGCGGTCTGGGCCTTCGGCCCGCTGGTCCCCAACTTCGCCAGGGACATCGCAAGCACCGGTGCGCATTTCGAGCACCGCGACATCGACCCGATGGCCGATCTGCTCCGCGTCCACCAGCTCTGCGTGCTGCGCGCGGCCGACCTCGGCCTCGACCCCGACCACCCGCGTGGGCTCAATCGCTCGGTCGTCCTCGACCAGTGATCGGACCGGCCCGGTGAAACTCGACCCCGCTTTACCAGGCAGCACGCCGCGCGACGCACCGGGAACTACTGTGCGAAGCATGGGAGTGGTGCAGGACCCGACGGCCGATAACGAAGTGCCCCCGACCAGTGCCGCCCGGCCCGCGGCCGGGACTGCCGGGTCGACCGCGGCGACTCACCGTGGCGGCACACCGGCGCGTTCGGCTGCGGTATCGCCGCAGCCGGACGCGTTGGCCGAGGACGCGCTGGTGCTCGGGCTCGATGTCGGCGGCACCACCATCAAGGGCGAGATCACCGATGCCGCAGGCACCGTGCTCGCCGTCGGCACCGTGCTGACGCCGCAGGGCGAGGCGGCGTTCGAGGTGATGGGGGCGCTCGGCGATCAGTTGCTCGCCGAGCTGACCGAAGCACAACGCGGCCGCGTCGGCCGGGCCGCCGTGGTGCTGCCCGGCATCGTGGACACCGTCCGCTCGATCGCCGTGTTCAGCAGCAATGTCGGCTGGCGAGACTTCGAGGTCGGCAACCGGTTCATCGATCGCTGGGGTATGCCCGTATTGATCGAACACGATGTCGCCGTGGCGGGTTGGGCCGAATGGCGCTTCGGCGCCGGGCGTGGCTACGACAACGTCTGCGTGGTCATCCTCGGTACCGGCATCTCCGGCACGCTGTCGGTCGGCGGGCGGCTGCTGCGCAGCAGCTACGGCCAAGTCGGCGAATACGGCCATATCCCGGTCCGCGCCGACGGTTTGCCCTGCCCGTGCGGCAACACCGGTTGCGTCGAAACCGTCGCCTCCGGTGCGTCGATCGCGCGCGCCTACACTCGCCGCACCGGTCGTGAAATCAGCGGCGCCGCAGAAGTATTCGCCTTGGTAGATACCGACACCGATGCCAAGGCGGTGCTCGCCGACGCCGTCGACGCGCTCGCCGACGGCCTCATCGGCATCGTGCACGCCGCCTGCCCCGAACTGATCATCCTCGGCGGCGGGCTGGCCGGCGCGGGCGCGGCATTGACCGAGCCACTCCATCAAGCCATTGCCGACCGACTCCGGCTGGTTCCGGCTCCGCACGTGGTGCTGGGCGAGTTCGGTGCCCGCGCGGGTTTGACCGGGGCCGCGCTGTTCGCCAGGCAGGGAGCGCTCGGATGATCGACGTGGGGCTGTCACCACATTGTGTACCGTTTTCCGTGAAATCAGTTGCTGGCGAACCAGTTTCGCGACGTCGATCGGTGACATGGACATCGCATGTCGGCGGCACGCATGGCGCACCGAGCCGAAGGATCGACCTCGGCGACAGGCTTGCGAACGGAGGCGGCGCATCGGCTGAGCCGCTCAGCCAAGCCGTTGCCGATCGACTTGCCGCTTACCCGGTGCTCAGCGGATTCCGCGCATGCGCCGGTCTGACCGGCGCCACCGTGATTGCCGCCGAGCGGGGCCGCGGGGAGGTGCTCGCATGGTGACCGAATTGGTCATTCGCGGGCGGATCGTTTCGGCGACCACGCAGTTGGACGATGGTGTTGTCACAGTCGTGGGCGATCGGATCGGTGGCGTGCGGCCTTTCGCGGAGTGGGTTGCGGCGCATCCTGATTCGCCGGAGCCTGTCTTTGCGGGGACGCTGATTCCTGGGCTGGTGGACATTCACAATCACGGCGGGTTCGGGCATCGGTTCGACACTGTCGATGCGGCGGAAGCGCGGGCGGCGGCCGAGTTTCACCATGCGAGCGGATCTACGACGGTAGTGGCGAGCATTGTCACGGCTGACGCGGCGGACATGGTCGCGCAGACCGCCACGTTGCGGGAGCTGGCTTCGGAAGGCCTGCTCGGCGGTATTCATGCCGAGGGGCCGTTTCTGTCGGAAGCGCGTTGTGGGGCACAGGATCCGCGGTTCTTGCGGGATCCCGATCTCGAGCTGACCGATCAGCTGCTCGCTGCCGGGGGCGGGCACCTGCGGGTGATGACGCTGGCTCCGGAGCGACCAGGCTATGACGCTGTCGCGCAACGGCTTACCGAGCACGGTGTGCTGGTGTCGCTAGGGCACAGCAACGCTGACTACGCCTCGTTCTCGAAGGCTTTGCGGCCGAACGGGTTCGGTTCACTGGTCACCCATCTGGCGAACGGCATGCCGCCGCTGCACCACCGCGACCCCGGTCCGGTCGGCGCGGGACTGGTCGCCGCGGCGGGCGGGCACGCGACGGTCGAACTGATCGGGGACGGCGTGCATGTCGACCCCGGCTTCGCCGCGCTGGTGTTCGCGACCGCGCCCGGCCGGGTCGCGCTGATCACCGATGCCATGCAGGCGGCCGGATTGTCCGACGGCGAGTACCAACTCGGTCCGCAGTCCGTGACCGTGCGGCAAGGGGTCGCCAGGATCGCGAACGGCTCGATCGCGGGCGGCGTCAGCACGCTGCTCGATTGCGTGGCCCGGGCGATGCGCGAGTCGGGTGTGGCGCTGGCCGACGCGGTGACCGCGGCGACATTTACCCCGGCGGCGGCGGTTGGCCTCGCCGAGGTCGGTGACCTGCGGACGGGCTACTTAGCCGACCTACTGATCGTCGGCGAGGGCCTCCAGTTGCGCCGGGTGCTCAGGCGAGGACAGTGGTTGTCGTGATCCTCACCGTGACGATGAATCCCGCCTACGACATGACCTACCGCGTCGAGCACTTCGAACGAGGCCAGGCGCATCGGGTCCGCTCGGTCGAACAGCGCATCGGCGGCAAGGGCATCAACGTCACCCGGGTGTTGAACCAGCTCGGCAAGTACGCCAGGGCGACGGGCTTCGCCGACCATGCCTTCGCGGCCGCCGCCGAGCTGGAGATGCCGGTCGACTTCGTGCACGCCCTGCCCTGGGTCCGGCGCACCGTGGTGATCAGCGAATCCGAGGACGGCACCGCGACCGCCCTGTGGGAGCCCGGCGCCCGCGTCTCCAATCCGCACGCCGCCGAACAACTCGCGGTCCGCGTCGCGGGGATGCTGCCCGACATCGACGGCCTGGTCATCTCCGGATCGCTGCCCGGCGGCATCGCGGCCACCCTGCCCGCCGAGATCGCCCGCACCGCCATCGCCGCCGACGTGCCGACCATCTGCGACGTCGACGGCGAGGCGCTGCGTCTTGCCGCGCAGATCCCCGGCATCATCCTGATGCCCAACGGTGATGAGCTGCACCATCTCACCGGCATCAAACCCGCCACCGCCGCGGAGGTCGTCACCGCGGCCTACCCCCTCATCGAGAGCGGCGTCCGCGCCGTCATCGCCACCCGCGGTGCCGACGGCATGGTCGCCGTCACCGCCGAGGGCGCCTGGGTCGCCACCCTCCCCGAGCCGCTGGCCGGAAACCCCACCGGCGCAGGCGATTCCGCCACCGCTGCGGTCATCGCCGCGCTCACCGAGGATCCGGTCCCCGACTGGCCCGCCATCCTCGCCGACGCCGTCGCCACCTCCGCCGCGGCCGTGGTAATCCCCGTCGCGGGCGAGATCGATCGCTGCCTGCGCACCCGCATCGCCCCCACCGTCCGCGTCACTCCGCTCGACCTGCCCACCCGCCAAGAATCCGCACCGTGAGCCACCTGTCGGCGCTGCGCGTCGATGCGGCCGGCGACGGCCGGAGCGTCCGTAACCCCTCGCCCGCACCGCATCGTCGAGCAGTCGGGCATGTTGAGTTCTCAGGAGAGATACCGATGCCGCTGACGCCCGTTTCCGACTTGATCACCGCAGCGCGACCGGGCGGGCTCGGCGCGTTCAACGTGATCACCCTGGAACATGCCGAAGCCATCGCGGCCGCCGCGGAATCGGCGAAACGGCCTGTCGTGCTACAGCTTTCGGAGAACACCGCGAGCTACCACGGTAGCCTGGCCCCGCTCGCCCTCGCCTGCCTGCGCATCGCCGCGGACAGCAGCGCCGACATCGCCGTCCACCTCGACCACGCGACCATCCCCGAATTGGTCCGTGCCGCAGTGGATCTCGGCATCCGCTCGGTCATGTACGACGGCTCCACCCTCGACTACGCCGCCAACGTCGCCAGCACCGCCGACATCACCCGCTGGTGCCACGAACGCGATGTGCACGTCGAAGCCGAACTCGGCGAGGTAGGCGGCAAGGACGGTGCGCACGCCCCCGGCGTCCGCACCGACCCCGACGAGGCCGTCGAATTCGTCGCCGCCACCGGCGTAGACGCGCTAGCGGTAGCCGTCGGCTCCTCACACGCCATGCACACCCGCACCGCCACCCTCGACAACGACCTGATCGCGCACCTCGCCGCCAAGGTCCCCGTCCCGCTGGTCCTGCACGGCTCCTCCGGCGTCCCCGACGAGGGCCTGCGCGCCGCGGTCGAACACGGCATCACCAAGGTCAATATCGCCACTCGCCTCAACGTCCTGATGACCGAGGCCATCCGCGCCACCCTCGACACCTCCCCCACCCTCTCCGACCCCCGCAAGTACCTGACACCCGCCCGCTCGGCGATCCAAACCGAGGTAGCACACTTCCTCCACCTGCTCGCGCGGTAGAAGTATGCGGTCGGCGACGCCAGGAGTAACGCCGCCGACCGCGGGGAGGGGTGAACCGGGGCAGCCGATCCACCAAAGCTCGACCCCTCCACCCTCCCGCCCCCACCTGAACACTTCCCCTCACCCCACCTGAGAGTCCCCTACGAAACCTCCCCGCCAGCACCCCAAAGCGGATACATCACGTCGAACGGGACATAGTGGCGGCTCCACTCGTACTTTTCCGCCGCTATGTCCCGTTCGATGATGCGGAAGGCGGGCTGGGGATAGGTCTGGGGCTGGGGATAAGTGGGGGTGGAGGCGGGTTTGGGCGGGGTCGTGGATAGGTGGGCGAGGCAGGATTGCGCGCATGGGGGTACTCGATGAACCGTTTCCTGGAAGTTGGGCGTTGCGCACCGGGTTGGTGCGGCGGTGGCAGTTGCGTACGGAGTACGAGCGGATTCATCAGGACCCAAATCCGCGTCTTCGACCCCTCCGGCAGATGCATCGCCCGCCTCGACATGGGTTGGCGCCAATGGCAAGTCGCCGTCGAATACGACGGCGAACAACACTGGACCAACCCCCACCAGCGCACCAAAGACATCGACCGCACCGCCACCCTCGAATCCCTAGGCTGGACCCTGATCCGAGCAAGCCACACCCTCCTAACCCACCACCCCAACAAAGTCCTGACCCGAACCCGCCAGGCCCTCCCGATCTGAACAGCGAACGGGACATAGTGGCGGGATTACTCGGAGTTTCGCGCCACCATGTCCCGTTCGACGAAGTCGACGGTCGGCGGCGTGGGCGAGGGACCGGCGCCGCCGACCGGCGGGGTGGTGGGCCCGGGCAGTGGCCCACCAGGCAAGTTATCGGAGTAGTGAGGCGATTCCGACTACGTCAGTTTGCTCGCGTCACCTGAATACTCACCCCAGGCCAGCTGAGAGTCCGCTGGGAGCCGGGTCGACATTCGTCAAAGGGTGGCGAGGAAGGTGGTCCACTCGGCGTTGGTGAAGGACAAAGTGGGCCGGGAGGCCGGTGGACCTTGATATTTGCTGTCGCGCATGAGGATTCGGTCGCCGGCGAAGCAGACCTCGACGCAGGCCTGGCTGTCACTCGAGTGCGAAGACTTGAACCAGCCTTCCGAAGAGGAAACCGCGCTATCCACAACGCAACCCTACAAGGCGTCGGCCTTGCTCACGATCAACGAGAGCGAATCCGCTGGTGGCAGTGCATGATCGGCTACCGTGCTGTCGAACATGGCGCCGAGGTGATGGACCGGCTCGACATCCTCGATGAGCTGGTAGTGCACCAAGGTCTCGCTCCACGCGACGTCCGGCAGCAGCGGGCTCTCGAAGTTGATCAGATGAAATGTCGCGCCGCCGAGTAGCGCGCCGCCTGGCGCGTTGAACGGTATGACTCGAATGTCGACCGTATCGGGATGTCCCTCCACCATCGACGCAAGATGACGAAGCTGCCTTTTCAACACGTCGGTGCCACCGGTCGCCTGGGTAAGCGCCGCTTCGCTGATGACCGCGGTCAACCGAACGGGGTCCTCGCCGACCAACCGTTGCTGGCGACGCATGCGGACCTCTACCCATCGGTCGATCTCCACCCGGCGAACACGCGCAAGGTCATTGGTGAACAAGGCGCGTGCATAGTCGGCCGTCTGCAGCAATCCCGGAATGAGGACACTCTCGTAGGTCTGAATTCGCTGCGCACCGTATTCGAGCCCGAATAGCCGGGCTACGTCGCTCGACAGCAGACCCGCATAACTCGACCACCACCCGCGCTGCTTGGCGATCTCGCGCAACCGCAGCATCTCTTCGCGCTCGGCCGGGTCGAACTCGAGCAGGGACATGAGCTTCTTCAGCTTGTCCTCGGCGAGGATTCGCTCCTTCTCCACCTTCGACCAGTACGACAGGGTGAAGCCGAGTTCCTTGGCGATGACCGAGGCGTTGACGTCGAACTCGGTGCGGCGGCGACGAATTCGGAGCATGAGCTCCCAGCGGGCGACCGTTGGTGAGAGTGGAGCCATGGTGTCCTTCCAGCTCGGGCGGTGCGTGGAGACGGCGTACCTCTCGTAAGACTAAGCCACATCGTAGTGGAAGCGATATGTCAACTTGACTTATCGGCCGATACTCACTTAACTTCTTGTGTCACACGTCACACGCGGGATCTCGCTAAGCGGGCTCGCATGGTGGGAGCGAGGGGGTTTCGCGTGTCTGTGCATGTCATCGGTAAAGCCTGGATGGTCAGTGATCGGACGGCGCATCAGGCTCGGCGGGTCAGTGACGATGCTTGGGTGGTGTCGTATCTGCGGGGTCGGATGTTGACCACAGAGCAGGCTACGGCGGCCATTCAAGCGGCGGAGGCGGTTTCGCTGGTGGATGAGTTGGCGCAGCGGATGGGGCTTACCGCGTTGGAAGCGATCGGGTTGGCGGTCATCGAAAAGCCCTGGGAGACACCTTCGCCCAGACGGCTCCGGTTGGTACCCCGGCCGGGAGGTCGGCACCACCGCTGAACGCGCGGCGGGTCGCCGGCGATTCGATGTACCACATTTGTTGTCCAGTAACAGCATTCGCATCAGGGGGTTACCCAGTGGAACCGCTTCCGTCCAAGGCGTTGCTTCTCGAAGCCTGCCGGACCGCGCCCAGCACCGGACATCCGGTGTTGGAATCCGCCCATCTGCTCGCCGGATTGCATGAGCGGCGGACCCGCATCGGTCTCGGCGCCGCCGGAGACATCGACGCGCATCGCGCCCGATTGGTGCTCTCCATCGACCGGTGGATCGCCACCGAACTTCCGCCGGCGCACGGCGCCGCGCACATGCACAGCGAGACCGTCGGCATGGTGATCGATCGGCTCGCCCAGTTCTCCGTCAGCGCCCACGAAACCCTGTTCAGCGCACCGGAATGGGCGGTCCACATCGCCTGGGAACGCCTCGCCGAGCTCGCCCTCGGCTACCACGACCTAGCCTTCGAGGTCTCCGCGGGCTTCCGCCGCCTGCCCTACCTCGGCGGCCCCCGAACCTCCACCCCACCCACCTGACCCACACCGCCGCAACGCTTCGCCGCATCCCCGCGTCGTTCACCCCACCCAACTCCCGTCCCGCAGCCAGCAGCCCGCCGTCCAACCGATCCTGCGCCGCGACGCCAATGCGGTTCACCCCCATCGCGCGCGGCGACCTTTCGGTGACACCGCCGACAGCCGCGGCCACACGTTTGACAAGTAACGCTGGCGCCGAGCGACCACGACCGAACAATCACTCGCCGTGTCGATCAGCCAGGCCCGGTCACCATCGACCCCACCGCCGGCGAGACAGGCTGCCCCAACGCATCCGCCATTCGACGCAACCAACCCGCACACAGTCGACGACCGAACCCCAACAGCCGCGGCCGAACCTCTGACTGATCACGCTGCGGCCGAGCGACCACGACCAATCAGCCACCCACCATTTCGACTCAGCCAGGTTCCGTTCATCATCGACACCGCCGCCAGTGAGTCGGGCTGTCCCCCAACGCATCCGCCATTCCACGCAACGCGGCCGCACTCGAGTCAGCTGCCGAGTACCCGTCCCCATCGGTCCGACCGCTGACGATCCGACTGTCGCACCCGCTGACGACCAATTCGGTCGACAGCCCGTCAGACCTGTGGGGTCGCCCCTCCGGTCGACGAACCATCTTGCGGCCAAGCGTGCGCCTCCAGACGGGTCTGGACACGCAAAACGTCTGTCTCTGAAGGCATCTCGTTGGTGATCTTGGTGATCATCACCTGGATGTCGGTCTTGTCGGCGGGCAGGTCGCCGGAACCTGCCAGTTCGGCGGCGATTTGGCGGATCTCGTCGTCGGAAAGCCGGCGGCGTAGCAGGGCGAGCAGCGGGATGTAGTCGGATTCCGGGACACCGTCCGGATATCCGGCCCGCAGCCAGTCGATGATGGCGTTCAGGAAGGGTGGCATCGGCGGCGGTGCCGGCTCAGTCGATGTCGGGTGGTGGGGTGGCCAGCGGCCAGCCGCCCGCCGCGAGGTGGGAGGCCACCCGGGCGACGTCGATGTCGGCGGGCTGTTCCTTCGCGACCCGTGCGATGGCGTCCTCGATCTCGGCGCGGGTGATCTCGCTGTCCGGATTCGACGCCGCCAGCTCCTCGGCGATCGCGACCACCTCGAAATCGGTGAGGTGCCGGTGCAGTACCGCGAACAGCGCCACATAATCCGAATGCGGGATGCCCTGCGGATAACCGGCACGCAGCCAGCCGATGATCCGGCCGAGCACCTTCGGCCGGAGCTCCGCGGATTTCGCTTGATCGGTCACATCTCGCCCTTCAGGCCTGTCCGAACAGGTGGATGCCGAACTTCGCGGCAATGAAAGCCTTAGCGGTATAGAGGATTCCGGTGCCGATCGCGGCGATGATCAGCCCGAAGCACACCACCGCGACGGCCAGCGCCGGGTAGTTGCGTTGCGCGACACGGCCGTCCGCGGTGACCGTGTCACCCATCGACCAGAACCGCACCCCCACCGCGAACACCAGCGGCAGCCCGGCCCCGAGAATCAGCCCGGCCAGCAAGACCTTCCAGAGCGCGTTCAGATTCGTGATGAGCGTGTGCACGTCTACTCCTCCTAAACCTGCGCCGACCGAGTGGACTTGCCCGGCTCCGCGGCCGCACCGTCCGGTGTGCCGGATTCTGCACCATTTACGCGAGCCGCGCCGCCCGGCTCGACAACCTCGACCGGAGCGACGCGGCCGCCCTGCGAGTCACCAGGCCATTCGTTGACGTTGCCGGTGTCGACCGGATCCCGGCGCGACCGCACATACATCAACCCGGACAGCCCGAGCAGGATCGCGAACACCACGAGCACACCGGGCAGTCCGCCGATGAAGTGCGCGATCGCCCAGCACGCCGCACCGGCCAGACCGGCCAGCGGCAGCGTGAGCAGCCACGCCACCACCATCCGGCCCATCACGCCCCAGCGCACCTCGGCACCCTTGCCGAGCCCGGTGCCGAGGATCGAACCGGTCGCGGTCTGCGTGGTCGACAGCGGCAACCCGAAATGGGCGGAGCTGAGAATGATGGCCGCCGACGCGGTCTCGGCCGCGAGGCCCTGCGGCGATTCGATCTCCACCAGGCCCTTGCCGAGCGTCCGGATGATCCGCCAGCCACCGAGGTAGGTGCCCGCCGCGATGGCGACGGCACACGCGGCCATCACCCATATCGGCATATCGGCGTTCTTGGTGAGCGTGCCGTGCGCGACCAGGGCCAGGAAGATGACGCCCATTGTCTTCTGCGCGTCGTTGGTGCCGTGCGCCAGCGAGACCAGCGAGGCCGAGCCGATCTGACCCCAGCGAAAGCCCGTCTCCACCTTCGCCGGATCGGACTTCTTGGTGATCCGGTAGACCAGCCAGGTGCCGAGCGCCGACACCAGCGCCGCGACGATCGGGGCGAGCACGGCGGGCAGAATGATCTTGGTCAGCACCCCGTCCGAGCCGGCCGCCCAGATCACGCCGCTCCAGCCGAGCGCGGCGAGGGTGGCGCCGATCAGGCCGCCGAAGAGCGCGTGCGAGGAACTCGACGGCAGGCCGAACAGCCAGGTGAGCAAGTTCCAGAGAATGCCACCGACCAGACCGGCGAACACAATGATCAGCAGGTCATGGCCCTGCACCGCGTCGAGTCGAACGATGCCCTTGGCCACGGTGGCGGCGACGGCTACCGAAAGGAATGCACCCACCAGATTCAGCACCGCCGACAACGCGACCGCGACCCGCGGCCGGAGCGCACCGGTCGCGATCGAGGTCGCCATGGCGTTGGCGGTGTCATGGAAGCCGTTGGTGAAATCGAATGCGAGTGCCGTGACGATGACGATCAGGAGAACCAATAATTCGACGGTCACATGTCCAGTGTGCGGCACAGGTCAATACGATTGCCAGGTGGTTGCGGTTCACCGCGCGTCGCCGGTGCGTTAAATTGGATCCTGTCCTCTATCGGCCCGGATTCCGTCGTCTATCAGCCGAATCGGGTGCAGCCCCTATTCACCGGTTTGCCGGCAAATCGATCTTCGATCCAGGCATACGCGCCCGGAACACCGCTGGTGCTGACGATGAAGTGTTCACCGAGATATACCTGAAAATCCACCTGAGTCCCGCCCCGGCACCAGTCCTGATAGAGGTTCTCCGCCCCGGCCAGCGGCACCCACCATTCGTTCAGGCCGTGATACATGAACACCGGGATGGTCGGCGGCATGGCACCGAGCCGATTCTCCGCCAGGATCTGCCGGATGAGCGGCAGCTCGGTCGGCGCGGGCACATCGGTGAGCGCCTGCACCGGAATGGGCGCGACCATCCCGACGGACTCCTCATGGGCCATGCAGAAGTCCTTACCGATCCGGGCGAGGCGCCAGCCGTTGTCGTTCATCAGGCCGAGCATCTCCGGGTATTCCCGCGCCAGACCCAACGTCGCGGCGAGGAAGATGCCGGAGGCGAGGTCCCTGCCGTTCATGGTGTGGATCAGCATGTCGAAGTCGGCGGGCACGCCACCGAAGGCGACGCCGACCAGATTCAGTTCCGGCGCGTACGTCGGCGCCAGTTGCGCGGCCCAGGCCGAGGCAATCGCGCCGCCGGAGTAGCCGGTGATCGCGGTCGGCGCCTCGGGTCGCAGACCGAGTTCCGGGGTGCGCACCGCGGCCCTGATCGAATCGAGTACCGCGTGCCCGGCCATCAGGCCCGCCGCGTACGCCTGCCGCGGCCCCTGATGATCCGGCACCAACACGGCGAAGCCCTTGGACAGCGGGATCTGTGCCATCCACAGCTTGCTCGACACCATGCGCAGCTCATAGGACGGCGCGCACTGGTTTCCGAGTGAGTCGATCGCCGGGTTCAGGGTCACCAATGGGCGCGGCCCCTGGCCGGTCCATGGCGTCGCCGGTGTCAGCAGGGTGGCCACCACCGGGACGGGCTTGCCCTTCGCGTCGTTCGACCGGATCAGCAGCTCGGTCGAGGTCAAGGGCACCCCGGTTACCCCGGTGCCGCCGGGACGAGAAGCGAGAACCGTTCCCGGACCCTGACTTTCGAAGCCGGGCGGGGGGACGTAGAAGGGATCGCCGAGCGGCGTCGGCATGGCGTCGGCGATATCGCGGGACGGAAAGAGTAGGTCATCGATCGGATTGGCGTGCGCGATGGTGCCGAGCACCGCGCTGACCACGACCACCGAGGCCAGCGCCAACGCGCGAAGCCGCCACACCATAGAACCCAACCGTCTTCCCCGATCCCGAAGCAGAACCCTGCCGAACCCACTGCATTCTGGCCCGCCCCCGAACCCCTGAGGAGCCCGCATTTGCAGTGGCAGAGCAATCTTCGCACCGCCCGCCCGGTAACCGCTCGACATCGCCGAGACTGCCGCGAGTCGACCTCGAGTGCGCTTCGTCAGGTCCTTTTAGGCGGGGCGGTCACGGGAGTAAGGCACGAACCGTATCGATGGTGTCGGCGTCGACCGGTTCCTTGTCGGGGCGGTAGCGGACGACCCGGGCGAAGCGAAGGGCTACCCCGCCGGGATAACGCGGGCTGACCTGCACTCCGTCGAGCGCGATCTCGACAACCAATTCCGGCCGCAGGTAGACGGTGTGCTCGTCGCGGTCGCGTTCATGGTGCGGGAATTCGGTTGTCTGCCATTGCAGCAGGGCGTCGGTGAGCCCCTTGAAGGTTTTGCCGACCATGACCGGCTCGCCGGTCTCCGGATCGCGGGCGCCGAGGTGCAGGTTCGACAGGTAGCCGGTGCGCCGGCCGTAGCCCCATTCGGCACCGAGGACGAGCAGGTCGAGGGTGTGCGTCGGCTTGATCTTCTGCCAGGCCCGGCCGCGCCTGCCCGCCGCGTAGGGCGCGGACAGCGCCTTGATCATCACGCCCTCGTGGCCCGCGGCGAGCGCGCTGTCGAAATATTCGGCGGCGGCTTCTTCGTCAGGTCGGATCAGCGCGGGAATGCTGTGTGCGGCGGCCACTTTCGTGAGTGCGGCGCGCCGCTCGGACAGGGGCGCGTCGAGCAGATCCGCGCCGTCCAGGTGCAGGCAGTCGAAGAAATACGGGTGCAGCAGCAGTTCCCGGGTGGAGCTCACCTCGGCGAATCGGCTCATCGTTTCCTGGAAGGGGCGCGGCCGCCCGGCATCGGTGAGCGCCAGGGTTTCCCCGTCGAGCACAACGCTGGTGCAGTCGAGGCCGGCGACCAGCTCGACCAGTTCCGGCACGCTCGCGGTGATGTCACGCAGCGTCCTGGTGAACACCCACACCCGCGAGCCGTCGCGATGCACCTGGATCCGTGCGCCATCCATCTTGATCTCGACGCTCACGTCGCCGCCGAACTCGGTCAATGCCCCGTCCAGCGTCGCGCCGGGCGAGGCAAGCATCGGCTGGATCGGCCTGCCCACCTCGAGCCGGAACTCGCCGAGCGCCTCGACGCCGCCGGTCAGCGCGGCAATCGCGGTCACCGGCAGCGAACCGGACAGCATGTAGGCCCGGCGCACGAGATCGGCGGGCACCCCGGCGGCCACGGCGACGGCCTCACCGACGATCGCGGTGAGCGCGCCTTGGCGCAGCTCACCGGTCAGCAGGCGCAGCAGGAACGCCTGCTCGGCCGAGGTCGCGGCGGTCCACAGCGCGGTGAGCAGGGCTTTGCGCCGCGCCGCGGAACCGGCACCGGAGGTCCCGGCCAATTCGGTGAGCGCGGCATCGACGGCCGAAACCGTCAGCGTCGCAACGGCTGCCGGGGTAGTGTCCACCGCGGTGAGGGTGCGCCACCCGGTGCCGATCCGGCCCTGCCGGAGCTCGCCGGACGCCCAGGCGACCACCGGCGCGAGTTCGTCCGGCCCGGCGGCGGTCAACAGCTCGGCGAAGGTCGCGATCTTCGTCTTGCGTGACCTGGTCGCGCGGACCGTCTCCGAAGCCTGGACGACATGCGAGAACAACACCCGTCGACGGTAACGCCTGCCTGTGACATATAGCTCAGCACTACTGCTAATTCCCCATTGGCACGGTTGCGAAAACGCCCATAAACTGGACGCATGGCCAAGACTTACGTCGGGGCGCGGCTTCGTCAGCTGCGGACCGAGCGGGGGCTGAGCCAGGTCTCACTCGCCCAGAAGCTGGAGATCTCGGCGAGCTACCTCAATCAGATCGAACACGACGTGCGCCCGCTCACCGTTCCGGTGCTGCTGCGGATCAGTGAGGTGTTCGGGGTCGACGCCACCTTCTTCTCCTCCCAGGACGACACCCGGCTCATCGCCGAACTGCAAGAGGTCGTGATGGACCAGGAGCTCGGCATCGAAGCCGACACCCAGGAGATCGCGGACATGGTGTCGGCGCATCCCAGCATGGCGCGCGCGCTGGTCAACATGCACAACCGCTACCGCAACACCTCCGCCCAGCTGGCCGCCGCCACCGAGGACCGGTTCTCCGACGGTTCGGGCAGCGCGGCGATCAGCAAGCCGCACGAGGAGGTGCGCGACTTCTTCTACCAGCGGCAGAACTACATCCACGAATTGGACACCGCCGCAGAGGAACTCACCGCACGCATCCGATTCCACGGTGGCGACGTGAACAGCGAGGTGGCCCGGATCCTGCGCGCGCACGATGTGCGGATCGTCGAACGCATCGACCTGGGCGAGGGCGTGCTGCACCGCTACGACGAGGACACCCAGCGGCTGGAGATCGCGCCGCACCTGTCCGGCGGCCAGCGCACGTTCAAGCTCGCCGCCGAACTCGCCTACTTCGAATGCGGCGATCTGCTCGAAAAGCTGGTCGAGGAGGGCAATTTCGCCTCCGAGGATACCCGCAAGCTGGCCATGCTCGGGCTGGCGAACTACTTCGCGGCGGCAACCGTGTTGCCCTACACGCACTTTCACGAGGTCGCCGAGGACTTCCGCTACGACATCGAGCGGCTGTCGGCGTTCTTCACGCAGAGTTACGAGACCATCTGCCACCGGCTTTCGACGCTGCAGCGGCCCAAACTGCGCGGCGTCCCGTTCTCCTTCGTCCGGGTGGACCGGGCGGGAAATATGTCGAAGCGCCAGTCCGCCACCGGTTTCCACTTCTCCGCCAGCGGCGGCACCTGCCCGCTGTGGAATGTCTACGAGACCTTCGCCTACCCCGGCAAGATCATGACGCAGATCGCGCAGATGCCCGACGGCCGCAAATACCTGTGGGTCGCCCGCACGGTCGAGCGGCGCGCCACCCGCTATGGGCAGCCGAGCAAGACCTTCGCCATCGGCCTCGGCTGCGAGCTTCGCCACGCGGGCCGTGTCATCTACGCCGACGGCATCGATCTCGACGAAGTCGCGCCCACCCCCATCGGTGCGGGCTGCCGCGTGTGCGAGCGGCTCAACTGCCCGCAGCGCGCCTTCCCGCCCCTGGGCAAGGTGCTCGATATCAGCGAACACCGCAGCTCGGTCTCCCCATACGTCTTGAAGTAATCCCGGCGGCGAGTCAGCGTGCAGTAGGGATTTCGCCATGCCCGATGACGAAGGCCGACATCGCCGTATCGCGATGTCGGCCTTCGCCGTTGAGCCGGTGCCCGCGTCGTCTCACGCGACGGCGAGCGCCTTCCGTTGGACCCGCAGCCCGACCAGGGTCATGCCGAGCGCGACGACCAACAGCGCGGCCAGGGTCCAGGCCAGAGCCGAGAAGCCGTGCGGGGCAGCGGCTGCCGCGACCAGCGGGCCAACGGTGGCGCCCACATAGAAGCTGAACATCGCGACCGACATTGCGGCGGCGCGGGATTCGCCGCCGAGCTCGCCCGCGCTCTGCAGCACGGCGGGGCCGATCACGCCGAGACCACCGACGAGAACCGCGAGCAGGATCGTCAGGACCGCCAGGTGCGAGCCCTCAAAAGTGGCCGCCACCATCGCCGCCGCGGCGACCAGGACGCCGAGCATGATCTGGTAGTGCTTGGTCAACCGGGCCAGCGGGATCGCCAGCAGCGGCAGCGCCACCATTACCGGGAGGGCGCCGGCGCGCAGGGCAAGCAGTTCGCCGGAACCCTTGACCACGCCGGTGAGTTCGAGGCCGGTGTAGATGCCGACCATCACCGCCATGCTCATCGAACCCGCGACCAGCATCGGCAGCAGCGGGCGGATGCGCAGCACCGCGGGGATCGCGGCGTAGCTGTGCCGCAACGGAAGATCGCGCCCGGTCGGCTCGTCATCGAGCATCACCCGGCGCAGCACGACCGCGAGCACCGCGAAGACAATGGCGGAACCGATGAACATGGTGCGCCACGGGAACGAGGCGACCACGGCCTGCGAGACGATCTGCGCGATCACCGTCGCGGCCAGGAACGAGGTAGCCACCGACATGGTCGCCACGGCACGGTGCGCGGGCGTGACGCGAGTGGCGACATAGGCCATGATCGCGGGCGGTATGGAGCCGACGACGAGGCCCTGCACGATCCGCAGGGCGACCGCGACCGGCGCACTGAACGCCAGGCCGGTCAATAGGGTTACCACTGCGGCGACGAGCATGCCGGTCATCAGCACCCGGCGATGCCCGAAGCGGTCCGACAGCGGGCCGAACAGCACGAAGCCGCCCGCGTAGCCGAAGGCGAACGCGCTGATGATCCAGGTCATCACGCCCGAGCCCACGTTCCAGTCCGCTTTCATGGCCGCGAACAGGGGTATCGGAACGTACATCTGGCCGGTCGCGAGCAGTGCGGCCAGCACGAAAACGGGCACGGTGCGCGCGGTGTGTGCGCGCGGGAGTGCGGCAAGGGTGGGCGCGGCGGCCGAAGTATCGGTCGTGAGTGGAAGAGTCGGCGTAGCCATGAGGAAGACATTAGGACCGCGACAGATCAGTTGTCAACCAAATAGTTGGTTTAATGAAGTGGTAAAATCGGCACCATGACGGCCACCATCAAGCGCAGCGACGCGACCAAACAGGCGCTACTGCGTGCCGCGCGAGCCGAATTCGCCGAATACGGCCTGGCGGGCGCGCGGGTCGATCGCATCGCCGAGGCGGCCGGGGTGAACAAGGAGCGCATCTACGGCCTGTTCGGCAGCAAGGACAAGCTGTTCGACGTCATCCTGATCGACACCATGCGCGAGTTCATGGACGTGGTCCAACCCTTGACCGAGACCGACCCCGCCCGATACGTCGGCAAGCTGTTCGACTACCACAACAACCACCCGCAGCTGCTCCGGCTACTGCTGTGGGAGGGCCTGCATCGCGGTGTCGACGCGCACGACATCGACGGCTGGCGCGCGCAGCACTACGAGCAGAAATTCGACAGGGCCATCGAACAATTCGGCGTCGACGCGCAGCACGCCGGACGCTTGCTGCTCGCGCTGTGCGGCATGACCAACTGGAGCCTCGCCGTCCCGCAAACCACCCGGCTGCTGCTCGGCGCCGCCGCCGAGGACAAGGACGTGACGCGCGATTTCATGCAGGAATTCGCCACGGCAGCGATGCGCAACTTCCCACCCGCGATGAAGCAGGCCGCGTCGGCAGCACCACCGGAAACCGCACCGGTCAACACCTTGACCGACCAGGCAACCAGGGTCGACCGAGCAGCCCAGCGTCTCCGCGAAGCCCAGGCCGCCGCCGACGCCGCCCGCGACGAACTGGCCGCCGCCCTGCGCGACGCACACGCCGCAGGCACCAGCGCCAACCAGCTCGCCCGCGAGGTCTCCGGCACCCTGTCTCGCCCCGTCGTGCTCAAGCTGCTCGCCGACTGAACGCCCACAGACCGTGGCGCGGTTTTAGAACGCCGCTTCGTCCAGCTTCATGATGTCGTTGTCGAGGGCGGCGATGATCGCTACGTTCGCGGTCAGTTCCGGTAGTACGTTTTTCGCGAAAAAGCTTGCGGCAGCGACCTTTCCGGCATAGAAGGGCCGATCCTTGTCCGGCGCTTCGGCGGCAAGCGCCGAGGCCGCGATCTCGGCCTGTACCAGCAGCCGCCAGCCGATGAGCAGGTCGCCGACCGAGAGCAGGAAGCGCACCGAACCGAGGCCGACCTTGTACAGCTCGGCCGGATCTTGCTGGCCCGCCATCAGGAAGCCGGTCAGCGTGGCCGCCATCGCCTGCACATCGCCCAAAGCCGTACGCAGCAGCTCACGTTCGGTCTCGAAGCGGCCGCTCTTGGTGTCCAGGAACGCGGCGATCTGCCCGGTGACGTGCCCGATCGCCACCCCCTTGTCCCGAATGATCTTGCGGAAGAAGAAGTCCTGCGCCTGGATGGCGGTGGTGCCCTCGTAGAGCGAGTCGATCTTCGCGTCGCGAATGTACTGCTCGATCGGGTAGTCCTGCAGGTACCCCGAACCGCCGAGCGTCTGCAGCGATTCCGTGAGGTATTGGTAGGCCCGTTCCGAGCCGACACCCTTGACGATCGGCAGCAGCAAATCGTCGACCCGGTGCGCCAATTCGGCGTCCGCACCCGAAACCAGCTGCGCCACATCGGGATTCTGGTGCGCGGCGGTGTACAGGTAGACCGCGCGCATGCCCTCGGCGTACGCCTTCTGCAACGCGAGGCTGCGACGCACATCCGGGTGCCGGGTGATCGGCACGCGCGGTGCTGCCTTGTCCGTCATCTGGGTCAGGTCGGCCCCTTGCACGCGCTCCTTGGCGTACTCGAGCGCGGTCAGATACCCGGTGGACAGCGTGCCGGTGGACTTGATGCCGACCACCATTCGCGCGTTCTCGATCACCTGGAACATCTGCGCGATGCCGTTGTGTACGTCGCCGACCAGCCAGCCGACCGCGGGCACGTCGCCGCCGAAGGTGAGCTCACAGGTGGGCGAGGACTTCAGGCCCATCTTGTGCTCGAGATTGGTCGCGTACACGCCGTTGCGGGTGCCGAGCTCCAGCGTCTCGGCGTCGAACAAGAACTTCGGCACGTAGAACAGCGAAAGGCCCTTGGTGCCGGGGCCCGCGCCCTCGGGGCGGGCGAGCACCAGGTGGAACATGTTTTCCGCGGTGTCGCCGACATCGCCGCCGGAGATGAAGCGCTTGATGCCCTCGATGTGCCAGGTGCCGTCGGGCTGCTCGATCGCCTTGGTGCGGCCCGCGCCGACATCCGAGCCGGCGTCGGGCTCGGTCAGCACCATGGTGCCCTGCCAGCCGCGTTCGTAACCCTCAGTGGCCCAGTGCCGCTGCTGTTCGTTGCCGACGTTGTAGAGCACCGAGGCCATCACCGGGCCCATGTTGAAGAAGCTCGCCGCCGGGTTGGCGCACATGATCATCTCTTGGACGGCCCACACCACCGCGGCGGGCGCGGGCGTGCCGCCCATGCCCTCCGGCAGCCCGAGCCTGCTCCAGTCCGCGTCGCGCACGGCCGTGATGGTCTTGCGCAGCGCGTCCGGCACCGTGACGGAATAGTTGGCCGGATCGAATTCCACCGGATCGCGGTCGGCGGGCGCGAAGGACTCCGCGATCGGCCCCTCGGCCAGCCGCTTCACCTCGGCCAGGATCTCGCGCACGGTATCGGAGTCGAGATCGCCGTAGGCGCCGGTATCGAGCAACTTGTCCAGCCCGAACACCTCGAACAGATTGAACTCGATGTCACGCACGTTCGCCTTGTAGTGACCCACGACGGTCCTCCCAGGTTTCGGCCGTTTGACGATGTACAAACGCAGCCTGCCCGACCGCGACGACGCTACGCAACCGTAGGCGGCAGCCGTGATCCGCAGCACGGCGCACATGCACGGCAAACTCGTTGAGGTGCACCGGACTGGATGACGCGCGGTCCGGCGGCCCCGATCGAGATGCGTTCAGCAGTCCTGCTGGAACGGCCAGCAGGGGTGATACGACGTCGGGGGTGCCGTGGTGGTCGGCGTGACGCTGGTTTCCTGCGGCTTGGGGTGCGAGGAGTCGTGCGCCAGCGAGCTGGCGATCACGCCGATCACCGCGATCATCCCGAGGACCGCCAGCGCGACGACGGTCCACCCGGCGTACGCGTGCCGCTTCGTCGCGACACCAGGTGTCGGCTCGACGCGCGGCTTGGGCGGGCGCGGAATCACGCTCGGCGACTCCTGCGCCACCTGTTCGAACCCGGTCCCGACCAGGTCGGCCCGGGACGGCGCGAGCTCGGCGAGACCGAGCGCGGTGCAGTCCCCGATCACCCGGTCGGCCGTCCACTTCCGCGGCCCGGCCGAGAAACTTTCGAGATAGATGCGCAGTTCGGTGGCGTCGGCGACATTGCCGACGACGACGTCCAGGCCCGGTCGCAGGTTGGTCCGGGACGGCCGCACCACCGCGCCACGGAACGGGACGAGCACCACCGCGCCACACACGTGCCCCGGGTCGAGCAGTGCCCGCTCGAGCGTCGTCTTCACCGCGGAGATGCCGTGTTCCAGCCGATCGGACGGGCTGCCGGACGGCTCGTCCAGGTCGGCGTCGGCATCGCTGATCTTCCACGGGCTGTCGGCGGCGATGCTGAGAATGCCGCTCTGCCTGCGCCGGAAGCCCTTGACCTCGAGAACCGTGAGCCCGCGCGGCGTCCAGATCACCGCATCGATCTGCCGGTCACCGACCTGTAGGTCGATCATGGCGAGGGCGGCCGACGGATAGGAGCGCAGGCATTCGACGAATTCTTGTTCGGCACCGGAGAGTTGCGCCCCGGGCTTGACCCTCACCAGCATGTCGAGCTCGTCCGCCTCTCCACGTCGTCAGGCCGTGGAAATCGATCGTAACGGTGTAATCGCCAGCGTGCGCAGGCAATTCGGCACCGCATCGACCGATAAACCAGTGAGCCTCGGTCACGGCCTCGATCCGGCGCGTACTCGCCGGTAGGCTGACGGCTCGGCCCGGCATCGCCTGGCCGCCGAGTCCATCCACGCGGAGGAGCCGAACAAGCATGGTTTCAGCGCTGCGACCACGCATTTCACCCGGACGACTGCGCGAGCTGGGTCCGATCAACTGGGTTGTCTGGCAGGTGCTTTCCAGGGCCGCGGGCACCGACGACGCCCATCTGTTCAGCACCCTCGGCCGCACCAAGGGACTGTTTCGCGGCTGGCTGCACTACTCGGGCAAACTCATGCCCGGCGGCAGGCTACCCAGGCACGAGTCGGAGCTGGTCATTCTGCGGGTCGCGCACCTGAGTGGTTGCGAATACGAGATGGACCACCACATTCGGCTCGGCAAGCGGGCCGGGGTGACGTCGGAAATCCTTGAGCGACTGCGCACGGGGCCGGACGCACCGGGTTGGTCGGACAAGCACCGCGCGCTGCTCGCCGCCGTCGACCAGCTGGTGCGGACCCGCGATCTGGACGACGCGCACTGGACGACGCTGGCGCAGCACTATGACGAGCGCAGTCTTATCGAAATCGTGCTGCTGGTGAACCAGTACGAAGGCTTGGCTGCCACGATCACCGCCCTGCGGATCCAGCGCGACGGAGTCTAGCGGACCGCAGGCGCGCGCGAAACAGGTTGACGTTCAGCGCTTTTCGATGAGCTTAGCCAGGCCGTCGAGTACCAGGGCGAGACCGAATTCGTAGGCGTGGTCGGCGCTGTAGGCGGAGTCGTAGGCCTGGCCCGCGGCCGACCCGACCCTGGCCCCGACCGGATACCGCTCCGGGTCGAACACCTGCGCCAGTAGCGGCGCCGCCCGCTCCCACCACTGGTGATCCGACATCGCGCTGTCCGCGGCGGCCCGCGCGGTATCGATGGCGATGCGGGCCACCGACGTGACGAAGCCGAGAACGTAGGTGACCGACGCGTCCATCGTCACGTCGTCCAGGCCGAGGCCCTCGAACGCGCGCAGCTCGTGGTCGTACTTGGCGGCCATGCCGGGACCGAGCGGCGGGCGGGTGGTCGGCAGGTAGGCGACCCAGGGATGGCGGGTCAGCATGGCGCGATTCTCGGCCGCGATGATGCTCACCCGATCGCGCCATGGCAGGTCGGCGAAGTCGGCGCGGTCCATCTCGCCGTAGACCTTGTCCACCATCAGGTCGATCAGCTCGGCCTTGCCCGGCACGTAGGTGTACGTGGCCATGGGGGTCAGCCCGAGCTCGGTGGCGACCGCGCGCATGGTGAGCGCGCCGATGCCCGCCGCGTCGGCGAGCTCGATGGCGGCCGCGATCACGGCATCCACGCTGCTGCGCTGCTTGGGTCCGCGCACCGGAGCAGCGCTGGAGACCCGCCACAGCAACTCCAGGGTGCGCACGGGATCGCCCGCGCTGCTGCGGTCTTGCTTGCCGCGGCGCTGTCCGGTCTTTTCGCCGGAATCGTGCGCCGAATCGTCGTCCACCCTGCCTCCTCGCCTGGTCGTCCCGATCGTATCGGCGTGACTCAGGTCATAGTGCGGCCGCCCGGGAATTCTTCTACAAAGTACATCGTACTAAGTATAGAGTTAAGTTCCGCAGCCGAGGAGGGCTTATGAACATCACCGCTTCCGCCATCTCGCTCAACGTCACCGATCCGCAGGCCTCGGCGAAGTTCCTGATCGACCACCTCGGCTTCACCGAGAAGATGTCGGCCGATGGGTTCGTCTCCCTGGATCGGCCCGATGCCGGATTGAACGTGATCTACCTGCGCACCGGGCTGGCGACCTTCAAGCCGGCGACTGCGGCGGGCAGCGCGGGCGAGGGGCTGCTCGTCGTATTCGTAGTGGACGACATCGATGCGGAGTACGTCCGGCTGCAGGGCGAGGGTGTCTCGATCGTCACGCCGATCGAGACCGAGGAGTGGGGCGAGCGCTACTTCCAGATGCGCGACCCGAACGGCATCATCGTGCAACTCGTCCAGTGGGTGTAGGAAATCGACTTCGAACGCCTTGCAGCCAGCCAGGTCTCAGGCGAGTGCCGCGCGGAACACCTCGACGGCAGACGTCGCCGGACGACCGAGCAGCTTCTCCAGATCACCACTGGTCACGTCGAGGACCCCTTTGGTGATGCCCGCGTCCGCGTCGGCAAGCACCTTCGCGTAGTCGGCGTCCAGTCCGGACTGCTGGAGTGCGGCGGCGTAGTCGGCCTCGGGCAGATCCTGGTAGCGGACGGGCTTGTCGGCGGCCGTCGAAATCGCCTGGGCCAGATCGGCATAGGTGAGGCGCTCGGCACCGCCCAGCTCGTACACCTGTCCGGCGTGCCCGTCGGTGGTGAGCACCTTCGCGGCCGCGTCGGCGTAGTCGGCGCGCGCCGCGCCCGCCACCCGGCCCTCGCCCGCCGCGCCGTGCAGAACGCCGGATTCCACCGCGTGCGCAAGGCCGCCCAGGTAGTTCTCCCAGTACCAGCCGTTGCGCAGAATCGCATGCGGCACAGTCGAAGCCGCGAGCGCGGCCTCGGTGCCGATGTGCTCTTGCGCCAGGATCATCGGGTTCTCGGCCCCCTGCGGAATGCTGGTGTAGGCGAGCAGTTCGACGCCCGCGCGCTCGGCGGCGCGAATGACGTTGGTGTGCTGCGCCACTCGGGCGCCGAATTCATTGCCGGAGACCAGCAGCACCCGGTCGACTCCGGCAAGCGCACGATCCAATGCGGCGGCGTCGTCGTAGCTCGCCTGACGGACCTCGGCCCCTTGCTCGGCCAGATCGGCGACCTTCTGCGGATCACGCACGATCGCGACCACCGCAGCGCCCTCGCGCAGCAGCGCCTGTACGACGAGACGGCCCAGCTGTCCGCTGGCACCGGTCACGGCAACGGTCATAACTACCTCCAGAGGTGTGTACGTTTCGTTAAGCACTAACTATTAGTAAGTACTATGCATTCATACACCACTTTGGTCAAGTTGGGTACTATCGGTTGCATGAGTACGCAGCGCACATCGTCGCCAGACCTGGACGATCCGTCGCTGGAAGCCGACGTGTTCGCCAAAAACTGCACGTCAAGGCCGGTTTTGCAGAATGTGGCGAGCCGCTGGGGCATCCTCGCGCTCGTCGCGCTGCGCGAGGGCCCGTACCGGTTCAGCGCGCTGCGCAGGCGGGTCGACGGCGTCAGTGAGCGGATGCTGTCGCAGACCCTGCAGACGCTGGAACGCGACGGCATGGTGCACCGCGAGGTGCACGAGACCATTCCGCCGCGCGTCGAGTACACGTTGACCGAGCTCGGCACCAAGGTCGCCGATCAGCTGCATGCGCTGATCCTGGTGGTCGAGACGAACATGCCACGGGTGCGCGACGCCCAAGCGGCCTACCACCGCGACTGAGCCGACCCAGGGAAGAGACCCGGATCACCACCGGTTGAATATCGGCATGGAACTCGCCCAAGCAGTCGCCTTCGCCCGCGACCATCGCCGGTCCGTGCTGACCACCATCCGCCGCAACGGCCGCCCGCAACTGTCCAACGTGTTGCATGTGATCGGCGGCGACGGCAACATCCGCATCTCCATCACCGCCGACCGCGCGAAGTACCACAACCTGGTGCGCGAACCCTGGGCCGCCATCCACGTCACCCGCGAGGACTTCTTCGCCTACGCGGTCATCGAGGCGATTGCCTCGGTCACCCCGGTAGCAGCGGATCCGCACGACGAGACCGTCGAGGCGCTCGTCGACTACTACCGTGCCGCGAACGGGGAACACCCCGACTGGGACGACTACCGCCGCGCGATGGTCGCCGATCGCCGGGCGCTGGCCACGCTCACCCCGTCGCACGCGTACGGCATGCTCTGATCAGTGCTTCATCAGCTCCGAGACGGTGACGAATCGATAGCCCTCGGCACGTAGTTCGCCGACGATGCGGGGTATCGCGGCCAGCGCGGGCCCCGCAAACTCGTGCATGACGTGCAGCAGGATGATCGAGCCGGGCCGCACCTCGCGCACCGCCTGCGCGGCGATCTCGTCGGCGGTCGCGGTTTCGCCGGAATCCGGCTCGACGTCCCAGGTCACCGAGGTGCGGTCGTGATCGGACAGGTACTTCGGCAGCGACCAGAGCTTCTTGCCGTAGGGCGGGCGGAAGGTAATCGGGCCCCGATAGCCGGTTTTCGCGATCTCGGCGTCGGTGCGTTCGATCTCGTCGCGGACGGTACTCGCGGAGCTGAACACCATCCGGCGATGGTTGTAGCTGTGGTTACCGATCTCGTGCCCGGCCTCGGCGATGGCCCTGCCGTACTCCGGGTGCGCCGCGAGGTCGCTGCCGACCAGGTAGAAGGTGGCCGTAACCTGCTGCTCGGCAAGCACTTTCAACACACCGGGCGCCCGATCGGTCGGCCCGTCGTCCAAGGTGAGCGCCACCACCTTGTCGCTGGTATCCACCCGATGCACCAGCCGCCCCGCCAACTGAAAACTGCGCGAGTTCATCAGGTAGTACCCACCGACCGCCACCAGCAGTAGCACGACAACAATCAGCGCCCCACCGACCAACCACTTACGCATCATCGCTGTCTAGCAAACCCACACCCGGACCACCAGCCCAGCCGCAACGAAAAACGGTGGCGTCCGGACCCTTTGGTCCGGACGCCACCGTCGGTTTATGCGGCCGCGCTCAGAAGTTGATCATGTGCCCGGCGAGGCCGTGGAAGGCCTCCTGCAGGGCTTCGCTGAGCGTCGGGTGGGTGTGCACGTTGCGGGTGAGCTCGTTGATCGTGAGGTCCCACTTCTGGGCCAGGGTGAGCTCGGGCAGCAGCTCCGAGACGTCGGGGCCGATGAGGTGGCCGCCGAGCAGTTCGCCGTACTTGCTGTCGGCGACCAGCTTGACGAAACCGGTCGGATCGCCGAGGCCGTGCGCCTTGCCGTTGGCGGTGAACGGGAAGGTCGCGACCTTCACGTCGTAGCCCTCGTCGCGGGCCTGCTGCTCGGTCAGGCCGAAGCTGGCGACCTGCGGCTGGCAGAAGGTGGCGCGCGGCATCATCCGGTAGTCACCGAGGGTGACGGTGTCCGCGCCCGCGATGGTCTCGGCGGCGACCACGCCCTGCGCCTCCGCGACATGGGCGAGCTGCAGCTTCGCGGTCACGTCACCGATGGCGTAGATGTGCGCCACGTTGGTGCGCATGTAGTCGTCGATCGCGATGGCGCCGCGGTCGGTGAGCTGGACGCCGGCCGCCTCCAGGCCGTAACCCTCGACGCGGGGCGCGAAGCCGACGGCCTGCAGCACCTTGTCGACGGTGACGGTCTCCACATTGCCGGACTTGTTGTCCTTGATCGCGACGGTGACCTTGGCGCCGTCGTCATCGATGGACTGCACGGCGGCACCGGTGGTGATGGTGATGCCGAGCTTCTTGTACTGCTTGGTGATCTCCTTGGAGACGTCCGCGTCCTCGTTCGGCAGCGCGCGGTCCAGGAACTCCACGATGCGCACGTCGACGCCGTAGTTCTTGAGGACGTAGCCGAACTCCATGCCGATCGCGCCCGCGCCGACGATCAGGATCGAGCCGGGCAGGTCGCGGGTGAGGATCTGCTCCTCGTAGGTCACCACGTTGTCGCTGAGCTGAGTGCCGGGCAGCAGCTTGGTGACGGTGCCCGCGGCGATGATCGCGTTGTCGAAGGTGATCGTCTCGGTGCCGCCCTTGGACAGCTCGACCGAGAGGGTGTTCGCGTCGGTGAAGGTGCCTTTACCGTCGAACTCGTCGATCTTGTTCTTCTTCATCAGGAAGTGGACGCCCTTGACCCGGCCGTCCGCGACCTTGCGGCTGCGATCGAACGCGACACCGAAGTCGAAGTTCACCTCGCCCGAGATCCCGAAGGTCTTGGCTTCCTTGGTGAAGATGTGTGCCAGTTCAGCGTTACGCAGCAACGCCTTGGAAGGGATGCAGCCGACGTTCAGGCACACACCGCCCCAGTACTTTTGCTCGACGATCGCGGTACGGAGGCCTAACTGTGCCGCACGGATGGCGGCGACGTAACCGCCAGGACCGGCACCGAGAACGACAACGTCGTAATGGGAAGTCACGACACCGAGCCTAACTCTGTCGCTACGAGTTGGCCCACCGGTCCCCCACAACGATGAGCCGCAGGCCACACCGGGCTGGAAGTTCGGTGCTCGCGAGCGGGCCGGAGTGGCGAATCAGACAAATCGGCTCGCTACTGTTGGGGCAGCTCGATCGGTGACGATCAGCTCGCCACGGTCCATGGCGTCGACGACGCGGCGCCGACCGGGGAGCTCAATCGGATCCCGCTGAGCTCACTTGTGCAACTGTGGGACCTGCTCGCGCGGGCAAGACCGAAGCCGGGGGCCGGGCTCGCCGTGGTCGATGCCGCGCCGCTCGGGACCGATCCGGTCCGGCTCAGGTGTCGTACCCCGGCGCGATACTTGGCCGGTGGTGACAGCTGATGACGTACGGCGGATCGCGATGAGCCTGCCGCGAACAACCGAGGCGCTGGTCCGCGACCGGGTCAAGTATCGGATCGGCCGGATCGTGTATCTGGCGCTGTCCGCGGACGAAACACGCATGGGCTTCGCGTTTCCCAAGGCCGAGCGAGTGGCGCTGGTCGAGGCGGAGCCGGACAAATTCATGATGCCGCGCCAGTCGGACGAGCGGTACAACTGGGTACGAGTGCGGCTGGCCGCCATCGACGAGGCGGAGCTGACCGAGCTCATCGTCGAAGCGTGGCGGATGTGCGTGCCCAAGCGGGTGGCGGCCGAACACCTCGGCTAGTCGCGCCACACCTGCTCGGCGACCCGGGAAAAGTTTCCGCCGAACACCGCCGCGCGATCCGCTTCGCGGAAACCGCGCTGCGCCAGCACCTCGTCGAGACCGGGCACCCGGCTCGTACCCAGCAGATCCTCCGGCGGAACCCATTGCAGCGGGCCCCATTTGGTGTACGACTCGGGGAACAGCTCCGGGTGGTCCGCGAGCATGCCGTTGAAGTCCTCGGCGTCGAACGAATAGTCCGAACCGATTCCGATGTGCTCGATGCCGACCAACTCGACGCCGTGTTCGACATGGTCGGCCATCGCCTCGACGCGTGCGGCAGCGTCGTCGATTCCGTTGTGGCCCAGGAAGATACCCACGCCATTGAGGCCGATCACGCCGCCGGTCGCGGCACAGGCCTTCGCCTGCTCATCGGTGATATTGCGCGGATGCTCCCGCAGCGCGGCGAAATTGGAGTGGCTGTAGATCATCGGCACCCGCGTGTGCGTGGCCAGATCGAGCCCGGTGCGGCGCGAACAGTGCGATCCGTCGACGAACATGCCGACCTCGTTGAGCTTGTGCACGAGATCCACGCCGAAGGCGGTGAGCCCGGTGTCGTCGGCATCGAGACAGCCGCAACCGGCCTTGTTTGCGCTGTTGTAGGTCGGCAGCATCGAGCGGACGCCAAGGTCGTAGAACAGCTCCACGTTGTCGAGGTCGCCGCCGAGCGGACCGGAGTCCTCCAAATCGAAGGCCAGCGCGATAGTTTCCGGATCGCCGATGTCGGAGTGGCTGTGCACCAATCGGAATCGTCCGTCGGCGAGCGCGTCCGCGCGGTACTGCCGCGTCAGCTTCACCGAATCCTCCGTCGAATGCGGCGAATACCCGACGTTCACCGACAAATACGACCCGAGGGGGTATCGGGCGAGGTCCGCGATCCGTGCCGACGGCACCAACGGTAGACAGCAGTGCTGCTCCCACAGAAAGGGCGGCAAGGAAACCTCCTGGTCGGATCGGCCTCGAACCCGCGATCCTACTGAGCGGGTCCGCCGCCAGGCCGCTGCCGCGCGCGGTGTCGGGCCGATCGACCAAGGTCACCAAACTTTTTCGGGCACCGGCACGCCGTAACGCCCTGTCCTATTCGCCCGATTTACTGATTGCTTCATTCTTACTGCCTGAAGGCGGTGCGACATGCGTCGCGTATTTCTTCTGATTGCCTCCGTCGCGACTCTGGTCGGTATTTGGATCACTCCAGGAACGGCCGCGGCGGCGCCCTCGTATTGCGGCCTGGTGTGGGGTTCGCTCGACAAGGCGAGTTCGCCCATGACGCCCGAACCGATCACCGGTATCCGGTCCGGTCGGCACGAATGTTTCGATCGGCTGGTTGTCGATGTCGCGGGTTCGGCCGCGGGCTATCGCGTCGGCTACGTCGATCGGGTGACGATGGACGGATCGGGTGCGCCGGTGCCACTGCGGGGCGGCGCGTTCCTGAACGTCGTCGTCCTCGCGCCCGCGCACGACACCGCGGGCAACACCACCTACCGGCCGGGCAACCGGAACGAGCTTGTCGACGTGGCCGGGTACCAGACCTTCCGCCAGGTGGCGTGGGCCGGCTCGTTCGAGGGCCAGACCACCGTCGGACTCGGCGTCCGCGCACGGCTGCCGATGCGGGTATTCACCCTCGACGGGCCGGGCAGCGGGTCGCGCGTGGTGGTGGACGTAGCGCACTTCTGGTAACCCCCACGCTGTGATTTGCGCTGGTCGGCAACAATGAGGGGATGACCGGCGTTGAGCAGAATGTGACCGACCCTTACCTCTGGCTCGAACAAGTGACCGATGAGCGGGCCCTCGACTGGGCCCGTGCGCACAACAGTGTGGTCGTCGAGCGATTCGCCTCCGCCGACCGGTTCAGCGAGCTCGAACAGCGCATTCTGGACATGCTCGACACCGACACCAAGATCGCCTACCCGGGGCGGCGTGGCAGCTGGCTGTACAACTTCTGGCGCGATGCCGAGCACCCGCGGGGCCTGTGGCGGCGCACCACGTTCGCCGAGTACGCCAAGGAGTCGCCCGACTGGGACGTGCTGATCGACCTGGACGCGCTGGCCACCGCCGAGGACGAGAACTGGGTGTGGGGCGGCGCGGGGGTGCTGCGACCGGAACAGTCGCGCGCGCTGATCAGCCTGTCGCGCGGCGGCGCGGATGCCAAGGTGGTGCGCGAATTCGATATGGCGACACGGGAATTCATCGATCCTGCGGACGGCGGCTTCTTTTTGCCCGAGGCGAAGTCCGAAATGCGCTGGATCGACATCGATGCGGTGTACGTCGGCACCGACTTCGGCCCCGGCTCGCTGACCGACTCCGGCTACCCGCGCATCGCCAAACGCTGGCAGCGCGGCACCGAGTTGACCGAGGCGGTCACCGTTTTCGAAGGCGAAGCCGGTGACGTCGCGGTGTCGGCGGGCTACGACCGGACCCCCGGCTACGAGCGGCATTACATCGGCCGCGCCACCGACTTCTTCAACGAAGACGTGTACCTGCTCGAAAACGACGGCACCCTACGGCATCTGGAGACCCCCACCGATGCCAGCGAATCCTGGTACAAGGATTGGCTGCTGGTCCGGCTGAAGTCGCCGTGGGAGGTCGGCGGCAACGCCTACCCGGCCGGCGCGCTGCTGGCCATAGACTTCGACAAGTTCCTTTCCGGCGCAAGGGAATTCGAGGTGATCTTCACCCCGGACGCGCACACCTCGCTGCACGGTTACGGCTGGACCGAGAACCACCTGCTGCTCATCACCCTCGAGGACGTGCAGACCAAGCTCTACGTGCTGACACCGGGCCCGGGCGGCTGGCGCAGCGAGTCATTGGCCGACACCCCGCCGATGGCGACCACCAGCGTGATGAATCTCGACCCGCTCGAGGGTGGCGACGAATTCATGCTCACCACAAGCGGATTCACCACCCCGGCGACGCTGCTCGCGAGCTCGGTCGGCGGCGGCACCGAGCAGCTCAAGCAGGAGCCCGGCTTCTTCGACGCCGACGGCATCGAGACCGAGCAGTTCTTCGCGACGTCGGACGACGGAACTCAGGTGCCGTACTTCGTGATTCGCCATCGCGACCGCAAGGGCACCCCGGGCCCGACGGTGATGTCCGGCTACGGCGGCTTCGAGGTCTCGCGCACGCCCGCCTACAGCGGTGCGTCCGGGATGGGCTGGCTGGAGCGCGGCGGCACCTGGGTGATGACCAACATCCGCGGCGGCGGCGAGTACGGCCCGCAATGGCACACCTCGGTGCAGAAGGCGAACCGGCACAAGGTGTACGAGGACTTCGCGGCAATCGCGAAAGACCTTGTCGCACGGGGCATCACCACGGCCGATCAGCTCGGCGCGGTGGGTGGCAGCAACGGCGGGCTGCTCATGGGCGTGATGCTGACCCGCTACCCGGAGCTGTTCGGCGCGATCGTCTGCCAGGTGCCGCTGCTGGACATGAAGCGCTACCACCTGCTGCTCGCGGGTGCCTCGTGGATCGCCGAATACGGCGACCCGGACAAGCCCGAGGAGTGGGCATACCTCAGCAAGTACTCGCCGTATCAGAACGCCAAGGCCGACGTGGCCTACCCGCCGATCCTGCTCACCACCTCCACCCGCGACGACCGCGTGCACCCCGGCCACGCCCGCAAGATGGCCGCGCTGTTGGAGGAGCAGGGCCACGAATTCTGGTACCACGAGAACATCGAGGGCGGCCACGGCGGCGCGGCGGACAACAAGCAGTCGGCTTTCCAGGCGGGGCTGATCTACGAGTTCTTCACCCAGATGCTCATCGAGCGGCGCGGGTAACTGCTGGTTCCGGGGCCCTGAGCCTACGGTGTAGATACCATCTACGTCGTAGACCTGGGCCCAGGAGGAGAGCTGTCGTGGATTCCGAGAACCTCGTCGAGGTGACGCGCGCGCGGCGCGCCCGCACCCGGCGGGCGAGTCCGGCGCCGTCGACGCGAACCACCTTGAACCGCGACTATATCGCCGCGGTCGCGCTGACCCTCATCGATCGGACCGGTGTCGACGGATTTTCTATGCGCAAACTCGGCACCGCGCTCGGCGCCGATCCGATGGCCGCCTACCGGCACTTCACCGATCAGCAGGAGCTGTTCGACGGCATCGCCGACGCGATGTTCGCCGAGCTGGACATGGAATCCCTACCGTGGCAGGAACCTTGGCGCGACCTGATGCGCGCCTACGCGCACCGGCTGCGGTCCACGCTGCGCAGGCACCCGAACGCGGTGCCGGTCTTCGCGACCCGCCCGGTGCGCAGTGAACTGGCCGTCGAAACCGGCAGCTGGATGGTGGAACATCTACAAGGGCATGGGTTTTCGGCGACGGTCGCGCTGCAGCTGACCCGCTGCCTGCGCGAGTACGCGATCGGCCACATCCTCAGCCACGCCATCGCCGCGGTCGCCGCGCAGCGCGGCGACGAGCCGGAGCAGGCCACCGACATCGACCATTTCGAGGTCGGGCTGGACGCCATGCTCGACGGTTTCAGCCGCCATCTCGACGTGGGCCGCCGGCACATCTAACGATCGCGCAGCCACTTCTCGATCTGATCGATGGTGGTGGTGTATTCGCGGATCCAGCCGTTGTGCCCCAGCGATTCCGGCTGATGCCAGGTCGTCACGTCGGCCTTGGGCAGCTTGCTCAACAGGTGTTCGGCCGAACCCGGCGGGGTGAGGTCGTCGCCGGTCATGGTGATGGACAGAACCGGCAGCTTCAGGCGGGCGATCCGCTCCTCGTAGTCGATGTCCGCACCGACCGGCTGGAACCGGCCGGTGCGGGCCAGCCGCGCCCAATCCGCGACCAGCACCTTGGACTGCCTGCCGAAGCCGCCCGCCGGGATCCGGTCGCCCGGCCAGAAGCCGGCCAGGCCCGCGGTGAGCGCGGCGGCCGCCGTGCCCACCAGCATGCCCGGGCTCGAAAGTCCAGGGTAGCCACGGTAATACGGCGTTCCGGAGGCGATCAGGATCAGCCCGCCGAGCCTGCCGCGAATCCGCGACGCGTACATGACCGCGAACTGGCCGCCCATGCTGTGCCCGAGCAGGTACGGCGTGCTCGCCGGGAACCGATCGCGCACCACCTCGAAGATCGCCGGAAAGTCGACCGACACCAGCTCGTGGTAGCCGTAGGTGCTGGCGGCGCTCGGCTTCGGCCTGCTGTCGCCGTTGCCGCGCAGCTCGCCGATCGCCATGTCGAACCCGCGCGCCGCCAGCTTCCCGGCGAACCCCTCGTAATACCCGGCGGGCACCCCGAGACCGGGCACGATCACCAGCACCGGCCGCGGTGCGTCCGGCGTGACCGGATGCCGGTGCGCACCGCTGGCCGGGATCAGCCGCACCGGAACGGTGCTGCCGTCCGGCATCTGGATCGGAACCGTCTCCATGCTGGGCACGCTACCGTGCCCGCTCGGCGGCTACGCGCCGACCGCGCCCATGATCACCCTGCTCAGCACCCTGATCACGTCGTCGAGCGGCGGGCGCGGATCCGCACCGCTCCACGAATCCACCACGTAGTTCACCGCGCCGATGATCGCGAGCACCCGCATCTCGTAGTCACCGGTCGGGATCTCGCCGTGCATGGCCGCGTCCTCCGCGGCACCCGCCAGCAGCGACCCCCAGACCCGGCGCAGTTCCAGCCGGAACTTCTCCACCTTCGGTCCCGCACCGACCACCTCGACCAGTGCGACGCGCGCCTTGCGCGGATCCGAGCCGATGGACTCGACGTAGGCGCGAGTGGACGCGTCGATGATCTCGAGCGCGCTCGCGTCGGCCTTACTTTCCAATGACTTGGCGACCGCGTCACGCGACTCGCGGTCGATCTGTTCGTAGAGCTCGAGTAGTAGGGACTCGCGTCCGGTGAACTCCTCGTAGAACTGTCGTGAGGAGAGTCCGGCGTCCTTACAGATGGCGCCGACCGAACTATTGGCGTAGCCGTCGCGCGCGAAGACCGTCAGGCCCGATTCCAGAAAACGCGCACGCCGCTGACGTTGCCGGTCCTCGACGGGTTGCCCGGCATACATTCGACCCGTATTCGCATCCTGTGACATTGGGCCAGACAATACAGAAGCCCAAGAAGCACTCGACATGGATCGGCCCCTTGGTATCAACCCGCAACTGACCGGCTGTTAGCCGAAAGTTGGCAGAGTTGTTGGGAACTCATCGTACGTTTGCTAAGCATTTTTCACACCGAGTCGGCGGTAGGTTCATATGCTCGCTCGATAGCGCGTCATACCGTCGTTGATGGCGATCAACATCAGGCAAATCCATTGTCACTGACAGTTTGCCGTGACACACGTTACAGATGGACGGAGCGGGCAGTGCGCGATTTTGACGGGAATTCATAGAACGAATTCTTACCGAACTGGTCCGGTGGTTATGCCTGATTCGTCCTGTCCCCCAGTGGACTTCACGCCGTACCGGTAGTTCCGAATGGATCGGTGAATAGACGGCGTAGGCGGCACCCTCGCTCGGCATCCGCGAAGGGCGCCCGACCACGGACTTCGTCTTGATGTGGCTATTGGGGTGAGCCGCATGCCGATTGCGGCGGAGCGGGGACTACCGATCGCCGCCGCGGGACAATGCGTCGGCGGCGGCGCACGAAATCGTGGCGCTACTACTGGTACGCGAATACATTGGGCGGCAACATGTCTGGCGTGCCAGTCGGCCTATTTCTTTGGCGCGGAAGGGGTTTCGGACCGTACAGAGTCGAACAGGTCCGCGCAGCGGGCCAGCAGTTCCTGGAGAGTGACTCGTTCGGCGTCGGTGAATCCGGCCGCTACCGCTCGTTCGACCCGGACGGCGCGCGCGTCGGCGTCTTTCATGACGACGGCGCCCGCTTCGGTGAGCCGGGTTTCCAGGATGTTCTTGTGCCACGCGTGCGGGGTGCGCTCGATGAGGCCGCGGTCCTGCAGGTTGGTCAGCACGGTGTTCATCGTCGGCGGCGTCACGCCGCAGAGCCGGGCCAGCGCGGCGGCCGAGATGCCGGGGTTCTCGTCGAGGAAGAGCAGGGCGGCGTACTGCGGGACGGTGACGCCCGCGGGCTTCAGCGCGGCATGCTTCGCCGTTTGCAGCGCCTGCTCGGCACGCTTCACGTAGGAGCCGAGGCGCTCGGAGGAGTGCAGGGACGTCATGACCGCATGGTATCTGCCCGACCTTTCGTAAGACTCTTGACTAATATTAGAACTCTAATCTATGTTCGTATTCATTCTTAGATTTGAGTACGCCTAAGAGATAGACCTGATGAGAGGTATGAGCATGTCCCACGCATCGCGCCGCCGCATGGCGACCTTCGCCATCGCGGTGGCCTGCACCGCCGTTGCGGCCTGTGGAAGCACCGAAACCGCGGCGCAGCCCGCGCCCGACGCGCCGTCCACCCGGATCACCACCGCCTACGACCTGCCGGGCGACCGCGTCTACCCCGAGGGCATCGCCGCCGATCCACGGACCGGCGACACCTACGTCGGCTCGTTCGCCACCGGGGCCGTCTACCGGGCCGTGCCGGGGGCCAAGCAGGCCGAGATCTTCCTGCCGGAGGGTGCCGACGGTCGTCAGACCGCCAATGGACTGAAGGTCGATCAGGCGGGACGGCTCTGGGTGACCGACTCCACCGCCGGAGTTGCCGTGTACGACATCGCGACTCGCGCATTGATCGCCCGTTTCGACGTACCGGGCCCGGCGGCGCGCTTCGTCAACGACCTGGCCATCACCCCGGACGGCACCGCGTACCTGACCGATACCACGCGCAGCGTCGTCTATCGCGTCACCGCCGCACAGGTGGCCGACGCCGCGGCCCACGGCGGACGTGCCGATATGACAACACAATTCGACCTGAGCACGGTCGTCGCGCCGCATGCCCCCGATGTCTTCACCCTGAACGGGATCGTTGCCGACGCGAGCGGCCGCTACCTGCTGACCGTCGACATGAACGTCGGCGAGCTGTACCGCATCGCCCTCACCCCGGATGCGGCGGACCCGATCAGCAAGGTCGACCTGCACGGCGGCAACATGATCCACGGCGACGGACTGGAACTGCGCGACAACACCCTGTGGGTGGTACAGAACACCGACAACACCATCGCCCGCTGGACCGTCGCCGACGACGGCGCCGCAGCGACCATGGACCACCGCATCACCGACGAATCCCTAGGCCTGCCAACCACATTGGTCCGCGTCAACAATCGAACCCTGGTCGTCGCTTCACAATTCGACAAGGGCGGCCCGATGGGCCCCGGCACCCCGAAGCCCTTCACCGTCCTGTCCGTCGACGGCAGCTGACCCAAACCCCACTTGAACATAGGTTAGCCTTACCTGTAGAGTTCGGATCGAAGCGCGGACGGGACTCCGCAGACGCTGAAAGCCGGTCCACCCGAGGGTGGACCGGCTTTCGGTTTCTAAAGGTGTTGCCGGGTGGCTGGACTCAGAAGTCCATGCCGCCCATGCCACCGGTCGGGTCGCCGGCGGGTGCGGCGGACTTCTCCGGCTTGTCGGCGACGACGGCCTCGGTGGTGAGGAACAGAGCCGCGATGGACGCCGCGTTCTGCAGCGCGGAGCGGGTGACCTTCACCGGGTCGGCGACACCGGCGGCAAGCAGGTCCTCGTACACGCCGGAATCGGCGTTGAGGCCGTGGCCGGCCGGCAGGTTGGAGACCTTCTCGGCGACAACGCCCGGCTCGAGGCCGGCGTTGAAGGCGATCTGCTTCAGCGGAGCCGACAGCGCGACGCGCACGATGTTGGCACCGGTCGCCTCGTCGCCCTCGAGCTTCAGTGCGTCCAGAGCAGGCGCCGACTGCAGCAGCGCAACGCCACCACCGGCGACGATGCCCTCTTCGACGGCAGCCTTCGCGTTACGCACGGCATCTTCGATGCGGTGCTTGCGCTCCTTGAGCTCGACCTCGGTCGCGGCACCGGCCTTGATGACCGCAACACCGCCGGCCAGCTTGGCCAGACGCTCCTGCAGCTTCTCCCGGTCGTAGTCCGAGTCCGAGTTCTCGATCTCGGCACGGATCTGCTGCACGCGGCCCTTGATGGCCTCCGCGTCGCCCGCGCCCTCGACGATGGTGGTCTCGTCCTTGGTGATGACGACCTTGCGCGCCTGGCCGAGCAGCTCGACGCCAGCGGTCTCCAGGGAGAGGCCGACCTCTTCGCTGATGACCTCGCCACCGGTGAGGATGGCGATGTCGGCGAGCTGCGCCTTGCGACGGTCACCGAAGCCCGGCGCCTTGACGGCAACGGACTTGAAGGTGCCACGGATCTTGTTGACCACCAGGGTGGACAGGGCTTCGCCCTCGACGTCCTCGGCGATGATCAGCAGCGGCTTGCCGGCCTGGATGACCTTCTCCAGCAGCGGCAGCAGGTCCTTGACGGTCGAGATCTTCGAGCCGACCAGCAGGATGTACGGATCCTCGAGGACCGCTTCCTGACGCTCCGGGTCGGTGACGAAGTAACCCGAGATGTAGCCTTTGTCGAAGCGCATGCCCTCGGTCAGCTCCAGCTGGAGCCCGAAGGTGTTGCTCTCCTCGACGGTGATGACACCTTCCTTGCCGACCTTGTCCATGGCCTCGGCGATGAGCTCACCGATGGACGAGTCGCCCGCGGAGATACCAGCGGTAGCAGCGATCTGCTCCTTGGTGTCGATCTCCTTGGCGGACTCCAGCAGACGAGCCGTGACGGCCTCGACAGCCTTCTCGATACCGCGCTTCAGACCGAGCGGGTTCGCGCCGGCCGCGACGTTGCGCAGGCCCTCGCGCACCAGCGCCTGGGCGAGCACGGTGGCGGTGGTGGTGCCGTCGCCAGCGACGTCGTCCGTCTTCTTGGCAACTTCCTTGACCAGCTCGGCGCCGATCTTCTCGTACGGGTCCTCCAGCTCGATCTCCTTGGCGATGGAAACACCATCGTTGGTGATCGTGGGGGCGCCCCACTTCTTCTCCAGGACAACGTTGCGACCCTTCGGCCCCAGCGTCACCTTGACCGCATCAGCGAGGGCATTGAGGCCCCGCTCGAGACCGCGACGGGCCTCTTCGTCGTACGCAATTGTCTTGGCCATGGCGTTGTTGAGATCCTCCATGTGTATGGCTGACACACAGGACGACCGCAGGTTGGATCGCCCCATTACGCTGGCCAGGTTCGGTGCCCGCGACGGACGACCGAGGGTGTCGATGGAACCCGGTCTCACCGTCCCGACCTGGCACTCATAGGTAGAGAGTGCCAAAGCCATTTTTAGCACTCGGTCGTGCCGAGTGCAAGGTGCTCTGCCCTATGGCGCCGTTCGCGGTCCCTGCGTGGTCACGCTTCGCTACCGCCTCCGGGCCTGGCGCTCACGGCGCGCCCTATCCCTATGCCCGATCGTCGACGCGCAACACCAACGCGACGAACGCATCGGTCCGGCGTTCCTCCGGGGACCTCGGCTCGCCACCCTCCACGGTGACCAGCTCCGCGTCGTGCAACAACAACTCCGCTTCGACCCGCATGATCGCCCGAATAAAGGGGGGCGCCACCTCGGGGGGAAGGTCGCCGTTGACGACGTAGCCGCCGTCCGGCTGTGACTCTGTGGACACATAAGAAAGCGCACGCAACAGATCGGCGCGTCGTTCCCCCGCGATTAGGTCGGAATCCGTTTCATCCGCCATTGCTATAGCTTAGCGGGCCAGCATCGGGGGTAGGTTCCGGAGGGGAAATCATGATCATCTCCGGCATCCTCGTCGAAGGGGGACGGCAGTGCACGAACTGCCCTTCGCATCGCTCTACCGGCACGACTTCGCGCGGGTGGCGGTGGCCGTGCCCCGGGTGCGGGTCGCGGACCCGGCGTACAACGTCGAGCAGACGCTGCTGCTGGCCAGGCAGGCCGCGGCCGACGCGGTGGTGCTGACCGTCTTCCCTGAGCTGGGGCTTTCCTGCTACACCGCCGACGATCTGTTCCACCAGGACGCGCTGGACGAAGCGGTCGAGGCGGCACTGGCGCGCGTGGTCGCGGAGAGCGTCGACATCGATACGGTGCTGGTGGTCGGCGCGCCGGTGCGGACCCAGGGGCGGCTGTTCAACTGCGCCGTCGCGGTGTGCCGCGGCGTCGTGCTCGGTGCGGTGCCGAAGAGCTACCTGCCGAACTATCGGGAGTTCTACGAGAAGCGCCAGTTCGCGGCGGCTCGGGAGAACCTCGGCACACACGTCACGATCGCCGGGCAGCGGGTGCCGTTCGGCGCCGATCTGCTGTTCACGGCGAACAATCTCGACGGGTTCGTGTTCCATCTGGAAATCTGCGAGGACGGGTGGGTTCCGTTGCCGCCCAGCGGTTATGCGGCACTGGCCGGGGCAACGGTGCTGGTCAACCTGTCGGCGAGCAATATCGTCATCGGTAAGGCGGACTATCGCAGGGCGCTGTGCACGTCGCATTCGGCGCGCTATCTGGCCGCCTACCTGTATTCAGCTGCGGGACATGGGGAATCGACGACCGACCTGGCGTGGGACGGGCAGGCGCTGGTGTGCGAGAACGGAGATCTGCTCGCCGAAGGTGCGCGTTTCGCCGATCAGCCTCAGCTGGTCACCGCCGACCTCGATCTGCGCCGATTGGCCGCGGATCGGCTGCGCACCACCAGCTTTGCTGACAATGTGCACGACCACCGCGAGCGGCTCGCCGAACTGCGTCGCATCGAGGTGGAGTTGCCGATCCCGGCGGGCGCGGTTGATCTTCGGCGCGACATCGAGCGCTTCCCCTACGTGCCGGCCGATCCAGCGGTCCGTAACGAGCGCTGTGCCGAGGTGCAGCACATTCAAGTGGAGGGCCTGAGCACCCGGCTGCGCGCCACCGGGATGCAACGGGTCGTCATCGGCGTTTCCGGCGGGCTCGACTCCACCCTGGCGCTGATCGTCGCCGCCAAGACGATGGACCGGCTCGGGCTGCCGCGCGCAAATGTCTTGGGCTACACCATGCCCGGCTTCGCGACCAGCACCCGAACCCGCACCGACGCGCACCGGCTGATGGACGCACTCGGTGTCACCACGCAAGAAATCGATATCCGCCCGTCGGCCACCCAGATGCTGCGCGACCTCGGCCACCCGGCCGCCCACGGCGTGCCGCAGTACGACATCACCTACGAGAACGTGCAAGCGGGCGAGCGCACCTCGCACCTGTTCCGGCTGGCGAACCAGCACGGCGCGCTCGTCATCGGCACCGGCGATCTCAGCGAACTCGCCCTCGGCTGGTGCACTTTCGGCGTCGGCGACCACATGGCGCACTACAGCGTGAACGCGTCGGTGCCCAAGACACTGATCAAATATCTGATCGCCTGGTCGGTGGACACCGCCGAGTTCGGCCCCGCGGCGGGCGAGGTGCTCGGGTCGATCCTGCGGACGGAGATCTCCCCAGAATTGGTGCCCGACACCGACTCCGCCGCGCCGAGCCAGAGCTCCGAGGCCACCGTCGGCCCCTACGAACTGCAGGACTTCCACCTCTACTACCTGCTCCGCTTCGGCTACCGCCCCAGCCGCATCGCCTACCTGGCCAGGCACGCATGGTCAGACCCGACCCAAGGCCCCTGGCCCGACCTGATTCCCGCCGACCAGCGCAACGCCTACGACCTCCCCACCATCAAACATTGGCTCGCCGAATTCCTGCGCCGCTTCATCCAAACCAGCCAATTCAAACGCTCAACCCTGCCCAACGCCCCCAAGGTAGGCTCCGGCGGCTCCCTGTCCCCCCGCGGCGACTGGCGCGCCCCAAGCGACGCCTCCGCCGCGGCCTGGCTGGACGAACTCGACCGCAACGTCCCGGACGAATAGCCGACGCCCAGCAACGAACGCGGCCCGCGCCAGTCAAACCCGTTGCCCTGCAAGCTGATACAACAAGCCTGTACCCGGCGCTGGAGCGCAGCGACCAAGCCCGATGGACAACGCCGTTTATGGTGGGTTAGTGAGTGAAGCACCCGGCTGGAATGCCATCGACGGCGCGCTGCGTCCGATCTACGGCGATATCGAACCTTTCCATTGGGCCACCGATCACCGCTGGTCGCTCGGCGGACCCGATCCACTCGACGGCATCAGCGCGTACGCACGCACCGAACCGGTACCGCACTGGCACTACATCAGTTACGGCATGACCGAGCTGTACGAGAAGGAGTGGGACAACCCCGAGCAGTCCGGTTGGGGCTTCGAGTTCACCTTCCGGCTGGTGCGCAAGCCGACCGACACCGAGCCGCCGGTGTGGCCCGCGAACTTCCTGCAGAATCTCGCGCGCTACGTCTTCCAGTCCGGCAAGTGGTTCGAGCCGGGACACACCATCAAGGCGAACGGCCCGATCGCCGCCAACCAGCCGAATTCGAGCATTCACGCGGTGAGCTTCACCGTCGACCCGGAGCTCGGCACCATCGAAACTCCGCACGGCAGAATGCGATTCCTGCAGATCGTCGGGCTGACGATGCCCGAGTACCGGGCCGCGCAGGGCGGCAAGACGCTCGCGTTGCTCGCGGAACTGGCACCCCACCTACCGCTGTACGTCACCGATATCGAGCGCGAGCCGCTGGTGTCCGAGCCGAAACCCCAAGCGCAGTGGCCACGTTGGGGCGGCGGGTTGCGCGGGCGCGCCTAGGGTTCAGCCGCCCACCCTCACCCCTTGTCGGTGTAGAACGCGGACAGGAGTTCGACGATGTGGGCTTCGACCTTCGCCTTGTCCACGCCGAGCCCGGTGAGCAGGCCAGCGCCGTTCTCCTGTTCGAGCAGGGCGAGCAGGATATGTTCGGTGCCGACGTAGTTGTGGCCGAGGCGAAGTGCCTCACGGAAGGTGAGTTCGAGGGCCTTCTTGGCTTCCGGATCGAAGGGGATGAGCGGGGGAACCTCGCCTACCCCTGCGGGCAGCGCGGCCGTCGCGGCCTCGCGCACCGCTTCCAGGGTAATGCCGCTGGTGAGGATCTCTTTCGCGCCGATGCCGTTGGGTTCGGCCAAGAGGCCGAGCACCAGGTGCGTGGTGCCGATCTCCGAGTTTCCGGCGGTACGAGCGGCGTCTTGCGCGGCAACGATGATGGACCGAGCCCGGTCGGTGAACCTGGCGAAGCCCGCGTTGGGATCCATCAGGGCGGCCTGGGCCACATCGCCGGGGCCCTTGGCCACGAAACGCTTCTGCGCGGCCTGCTTGGTGACGCCCATGCTGGCGCCGATGTCGGTCCACGACGCGCCGGTGCGGCGGGCCTGGTCGACGAAGTGGCCGATCAGGTGATCGGCCAGTTCACCGAGATGATTGCCGGTGACCACGGCGTCGGACAGTTGGTCGAGCACATTGTCGGGGCGGGCTTTCTTGATGCCGTCGATCAGGTCGTCGAGGCGGTAGGGAATCGTCATGCGTCAACGATAGGTTGACGATCGGTAGCCGTCAACCCCGAGTTGACGAAGGCGGGCCCGGTACCGGACGTCGATGCCGGATCAGCGCATCGGCACCGGGAAGCACCTCGGCGACAGCGGAATTCAGGGGCGAGCGGTCCACCCCGCGCCGCGCACGATCAGCTCCTTCACCCACGCCGCCGTTCGGCCGGTCAGCACGGTTCGCGCCGGCGAATCATCGGCGTGCAGGAACTGGATGAGGCCGTCCCGACGACCGAGGCTCAGGCACTGCAGCGCGTACCGGAACCGCAACCGCCCCGGCTCGGCACCGCGCAATCTGGCGGCCACGGCATCGGCCGCGTACTTGCCGGTGGGCAGCGCGGTCGCGCAGGCCATCCGCAGTTCACGACCGCCAGGACCGGCGACCACCGCGCTGTCGCCCGCCGCGTAAACGTCCGGGTGCGAGACCGACCGCAGCGAGTCATCGGTCCGTACGCGACCCGCGCTGTCGACCGAAAGGCCCGCTCGCGCAGCCAGATCCGGCACCGCGAAACCGGCGGTCCACACGGTCGCCGCCGACTCGATCAGCGTGCCGTCGGCCAGCCGCACGCCGTCCGTTGTCACCTCGATCACCTTGGCATCCGAACGGATCTCGACACCGAGGCGCTCGAGCACACCGCGAATATGTGCCTGCGCACGCGGCGACAGCCACGCACCGGGCTCGTCCGGGCTGAGCAGCAGCACGCGCGAATCCGGTTGCGATTCAGCCAGTTCCGCGGCCAGCTCGATGCCGGTGGCCCCGGCGCCGACCACAATGACGGGCCCCCGCATAGCCTCGAAGCGGTCCGCGTCCTCCGGCGTCGACACCGAGTAGGCATGCTCCGCCACCCCGGGGACGCCGTTCGAGTCGCCGATGCTGCCCAGTGCGTACACCAGGGTGTCGTAATCGAGAGCCGTCGCGGTGTCCAGCACTACCCGCTTGCCCTCGGTGTCGATATCCGTCGCACGGGCACGCACGAAGTGGATCTTCTTGCTTTCCAACAGTTCCCGCAGGTCCCATGCCGAAATCCGTTGCCCGGCCGCCTGTTGATGCAGCCGAACCCGTTCGACGAAGCGGGCGCGCGCGTCCACCACGGTGATCTCAGCAGATGTTGACATCAGGAGTTCCGATGAACACCACCCAGAATCCGCTGCCGGGCACCACTTCCGTCGCGATCGTCGGCGCGGGCCCCGCCGGACTGACCGCGGCGATCACCCTGGCCGACGCCGGAGTCGACTTCGTGCTCCTGGACCGCCTCGCCGAGGGCGCCAACACTTCTCGCGCCGCCGTCGTGCACGCCCGAACCCTCGAGGTGCTGCACGAACTCGGCATTGCCGAGGAGCTCATCACCAAAGGCATTGTGGTGCCGCGATTCACCGTGCACGACGGTGCGCGCACACTGGCGACCATCCGATTCGACGACCTCCCGACGCAGTACCCCTTCACCCTGATGGCGCCGCAGGACACCACGGAGGCAGTACTGCTCGCCCGGCTGCGCAAGGCAGGCGGCGACGTCCGTCGCCCGTATCAGGTGACCCATGTCGTCGACGAAAATGACGGTGTCACTATCGAATACACCGATGCCGCAGGCACTACCGGCGCCCTCCGCGCCGACTACGTCATCGGTGCAGACGGCATGCACAGCCTCGTCCGCGAGCAAGCTGGCATCGGTTTCACCGGCGACACCTACCCCGCTTCCTTCGTGCTCGCCGACGTCCGTATGGACTGGCCGATCGCCCGCGACGAAGTGGCACTGCATCTTTCACCAGAGGGCGTCACCGTTGTCGCACCGCTACCCGACGACGCCGAACCGAACCGCTACCGCGTAGTCGCCACCGTCGACGGGGCCCCCGAACACCCCACCCGCGACGACATCCAAACCATCCTCGACACCCGCGGCCCCGGCGGCAGCAGCAAAGTCCGTGAGGTGCTGTGGAGTTCGCGCTTCCGCGTGCATCACCGCGTCGCCGACCACTACCGCGCCGGCCGATTCTTCTTGGCAGGTGACGCCGCCCACGTACACAGTCCCGCGGGCGGCCAAGGCATGAACACCGGCATCCAAGACGCCGCCACTCTCGGACCGCTACTCGCCCGAGTCGTCAACGGCGAGCCGACAGCCCTGCTCGACGCCTACGAAACAACCAGGCGCCCAATAGCACTCGGCGTGGTGGCCTTCACCGACCGGATGACCCGCATGGCCACCCTGACGCCCCGCCCCGCCCGCGCAGTACGCAACCTGACCATGTCGACCCTCACCCGAATCCCCGCCGTCCGCCAGGCGCTCGCCTACCGGCTCGCCGAACTCGCCAACCGCTGACCGTCGAAAGTCGCTGCTAGATACCGGCCTTCGCCGAAGTGGTGTCGCCGTTGGCGAAATCGACCTGCCGCTCGGCATTCGACAACGCGGTGACCACGCAGGTGCCGAAGGACCCCGCGCGGTCGAACAAGGTGGCGCTGCCGACCGCGACACCGTCCGCGCTGATGTGGCTGTCGGCCTCCACGCCGACCTCGGACCCCACCGGCTGCCTGGCCAGGGCCAGGGTCATATCGGTGTTGATGAAGCCGACGCCTGCGCTGCCCCAATTGGTCATCAGGCTCGTCGCCTCGCCGATCACCACGGCGCCGACGAATGGCGAGGGCGTCTCACCCTCGACCACGCACAACGGCACTTGCCACATGCGCTTTCGACTGTCGTTCTGGTGCTCGCGGATCTCGCCGGACCACCCGTCGGCATGGGCGTCACTGCCCCACAGCGGACGGGTTGGTTCGGTGGCGACCGGCACCGCCGGCGGCTGCGGGACCTCCGCCCGCGTCCACAACTGCCCCGGCGGCTGGACCGATCGCTTGAGAAAGACGACCGTCGCCCTGGCCACGTCCACGCAGTCCTGCATCAGCGCGGCGTCGGCGACGCGGATCCGCCGCCCTTCCCGAACCAGCTCCGTCACCACGGTCAGTGGTTTGGCCAGAGTGGGCCGGAACAGGTCAACGGTCAGTCTGGCGGGCATGAAGCCCGCCGAACAATGCTGCTGTTCCAGCGCTCTGGCCATCAGTCCGCAGATCGCAGGCCCATTGACCATCGTGGGCGACCAGGCGCTCGTGGCGAACGGCAACGGCTCGAAGCCGCGCGCGGTCGTCTCGAAGTACCCGTAGCGGACAACCACTTCGATTTCCCCCTGTTTCCGATGCCTACTTGCGGCTCGCCTCGGCGTGCTCGTCGGCGGCGCGCTCCTCGGTTTGTGTTTTGGCCCAACGATAGTCGGGCTTGCCCGCCGGGGAGCGTTTGATCTCGTCGACGAACCACAGGCTGCGCGGCAGCTTGTAGGGGGCGATCTCTTTGGTGAGGAACGGGCGCAGATCATCGATGGTCGGCCGGTTCTCGCCACGGCATTGCACTACCGCGACGACGCGCTGGCCCCAGCGTTCGTCGTCGACGCCCACGACGAGGGCGTCGAAGATCTCCGGGTGGGTCTTGAGCGCCCCCTCGACCTCTTCGGGGTAGATCTTCTCGCCGCCGCTGTTGATGCTGACCGAGCCGCGGCCGAGCATGGTGACCGTGCCGTCTTCCTCGACCCTGGCGTAGTCGCCGGGGATGGCGTAGCGAATCCCGTTGTACTCCTTGAACGTTGCGGCGGTCTTCGCCTCGTCCTTGTAGTAGCCGAGCGGAATGTGCCCGCGGCGAGCCAGGATCCCGACCGCACCCGAGCCGGGCCGCACCGGGTTCCCGTCCTCGTCGAGCACTTCGGTGGAGCCGTCGATCTTCACCCGCGGCCCACCGGTGTGGTTGACGCCCTTGGCCACGATCGACAGACCACCGAAACCGGTCTCCGAGGAGCCGATGGAATCGGAGATCATCCGGTTCGGCAGCAACTCGAGGAACTGATCCTTGATCGCGGGCGAGAACAGCGCCGCACTGCTGGCCACCACGTACAGGCTCGAAAGGTCATAGGGCTGACCGGTTTCCGGGTTGCCCTCGATCAACGCGTCCAGCATCGGCCGCGCCATCGCGTCACCGGTGATGAAGATCAGGTTGATCTTGTGACGATCGATCGCCTGCCACACACCGTGCCCACTGAACTCGGGCAGCATCACGGCTTTGCCACCGTCGAACAAGCTGTGGAACGTCGCCGTCTGCGAACCACCGTGGATCATCGGCGGGATCGGGAACCGAACCATGCTCGGATTGTTGGCCGCACCCACCTTGGACTGCTGCCACTCGTCCTCGATCGGCTCACCGGTGATGAAGTTGATGCCACCGCCGAGCACCCGCCACCAGTCCTCGTGCCGCCACATCACGCCCTTGGGCAGCCCCGTGGTGCCGCCGGTGTAGAGCATGAAGATGTCGTCGGGGGACCGCTCACCGAAGTCCCGCTCGCCCGACGAGGCCGCCAGCGCCGTCTCGTATTCGACCGAATTCGCTGCGGTCTCGATGGTGCCGGTCGTATCGTCATCGACGACGAGAACCGTCTTCAGCAGCGGGGTCTTCGGCCGCACGCCGGCCACCCGATCGCTGTAGCGGCGCTCGTGGATCAACGCGACCATGTCCGAATTGTCGAAGATGTATTGCAACTCGTTCTCGACGTAACGGAAGTTCACGTTGATCATCACTGCCCGCGCCTTGAACACCGCGACCATCGCCTCGACGGCCTCGATCGTGTTACGCGAGTAGATGCCCACCTTGTCACCCGGTTTTACACCGTGTTCGAGCAGGTAGTGAGCCAACTTGTTGGCGCGCTCCTCCAGCTGTGCGTAGGTCACCTCGCGGCCGTCGTCAGCGAGCGCGACGCGGTCGGGCATCAGGTCGATGGAATGTTCGACAAGGTCCGCTATGTTGTAGCTCACAAGGCTAAAAATAGAACGTGTTACTGTTCCTGGCAAGGCTGAATTCCATTACCCCCGCCGACTTCGTCGGCTGCCGTCCCCTGGAACGTCGGGAGATTCCTCAATGCCACACTGCCTCGTCGAGAAACGCGACCATGTCCTCATCGTGACGATGAATCGCCCCGAGGCGCGCAACGCGCTGTCGGCGGAGATGATGGCGATCATGCGCGACGCCTGGGACCAGGTGGACAGCGATCCGGACATCCGGGTGGCGATCCTGACCGGCGCGGGCGGCGCGTTCTGCGCGGGCGCGGACCTGAAGGCGATGACCACCCAGCACCCCGGCGATTCGTTCGCGGGCGGCGGCTGGGATCTGTCGAAGATCGAGGCACTGCTCAAGGGCCGCAGGCTCACCAAGCCGCTGATCGCGGCGGTCGAGGGTGCGGCCATCGCGGGCGGCACCGAGATCCTGCAGGGCACCGACATCCGGGTGGCCGGCGAAAGCGCGAAATTCGGTGTGTCCGAAGCACGCTGGGGACTGTTCCCGCTCGGCGGCTCCGCGGTACGCCTCGTCCGCCAGATTCCGTACACCGTTGCCGCGGACATCCTGCTCACCGGCAGGCACATCACCGCGGCGGAGGCCAAGGAGATCGGGCTGATCGGGCATGTGGTGCCCGACGGCGGCGCGCTCGACAAGGCACTCGAACTCGCCGCGCTGATCGCGGCCAACGGCCCGCTTGCCGTGCAGGCCATCCTGCGCACCATCCGGGACACCGAGGGTATGCACGAGGAAGAGGCGTTCCAGATCGACGCGAAGCTCGGCACCGCCGTCTTCCGCTCGACCGACGCCAAGGAGGGCCCGAAGGCCTTCGCGGAGAAGCGCAAGCCGACCTTCACCGGTAGCTGAAAAAGTAACGCTCAGAGCGCTTGCGAGCCGCGAATGCGCGAGGCCGCCCTCGGCACCATTCGGTGCCGGGGGCGACCCCTCGCCGGAGCTCAACAGCCCGGGTAGTCCATCCAGAACGGCTCCCATTGGTGCCCGTCCGGATCGAGGAAGGTGCGGCTGTACATGCCGACCTGCTCCTCCTGCGACCGCTTGTCCTCGCTGATCTCCTCGGTGCCGCCCGCGGCCAGCGCCGCCGACGCGAGCGCGTCCACCTCCGCGACGCTGGTCAGCGCCAAACCGTAAGTGGCGCCGATCTTCTCGGTGGTGTCCGCGACCTGGCGCTTGCTGAAGGTGGTGAAATACCCTCTGGTCAGCAGCATCAGGCAGATGTTGTCGTCGATCACGATGCAGGCGGCGTCGTCGTCACAGAATTCCTGATTGACCTTCCAGCCCAGCGCCTCGTAGAAATTCTTCGACCGGTTCAGCTCGGCGACAGGTAGGTTGAGAAAAATCATCCGGCTGGTCATGTCGACACCTTTTCGTAGTCCGCCTGTTTAGTTGCGCACAAATAAGGACGGGCCGCGGCCGCGGAACTCATCGCTCGCCCACACGATGTGACAGGCCGCACTGCGGCGGGCCCGCCGATGATCTTGATCCTGCTGGTAGCAAGGTTTTGGGTCTGGGATGTGTCGGTGGGCTGTGGCAGGGTGACACCCATGAACGACCTGTCCGGCCAGACCGCCGGCCTCGCTCCCGACGTGCTCGAATCCTTCGAGAAGCACCGCCGGGAATTGTGCGCTTACGCTTATCGCATGCTCGGCTCGTCCTTCGAGGCCGAGGATGCCGTCCAGGAGACCTTCACCCGCGCGTGGAAGTCCTACGACTCCTTCGAGGGCCGCGCGAGCCTGCGCTCCTGGCTGTATCGAATCACCACCAACGTCTGCCTCGACATGCTCGACGGACCGCAGCGGCGGGCCAGGCCGATGGACCTGTCCGGACCGTCGCGACCGGATTCCCCACTACCCGCGCCGCAGCCGGACTACGTCTGGATCGAGCCGATCCCGAACGCCCTGGCCTTCGGCGCCGACCCCGCCGACCACGCCTCGGCCAAAGACACCTTGCGGCTGGCCTTCGTCGCGGCCTGTCAGCACCTGCCCGCCACCCAGCGCGCGATCCTGATCATGCGGGAGGTGCTGCGTTTCTCCGCCAACGAGACCGCCGAGGCACTCACCATGTCCCCCGCGTCGGTCAACAGCGCGCTGCAACGCGCCAGAGCCACCATGTCCAAGGTGCAGCCCGCCGCCACCGACACCTACGACGAATCGAACGAGGATCAGCGCAAGCTGATCGACAACTTCGTCGAGGCGTTCGAGGCCTACGACATGGACACCCTCACCACCCTCCTCAAAACCGACGTCTCCCTGTCCATGCCGCCGCTCGAATTCTGGGTCTCCGGTCCGGCAAACGTGGCCGCGTTCATGCTCGGCCACGGCAACGCCTGCCGCGACTCCCGCATGATCCGCCTGCCAGGCGCCAACGGCGAACCCGCCTTCGGCCAGTACAAGCCCGGCGACGAGCCCGGCGTCTGGATCCCCTGGTCGATCATCGTGCTCGAACTGGACGGCAACGCCATTTCGGGAATGTGCTTCTTCCTCGATACGGAGAAGTTGTTCCCGCTGTTTGGTTTGGCTCCGGAGCTGCGCGAATCGGTCTGAGGCTGTTCCCGCCCTGTCCGCGGGGAGGTGGGGGAAGAACCGGCCTGTCGGCCGGATGGTGGACGAGAGCACTGGCCTGTCCGCGGGAAGGTGGACGGAAGCAGTCTTTCGTAGGATCCGCAACGGATCTCGGGCAGCAACCCCACCCAATCAACTGCCCACGCTCAACCGCTCACCCTTTGTGTGACCTGCACCCCCAGTACACATGGTGTGCAGGTCACACAACCGGTGCGCGGCCCCAACTCCCCACGCATGCAGCAGAATCCGCACCCAAACTCGGGATCCGCCCGCCTCTAGGGCGCTATTCCGAGTGCGGATCCCGAGTGAGGGTGCGGATTTGTGGCGATACCGGTTTGGGAGTGCTTGGCAGGGCCATGGGCAACGCGTGGGTCCTAGCGTGAGGACTGGCTATGGTCCCGTTGCGGGATCTTCCGTAATAGAGGTGAGTCAAATGGTCGTTCTCGATCACCGAGGTGAGTCAAAAGGTTGCTTTACAAGATCTTTTGGCGACCATTTGACTCACCTCGACGGGGGTTAGGACGCGGGGACGTAGCGTTCGCGGAGTTTGCGTTTGTAGAGCTTGCCGTTGGGGTCTCGGGGGAGTTCGGGGAGGTAGTCGACGGACTTTGGCATTTTGTATTTCGCCAATTGGGTTGCGGCGAAGGCGAGTAGTTCGGCGGTGAGGTCGGGGGTGCCTTCGATGCCCTCGGCGGGTTGGACTACGGCCTTGACCTCGGCGCCCCAATCCGGGTGCGGGATTCCGAAGACCGCTACGTCGGCGACCTTCGGGTGGGTAACCAGCACGTTTTCGATCTCGGCCGGGTAGATGTTCACGCCGCCGGACAGGATCAGGTCGGAGCGGCGGTCGTGCAGGTACAGGTAGCCGTCCTCGTCGAGGTGGCCGATGTCGCCGACGGTGAAAAGGTCACCGACGCGGGAGTCCTCGGTCTTGGCCTTGTCGTGGTGGTATTCGAAACTCGAAGCGCCCATCCGCATGTAGACCAGGCCTGGCTCACCGGCAGGCACCTCGGTGCCGTCTTCTTCGCTGAGCACCTTGATCACCGACCACGGCCACGCCTTGCCGACCGAGCCGGGCTTTTGCAGCCACTCGGTCCCGTTGATCACCGTGCCACCGCCCTCGGTGGCCGCGTAATACTCGGTGACCGTCGGGCCCCACCAGTCGAGCATCTTCCGCTTGGTCTCCTGCGGGCACGGCGCGGCGCCGTGGATCATGCTGCGCAGGGAGGACACGTCGTACTTGGCCCGCACCTCTTCCGGCAGCGCGAGCAGGCGGTGGAACTGGGTCGGCACCATGTGGCTGTGCGTCACGCGGTACTTGTCGATCAGCCGCAGCATGTCCTCGGCATCCCAGCGATCCATCAGAATGAGCTTGTGCGCCAACTGAATCGAGATGGTCGCATAGTTCAGCACCGCGGTGTGATAGAGCGGTGAGCCACAGATGTGCACGTGGTTGTCGTAGGGTGCCAGGTCGAACAAGCCGAAGAACGCCATCGTATGCGGCGGAACAACATCCGGGTCGGCGCCGGTGAGCGGGCGGCGAACGCCCTTGGGCCGCCCGGTGGTTCCGGAGGTGTAGAGCATCGGCGCGCCGGTGCTGCGGTCGGCCGGTCGCCCGGTATCCGCGGCGCCCAGCCAGGCCACCGACTTGAAGCCCTCGATCTCACCTACCGAGAAGCGTGCCGCGGCAGGCAATTTCGCCTCGTCGGCGGCGGCCTTACCGGTGGCGGCGAAACGATCGCTGACCAGGAAGGCCTTGGCTTCGCTGTCCTGCAGGATGTAGGCGACCTCGGGGCCGGTGAGGTGCCAGTTCACCGCGACGATGTACAGCCCGGCCTGGTACGCCGCGAAGTAGGCGGCGATCGCCTCGACGCAGTTGTGCACCATGCTCACCAGCACATCGCCGGTTTCCAGGCCGAGCCCGCGCAGGCCGGTGGCGTATCGATCGGCGAGCGTGGCCAATTCGCGATACGTCACCTCCCGGCCCGCCGGATCGACCATGGCGATCCGATCGGGTTCGGCTTCGGCGATGTTCCAGAGACCGAGAATTTTTACTGACTCCTGCGTCGACGTCACTCTTTGAATCTAGAACGTGTTCTACATATCGACAAGGGGTGCGAGCCGACGTAAATGTTCGACATCCGGAGCCGACACCAACATCATGGTGACCCCGGCCGCCGACCAGACCCCGAGTTGCTTACGAACATGCTCCTCGTCGCCGATGATCGCGGTATCCAGAATCATTTCGTCCGGCACCACGGCCGCCGCCTCGGCCTTCTTGCCCGCCATGAACAGCCTGCCGATCTCGTCGACCTCACGTTCGTAGCCCATCCGCCGATAGACCTGCGCGTGGAAATTCTGCTCCGGCGCACCCATGCCGCCGATGTAGAGCGACATGATCCAGCGCATCTTTTCCAGCTCGCTCGCCGCGTCGTCGGTGATCACCACCTGGCAGCTCGCGGCGATCTCGAAGTCCTCGCGCGAGCGGCGCGCGCCGGCCCTGGCGAAACCCTCGTCCAGCCAGTCGTTGTACATGTTCGCCAGCCGCGGCGCGTAGTAGATCGCCAGCCACCCGTCGGCGATCTCCGCGGTCAGCGCCACATTCTTCGGGCCTTCCGCGCCGAGCCAGATCGGCAAATCCGCACGTAGCGGATGCACGATCGGCTTGAGCGGCTTGCCGAGTCCGGTCGACCCCGGACCCGTGTAGGGCAGCGGGTAATTCGGCCCGTCATTGGTGACCGGCGCCTGCCGCTCCAGGATGCGCCGGATGATCCCGACGTACTCGCGGGTGCGCTGCAGCGGCTTGGCGAACGGCTGCCCGTACCAGCCCTCCACCACCTGCGGCCCGGACACCCCGAGCCCGAGGATGGCCCGGCCGCCGCTGAGATGATCCAGCGTGAGCGCGTGCATCGCGGTCGCGGCGGGCGTACGGGCCGACATCTGCACCACCGAGGTACCGAGCCGTACCCGCTCCGTCGACGACCCCCACCAGGTCAGCGGGCCGAACGCGTCCGATCCCCACGATTCCGCGGCGAATACCGCATCGAACCCGGCGTCCTCGGCCGCGACCACCAACTCCCCCGCATGCCGCGGCGGCTGCGCCATCCAGTACCCGAGTTGCAGTCCGAACTTCATGGAACACCCTTTCCGAGACAACTGCTTGCCAGCAGAATAAGAACCTGTTCTACTCGACATTGTGACTCAGGGGAATACTGCATCCGGCGTAATCGCGGATGAGAGAGGGGCGAAATTGAACACTTCGTCGCGCAGCGACTCCATGAGGGGTGGCGGCCGGGCGGCGGGTGGGCACGCCGCACCTGACGTGCTGAGCGCGCCCCTTAGGGTGCGATTCGACTACACCCGATCCGTCGGACCGACGATCGGCAACTTCCTGACCAACCTGCGCGCCCGCAAGGTCGTCGGCGTGCGCGGGTCCGACGGGCGAGTGCTGGTGCCGCCGCCGGAATACGATCCGGTGACCGCCGAACCGCTCACCGAATTCGTCGACATCGCCGATACCGGCACCGTCGAATCGTGGACCTGGGTGCGCGAACCGCTGCCCGGCCAGCCGTTCGACCGGCCGTTCGCGTGGGCGCTGATCCGGCTGGACGGCGCCGACACCGCGCTGCTGCACGCCGTCGACGTCGCCACGCCCGACGACATCCAGACCGGCCAGCGGGTGACCGTCCGATGGGCCGCCGAGACCACCGGCAGCATTCACGACATCGCCTGTTTCGTGCCCGGCGAAAAGTCCGGCGCGCCGACCGAGGTCGCCGCCGATGGCGACCCGATCACCGTGATCACCACGCCGGTCGACCTCAGCTACAACCACACCGCTTCCCCGCAGGAGACCGTCTACCTGCGCGGATTGGCCGAAGGCAAGCTGCTCGGCGGCCGCACCGACGCCGCGGGCAAGGTGTACTTCCCGCCGCGCGGCGCCAACCCGACCGACGGCAGGCCCACCGACGAGGTCGTCGAGCTGCCCGACCACGGCACGGTCACCACGTTCTGCATCGTCAACGTGCCGTTCCTCGGTCAGCGGATCAAGCCGCCGTATGTCGCGGCCTATGTGCTGCTGGACGGCGCGGATATCCCGGTGCTGCACCTCGTACTCGGTTGCGAGGCAAGCGAAGTGCGCATGGGCATGCAGGTGGAAGCCGTGTGGAAGCCGCGCGAGGAGTGGGGCTTCGGGTTGGAGAACGTGGACCACTTCCGCCCCACCGGCGAGCCCGATGCCGAGTACGACACCTACAAGCACCACCTCTGAGAGGCGCACGTTGACTGACAACGACCTGTCTACCCACCCCGCCGCCTCCGCACGCTCCGACGGCTACCGCCCCCCGGAGATCGCGGTCGTGGGATTCGCCCACGCACCGCACGTGCCGGAAACCTTCGGCACCACCAATGGTGTGGAGATGCTGGTGCCCTGCTTCCAGCAGCTCTACAGCCAGCTCGGCATCAACAAGTCCGACATCGACTTCTGGTGCTCCGGCTCGTCGGATTACCTTGCCGGACGGGCTTTTTCGTTCATCTCGGCGATCGACGCGATCGGTGCGGTGCCGCCGATCAACGAGTCGCACGTGGAGATGGACGCCGCCTGGGCGCTGTACGAGGCGTGGGTGAAACTCCGCTCGGGACAGGCGAAGACCGCACTGGTGTACGGCTTCGGCAAGTCGTCGGCGGGCACGCTGCGCCAGGTGCTCACTATGCAGCTCGATCCGTATCTGGTGGCCCCGCTGTGGCCGGATGCGTGGTCTATCGCGGGCCTGCAGGCCAGAGCCGGGCTCGACGCGGGCCGCTGGACCGAACGCGATATGGCGGCGGTGGCCGCGGGCGACGGCGACGTCGAAAGTCTGCTCAACGCACCTTATGTCGCCGACCCGCTGCGCGCCCACGACGTCGCGCCGATCACTGACGGCGCGGCCGCCATCGTCCTCGCGGTCGGCGACCGGGCGCGCGAACTCTGCGAGCGACCGGCCTGGATCACCGGCATAGCGCACCGGGTGGACACCCCGGTGCTCGGCGCGCGCGACCTCACCGTCTCGCCGTCTACTTCGGCTGCGGCGCAGGCGGTTACCGGTGGCGACACCACCTTCGACATCGCCGAACTGCACGCGCCGTTCAGTCATCAGCAGTTGATCCTCGCCGAGGCGATCGGCCTGAAGAACGGCACGAAGGTGAATCCGTCGGGTGGTGCGCTCGCCGCGAATCCGATGTTCGCCGCCGGGCTGGAGCGAATCGGCTTCGCGGCCAAGGCCATCATGGCGGGAACGGCGAATCGTGCACTCGCCCATGCCACCAGCGGGCCCGCGCTGCAACAAAACCTTGTGACAGTTCTTGATTCGGAGGCGAGCCGATGAGCGTCCCGGCCGCGGTGCTCGGCACCGGACAAACCCATCACGTGACGAAAAGAACCGATGTATCGATGGCGGGCATGTGCCGCGAGGCCATCGATCGCGCGCTCGTCGACGCCGGTCTCACCATCGCCGACATCGACGCGGTGGTCGTCGGCAAGGCGCCGGATCTGTTCGAGGGCGTCATGATGCCCGAGCTTTATATGGCGGATGCGTTGGGCGCCACCGGAAAACCGCTGCTGCGGGTGCACACCGCCGGCTCGGTCGGCGGCTCCACCGGCGTGGTCGCCGCCAATCTGGTGCAGGCCGGGGTACACAAGCGGGTGCTCGCCGTCGCCTGGGAGAAGCAGTCGGAGTCGAACGCCATGTGGGCGTTGTCGATTCCGGTGCCCTTCACCATGCCGGTCGGCGCGGGCGCGGGCGGCTACTTCGCGCCGCATGTGCGCTCCTACATCCGTCGATCGAACGCGCCGAGCCATATCGGCGCGATGGTCGCGGTCAAGGATCGCCGCAACGGCGCCAAGAACCCGCTCGCACACCTGAAACAGCCTGACATCACCCTGGAATCGGTGCTGGCCTCGCAAATGCTGTGGGACCCCATTCGTTTCGACGAGACCTGCCCGTCCTCCGACGGCGCGTGCGCCGTGGTGATCGGCAACGAAGAGGCGGCGACCGCGGTCGAAGCCACCGGCAAGCAGGTCGCCTGGGTGCACGGCACCGCGATGCGCACCGAACCGACCACCTTCGCCGGCCGCGATCAGGTCAACCCGCAGGCCGGGCAGGACGCGGCCGCCGCGCTGTGGAAGGCCGCGGGCATCACCGATCCGCTCAACGAGATCGACGTTGCCGAGATCTACGTGCCGTTCTCCTGGTTCGAGCCGATGTGGCTGGAAAACCTGGGCTTCGTGCCGCAGGGTGACGGCTGGAAACTCACCGACAAGGGCGAAACCGAGATCGGCGGCATTCTGCCGGTCAACCCGTCCGGCGGCGTGCTCTCCTCCAACCCGATCGGCGCGTCCGGGCTCATCCGGTTCGCCGAGGCGGCCAAGCAGGTCATGGGGCGCGCCGGTGCCTGCCAGGTCGAGGGCGCGCGCAAGGCCTTCGGTCACGCCTATGGCGGTGGGTCCCAGTACTTCTCGATGTGGGTTGTCGGGTCGGACAAGCCATGAGCGCGCTGCAGTTCACCCTCGGTATCGCGCTGAGCCCGCTGGACCAGCTGCCAGAGCTGGCGAAAACCGCTGAGGAGTGCGGGTTCTCGTCGATCGCACTGCCGGACTCGCTGTTCTATATGAAGTCCGCGGCCGCGAAGTACCCCTACACCGCCGACGGCAGCAGGTTCTGGGGGCCGGAGACGCCATGGGTCGACCCGCTCATCGGGGCGACCGCCATGGCGGTAGTGACCAGCCGAATCCGGTTCTACACCAACGTACTGAAGCTGGGTTCGCGCAATCCGCTGCTGCTCGCCCGCCAGGTCGGTTCGGTGGCCAATCTTTCCGGCAACCGCTTCGGCTTCGGCGTCGGGATCGGCTGGGCACCGGAGGAATTCGAGTGGTGCGGGGTGCCGTACGCGCGCCGCGGTGCCAGGGTCGACGAGATGATCGAGGTCATCAAGCTGGTCCTCGGCGGCGGCATGGTCGAATTCCACGGCGAGTTCTTCGATTTCGATGAGCTGCAGGTCAGCCCCGCGCCGACCGAGCCGGTGCCGTTCTATATCGGCGGGCACACCGAGGCGGCGCTGCGCCGCGCCGCCAGGGTCGGTGACGGCTGGACCTCGGCGATGATGACCTACGAGGAGCTGTGCGGCACCATCGGCAAGCTAGACGCGTTACGTGCCGAATTCGGCCGCGGCGATGAGTCGTTCGAGATCCAGGCGGTGTGCGTCGACCGGTTCGGCCGGCCGGGCTATCAGGATCTGGCGAAGGCGGGCGTGACCGACGCGATCGTGGTGCCCTGGCTCTTCGACGGCATCGGCTTCGACGGCGACCTCGCCGCCAAACAGGACTCACTGCGGCGCTTCGCCGCCGCGAACATCGAGGATCCGATTGTCGCGGAGGTATCGGCATAACAACCACAACGGACCATCCGGCTCGGACTGCCGGGCTCGCCTCACAGGCCGCGGTGCGAGCCAGGGACAAGGCGGCGTGGGTCGCGCTGTTCGCCGAGGACGGCATCGTCGAAGACCCCATCGGCCCTTCGAGTTTCGACCCTGAGGGCAAGGGCCACCGGGGCAAAGAGGCGATCGCGGCGTTCTGGGACAAGGCGATCGCGCAGACCGAGTTGATCGAGTTCCTGTTCGGCGACTCGTTCGCCTGCGGGAACGAGATCGCGTTCACCGGCACCATCCGCAGCACGCTCGGCGGCCATCAGATCGACGCCGATGGTGTCTTCACCTACCGGGTCGATGACACCGGCAAAATCGCCGCGCTGCGGGCATTTTGGGAAGTCGACCGCGCGATGGCCACCGCGAAGAAGATCGGCTGAGCCGAGAACCAACAGGCGAAGGGCCCTCGAACCGGAGTGGGGACTACCGGTGCGAGGGCCCTTTTTTCGTCGGTACCCGCCGGCGTCAGTGCGCGACGGGACAGGTCTTGTAGTCGACCGGGAACTCCTTGATCCCGTTCAGCCAGCCCGAACGTAGCCGCTTCGGGTTACCGACCTTGGTGATATCCGGCAGGTGATCGGCGATGGCGTTGAAGATCAGGTCGACCTCCAGCCGGGCCAGATTCGCGCCGACGCAGAAGTGCGCGCCGGTTCCGCCGAAGGACAAGTGCGGGTTGTCCTTTCGCATGATGTCGAACTTCTCCGGGTGCTCGAAAACGTCCTCGTCGAAGTTGGCCGACCGGTAAAGCATGACCAGCCGCTGCCCCTTCTTGATCTGCACGCCGCCGAGCTCGGTGTCCTCCAGCGCGGTCCGCTGGAACGAGGTCACCGGGGTGGCCCACCGGATGATTTCGTCGGCGGCGGTAGCCGGGCGATGCTGCTTGAACAGCTCCCACTGATCCGGGTTCTCCATGAACGCGTTCATGCCGTGTGTGATGGCGTTGCGCGTCGTCTCGTTCCCCGCGACGGCAAGCATGATCACGAAGAACCCGAACTCTTCCTCGCTGAGCTTGTCGCCGTCGACATCCGCCTCGATCAGCGTGGTGACGAGATCGTTGGCCGGGCATTCCTTCCGCGCCGCCGCCATTTGGTATGCGTAGCCGAGGATTTCGGCCGACGCCATGACCGGGTCGGCGTCATTGTCCGGGTCGTCGTAGCCGGTCATATCGTTCGACCAGGTGAAGACCTTCATCCGGTCTTCCTGCGGGACGCCGATCAGCTCGGCGATCGCCTGCAGCGGCAGTTCACACGCGATCTGTGCGACGAAGTCACCGGTTCCGGACGCGGCCGCCGACTTGACGATCGTCTCCGCCCGCGCCGAAAGTTCCGCCCGCAGACCGTTTATCGCGCGCGGCGTGAAGCCACGGGAGATGATCTTGCGGAGCTTGGTGTGCTCGGGAGCGTCCTTGTTGATCAAGACGAACCGCTGCAGTTCGATCTGCTCGCGGGTGATGTCGTCGTTGAACCGCGGGATGGCGGTGTTCTCGAAGGTGGAGAACACCTCGCCGCGCCTGGATACCTCTTTGACCTCGGCGTGCTTGCTCACCACCCAGAAGCCCTCGTCATGGAAGCCACTGACCTCGACCGGCTGCGGATTCCACCAGACCGGGGCGGTGCGGCGCAGCTCCGCGAATTCCTCGACCGGAATCCGCTCCGCGTAGATGTCGGGGTCTGTGACGTCGAATCCGTCCGGCAGATTCGGCCGGACATTCCGAGGGTCTACCACCAGATGTCTCCTTCGACAAACTGAAACACGTTCTATAATCATTGAAGCATAGGCGGCCGGATCAGGAAAGAAACCGGACAGAACCGCCCAGCAACTACGTGAACTCGTTTCAGTTTCAGTCTCAAACGAAAGGTTGGACATGGGCACACCCGTCATCGTCGAGGCCGCTCGAACCCCCATCGGCAAGCGCGGCGGCTGGCTGTCCGGCCTGCACGCCGCCGAACTGCTCGGCCTCGCCCAGCACGGACTGCTCGAGCGCGCGCACCTGGATCCGGCACTGGTCGAACAGGTCATCGGCGGCTGCGTCACCCAGGCCGGCGAGCAGTCCAACAACGTGACCCGGGTGGCCTGGCTGCATGCCGGACTGCCCTGGCAGGTCGGCGCGACCACCATCGACGCGCAGTGCGGCTCGGCGCAGCAGGCCAATCACCTCATCGCCGGACTCATCGCGACCGGCGCGATCGACATCGGCGTCGCCTGCGGCGTCGAGGCGATGAGCCGAGTTCCGTTGGGCGCCAATGTCGGCGAGCACGCCGGGCCGCGCAGGCCCGCGTCCTGGAACATCGACCTGCCGAATCAGTTCGAGGCGGCCGAGCGGATTGCCAAGCGGCGCGGCATCACTCGCGCCGACGTCGACGAGTTCGGCGCGCGCTCGCAGCGGCTGGCCGGACAGGCGTGGGCCGAGGGCCGCTTCGACCGCGAGGTGCTCACCGTCACCGCGCCCGCGGTCGACAAGGCGGGAAACCTGACCGGCGAGAAGCTGGACGTGGCACGCGACCAAGGCCTGCGCGAGACGACAGCCGAGGGACTGGCGAAGCTGAAGCCGGTGCTGGAGGGCGGCATCCACACAGCGGGCAGCTCGTCGCAGATCTCCGACGGCGCGGCCGCGGTGCTGCTGATGGACGAAAAGGCCGCGCAGCGAGCCGGATTGCGGCCGCGCGCGCGGATCGTCAGCCAGGCGCTGGTCGGTTCGGAGCCGGAGTTCCATCTGGACGGTCCGGTGCAGGCCTGCTCGCGCCTCTTGGAGCGATCGGGTATGACCATCTCCGACATCGATCTCTTCGAAATCAATGAGGCGTTCGCCTCGGTGGCGTTGTCGTGGGCCTCGGTGCACCAGCCGGACATGGACCGGGTGAACGTCAACGGCGGCGCGATCGCGATCGGCCATCCGGTCGGCTCGACCGGATCCCGGCTCATCACAACGGCTTTGCACGAGCTGGAGCGAACCGGCCGCAGCACCGCCATGGTGCTGATGTGTGCCGGTGGCGCATTGGCGACAGGGACCATCATCGAACGGATTTAGGGCCTTCGACCCCCGGAAACGGGATTGTTGAACGTTCATCCCCCAGGCCTGGAAACGTGTCGTACGCCACATCACCGCCTCGACTTGCAACTAGATGAGACGTCAGCTATCTTTCCGCTATCAGGACCGTATCGGGGAAGACCTCCGCGACGGGCCAGAACCGGTCCGTACCTCGGCTTCTCGAGAGCCGTTGGGGTGACCCGCAAACGCGACGGTCCCAGTACCTTCGCCGGACCGGCACCTAGAAGCTTCAAGGAAATCCGGAATCAGGCGTAGGTTTTCAGTTACTGAGCCGCTAATATCAATGATACGTATCCGAGATAACGACTGTTAGTACAGCGAAGGGAATTGGGCGGCTCACAATGGCTGATTTCGCGGCGCGGCTGAACAAGCTGTTCGAAACCGTGCATCCCCCGGGGCGTAAGCCGCACACCAACGCGGAGGTTGCGGCTGCGCTGACTGCCTCCGGACATCCGATCTCGAAACCGTACCTGTCGCAGTTGCGGTCGGGACAACGGACGAACCCGTCCGATGAGACGGTCGCCGCCCTGGCGAAGTTCTTCAAGGTCAAGCCGGACTACTTCTTCAACGACATCTATGCCGCCAAGATCGATCATGATCTGGAGTTGCTGTCCCAGCTGCAGGGCTATGGACTGCGACGGCTGTCGAGTAGAGCGTTCGACCTGTCCGAAGAATCTCAGAACCTACTCACGTCCATGGCGGAGAAGTTGCGAGCAAGTGAAGGCTTGCCCGAAATTCCTCCGGATGGCACCGAATAGGTTCGCTTGCACGACAAGCACAGTGCGGCCCTCCGGGTCGCACTGTGCTGTGTTATGTGTGTGTCCAATGTGGAGCGCAGGACAGGGCATGCCCGGAAAAATAGGGGCGGGCACTGTCAAGGCCTCTGACGTTGTCCCGATCACCGCCGGATGCACGAACATTCGACAAACTTGGAACTAGCTCGCACGCAAGTTTTCCCCGGACAACTGATTTCGACTCAGCCGAATCCGGCACCACTGTCCCGGACTACAGATCTAGTGGCACTCAGCAGGGCCCTGAATACGCGCCAGACCCCTTCGCGCTCAATTTCGGACGTGCTCCAGCGATGTCGCGTCATACGCCTTGGCGATCGCCTGGACCCAGCCGCGCGGACTAATCCCCTCCGGCGGAGCAATCCATCGTGCGTCGACCGCCACATCGCCCAACGGGTTTCTCGCCCACTGCGCCACCGTGTCCGCACGATCGCTCACCGACCGCGGTGGCGGTGCCACCATGGCGAGCACCACACCGCCGCCCGACTGCAGATAAAGAGCGTCCATGATCTGCGCCACTTGATCGGATGCCCGCAACTGAGTCGACGTTCCGGTCTGGTCGTGCGCGACCACCTCGGGGAAGCGACCGATCATGACGCGGTGCAGCAGCCGAATCTGGCGCAGCAGCAGCCGCGCTCGCAGCCACAGCTCCACCACGATCCAGACCGCGCCGAACGCGACGAGCAGGCTCGCGATCTCCCACGCCTGCCATGCCCAGTTCGGCTGCCCCGGCGGCACGGGCGCCGCGTCGGTGAACGCGCGCCGGATCTCCAGCACCGCGAGCACCGCGACGACCGCGGATCCGGTGGTGTAGATCGCGATACCGCGACCGAGTGTGGTCCAGTCGAGGTTGCGCAGACCGGTGATGACGATGAACACCGCGCCGAACGCGACGACCTCCCAGCCGAAGGTGAACGACCACGCGATGGCCGCGGCCACCGCCACCAGACCGATGCTGTAGATCACCATGGCGACCTGACGCAGGTTCTGCCGGGAGACGACCGGCCAGGCGGCCGAGGCGACCACCGAGGTGGCCGTCACGAAGGCGATCCAGGCCGAGACCACTACCCCGTCGGACAGCCAGCCCGCGTGCACGCCGTGCGGGCGCAGGTTGTCGATGGCCACCGCGATCTCGGGGACCGCGACGGTGGCGGCCAGCGCGACGGCGGCGACCGCGACCACGATGGCCACCCGGGCCGTCGTGGCGGGCTTGACCAGCACGCGCCCCACGCGCGCGCCGGCCGCCATCCAGACCAGCAGAGCCGTCAACCAGAGGGTCATCCCAGAGCCTCATCGAATCGAAGGACCGAGACGCCTGCGCCACGGCTGTTGAACACGCGGAGTCGGGTCATCAACATGGCGGCGAAGGTCTCGGCCTCCCACTCGGCGAGCTCGTCCGCGCCGTCGTCGACGATCTGCTGGTGCGCCCGCTGGCTCAGCATGTAGGCGATGAGATCGTCGCTGGCTTCTAGCGTCACCTCGGGCGCTGGTGCGCCCTCGTGGTTGAACACGATGTGCCCCAACTCATGTGCGAGGGTGTGTTCCCGGCTCGGCAGTGACTGGGCCAGCACGATCACGTCGCGATCGGGGTAGAGCCTGCGCTGACCGCACACCCCCGGCCCCAATTCCGCACTGGCGATTTCGATTTCGCGATGCCGCTCGCTCGCGATGGCGAGCACCACCTCGTCGAGGGTGGTGGCATCGGAGTCCGCGGCCACGGCGCACACGGCATCGACGGCCGCCGCCACCCGACGGTAGGACCGCGAGCTGTTCTGAGTCTTGCTATCACTCATGCCAGCACCCCTCACGGCCTCGGGAAGAACATGGCACGGGCGGCGTCGACTCGGGCCTGCGCGGCCGAGGCACCCTGGAAACTCACTGCGCCGGAACCGGCTCCGGCCAGTCCGAGGGCGAGCAGGCCGCCGATCACCGACAGAAGTTTGGGTTTGGGGAGGCCGTCGTTCGCGCTTGTCGGGCGAACGTCGGGGTTCGGCTTGGCGGGTGCCGCCAGCACCGGGGCGGGCGGTGCCGGCGGAGGAGGCGGCGGCGGCACTGCGGCAGGAGCCGCCGCCGGGGCAGGCGCGAGCACCGGGAGCCCGGGGATGCTCGGCAGGACGGGAGCGGGCACCGGCGGCACCGCGATGGGCGGCAGCGCCGGCGGGGCAGGGGGCGCGGGGATCGGGATCAACAGCAATAGCAGCGGGGCGGCCGAACCGACCGCCGCCGAACCGACTGCGGCGGAACCCACTGCGGCAGAACCGGTTGCGGCAGATCCGACGCCCGCAGATCCGACCCCGGCAGAACCGACACCCGCGGAACCGACACCGGCCGATCCAACGCCCGCGGAACCGACGGCAGCCGAACCTGTTGCGCCGACACCGATTCCGGCGGAGCCCACGGCAGCGGAGCCCGTCGCCAGCGCGCCGACTCCGGCCGAGCCGGTGGCACCGAGCGCGGCCGAACCGGTACCGAGGAGGATGCCGAGGCCCGCCGACCCCGAACCGAGCGTCAGGCCGAGTCCGGCGGAACCGGTACCGAGTACCGCGCCCAGCCCGGCGGAACCAGCGGCGCCCGCCGCGGCAGAACCACCGGCCGCCGCGGAACCGGCCGCGGCGGAACCGGCAGCCGCCGATCCGGCAGCGGAACCCGAACCGATCGCGGGGTTGGTCGGCACCGCACTGACATCTGACGGCTGACCGGGCACCGACAGTGGGTGCCACGGATCTCCGGTGTCATAGGGCGGCGGAGCGGGGTCTACGGCGCATGCTGGACAGCGCTCCGAGGGCCGCGCTTCGGCCGCTACCGGGCCGAGCAGCGCAAAGCCGGCCACAGTCCCAGCTACTGCAACCACACGGAACGTGCGACCAACGGCCATGCGCCAAACCTTCCCCTCATTCGCAAAGCGCAGATCTCACCCGGTCGCGACTCTCACACGGGACTTTTAACGGATGGGGGCCATAGTAAACCCCTATCGTCAGGTGCGCAGGAAGAAGGTCGGAAGCCCGATCAGGCCCCGTACACCGGTTCGGGTGGCATACCCTTGGCAATCAGGTCAGCTACCACCGGGCCTAGTTCGGCAGGCGACCACCTGGCACCGCGGTCGACCGCGACACCGTGCCGCCACCCCTCGGCCAGTGCCACTTTCCCGCCCTCGACCTCGAACATGCGTCCGGTGACCGCCGCGGATTGCGCGCTGCCGAGCCAGACGACCAGCGGCGAAATGTTCTCCGGAGCCATCGCGTCGAAGCCGTCCGCCGGCCGCGCCATACTGTCGGCAAACACCGTTTCGGTCATCCGCGTGCGGGCCGCGGGTGCGATGGAATTCACAGTGACGCCGTAGCGGCCGAACTCTGCGGACGCGGTCAGCGTCAGTCCCGCGATGCCCGCCTTGGCCGCGCCGTAGTTGCCCTGGCCGACGCTGCCCTGCAGGCCCGCACCGGAGCTGGTGTTGATGATGCGGCCGTCGACCGGGCGGCCCGCTTTGGACTCACCGCGCCAGTACTCGATCGCGTGCCGCATGGTGACAAAGTGGCCCTTGAGGTGCACGCGGATCACCGCGTCCCACTCGTCCTCGCCGAGGTTGACCAGCATCCGGTCCCGGACGAAGCCCGCGTTGTTGACCAGCACATCCAAGCCGCCGAAGGTGTCCACGGCCTGCCGGATAAGTCGTTGGCCGCCTTGCCAATCCGCGACATCGTCGCCGTTGGCCACGGCGCTGCCGCCGAGCGCCTCGATCTCCGCGACGACCTGTTCGGCGGGGGTCTCGCCGGTCGCGGCGCCGTCGAGCGCCGAGCCGAGGTCGTTGACCACCACGCGCGCCCCGGCCGCGGCGAAGGCGAGCGCGTGCGCGCGTCCGATGCCGCGGCCCGCGCCGGTGACGATGACGGTGCGGCCTGCGCAGATCTGCTCGGTGTCCATAGCGGTGTCCTCTTCGTGTGTGTCCGTTTTATTCAGGACTGCTGGCCGATGGCCGCAGTGGACGCGGCCAGGAAGGCCGGACGCTCGCCACCGCCGTGCACCAGCAGGGCGGCCCCGCTGACGTAGCCGGCCAGCGGGGAGGCCAGGAAGACGGCGCAGCGGCCGACGTCGTCCGGCTCGGCCATCCGGCCGAGCGGAATGGTCTCCCCCACCGCGTCGATGCCTGCCTGGTCGCCGTAGTGCAGTTGGCTCTGCTCGGTGACGACCGGACCGACGACGAGCGAGTTGACCCGCACCTTCGGCGCCCATTCGACGGCGAGCGACGAGGTCAGGCTGTCCATCCCTGCCTTGGCGGCGCCGTAGGCGGCCGTGCCCGGCGACGGCCGGTGGCCGCTGACGCTGGAGATGTTGACGATCGAGCCGCCGTCCGGCTGCTGCTGCATCACCGCGTTCGCCGCCTGGGAAACCAGCAGCGGGGCAAGCAGATTCAGCTCGACGATCTTGGCGTGGAAGTTCTTGCTCGCGGTGGCGGCGAGGGCGAACGGGGCGCCGCCCGCGTTGTTGACCAGGTGGTCGAGCCGGCCGTGCCGCTCGACGACCGCGTCGATCAGCTCGCGCACCGCGTCGGCGTCGCGAATATCACAGGACAGGAATTCGATGGTTCGGCCGTCGGCCTCGATCGGTGCGTCGCCCGGCCGCCGTGCGCAGGCGATCACCGTCGCACCCGCCGCGAGGAACGCCCTGCTCACGCCGGCACCCACGCCACGGACGCCGCCGGTCACCAGAACGACGCGGTCGGCCAGATCGATTTCGAGTGCCACCGTGCTAACCTACCAAGCAACTGCTTGCTTTGCCAATGCTGAGCTCAGGCCGGGCCGGGTCGATACGACGGGCCGTGGCCGCCATGAAGGGATAGGGCGATGGGGATCAACCGTCACTCCGAATCAACCGGCATCACCGTGGTCACGGTCGACTATCCGCCGGTCAACGCCATACCGACGGACGGTTGGTTCGATATCGCCGATGCCGTCCGGGAGGCGGGCCGGGACAAGGAAACGCGAGTCGTGGTGCTGCGCGCCGAGAATCGCGGTTTCAACGCGGGCGTCGACATCAAGGAGATCCAGAGCAAGCCGGGTCATCAGGCCCTGATCGACGCGAATCATGGCTGCTTCGAGGCCTTCGCGGCGGTATACGACTGCCCGGTGCCGGTGATCGCGGTGGTGCAGGGCTTCTGCCTCGGCGGCGGGATCGGCCTGGTCGGCAACGCCGACGTCGTGATCGCCTCGGACGACGCCACTTTCGGCCTGCCCGAGGTGGACCGCGGCGCGCTCGGCGCGGCCACCCACCTGTCCCGGCTGGTGCCGCAGCACCTGATGCGAGCCCTGTTCTACACCGCGAGCACCATCACCGCGCAGCAGTTGCAGCACTTCGGCTCGGTGTATCAGGTGGTGCCGCGCGCCGAACTCGACGCCGCGGCAATGGAAGTCGCCAAGAACATCGCGGCCAAGGACGGCCGGGTGATCCGGGCGGCGAAGCGGGCGCTCAACGGCATCGATCCGCAGGACGTGCACCGCAGTTACCGGTACGAGCAGGGATTCACCTTCGAACTCAATCTCGCCGGTGTCGCCGACGAGATCCGCGCGCGGTTCGACGACGATCTGGCCGCGCGTAAGTCCGAGCAGTAACGGCGGCGTGCGCGCAGGCCCGGAGGCGGCAGCCTGCGTAACCACGAAGGGACCGGGAACGCCGCCAATCACACACGGAGCGGAAAGTCATGCGAGACAAGCGAATGTCGCTCGACGAGGTCGTCGGCGAGTTACGCAGCGGAATGACCATCGGGATCGGCGGCTGGGGGTCGCGGCGCAAGCCGATGGCGCTGGTGCGGGCCATCCTGCGGTCGGATATCACCGACCTGACGGTGGTCGGTTACGGCGGACCGGATCTGGGGCTGTTGTGTTCGGCGGGCAAGGTGCGCAAGGCGTACTACGGCTTCGTGTCGCTGGATTCGGCGCCGTTCTACGATCCGTGGTTCGCGCACGCCAGGACCTCGGGCGCGCTGGTGGCGCGGGAGATGGACGAGGGCATGCTCAAGTGCGGGCTGGAGGCGGCCGCGGCGCGGTTGCCGTTCCTGCCGATCAGGGCCGGGCTCGGCTCGGATGTGCCGAACTTCTGGGACGGTGAATTGCGCACGGTCGCTTCGCCTTACCCCGATGCCGAGGGACAGACCGAGACCTTGATCGCGATGCCCGCGCTGAAACTCGATGCGGCGCTGGTGCATCTGAATATCGGTGACCGGCACGGCAATGCCGCTTACACCGGCGTCGACCCGTATTTCGACGACCTGTACTGCCTGGCCGCCGAACGGCGCTACGTGTCGGTCGAACGGATCGTCGAGACCGATGAGCTGGTGAAAACCGTTCCACTGCAATCGCTGCTGCTCAATCGGATGATGGTCGACGGCGTCGTCGAGGCGCCCAACGGCGCGCACTTCACCCTGGCCGGGGACAGCTACGGACGGGACGAGAAGTTCCAGAAGCACTATGTGCAGTCGGCGAAGACACCCGAGGCGTGGCAGCAGTTCGTCGACAAGTATCTGGCCGTCTCCGAGGACGAGTATCAGGCGGCCGTACGCGAGTTCGCCCAGGAGGGTACGAAATGACAGCATCGCGAAGCGATTCAGTGGGCGGTGACGGTCAGGCTACGGGCGGGCCTGCCACCGAAACCATTACCCGTGCCGAAGTGTGCGCGGTCGCCTGCGCGGATATCTTCAGTGGCGCGGGCGAAATCATGGCCAGCCCGATGTCGCCGATGTCGATCATCGGTGCCCGCCTCGCCAAGCTGACCACCGAACCGGATCTGCTGCTCTCCGACGGCGAGGCGCTGCTTTTCGCCGACACTCCCCCGCTCGGCGGCAAGGCACCGATCGAAGGCTGGATACCGTTCCGTCGCGTGTTCGATGTGGTCGCCTCCGGTCGGCGGCACGTGGTGATGGGCGCCAACCAGATCGACCGGTACGGCAATCAGAACCTGTCCGCGTTCGGCGCGCTGCAGCGGCCGACCCGGCAGATGTTCGGCGTCCGTGGCGCGCCGGGCAACACGATCAATCACTCGACCAGCTACTGGGTTTCGCGGCATACCAACCGGGTGTTCACCGACAAGGTCGACATCGTCTCCGGCGTCGGCTACGACAAGGTCGACCCGGCCAACCCCGCCTTCCGGTTCCATCATCTGCATCGAGTGGTCACCAACCTGGGCGTCTTCGACTTCGAGGGACCCGACCACACCATGCGGGCCCGCAGCCTGCACCCCGGCGTCACCGCCGCCGAGGTCGCCGAGAACACCTCGTTCGAGATCCACGGACTGGCCGACGCCGGAGCATCCCGGCTGCCCACCGTCGAGGAACTGCGGCTGATTCGGGACGTGCTGGATCCCAAGAAGATTCGCGAGACCGAGGTGCCGGCATGACCGGCAGGTTGCGGACACCGCTGACTGAGCTGGTCGGCATCGAGCACCCCGTGGTGCAGACCGGCATGGGCTGGGTGGCGGGCCCCAGCCTGGTCGCGGCCACCGCCGAGGCGGGCGGTCTCGGCATCCTCGCCTCGGCCACCATGACCTATCCGGAACTCGGAGCGGCGATCGCGAAGACGAAGGCGCACACCACGAAACCGTTCGGCGTGAACATCCGTGCCGACGCTTCGGACGCGGTCGAGCGCATCGATCTGCTGATCCGGGAAAAGGTGGCGGTCGCGTCGTTCGCACTCGCGCCCAAGCAAGATCTCATTGCCAAGCTGAAAGACGCGGGCGTGGTGGTCATTCCGTCGATCGGCGCGGCCAAGCACGCGGTGAAGGTGGCGGCATGGGGCGCCGACGCGGTGATCGTGCAGGGCGGCGAAGGCGGCGGGCACACCGGCCCGGTGGCCACCACCCTGCTGCTGCCGTCGGTGCTGGACGCGGTCGATATCCCGGTGGTCGCGGCGGGTGGCTTCTTCGACGGTCGCGGCCTGGCCGCGGCGCTGGCCTACGGTGCGGCGGGCGTCGCGATGGGCACCCGCTTCCTGCTCACCCAGGAGAGCACCGTGCCCGAGGCCGTCAAGCAGGAGTACCTGCGCAGGCAGCTGCAGGACACCGTGGTCTCCACCAAGGTCGACGGCATGCCGCACCGAGTGCTGAACACCGAATTGGTGCAGCGCCTAGAGCATTCGGGCCGCGCCCGGGGGCTGACCGCCGCGGTGGCCAATGCCGCCAAGTTCAAGAGCATGACCGGCATGAAATGGTCCACTCTGGTTCGTGACGGACTGAGTATGCGAAAGACCAAGGACCTCACCTGGTCTCAGGTCGTGATGGCCGCCAATACGCCGATGTTGTTGCGCGCCGGTCTGGTCGAGGGCAACACCAAGGCCGGGGTGCTCGCCGCCGGTCAGGTCACCGGCATCATCGAGGATCTGCCGACCTGTCAGGAACTCATCGACCGCATCGTCGCCGACGCGGTCGCCCGGATCGAAGCGCTGCAGAAGAACCTCTGAGTCCATGCCGCGAATACCCCGCTCCGGCCCAGGGAGCGGGGCACTTCGCGGTGCGCATTACCGGTACCCACCCGCACGCGCAAGCCGGGCAAACCGCGGTCGCCGCGCACCTCGCAGTGCCCGTAGCATCCCGCTCATGAACCAGCCGATGCCCCCGCAACAGCCGCACTATCCGCAGCAGCAGCCCGGATACCAGCAGCAACAGCCACCGGGGTACCAGCAGCAACAGCAGCCGCAGCCCGCACCGCAATTCCCGATCCTCGTCTCCACGATGAACGACGTACCTGGCCACCGGGTCGTCCGGGTATTCGGCGAAGTAGCGGGCCTGACCGTGCGCAGCCGCGGCATCGGCTCCAACCTCGCCGCGGGCTTCCGCTCGCTCGGCGGCGGCGAGATCACCGAATACACCCAGCTGCTCTACCAGTCCCGCCACGAGGCGATCATGCGAATGTGTCAGCACGCCATGTCTTTCGGCGCCAACGGCATCCTCGCCATGCGCTTCGACTGCAACGAGATCGCCAACACCATGAGCGAGGTCGCGGCCTACGGAACCGCGGTGCTGCTCGAGCCCGCCGACAAGCCGTAGCTACCTGGCGAGCCATTCCGGTCGGCCGGAGCCGAGTGGCATCAGACCGAAGGGGTACCGGCCCGGTGTCTGCGACATCTGTATCTGATCGGTCACGCCGCGCCGGGGCAGTCCAGCCGGTGCGGCGCCTTGCGCAGGTCCATGCTGATGTCCTGGCCGGGGCCACCGCGAAGTCGCCACAGCTTGGCCATACCGACCGACTTGGCGACCAGCGCGATGCCGGGCGCCGAAGCCAGACTCAGCGTGCTCGGCACGATCGGTTCGGCACCGACGAAGCTGATCTCGCCGCCGGAGTCCGCGGCGGTGAGGACCGACGCCGCCGAGCACCTCCTGCAATTCGGCGTGCGGGTCGACCGGCTGATTCTTGTTGTGCAGCGCGTTCTTCAGACGTTGGGTGAGCATGGCTGTCCTCTCAGACGCTCGGGCTCGGGTAGACGGCCGGCCGGTCGTCGAGCTTCGCCAGTGCTTCGAGCACCGCGTTCGTCCGGCGATCTCGCTTGGCCACCAGGCGCTGATAGTTCTGTTCGCCGGAACCGTATGTGTCCTCGATGTTTTCGATGAGTTCCGCCATCGCCTCGGGTTCCGACGACGGCTTGCCCGCCTCGATCTTGCCTACCTCCGCGCCGACCCCGGCGAACAGGTGCTCTGCCCCGCCGGGCCCGCCGCCGAGGACATTGCCTTCGAAGAGGCCGATGGTGGCCCAGCGCAGGCCGATGGAGTTCTGCAGGATGGTGTCGAGATCCGCGACGCTGACCACGCCGGACTGCACCAGATAGGTCGCCTCGCTGCTCAGCACCTTCTGCAGCCGGTTGGCCACGAATCCGGGGAGTTCCTTACGGATAACGACCGGCACGCGGTCGAGCTCGGTGTACAGCGCGACGGCGCGGGTGACCGTCGATTCGTCGGTCTTCTTGCCGGGCAACACCTCTACGAGCGGCATGAGCTCCGGCGGGTTGAAGGGATGCCCGACCACGATGCGCCCGGCGCTGTCCAGGTCGGCCGCGATGAGGGACGCGGTGATCGACGAACTGGAGGTGGCCAGCACCGCGTCGGCGGGTGCGGTACGCAGGATGTCGGTGAATATCTGTTGCTTGACGGGCAGCCGCTCGGGGCCGTTTTCCTGGACCAGATCGGCGTCGCGCACTGCCTCGGCCGGGTCTGCCGTCCAGGAAATGCGATCGTCCTCGCCGAATTCGGACTCGACGAGCTCGCCGAGGTCGGGACGCGGATCGGTGATCGTCACCCGCCAGCCGTGCCGGTGGGCCAGTCGGGCCCAGGACAGACCGATAACGCCCGCGCCGACCACGGCCATGGTGCGTGACTGTCGAGTGCTCATTGAACACCTATGATTCCGGTCAGTGGCTGACCCTCGAATTTCGCGATGACGCTGTCGGATGAGCCGTCCAGGGCGACCGCGCGAACGCTGCCGCCGAGATCGGTGACATAGGCGAAGCCTGCCTCGATATCGACGGCAAGCCCGATGGCCTCGGCGAAGCCGCGGGCCAGTATTTCCGGCGCACCGCCGGACTCGCCGCGCGCTGGAATCGGCGCGCGATTGAGCGTGTTACCTGCGGGCTCCGCGCCACGATCGGTCCAGTAGAGGTAGTGGTTCGCGGTGTCGAGCCAGAGGTCGATCGGCTCGGGCCGGTGTTCCCACAGCACCTCGATATCGGTGCGGGTCGCCGCCGTCTGTCCTTCCGGCATAACGAGATTCGCGCGGAAAATGCGCCCACGACCGCCCTTGGCCGGGCCTTTCTGGGTCCAGTACAGCGCGTTCCCGGCCGGATCGATGGCGACGCCGACGCATTCCTCGGCCTTGTCTCCGGTCGCGGGATTGACCACCAGATCGGTGAGTCCGGTGCCGTCGAGGCGGGACCGGCTCACCCGGCGACCTTCGCGGTCACTCCAATAGAGTTGTCCGGCAACGAAATCGGCGTCTAGTTGCTTGCCGGTGGTCAACGCGCCCGCCGGAAGAACCTGTCTGCGCTCGGCGCCGTCGAGTGCGGCGGACTCGACCGAACCGTTCTTCGGCGTGAAGTCGACGTTGTGTTCGTCGACGGGAAGGGCGGGATCGACATCGGGCGCACCCATGGTGGTCCAGTAGATGCGTCCGGCGGCTCGGTCGTAGGCGATGCCGTCGGGAACCGGGCCCGCGTCGCCGACAACCGTCGTGACGGACGCGTCGGTCAGATCGATGCGGTCGACGGTGTTGTGCGCGAGGTTGAGCACCAATAACGCCTGGAACACGAGGCACCTCCATGGTGTTGCCGCCTGCTCAGCGGGTCGGCTTCCACGCTAATTCGATAGGTCAGCTAACGGAATTACTATGTTCCACAGTGTGATTATGTCCATGCTGATAACAATAGGAAACGGCGTCTAGCTGCGACTTTATTGCACTGGTCGAATTGTCGGAAATGTCGGAGCAAGCCAACCGAATCACGACATGGTCAGATAGTTACCATGTCGCAAATGGAGATCTACCATCTGCGCTACTTCCTGACCGTCGCCAGAGAACTGAATTTCACCAAGGCGGCCCAGGCGTTGCAGATGTCGGTTCCACCGCTCAGCCAGCGCATCAAAGCGCTCGAAACCGAACTCGGCGCGGCACTGTTCGAACGATCGACCAGGCACGTCCGGCTGACCCCGACCGGCGAACGGCTGGTGCCACTGGCCCTGTCCATCGTCACCGACTTCGACGCGCTGCCCGGTCGGCTGACCACACCCGATGTCGCGACGGTCGACGTGCGCTTCGCCATCCCGGAACTGCTCGGCGCCGACATCAGCCACCGGCTCACCACCGCGATGACCGACCTGGCCGCCGACTACACCTTCTCGCTGGAGCAGCTGCGCTCGGCCGACATCGGGGCAAGCCTGCGCAGCAACCACATCGACCTCGCCCTGTCGCACATCCCGTCCTCCGGGTCGGGGGTCGAGTCCGTCGTCATCGCCACCGACTCGATGGGCGTCCTGGTCGATGCCACCCTGTTCGGCGGGCGAACCTCGTTGCGAGTGGCCGACTTACGCGGTTTCACCCACATTCAGGGCCCCAAACATTGGGAACTCACTCTCGGCGACCGAACGCGGGCCGCCCTGTCCGGCGCGGGCATCAGCGAGGGCCGAGGCCGTTTCAAGACGGTCGACGGCATGCTGATGATGCTGCGCCAAACCCGCGCCTTCATCATCGCCCCTTTCGATTCCGAGGGCCTGCACGCCGTCGACCGAGCCGAGTTCCGCTTCCTCCCCGTCGGAGACCTGAACCTCGACGTCAGCACCGCCCTACTCTGGCGCGGCGACGACCCGCGGTTCACCCGGCTCGCCGCCGAGCTCGCCGCCCGCCTGTCCGGCTAGACCGCGGGCGACCAGCGCCCTGTTTGCGTATCGGGACACAGGGCCGGGCGCGATCTGTTGCCGCTCGACGAACCCGCGGAGTACTTTCGACCAAGGCTGACAGGGGGCTATCTTGCCAAAAGACACCTACGGGCTCTATGACGACGCCCCAGATGATTACTGGGACGACGATGACCAGATCAGTAAGCCGAAGTCGGCGGTGCAGAAGCCGCTCAGCTATTCCCCGTCCCCACCCGATCTAACCGTGCCGACGGAGCCGCCGACCCGGATCGGAGTATCGCTACCACCGGTTGTCGTGGTTCCCGCTCATCCGCGGCCGGACGGTAGTGGGGCCTACTTCGAACTCAGCGCTCAGGTAACCGGCCAGCCCGTTGTGGTCGTGTTCTCCACCGTCGAACGGCTCATCGAACGTCTCGGTAGCTACCAACCATGGATCATGACCCCCGCCGCGGAGTTGTCGAACCTGCTCGGTACGACCGCATTCACGGTCGTGCTCGACCCATCGGAAAAGGTATGTCGCGTTCAGTGGACAGCTGAACGGCTGCGCGCCTTGAAGGAGTACCGACCATGAGTGACTGGATGCAGGTCGTCCTCGATGACCTCACAACGATGGCCCAAACCTTCGATGACGAGGCCACCGCTTACGAACGCGCGGTACCGAAGTTCTTACCGGGGACGGCGGTCGAATCCGGCGATGCCACCCTGAACGAGGCCATGAAGGGTGCCTTGGATCTCTTGGAGATTCTTCATCATCAGATGGTCCGCACGATCCAGACGCACTCCGAGAAGCTCGCATACGCGCGTGACTCGTACGAGCGCCACGATATCGACAACCGCAAGCTGTACGACGATTTGACCAAGAGCCTGGACTGAACGGCCGAGGGGGAATTATCAGATGAGTTGGATCGGCGGCGATCTCGGCGGACTTCAGTCCATGGGCACCATAATGAAGGCCGCCCAGGAATCCACGGACGACATCGTAAAAGCGCTGGGTAACCAAGTCGACAAGGTCGTTGGTGACGCCGGTTATTCGGGCAATGCCGCCGACGCGTTCCGTAAGGCATGGACCAGCACCTCGATTCAGGTGGGCGGCCTCGCCACTGTCACCAGCGGCATCGGCCAGACCATCGCGACCCTGGGCGATCGGTTGCAGCAGATCGAGGCGGACCTCTACAACGCCGCCTACGAGGCCAAAGGCCAAGGCGCGCAGATCGATGACAACGGCAAGCCGCTCATCCTGGCCATCACCGGTGACCCGGACTCGGACAGCGCGAAGAATGCACGGCAGGCCCAGGTCGACTACACCGATGCTTACAACTCCGCGATCACCATCGCGCAGGGCTATCGGTTACAGGCGGCGAAGGATATCGCCGATGCGATCAAGCCCGTCCAACCTACTGGCAAGGACAGCGACTTCACCTGGGACAAGCGCATCACTATCGCCGACTACCTGCGCGGCTTGTACGCGGTGCCGAACGAGCGAAACTCGCAATGGGCCAAGGACCTGCCGGACAAGGTCAAATCAGCGCAGACCGGGCTCGAGAAGGCACGGGCCGACTGGAATACCGCCAATGATGCCTACCACGCTCAGAACAAGATGATGCCTTTTGACGACCCCGCTCGAATCAACCACATCGAGGCGTTCAAAGACCTGAGGGACCTCAACACCAATCTTGCTGCGGCGGAGGCGAACAAAGGTGAACTGCCCGCGTCGAAGGCCTTGAATGTCAAGGTTGGTGATATCGACAAGCTGCTTCCGGAGTTATCGAAGGTAGCGCCGAAGGGACTCGAGTTCATGAAGAACATCCCTGTCGTCGACGTGGCAGCGTCGGGATTGGTCGCCGAACTTCAGGCACAAGATGACATTGAAAAAGGGCAGAGCCCAACCAAAGCACGAACCCAGGACTATGGGGCTGCCGCGGTTGGCTTGGCGGCAGGCGCCGGGACCGCCGTAGGGATCGGCGCAGCCGCGACATTCGCCGGTTTCACCGCACCTGCGTGGGGCACGGCACTGGCCGCCGGTTTTGTCGTGGTCGGCGTAGGAGACGTCGCCTACGAAGGATTCCATGAACACTGGAGCGAAGACATCCACGACCGCGGCGTATGGAACGGAACAATGCAGGGACTCGGCAGCACCTTCGCCAACACAGGACACGATATCGGAGACCTCGCTTCCAGTGCCAAGGATGCGGCAACCAGCGTCTGGCACAAGATTTTCTGATGGTCCCCAAGTCGATGCGACACCCCGGGCTCGAGTTCCCACGTATCCCGTTCCTCGGAACCAGTTGGTACGGCAGAGGATTCGTCTACTGGATCAGGCGCGCCATGGCCACACTCTTCGTCGTCCTCGTATGCGTGTTCCCGGTGTGGGGCGTCGGCATCGTCATCGACCTCATAGCCCGCGATACGCGAGGTCCAGCCAGAAGCGGCTTACTCGCAGTCGCGATACTGGTGATCTGCTGGAGTTTCTACACTGGCTTCCGATCAATTGCCCAAACGAAGCGGGAAGAACATCTACTCCTGACCGGTCAGCAGGACGATGGAGGGGCGAAGAAAGCACAGCGGGCGGGTAAAGGCGCGGGCCTCGGCCTCGGTGCGGCCGCTTACGGCGGCGCCCCAATCGCTGGAGCAATCCTCGTGGTCGGTCAGCTGTTCATAGTCGGCTGGTTAGCCGCTCTGCTGATAAAGACTCTCGGGCGCTACTCCGGCCCACCGGAGATCCGCGCCATCCTGGCCGTCCGGGACTGGTACCAGCAGCATCCCGAGATCCCGAACGACCAGCGACCGACGCAATTCCGACAATGAGATTCGCGGCAGCGATTCAGCTGCCGAGCCGCTCGATGATGGTGACGTTGGCGGTGCCGCCGCCCTCGCAGATGGTGAGCAGGCCGTAGCGGCCGTCGACGCGCTCGAGTTCGTTGAGCAGGGAGGCGAAAAGCTTTGCGCCCGTTGCGCCGAGGGGGTGGCCGAGGGCGATGGCGCCGCCGTTGACGTTGACCCGCTCCGGGTCGGCGCCGGTTTCCTTCAGCCAGGCCAGCACGACCGGGGCGAAGGCTTCGTTGATTTCGATGACGTCGATGTCATCGATGGTGAGGCCGGTCTTTTCCAGCGCCCACTTGGTGGCCGGGATCGGCGCGGTGAGCATGAAGATCGGGTCGGCGCCGCGTGCGCTGACGTGGTGGATGCGGGCCCTCGGCGTCAATCCGTATGCCTCGACGGCCCATTCGGAGGCGAGCAGGGTGGCGCTCGCGCCGTCGGAGATCTGGCTCGCGACGGCCGCCGTCAGCGGGCTGCCCTCTGCCAGCGGCGGCAACGACGCCATCTTCTCCAGGCTGGTCTCGCGTGGTCCCTGATCGATCCAGAAGTCGCCGACCGGCACGATCTCCCGATCGAAGCGGCCGTTTTTGATGGCATCGCGGGCCCGCTCATGGCTGCGTAAGGCCCAGCGCTCCATGTCTTCTCGGCTGATGTTCCACTTCTCGGCGATCAGCTGAGCGGCACGGAACTGGGTGACCTCGGCGGTGCCGTAGCGGTGGTCCCAGCCCTGCGAGCCGACGAACGGCGAGTCGAACCCGTACTCCTTGCCCGCGTACATGGCGGCCGAGATCGGGATGGCGCTCATGTTCTGCAGCCCGCCCGCGACGATCACCTCGGCGGTGCCGCTCATGATGGCCTGCGCGCCGAAATTGATGGCCTGCTGGCTGGATCCGCACTGGCGATCGACGGTGACGCCAGGCACCTCTTCCGGATAGCCCGCGGCCAACCATGCGGTGCGGCCGACGTTTCCGGCCTGCGGGCCGACATTGTCGACACAGCCGACGATCACGTCGTCGACATTGCCCGGGTCGATGGTGGTGCGGTCCAACAGCCCGCGCAGCGCGGCCGCGCCGAGGTCGGCGGGGTGCACGGCGGCCAGCGCGCCGCCGCGCTTGCCGACCGGGGTGCGCACCGCGTCGATCACGTAGGCGTCGCGCAGCGGGGTGTAGGGGCGGCGTGGTGCGGATGGTGCTGACATCTAGAACTCCTACGTGGTTTGCTCGGCCTTGGACAGCGTGAGGCCGTCGAGCACGATGGTCAGGTACTGCTTGGCGAGGTTGTCGACGGTGATGGGGCCGCCCGGCTGATACCAGCGCACCGCGACCCACACGGTGTCGCGCAGGAATCGGTAGGCCAGTTCGACGTCGATCTCGGGCCGGAAGCTGCCGTCGGTCACGCCGTTGGTCAGCACTCGGTGCCAGAGCTCGCGGAATTCGCGGTTGTAGTCGGCGATGTAGGTGAACCGCTCGGCGGTGCGCAGCCGCTTGGCCTCGGCCTGGTAGATCGCCACTGCGGCGTGATGGCGGTCGAACGATTGGTAGGACGCGATCACCAAGGCTTCCAAGGTGTCTCGCGGGCTGAGCCCGGCGCCGACGATCTCCCGGTAGTGCCCGAACAGGTCGTCGAGGAAGCCGCGCAGGATCTCGTCGACCATCGACTCCTTGGAATCGAAGTGGTGGTAGAGACTCCCGGATAGAATTCCGGCCGCGTCGGCGATGTCGCGCACGGTGGTGGCGCGCAGGCCACGCTCGGCGAACAGTTCGGCCGCCAGCGTGAGCAGTTCATTGCGCCGTGCGGATTTCGAAGCCTCGGGTGCGGTCACATCGGCCATAATACAACCAAGCATTTGCTTGGTACAGGGTGGCGCGCTATTCATCGCGCCAGCGGCGCGTTGATAGGTCGTGTCGGAGCGGGTTCAGCGCACCGAATGGCGCAGCGGTGAGGACACCGATAGGTCGGCTAGCAGCCGATCGCAGATCACCACGGGGGCGATGCCCGCTCGCGCCATCCGCGCCACCAAGGCCAGCCGGCGTTCGCAGCTGTCCCACTCGACGATGAGCTGGCCGCGCCCCGGCCCGGCGTCCACCGTCGCCATCACCCGCGGCGGCCCGTAGTCCACCGGCTCCTCGATCAGCTTGAGCACCATGCCGCGCTGCCAAGCCTGGTAGGTGTCCATGTCGGCGCCGATCACCAACTTGTCGGTGGCGGCGCACAGGCCCTGGGCGATCTCCTCGTCGAAGGCCACCCGGTCGAAGCGGAACTTCCGGCACTTGGCCACCACGTCGAGCAGGTCGGCGCGCACCTCGCACAGCAGCGCGGACTGCCGATGCCTGCGCTGCTCGTGCTCGGATTCCGCCGGATCGGAGCCGAGCCCGATCTGCTTGGCCCGCTCCCGATCTCGCGCCATATCGGCGCGTAGCGCGCCGCGCGGGTCGCGCGTCACCTCGCGCTCGTCGACGGCATATTGCTCGAGAATCTGTGCCGCGCGCATCGCGGTCGCACATTCGGAGGCGTGCTCCATCAATTCGGCGCCGAGTGTTAGCGCGGCGAGCACCATGCTATCCAGCCTGCGCCTGGCTAGCACCACTTCGCGCACCAATTCGAGTTCCAGTTGTTCGCGGGCAGCTGGGCTATCCAGGCCCATAGCCATCGCCCCTTTGGAGAGTGCGGGATCCGATCTAAACCAGCATGGCACACCCCGGGGACATCTGGCGCGACCTTTTCTACCTGATCAGCCGCCCATTTGCTCGATGTGCGCGGGATGCTGGAAGGCGATCGCACTTTGGCGTGATCCGCCATCCGTCCAGTCTGCTGTCCGCCGTGGGACACCTACCGCAGCCAACGACCGGCAACGCGAACGTGATTGGCTCGATCGATAGTGAAAAATGTTGCGCGCTACGACAGATCGCCGAAATTTCGGGTGCGCGGCACCGGTTATGCGCGAAGATCGCGGAGAGCCATCCGTCAGTGCGATACCTACTCGGCTCCCGCGAAATAACCCATCCGGACCACCGATCGAGTTCGTCACGAAGGGATATTCATGCCTATTGCCACCACACCACGACTGCTCGCGGTCGCCGCACTGGCCGCGCTGCCGGTGCTCGCCACCGCGACGCCTGCCGCAGCGGCACCAGCTGGGGAATCCTGGGACACGATTTTCACCGTGGCCCGAGCCGGGCTCTGCGTCGGCCGGATCGACCCGAGCGTCGGCTACGGCGGCCTGCCGAACGGCGGTGCCCTGTTGAACTTCCAGGCCACGCTGTGGGGCGCCGGGGACTGCCGGGTGACCATCACGGCCAACTGGACCAACACCGACAACGGGCGCAGCGGCTCGGTCAGTCAGGAGGTCACCGGGCCGGGCTATCACCACTACGGTGCCGAGCCCCGGTTGTATCCGGGACCCGGCCACGTCGAGGTGACCTTCACGATGGACGCCGCGGCGGTCCCCGCGCCCGCGCACGGCCGCTGGATCATGCCGGATTACGAAAACTGAACCGTCTCAGGCGCGTTGACTGCTGACCGAGACGACTTCGCCGGTCAGATAGGACGTGTAGTCACTGGCCAGCATGGCGATGGTGGCCGCGACCTCCCACGGCTCGGCGGCCCGGCCGAAAGCTTCGCGCTCGGACAACCGGTCGAGCAGTTCGGTCGAGCTGACCTTGTCGAGGAAGGCGTGCCTGGCGATGCTCGGTGCGACCGCGTTGATCCGCACGCCGAGCTCGGCGGCCTCGACGGCACTGCACCGGGTCAGCGCCATCACCCCCGCCTTGGCCGCGGCGTAGTGCGCCTGACCGTGCTGCGCCCGCCAGCCGAGCACGCTGGCGTTGTTGACGATCACGCCGCCGTGGCCCGCGTCGCGGAAGTAACCGAGCGCGGCGCGGGTGCAGCGGAAGGTGCCGTTGAGGGTGATGTCAAGGACGCGATCCCACTGCTCGTCGGTCATGTCGACCACCGGGGTCTCGCCGCCGAGCCCCGCATTGTTGACCATGATGTCGATCCGGCCGAGCGCCTCGACCGAGCCGCGAACCAGCGCGTCGACCTGTTCGGTGCTCTGCACGTCACAGGCGATCGAGGCGACCTTGCGCGCCGGGAACTCGGCCGCCAGCTCGGTCGCGGTTTCGGCCAAACGCCGCTCGTGCCAATCGGAGACGACCACATCGGCGCCCTCGGCGAGCAGCCTGCGCGCGGTGGCCGAGCCGATGCCGGTGCCCGCCGCGGCGGTGATGACCGCGGCACGCCCGGCGAGCAGGCCGTGGCCGGGAATCGGCGGTGGCGCAACAGAAAGATCGCTCATGGGCGGGCCTCCCGCGGCAGGCCGAGCACCCGCTCGGCGATGATGTTGCGCTGCACTTCGTTCGAACCTCCGTAGATCGTGTCGGCGCGGGTGAACAGGTAGAGCCGCTGCCATTCGTTCAGGTCGTTCTCGTCGGCCACCAGGCCCGCCGGGCCGAGCACGGCCATGGCGAGTTCGCCGAGGCCGCGATGCCAGTTGGCCCACAACAGTTTTGCGACCGAGGCTTGTCCGCCGTCGTCGACGCCGGCGCCCTCCATGGTGCGGATGGCATGGGCGCGCAGCACGCGCAGCCCGACCCAGGCCCGGTCGATCCGATCGGCGATGAGCGGGTCGTCGGCGGCACCGGTGCGGCGGGCCAGCGCCTCGACATCGGCGAGTTCCCTGGCGAACCTGATCTGCTGGCCGAGCGTGGAGATGCCGCGCTCGAAGGTCAGTGTGCCCATGGCGATGCGCCAGCCGTCGCCCGGCGCGCCGATCACCAGATCTGCGGCGGTGCGCGCGTTGTCGAAGAAGACCTCGTTGAATTCCGAGGTCCCGGTCAGCTGGACGATCGGGCGCACGTCGACGCCCTGCTGATTCATCGGAACCAGCAGGTAGGACAGGCCCTTGTGACGGGCCGAGCCGCGCTCGGTGCGCGCGATCACGAAGCACCAGTCGGCGAGGTGGGCCAGCGAGGTCCAGATCTTCTGGCCATTGATCGACCATTCGTCGCCGTCGAGCTGGGCCGCGGTGGTGATCGCGGCCAGGTCCGAGCCTGCGCCCGGCTCGGAATAGCCCTGGCACCACAGCTCGGTCACCGTGCGGATGCCGGGCAGGAAGCGTTCCTTCTGCGCCTGGGTGCCGAAGGCGAGCACGGTCGGCCCGAGCAGTTCCTCGCCGACGTGCGAGACCCGCGATGGCGCGTTCGCCTTCGCGTACTCCTCGTGGAAGATCACCTGCTGGCGCACGGTCGCCTCGCGGCCGCCGTACTCCTTGGGCCAGCCAAGGCAGGTCCAGCCCGCGGCGGCCAGGTGCCGGTCCCAGGCGAGGCGCTCGTCGAAGGCCTCGTGCTCGCGGCCCGGTCCGCCGAGCCCGCGCAGTTCGCGGAATTCGCCGTTCAGGTTTTCCGCGAGCCACTCGCGCACGTCGGCGGCGAATTGCGCGTCTCGAGTCGTGGAAAACCGCCCGCCATGCGCGGCGGTGTCGGATTCTGAGGTCTGGATCGCACCCACGCCGGTAGGATAACCTACCAAGCACTTGCTTTGTAGGGCGCTTGCATAAGTGCCCCGACACGGACGGTAAGGACAACCGTGACAACCCCTGCACTTACGACACCGCTGGCGCTGCAGCATGCCGCGCGCACCTTCGGCGCCGCCGCTGCCCTGGCCGACGGCGCGGTCCGGCTGGACTGGACCGAGCTGTTGGCGGCCGTCCAGGAGGTGGCACGGGCACTCATCGCGCGCGGCGTGCAATCGGGCGACCGGGTGGCCATGTGGGCACCCAACACCCATCACTGGGTCGTCGCGGCGCTGGCCGCGCACTATGTCGGCGCGTCGCTGGTGCCGCTGAACACCCGCTATGTCGCCGACGAGGCCGCCGATGTGCTGGTGCGGGTCGACGCGCGGGCGTTGTTCATCGCGGGCACCTTCCTCGGCCGCGACCGGCTCGCCGAATTGCGCGCGACCGCACCGGAACTCGACATCGAGACGGTGGTCGTCATCCCGGTCGAGCCCGGCAGCACGACCAGCGACGAGACCGCGTTCGACTGGTCCGAGCTCGCGGGCGTCGCCGAGAAGGCCACCCTGGCGGAAGCGGAGGAGCGCGCGGCGGCGGTGAGTCCCGAGGACACCGCCGACATCCTGTTCACCTCCGGCACCACCGGCCGCAGCAAGGGCACCGTGGTGGCGCACCGGCAGGCGCTGTCGGTGGTGCGGGCCTGGGCGGAATGCACGACGCTCAACGGCGCCGACCGGTATCTCGTGGTGAGCCCGTTCTTCCACAACTTCGGCTACAAGGCGGGCATCCTCGCCTGTCTGGTCACCGGGGCCGCGATCGTCCCGCAGGCGGTGTTCGACGTACCCGCCACGATGCGGCTGGTGAGCGAGGAGAAGATCACGGTGCTGCCCGGGCCGCCGACGATCTACCAGACGATCCTCGACTTCCCCGACCGCGACAACTTCGACCTCAGCACCCTGCGGGTCGCGGTGACCGGCGCGGCGACCGTGCCGGTGGTGCTGGTCGAGCGGATGCGCTCGGAGCTCGACTTCGATGTCGTCATCACCGGTTACGGGCTGTCCGAGGCGTCGGGGTTCGGCACCATGTGCCGCCCGGACGACGACGTCGAGACCATCGCTGGCACCTGCGGGCGCCCGATCGCGGACTTCGAACTGCGGCTCGCGCCGAACGGCGAGGTGCTGTTGCGCGGGCCGAACGTGATGCTCGGCTACCTCGACGATCCCGAAAGTACCGCGGAGACCATCGATTCCGAGGGCTGGCTGCACACCGGTGATGTCGGCACGGTGGATGAGCGCGGATATCTGAAGATCACCGACCGGCTCAAGGACATGTACATCTCCGGCGGGTTCAACGTGTACCCGGCCGAGATCGAGCAGGCGCTCGCGCGGCTGGACGGCGTCGCCGAATCCGCCGTGATCGGGGTGCCGGATACCCGAATGGGCGAGGTGGGCAAGGCTTTCGTGGTCCGCAAGGGGGGCGCGCAGCTCACCGAGGATCAGGTGCTCGCCCACGCCACCACCGTGCTGGCCAATTTCAAGGTGCCGCGGTTCATCGAATTCCGCGACCAGCTGCCCTACAGCGCCGCCGGGAAAGTGCTCAAGCGTCAACTACGTGAGGAGATTTCGTAATGTCGGAACCGATCCCGGACGAGGGTGACGTCGTCACGTACGAGGTGCGCGGTCGCACGGCGATCGTCACGCTGAATCGGCCGGACTACCGCAACGCGCAGAACTCGGTGATGACCTACGCTCTCGACGCCGCCTTCGAGCGCGCCGTCGAAGACGACGAGGTCGGCGTCATCGTGTTGGCGGGCAACGGCAAACACTTCAGCGCCGGGCACGACATCGGCACCCCGGGGCGCGATCACCACATTCACTACCCGAACAAGGCCGCGCTGTGGTGGGACCACGTCGACAAGGTCGGCGGCGATCAGCGCTTCGCCCGTGAGCTCGAGGTCTACCTCGGCATGTGCAGGCGCTGGCGGGAGATCCCCAAGCCGACCATCGCGATGGTGCAGGGCGCGTGCATCGCGGGTGGGCTCATGCTGGCCTGGGTGTGCGATCTGATCATTGCCTCCGATGACGCGTTCTTCTCCGATCCCGTTGTGCGAATGGGCATTCCAGGCGTCGAGTACTTCGCGCATCCGTGGGTGATGGGCCCGCGTGCCGCGAAGGAGTTCCTGTTCACCGGTGACCGGTTCAGTGCGGCACAGGCCAAGGAATGGGGCATGGTCAACCGGGTGGTGCCGCGTGCCGAACTGACGGCCGAGACGCTCGCGCTGGCCGAAAAGATCGCCACCATGCCGCGATTCGGGCTGGCGCTGACGAAGAAGGCGGTGAACCAGGCCGAGGATCTGATGGGCATGCGCACCGGGATGGATTCGGTGTTCGGACTCCATCACTTCGCGCACGCGCACAATGCCGAGGTGGGTGCCGACTCGCTGGGCGGCATGAACGCCAAAACGATGAAGGCCTCCTCGACCGGCGAGAACGGGGCGAGGTAAGTGGATCTCGATATCGACCAGGCCACACAGGAATTCCAGATCGAGGTCCGAGAGTTCCTGGCCGCCAACAAGCCTGCGCAGCCGTTGCCCTCGATGGATACCAAGGGCGGATTCGAGGCGCATCGCGCCTGGGAGCGCACCCTCGCCGACGCTCGGCTCTCCGTCGTCGCGTGGCCCGAGGAGTACGGCGGTCGCGATGCCTCGCTGTTGGAGTGGGTGCTGTTCGAGCAGGAGTACTACGCCGCGGGTGCGCCGGGGCGGGTCAGCCAGAACGGCATTTTCCTGCTGGCACCAACACTTTTCGAGCATGGCACGCCCGAGCAGCTCGAACGGATCATGCCGCGGATGGCGCGTGGTGAGGACATCTGGGCCCAGGCGTGGTCGGAGCCGGAGGCGGGTAGCGATCTCGCGGGCATCCGCTCGACCGCGCGGCGTACCAATGGCGGCTGGCTGTTGAGCGGACAGAAGACGTGGAGTTCGCGAGCGGCCTTCGCGGACTGGGCCTTCGGGCTCTTCCGCAGCGATCCCGAGGCGGAACGGCACAAGGGGCTGACCTATGTGATGTTCCCGCTGTCCGCGGATGGTGTGTCCGTGCGGCCTATTCCGCAGTTGGATGGCGAGCCCGGTTTCGCGGAGATATTCCTCGATGAGGTATTCGTGCCCGATCGCGATGTGATCGGGGAGCCCGGCGAGGGCTGGCGAGTGGCGATGAGCACGTCGAGCAACGAGCGCGGCCTGTCGCTGCGCAGCCCGGGTCGATTCAGCGCGACGGCACAGCGGTTGATCGATCTGTGGCTCGACACCGGCGACGAGACCAACACCGGGCAGCGAGATGCCGTGGTGGACGCCTGGATCGGCAGCGAGGCGTACCGGCTGCACACCTTCGGCACGGTGACCAGGCTGAACGAGGGCGGCAAGCTCGGCGCGGAATCCTCGATCACCAAGGTGTTCTGGTCCGAGCTCGATATCGCCATGCACGAGACCGCGCTGGACGTACTCGGCGCGAGCGCCGAGCGATCCGGGCCATGGACCGACGGCTACCTGTTCTCGCTCTCCGGCCCGATCTACGCGGGTACCAACGAGATTCAGCGCAACATCATCGCCGAGCGGCTGCTCGGACTACCTAGGGGGTCGGCAGCTGGCGGAGCCGGCGGGGTGGGTAAGCACAGAGGGAGCAGCCGATGAGGTTCGCGCTCAGTCCCGAACAACTCGACTTCGGCACCAGCGTGCGCAAGCTGCTCGACGCGGGACGGACGCCCGCCGCGGTGCGCGGCTGGGCGACCGGTGATCCACGCCCGGGGCGCGGGCTGATCCGGCAGCTCGCCGGGGCGGGCGTGCTCGGCCTGGCCATCGATGAAGAGCACGGCGGTGTCGGTGCCGAACCGATCGATCTGGTGGTCGCGTTCGTCGAACTCGGTCGCGCCGCCGCGCCCGGTCCGCTGGTGGAGACCGCGGCCGCGATACCCGCACTGCTGCAAGCGCTTCCGGACAAGAGTGCGGCCGCGCGCTGGCTGCCCGATTTCGCCGACGGTGCCGAGATGGGCACCATCGCCTTGCACAACGGTGTGGCACTGGACGCGGACAGCGCAGAGGTCGTGCTGATCGCGGCGGGCGGGCAACTGCACACCGCGCATCGGACCGGGCTGGTGCGGTCGGTGGATCCGGCGCGCCGCCTGTTCACCGTCGCGGCCGACGAATCAATCGCCGAGGGCGACGGAGTCGACGACGCCATTGCCAGCGCCTTCGACACCGGCGCGCTGGCCTGCGCGGCACAGCTGCTCGGCGCCGGACGCGCATTGCTGGACTCCACCACCGGATATGCCAAGCAGCGCAAGCAGTTCGGTAAGCCGATCGGTGAATTCCAGGCCGTCAAACAGAAGCTCGCCGACGTGCTGATCGGGCTGGATCTAGCCGAGCCGCTGCTCTATCGCGCCGCGCTCACCATGGGCGACGCGACCCGCACCCGCGATGTCTCGGCCGCCGTGATCGCCTGCGGCGACGCGGCTTACCGGGCGGCCAGAGCCGCCCTGCAGGTACACGGCGCGATCGGCTACACCGCCGAATACGACCTGTCGCTGTGGCTGACCAAGGTCACCGCGCTCCGTTCCGCCTGGGGCACACCGGATCTGCACCGAGCCCGCATCGCCCGGTCGCTCCGCGACGAAGCCGAGCGGCAACTACGAGGGACCGCATGACGACCACCGAACATCAGGAATTCACCGCCTCGGTGCGCGCGCTGCTCACCAAGCACGCCGGATCGGCCGCGGTGCGTACGGCGATGGACACCGAACTCGGCTACGACCAGGCGCTATGGCAGCGACTCTGCGAGCAGATCGGTGTCGCGGCACTGGCCGTCCCCGAGGAATACGGCGGCGTCGGCGCAAGCCTGGTCGAATCCCTGCTGGTGGTCGGCGAACTCGGCCGCACCCTCGCCGGCGTCCCGATGCTCGGCTCCGCTGTCCTCGGCGTACAAGCCCTGCTGCTGTCGGACGACGCGGCGGCCTGCGCCCGGCTGCTCCCCGAGGTCGCCGAGGGCACGCGCACGCTCGCGGTGTGCTGGGCGGGCGAAAACGGCTGGGACGAGCCGGGAGTCCACGAGGAAAACGGAACCCTCTCCGGCACCGCCCTTTACGTGCTGGACGGCAGCATCGCCGACACCCTGATCGTGGTCACCGAGACCGGTTTCTTCGAAGTAGCCCCCAGCACGACCGGGGTCACGCGGCGCGTCATGCCCACCATGGACCCCACCCGCAAACTGACCGAAATCACCTTCACCACCGCCGAAGCCCACCGCCTCGGCACCGCCGGCCCCGCACCGGCCATCACACGCCTACGCGAAATCGCCTGGGCCGCAATCGCCGCCGAACAGGTAGGCGCCGCCGACCACTGCCTGACCATGACGGTCGAATACACCAAGTCCCGAGTCCAATTCGGCCGCCCCATCGGCAGCTTCCAAGCCCTCAAACACCGCATGGCCGACATGTACGTCCTCCTCGAATCGGCCAAGTCCGCCTCCGCCGCCGCCACCCTCGCGGTAGCCGAAGACACCTCCACCGCCGCCGAAGACGTCTGGACCGCCCGCCTGCACTGCACCGAAGCCCTCACCACAATCACCGCCGAAACCATCCAACTACACGGCGGCATAGCCATAACCTGGGAACACGACGCCCACCTCTTCTTCAAACGAGCCCACAGCAACGCCCACCTCTTCGGCACCCCGAGACGCCCAGTCACCGCACCGTCATGAGCCTGTCGCTGCCGTAGCTTTTGGCAACACATACGTCCAGAACTCCAGGTCAAAGCCCCGGTATGCGCCGCATGCCGGGGCTTTTTTCGGATCGGTGATCGAGTTCACGGGACATAGATAGTTAGCTTATGTAATAATATTTGGGTGACGCAGGCTCAGGTGAACACAGCGGATGACATTGTCGTCGATCTACTCGTAACCGCGGGCAGGCTCACTCGGCTGGCCGGGGTGATCAGCGGCGACGACCTGCCGCGGGCGGTGTTGCGGGCACTCGCGGTGCTCGATGAACACGGGGCCGTGCGGGTCAGTGAGTTCGCCAGGATCGACCGCTGTTCCCAGCCGGCAGCAACGACGCTGATCGGCAGGCTGGTCGCGGATGGCTTCGCGACCAGGCGCAAGGACTCGGCGGACTCCAGGGCCGTCGTCGTCGAACTCACCCCGGCCGGACGCAACCGGCTCACCCAGGCGCGGCAGGCGTTCGCCGCCGCTCTCACCACGCGGCTCGGCGGCTTCGATACCGAACGCCTCGCCCGCATGGACACCGATTTGAACGAACTGCTGGAGGCCCTGAAAACGGCTACGCCACAGCACAATCCGATATAAAGGGAAAGTCGATGAGCACTTTTGCTCCTGCACGCGCCGCAGGCGCGGACACCACCGCGACGAACCGCCAACCGAAAGCCGTTTGGGCCGTTGCGTTTGCGAGCGTGATCGCCTTCATGGGGATCGGGTTGGTAGATCCGATCCTGAAACCGATCGGCGAGCAACTGCACGCCTCACCGTCGCAGGTTTCGCTGTTGTTCACCAGTTACATGCTGGTGACGGGCGTGGCCATGTTGATCACTGGCGTGGTGTCCAGCCGGTTCGGCGCGAAGAAGACGCTGGTGGCCGGCCTGGCCATCATCATCGTGTTCGCGGCGCTGGCAGGGTTGTCCGACACCGTCACCCAGATCGTCGGATTCCGCGCGGGCTGGGGGCTCGGCAACGCCTTGTTCATCGCCACCGCGCTTGCCACCATTGTCGGCGCGGCCAGCGGCGGGGTCGCCCGCGCGATCATCCTCTATGAGGCCGCGCTCGGCATCGGCATCGCGACCGGTCCACTGCTGGGCGGCGTACTCGGCGGAATCAGCTGGCGTGGACCATTTTTCGGGGTTTCCGTACTGATGGCCGTGGCATTGGTCAGCATCGTTGTGCTGCTGCCCGAAGGACCGAAGCCGACGCATCACACCTCGATCGCCGCCCCGTTCCTCGCACTGCGGCACCGCGGCCTGCTGACCGTCAGCCTCACCGCGCTGCTCTACAACTTCGGCTTCTTCACCCTGCTCGCCTACACACCGTTCCCGCTGGATATGGGCACCTACGCGATCGGCTTCATCTTCTGCGGCTGGGGCATTCTGCTCGCGCTTTCGTCGGTGTTCCTGGCGCCGCGGTTGCAGCGGCGGTTCGGTTCGCTGCCGATGATGGGGCTGTCGATCGCGTTGTTCGCCGCGGACCTCGCGGTGATGGCGGCGTTCGCCGAGCACAAGCCGGGGCTGATCATCGGCACCGTGCTGGCCGGACTGTTCCTCGGCGTGAACAACACCCTGATTACCGAGGCCGTGATGATCTCCGCGCCGGTCGAACGTTCGACCGCCTCGGCGGCCTACAGCTTCGTCCGCTTCGCCGGTGGTGCGGCCGCCCCGTATCTCGCGGGCAAGCTCGGCGAGCACAGCATCGCGCTGCCGTTCTGGGTCGGCGCGGCCTGCACCGCGGCCGCGGTGCTCGTGCTGCTGGCTGGTCGTGCGGCACTCGCGCACATCGACGAGCACGATCCGGCGCCGCACAGCGTCGCCGAGGCCGAGGCGATCACCGTCGGCGACTGAGCCGACCAACAGCTGCCTGGACCCCGGCAGGGTTCAGGCAGCTGTGCTGCCTGCGATACCTGCTGGAGACGCTGCTCGGGAGTACCGTCGGATGTCATGGGCGATGCGCAGCGAGGCCGGGTAAAGATCGAAACCAGCCAGAAGCGAGTTCGGGTATTTCTCGGTGGCCGGGTAGTGGCCGATACGGCTCACCCGGTGCTGGTGTGGGAGGGTCCGCACTATCCGACCTACTACATTCGGGCCGCGGATCTGCGGGCGAAACTCGAGCCGACGGGCCAATCCCACCACTCCACCAGTCGCGGTGACGCGACGGAATACGACGTGGTCGTGGACGGCACCACCGCCGCCGCTGCCGCGCTGCGCTATCACGATTCACCGCTGACCGAGCTGAACGACCTGGTGCGGCTCGACTGGAACAAGATGGACGAGTGGTTCGAGGAAGACGAGCCGGTCTACGTCCACCCGCGCGATCCGTACTCCAGGGTCGACATCCTCGGCAGCTCCCGGCACGTGCGGATCGAAATCGACGGCGTCACCGTCGCCGATTCGCACTCCCCCCGGATCCTCTTCGAAACCGGCCTTCCCGCAAGGTATTACCTGCCGATGACCGACGTCCGAATGGACCTTTTGCACGCATCGGACACCCACACCAGCTGCCCATACAAGGGCACCGCCGACTACTGGACCGTTCGCCTCGGCGACACCGAATACCAGGATTACGTATGGGGCTACCGCACGCCGCTCCCGGAGAGCCAGAAGGTCGCGGGCCTGGTCTGCTTCTACAACGAGAAGGTCGACACCTACCTCGACGGAGAACTACAGGCACGCCCGAAGTCGCCGTTCAGCTGAGTTGGAATTGGCCGTCTTTCCAGCGTGCAGCCCTTCGGCATATGGGCAGCCCGCGTCGCCTCCACCACCGAACCTGCAGCCGTAGGTCAGACTGCGACGAGTGGGGGCTTGTCTTCGGATCGGCGGTATTGGCCTGGGGCTAGGCCGTATTCGCGTTTGAAGGCCTTGGCGAAGGCGAATTCGGAGGTGTAGCCGACCTTTCGGGCTACGGTGCCGAGCGGCGCGTCGGTGTCGCGGAGCAGGCGGGCGGCGGTGAGCATGCGCCAGCGGGTGACGTAGGCGAGGGGTGGTTCGCCGACGGTGGCGCTGAAGCGGCGGGCGAGGGTGGCGCGGGAGACGCCTGCGACATCGCTGAGATCCGGGACGGTCCACGATCGCGCCGGATCCTCGTGCACGGCACGCAGCGCCGAGGCGACCGCGGGATCGGCGAAAGCGCCTGCCCAGCCAGTGGATTGAGTATTGGACTGTTCATCTAGCCACGCGCGCAGGACGAAGAGCACCAGCGTTTCGAGCAGGGCGGGGACGGCGGCATCGCTGCCGGGACGCGGTTCGGCGATTTCGGCGGCAAGGAGGTCGACTGCGCCGCGCAGCGCGGGATGCCGTCCCGGCAGGGCCGGAAGGTGGATGAACTCGGGCAGCTCGTCGAGCATCGGATGGCTCCGCTGCCTGCCGAGTTCGTAGGCACCGCACAGCAATGCCGCGCGCACCCCGGGACCGGTAACCTCCCTCGGTTCCCCCGGCTGCGCTCGCTCGGTAACCGAACTGTCGAGGCTGTCGACCAGGTCGTGGTCGGCGCCACGCGGCATGAAGACGACGTCGCCGACACCGAGCGCCATCGGCGTGCCACCCGGCGGCACCAGCCAGCAGGAGCCCTGCAGCACGACGTGGAACCCGGCGCCGGGCACAACCGGGTAGCTGCGTCCCCATGGTGCGTGCCGAATGAACATCCCGGAGGTCGGACTGCCTGTGCGGATGGCGGCAATGGTTTCGCTGAGAATATCCACACACTCACCCTAGCGCTCCGAACTGAGTGTTTGAGATATATCAACGAGCAATACAGCCATTGGTTAACTCATTCACCGGCCATAGGTTTGAGCCATGACATCGACGAGCCCCACCCAGTCCAGCAAGACCATCGCCGTCTATGGCGCCACCGGGATCACCGGCGGTTACGTCCTCACCGAACTTCACCGTCGCGGCTTCACGCCAATCCTGGTGGGCCGCAACGAAGCCCGCATCCGTGCCGCCGCAGTGGCCGCCGACCTCCCGAACGCCCAGATCCGGGTAGCCGATCTTGCCGACCACGACGCACTGGTCGCCGCGTTCACCGGCGCCGACGTGGTGATCAGCAGCCTGCCCGCGTACGTCGAGCACGGACCGGCGGTGCTGGCCGCGGCGATCGACGCCGGAGCGAACTACACCGACATGTCCGGCGAGCAACTGTTCCTGAAGCAGGTGTTCGACGAGTTCGGACCGCGCGCCGAAGCGGCCGGGGTGAGCCTGGTTTCCGGCGTCACCGACAGTAATCTGCCCGGCGACCTGCTCGGATACCTGACCACCCGCCGGGTCGCCGGTCCGGCCGAGGTCGTGGTCAGCCATCTCAGCAAGAGCGGCGGCAACGGTTCCAAGGGCAGCGCGAAGACGGTGCTGGCCAGCCTGGACTGGTTCCGCAGCGGCGGCTGGAACTACGCGGACGGCGAATTGCACACCGGCGCAACGGCTCGGCACGCCTCGATGACCTTCCCGGGTGACACCGCACCGACCGCGGTCGCGAAATTCCCGCAGCCGCCGGTACTTACCATTCCGCGCCACTCGAATGTCTCGTATGTCGAAGGCGTGCTTGCCACTTCGATCCTGGACACGCTGAGCGGCTTCACCGCCGACATCATCGACTCGCTACCCGACGCACCGAGCGCAAACCTGCGCTACGACCTCGTCGTCGACGCGTTCGGAGTGGACGGCCACGCAGTCCGCGGCGTCGTGAGTGGCGTGCACTCCTACCGCGATTCGGCCCTGATGGCGGTGGCGGTCGCCGTCCGGCTGGCGGAGGGCACCACGAAGCCGGGCGCGCTGGCGGCGGCCGAGGCCTTCGACGCGGCCGAATTCCTCGACGCGCTGGTGCCGTTCGGCATCACCTGGCGCATCGCGGAGCGCTGAGCGCGCGAGAGGCGCCGGACCGGCGCCTCTTTCGGGTGAGTGACCGGACTTGAACCCGCGACCTCCTGGTCCACAACCAGGCGCTCTGACCAACTGAGCTACACCCACCATGGTGTTCAGCCACGGTATCGCGGCAGTTCAGCTCCGGTCACCTGATTTTTCACCGCGGGCGTCCGGCAGCACCGTCCGCGAATCAGGCATAGTCGAATGATGACCGACAACCGACCCGAACTCGCCGCCGCCCTCGACCTGGCACCGCACCCGGAGGGTGGCTGGTTCCGCGAAACCTGGCGCAGCGCCGTCGAATTCAAACCGGAAGGCTACGACGGCGCACGATCCAGCGCGACCGCGATCTACTTTCTGCTGCTGGCCGGCGAGCAGTCCGCGCCGCATACGGTCCGCTCCGACGAACTGTGGCTCTGGCAGCGCGGCGGCCCGCTGGTGCTGAACATCGGCGGCGAGGAAGTCGTCCTCGGCCCCGACGTCGAGCACGGTCAGGTGCTGCAGGCCGTGGTGCCCGGCGGTGTCAGTCAAGCCGCACGACCCGCTGGCGACGAGTACGTGCTGGTGAGCTGCTTCGTCTCCCCCGGTTTCGACTTCGCCGACTTCCAAATGGATTGATCCCTACCTTCCGCAGTTGCCCACTCGGCTTTACGTTTGGTCGGTAGGGCGGTGAACGCGGAGGTCAGCACCACGTCGTCGAGGCTGGACGTGGCCACCAGGTCCTTGTGCGCGGGCGCCGCCGTGCCGTGAGTTCGATGAATCCAGCCTGCTGCGTGGGCGCCCCCATCTCCGGAACAGTTTCGTTCCGGACAATAGAACAGCCCACGCGACATGGGAAAACGGTCAGCTACGCCTTGGCCAACTGCCGATACGACGGCCGCCGACGTTGTCAGATCGACTACTCCGGAACCTCGACCACACCTTCGTCCACAGCCCATTTGATGGTCTTCTCCAACTGCGGGCAGGAGTCGGGACGACCGAGACCGGCCCCGTTCCGGCTGAGCTCCGCGAAGACAGGGCAGTGTGTCTGCGGCGGCTCGGTCCACTGCACCGAGGTCTGGTGCGAACTGCTCTTGCGCACCAGCACCTGGCTCTGGCAGGCCTGACACCGCAGTGGTGTCAGGCCCTGCTCCAGATAGTGCTGCTTGTCGACCACCGTCTGGGCGCGCACTTCGGCCTGCCGCGCAGGCTGGTCGGCGAAGTCGGGTGCTTTCGCCCAGGTGGCCGCCATCAGACCCCGGCCTCCGCCTGCTTGGCCGCTGCCTCGTCGGCCTCGCGCTTGCGGCGCAGGTTCTCCGCGACCTCGGCCTCCCACACCTCGTTCGCCTTGGTGGTGTCCACCTCGAACTCGAAGCGCTGCGTCATCTTGTCGGTCACGTCGGCCAGGTCGACATAGAACTGGTCGTACCAGCGTCGCAGCTGGTAGACCGGGCCGTCCTCCTCGCACAGCAGCGGATTCTCGACCTTGGACTTGTGCTTCCAGATCTCGACGTCCTGCAGGAAGCCGACGCTGATGCCCTCGGTCATCTTCGCGGCCAGCTTGTCGGCCATGTCGCCCTCGACGCCCTGTGGCTTCTCCAGCGTGATGCCCCACTGCAGCATGAAGGAGTCCTGGCTCACCGGGTAGTGGCAGTTGATCAGGACGCTCTTGACCTCGTAGCCGGTGTAGAGATTCACCAGCGGATTGATCATGTAGGACGGCCCGAAGTACGAGGCTTCCGAGGTCAGCGTGGTGTCGCCGCCATATTTGGAGGCCATCCCGATGTCCGGCCTGCCCTTGGTATTCAAGTACTGAGTGGCGATGTGCCCCTCGAAGATGTTCTTGAAGTAGGTCGGGAAGGCGAAGTGGATGTAGAAGAAGTGCGCCATGTCGACCACGTTGTCGATGATCTCGCGGCAGTTCGCGCCCTCGATCAGCATGGAGTTCCAGGTCCAGTCGGTCCAGCCGCTGTCGAGCTGCTCGACCGGGTTACCGTCGACATCGGTGTAAGGGCCCTTGATATGCGGGATCGTCACCTCCGGCGGCGGCTGGCTGCCCTCGACGTCGTGCCAGACGAACAGCTGGCCGTTGCGCTCCAGCGTCGTCCACTTCCGGGTACGCGCCAAGGGAGGCACCCGCTTCCCATACGGGATCGCGGTGCATTTGCCGTTCGTGCCGGACCAGCGCCAGTCGTGGAACGGGCAGGCGATGTCGTCGCCCTTGACCTCGCCCATGCTCAGGTCGCCGCCCATATGCCTGCAGTAGGCGTCGAGCACCCGCAGCTCATTGCCGCTATCGACCCAGATCACGAGTTTGGTGCCGAACACATTCACCGCGTGCGGCTTGCCGTCGCGGAACGACTTGGCCAGACCGAGGCAATGCCATCCCCTCGCATAGCGGGTGGGCACGGTCCCGACGTCTAACTCCCGGACCTTCGCACCGCTCCCCTGTGGGGTAACTGCCATCGCGAATCCTCCTCCTTCTGTACTAGAACACGTTACAAAAATGTCGCGTTCCACGCCAGCGATTCCCGCCACTTCCTGCACATGTCCATCTACGCCACGCGATCGACACCCGTTCTCGACAGAAATAAGAACCTGTTCTAGTCTCAGAAGCAAATGAGTACCGGTTATCCAATTGACCAGGCAGGAGCAGGTCCCGAGATGACGCAAGAAGTGACCGAACGGGTCGACGCGCTGTTGCCGACCCTGCGCGAGCGCGCGCAGGAGGCCGAGGACCTGCGGCGCATCCCCGACGAATCCATGAAGGCACTGCAGGAAACCGGGTTCTTCCGGCTGCTGCAGCCCAAGCAGTGGGGTGGTCACGCGGCCGACCCGGTGGTGTTCTACGACACGGTGCGCAAGCTGGCGAGTGCGTGCGGGTCCACCGGCTGGGTGGCAGGCATTGTCGGCGTACACAATTGGCATCTGGCGCTGTTCGACCAGCAGGCGCAGCAAGACGTCTGGGGCGAGGACACCGAGGTGCGGATCTCCTCGTCGTACGCGCCGATGGGCGCGGGCGTGGTGACCGAGGGCGGATACCTCGTCAACGGCTCGTGGGCCTGGTCCTCGGGTTCCGACCACGCCACCTGGGCGGTGCTCGGCGGCCCGGTCATCAAGGACGGCAAGCCGGTCGACTTCGGCAGCTTCCTCATCCCGCGCGACGACTATCAGATCGATGACGTCTGGAATGTCGTCGGGTTGCGCGGCACCGGCTCCAATACCGTTGTGGTGAAGGACGTTTTCGTCCCGAGACACCGATTCCTCAGCTTCCGCAAGATGAGCGAGCTGACGGCCCCCGGCCTGGCACAGAACACCGATCCGGTGTACCAGATGCCCTGGGGCACTATCCATCCCACGACCATCGCCACCCCCATCGTCGGCATGGCCTACGGCGCGTACGACGCCCACGTCGAGCACCAGGGCAAGCGGATTCGCGCGGCCTACGCGGGCGAAAAGGCGAAGGACGACCCGTTCGCCAAGGTGCGCATCGCGGAGGCGTCCAGCGATATCGACGCGGCCTGGCGGCAGCTGTCGGGCAATGTCGCCGACGAATACGCGCTCTTGTTGGCGGGCAAGGAGATTCCGTTCGACCTGCGAGTGCGGGCCCGACGGGATCAGGTGCGCGCCACCGGACGCTCGATTGCCGCTATCGACAAGCTGTTCGAGAGCTCCGGGGCCACCGCACTGGCCAACGGCACGCCGCTGCAACGCTTCTGGCGTGACGCGCACGCGGGCCGAGTCCACGCGGCCAACGATCCCGAGCGGGCCTACCAGATGTACGGCCAGCACGAGTTCGGGCTGCCCGTCACCGACGCGATGGTGTAGGAGTTCTGGTGAACGAGCGTCAGCGAGTGAACCGAAATTACAGCGCCCTAGTAGGCACGGCGGAGCCGAGCGCCAGCGAGGTGGAGTCGTGACTACTACCGCGGAAATCACCGCCGAGTCGACCTCCCGCTTCGCGCAGGTGCGGCCGGATCTGCGACTGCACTACCACGAGGCGGGTGTGGGCAACGGGCCGACGATCGTGCTGCTGCACGGCGGCGGGCCCGGCGCGTCGTCCTGGTCGAACTTCTCCCGCAATATCCCGGTGCTGGCGCAGAACTTTCATGTGCTCGCCGTGGACCAGCCCGGGTACGGGCAGTCGGACAAGCCGACCGAGCATCCGCAGTACTTCGTGCACAGCGCCTCGGCGCTGAAGGATCTGCTCGATCACCTGGAGATCACCTCGCGGGTGCACCTGCTCGGCAATTCGCTGGGTGGCGGTGCGGCCGTGCGGTTCGCGCTGGACTATCCGGATCGGGCCGGGAAACTGGTACTGATGGGTCCGGGCGGGTTGAGCACCAACCTGTTCGCGCCCGACCCGACCGAGGGCGTCAAGCTGCTCGGCAAGTTCAGCTACCAGCCGACCAGGGAAAATCTCGAGGCGTTCCTGCGGATCATGGTCTTCGATCAGTCGCTGATCACCGACGAGCTGATCGATGAACGGTTCGCCTCGGCGAGCACGCCGGAATCACTTGCCGCGGCCCGCGCGATGGGGAAGTCTTTTGCCGGTGCGGATTTCGAGAAGGGCATGCTCTGGCGCGACGCGTACAAGTTGCGTCAGCCGGTGCTGCTCATCTGGGGTCGCGAGGACCGGGTGAATCCGCTCGACGGCGCGCTGGTCGCGACCAAGGTCATTCCCCGGGTCCAGCTGCACGTGTTCGGCGGCTGTGGACACTGGGCACAATTGGAGAAGTTCGACGAATTCAACCGGCTGACAGGCGATTTCCTCGCCGGTCCCAAGGAGAAGTGATGGGGATTCGATCACTGGCCTACCTGCGCATCGAGGCGACCGACATGGCCGCCTGGCGCGAGTACGGGCTCAAGGTGCTCGGCATGATCGAAGGCAAGGGCGGGAATCCGGACGCGCTGTATCTGCGGATGGATGAATTCCCGGCGCGGCTGGTGATCGTGCCCGGCGAGAAGGACGCACTGCAGATCTCGGGCTGGGAGACCGCCAACGCCGAAGAGCTGCAGGATATTCGGACTCAGCTGGAGACCGCGGGCGTGCCCTACAAGGAGGGCACCGCCGCGGAGCTGGCCGATCGACGGGTACACGAGCTGATCCGTTTCGACGACCCCTCCGGGAACACCCTGGAGGCGTTTCACGGTGCGGCACTGGAACATCGGCGGGTGGTGAGCCCGTACGGGCACCGGTTCGTCACCGAGGAGCAAGGGCTCGGGCACGTGGTGCTCAGCACCAAGGACGATCAGGCCGCACTGGAGTTCTACCGGGACGTGCTCGGTTTCCGGCTGCGCGACTCGATGCGGTTGCCGCCGCAGATGGTCGGGCGCCCGGCCGACGGCGACCCGGCCTGGCTGCGCTTCTTCGGTTGCAACCCGCGGCACCACTCGCTGGCGTTCCTGCCCATGCCGACGTCGAGCGGCATCGTGCACCTGATGCTCGAGGTGGAAGACGCCGACGATGTCGGGCTGTGCCTGGATCGCGCGCTGCGCAAGAAGGTTCGGATGTCGGCGACCCTCGGCAGGCACGTCAACGACAAGATGCTGTCCTTCTACATGAAGACGCCGGGTGGCTTCGACGTCGAATTCGGCTGCGAGGGACTCGAAGTCGATGACACTGATTGGATCGCGCGCGAGTCCACCGCCGTGAGCCTGTGGGGGCACGACTTCACCGTCGGGCAGCGCCAGCAGTGATCGGCAAGGGGACGGCAGCTGGCGAAGCCAGCGGGGTGGGTGAGCAGAGGGCGAGCGAAACGATGACCCAACCCGAGATCGACGCACGGGCCTTCCGCACTGTGCTCGGCCAGTTCTGCACCGGCATCACCGTTATCACCACCTTCGATGATGCCGAAGCGCCGATCGGTTTCGCCTGTCAATCCTTCGCCGCTCTCTCCCTCGACCCACCCCTGATCCTGTTCTGCCCCACCAAGACGTCGCGCTCCTGGGCGGCCATCGAAAAATCCGGCCGCTTCTGCGTCAACGTCCTCGCCGAAGAACAGCGAGAAGTGTGTGCCCGCTTCGGTTCCCGCGAACCCGACAAGTTCGCGGACACCCCATGGCACACGTCCCCCCTCGCCGTCCCCGTCCTGGACGACGCCCTCGCCACCATCGAATGCACCGTAGACAGCGTCGTAGACGGCGGCGACCACTACATAGTCATCGGCCGAGTCCAAGCCCTCTCGGAATCCACGGACTCCGGCCGCCCCCTCCTCTTCTACCGCGGCCAATACACCGCCATAGAACCCGAAAAGACCACCCCGGCCCCCTGGCGCGCCGACCTCGACCACTTCCTCACCACAACCACCCTCGACACCTGGTTGTAAACACCGGGCGGCAGGATCCAGTGTCTGCATACACTGGGCCGATGTCCCTGCTCGGCCGGATCACCACCGACCCCTCCGTCTGTCACGGCAAGCCCGTCGTGCGCGGCCTGCGCCATCCCGTGGAGCTGATCCTAGGCCTGCTGGCATCAGGGATGATCGCCGAGGAAGTCGTCGCGGACTACCCCGAGCTGGAGACAGCGGACATCCTCGCCACGCTGGAATACGCTGCGGCAGTGGTTCGCCGCGGCACAACCGTCGCCGACCCCCTGCAGCCGGACGACGACGACTCACCACTGACGAACTGATCGAGCGATACCGAAGTCTGCCGCGCGTCGACGCCGCGGCGATGCGGCGAGAAGCCGACGAACTCTGCCAGTCCTAGCGCCGGATTCTGCGGTGGGTATCCGTAGACCGTGGGGTGAGCGGCTCGACATGGTGGGCGGGACCGGTGCACTGAATGCGATCATCGTCGAACTGCTCGGGTGGTCGGGCTGGCGAATTCAGTACGGATACAGCTGATGTCGCGGCGCGTTATCGCGACATCAGCTGGTCGGTCAGGTGGCGGGGACGGTTTCTTTTTCCCGCTGGAGTTCAAGGGCGATGTCGATGAGCTGGTCTTCTTGGCCGCCGACGAGTTTGCGTTTGCCTGCGCGGACGAGCATTTCGGCGGCGGAAACTCCGTAGCGTTCGGCTTGGCGTTCGGCGTGCTTGAGGAAGCTGGAGTAGACGCCCGCGTAGCCCATCATGAGGGAGGAGCGGTCCAGGAGGCATTCCTGGGGCATGGCCGGCCGGACTACGTCTTCGGCGGCGTCGGCGATGGCGTAGAAGTCGATGCCGGTTTTGATATCGAGTTTGTCGCAGACGCCGACCAGCGCCTCGACGGGGGTGTTGCCTGCGCCCGCGCCGAAACGGCGGGCGCTGCCGTCGATTTGGGTGGCGCCGGCCCGGATGGCGTAGATGGAGTTGGCGACGGCAAGGTCGAGGTTTTCGTGGCCGTGGAAGCCGACCTGGGCATCGGAACCGAGTTCGGCGACCAGGGCCGCTACCCGGTCGGTGACCTGGTCGAGCACGAGGGCGCCTGCCGAGTCGACGACGTAGACGCACTGGCAGCCCGCGTCGGCCATGATGCGCGCCTGCTTGGCCAGCATCTCGGGCGGTTGGCTGTGCGACATCATCAGGAAGCCAACGGTTTCCAGGCCGAGGTCGCGTGCCAGGCCGAAGTGCTGGATGGAGACGTCGGCCTCGGTGCAGTGGGTGGCGATGCGGCAGATCGAGGCGCCGTTGTCCTGGGAGACCTTGATGTCTTCCTTGACGCCGACGCCGGGCAGCATCAGCACCGCGATCTTGGCGTGGGTCGCCGTCTCCGCGGCGATCTTGATCAGTTCCTGCTCAGGGGTTTTGGAGAAGCCGTAGTTGAACGAGGACCCGCCGAGGCCGTCGCCATGGGTCACCTCGATGACCGGAACGCGCGCGCCGTCGAGGGCGGCGACGATATCGCGGACCTCGGTGGCGGTGAACTGGTGCCGCTTGTGATGGGATCCGTCGCGCAGCGAGGTGTCGGTGACCCGGATGTCGAGTTCTGCTGAGTAAGACATGTTTTCGCTCCTTACACCCGTGCCGAGACGATCTGCCCGGCGATGACCTCGCCGACCTGCGTCGCGGCGGCGGTCATGATGTCGAGGTTGCCCGCGTACGGCGGCAGGAAGTCGCCCGCGCCTTCGACCTCGACGAACACCGAAACCTTCGCCATGCCACCGGAAATCACCGACGGCGGGTCGTACTGCGGATCGTTGAGCAGGCGGTAACCGGGCACGTACTGCTGGATATCGGCGACCATCCGGTGGATGGAGTCGGTGATGGCGTCGGTGTCGGCGTCCTCGGGGATGGCGCAGAAGATGGTGTCGCGCATGATCATCGGCGGCTCGGCCGGATTCAGGATGATGATCGCCTTGCCACGCTGGGCGCCCCCGATGGTCTCGACGCCGCGGCTGGTGGTCTTGGTGAACTCGTCGATGTTGGCGCGGGTACCCGGGCCTGCCGAGACCGACGACACCGAGGCGACGATCTCCGCGTAAACCACCGGGACCACGCGCGATACGGCCGCCACGATCGGGATGGTCGCCTGCCCACCGCAGGTGATCATGTTGACGTTCGGCGCATCCAGATTCGCGCCGAGGTTCACCGGCGGCACCACGGCGGGGCCGACGGCGGCGGGCGTGAGATCCACCGCCCGGATGCCCGCTTCGGCATACTTCGGCGCGGCGGCGCGATGCACATACGCCGAGGTCGCCTCGAAAATCAGGTCGGGCAGCTCGGATTGGCCGAGCAGCCAGTCCACCCCTTCGGCCGAGGTCGCCAACCCCAGGCCGCGGGCCCGCTTCAAACCCTCGCTGTCGGGATCGATCCCGATCATCCACCGCGGCTCGATCGCCTCCGAGCGCAGCAGTTTGTAGAGCAGATCGGTACTGATATTGCCGGACCCGACGATCGCGGCGGTGACGGTCCCGTTGTCGGACACCACAAGCCTCCTAGATGAATTGCAAACGGACAGAACCGAGTCCAGCGAACTCGGCATGAAAGTTGTCGCCCGGCCTTGCGTCGATGGCGCGGGTGCACGAGCCGGGCAGCACGATGTCGCCCGCCTTCAGCCGCACCCCGAAGCCGGCGACCTTGCGGGCCAGCCAGGCCACCGCGATCACCGGGTCACCGAGCACGGCGTCGCTGCGTCCCTCGGCCACCACCTCGCCGTTGCGGGTGAGCACCGCGTCGATCGACTTGACGTCGATGTCCTTGGGCGCCACCCGTTCCGGGCCGAGGACGTAGCCGGCGGAGGACGCGTTGTCGGAGATGGTGTCGGTCAGGCCGATCTTCCAGTCCTTGATCCGCGAGTCGATCAGCTCGACGGCGGGCGCGAAGGCGACCGTCGCGGCGAGCACGTCGGCCTCGGTGCAGTCCGCGCCGGGCAGGTCGGCGCCGAGCACGAAGCCGACCTCCACCTCGACCCGGGGGAACAGATAGCGATCGGCCTCGACCGGAACGTCCTCGTAGACTTCCATTTCCGCGAGCAGATGACCGTAGTCGGGTTCATCCACACCCATCATCTGCTGCATGGCCTTGGACGACAGGCCTACCTTGTGCCCGACGATCCTGGCGCCGGTGTCGAGCCTGCGCCGGATGTTGATCAGCTGGATCTCGTAGGCATCGACCACATCGATGTCCGGATGCCGCGCTACCAGCGGATCGATCGCCACCCGATCGCGTTCGGCGAGCTCGAGCTCGTCGGCCAGTGCGGTTCGTACCGTGTCGGACAGCACGCTAGTTTCCCTTCCCTATTGCTTGATCGAGCGTCCCGAGTTGATCGGACAGCACCGCTTGTTCGCCTGCCGCGGACCGACCGGCCCGGCGGCCGGAGAAGATGCAGTCCGACAGCGACAGCCCGCTGACATAAGACTCCGAGCAGATGCCGATGGCGGTCCTACCGGCCGCGAAAAGCCCTGGAATATCGTTTCCAGCAGTCGATTTCACCGCGCCGGTGTGCTCGTCCACGACGATGCCGCCGAGGGTGAGCATCGGGCACGGATTGGCCAGGCTCGGTTTGATGCCCACATCCAACAACCAGAACGGCCCGGTGTGCAGCGGTTTGGTGAACTCGGCCGGCTTGCCGACCGGGTCCGGGGTGCCGTGTTCGATCGCGGCATTGTGCGCGTCCACCGTCGCCCGCAATCCGATCACGTCGATCCCGGCCTTCGCCGCGACGGCCTCGAGGGTGGCGCCGCGAATGGCGGTGCGCCGCATCGCCTCGAACTGCCCGCGCTGGAACCAGGCGCCCTGCTTGCCGATCTGGCCGATGGCGGTCCGCATCAGCTCGTCGTCGGCGAGTAGCCAGCCTTTGCCGTCGTGTTCGGTGATGAGCGCGTGGCCGACCGCGGCGCCGTATCTGGTCTCGTCGATGACCCGAAGGCCCGCGGCATCGACCAGCACCGCGCCGGTAAACGCGCTGGGCGGCAGCAGGAATCGCCACGCGGACACATTGCCCATTCGATCGGTGGCCGCGCCGACCCGCTGGGCGAGCAGGATGCCGCTGCCGTCGTCGCCGGTGGTGCCGAGCGCGAGCCCGCCGCGATAGGCCGGCGCGTATTCGCGCAGCATGCCTCGGTTGGCGATGAACCCACCGGCGCTGAGCACCACGCCACGCCTGGCGAGCACGTGAATTGTCTTGCCGTACTGCCGATCCAATCGGTCCAGCCGCTTTTCCAGCGCGGCGCGCAGCGGCGGGTAGTAGATGCCGGGCTTGGCGGCGACCTTCGCCATCCGCGTGTACCGCTCGCGGACCCGGCCCGGTGCGTCACGCAACGTCCGGCACTCGACGCCGATCACCGTGCCCGCTTCGTCGAGGATCAGTTGGGTTACCTGCGTGAGGGTTTCGACTCGGACGCCGAGCCGGGAAGCGGCGGCGGCGAGCGGACCCGTGAGCTGCTTGCCGGAGGTACCCTTGCCCTTGACCCGATGCCCGCGCTGCGCCGCCGGGATGTCGCGGAACGCGCCGGAGATCTCACTGCCCGAGTAATACAGGTAGTAGCTGTCGTTCGGATACGACGTCTTGTACGGGCACAGCGACGCCTCGAACGGAACGCCATGGCCCTTCAGCCACTCGATCATCGCCGGGCTGCCGTCCACGAAACGGCGCAGCGTCTCGGGCGACACCGCGGCGCCGACCTCACGCTCCAGGTACGCGAGCATCGCCTCGGGCGTATCCGCGACACCGGCCTCGCGCTGCACCGACGTCCCGCCGCCCGCGTAGATGATGCCGCCGGACAACGCCGACGCCCCGCCACCGGCGAACCGCTCCAGCGCGAGCACCTGCGCGCCCTCGGCCGCCGCTTCCAGCGCGGCGGCGGCACCGGCCGCGCCGTACCCGACGACGACCACGTCGGCAACCAGGTCCCAATCGAACCCCATGTAGTTCACTCCGGTCTGAAACTGAAACGAGTTTCTCAGCAAGCGGAAAGCCAAGTAAGTCTTCTGCCACACAACATAGACCAATGGCCGCATCATTCTATAACGTGTTCTACATGATTGATCGGGAATACGATGTGGTGGTCGTCGGCAGCGGCGCTGCGGGCATGACCGGCGCCCTCACCGCCGCCCACCACGGGCTCAGCGTGGTGCTCATCGAGAAGGCCGCGCACTACGGCGGGTCCACCGCACGCTCCGGCGGTGGCGTCTGGATCCCCGGCAACAAGGCGCTGCGCGCGTCCGGCCGACCTGACGACCGCGAGGTGGCACGCACCTACCTGCACAGCATCATCGGCGACGTGGTGCCCAAGGAACGGATCGACACCTACATCGACCGGGGTCCGGAGGCGTTCGACTTCGTGCTCGACCACACCCCGCTGAAGATGAAGTGGGTGCCTGGCTACTCCGACTACTACCCCGAGGCGCCGGGCGGGCTCGGCGAGGGCCGCTCGTGCGAACCCGCGCCGTTCAATGCCAAGGTGCTCGGCGCGGAACTGGCCAACCTGGAGCCGCCCTACGCCAAGGCGCCGCTGAACGTAGTCGTGATGCAGGCCGACTTCGTCCGGCTCAACCTGATCCGCAGGCATCCGAAGGGCATCGCGCGGGCACTGCGGGTCGGCGCGCGCGCCTACTGGGCCAAGGCCACCGGCAAGCACATCCTCGGCATGGGCCAGGCGATCATCGCCGCCATGCGCAAGGGACTGCTCGACGCGAATGTGCCGGTGCTGCTGAACACCCCGCTGACCGGGCTGGTGGTGGAGGACGGCGTGGTCACCGGGGTCGAGGCCGAACACGAGGGCGAGCAGGTCACCTTCACCGCGCGGCACGGCGTGGTACTCGGTACCGGCGGCTTCGAGCACAACGCCGAGCTGCGCACCAAGTACCAGCGCCAGCCCATCACCACCGAGTGGACCACCGGCGCGGCCGCCAACACCGGCGACGGCATCGTCGCGGGCATGGCGGCGGGCGGCGACGTCGGCTTCATGGAGGACGCCTGGTGGGGTCCGACCATCTTCAAGGGTGGGCGGCCGTGGTTCGCGCTGGCCGAGCGCAATCTGCCGGGCACCATCATGGTCAACGCCGAGGGCAAGCGGTTCGGCAACGAGTCCGCGCCCTACGTCGAGGCCGTGCACACCATGTACGGCGGCGAGTACGGCCAGGGCGACGGGCCGGGCGAGAACATCCCGGCCTGGCTGGTTTTCGACCAGCGCTACCGCAACCGCTACATCTTCGCCGGTCTGCAGCCAGGACAGCGTTTTCCGGCGCGCTGGATGGAGAACGACAACATCGTCAAGGCGGACACCATCGAGGAGCTGGCCACCAAGATCGGCGTGCCCTCGGCCGACCTCGCCGCCACCGTCGCCCGCTTCAACACCTTCGCCGAGACCGGGAAGGACGCCGACTACGGCCGCGGCGACAGCCACTACGACCGGTACTACGGCGATCCGACGGTGCAGCCGAACCCGTGCCTCGCGGCGCTGGTGCAAGGCCCGTTCTATGCCGCCAAGATCGTGCCCGGCGACCTGGGCACCAAGGGTGGCCTGGTCGCCGACACCTCGGGCCGGGTGCTGCGCGAGGACGGCAGCCCGATCCAAGGGCTGTACGCCGCGGGCAACAGCTCGACTCCGGTGATGGGTCACACCTACGCGGGCCCCGGTGCCACCATCGGACCCGCGCTCACCTTCGGCTACCTGGCCGTGCTCGACATCGTCGAGAAGCGAGCCGCACAGCCGACCCGTCCGCTGCCGAGCAACAAGGAATCCTGATGCCCATCGATCCGAAAGTCGCGCTCGGGGCGCAACTTCCGAGCCGCGAATTCGCGTGGACACCGTCCGATGTGCAGCTGTACCAGCTGGGGCTCGGCGCGGGCACGCGATGGACCGATCCGGCCGAGCTGCGCTACCTCGACGACCGCGGGCCGCAGGTGCTGCCGACGTTCGCGACGGTAGCGCCGACCCTGCACGAGACCGAACCGCCGCGGGTCAGCTTCCCCGGCATCGACATCGACCTGGCGAAGGTGGTGCACGGCCATCAGGAGGTGGAGGTGCACCGCCCGATCCCGGCGTCGGGCAAGGCGACGAGCACGGGGCGGATCACCGAGCTCTGGGACAAGGGAGCCGCGGCGGTGGTGGTGCAGGAGCAGACCGTCACCGGTTCCGACGGTGCGCCGCTGTGGACCGCGCGATCCTCGATCTTCGCGCGCGGTGAAGGCGGCTTCGGTGGCGAGCGTGGGCCGAGCACCAAGACCGAACTGCCCGATCGCGCACCGGATTTCGACGTGACGACGCCGACGCTGCCGCAGCAGGCGCTGCTCTACCGCATGTGCGGCGACCGTAATCCGCTGCACTCGGATCCCGAATTCGCCCGCGCCGCTGGGTTTCCCGCGCCCATCCTGCATGGGTTGTGCACGTACGGCATCGTCTGCAAAACGGCCACCGACACCGTGCTCGGCGCGGATGCGAGCCGGGTCACCGGATTCCGGGCCCGCTTCGCGGGTGTGCTCTATCCGGGCGAGACGATCCGCACGCGCATTTGGCAGCAGGACGACGCATTGACTATCGCCGCGACAGTCGTCGAGCGCGAGGACGCGCCCGTCCTCGGCGACGTGACCCTGCGGTTCCGATCCGCCTGACATTCCCGCGCGCCCCCTGATCCATCTCGCACGCGACTAGGTCAGGGGGTGTGTGGCTGTGTTTGGGGCGCGCCCGCCGGGCGGGGCTCGCCACCGTTGCGGGCGCGGCGGATCGCCGCACCGTGGACTACCAAGGCGTACAACAGGATTACCAGTATCGGCGCCGCGAGCGGAGCCCACGCCAGGCGCAGCGGCAGCAGGGCGGCACCGACGCCCGCGGCGGCGAAGCCGACCGCGCCGGTCACCGACGGCACCGTGGTCGGGACAACGCCGTGCGGTGCGGTGACGGTGGCGGCGTTGAGAAGATAGGTGGTGGCGACCAGTCCCGTTGCCGCGGCCGCGAGTACGCCGGGATTCGCGACGGCGAGCACGCCGACGGCCGACAGCACGGCCGCGACGGCGACCGGACGAAACCACCAGCCGAGCGCGACCAGGACCAGGGCTGGAACGGCGGCCCATGGCTCCAGCAGCGCCACCGACGTCACCAGCAATACACCCGACAGGACGGCGAGGAATCTGGTCATCGGCGCACCCGCACGGTGCGGCGGTGCTCGGGTAGCACGCGCATGATCTGATCGAGCCGGGTGTCGGCGGGCCAGGCCACGATGTCGACGCCGACGGTGCCCATGTCGCGGTACATGGAGGCCCGCTCGAGCTGCCACATCTTGGCAAGGGTCGGATCGAGCGATCCACGAAACGGTGTGCCGCGCAAGACATCCACCACGACGACGACGTGTCCGCGTTTGCGAAGATCGATCAGCGCGAGCGCGAACTGGGTGTCGAGCAGGGTGGAGAAGGCGACCACGATGGCGCCGAGCGGCACGGCCGAGTGTGGCGCCAGGGTGCCGGTGGTGGGGATGTACTCGTCGCCGACGTCGAGCACGGTGTCGACGATCCGATAGAACTGGCGCCGCCCGATATCCGGGCGCAACCAGCGCGGCCCCCGGCCGAGGCAGACGACCGCGGTCCGGTCACCGGCCTGCAAGGTGGATTGGACCACCTGTGCCGCGCCGCGCACCGACAGTTCGAGGGAATCGGTGGCCGGGCCCGGCGCCTGCTGCGAGGTGTCTACCAGCACAACGACATCCGCGGAACGGTTGGTCAGCCGCTCGGTGACGTACAGCCTGCCGCGCCGCGCACTCACCGGCCAGTTGACGATGCGCAGCTGGTCACCTGGCGCGTAGGCGCGGATATCGGCGTACTCGACGCCCGGTCCGTGCCGCCGGGTCAGGTGGGTGCCGAGCCGCTCGGGAAGTTCGGTGCGCGGCAACCGCATTCGCTGCGGATCGGTGATCGGATAGACGAACAGTTGCCCGGCGGGCAGCACGACGTTCGCGACCGCCAGGCCCGCCGGACTGAGCGCGGACACCCGCACCGACACCGGATAGCGGCCCCACCGATCCGCCGACAGGGCGAGTCGCAGACCGGCCGGCGCGAGGCCGGAATCACTGGCCTCCTCGACCTCGAAACCCAGTGCCGCGACCATTTCCGGCTTCAGCCGCAACAGCGCGTGCCCCCGCTCGACGAACGCGGCGACGGTCAGCACCACCTCTTCGGACTCGAAGCACCGCAGCGTCCCGCCGCCGTCGACCTGGATCTTGGTCGAGGACTGCTGCCACGGCGCGGTGGCGAGCACGCCGAGCAGGGGCGCGGCGAAAACGACGAGCTGCCACCGGCCGAGCACGACCGCGAGCACCAGCGCCACCGCGGCGCAGACGGCCAGCATGAAGACCAACGGTGCCGGGCGCCAACGCAATTCGGCCTCTACCGCAGTGCTGGCGTCGCGATGCCTCATGACTGCGCCTCGCTGGCGCTCGGCTCCGTCATGGACATAGCGCGCTGGCACATGATTCGCTCACTGCGTTCACTCATGTCACAGTGGCGCGCGGAACAGGCAGGCGGCGCAGCAGTTCGGTGATCACGTCCTCGCCGCGGATCCGGCGCACCCACATCTCCGGCCGCAGGGTGATCCGGTGCGCCATGGCCGGAATCGCCAGTGCCTTGACGTCTTCCGGAATCACATAGTCGCGGCCGAGCAGCAGCGCGCGGGCCCGCGACATCTGCACCAGGTCCAGTTCAGCGCGGGGGCTCGCGCCGACCTCCACCTGTGGATGCGCCCTGGTGGCCGAGGCGAGCGCGACCACGTAGCTCACCACGTCCGGGTGCACCGTGACGTACTCGACCGATTGGCGCATCTCCATCAGCCCGTTCGCGTCCACCACCTGGGTGACCTGCGGCGTGGTCGAACCACGCTCCAACCGCCGCCGGATCATCTGCTTCTCGTCCTGTTCGGACAGGTAGCCGAGCCGGAGCTGGATCGCGAACCGGTCCAGCTGGGCCTCCGGCAGCGGGTAGGTGCCCTCGTACTCGATCGGGTTGTCCGTCGCGAGCACGATGAAAGGCTGTGGCAGCTGGAAGGTTTCGCCATCGATGCTGACCTGCCCCTCGGCCATCGACTCCAGCAGCGCGGCCTGGGTTTTCGGCGGGGTCCGGTTGATCTCGTCGGCCAGCAGCACGTTGGTGAACACCGGTCCGCGCCGAAAGGTGAAGCGGCCGGAGGTCATGTCGTAGATGGTCGACCCGAGCAGATCGGCGGGTAGCAGGTCGGGCGTGAATTGCACCCGGGTGAACTGCAGGCCGAGCGCCGCGGCGAACGATCTGGCGATCAACGTCTTGCCGAGGCCGGGAAGATCCTCGATCAGCACGTGACCGCCGGCGAGCACCGCGACCATGATCAACCGCATCTCTTCCTGCTTGCCGACGATCACCCGGGATAGCTCCCTGAGCACGGCATCGCTGCGCTGGACAGTGACATCCATCGGCATCGTCATGTGTGTACCCGCACTTGCCTCAACCCATTTCACATTCTCTGCAGGCGGCTCAGGATCTCGTCCAGCGCCGCCCGGCCCGGTGCCCTAGTGGTCTGATCACGCAATGCCGAATTGGCCGGGTCCACCCAGCGCCACAGTTCCGGCCCGAACAGATGGATACCCGCCGCCTCGGTCGCTCGGCGGTTCTTCGCGACCCGCTGCCCGCTGGATAGCTCGAACTCCTTGGCCAGCAAGGGACGTAGGTGCCGGTCCCAGTCGGCCCGGGTGCCGTCGGCCCGGTCGGCGAGCATCTGCGCCCTGGCGTGCCAGCGGCGCAGCATCTCGGCCGGGCCGTTCTCGATCTCGTCGATATCCTGGTAGCCGCGTGGTTCCGCACGTTCCAGCAGCGACCAGACGAGCCAGCCGAAGGCGACCGCGACGGGTACCGCCGCGACGAACAACAGCACCCCGCGTGCCCGGTCGAGGGTGACGATCTCGATCAGCGCGACGACGATCGCGGCGCTGACGACGATGGCCGTTCGATTCAAGCTGCCGCCTCTCCTTGCAAGTCCGCCAGGACGATTCGCAACAGTTGCTCGGCGCGCATCCGCTGCCATTCGAGCATCGCGTGCGGGCTGAACCTGGCCTCCTCGAACAGCGAGACCAGTTCCCGCGCGGACGCGTCGTGCAGCGCGCCGCGCTCGAACGCGCGGGCCAGCACTTCCATCGGGGTGTCCGAGGCCAGCGGGGCGGCGGCCCGATCGAAGGCGAGGCCGCGTTCCATCGCGACATAGCAGGCGATGATCGCGGCGCGTGGCTCTTGACCGGGCACATTCATTGCGGCCAAGCCCATTTCGGCCGCCCTGGCCAGCGAGTCCACCGCGGTCGGTGCGACCGGGACCAAGGGCAGTGCCGCAGGCGCGGGCCTACGCCGCGCGGCCACCGTGACCACGACCAGGCCTGCGATGGCCACGCCGACCAGCGCGGCGGCCGCGATGGCGGTCAGTAGCAAGGCGGTGCCGGTCAGTTCGGCAGGGGTGCTGCCGGGGTCCGGCGCGCTGGTGGCGAACTCGGCCGGTGGCTGGCCGGTGGTCGGGGCCGATGCCGGTGGTGGGGGCGCGCTTTCGCGTCCCGTGCCGACGAAGAACACCGCGGCCGCGGCCGCCAGAATGAGGACGAAGACCGCGAGGCCGGCCAGCACCAGTAGGCCGACGCGGCCGAGGCGCCACTGCTGACGGTCGGTGTCGCGGTCGGGCTCGGGCATGGCCAGCGGCAGGCGGTGCTGGCTGGCGATCACCCCGGCGAGCAGGATCACCATGGACACGGTGAGCAGCACCGGCATCAGCGCCACCGACAATGCCGAAGAGGCGGGGCGATTATCGCGGGATTCGGTCACTCCTGGGATGTATCCGTGCAGGGTGATCGCGGCAAGGACCAGCAGCGTGATCAGCACGATCACGCGCATTATCGGCGCTCGCGCCCCGGCCACTGATTACCACCAAATCTGAGTACTGCACAAAACAGCCACATAGTTACATGCCGGGCGGTCCGCTCGGGAGGGAATCGAATACTTCGGAATACATCCTCTTAAACCGTGCATGCTGCTGCTCAGACCCAGGTCGGCCGCGTCGTGCGCAACTATCCGACGCGGGAAGGTACTAATTGGGATAGTTCACAAAGACGGCTGGCGAGTCGCGCGATATCGGGGACATTCCGGACACCGCCGGTCAGGTCCGCCAAGGGGACTCGGGCCCGCAGGGTCAGTGCCAGATCGGCGTCGTAGAGCACGTCGACCACGTTGACGAAACGCATCGCCCAGTCGGCTGGGACGTCGCGCAGGGGTGGCACGTCGCAGATGGTCCACCGCCGGAAGCGCTGGGCCAGTTCGACATAGTCGGCGGTGGCGGTGGGAGTGCCGCACAGCGAGGCGAATTCGATGGTGAGTGTGTCATCGGCGGTGGATCGGGCGCGCAGTCGGCGGGTGCCGATCTGGATCTGGATTGTGTCCGGATTCGCGTGATCCCGAGTCGTGCGATCGGCTGCCCGATCGTGACGGTCCGCAGGATCGCTTTGATAACGACCGGCCGCGAAACCTGTTCGGCGGTCCGGTGATCGGTTCACCCGAGTGCGATAGTCCATCGGACCGTTGACCGAAATCACGTCCAGGTTCGCTACGATCCGCGCGATCGTCGGCAGAAACCGCTCGTGGAACAGCGGATTCGGCAACAGGTCCTCGGGTGGGTAATTCGACGTCACCACCAGAATCACTCGGCGCTTGAACAATGCGTCGAGCATTCGAGCGATGAGCATCGCATCACCGATGTCGTGCACATGGAATTCGTCGAAGCAGACCAGGCGCGCGTCGCCGAGCAACGAGTCGACCGCCTTATCGATGGAACCGCAATCATGCGCTGCCGCGTGCAACCGGACAAAGAACTGATGAAAGTGAAAGCGCCGCTTGCGTTCCGAAGCGACCCCGGCAAAGAACCGGTCCATCACCATCGTCTTCCCCCGCCCCGGCCGCCCATACAAATAAATCCCCCGATGCCGCCGCACCGGCCTCCCCCGCCGATCCACCAGCTCCCCCAGCCGCGCCACCGCCCGCTCCTGATCCGCGTCCAGGACAATCCGCGCGGCCACGTCCGTTTCACCGTTGATTTCCATGACACCTCCCTGTCCTCTACATTTGTAGAGGACCTGCTGAGGCGAGGCCAGGAAAGGTGACCATGTCCACAACCGACCGGCGCACCCTGATCGTCGATGCCGCGATCGATCTGATTGCGCACCAAGGCATTCGAGCGCTCACCCATCGAGCCCTCGACACCGCGCTCGAGCTCCCCGCAGGCTCGGCCTCGTACTACTTCCGCACGAAACGCGCGCTCATCGAGGCGATCGTGGACCGGATCACGACCCGATCCCGCGACGACTTCACGGCGGCTCAACTCGCCCCGACCGGTCCTATCGTTGCCGATACCATCGCGGCCGGCATCGCGGTGTGGCTCGATCACCTGGTGGCCGAACGCCGCAATCAGCTCATCGCCCGCCACGCTCTGATCCTCGACCTACTGTCGGACCCCGAGCTGCGCACGCGCTTGGCGCGCAGCCTGTTCTCGGCCGAGCGGGCCCGAGAATTGTTCCACGCCATGGGCATCGCCGACCCCGCGACCGCCGCCGCCGACTTCATCGCCCTACTCGAAGGCGCTGTCTTCGACCGATTCGCGGGAAACCGCGCCGATCTCACGCCGGGCACCCCCGAGAGCGTCCGCCAGTTCGCCACTCCGCTGACGATCTACTTGCGCGGAGTCATCGCCTAGTCAATCGAGATCCGCGCCTCGGGCATGGTCCCCCCACTCAGGCAGGTTCAGCTCGATATCCTCGGCCCCATCAGGCAAGCCGAGCAGCTCGGCGGCGTACCAGCCGCGTTCGCTGTAGGTGGCACCGGTGAAATGGGCGCGGATGCCCGCGGCGGGGTAGGCGATGATGGCGTCGGGGAGGGCGTCCAAGGGGAACCAGCGGAGCTCGTGGCATTTGTCGGGTTCGCGGTTGGTGGGGTTGCCGGTCCAGTGGCGGGCTTCGAAGAAGAGACCGAGGCGGGGGTCGCGGCCGGAGCCGACCACGTGGGAGGTGTGGATGTGGCGCAGGTCGGCGGGTGCGATGTGGACGCCGGTTTCCTCGTTCGCCTCGCGGACCGCGGCGGCGGTGGCGGATTCGCCCGCCTCGAGTTTGCCCGCGGGGAGATGCCAGCGGCCGTCGAATTCGTCGTCGCTGCGGCGCTTGCTGAGCAGCAGGCGGCCGTCGCGGATGAGCAGGACGTGGACGTCGACCAGGTGCCGAGCGGTCATGGGGCTCCTCAGGTGCGGCGATCGTGCTGTGTCGAACTTACCGTCGCACGCCTAGTTCGAGAGCGATTGCGCCGCGCACCAATTCACGGGCCCTGGCCAGTTCGACGGTGCCGCTGAGCCAGCGCATGCTGATGCCCTCGACCAGCGCGGTGAGCCGCTCGGCGGCATCGGCGGGCACGACCTCGGCGGGGACGGTGCCGCGTTCCTTGGCGTTGCGGATCAGGCCGCTCAAGTGGTCGGTCCAGCCAACGGTGGCATCGCGGAGTTGATCGCGCAGCTCCGGCTGGAAGACGGCGGTGGCGCGGGATTCGCCCCACGCGGTGCTGTTCTCGATGACCAGCGGGGTGTCCTGCAGCTCGAGCAGCAGCAGTTCCCGGAGGTGGCCGAGCGGATCGGCGGCGGCGTCGACGTCGGATTCGGTGTAGCGCTCGGCCCTGGTGCTGATGAAGTCGAGGGTCTGCGCGAGCAGGCCCGCTCGGTCCTTGAAGTGGTAGTAGATCAGCGAGGTGGAGACACCGGCCGCTTCGGCCAGCTCCTCCACCCGCAGGCCACGGATACCGCGTTGGGCGACCACCCGGGCGGCCGACTCCAGGATCGAATCACGACGAGACATGCGGACAATGGTACCGTGAAATCCTGACTGAAATTTCAGTCGGGATCTTTGACCAGGATCCTCGACTATCGGAGCCCGTGATGGAGAACGACATGTCCCGCCGATCTGCCTTCAGCGTCTTGGCCGGTCTGTTCGCCGCAGGCGTCTCGGCATGCGGCTCATCCCAGCCCTCCACCGCCGCCAAGTCCGGCACCTCCGAGCCGCAGCAGGCGGGGCCCGGTGGCCGGTTCGGCGCCGAGTGGGAGAGCCATGCGCGCACCTACATGTCCTGGCCCGCCCAGGCGGCGATCTGGGGCCGATACCTCGGCGACGTCCGCGAGGACATCGCCGGACTGGCTCAGGAGATCGCCGAGTACGAGCAGGTCGTGATGCTGGCCAGGGACGATCAGCGCGACGCGGCACAGCGGGCGTGCGGCGGCGGCGTCGAGGTGATTTCGCTTGCGGTGGACGACCTCTGGGCGCGCGACACCATCCCGGTCTTCGTCGAGCAGGCAGGCAAGGTGGTCGGAGTCGATCTGGGCTTCAGCGGCTGGGGCAACAAGCAGCGGCACGACAACGACGGCCCGCTCGGCCGGAAACTGTTGTCGCGCTATCAGATTCCCCGCTATCAGGCCCCGTTCGTCGCCGAGGGCGGCGCACTGGAGACCGACGGCGAGGGCACCCTGCTCGTCACCGAGAGCTCGATCGTCAACGACAACCGCAATCCCGGCAAGAGCCGCGACCAGCTCGAGGCCGAGCTGAAGCGGACCCTCGGCATCGAGAAGGTGATCTGGTGCGCGGGCGTGCGCGGCGAGGACATCACCGATGCCCACATCGACTGCCTGGTCCGCTATGTGGCCCCCGGAGTCGTGCTGCTGGACACCGCGTTTCCCGGCTCGCCCGCCGACTCGTGGTCACGTTCGAGCGAGCAGGCCAGGCAGGTGCTCGCCGAGGCCACCGACGCGCGCGGACGCACACTGCGGGTGATCGACCTGCCACAGCCCGATCCCGACGAGATCACCGGCGAGGGTGCGGAATTCGTGTCCAGCTACGCGAACTTCTACATCGCCAACGGCGCGGTGTTCCTGCCCGAGTTCGGTGACCGGCGGGCCGACGACCGGGCACAGGGCATCCTGCGCGATCACCTGCCGGGCCGGGACATCGTCCCGGTCCCGATCGATGAGATCGCCGCGGGCGGCGGCGGCATCCACTGCTCGACGCACGACCAGCCGGGCGCGCCGAGCCACTAGCTCAGTTGGCGCTGAGCACCAATCCCGAGGTCGGTACGCCGGTACCCGCGGTGACCACGATGTTCTCCAGGTTCTCGACCTGGTTCACCGAGGAGCCGCGAATCTGGCGGACCGCCTCGGCGATTCCGTTCATGCCGTGGATGTAGGCCTCGCCGAGCTGTCCGCCGTGCGTGTTCAGCGGCAGCCTGCCACCGACTTCGATGGCACCGTCGGCGATGAAGTCCTTGGCCTCGCCACGACCGCAGAAACCGAGTTCTTCCAGCTGCATGAGGACGAACGGGGTGAAGTGGTCGTAGAGGATGGCGGCCTGCATATCCGCAGGGCGCAAACCACTTTGGGTCCAGAGCTGGTCGCCGACCAGACCCATCTCCGGCAGGCCGGACATCGCGTCGCGGTAGTAGCTGGTCATGACGTACTGGTCGGCGCCGGAACCCTGTGCGGCGGCGGTGATCACCGCCGGACGCTGCGGCAGATCGCGGGCGCGTTCGGCACTGGTGACCACGATCGCGACGCCACCGTCGGACTCCTGGCAGCAGTCGAGCAGGTGCAGCGGTTCGGCGATCCACCGCGAATTCTGGTGGTCCTCCAGGGTGATCGGCTTGCCGTAGAAGAACGCGTCCGGGTTCACCGCGGCGTGCTTGCGGTCGGCCACCGCGACGCGACCGAAATCCGCACTGGTGGCGCCGTATACGTGCATGTAACGCCGGGCGACCATGGCGACCTGCGCGGCGGGCGTGCCGAGACCCTGCGGGTAGGACCAGCCCGCGTCGATCCCCGACGAGGTGGGGGCGGACGCGAGCGCGGTGGAGAACTGGCCGAATCGCGACACCGAACGCTCGTTGAAGGCGCGGTAGGCGACCACCACATCGGCGACGCCGGTGGCCACCGCCATGGCGGCCTGCTGGATGGTGGCGCAGGCCGCGCCGCCGCCATATCCGATGTGGCTGAAGAACTTCAGCTGCGGGATGCCGACTGCCCTGGCGACGGCGGCCTGGGTGTTGGTGTCCATGGTGAACGTGGTCAGGCCGTCGACGTCGTCGGGCGTCAGGCCCGCATCGGCCAGCGCCGCGGTGACCGCCTCGGCGGCCAACCGTAATTCGCTGCGGCCGGAGTCCTTGGAGAAGTCGGTGGCGCCGATGCCGACGATGGCCGCGCGGCCCGAGATACTCGGCATCGCGGAACGATTCGCTGAGGGGTGGCGGTCGGGCGACGGGTTGGCCTGCTCACTCATGCGAACTCCGGTAAGTGATAACGGCTTTCGCCGTGATGTGGTCGCCGAGGCTGTCCTTGCCGACCACGTCGATGTGGATGTCGCCGCCGTCGATGGCGGTCACGGTGCCGGTCAGGATGAGCGTGTCGTTGGCGTACAGCGGCACGCCGAGACGCAGCGAGATCGACTTCACCACCGCGCGCGGCCCGGCCCAGTCGGTGACGAACCGCTGCACAATGCCGGTGTCGGTCAGGATGTTGACGAAGATATCCTTGGAACCGCGGGCGACCGCCTTGTCCCTGTCGTGGTGCACATCCTGAAAGTCCCTGGTGGCCAACGCGGTACTGACCACGAAGGTGGGATCGGCGAGGATTGCCAACTCGGGCAGCTCGGTACCGACCCGCACGGCGGCCGGTTCGACGGTCGTTGTCATGCGATCACCTCCCAGAAGGGTAGCGTCGCCTCGTCGTCGAGCTTCTCGAACGCCACCTGGACCGGCAGGCCGACCTCGACCTCCGCCGGATCGATACCGCGCAGTTCCCCGAGCATGCGCACTCCTTCCGCCAATTCGACCAGCGCGACCACGAACGGCAGTTGCCGCCCGGGCACTTTCGGCGCGTGGTGCACCACGTAGCTGAATACGGTGCCGCGCCCCGACGCGACGACGTAGTCGGTCTGCTCCGACTTGTCCTTCCACAGGGCGGGGATCGGCGGATGCCGCAGCGAACCGTCGGGCAGCTTCTGAATGCGCAGCTCGCCCGCTTTCGTGCCCGCCCAGAAGAATTCGGTGTCCAAGGAGACCAGCGGCTTGACCCGTGCCCCGGCCGGTGCCGCGGGCGCGGCGGTGCCCGGCGCGAATTTCAGCAGCCGGAACAGCATTTCGGCGACCAGCTCGTCGCCGACGTGCCAGCTGGTCAGGAAGGTGACGAACCAACCCTCCCCCAGCGCCGTCCGCTTCGGACCGCGGATCTCGGACAACCTGCTGGTCGCCGAAACCTGCTCGCCGACATTGAGATACCGGTGGTAGGTCTGCTGGCAGTCGGTGGCGACGACGGAGGTGTATCCGGCCGCGTCCAGCAGTTCGGTGGCCTCGCCCATCGGATCGTCCGTCGGGCGAACACCGTTGAGTCCGAACATGGTCCATACCTGGGCCATCGCGGGCGGTGCGACGATGCCGGGGTGCCCGGCCTCCTTCGCGGCCGCCTCGTCGACGTAGATGGGGTTGGTATCGCCAAGCGCCTCGACCCAGTTGTTGATCATCGGCTGGTTCACCGGATCACGCGCGAGACGCGGCGTGCAATCACCGACCGCCTTGATCCGTTCCGCCTCGGCGACAATCGCTTCCGGACTGGTGGTTCCCGGCACGCGCGGCTCCTTCTCGACTAGCACTTGCGATGGCTATCTGGGTACTCGTGGCAGCTTCAGGCCGGCCGTGGCGACCAGCTCGCGCATCACCTCGTTGACACCGCCGCCGAAGGTCACCGTCAGGTTCTGTTTGGTCCGCCGGTCCAGCCAGGTGAGCAGCTGTGCGGTGCCTGCTTCGGCGGGATCGCCGTAGCGGCCGACGATCTCCTCGGCGAGCCTGCCCGCCTCCTGTAGCGATTCGGTGGAGAACACCTTGGTGGCCGACGCATCGGCGATCACGCTGGACTGGTCGCCGTCGACAGTCGCGGCCACTTGCCAGTTCAACAGCTCGTTCAACCGGACCATGGCATGAATGCGGCCGAGCGAGCGGCGCACATCGATCTCGCCGAGCGCGCCACGTAGCTGCGCCCAGTCCCGCACTCGGTCGTAGAGCTGCTCGATCTTGCCGGACGGGCCGAGGCTGACCCGCTCGTGATTGAGCTGGGTGGTGATCAGCCGCCAGCCCGCGTTCTCCTCGCCGACCAGCATGTCCGCGGGCACCCGGACATCGTCGTAGTAGGTCGCGTTGGTGTGGTGCGCGCCATCGCAGGTGATGATCGGCGTCCAGCTATAGCCGGGATCGGTGGTGTCCGCGATCAGGATGGTGATGCCGCGGTGCCGCGACTCGACCGATCCGGTGCGGCAGGCGAGCCAGATGAAGTCCGCCTCGTGCGCGCCGGTGGTGAAGTACTTCTGCCCGTTGACAACCCAGTCGCCGGCGGAATCGCGCACGGCGGAGGTTCGTAACGAGGCCAGGTCGGTGCCCGCCTCCGGCTCGGAGTATCCGATCGCGAAATGAATGTCACCGGAAAGGATTCCGGGGAGGAACTTCTTTTTCTGGGCGTCGGTACCGAACTGTTGCAGTGTCGGGCCGACCGTGAACAGCGTGACCAGCGGCAGCGGAACATCCGCGCGCACCGCCTCATTGAAGAAGATCTGCTGCTCGACGGGACCGAAACCCTGCCCGCCGTACTGCTTGGGCCAGCCGACGCCGAGCCAGCCGTCGCGGCCCATCCGGCGCACCACGTCGCGGTAGGCGTCGCCGTGCCGGTTCACCGCCATCGCGGCTTCCTCGTCCGGCGTGACGAGATCAGCGAAATACGAACGCAATTCGCCGCGCAGCTGACGCTGCTCGGCGGTCAGATCGATGAACATCTGGCCCCCAGTCGATCCAGCCGGAACGATGCGCCGCCGAGCCAGCGGGCGATGTCCTTGGCCTGTGAGTAGTAGCGGTGCATCGGGTGGGTGATGTCCACGCCGAGACCGCCGTGCAGGTGATGACACTTCTGCATGGCGGCGGGCAGGTCGGCGGCCACGCAGTAGGCGAGCACGTCGAGGTCGTCGTCGATCCGCGTCTGGTGCTCCTGGCTCGCATCATCCTGCGCCAGTGCCCAATTCGCCGATACCGCCGCGACGTGCAGGGTGCGCGAGACGACGTACAGATCGGCGATCTGCTGAGCGACCGCCTGGAATTCGGCCAGCGGCCTGCCGAATTGCCGCCTGGTTCGCAGATGTTCGGCGGTCAGCACGAGCGCGCCCTTCAGCAGCCCGTCCGCGACGGCGCCGATCGATGCCAGGGCTAGTCGGTGCAGGTCGGCCAGGCCACCGGGTAGTAGCTGCTCGGCCGGGATCTGCACCCGGTCCAGCCGCACGGTGCATTCGGGGATGCCACCGGAGACCGGCGACGGCACCCGGATCAACCCCTTGGCGTCCGAATCGATCAGCGCGATACCGGAATTGGTCGGAATCAGCAGCCAGCGGGCCTCCTCCGCGTACGGCACGGCGACCTTGTGGCCGGTGATCCGCACCGAATCGCCGTCGATGACCGCCGCCGTCTCCGGCTTGACCGCGAACGGCGCGGCCGGTTCGCTGAGCGCGGCGGTGAGCACCGCGCCCTCGGCGACCTCGCGGAACACCCGCTCGGCCAGGCTGTCCGGCAGCAGCGACCGTAGCGGCAGCAGCCCGAAGCCCAACGTCGGCAGCGTGGGCACCGCGACGGCGTCGGTCGCCAGCTCGGTCAGCAGCACCGACACCTCGGGCAGGCCCATGCCGTCACCGCCGAAACGCTCCGGCACCGCGACCGAAAGCAGCCCGCTGTCGACCAGGCTCGGCCACAACGCGAAATCACGGGCCGATTCCCGCTCCAATAAACTCACGACGACCTCGGCCACCGCGTCCTGGCCCTCGTCCCTGGTGAAATCCACGCTTTACTCCAGTCAAGTTCAGTATCGCTCCGCGATTCGATGGCGGCGGGTGGGCTTGCCTAGCTGTCCGCGTCGCGCGGTAGCCCGAGAATCCGCTCACCGGCAACGGTCAGCAAGATTTGTTCGGTGCCGCCCGCAATCGATAAACAGCGTGTGAGCAGGAATTCTTTTACCACTTCCGCGTCCTGAGCACCGGCGGGACCTGCCGTCTCGACGGCGAATTCCGCGACCGCCTGACGATGCCGGACGCCGACGAGTTTGCGCACGCTGCTTTGGGCGCCCGGGTCGGCCCCCGCCAGCATTTTGACGGCGGCGCGCTGCTCGAGCAGTAGCCCGGCGATCGCCTCGGCGACGAATCCGCCGAGCCGGTCGTTCACCAATTCCGCGCCGGGCCCGGCCGCGGGCGATTTCGCGATCAGCTCTTCGAGCTCGGGCCCGATGCCGTTGCCGCCCATCGCCACCCGCTCGGTCGACAGCGTGGACCGAGCGATCTTCCAGCCGTTGTTCAGTGCGCCGACCACGCCGTCGTCCGGGACGAAGACGTCGTCGAGGAACACCTCGCTGAACCGCGCCTCGCCGGTGATCTGCACCAGCGGACGCACTTGCAGTCCCGCGCTGTGCATGTCGACGAGGAAGTAGCTGATACCGCGATGTTTCGGTGCGTCGGGATCGGTGCGGGCCAGGCAGATCGCCCAGTTGGCCTTGTCGCCCAACGAGGTCCACACCTTCTGCCCGTTCAGCACCCAGCCGCCGTCCACCTTCTTCGCGGTGGTGCGCAACGCGGCCAGGTCGGACCCGGCGCCCGGTTCGCTGAACAGCTGGCACCAGACGACCTCGCCGCGCAGGGTCGGCCAGGCGAAGCGATCGATCTGCTCCGCAGTGCCGTGCTGCAGCAGCGTGGGGATGGCCCAGCCGCCGATGGCCAGGTCGGGCCCGGCGAGTCCGGCGCGCCGCAATTCTTCCGAAATCAGCAGGCCCGTCATCGGATCCGCACCGCGGCCGTACGGGTGCGGCCAGTGCGGCATGGCAAGACCGGCGTCGACCAACGCGCCGGGCTGCTGGTCGACGGGCAGCGCGGCGATCCGCGAAACCTCCGCCGCCAGCTCGTCGGCGCTGTTGCCGTCAACGGCCGCGACGCCTTCGGCGGCGAAGATCCGATCGGCACCGGTGGTCCGTCGTCGGCCGGCCCGGGTCAGTTCGGTCAGCCTGGCCCGCCAGCGCGCCGACCCGCCGAGCAGCTGGCGCAGCGCCACGGCCCGGCGCAGGTACAGATGCGCGTCGTGCTCCCAGGTGAAGCCGATGCCACCGAGCACCTGAACGCAGTCCTTCGCGGTATCGACCGCGGCGTCCAGCGAAATGGCGGCGGCGATGGCGGCCGCGACGGCCAGCTCCGCGCCGCCCTCGTCGACCGCGGCCGCGGCGTCGGCCGCGACGGCACGGATCAGTTCGGCCCGGCACAGCATCCAGGCGCAGATGTGCTTGACGGCCTGGAACGAGCCGATCTTGCGGCCGAATTGCTCACGGACCTTGGCATATTCGACCGCGGTTTCCAGGCACCAGCCCGCAACTCCGGCCAGCTCGGCGGCGGCCAGCACCACCACCAGATCCTCGACCGGGTGCGGCGAGGCGAATATCTGATCGGCCGGTACCCGCACGTCGGCGCAGTGCACGCGAGCGAGCGGCGTGCTCAGGTCGAGCGGCGAAAGCGATTCGATCCGAAGCCCTTCGGCGTTCGGCGGCAGCAAGACCCAGCGCTGCCCGTCCGGGAGGGAAACCGGAAGCAGCACAGCGGTTTCCGGTGCCGCGCCGAGGACCGAATCCCAGGAACCGGTGAGCACCAGCTCGCCGTCCGTGGCCGGTAAGCTGACCTGCGCCCCGACAATGAAGTCGAGTGCGACCCCGCACGGCAACTGCTCATCGAGCCGACCCGCGGTGATCAGATTGGCCAGCGCCGTCGCCAGCACCGGCCCGCCGACCAGATCGTGCGCGGCCTGCTCGACCAGCACGGCGAGATCGGCGACCGAGCCGCCCGCCCCGCCCGAGTCCTCGGCCACGGCGACCCGGAAGATGCCCAGATCGGCGAGACCGGGCCAATACGCACGCCAGAAGGCGCTCGGATCGGTTCGCATTGTTGCAATTGGGCGCACCGATCCGGCCCACCCACGCATCGACTCCTGGACGGCTTTATGCTCGTCAGTGGTGGCGATGGTCACACTCCGTACCGCCTTCCCGGCGTGACTCCCACACCTAGAACATGTTCTAATATCCTAGCTGTGCGGAAGTCAAGAGACGACCGCCGAGCCATACTCGGGCCAGTTACACCAACGACGTCTCCGGAAAGGACTCTCACCGATGGCCAGTCCCTCCCGATCGCAGCCGGCCGGATCCACTACCGCACCGGTTACCGCGACGGTTACGACGCTCAGCGAGGACGAGCTGAGTTCGGCCGCGCAGCGGGAACGGCGTAAGCGGATTCTGGACGCGACGCTGGCGCTGGCCTCGAAGGGCGGCTACGACGCGGTGCAGATGCGCGCCGTGGCCGAACGCGCCGATGTCGCAGTCGGGACGCTGTACCGGTATTTCCCCTCGAAGGTGCACCTGCTGGTGTCCGCGCTCTCCCGGGAATTCGAACAGATCGAAGGCAAGCGCAAGCCGCTTGCCGGACAGTCGCCGCAGGAGCGCATGCACCTGCTGCTGCAGCAGATCACCCGGATGATGCAGCGCGACCCGCTGCTCACCGAGGCGATGACGCGGGCGTTCATGTTCGCTGACGCGTCGGCGGCGGCCGAGGTCGATCGGGTCGGCAAGGTGATGGATCGGGTCTTCGCCCGCGCCATGAACGACGGCGAACCCGACGAACGTCAGCTGGCCATCGCCAGGGTGATCAGCGATGTGTGGCTGTCCAACCTGGTCGCCTGGCTCACCCGGCGCGCCTCGGCGACCGACGTGACCGAGCGGCTCGAGCTGACCGTCGATCTGTTGCTCGGCGACCGCGCCTAGCATTCGGACAGCCAGCGCATACCCGGCAAATCCTGAACGGCTGCCGGGTTCGTGCGGAAGATCACATTCGAGCCGAAGGCGGGCCGGGCGCACAGAATTCGCGCCTGCGGCCCGCTGCTCGGTGTAGCCGGGTAGCGCGAGTTTTGCGAGGCCCCCGCACTACCGATCGCACATCGGCATGATTGCAGCGCACGCGAAGAAGTGACCAGTCGTGGCCGCTCGGACCCGAGTTCGGGCGGTCGCCGCGCACTCCGGTGCGAACGGGCGGAAAATTACACACAGCGCACGCATAGCGGCGGGCGTCGGTGCGGCAAATCTGACCCAGTATTGTTCTGCCCGCCCATGAAAAAACTCCTCCGATCACTAGGTTGGATGCGTGAGCGCACAGGATCTGCCACTGGAACTTCGTCGTGCACTGTCGACAGTCGCGCGAGTGCCGAGACTGTTGGTTGCCTCGGACTATGACGGGACGCTTGCGCCCATCGTTTCCGACCCGGCGAAGGCCTTTCCACACCGGGAATCGGTGAGTGCGTTACGCGCGCTCGCCGGACTCACCGGTACCACCGCCGCGGTCATTTCCGGCCGCGCACTGCGAGACCTCGCGGCATTGTCGAGACTTCCGGTCGAGGTACAACTCATCGGTAGCCATGGCTCGGAATTCGATGTCGGTTTCGTGCACGCCATCGACAACGACGCCAAACAACTGCTCCAAGAGGTGCAGACCGCGCTGACCCAGGTCGCCTCGGAAAACCCGGGCGTCACCGTGGAGATCAAACCGGCCAGTGTCGCGCTGCACGTGCGCAACGCGAGCCCGGAGATCGGGCACCGGGCGCTGACCAACGTCCGGCAGGGTCCGGCGCTGTGGTTCGGCGTGCAGGTGACCGAGGGCAAGGCCGTCATCGAACTGGCCGTGGTGCAGACCGACAAGGGCACCGCACTCGACACCATCCGGCATCAGGCCGCCGCGTCCGCCGCGGTGTTCTTCGGTGACGACGTGACCGACGAGAAGGCCTTCCGCGTCCTGTCCGGCCCCGACCTCGGCATCAAGGTCGGCGAGGGCGACAGCCAGGCCAAGTACCGGGTCGACAGCACCGAGGCCGTGTCCTGCGCGCTCGCCTTCCTGCTCGAGGAGCGGCGCACCTGGCTGGCCGGTGCGAGCGCGCCCCGGATCGAGCGGCTGACCATGCTGGCCAGCCCGCGCTCGGTGGCGCTGCTGACACCGGACGCGACGGTCACCTGGTTCTGTCACCCGGAGCCGGATTCGGCCGCGGTGTTCGCCCATCTGCTCGGCGGTCCGCAGGCCGGGCACTTCACCATCGAGCCGGAGCGACCGGGCCTGCCGCTCTCGCAGCGCTACATCGACAGCACCATGACGGTCGAAACCCGTTGGGCCAAGCTGCAAGTGGTGGACTATCTGCCGCACGATGTGCCCGCGACGCGCACCGACCTGACCCGGGTGATCACCGGTGACGCGAAGGCCGTCGTGACGTTCGCGCCGCGCCCGGAATTCGGCCAGGTGCCGGTGAGCATCGAGGCGACGGAGCACGGGCTGCGGGTGCTCGGCACCAACGATCCGATGGTGTTGCGGTCCCCCGGCCTGACCTGGGAGATCCTCAGCGACGGCACGCACGATTCCGCGCGCGCCATCGTCGACCCGGCCAAGGGGCCGATCGTGCTGGAAATGCGTTGCGGCACCTCCGATCTCAAGCCGGCCAAGGCCGACGAGCTGGAGCGGCGGCGGCTCGCCGAAGGCTACTGGTCGCAGTGGGCGGGCACCTTGCAGCTGCCGCCGCTGAAGCCGGATCTGATGAAGCGCTCGGCACTCACCCTGCGTGGTCTCGTGCACGCGCCGTCCGGCTCCATCCTGGCCGCGGCCACCACGTCGCTGCCGGAAGACATTGGCGGCGTGCGTAACTGGGACTACCGCTACTGCTGGTTGCGCGACGCGTCGCTGACCGCGCAGGCGCTGGTTTCGCTCGGGTCGCTCGGCGAGGCCGAGCAATTCCTCGACTGGGTGCACAAGGTGCTCGAGACGCTGCCCGGCCCCGAACGGCTGCACCCGCTGTACACGCTGTACGGCGAGACGCTGCCGCCCGAGGCCGTGATCGACCAGCTGCCCGGTTACGCGGGGTCGCGCCCGGTCCGGGTCGGCAACGCGGCCAACATGCAGGTGCAGCTGGACGTGTTCGGTCCGATCGTCGATCTCATCGCCAGCCTGTCGCACGCGCGGGAGCTCCAGGGCATCACCGATCCGGCCGCGGCACTGCCGGACGCGGACTGGGAACTGGTGCGCGCCATGGTTTCCGCGGTGCAGCGGCGCTGGCAGGAACCCGACCACGGCATCTGGGAGATCCGCGGTAACCCGCGCCATCACGTGTACTCGAAGGTGATGGGCTGGCTGACCGTCGACCGGGCGCTCATCCTGGCGCAGAAGTTCGCGCGCGAGGTCGACCCGGCCTGGGCGGTGCTGCGCGACACCATCGCCGACGAGGTGAAGTCCAAGGGCTGGAACGACGAGGTCCAGTCGTTCACCGCGGCCTACGACGGCACCGACCTGGACGCGGCCACCCTGCACATCGGGCTGAGCGGATTGATCGATCCGTCCGATCCGCGCTTCGCCGCGACCGTCGTCGCGACCGAGGCCGAATTGCGCAGCGGCTCAACGGTGTACCGGTACCACCACGACGACGGCCTGCCCGGCGGCGAGGGTGGCTTCCACCTCTGCGCGGCCTGGCTGGTGGAGGCGTACCTGCTGATCGGCAAGCGCTCGGACGCCGAGGCGCTGTTCGCTCAGCTGGTGGACGTGGCCGGACCGACCGGACTGCTCAGCGAGGAGTACGACCCGGTGGCCGAACGCTCGCTCGGCAATCACCCGCAGGCCTACAGCCACCTCGGCCTGCTGCGCTGCGCGCAGCTGCTCGGCCAGCCGGTGGAGGTGCTCGTCTAAACCGTTCCATCTCGGTTCTCCCGGGCCCGTCGACGGCCGCGCAAGCGCGCGTCCCGGTCGGCGGGCCCGGACTCGTCTCAGCGGCGCTCAGTTGCTAAAGTGAAACAGAAACCATTTCCATTAAGCTGCGTAGTGTCACCCGCTCGAGTGCGTCACCAGCTGTTGAGCGTCACAGGAGTGCCCCCGCGTGAAGACAAGCATTGCCATACGGTTCGCCGGCGTCGCTGTGGGGGTTGTCGCCGCACTCTCGCTTGCCGCGTGCGGCGGCGACACGAAGGATTCGGGTAAGCCGACCGTCATCGCCTCCACCAATGTCTGGGGCGATATCGCCGCGACGATCGCGGGGCCGGACGCTACCGTCGAGTCGATCATCAGCGATCCCACCGCCGACCCGCACTCGCACGAGACCTCGGCCGTCGAGTCCGCCAAGCTGCGCGACGCCGACCTGGTCGTCTTCAACGGCGGCGGCTACGACGAGTTCGCCGAGAAGGCCGTGGCGGGACGGAACAAGCGCACGGTGGACGCGTTCGAGTCCCGGCCGGACAAGGGCGACCAGAACGAACACGTCTTCTACGACATGAGCACCGTCGCCGCCGTCGCGGACCGCATCGCGGGCAGCCTCGGCGAGCTGACCCCCGGCGCCGCGAGCGCCTTCACCGAGCGCGCCGCCACCTTCAAGAGCGGACTGGCCGGAATCACCGCGATCGCGGGCAAGCTCGCCGCCGAGCACCCGAAAACGCCGGTGCTGCAGACCGAACCGCTGGCGCACTACCTGCTGCTGGCCGCCGGGGTCGAGGATCGCACGCCGCACGAGTTCCAGGAGGCGATCGAGCAGGAGACCGATCCGGCGCCCGCCGCGGTCGCCGCGACCCGGGAGCTGTTGACGGGCAGGCAGGTTCGCGCGCTGGTGTACAACGTGCAGACGCAAGACAAGATCACCAAGGACCTGCGTTCGGTGGCGCAGTCGAACGGGCTGAAGGTCGTCGAGGTGACCGAAACCCTGCCCGCCGGAGTGGATTACCTGCAGTGGCAAACCAAGAACGCGCAGGCACTCAGTGCGGCACTGAGTTGACGAGCACTGCGATGAACCAGGGGGTCGCGGTGACCGAATACACCGAACAGGCTCGGCGGCAAGCATTGTCGAACGGTGCACCGGCGGTCCGGCTCGACGGGGCCCGGTTGGCCTTCGGCGAGCGGACCCTCTGGCAAGAGTTGGATCTCGAAGTGGCGCAGGGCGAATTCGTCGCCGTGCTCGGGCCCAACGGATCCGGCAAGACCTCGCTGCTGAAGGTGCTGCTCGGCCAGCTCGGCCTCAGCGCGGGCACCGCGCAGGTCGCGGGCGCGCCCGCGCGGACCGGCAACCCCGATATCGGCTATGTGCCGCAACAGCAGACGATCGACGCCGGGGTGCAGCTGCGCGGCGTCGACCTGGTCGGGCTGGGCTATGACGGCCACCGCTGGGGGCTCGGACTGCGGGCGCGGGCCGACCGCAAGCGCAGGGTCGCGGCCGCCATCGCCGATGTCGGTGCGGAGAAGTTCGCGCACGCGCCGCTGGAGACCATGTCCGGCGGCGAGCAACAGCGGCTACGGGTGGCCCAGGCGCTGGTCGGCGACCCGAAGGTGCTGCTCTGCGACGAACCGCTGCTCAGCCTGGACCTGGCGAATCAGCGGCTGGTGGCGGAGCTGATCGACAAGCGGCGGCGAAGCCACGACACCGCGGTGCTTTTCGTGACGCATGAGATCAATCCGATTCTGCCGCTGGTGGATCGGGTGCTGTACCTGGTGGACGGCAAATTCCGGATCGGCACGCCTGCGGAAGTGATGACCTCGGCGGTGCTGTCGGAGCTGTATCAGACCGAGGTCGATGTGCTGCGGGTGCGCGGGCGGTTGGTGGTCGTCGGAACCGGGGACACGATGGACGCGCTCGGCACGGCCGGAGCGCACTGCCACGGTGACACCCCGGCGGTCGTCGAACCGGAAGCGAGCGTGGTCCGTTCGTGATCGACAAGCTTTCCGGGGTGCTCGGCAAGATGTTCGACTTCGGCACCACCGCGAACCTGATGTCCTACGACTTCGTGCAGCAGGCGGTGCTCGCCGCCGCGCTGCTCGGGCTGCTGTCCGGGGTGATCGGGCCGCTGATCATCAGCAGGCAGATGTCGTTCGCGGTGCACGGCACCAGCGAGCTGTCACTGACCGGGGCGGCCGCGGCGCTGCTCGCCGGGGTCGGCGTCGGCGTGGGTGCCATCGCCGGATCGGTGGTGGCGGCGGTGCTCTTCGGATTGTTGGGAACGCGTGCCCGAGAACGTGATTCGGTGATCGCGGTGGTGCTGTCGTTCGGGCTCGGGCTGTCCGTGCTGTTCCTGTGGCTCGGTCCGGATCGGGCGGGATCGAAGTTCTCGCTGCTGACCGGGCAGGTGGTCAGCGTGGGCAACAACGGGATCACGTTGCTCGCGGCCTGCACCGTCGGCGTGCTCGCGGTGCTCGCGATCGTCTACCGGCCGTTGCTGTTCGCCAGCTCCGACCCGGAAGTGGCGGTGGCACGGGGTGTTCCGGTGCGGGCACTGTCGATCGTGTTCGCGGTGCTGCTCGGCATCACCGCGGCCTTCGGGGTGCAGATCGTCGGTGCCCTGCTGGTGCTCGCGTTGCTGATCACGCCCGCCGCGGCAGCCGCCCAGCTGACCGCGAATCCGGTGCGGGCCACCCTACTTGCGGTGGTCTTCGCCGAAATCGCCGCGGTAGGCGGCATTCTGCTGTCACTCGCGCCCGGCGTTCCGGTGTCGACGTTCGTCACCACGATCTCGTTCCTGATCTATCTTGTCAGCCGGGTGATCGGCACCCGACGCCGCCGGGTCGCCCGCGCCCGCTGAGGTCCTGCCCCTTCGGATTTCACGCGGTCGGCTGGCCGACTCGGTAGCGGACGAGGAGGTTGTCGGAGTCGTCGAAGGTGCGGGCGTCGATGGGGTGCAGGGATGGCAGGTTCGCCGGAAACAGCGGGGTGCCCGCGCCGAGCGGGGTCGCGCCGATCATCAGGTGCAGTTCGTCGATCAGGCCGGGTGCCGCCAGGTCGTTCCACAGCACTCGGCTCGCGAAAACGACTATGTCGCCGCCGCTTTCCTGCTTCAGCGCGCGCAATGTCGCGTGCGCGCCGGCCCGGGCCACGATGGTGGTGTTGGCCGCCCACGGGTGGCCGGCGGCGGGTGGTTCGGCGTGATCGGCGACGACGAGCTTGTCGATGGCGTTGTAGCGCTTGGCGAATTCCTGGTTCGTCGCCGACGCCGACGCGTCCTGCGCGACGTTCGGCCAGAAGCCCTGGAACAGACCGTACGAGTTGCCACCGAGTACCACGGTGCCTGCCGTGCTGATCCGCTCCAGGTTGTAGCGATCGAAGGCCGCGTCCATCGGCATGGCCATCACGTTGCCACCGGGGCCCTCGTAGCAGCCGTCCAAGGACATGACGTTGACGACGATGAGCTTGCGCATCGGTTTGTTCCTTTCGATTTCGCGAGCCACGGTGGCGCGCACTGACAGGTCGAAACATGGCCGCTGATCTCTACGCATCTCCGGCGCAAGTTGCATAACGTTCGGGTAACGGCCCGCCAGGCGTGTTGATGGCAGGTGCCTTCAGTCACGCGGCCGGGGTTTCGTATGCTCGACGCACGCATCCTCCGAACGATTGGTGACCAACGATGATCGACTTCTCGATGCCCGCCGAGCTCGCCGCCGAACGCGATCGCGTCCGGCAGTTCGTCATCGACAAGATCGTTCCGTTCGAGCGGGATCCGCGGCTCACCGCGCACGGGCCGACCGACGAGCTGCGCCAGGAACTGGTCGAGCTGGCCCGCGCCGAGAAGCTGCTCACCGTGCAGGCGCCCGAGTCGCTCGGCGGACGCGGGCTGTCCCATATCGAGCAGGCGGTGCTCTACGAGGCGGCGGGCTGGTCCACCCTCGGCCCGATCGCGATGAACTGCGCGGCACCGGACGAGGGCAATATGTTCCTGCTGTCCAAGGTCGCGAACCCGGAGCAGATCGAGCACCACCTGGCGCCGATGATCGCCGGGCAGCACCGCTCGGTCTTCGCCATGACCGAACCGGACGGCGCGGGCTCGGACCCGGCCCAGCTGGCCACCGCCGCCACCTTCGACGGCGAGAACTTCACCATCAACGGCCGCAAATGGCTGATCACCGGAGCCAACGGCGCCAAGACCTGGATCATCATGGCGCGCCTCGCGGAGAACCCGCACCTGCCCGCCGGACCGACGCTGTTCCTGACCGACGGCGACCAGCCTGGCATCGTCATCGAACGCACCATGAACACCATGGACCGCAACTACGTGGCCGGGCACGGCGTCGTCCGCTTCGACAACCTCACGCTGCCGCAGTCCGCGCTGCTCGGCGACGCGGGCCAGGCGCTGCGCTACGCCCAGCTGCGGCTGGCCCCGGCCCGGCTCACCCACTGCATGCGCTGGCTCGGTGCGGCCGAGCGGGCGCAGCGCATCGCGGTGGACCACGCGCGCACCCGCACCGCGTTCGGCAAGCCGATCGGCGACCACGAAGGCGTGTCGTTCATGTTGGCGGACAACGAGATCGCGCTGCATCAGTGCAGGCTCACCATCTGGCACGCCTGCTGGCTGATGGATCAGGGCGAAAAGGCGCGGCACGAGAGCTCGATCGCGAAGTCGTACGTCTCCGAGGAGCTGTTCAAGGTGGCCGACCGGTGCGTGCAGGTGCTCGGCGGCATCGGCATCAGCGACGAGACGGTGGTCGAGATGATCTTCCGCGACATCCGCGCCTTCCGGCTCTACGACGGTCCGACCGAGGTGCACAAGTACGCGATCGGGCGCAAAGTACTGCGTGGTTGAGCGAGGTTTTTCGGGCCAGGGTCAGGGCGCGGCCTCCTGGACTAACATCGCTGGCATGAGTTCGGAACTGCACGTCGATGTCTCCGCGGGCATCGCCGTGCTCACGCTCAATCGGCCCGCTCAGCAGAACGCCTTCACCCCGGCAATGGCCGCCGAATTGAGCGCCGCGTTGCAGCGCTGCGATGTCGAGGACAACATCCGGGCCGTCGTGATCACCGGCACCCCGCCCGCGTTCTGCGCGGGCGCGGATCTATCCAGCCGGGTCGGCGACGTCAGCGCCACCATCGAGCCCGCGCCGTGGCGGGTGCGCAAACCGGTGATCGCCGCGGTGAACGGGCACGCGGTCGGCATCGGGCTCGCCCTGGCGTTGCAGTGCGACCTGCGCTACATGGCGCAGGACGCGATCTACGGCCTCAACCAGGTTCGGCGCGGCGTACTCGCCGACGGCTACTCGCACTGGACGCTGCCCCGCCTGGTCGGCATGGCCAATGCCGCGGACATCATGCTGACCGGTCGCACCTTCGACGGCGACGAGGCCAAGGCGATGGGCCTGGCCAACGGGTGCATGCCGGGCGGCGAGGTGCTGCCGATGGCGCTGGCCATCGCGCACGACATCGCCAACGGGTCCGCGCCGCTGCCGGTGGCGATGTCCAAGCGGCTGCTGTGGGAGGGACTCGGGATGAGCCCGACCATGGTCGGGCAGCTGGAGACCGACCTGAACGAGCACGTCACCAAGAGCATCGACGGCGGCGAGGCGATGGCGGCGTTCAAGGAACGCAGACAACCCAATTGGACCGGCAGCGTCAGCGAGGAATGGCCGGCCTGGGACGACAAGGGCGACCAGGAGCGACCCAGCCTAGGCTAAGCGTGGCCGCCGAGCAGGATCATCAGGTACAGCAGCGCGAAGACGATCATCAAGACGGTGCCGATGATGCCGAGGACGTACCCGACCACCACCTGAACGCGCCCACCGTAGGCGCCGTGGGATTCCTCGATCTGATCCAGTGCCCGCTTACCCATCGCCCACGCCACCGGCCCGAGCACGCCACAGCAGAGCACGCTCGCCGCACCGAGCCACAGCACCGCCGTCGCGTTTGGATGCTCGACCGGATTCCCGATGGGCTGGTTGGGTATCACCACGAGCCGAATTCTACGGTGCTCCTCCGCCTCTCCGAGACTTTTGCCGGTCGCGGTGTGCCCGGGCGCGTTTCGCGCCGGGCCTGCGGTCGAGCAGCCGGGCAAGTTTCGGGCGTGCCCGGCGAGTTACCCGCGTTCTCGCCAAATCAGTTGTCGCGCGGCAATTTTCAGATGGCCGGATCCGATCGCGGATCCCGCGGTGCTCAGCCTCGGCGCTGGCGGGCGATCTCGGCGAGGACGACGCCCGCGGCCACCGAGGCGTTCAGCGATTCGACCGGGCCCGCCATCGGGATGCCGAGGATCGAGTCGCAGTTCTCGCGGACCAGGCGCGACAGGCCCTTGCCCTCCGAGCCGACCACGATGACGGTGGGTTCGCGGCCGTCGAAGTCGTCGAGGGTGGTGTCGCCGCCCGCGTCGAGGCCGACCACCTGGATGCCCTGCGAGGCCCAATCCTTTAGCGTGCGAGTCAGATTGGTGGCGCGGGCGACGGGCAGCCGCGCGGCGGCACCGGCGCTGGTTCGCCAGGCGACCGCGCTGACGCTGGCGCTGCGGCGCTGCGGGATCAACACGCCCTGGCCACCGAAGGCGGCGACCGAACGGATCACGGCGCCGAGGTTGCGCGGGTCGGTGATGTTGTCCAGGGCGACCAGCAGCGCGGGCTCCGGCGAATTGCGGACCTCGGCGAGCAGATCGTCCGGATGCGCGTAGCGGTACGGCGGCACCTGCAGGCCGACGCCCTGGTGCAAACCGTTGGCGCTCAACCGGTCCAGGTCGCCGCGCGGCACCTCGAGAATGGAGATGCCCGCGTCGGCGGCCAGCTGCACGCTTTCGGACAGCCGTTCGTCGTTCTCCGCGCCGAGTGCGACATACAGCGCCGAGGCGGGCACGCCCGCACGCAGGCACTCGACCACCGGGTTGCGACCGAGCACCATTTCCGGAGCGTCGTCGTCCTTGCGTCCGGCCGCGCGGCCCGCGCTGCCACGCGGGCCACTGCCGCCCTTGGCGGCGGCCTTCGCCGCGGCGGCGGCGCGCTTGGCCGCGGGATGCTTGGTGCGCTCGACGGCGGGCGGGGTCGCGCCGCGACCCTCGAGCCCGCGCCTGCGCTTACCGCCGGAGCCGACGACGGCGCCCTTTTTGGTTCCGCCCTTGCGGATCGCACCACGACGCTGCGAATTGCCTGCCATTACTTGGCCTTTCCAGGTTGTAGCGCGTCCGGCGCCGTAAGCGGCGCAGCGCCAAGGGCCCATTCAGGCCCATTTTGCGTGTCGGTGACCTCGATTCCGGCTGCCTGCAATCGATCGCGCGCGGCATCGGCGCTCGCCCAATCCTTGTCTGCTCGCGCCTGTTGACGGCGGTCGAGCTCGGCGCGCACCAGCACGTCGAGCGCGCCAAGTGCCGCCGACGAGTCGCGTGGGGTGAACCAGTGCGGATCCAGCGGGTCGACACCCAGAATACCGAGCATGGCGCGGAGCTGTCCGGCCAGGTCCCGCGCGCTGTCGATCGCGCCCGATTCGAGCGCCTTGTTGCCCTCGTGCACCACGCGGTGGATTTCGGCAAGGGCCTTCGGCACGGCGAGGTCGTCATCGATGGCCGCGGCGAACGCGTCGGTCCACTTGCCGACCGGGATGTCGCCCGCGCGGTCCGCGGTCCGGTGGATGAAGGCCTCGATGCGCTGATAGGACTGGGCCGCGTCGTTGAGCGCCTTGTCCGAGTACTCCAGCATCGAGCGGTAGTGCGCGCTGCCGAGGTAGAACCGCAGTTCCACGGCGCGCACATGGGTGAGCACGTTCGGCACCGACAGCACGTTGCCCAGCGACTTGGACATCTTCTCGCCGCCCATGGTCACCCAGCCGTTGTGCAGCCAATACTGGGCGAAACCGTCGCCGGCCGCCTTGGATTGGGCGATCTCGTTCTCGTGGTGCGGGAACACCAGATCCATTCCGCCGCAATGGATATCGAAGTCGGGGCCGAGGTAGAACTCGGCCATCGCGGAGCATTCCAGATGCCAGCCGGGACGACCCGGTCCCCACGGCGACGGCCAGGTCGGCTCGCCGGGTTTGGCGGCCTTCCACAGGGTGAAGTCGCGCTGGTCGCGCTTGCCTTCGCCCGCGCTCTCGCCCTGATGCACGTCATCGAGGCGATGACCGGACAGGCTGCCGTAGTCGGGGTAGCTCACCACGTCGAAGTAGACGTTGCCCTCGGAGGCGTAGGCGTGCCCGCGATCGATCAGTCGCCGCATCATGTCGACCATCTGCGTGATGTGGCCGGTAGCCCGCGGCTCCACCGACGGCGGCAGCACGCCGAGGGTCTCGTAGGCGTTGTCGAAGGCGCGCTCGTAGGTGGCCGCCCACTCCCACCACGGCCTGCCCGCCTCGGCGGCCTTGTTGAGGATCTTGTCCTCGATGTCGGTGACGTTGCGGATGAACCACACGTCGTAGTCGTGCGCGAGCAGCCAGCGGCGCAGCACGTCGAAGGCGACGCCGCTGCGCACGTGGCCGATGTGTGGCGCGCCCTGCACGGTGGCACCACACAGGTACACCGTGGCCCGGCCGGGGACCAGGGGCGCGAAGTCGCGCATGGTCCGCGTGTCGGTGTCAAAAAGGCGCAGCGTCACGGCGTTCGATCCTAGCTGGTAGATGAGGCTGTACCCGGACCCGGCTCAGGTCCTTCGGAGCGGGGTCAGCGACAGGATTGCAGCAGGGCGGTAGCCATGGCGGCAATGCCTTCGCCGCGGCCGGTGAGCCCGAGGCCATCGGTGGTGGTGCCGGAAACCGAGACGGGGGCGCCGAGCAGCTCACCGAGCAATTGCTGGGCCTCGTCGCGGCGCGGTCCGATCTTGGGTCGATTGCCGATCACCTGGACCGCCGCGTTGACGACTTCGAAGCCGGCCTCGCCGAGCAGCCTGCGCACTTCCTTCAGCATGGCGGCGCCGGAGACGCCCGCCCATTCCGGGCGTCCGGTGCCGAAGACCGCGCCGACATCGCCGAGCCCGGCCGCGGACAGCAGCGCGTCGCAGAGGGCGTGGGCGGCGACGTCACCGTCGGAGTGTCCGGCGCAGCCGTCGTCGCCGTCGAAGCGCAGTCCGGCCATCCAGCATGGGCGGCCGGGTTCGATGGGGTGCACGTCGCTGCCGATGCCGACTCGCATGGTCACCAGGCCACCGCCCGGCGCGCGTCCGCGCCGTCGAGCACCGCGTGTGCGAGCACCAGATCGAGCGGGGTGGTGATTTTGAAAGCCAGGGGGTCGCCAGGGATGGTGTGCACCTGGTTGCCGAGCAGTTCGACCAGTCCGGCGTCATCGGTGGCTTGGACGCCCTCGGACAGGTAGGCCGAGCGCAGCAGTTCGCCCGCGAAGCCTTGCGGAGTTTGAATGGCGCGCAGCTGTGCGCGGTCCGGGGTGCCGGTGACCGCGCCCGCCGCGTCGACGGACTTGATGGTGTCGGTGACCGGAAGCGCGGGGACCACGGCGAGATGTCCGGCGCGCAACTCGGTGGCGACGCGAGCGATGAGCTCGGGCGGCGTGAGGGCGCGCGCGGCATCGTGCACGAGGTAGTAGGCGGCCTCGGGTGCGGCGGCGAGGCCTGCCCGCACCGAGTCGATGCGTTCGGCGCCGCCGACGACCACGTGCACCGAATCCGAGGGCGGCAGCAGGGCAACGGCGCTCTCGACGAATTCGGCGGGAACCATAACGATGATCCGATCGACCGCGCCGGAGGCGATCAAGCCTTCGACGGCGAGTCGGACCATAGGGCTGCCGCCGATCGGGACGAACGCCTTGGGTGTGGCTTCACCCAGGCGGACGCCGCGACCGGCGGCAGGCACCAAAGCAACGACGGTTCCGTCGGTGAGACGAGCACCGTTGTCGAGATTATTCACGGTCAGGAAGCCGCGGCGAGGACCTCGTCCAGCAGCGTCTCGGCCTTGCCGTCATCGGTCCCCTCGGCGAGCGCGAGCTCACCGACGAGGATCTGACGGGCCTTGGCGAGCATCCGCTTCTCACCGGCGGACAGGCCGCGATCCTGCTCTCGACGCCACAGGTCGCGGACGACCTCGGCCACCTTGTTCACATCGCCGGAGGCGAGCTTCTCCAGGTTGGCCTTGTAACGGCGGGACCAGTTGGTCGGCTCCTCCGTATGTGGCGCGCGCAGGACCTGGAAGACTTTATCGAGACCTTCCTGGCCGACGACATCACGTACGCCGACGTATTCAGCGTTCTCTGCGGGAACCCGAACAGTCAGATCGCCTTGGGCGACCTTCAGGACCAGATACTCTTTTTGCTCACCCTTGATGGTGCGAGTCTCGATAGCTTCGATCAGCGCCGCTCCGTGGTGGGGGTAAACGACGGTGTCTCCGACCTTAAAAATCATGTGTCCCGTGCCCCTTTCGATGTTCACAGTTTAACATGCGACTCGGTAACGGCGCGATCAACTGTGCAGGTCAGGGCCACAACGAGGCGGCGGCGGGGCTTGACAATGACCGCCTGTTGTGCATTATGTTGTGCCAGAACGGGTTACCTCCCCGCGCTGCCCCCGTCCCGGCCCCCCGACCTGACCTGGCAGCGCGTCCGCGATCCGCCGATGCTCGACCGATCTGTTACCAACGACCCGCGCGTCGCGAGCCCCGGCTCTCGGTCCGCTGGCGGAACTACTACGCTGCCTAGTTACTACTCTCCCTTGCGGAGTGACCCGGTCGACATGGAGGGACAACCCGTGACTGCCCTGAAAGCTGTGACCGCCCTGAAGAAGGCGCGACGTCGCATGGTGCCGGTTGCCGCACTCGCCGCGGGCGCGGCGATCGCACTGACCGGCTGTAGTTCGGGCCAGATCTCGCAGACCGCGGACCAGGTTGCCGCGATCAACGGCAACCACGCCGACATCGGCAAGATCGCGCTGCGCAACGTGCACATCGTCTTCCCCGCTCAGGGCACCGAATACAACAACACCAAGGGCGGCAAGGCGGTGATCGCGCTGTCGATCATCAACAACAGCCCGTCGGTGCCCGACGAGCTGACCAGCCTCACCACCGACCTCGGGACCGTGAAGATCACCCCGGCGACCGGCAAGGCGACGGTGGAGCTGGCGCCGCAGCAAACCGTGGTCGCGGCCACCAAGCCGGTCAAGGCCGCGTCACCCGCGGGTGACGCGCACGGCGCGGCGCCGACCTCCCCGGCCGCGCCGACCTCGGCCAAGCCGGACGCGCACGGCACCGACCACGCCGACGTGGCCGAGGCGACCACCGATCCCGAGGCGCACCCGATCCTGATCGAGATCACCGGCCTGTCCAAGGACATCACGCCTGGCCTCACCTACAACGTGGCGTTCAACTTCAAGCAGAACGGCACCGTGCAGGTCCAGGTGCCGGTCGACGCGGGCGCCACCGAGCGGCACGAGTCGGACAAGTCCGGCGCGGCCGAGGCCGAGCACACCGGCGGACACTGAGCGTCTAGCCCCCTTACAGAGACGGCTGCCACACCAATCGGTGCGGCAGCCGTTCTTTATCCGGCCTGGCGCGAGCCGCGGGCGGGCATGTTGTCGGACGCGGTACGTAAGGTGCGCGTGTGGCAAAGACCAGGTCGATCTTCCGGTGCTCCGCCTGCACGCACGAGGTCGCCAAGTGGGTGGGTAAGTGCCCCGACTGCGGCGCGTGGGGCACCGTCGACGAGGTAGCCGTCGCGGCGACGGGTGCGGGCGCACCGGCCAGGCGCGCGATGCTGCCGAGCACCGCCGCCGCCCCGATCTCCACCATCGACTCCAAGATCACCAGGGCGCGGCCGACCGGGGTCAGCGAGCTCGACCGGGTGCTCGGCGGCGGCGTCGTCCCCGGCTCGGTGGTGCTGCTCTCCGGCGAGCCAGGCGTCGGCAAGTCGACGCTGCTGCTCGAGGTCGCGCACCGCTGGGCCAGGCAGCACGACGCGAAGTCGCTCTACGTCACCGCGGAGGAATCGGCGGGACAGGTGCGGCTGCGCGCCGACCGCACCGGCGCGGTGCACGAAAGGGTGTATCTGGCCGCGGAATCCGATCTTTCGACCGTGCTCGGGCACGTCGAGCAGGTGCGGCCGACGCTGCTGGTGGTCGACTCGGTGCAGACCATGCTCGCGCCCGAGGTGGACGGCGTGATCGGTGGCGTCACCCAGGTGCGCGCGGTGACTTCGGCGCTGACCTCGCTGGCCAAGGCGAGCGGGATCGCGGTGCTGCTGGTCGGGCACGTCACCAAGGACGGCAATGTCGCGGGCCCGCGCACCCTGGAACACCTTGTCGACGTGGTGCTGCAGTTCGAGGGCGACAAGAACTCGTCGCTGCGCATGGTGCGCGGCCTGAAGAATCGCTTCGGCAGCGCGGACGAGGTCGGCTGTTTCGAGCTGCACGAGGACGGCATCGCCTGCGTCGACGACCCGTCCGGCCTGTTCCTGCACCACCGCACCGATTCGGTGTCGGGCACCGCGGTCACCGTAGCGATGGACGGCAAGCGGCCGTTGGTGGCCGAGGTGCAGGGGCTGACGGTGGAGACCGAGATCCCGAATCCGCGCCGCGCGGTCAGCGGGCTCGACTACAACCGGGTTGCGATGGTGCTAGCCGTGCTGCAGAGCCGCGGCAAGGTGTTCCTCGGCAAGTCCGACGTGTACGCCGCGACGGTCGGCGGCATGCGGCTGCTGGAGCCCGCCGCCGACCTGGCCATCACGCTCGCCATCGCCAGCGCCAATTCCGAGGTGGCCATTCCGGCGGGCTGGGTGATCCTCGGCGAGGTGGGCCTGGCCGGCGAGGTGCGCAAGGTGACCGGCCTCGAGCGCAGGCTGGCCGAGGCCGAGCGGCTCGGCTTCACCACCGCGCTGGTGCCGCCCGGTTTCACCCCGCTCAAGCGTGGCGGCATGAAGATCCACGAGGTCGCCGACGTGCGCTCGGCCATCCGCATCACCGGCACGCGCAAGCAACGCGCGCAGAAGGAGCCGAAGGAAGTGGCACCCGATTTCTAACGGGCCCAGCCGAATCCGGGTTTGCTCAGGCCGGCGTCAGATTGAACGGTTCCGGCGAGCTGTGCAGCGAGCCGAATTGCGCGATGACCTGGTACGCACCGGCGGGCACCGGCACCCGCTCGCCGACGCAGCCCTGCTGGGACGTGGTGCCCGACCAGCGCACCGTGAACAGCGCCTGCTCACCGGGTTTCAGGTTCCGCTGGTTCGACTCGTCGACCGGCGAGCAATCCGAACCCGTCCAGAACCGGCGCTGACCGTCCAGCGACAGCACCGACGCCTGGATCTGGGCCAGGTTCATGTCCCGCTGACACGGCGAGCTGGAGATGTTGGTGATGACGATCCGGAAGTTCGGCTGCTCGCCGACCCGATAGGTCGGCTGGTCCACACTGATCTTGATCGCCAGCGACTGATCGGGGCACTGCCCCGGCCCCTGGGCGGGCTCGTTCGAGGCGGGCGAGGCGCCGCTCGACGTCGCGGGCGCGCCGGATTCGCTTGGGCCCGCGGCCTTTGTCGTGGTGACATCGGCGGGCTTGCTCGTCGTCGTAGACGACGATCCGGCCGCGACGGACTTGGTGTCACCGGGCGAGTCGCCACCGCGGGACACCGTCAGCACGAGCCAGATGACCAGCGCCAGCGCGACGACCAGTGCGCCGATCGCCAATGCGCGACGACGCCAATAGATCTCCGGTGGCAGCGGTCCATTCGGTTCCAGCACGCCTCAACGGTAAGGGCACGACCGGGCGCGATGACTCATGCGCACGGCGTGTCGGTCCGGAATACGCGATCGTGGCGAGTAAATTCCGGCCCGCACGCTGGGCAAACGGCGGCGACCCCGGCTCAGGCGAGCTCGCCGATGTTGCCGACGACACGCTGCAACTTCACCTGTCCGTCGGCGAGCTTGTATGTGACACATGCGATCGCGCATTCGCCGGTCGCGACGCGCTGCGAGATGATCATCGACCGCTGCATGAGCAGCCTGCTGGTCTCGACCACATGCCTGGCCTCCATCTCGTCGACGGTGGACAGCCCCTCCCTGCGGCCGATCAGAATGGAAGGCGTGACCCGCTCGACCACGCTGCGGATGAATCCGCCTGGTACCTCGCCGCCGTCCAGCGCATCGATGGTGGCTTTCACCGCGCCGCAGCTGTCGTGCCCGAGCACCACGATCAGCGGAACGTCGAGGACCTGTACCCCGTACTCGATCGAACCGAGCACCGAGCTGTCGACGACGTGGCCCGCGGTGCGTACCACGAACATATCGCCGAGGCCCTGGTCGAAGATCAACTCGGCGGCGACCCTGGAGTCACCGCAGCCGAAGAGGATCGCGGACGGATGCTGGCCATCGACGAGCTTGGCTCGATCGACAGCGCCCTGGCTAGGATGCTGCAGCGCACCGGAGACGAAACGGTCGTTGCCTTCACGCAAAGACTTCCAGGCACTGATCGGATTTGAATCAGGCATACCCACCATTGTGCACATGGCTTGTGTTACCAGCGAGTTCGTTTGGTTACGGGTCGGCAAATACCGGCCAGCGGCAGTAGGACAGGAACCGTGAGGAAAGCACCGAACAGCATCGATGCGGACGTGTTGCTCGACTGGTACGAGGAGACCGCGCGCGACCTACCGTGGCGTCGCGGCGAGGTCACCGCGTGGCAGATCCTGATGAGCGAGATCATGCTGCAGCAGACCCCGGTGGTCCGGGTCGAGCCGATCTGGCGGGAATGGGTGGCGCGCTGGCCGGTGCCCTCGGCGATGGCGGCCTCCTCGCAGGCCGAGGTGTTGCGCGCGTGGGGCAAGCTCGGTTATCCGCGCCGGGCGCTGCGGCTGCACGAATGCGCGCGGGTGCTGGCCGCTGAGCATGGCGACGAGGTGCCCACCGAGGTGGACGTGCTGCTCGGCCTGCCCGGCATCGGGGCGTACACGGCGCGGGCGGTCGCCTGTTTCGCCTACGGGCAACGGGTTCCGGTGGTGGACACCAACGTTCGTCGGGTGGTTGCCCGGGCCGTGCACGGTCGCGCCGAGGCGGGGAATCCGTCGTCGCGGGATCTGCCCGAGACGGAAGCGCTGCTGCCGCAACAGATCGACCGTGCGGCCGTGTTCTCGGCCGCGCTGATGGAACTGGGTGCGACGGTGTGCACGGCGCGCACACCGGACTGTTCGCGTTGCCCCTTGCCGACTTGCGCATGGGTCGCGGCGGGCCGCCCCGTCTCCGAAATCGTCCGTCGCACACAGAAATACGAGGGCACCGATCGCCAGGCGCGCGGCAGGCTGCTCGACGTTCTCCGCGGCGCGACGGGTCCGGTGGAGCGAGTCAGCCTGGACCTGGCTTGGCCGCGCGACCCCGGTCAGCGCGCCCGGGCACTGGACTCGCTGCTGGTCGACGGACTGATCGAGCAGACCACAGACGGCCTCTTCGCGCTCGCCGGGGAGGGCGGCAATGCCCCCTGACCCCACAGCCGCACGCCTTTCGGAAATCAAGAAGTGCGCGGGGAGTCAGGACGGGTGCGACTCGGGGGTGAGGACGCGGCGGAGGAAACGTGCAACGGCGGTGCGGTATTGCCCGGGTTGGTCGTCGTGCACGAGATGGGCTGCGCCGGAAACGAGTACGTAGTCGGCATCGGGATGCGTCTCGGCCATCTGCCGCATCTGGCCGGGCGGGGTGATGGTGTGCTCGCCCTCGAGCAGCAGCGCGGGCACCCGGATGGCGTGCCACTGTGGCCAGAAGTCGCGGCTCCCCCACTCGTCGGAGATATCGCGGAACGTCGCCACCGATCCGTGCAGCCGATATCCGTCCGGGCCGTGCTCGAACGAATTGAGGAAGTACCGCCCGGCGACCGGCCCGAAGAACTTCAGCACCGCGTCCGCGTTCGGAAACGGTTGCGGCCACGCCTCGATCATCGCCGCCCAGTTCGCCGCCGTCCGGCCGGTGAAATCCGGGGCGATGTCCTCGATCACCAGCGCGCGCACCCGCTCGGGGTAGGTCGCGGCGAACACCCAGCCGTGCAGCGCGCCCATCGAATGCCCGATCACCACCATGGATTCGGTGATGTCCGAGGTCGCGGCGGCCAGATCGGCGACGAATGCCTCGGTGGTCAGCTCCTCCGGTGCCGGCCTGCCGTGCCCGGCCGCGTCGAAGGTGTAGACGTGGCCGTAGTCGCGCAGCCAGTCCAGCTGCTCGTGCCAGGTCCTGGCACTGCCCATCAATCCGTGCAGCAGCAGGATCGGTACACCCGCTCCGCCTTCGTCGTGCAACACCCCGCTGATTCTGCCGGGCTCGCTCGCGCGGTGTGCGGTACCCCCGATATGACCCATACCGGGCGGTCGTATTGTCGAGCCCATGGCTGTTGTGAAGATCAACGCGATCGAGGTTCCCGAGGGCGCGGGCCCCGAGTTGGAGAAGCGGTTCGCCCACCGTGCGCACGCGGTCGAGGGCTCGCCCGGTTTCCTCGGCTTCCAGTTGCTCCGGCCGGTCGCCGGTGACAAGCGGTACTTCGTTGTCACCCAGTGGGATTCGGAAGAGTCGTTCACGGCGTGGCGGGACGGGCCCGCGCGCGAGGCGCACGCAGGCGAGCGGCAGCAGCCGGTCTCCACGGGTGCGTCGCTGCTGGAATTCGAGGTCGTCCTCGACGTGTCCGCGAAGGCCGCCGACTGACGTTTCGAGCGTTGCCGGGCAGGCTGACCTGCCCGGCGACTCGCCCGGCACCGGGGTGCCACCGCGCTGGTCGTATTGACGGCCGGTGCCTCCAGGTGTCACAGTTCGAATGACAAAACGCGAGGGTGATGCGGGAATCCGGTGAAATTCCGGAGCGGTCGCGCCACTGTGTTCCATGCACCGAGTTCCTGGGTGCCGGATAGCCAGACACCGGCATCTTCGCACCCATTCGACGGGACGCGCATCCCTAGGAGGACTCACATGGCAATCGCGCATTCGCCGAGCCGGGCAACCGATTCACTGGCCGCTGTGCTCGTCGCAGTCGGTGTCGTTCTACTCGCACTGCTCACGCTGTACCTGGTCGGCTTCGATCAGGGCGTCATCTCGCGCAGCGGGATGTACCTGCATGAGCTGATGCACGACGGACGCCACCTGCTGGGCCTTCCGTGCCACTGACCTCAGCCAACCCGCCGACTCCGTCGGCTGCCGTCCCGCTGATCGGTTCACTCAAGACCCTGTTGCTGCGCGGCCTGCTGGCCGGTCTCATCGCCGGTCTGCTGGCCGCCTCGGTCGGCTTCTTCGTCGGCGAGCCGAAGGTCGATGCCGCCATCGCCATCGAGGAAGCCGGTTCGGCGGCGGCGGATCATCCGCACGGCGCGCAGCCGGAGGGGACCGGCCATTCGCACGGTGACGAGGAAGAACCGCTGGTCAGCCGGACCGGACAGAAGGCGGGACAGTTCCTCGCGCTCGGCCTGGCCGGTCTCGCGCTCGGTGCCATCTTCGCCTCCGTCGCCCACTTCGCCCGCCGCTACAGCACGCTGTCCGGGCCGAAGCTCGCGCTCGGACTCGGGCTCGGCGGCTGGGCCGCGATCGTGGCGGTGCCGTTCTTCAAGTACCCGGCGAACCCACCGGCGGTCGGTGATCCGGAGACGATCAACCAGCGCACCCTGCTCTGGGTGGCCGCCGTGCTGCTCGGTCTGGTGGCCGTCGGCGCGAGCGTGTACGTCTACAAGTTGCTGCGCGGCCGGCTGAGCACGTTGCGGCTGATCGGCGGCCTCGCCGCGTTCGTCCTCGTCGCCGCGGCGGGCTACATCCTGCTGCCGGGCATCAACGAGGTGAAGGCGGACTTCCCGGCCGCGCTGCTGTGGCAGTTCCGGGCGGCCTCGCTGGCCGAGACCGCGACGCTGTGGGCCTGCCTGGCCCTCGGCTTCGCCGCGCTCAGCGAATTCGCCACGCGCAGTGATACTCCGGTACGAGAGTCGATCGCTACCGCGGGCTGATCCGCGTCCAGAAGACGAAGGGCAGTGTCGGTGTCATGACCGGCACCGCCCTTTCCCTTTGGCCCGCACCGCTGCGTTCGGGCGCACCAGCGCAACCACCACGCCCCGTCCGCGTCGCGTTCGTCGGTCTGGTTGCCGCCCTGCTCGCCGGGGTCGCCGAGGCGATCGTGCAGACCGCGCTACTGCTGGAGCGCGACGAGGTCGACCTGGCGGGCTTGGCGACCGGTCTCGGCGTGCGAGTCGGGATCTACCTGGTCGTGCTCATCGTCGCGATCCGAATGACGCACGGCGCCCGCTGGGCCCGCATTCTGCTGACCTTCGGCATCGGCGTGATCGGCCTGCTCTCCCTGATCATCGAACCGCTCGCGGCGCTGCTGTCCGCGGACAAGTTCGGCGACCTCTTCGCCCACATCACCGTCGAATCCGCGCTGATCGGCATGTTCCGCGCGGTCCACGTCGTCGCGGTCCTGGTGGCAATCCCCGCGATGTACCGCCCCGCGGCCCGCCGCTACTTCTCCCCCGCGCGGCGGCAGTGACGGAGCAGGCGGGTTAGCTCACCCCCGGCGAGTTACCCACGTCCGCACGAAATCAGTTGCCGCCTAACGCGACTGCCCGGTTTACCCACGAGGGGTGGTAAACCGGGCAGCTTCGTCGGTCGTTACGCCAGTGCCGCGTCGAGGAGGATGTGGTCGACGCCGGCCAGGGCCTTGCTGACCGGGCAGCCCGCCTTGGCGGCCTCGGCCGCGGCGGCGAAGCCGTCGGCGTCGATGCCGGAGACCTTGCCGCGCACGGTCAGCTTGATGCCGCTGATCCGGAAGCCGCCGGCCGGGTCCGGGCCCAGGGTGACGTCGGCGCTGACATCCAGGCTCTCCGGGGTGCCACCCGCATTACCGATCTGGGCCGAGAGCGCCATCGCGTAGCAGGACGAGTGCGCCGCCGCGATGAGCTCCTCCGGGCTGGTGGTGCCGTCGGCGTCCTCGGCCGAACGCTTCGGGAACGACACGTCGTACTTGCCGACGCCGGAACTGGCCAGCTCGACCTGTCCCGAGCCCTCCTGCAGAGTGCCGGTCCAGGCAGTACGCGCGGTACGTGTAGGCATCACAGTCCTTTCGGTTCCGCCTCGCCGAGTATTCAGGCCAGAGTTAGGTGCCACCGCGGGTGCGTTGGCGGCCGACGGTGAGGCGCGGGTCACGTTACCCCGTACCCGGCGAGTTACCCATGTCCTTACGAAATCAGTTGTCGCATCGGGCTATTGGATACAGAACGAGTGCTGTCACTCGGGATTGGTGACCCTGGCCAGCACGATGCCACCGATGATCAACGACAGCGCGAACACCCGGCCCGCGCTGAGCGGATCCTTGTTGAACACGACGCCGAGGCCGATGGCGCCGACCGCACCGATCCCGGTGAAGATCGCGTACGCGGTACCGACCGGCAGCGTCTGCATGGCCCTGGACAGCAGATACACCGCGGTGACGCCGAGCACGAAGCAGATCACGGTGGGCACCGGGCGGGTGAAGTTCTCCGTCGGTTTGATGCTCTGCGACCAGACGATCTCGACCAGGCCCGCGATGCCGAGGACCACCCAGTTCATCTCAGTACTCCTTCGCGAGATCGCGGGCGGCGCCGAGGGCGAGCGCGTACGACTCGTCGTGCTTGCCGCGCAGGTGCGCCAGCGCGGGATCCTGGCGGGCATTGGCCAGTTCGGCATTGATGAAAACCGTGTCCTCGACGGCGAAATGGCCCGCGAAGAAGTCGCGCAGGAAGCGCTCCTGGTAGTCGAAGGCGGCCTTCGGCGCACCAGGCGAGTAGGCGCCGCCCCGGGCGGTGGTGACGACGAAACGACGGTGGCCCAGCGACATTCGCGGGAACGTCACCTGATCCAGCCATGCTTTGAGCGACGCCGGGACCGAGTAGTTGTACATCGGGGTGCCGATCAGGATGACGTCCGCGGCAAGCAACTCGGCCAGCAGCGTTTCCACGATCGCCCATGCGACGGCCTGTTCTGGCGTACGCACTAGTTCGCTGAGCCGACGCAGGTCGGTGTTCTGCCGCGCGAGCACCGCGTCGCACAGCTCGGTCCATGCCTCATCGATGAACGGGATCGGGTCGGCCGCCAGATCCCGGTAGTGGTAGCCGCCGTCGGGGTTCTCGGCGCGCCACGCGTCGGCGAAGACGGCACTCAGCTCGCGACTGATCGAGCTGGTGCGTGCGCTGGCGTCCAAGTGCAACAACGTGCTCATAACTAGACCTCACTCTGGGTTTACGCGACTTCAATTGGACGATGTGTCCACTTATCCCAGGGATCGACAGTATCGACAACCGGACACAATGTCCACTTATTCCAGAACTCGGGTACAGTCAGCGCATGACCAGGCACACGGATCTGCTCACCGGGCAAGCGGCCGCCCCGGCCGAGCGCGCGGACGCGGCTCGCAACCGGGCCAAGGTGCTCGCCGCGGCCGCGGAGCTGTTCACCACCCGCGACCCGCGCGCCGTGACAATGGACGACATCGCCAAGGCGGCAGGCGTCGGCCGCGGCACGCTGTATCGCCGCTACCCGGACACGAATTCGATCGCCGTCGCGCTGCTCGACGAGCACGAACGGGCGCTGCAGGAGCAGTTGATCGGTGGCGCACCGCCGCTGGGACCCGGCGCGCCACCGGCGGAACGGCTGGCCGCATTTTTCGCCGCGATGGTCGAATTGCTGGACGCGCACGCGAATTTGGTGCTGGGTGCGGAGACCGGCGGTGCGCGATTCGCGACGGGGTCGTACGGATTCTGGTATGCCCATGTGCGAGCACTGTTGGTGGCGGGCAAGATTCGTGCGCCGGACGCGCTCATCGATCCGTTGCTCGCGCCATTGGGGGCCGAGGTCTATCAGCAGCAACGCAGCCGAGGGCTGACCTCGGCACAGATCGCCGACGCGCTACGACAGCTCGCGCACGCCGTGCTCGACTGAGCCGCGAAAAGCCGTTGATGGTTGTCCATCAACGGCTTTCGGCAGATAACTCACACCAGATCGCGTCTGCGCATCAGCCACAGGGTCCCTACTACGAAGAGCGCGAGGTAGATCCCGAGCATGATCAGCGATTCGGTGCGCGACAGGATGTCGAGCACACCGGGCGTCCCCGCGCCGACCGTCCGCATCGCCCCCGCCATGGAGCCCGCGGCAGTACCGGGCAGGTGATCGGTAATGATCGCGATCGGCGAGAAGATGGACGCCACGCCGCGCAACAGGTTCTCCACCACCAGCACCCACACCAACCCGAGGCCGACCGCCAGCGCCGGGCCGCGAGCGATGGTGCCGATCAGTGCGCCCGCCAACGTCCACATGCCGAGAATCACTATGCCCGTGAGGATTCCGAGCGCGGACTGGTGCGGCGACGGCAGCGCGAGCGCCTGCGACTGCGTCGCGCCGATCAACGCCGCCACCCCGGTGTCGACGACGAAGGCGGTGAGCACCAGTCCGATCACCACGACGACGAGGCTCACCAGCACGCCACCGACCGCGCTGATCCGCGACGGCCCCTGGGTGAACACGGTTTTCCAAGTGCCCCAGCCATATCCGCTGCCGGTGGTCAGCGCGCCGAGCACCAGCATCAGCGCGCCACCGAACATCGCCATGCCCTGGGTGAACACCTCCGGCACCGCGGCGGGCAGCATCTGGTGCAGCAGTGCCTCTTTCGGCAGGCCGTTCGACATCCGGCCCGACTCGCCCGAGGTGTAGGCGAGATAATTGAACAGGTAGGCGAAGGTGAGGTTCAGCAGGATCCAGGTACCGAGGAGGATCCAGAACGCGGGCCACTTACGCAGCCGCAGCGCCTCCGCCTTCGTGCTCGCCAACAGGTCTTTCACGGTCATTTCGCCACTTCCAGCTGAGTCATTTCGAAAAACACTTCTTCCAGGGACTTCTCGTCGATCCGCAGCTCGAGCAGATCGGCACCCGCCGCGATGACCGCCCGGGCCACCGCGGGCGCGGTGCCGTTGCCCGCCTCGATCCGGATGCCGCTCGACGTCAGCATCGCGGCGCGCTCGCCGACCACCCCGCGCACGGCCGGGAACGCCACCTCCAATGGCTCGGCCCGCAGCAAAAGCGATGCGGCGCCGCGTAATTCGGCGACGGTCGACTCGACGAGCAGCTTGCCCCGCGAGATCACGCCGACCCGATCGCAGATCTCCTGCACCTCGCTGAGCATGTGACTCGACAGCAGCACCGTGTGCCCGTCGGCGGCGAGAGTGGTGATCAGCTCCCGCATTTCGGCCATGCCCCGCGGATCGAGGCCGTTCGTCGGCTCGTCCAGAATGAGCAGGTCGGGCCTGCCCAGCAGGGCCGCGCCGACGCCGAGCCGCTGCTTCATGCCCAGGGAGTAGGTGCGGAACTTGTCGTCGGCCCGGTCGGTCAGGCCGACCCGGTCCAATGCGTGCTCGACCTCGGCCGTGCCGATGCCGCGGTATTTCGCGAGCACCCGCAGGTTGTCCCGGCCGGAGAGATACGGGTAGAAACCCGGGCCCTCGATGAGCACACCGATCCGGCGGACCACCGCGGGATCGCCCGGCGCGTGCCCCGCCACCGTCGCGGTGCCGTCACTCGGGCGGATGAGCCCGACCAGCATCCGCAGCGTGGTCGTCTTACCCGCACCGTTCGGACCGAGAAACCCGTAGATCTCCCCGGCCGCGACGCTCATGCTCACGCCGTCGACGGCCGCCTGAGCCCCGTAGCGTTTGGTCAACCCTCGGGTGACCACGATCGAATCTGTCATGCACCGAGAATCCGCCTCGGACCATGCCCACCACATCCGTCGCGCGGCGACCGTCGGTATACGTAGCGCGGACGATGACCGGATACTTTGCGTAGTCGTATTGTCGGAACAGGCCCGGCACGACAGCGGCCGCGAGCGCACCCAAGACGCTACTGTCTGTGAACACAACAACTGATTTCGCAAGCACATGGGTAACTCGTCGGGCACGGGCTGACTCACTCACCAAATAACCGCCAGCCGCCGACGTCACTCGCTCGGCACCCGTGTCTGGCCTGAATACGCGGAGAGGCGGGACAGCATTACGAGCCGGAGCTCGCTCGGATGGGATTGGGGTGTGGCGCTTGTCGTGGCCGCGCTCCAGATCGTCGGCGGCACATTCGCGAATATGAGGATGGGCGACAATTCCCTCGACATCCTCGGTTACCTGCTACTACTCGCCGGTCCGGTCGCGCTGATCTGGCGGCGGTCCCGGCCGCTGCCGGTGCTGCTGGTCGCGCTCGCGGCCTGCGTCGCCTACCTGGCGCTCGGCTACGGATACGGGCCGATCTTCTTCTCGCTGGTCATCGCGTTCCTGACCGCCGCGAGCACCGGATCACGCTGGTGGACTTACCCACTCGTGCCGGTCGGCTACCTGGTGCTGGTCTGGCCGGTGCCCGAGCTGTTCGGCCGAGGCGCCAACGGGTGGCAGATCTTCGCGCTGATGGCCTGGCTTTCCGTGCTGCTGTGCGTGGTGGAGGGCATCCGGCAGCGCAAGGCGGTGCTGGTGGCGCGCAGACAGCGGGCCGAGGCCGCGCGCCGCGACGAGGAGGCGCAGCGGGAACGGCGGGCCAGCGAGGAGCGCCTCGCCATCGCCCGCGAGCTGCACGACGTACTGGCGCACAGCCTTTCGCTGATCAACGTGCAATCCTCGGTGGCGCTCGAGCTGTTCGACAAGAAGCCCGAGCAGGCCGCCGGCGCGCTGGACGCGATAAAGACGGCCAGCAGGGACGCGCTCGCGGAGGTGCACACGCTGCTGCACACGATTCGCACCGGCGGCACCGTCGTCGACGAATCCGGTGCCGACGAGGACGAATTCACCGATGTCGAGCGCACCGCGCCGGGCCGGCGCAGGCCGCGCGGCTGGAGCGGGCGCAATTCCGCTGGCCCCGAACGAGTTCCGGCAGAAGACGCGCAATCCGGCAGGGCCGCCAGCGAATCCGCCGAGGCCGAGGAGCGCCCGGCCGCACCGCGGACTCCCGCGCCGAGCATCGCCGAGTTGGACACCCTGCTCCAGCGCGCCCGCGCGGCCGGTTTATCGGTGCATACCAAGATCATCGGTGAACCGCAGCAGCTGCCGAGCGTGATCGACGTGGCTGCCGCGCGGATCATCCAGGAGTCGCTGACCAACGTGGTGCGGCACGCGCCGGGCGCGGAGGCCACGGTGACCGTGCGCTACGCGGCGCAGTCGGTCGATATCACCGTCGACAACGCCCGCCCGACCGCGCCCGCGTCCAGGTCGGGCACCAGCGGCGGCAACGGGATCATCGGCATGCGGGAGCGCACCCACGCCCTCGGCGGCGCGCTCACCGCGGGCCCACGCCCGAGCGGCGGCTTCCGGGTCGCGGCGCGACTGCCGTTGCGCCCCATGGCACCGAGCGAACGCAAGCCGCCCAGCCGCTCCGACGACGCGCCCCGGCCCGACAATGTCCGCCAGATCAGGCCAGGCGACAAGGCGCAGCAGTCCAGCGCGCACGGGCCGCAGTAGGAGGAACGGTGGCTATACGGGTCCTGGTGGCCGACGATCAGGCGCTGGTACGCGGCGGTTTCGTCGCGCTGCTCGAGGCGCAGGACGGCATCGAGGTGGTCGGCGAGGCGGCCAACGGCGAACAGGCCGTGCGGATGACCCGCAGCCTGCTGCCGGACGTGGTGCTGATGGACATCAGGATGCCCATCCTGGACGGCCTCGCCGCCACCAGGATGATCGCCGAGGATGCCAAGCTGGCCGAGGTGCGGGTCGTCGTGCTGACCACCTTCGAGCTCGACGAATACGTCTTCGAGGCGATGCGCGCCGGCGCGACCGGCTTTCTGGTCAAGCACACCGAACCGGCCGACCTGGTGCGCGCGGTCCGGGTGGTCGCGGCCGGTGACGCGCTGCTCTCCCCCGGCGTCACCCGCCGGCTGATCGCCGAATTCTCCGCACACGCCAAAACACCGCCGCCCGCAACACTTTCCGAGCTCACCGAACGCGAGCGCGAGGTGATGGCGCTGGTCGCCGAGGGGCTCACCAACGCCGAGATCGGCGAGCGGCTCTTCATGAGCCCCGCCACCGCCCGCACGCACGTCAGCCGCATTCTGATGAAACTCGGCGCCCGCGACCGCACCCAATTGGTCGTGCTGGCTTATGAATCCGGCGTGGTGCGCCCGGGCTGGCAGTGACTACCCGCCGCCGGGATTCGATTGTTCGCGTTCCGCATCGGTGAATCCGCCGCGCTTCGCGCCGGGCGGTGCGGCCTGCAGCCGGGCCGAGCTGGCCGACGCCGCGCGGAACACGCCCGAAACACCCTGCGGCGCAGCGGCATAGGTGATCGAGTTGCTCGGATCGAAACCCATTTGGGTGCCGATGGCGACCGCGTCCATATTCGCGCCGAGGAACAGGAAATTCCAGTTGTAGACGTCCTGCTGCTGGGTGATCAGCGATTTCACCGCGGCGTGCGACCACTCCCTGCTGGAATTCTCGTGACCGTCGGTGAGTACGACAACAATGACAGTGCCCGGCCGTTCGTGTTCGGAACGTTTCGCGAGCTCCGCGCCGACTTCGGTGACCAGCCTGCCCACCGCGTCGTATAGCGCGGTCATGCCGCGCGGCTGCAGGTCCAGCGGCGGCACCTGCGCGAGCGGACGGTTCGCGTAAACGCACTCGTATTCGGTGTCGAACCGCGCCAGCGTCACCTCGATCGTCTTCGGCACCTTGCGCTGTTCCTCGATGAAGGCGCTGAAACCGCCCTCGGTATCGGATTTGATCGACTGCATCGACCCGGACCGGTCGAGCAGTACGGCGATCAGTGTCAGATCTGGATTTGTCATTCAGCACCCCCGGGTCGGTCGACGAACCCCATCCAAAGTACCCCGGCATACGCGCCGAGGCGTACGGCGAGCAGCGCCGCACGACCGATGCCCTGGGGTAGGTCGGCGGCGCAGGCTTTGCTCATGAACATTTCGGCACAACCCGAGGTCATCACCTTCCTGGCCGACCATTACGACGACGGCTGGCACCCGTGGCCGTTCTTCTGGATTTTCCCGCTGTTGTTCTGGATCACCTTCATCACCCTGACGTTCTTCGCGCGGCGGCGGTTCATCGGACGGGACAGCGGGGTCGGCGCGCTGCGGGCCGCCTTCGCTCGCGGCGAGATCACCGAGGACCAGTACCGCAGCCGCCTCGCCGTGCTGCGCGAGCCGACGCGGCCGACCAAGGGCTGACGCGGGAAGACGGGAGACCACCATGAAATTCGGCTTAGTCATCACCCCGCGCTCCGGCGCCGAATGGGCCACCGCAGCAAGGGATGCCGAGCGGCAGGGTTACCACACGATCTTGCTGCCGGACACGCTGAACACCCCATCGCCGTTCCCGACGCTGGCCGCCGCGGCGGCCGTCACCAGCACCGTCCGGCTGCGCCCCAACGTGCTCGCCGTTCCGCTGCGCACCGCCGCCGCGACGGTCCGGGAAACCGCCGCGCTGCAACTACTTTCGGACGGACGGTTCGAGCTCGGCATCGGCTCCGGCCGACCGGACGCCGGTGCCGAGGCCGAACGCCTCGGCATGCCATGGGGTTCCGCCGCCGAACGCCGCGCGCAGCTGGCCGACACCATCGCGGCGGTCCGCGCGCAGGTCACCCCGGCCCCGTCGGTCATCGTGGCCGCCAGCGGCCCCCGAATGCTCGCCGCGGCAGCAAAATTCGCCGATCGCATCCTGCTCGCCGCCGGGCCCCGGGTGACCGAGGCAGAGCTGGCCGACATGGTCCACATCGTCCGCGACAACACCGACCGGGACATCCCGTTCAGCCATCAGCTGATCGGCATCGGCAACCAGCTCCCCTACTGGACGAGCACCCGGCTCGGCCTCAACACCGACGAGTTGCGGGCGGCGGGCGCGGCAGGCGTCCTCGACGCGGACCCGTCCGCCGCCGCCGAGGTACTCGAAATCCGAAGGGAGAAGTACGGAATCGACGAGATACTCATCCCCGGCGAGCTGTCCGACGCCTTCGCACCGGTACTCGTGCGTTACCCGGCCCCGATCAGCGATCAGTAGGCATTCGACGGAAAAGGCCCGCCCCCACAGGGAGCGGGCCTTTCTCGTAGTGCTTTTACTCGCCGGAGGCTTCTGCGGCGCCTTCAGCGGCGCCGGTCAGCACGACCTCGGGCTTTTCTTCGCCCTTGTCCGCCTTGGTCAGCTTCGCCTTGCCGGTGAAGGTGAACTTGGCGTCCTCGCCGGAGCCTTCGCCGTCCCAGCCTTCGACGTCGACGAAGATGGTCTGGCCGGGGCCGATCTCGCCGAAGAGGATCTTCTCCGACAGCTGGTCCTCGATCTCGCGCTGGATGGTGCGGCGCAGCGGCCGGGCACCGAGCACGGGGTCGAAGCCACGCTTGGCCAGCAGCGCCTTGCCCTGCTCGGACAGCTCCATCGACATGTCCTTGTTCTTCAACTGGACGCCGACTCGGGCGATCATCAGGTCCACCATCTGCACGATCTGATCGGTCGTGAGCTGGTGGAAGACGATGACGTCGTCGATGCGGTTGAGGAACTCGGGCCGGAAGTGCTTCTTCAGCTCGTCGTTGACCTTGAGCTTCATCCGCTCGTAGTTCGAGCCCTGGATGTTGGACTGGGTGAAGCCGAGGCCGACCGCCTTGGAGATGTCCGAGGTACCCAGGTTCGAGGTGAAGATCAGCACGGTGTTCTTGAAGTCGACCGTGCGTCCCTGGCCGTCGGTGAGACGACCGTCCTCGAGGACCTGCAACAGGGTGTTGTAGATCTCCTGGTGTGCCTTTTCGATCTCGTCGAACAGCACCACGGAGAACGGCTTGCGGCGCACCTTCTCGGTGAGCTGGCCGCCCTCTTCGTAGCCGACGTACCCGGGAGGGGCACCGAACAGCCGCGATGCGGTGAAGCGGTCGTGGAACTCGCCCATGTCGATCTGGATGAGCGCGTCGTCGTCGCCGAACAGGAAGTTCGCCAGCGACTTGGCCAGCTCGGTCTTACCGACACCGGACGGACCGGCGAAGATGAACGAGCCGGACGGCCGCTTCGGATCCTTCAGGCCGGCCCGAGTGCGGCGGATCGCCTTGGAGACGGCCTTGACGGCATCCTCCTGGCCGATGATCCGCTTGTGCAGCTCGTCTTCCATGCGGAGCAGACGGGTGGTCTCCTCCTCGGTGAGCTTGAAGACGGGGATGCCGGTCCAGTTGGCAAGCACCTCCGCGATCTGCTCGTCATCGACCTCGGCAACCACGTCGAGATCGCCTGAGCGCCACTGCTTTTCCCGCTCGGCGCGCTTGGCGACCAGCTGCTTTTCCTTGTCGCGCAGTCGCGCCGCCTTCTCGAAGTCCTGCGCGTCGATAGCGCTTTCCTTCTCCCGGCGCGCATCGGCGATCTTGTCGTCGAATTCGCGCAGGTCCGGCGGGGCGGTCATGCGACGGATACGCATCCGCGCACCGGCCTCGTCGATCAGGTCGATCGCCTTGTCCGGCAGGAACCGGTCGTTGATGTAGCGGTCGGCCAGGGTAGCCGCGGCCACCAGCGCGCCATCGGTGATGGAAACCCGGTGGTGTGCCTCGTAGCGGTCGCGCAGGCCCTTCAGGATGTTGATGGTGTGCTCGACCGTCGGCTCGCCGACCTGGACCGGCTGGAACCGGCGCTCCAGCGCGGCATCCTTCTCGATGTACTTGCGGTACTCGTCGAGGGTGGTCGCGCCGATGGTCTGCAGCTCGCCACGGGCCAGCTTCGGCTTCAGGATGGACGCGGCGTCGATCGCGCCCTCGGCGGCACCCGCGCCGACGAGCGTGTGCAGCTCGTCGATGAACAGGATGATGTCGCCGCGGGTGTTGATCTCCTTGAGCACCTTCTTGAGGCGCTCTTCGAAGTCACCGCGGTAGCGGCTGCCCGCGACCAGGGAACCCAGGTCGAGGGTGTACAGCTGCTTGTCCTTCAGCGTCTCGGGAACCTCGCCATTGACGATGGCCTGCGCGAGGCCCTCCACGACGGCGGTCTTACCGACACCGGGCTCACCGATCAGCACCGGGTTGTTCTTGGTACGGCGGCTCAGCACCTGCATGACGCGCTCGATTTCCTTCGAGCGGCCGATGACGGGGTCGAGCTTGCCCTCGAGCGCGGCCTGGGTCAGGTTCCGGCCGAACTGGTCGAGCACCAGCGAGGTGGACGGCGTGCCCGCCTCACCGCGGGAACCGGATTCGACCGGCTCCTTGCCCTGGTACCCGGACAGCAGCTGGATGACCTGCTGACGCACCCGGTTGAGATCGGCGCCCAATTTGACGAGCACCTGCGCGGCGACGCCCTCACCCTCGCGGATGAGACCGAGCAGGATGTGCTCGGTGCCGATGTAGTTGTGGCCGAGCTGCAGCGCCTCGCGCAGACTCAGCTCCAAGACTTTTTTGGCCCTCGGGGTGAACGGGATGTGACCGGATGGAGCCTGCTGGCCCTGTCCGATGATCTCCTCCACCTGGCTGCGCACGCCCTCCAGCGAAATGCCGAGCGATTCCAGCGACTTGGCCGCGACACCCTCACCCTCATGGATCAGCCCCAGCAGGATGTGCTCGGTACCGATGTAGTTGTGGTTGAGCATCCGGGCCTCTTCTTGGGCCAGGACAACGACACGCCTCGCACGGTCGGTGAACCTCTCGAACATCGCTCCCTCACTCTCCTGCTCCGACATTCTGGCAACAGACGCCGCAGTGTGCTGTGTAACAACCGTGGGCGTCAGCCTGCCATGAAGCCCGGGGGTCGTGGCCCCCGCCTCCACTCTAGTTGGCGGGGGATGCTGCCGCCGCCAGTCCACCCTATTGGCGACCAGCGTCAGCACGGTCATTCACTCATAACGTGAGGGTTGCAGGATTCGTTTCCGATCCGGTTTTGCCCTCAGCGAACAGGAATATCTCTCTGCCGCCATTTTCCGGGGTGCTACCCGGTGAACGGCGGGATGAAACCGCACGGCACCTCGTGCGGGTGTGCCGGGTCGAGCGCGTTGAGCACGTATGCCGCGGCGCGTGGACTGCCCGCGATGCCCGCGTGCTCGGAAAAGTCCTGGGCACAACCATCCTGGACCACGATGTTCGTGACGTTCGGGCCGGGTACCTGTCCCGAGGTGTAGGGGACGACGAGCTCGTCGAGCCTGGTCGAGATATTGGTGTAGGCGACGTCAGGGTTGTAGACGCCGTCCGCGTTCAGCGCCCGCACGAAATCCGAGCCCGCGAGCACCTGGCGGCAGGCCTGGCACAGCGATCCGGTGAGGGCGTCGAAGGCCGGGCCCGCGCCGAGCCGCTGGCTGAAGGCCGCGATCTCGCCGGCGCCCGCGACGTCCGAACCGAGCCACGGCGGGGCGAGTGCGACCAGTTTGGCTACCTTGGCCGCGCCGCCGAGCCGCTTGATGAAGTAATTGCCGATGAAATTGCCCTGCGAATGGCCGACTATGTCGACCCGGGCGGCACCGGTCGCGGCCAGCACCCGGTCGACGAACGCGGCGAACTGCGGTGCGCTCTGCTCCATCGGCAGCATCCCGCCGATGGCCGAGATCGGCCACGGCAAGTCGTAGGCGCCGTAGGTCATCGAGTACACGCAGTAGCCCTCATTGGCCAGCAGCGGCGCGTATACCCCCCAATTCGTCTGTGCCCCACCGCCGGTGCCGTGCGCGAGGACCACCGGATTCGGATGCTCCGTGCTCGGGTGGCAGGTCCAGTCGTTGGTGCCAGGCAGGGATCCGCCGGGATGTAGCAGCTCGTTGGGGATGCCGCCGAAGAAGTTGTAATCGACCGGATACTGCTCGGCCTGGGCGGGACTCGCGGCGATGACGCACAGCGCGGCGAAAAGGACGACGAGAAACGAAAAGCCTGGAACACGCGGCACGGTAGCCTCCAAATCTGGAACGTGTTCCAGAAAGCTACCGTGCGGCGTGTCCCAGGCGCGGTCGAGTCGCGAAACTGGTTGTGGCCGTTGATGTTCTGCTCTATCGGTAAGTCGGGGCGCCCGGCTGACCGGGGAACTGACCCTGCGCCACCTGCGGGCCGGGCGCCGCTGCGCTCGCCCTGCCCTGCTGGATACCGGAGACGAACAGCGCGCCGCACAGCACCAGGAAGGCCAGCGTGTGCAGCACCGCGCGGACGATGTTCCAACGCACCCAGGTGGATTCGAAGTCGGCGCGGACCGCGGCGAGGTCACCGATCTGCGACGGGTCACCCGCGGCGGCCAGCTGATCGTTGAGCGGCACGTTCAGTCCGGAGGTGACCGCGAAGGCGATGATGTTGATGGCCAGGCCGACACCGATCCAGATCAGCGTGGTGCGCTGGTCCTTCCCCAGGTGCAGCGCCGCCGCCAGAATCGAGAAGCCGACGGTGCCGATGAACCCGATCATGAACACCGGGTTGAGGATGACCACGTTGATCTTCTGCATCACGTCGATCATGGTGCGATCGTCGGTCTGATTCAGCGCGGGCATCACCGAGTTCGCGTAACCGTAGAAAAGGCCCGCGATCAGTCCGGTGGCCAGGGTGGCCGCGATCAAGGCGACCAGGCGTGCGGCGGTCATAATTCCTCCTGAGTGGAAACCCGACCGGAGCCCTCATCGCTCCGGTTCGATGGGTCTGAGTCAAGCCGGTTTCGACACGGCTCTCCATGGCCGAGACACTCGGCTGACTAAGCCATCGTCTACGGGAGGTCTACAGGTCCCGGTCGGAGATCAGGCCACTTTGGATAGCCAGGAAGGCCAGGCGCACGCGCTTCGCGTTCTGCGGCAGGTCCTCGACGCCGAACTTGGCGAACAGCGCGCGCAGGTGTGTCTTGATGGCGTCGACGCTGAGGAACAATTCCTCGGCGATCTGCTGATTGGAGGCGGGCGTCGCGAAGGCCGCGCCGTTCTTGTACGGGCGGCACAGCGCGATCAGCACCGCACGCTGAGTTTCGGTGAGCTGCCGGAAACTCGGCGGCACCGTGCCGCTGGAGACGCGGGTGATGTCGTCGGCGACGCCGCCGAAATCGTGGAAGGACACCCGCGAGGTGCCGACCCGGATGACGTCGCCCGCCATCAGCCTGCGCCTGCCGACCAGCCGGTCACCGTTGACGAAAGTGCCGTTGCGGGAAAGGCCGTCGTCGACGATGGTCCACTGCGCGCCGAGATACTCGATCGCGGCGTGCAGCCTGGACACCTCGGCGTCCCATGGCAGCGCGAGATCGGCCTGCGGCGAGCGACCGATCGTCACGCGCTCCTGATCAGCGGTGAGCATCAGTTCCTGCTGACGACCCGTGTCATCTTGGAATCGCAAAAATGATCCGACGAATCCAGTCACTGCGCCGATACCTCGCCTCTCCATACCGCCAGTGACCGTCGCACGTTTCCATGGTGCCGCGTCCTGGAACCACGAGCAAGATCGATCCGCGCGCCACTTCGAGCAGCGTGTCATCGCGCCGCGCGGTTATATCAGCCGCCTATGAGCCGCCGGACAAAGAGAAAACCGCCGCCCCGGCGTCGCACGATTCGCTGGGACGGCGGCTGAAAAATATGAAACTAACTCTTCGCGGCCTTGTTGTACGCATCGGTGATGTCGGCGGAGATACGTCCCCGTGCGGACACCTTGTGTCCATTCCGACGAGCCCACTCGCGAATTGCCGCACTTTGTTCCCGGTCGATCGAGACCCGGCTCTTCGGGGCGCCCGTCGCGGTCGCGGCGGCCTTCACCCGACGACGGCCACTCACTCGACGCGCGCTCGAAACCCACTCCTCCAGCCCGTCGCGCAGCTTCGCGGCATTTGCCGACGACAGGTCGATCTCGTACGAAACACCGTCGATCGCAAACTCGATGGTCTCGTCCGCGATGGACTCCCCATCGACATCGTCGATCAGGCTAACGGTGACCTTCTTTGCCATGAGATGAACGTCCTCTCGAAATCGTGCGACCCGCATACTAGGCCGATTACCCGAGGCAAGAATACCTCGAATTCCAAATTTTCCAAGACGGAGCCGAGATTTTGCAATCAGCCGGTCACCGAGTGACCGGTCGCACAATTGGGAACAGTATTGTTTCCCGGATTCCGAGACCCGTCAACGCCATCAACAGACGGTCGATTCCCATACCTGTACCGGTGGTCGGCGGCATGCCGTGCTCCATCGCGGCGAGGAAGTCCTCGTCCAACGCCATCGCTTCGTCGTCGCCTTGTGCGGCAAGTCGCGCTTGATCCACGAAGCGCTCCCGCTGGATCACCGGATCGACCAACTCCGAATAGCCAGTAGCCAACTCGAAGCCACGGACATAGAGGTCCCACTTCTCGGTGACGCCTGCCTTGGTCCGATGCTGTCTGGTGAGCGGTGAGGTCTCCACCGGGAAGTCGCGCACAAAAGTCGGCGCGTACAGCTTGTCGCCGTACTGGTGTTCCCACAGTTCCTCGACGAGTTTGCCGTGGCCGTAGCCCTTGCCGTCGGGAATTTCCAGACCGACCCGATCGGCGAGAGCGCGCAATTCCGCGACGGAAGTTTCCGGTGTCACGGAGACGCCGAGGGCGTCGGAGAGCGACGGGTACATCTCCACGGTCGCCCACTCGCCGCGCAGGTCGTATTCGGTGCCGTCGGCAAGTGTCACCACCTGGGTGCCGAACACCTCCTGGGCGACTTCCTGAACCAATTCCCGGGTCATCCGTGCCGAGTCGTCGTAGGTGCCGTACGCCTCGTACGTTTCCAGCATCGCGAACTCCGGGGAATGGGTGGAGTCCGAACCCTCGTTGCGGAAGTTGCGGTTGATCTCGAAGACCTGCTCCAGGCCGCCGACCACGCAGCGCTTCAGGAACAGCTCCGGCGCGATACGCAGGTAGAGATCGATATCGAGGGCATTGGAATGGGTGACGAACGGCCGGGCCGCCGCGCCGCCGTGCAGCGTCTGCAGCATCGGCGTCTCCACCTCGAGGAAGCCACGCCGTTCCAGCGCATTGCGCATGGCGCGCACCACCGAGATGCGGGTTCGTGCCATTTCCCTGGCCTCAGGACGCACGATCAGATCGACATAGCGCTGCCGGACCCGCGACTCCTCGTTCATCTCCTTGTGCGCCACCGGCAACGGACGCAGCGACTTGGCGGCCATGAACCAGGAATCGGCCATGACGCTCAATTCGCCGGTCCGCGACGAGATCACCTCGCCGTGCACGAAAACGAAGTCGCCGAGATCGACATCGGACTTCCAGGCCGCGAGCGCGTCGGCGCCGACACCGTTCAGGCTGATCATCGCCTGCAGCTTGGTGCCGTCCCCCTCCTGCAGCGTCGCGAAACACAGCTTGCCGGTATTTCGCATGAATATGACGCGACCAGCGACACCCGCCTGCAGCCCGGTCTGGGTGTCTTTGTCCAGATCCGGATATGCGGCGCGAATTTCGGCGAGGGTATGCGTGCGCGGCACGACGACGGGATAGGCGTCACCGCCGTCCGCGAGCAGCCGCTCCCGCTTCTCCTTGCGAATCCGTATCTGCTCCGGGGCGTCGTCGGCGTCGGGCGCCACGGCAGGCCGCGAATCCGATGCGGGATCGCTGGACGAGGAAGTGTCGCTGGTGCTCACATCCAACAACCCTAGCGGGCACCGGAAATCGTTTTGCGGGCCGCCCGGCCTAGTTCACGGAGTAACGGGCCGGTCTCGGTTCCGGCCCGCGTTGGCCGCCGGATTTGTGCGGACCGGTATCACCGGAAATAGCGGGCATGCATCGATGGACACACGAAACCGCTTGTGCGCCCTGATGTTTCGAGATGGAAGCGATGTGTGAATAATTACAGCGAGGCGAGCGAGTCGACCTCACGGGCGAAGTGCGGCGCCCGGATTCCGATGTGTAGTAGACCCGCCGCCTTCAATGCGTGGAAGCCGCCGACCAGATCGGTCGCCCGGTGCAGCCCGAGTTGTTGCAGCGCGAACGCGGCGAGGCTGGAGGTATAGCCCTCGGAGCAGGCGACGATCCATTCCACATCGTGATCGGTGGCCAGCGCCAAGCGGGCCGAACTGGTCGGATCGAGCCGCCATTCCAGCACATTCCGCTCGATCACCAGGGCACCGGGCAACGCGCCCTCACGCACGCGCTGCGCCTGCGGCCTGATGTCCACCAGAATCGCGCCCCTGGCGAGGGCCTGCGGCAATTCGAACGCGTAGATCCGGCTGAGCTGGGCCCGCGCGTTGTCGAGCATCTGATCGATGGTCAATCGCGTCATTACATGTCACCTTCGGGCTGGTCGGTGAGAACGGTTCGGGTGCGCCGCAGGGTGCCGTGTCCGGTGACGTCGTAATAGGACATGGCGGTGAGCGGCGGAGAATAGGCGTGCACGCTGAGCGTTGGTTCGAGCAGTGCTGGATCGATCGACTCGCTGGTGCTGCCTGCCACGGACTGCGCCGGGGCACGCATTACATCGTGCACCCAGCCGATCGGAAAAGAGGCTTGATCGCCCGCGGCGAGTATCCGGCGGCGTAGTTCGGTTCCGTTCCAGCGGAATTCCGAAAGGGCACCGCTGAGCACCGTCAACGCGCCGAGCGAGCCTGCGTGGTCGTGCAGTTCGGTGGATTTTCCCGGCGTCCAGCTGATCAGCCAGACATCGACCTCGTCATCGGTGAGCAGGCGGGCCGCCCAGCGCTCGTCGGCCGGCCAAATGCCATTCGCCGGTAGTAGATGGTCGAAGCGTCCGGCCAGTACGTCCTCGGCGCCTTCGTCGGTCAACCGCAGTAAATCTGCGGGACGCAGGCGCGTCGGCAAGGCGGAGGCCACGGCACGCTCCACATGCGGCGTAGCCGAATAGGCGTCCCGGGCTGAGGAAAGGGAAAGAACGGAAGAACGCATGAGCGAATCTCCAGGAGGTAGCGAACGGTCGAGGGCGATGGTCAGCCTCGAACGGTCGAGGCTTGGTCAGCCTCGACAACACTCCTGGGTGCGCACGCGGAAATACACGTCGGTGAGTGTATCAGCATCGAGCGCGGTGCCGGCAAGTATCGAAGGGTGCGACAAATCCGACACCGCGAAAATCAGACGGTGCCCTTGCGGCGCTGGTTTCGCTCGTATACAAGGCGCAAGCCGGTCAGGGTGAGGTACGGGTCGTGGTCGTCGATGGTCTCCGATTCCGGCACGATCAGCGCCGCGCTCGGGCCGGTGGCGACCACCGCGACATCATTGCCGCCGAAAGCCTCGAACTCGTCGCGAATCCGGTCGATCAGCCCGTCCACCATCCCGGCGAAACCGAAAACCGCGCCGGACTGCATGCATTCCATGCTGTTCTTCCCGAGCACCGAACGCGGCCGGGCCAGCTCCACTCGGCGCAGCGCGCTGCGCTCGACCAGCGACTCCATCGAAATTTCCACGCCGGGCGCGATGATGCCGCCGAGGAACTCGCCTTTCGCGGAGACCATGTCGACACAGATCGCGGTGCCGAAATCGATAACGATGGCCGGCGACGAATAGTGCTGATAGGCCGCGAGGCAGTTCACGATCCGGTCCGCACCGACCTCTTTCGGGTTATCCACCAGCAGCGGAATACCGGTCCGCACACCCGGCTCGACCAGTACGTGCGGCACGTGACCCCAATACTGACTCAGCATGGTGCGCAGTTCACGCAGCACCGGCGGCACCGTGGCCAGCGCGGAAACGCCGATCACCTGGTCGAGCTGCGGGCCGATCAGGCCACGCACCTGCATGGCGAATTCGTCGGCGGTCAGCAGTGGATTGGTGTGGATTCGCCAGTGCCGCACCAGTTTCGAATGCGCGCCGCTACCCGAGAACAGGCCGAGCACGATACTGGTATTGCGGACATCGATGGTCAGCAGCATGTCAGGCGAGCGACAGCGAACGCGGCGAGGTGAGCCCGGAACCCGCCGGTGCGTGCGCCGGATCGGAGCCGAGTTCCACCGGACGATTGCGCTCGTCCACGAAAACGACCTTCGGGTCGTATTCCGCGATTTCCTGCTCGTTCAGCTGGGCATAGGCAATAAGAATCACCAAATCGCCGGGATGCACCAGATGCGCGGCGGCACCGTTGATGCCGATCACGCCGGAGCCGCGGGCACCCGCGATGACATAGGTCTCCAGCCGGGCGCCGTTGTCGATGTCGACGATGCAGACCTGCTCGCCTTCCAGCAGATCGGCGGCGTCGAGCAGGTCCTGGTCCACCGTCACCGAGCCGACGTAGTGCAGGTCGGCGTGGGTGACCGTGGCACGGTGGATCTTCGACTTCATCATGGTGCGCAGCATTGCGTCGCCCTTTCGTTGGTTCGTCGCCTATACAGGCTGGGAGGTCCGCTGGGCGGAGACGTTGGGATGGCCATCGATGGGCGCGCCGAGGGTGACGGCGACATTGTCGATCAGCCGGGTGGGGCCGACCCTGGCCGCCACCAGCAGCCGGGCATTGCCGGTCGACGGGGCGGGGCCGAGCGCGGCGGAGCGAAGTTCGAGGTAGTCGATGTCGACACCGGGCACCTCGGCGAGCACCTGGCGGGCCGCGGCGACCACCGCCTCCGGGCCGAGGCCGCCTGCGTGCTTGCCCGCGGCCAGCGCCGCCGACAGGCCGAGCGCCGATTCCCGCTGTGCCGCATCGAGAAACCGGTTCCGCGACGACATGGCCAGGCCGTCGTGCTCGCGCACGGTGGCCACCGGCTTGATGGTGACATCGAAGTTCAGGTCGCGGACCAGCTGCCTGATCAGCGTGAGTTGCTGGTAGTCCTTCTCGCCGAAGTACACCTCGGTGGGCCGCGCGATCTGCAGCAGCTTGGCGACCACGGTCAGCATGCCCGCGAAATGCGTTGGCCTGCTTGCCCCTTCGAGCTCGGCGCCGATCGGGCCCGGCTGCACGATGGTGCGCGGGCCGTCCGGGTACATATCGGCGACGCTCGGCGCGAACACCAGACCGACGCCCTCCGCGCGCAGCAGTTCCACGTCGGAGTCCAGGGTGCGCGGATATTTGTCGAGGTCCTCGTTCGCGCCGAACTGCAGCGGATTCACGAAGATCGAGACGATGACGACCTGGTTGTTCCGTTTGGCCGTGCGCACGATTTCCAGGTGGCCCTCGTGCAGCGCGCCCATCGTCGGCACCAGCGCGACGGTGCGGCCGACGCTGCGCAAGGCGTTGGACACCTGGGTGATCGCGGCGGGATCGTGGTGCACGGTGAGTTCACCGGGCTTATAAGCGCCACGCAATTTCGTATCGAACATCAGCGCCCCTTCAGCAGCTCGATGACGGCGGGATTGGTGCCTGCCCGTTCGGCGGTGCGCAGCGACAGCGCGCGGTAGCCCTCGGCCAGCCTGGGATCGACGGATTCCAGTGCGGTCAGGTGCGCGGCGACGGCGTCCGCGTCGCCGCGGGCCACCGGGCCGGTCAGCGCCGATTGGCCGCGCCGCAGGGCGTTGTCCAGCGCGGCGGAGGCCAGCGGCGCGAGCAATCGCTCGGCCAGCCCGTTCGGCTGATCGTCGACAATCTGCTGTCCGAGCAGGCCGGGGCCAGCCAGCGCGACCCGAAGGGCCGCAACGGCATCCACGATCAGTGTGACCAGATGATTGCTGCCGTGCGCGAGCGCCGCGTGATAGAGCGCGCGGTTCTGCTCGAGCACCCGGACCGGCTCGCCGCCCATCTCGATCACCAGCGCCTGCGCGATGGCGTAACCGATCTCGTCGGCGGCGGTGATGCCGAAACACGCGTTACCCAGCCGAGTGAGGTCTTCGTCGTGGCCGGTGAAGGTCATCGCCGGATGAATGGCCAGTGGCATGGCGCCGATGTCGGCCAGCGGCGCGAGCACGCCGACACCGTTGGCGCCGGAGGTGTGCACGACGATCGTGCCGGGTCGGACCACCTGAGCGCTCGCCAGGCCGCGCGCGAGACCGGCGAGCTCGGTGTCGGGCACGGCGAGTAGCAGCAGCTCACTGCGGGCGGCCACGTCCTCGATCGGCATGATCTCGGAATCGGGCAGCCGGGTCTGCGCGCGGCGCACCGAGGCGTCGGAGATCGCGGAGACGCCGAACACCACGTGGCCGACGCGTTCGAGTGCCGCGCCGAGTGCGGAGCCGACGCGGCCCGCCGAAACGATGCCCACCGTCAGCCGGGCGGGCGCGAGATCGCCGCCCACCACCGATTGAGGATCGTTCGAAACGGGGTAGCCCGAAGCCGCGTCGTCGTCAGAATTCACGCTTCTCGAGGTCAACAGTGTCCTCTCGATTTCGTTCCAGTCCCGCCGAGCGGGTACCAGACGTACGCCATCGAGCGTATCGGCCCGATGTTTGCCAATGCCACGGCCCTGGGCAGTGATTTACAACGCAGTGTTGAATTGGCGACGTCCGCGGGTCCCTGCGTGGTTACGCTCCGCGACCGCCTCCGGGCCCCTCGCGCACACCGCGCGCTCGATTCACTTGTTACCCAGGCCGAACGTTCAGCGTCGGTCGCGGCTCTTCTCCTCCGATTGCAGGTTGGCCATGATCTCGGCGACCGAGAGCCTGCGCTCCGGCACGTCGGAATCCGCGTCGGCTTCGGCGCGACGCCGCCTGCGCGAGCTGGCGGTGCCGACCGTCGGGCCCTCGGTGGTCGGCCAAGCCGACGGGCGGGTCGACTGATAGGTGGGCTTGGGCGCCGGTCGCGGCGCCGGCGTCGGCTGGATGACCGGGCCCTCGGTGAAGGCGTCGGCCCAACCGGACGCGGACCGTTCCGAATCGTCGGTGCTGTCGGCGTCGGCCGCCTTGTCCACGTCGTCGTCGAGCGACACCGCGGCGGTCTCGGCGGTGACCGGATCGTCGAATGGGCTGGCGAAGAGCGGCGGCTCCGGATGGTCTGGCACGAACACCGGGGTCACACTGCTGCGCGGTTGCTGGTTCGACGGCACGGACCAGGGTCCGGCATTCGCGGAGCTATTGTTCGCCGGATCGCCGACCGTGCTGGTCAGCTCTTGAATCCGGGTCGCGTCGGCGCGCAGCGCGGGCCGATCCATCGGCAGATCGCCGTCGAAAAGCCGCTGCAGACTGGTCCGGAGCACCGTGAGCTCGGCGCGCAGCGCGGCCAATTCGGTCGCGTCGGCACCGACTTCCTCGCGCACCCGAGCCTCGACGCCGAGCTCGAATTCGCGCCGGGCGGTGACCTCTCGCTCGAGCTGCAACTCGTAAACCGTCTGCAGATCGCGAACCTTGGCCTTATCGATCGTCGCTTCCTTGCGATATCTCGTCGCAGCTAACGCGCCGATGACCGCCGCCCACAGGGCCGCAACCAAACCGATCCGGACGAACTGCAAGCTGTTGCTGAAGACCAGAAAAATACTGGCAACCAGCCCGAGCAAAATCAATACGCCGATGAACAATTTTCCCGCGTCGTCCCGCCGTCGACGGGAAGTGCTGGTACGGGAGGGTGAAACCATGCAAGCCAGGGTAGCTTGATCGACTCGTCGCGCCCACAACTCGGTTCGGCAATTCCGACCGCAATATTTGCTATGTGGTTGCCGGATCGTCGGTGGGGTCCTCAGGAGCCCGGCAGCAATACTCGAGCCACAGGGCCGCAGCTACCAAAGCCGCCCCCGCCAGCATCCCGACGATGGCGCCTGGGCTGTCGGCAGCTGCCGCGCCGAGCGCGCCCCGCTGCGGGAAGACCCAGCAGAGGAAACCGAGCCACACGCCCGCGGCGATCGAACCGACCTGCAGCGACGCCTTGGCCAGCGCCACCGCCCTGGCCGCGGTGATCGGATGCAGCTGATGCCTGCCGTCGCCGAGCTGGTTGTCGTTGACCCTGGCCCGGATCACGAACCCGAGCACCGCCTCGATGGCCGCGACCGGATACAGCGACGCACCCGCGTAGGTCGAGATCGGCGGAAAGCTGTTGTAGGCCAGCCTGGTCGCCACCCACGCGACGATGGCGGCGATCACCACGTTCGCCACCAGGTCCAGGATTCGAGTGGGTTTCAGCTGCACGACGCCGACCCTTCGGCGGCAGGCGCGAGCGACAGCTCGGTGCGCTGGACACCGGCGCGCTCGGCCGCCGGCAGTTCGTCGAGCAGGTCGGTGATCGCCTGGGCGCTGCCGTCGACCTCGAGCGTCGCGTCCGGTGCCACGTCCAGCCACGGGATCAGCACGAACGCGCGGCGATGCGCCTGGGGATGCGGCAGGGTCAATTCCGGGTCGGCACTGCGGACGGCCACCAGCTCGCCGTGCACGCGCTCCGCGCACCAGACCACGTCGACGTCGAGTGTCCGTGCGCCCCAGCGCACTTCGCGGACCCGATCGGCGGCCTGCTCGAGCCGCTGACCGGTGCGCAGCCAGTCGATACCGGCGAGCTCCGGATCATCGACCACGACAACGGCATTGAGGTAGTCGTCCTGTTCGACGCCGCCCCACGGCGGGGTCGAGTACACCGGCGACACGGCGACGACCCGGTCGCCGAAGCCGTCCACCACGCTGCGCAGATGTGCCAGCCGGTCCCCCATGTTGGAACCGATGGAGAGAACGGCGCGACTCACGACTCCGCCTCGCTGACGGTCGGCTCCGCCGTGCCTCGAGGCGCTGTGTCGATGGCTCGCTCGCTGCGCTCGCTCACGCGAGCTCCCCGCGGTGCCGCGAAGTGACCACGCGGACATCGGCGAAGGCATGCGGGATCGGCGCGGACGGCTTGTGCACGACCACCTCGACCGAGCTGATGCGCGGATCGGTCAGCACGTCATCGGCGATCTCGGAAACCACGGTCTCGATGAGGTTGCGCGGTGGGCCCTCGATGATGCGCACCGCGTTCCCGGCGAGCTCGCCGTAATGCACGGTGTCGGCCAGGTCGTCGGAGGCCGCGGCGGCCGCGAAGTCCACCCACACCGTCAGATCGACGACGAATTCCTGGCCGTCGCGGCGTTCGTGATCGAACACGCCGTGATGACCGAACGCCCGTAGACCGCGTAGCTCGATCCGGTCGCCGCCGCGCCGGCTCGACGAATTCTCCTGCGCCGCAACCTGGTCGGCGTCGGCGGGGGTTGGCATCATCGGTGTGCTCCTTGCGGCGAGCTCGGCATGGCGGTGCGATGCCCGGCGGCGGCCTGCCAGGCATCGGCAACGGTGATGGCGTCCAGCGAGGCGCGCACGTCGTGCACCCGCACGCCCCAGGCGCCGTGCATGGCGACGAGCGCCGAGATGGTCGCGGTCGCGGTCTCCCTGCCGTCCGGCGGGCGCGGGCCCGAGTCGTCGGCGAGCAGGGAACCGAGGAAGCGTTTGCGTGAGGCACCGATGAGGATGGGCAGTCCGTTGCCGATCAGCTCGGGCAGCGCGCCCAGCAACGCCCAGTTGTGTTCGGCGTTCTTGGCGAAGCCGAGGCCGGGGTCGAGGATCAGGCGAGACGGGTCGACACCGGCGGCCACAGCCAGCTCCACCTGGGTGGTCAGCTCGGCGAGCACCTCGGCGACCACGTCGTCGTAGTGGTCGGCCGGCCCGGTGTGCCGGTAGTCGGCGCCGGCGCGCCAGTGCATCAGGATCCACGGGACACCGGCGGCGGCAACGACTTTCACCATGTCGGGATCGGCACGGCCGCCGGACACGTCGTTCACCACCGAGACGCCCGCCGCGAGCGCGGCCTCGGCCACCCGCGCCCGCATGGTGTCGACGCTGGTCGGCACGCCCGCCGCGACCAAGCCACGGATTACCGGGACGACCCGATCCGCCTCGGTTTCGGGATCGATGCGCACCGCGCCCGGCCGGGTCGATTCCCCGCCGATGTCGACGATGTCGGCACCTGCCGCGTACAACTCGATGCCGTGCGCGATGGCCAGCTCGGGTTCGAGGTAGCGGCCGCCATCGGAGAACGAATCGCTGGTGACGTTGACGACCCCCATCACCACACAGGAGCGACCGCCACGCGCGAAGCTGCTCCCACCTGCGGTCATGTGATCCTCATTCACTTCCGAAGAATGAGATCGAGCGCCTCGGAGCGCGAGGACGGGCTCGACTGCAGCAGACCGCGCACCGCCGAGGTGGTGGTGCTCGCACCGGGCTTGCGGATGCCGCGCATTGCCATGCACAGGTGCTCTGCCTCGATCACCACGATGGCGCCGCGCGGGTCCAGCTTGCGCATCACCGCGTCGGCGATCTGACTGGTTAGGCGCTCCTGCACCTGCGGGCGCTTGGCGTACAGGTCGACCACGCGGGCCAGCTTGGACAGCCCGGTCACCCGGCCGTGCTTGCCGGGGATGTAGCCGACGTGCGCGACACCGTGAAACGACACCAGGTGATGTTCACAGGTGGAGTACATCGGGATGTCGCGGACCAGCACCAGTTCCTGGTGTCCCTCGTCGAACGTGGTGTTCAGCACCGCGTCCGGCTCGACGTAGAGCCCGGCGAACATCTCGCGATAGGCGCGGGCGACCCGGGCGGGTGTATCGAGCAGACCGGGCCGGTCGGGGTTCTCGCCGACCGCCAGCAACAGCTCGCGCACCGCGGCTTCGGCCCTGTCCTGGTCGAACGGGCGACCGGTTTCCAGAGCGGTGAGCTCCGGCCTGGTCACGCCGTTGCCGGAACCGTCTTCGTCAACATCGTCCGAATCGGCGAGCGCGTGGCCGCCGACGTGATTGTTGGCCGACAATCGAGGACACCTCCAAAATCTCGGGTCCCGGCAATTACTCGGCACCCCGCTGGTCGAGCCTAATCGTCACTGCTCACGGCGTGAGCAAGAGGCCCGGCGGCGGCGACTCGCGGAACCGGGAAGGTCGCGCGAGCGCCGCCGTACTTCAGTGCCGACCGTTGTTCGGTCCATCCCATTCGCCGTTGTCGCCCTCGCCGTTCGGGTTGGTGCGACCCGGCTCGTCGTAACCCGGATGATCGCCGTAGTTACCGCGTTCGTAGCCGCCGTCCTGCGGACCACCCTGCGGGCCCCACGGGGGCTGATAGCCCTGGTGCTGCTGCGGCTCGGTCCAGCCACTCGGCTGACCGGGCTGCTGCTGGTCGTCGCGCGGCGGCCAGCCGGGGGCCGACCAACCGGCGGGAGCGCCGTAATCCGGTCGCGAGCCGTGCGTGCCACCGCGCTGCGGGTAGCCGCCCTGGGCGGGGCCCTGCGGCCCGGGGTAGCCGGTCGCGGGCTGCGCCGGGTAACCGTGCTGCGGCTGGGCGTTGTAAGCGCCCTCGCCCGGGTAGCCGTTGGCGGGCTGGGCCACCCCGGCGGGCAGCGGCGCCGGGATCTGCTCCGGCGGCGGCCACGGCTCGCCGCGCTCCAGCGCGAGCTCGCCCGGGGTCTTCACCGGCGGCTTGTTCGAGGGCACGCGGTCGCCGAAGTCGTTGAACGCGGTGATCCTCGGCCGCTTCTGCACCGCGGCGAGCAGGGTTTCGAGTTCCTTGCGGTGCAAGGTCTCCTTCTCCAGCAGCGCCGTCGCCAGCACGTCGAGCACGTCGCGGTACTCGTTGAGAATGGCCCACGCCTCGGTGTGCGCGGCCTCGATCAGGTTGCGCACCTCCTCGTCGATGGCACCCGCGACCTCGTGCGAGTAATCCGAGGACTGACCCATCGAGCGGCCGAGGAACGGATCCCCGGCCTCCTGGCCGTAGCGCACCGCGCCGAGGCGCGAGCTCATGCCGTATTCGGTCACCATCGCGCGCGCGATCTTGGTGGCCTGGTCGATATCGGAGGACGCGCCGGTGGTCGGCTCGTGGAACACCAGTTCCTCGGCCGCGCGGCCGCCCATCGCCATCACCAGGCGGGCGATCATTTCCGAGCGGGTCATCAGGCCCTTGTCGTCCTCGGGCACCGTCATGGCGTGGCCGCCGGTGCGGCCGCGGGCCAGGATGGTCACCTTGTAGACGGGCTCGATATCGGGCATCGCCCAGGCCGCCAGGGTGTGGCCGCCCTCGTGGTAGGCGGTGATCTTCTTCTCGTGCTCGCTGATGATCCGGCTCTTGCGACGCGGGCCACCGACCACGCGGTCCACCGACTCCTCGAGCGAGTCGCCGGTGATGACGGCGCCGTTCTCGCGGGCGGTGAGCAGCGCGGCCTCGTTGATCACGTTGGCCAGGTCGGCGCCGGACATGCCGACGGTGCGCTTGGCCAGGCCGTCGAGGTCGGCGTCGGGCGAGATCGGCTTGCCCTGCGAGTGCACCCGCAGGATGGCGCGACGGCCGGCCAGGTCGGGGTTGCCGACCGGGATCTGCCGGTCGAACCGGCCGGGACGCAGCAGCGCGGGGTCGAGGATGTCGGGGCGGTTGGTCGCCGCGATCAGGATGACGCCGGTGCGGTCGCCGAAGCCGTCCATCTCGACGAGCAGCTGGTTCAGCGTCTGCTCACGCTCGTCGTGACCGCCGCCGAGGCCCGCGCCGCGCTGGCGGCCGACCGCGTCGATCTCGTCGACGAAGATGATGCACGGGCTGTTCTGCTTGGCCTGTTCGAACAGGTCACGCACGCGGGACGCGCCGACACCGACGAACATCTCGACGAAGTCCGAGCCGGAGATGGTGAAGAACGGCACCCCCGCCTCGCCGGCCACGGCGCGCGCGAGCAGCGTCTTACCGGTTCCCGGCGGGCCGTACAGCAGCACACCCTTCGGGATCTTCGCGCCGAGTGCCTGGTAGCGCACCGGATTCTGCAGGAAGTCCTTGATCTCGTAGAGCTCTTCGACCGCCTCGTCGGCACCCGCTACATCGCCGAACGTCGTCTTCGGCATGTCCTTGGACAGCTGTTTGGCCTTCGACTTGCCGAAGCCCATCATGCCGCCGCGACCACCGCCCTGCATGCGGGCCATGACGAAGACGAACAGGCCGAGCAGGATAATCATCGGCAGCACGAACAGCAGGATCTGAGTAAGCCAGCTGTCCTGCTTGACCACGGTGTTATAGGTCGCGCCGGAACTCTTCACGGCGTCGAAGACCTGTCCGGAACTCGCGCTGCCACCGGGATATTTGGCGATGATCTTGCTCTGGCCACCGGTCGCGTCGTTGCCGTTCTTCAGCTCGATGCGCAGTTGCTGTTCGCGATCATCGATCTGGACATTCTTGACGTTGCTCTTGTCGTTCAGCTGGCTCAATGCGACGGACGTATCGACGCTCTTCCAGCCGCGCGTGTCGTTGCCGAAATAGCTGAACGCATAGATCACGAGCAAAATGCCCGAAACTATGGCCAGGGTGCGAAACACAGTCTTGCGGTTCATAGAGCGTCGGCCGGTCCGGCCAGTCCTTTCCGGTGTCTCCGGTTTCGTGCTAGCGATGCGTCGGGCGCGTCCGGCTCCGGGAGGGTTCGGATGCGGACATGCCACGTTACCGCGTACGGTCTAGTCGATACATCGCGCAGTTCGGCTGCAGGTGCAGTTAAAGGGGTAAACGGTCAAGGGGCCTCGGTGGTTCCCGAAGACCCCGGCCCGGGTTACTCCAAGTGGTCACAATCATGGCATGTTCGGCCTATCGTGAGCGACGACACAACACCGCAGTGCGAGCGACGGGCACCGAGGCGGTAGCTTGCGTAATGAGTTGATGGCCCCGCGAGCACCGTAAACCCAACAGAGCGCAGGGGGTATGGACATAGTTGAGCTACGGACACCCACAGCGATAGTGCGTCACGGCCGCGGGCGATTGGTAGTGCTGCGCCCTGGCTCCGATGGCGAGCGGGTGCTCGACGTACCGGTCTCGGATCTGCTGAAGGTCCGCTTGAATCGCCGCGCCGACGACGCCGTTGTCATCGAGATATATCTGCGATACCCGACACCCGTGCTGACCGGCGTGCCCGCCGACCGCACCCCACTGCCCGTGCTCATCGCCGAGCACGACGTGCCCGCCGCGACCGAGATCGTCGACCGGATCAACGGCCAGATCCTGGCCACCCAGCGCATCGACGTGGCCGCCCCCGATCTGAATCCGCCCGCCCCCACCTGGGGTAAGTCCGGCCCGACCCGCGCCGACGTGGACCGCGCCGTGCGCCGGATGGCACCGCACCGTGAGGCGAAAACGGCGATCGCCGCGCTGCATCGATATGTCACGCCCGACGAATACGTGCTGGAGACCGCGATCGCCGTCGCGCACCGGCCGGCGGGCAGCGGCCCCGGCTTGCTTGCCGCGACGACCGGACGATTGCTGTTCATCTCGATCGGCACCGGCACCCGCTACGCGCACGAACTGCCCATCCCAGCGGTGCTGTGGGCCCGCAATACCGACGGCACGCCTGCCATGGCGGGCGAGATCGGCGCGGCCCGCAGCGAGGCGGGGATGGATGTACACGACGGCAACATCACCCTGCATTTCACCGGCAGCGATCGAGCCGACACCGAACGGGTCACCCTCGCGGTGAACTTCGCGGTCCGCCGCGATTCCGCCGACGGCGGTGCCGGCCCGGCCGACCCCGGTGTCGCCCAGCTGTATTCGGAGTGGGAGCTGCTGGTCGAGCGGCACTCGCTCGGCATGGTCGACGACGCCCAGTTCCAGCGCTACGGCCGCGGCATCCTCCGCTCGCTGCCCGACGGCGGCTAGCTGGCTCTGCCCGATGACGGTCGGCCCCTAGGGCTGCACCACCGGCGGCACGGTCAGACTGATCCGCCGCCACGGGCTGGTCGGGCGCATCCACAGGCGCAGCAGTTCCATCCGGCGGTCGACGCCGCCGTTCTTCAGTTCGGCGAGGTCTTCGCACGCCTGCCAGTAGGTCCAGCCGGTGAGGTAGGCGTCGCCGAACTGGCGCCAGTTGCGGTACTTGGCTTGCGCGATGGGCAGCGCCCTGGCCAGGTAGTCCCAGGCCAGATCGGCGTCGAGATAGCCGGCGGTGAAGGCCATCCGCGCGACCGCGACCACCCGGGCCAGGTCCCATGCGTGGATGTCGCTCGGCAGCGGGCGGGCGAGGTGATCGGTGAAACCGATCTTGATGGCCTGGGACCAGATGTCGTAGTCGCGGACCAGCGCCTCCGGGTTGTCCATGCCGCGGAACGAGCCGACCTGACGCAGGAACGCCCGGTGCCGATCGGCGCGCTCGCCGAACCGGTCCCGCTCGCTGGCATTGATCGAGGCCATCACCAGCGGATGCACCAGCGCGTACAGCGGCGCGTGCATGCCGTCCAGCAACTGCTCCATCGAGGCCTGCGCCTCGGTCGCGTCGGTGATGCCCCAGGCACCGGTGAGGGTGTCGATGGCGAGCTCGCGGCGGTCGCCGAGCGGATGCTCGCGCTCCGGGCCGAGCAGCAGCGCGTCGTGGAAGGCGTCCCAGCGCGCGGAGTAGAAGGCGCCGAGCGCCAGCGCCCGTAATTCGTCGTCGGCGACGGCGGCGCCGGACCAGTGGTCCTCTTCGCGCTGATCCAGCTCCTCGTACGGGAAGGTTGTCAACGTGGGTACACCGCGGGCAGGCATGGTTCCGATTGTTCACCATAGATCTTGGAAGAGCCTGTGTAATGGGACGAATTCTGCGTGTCCCCGCTGGCGCGCCGGAGTTTGCTCGGCCGTCTCCGATCGCCTCGGCCGGTCACGCGCGGCGGCCGGCGCGACGCGATTTTCGGACCGGGAGTTTTCTTGCCCTGCCGCATACCGTGCTCGAGAGCTACTGTGCTCGCATGAGTAGTAACATCACCCTCCTTCGCGGCCTGGAGCCTGCCCCTACCGAGCAGGAAATCTATGCTGCCGCACTGCAGTACGTGCGCACGGTCGGTGGTGTGTCCGGCCTGAGCTCCACGACCAAGGTGGCCGTCGACAAGGCCGTCACGGCCATCGCCGCGGCCACCACCCAGCTGCTGGCCGACCTACCCGATCGCCCGGTCGCCGCGCCGACGGAATCGCCGTTGCGCCGCGTCGCCGCGGGCGAGGCGACGACCGACTGATCGCGCACTGATTCAGGGCAGCGCGGCCACCCCGTAGGCGGCGACGCAGGCCAGCGCGACCTCCAGCGGCAGGCTGCGCTGCTCGATCGGATGGCCGAGCAGTTCCTCGATCCGCTGGATCCGGTAGCGGACCGTGTTCTTGTGCACCCCAAGCAGTTTCGCCGTGGCCTCGGGGCTGCGATGACTTTTCAGATAGGCGTGCAGCGTCCCGCGCAGCCGCGCCGCGTTCGGGTCCGATCCGGACAGCGTGCGCAATTCCCGGCCGATCAGGCCGCGCATCGCCGCGTCGTCGGCACCGGCCAGGTAGGCGATCTCCACCTCGCGATAACCGATGACCCGTGCCGTCGGCACCGGCCCACGCTCGGCCACCTGCCTGGCGGCCACCGCCTCCCGATGACTCTGCCGGAAGCCGGCGACCTGCCCGGCGGGCACGCCGAAGGCAATCCGGACCGGGGCTTCGACCAGTCCGGCGGCGATGCGTTCCAGCGCGCCGGGCTGCTGCTCGATGCGTGCCGCGTCGGCACCGGATAGGTCATCCAGCCCGGCCCACGCCCACATGCCGCTCGACCCGGACGCGACGGTGAGCACCCGGCCGGTGCCGAGCCCGGCCGCCACTCGGGTCGCGACCCGTTCGAGCACACCGGCGACTTCGCCGTCGCCGCTGCCGGATTCGCTCTCGTCGGTCCACAACACGAAGGCGAGGTGGCGCTGGGTGAGTCGATAGCCGAGCCGGGCCGAGGCCTGGTCCAGGTCGAGCTCGTCACCGGCCAGCAGCGCACGCACGGTCTCGGTGCGCCGGTTGAGCGCGGCCCGCAGTACCCGTTCGCGCTCCTCCATGTAGGTGTCGGTGAGCAGTTCGACCGACATGCTGACCCACTTCGTCGCCCGCTCGAACATCCGCAGCAGCACCGCCCGCTCGATCTCCTGCGGCGCCTGCCGCTGATCGATGGCCTCGGTCATGTAGTCGAGCACCGCCTCCATGCCGACGTGATAGGTCCGCAGCAGCATGCGCAGTTCGAAGCCGCGCCGGGCCAGCGTGCGCGCGAACGCGTGCGCCTCGGCGGGCAGGGTGAAATCGAAAGTGTCGCTGGTGATTCCGCTCAGCATCACCCTGGCGTGGGCGCGGGTGCTCGCGGCGAGGTCGCGGCGCACGTCACGGTCGGCGAGCTCGGGAACGCTGGCGATGATCGCGCTGTCGAGCCGGTCCACGATCTGCTCGAGCGTCTCGGTCCGCATCGTCTCGTAGACGTACTCCGCCAGCCAGTCGCGGACCACTTCACTGTTGGGCCCGACACGGTCCGGTGATGCGGCAGTCACAGCGCCTCCGATTTGTTCTCTGAGCACAAATTCTGACGGCTCGATTGACAAACTGAGCCAAGAATCTCCCCTCACATTGTGCCACCATCATAGTTCAGCGGCCTACTCCGCGCGTGCATCGCGGACGACCCTCCGGCGTAGCCGACGTCAACGCCATCGATCAGTTCAGTGGGAGAACAGCGTGACCAATACCGACCCAGCGCCCGCCGCGGCAAAGAAGGCACCGGCACGGAAGACGACCGCGAAGAAGGTGGCGCCGGTGGCCGACGCCCCCACCGTCATCGAGGTGCGCAATCCCGGCACCGGCGAGCTCGTCGGCACGGTGCCCGTGGTGAGCGCGGACGAGGTCGCGGCCACCGTCCGCGAGCTGCGACTGTTCCAGCCGGAGTGGGAGGCCATCGGCCCGAACGGCCGCAAGGAATGGCTGCTGAAGTTCCAGGACTGGCTGATCGACAACACCGACACCCTCGCCGACGTGGTGCAGTCCGAAACGGGCAAGCCGCGCGTCGACTCGCTCATCGATCCGGCGTTCGCGACCGATCTGATCGGTTACTACGCGCGCCGCGCCGCCAAGTTCCTCGCCGACGATCACCCGTCCCCGCACAGCCCGCTGGCCAGGGTGAAAAAGCTGACCACCGTGTACAAGCCGTATCCGGTCGTCGGCGTGATCACCCCGTGGAACTTCCCGCTCGCCATGCCCGCGCTGGACGTGTTCCCCGCGCTGGCCGCCGGCGCCGCGGTGCTCCTCAAACCGTCCGAGGTGACGCCGCTGTCGGCGCTCGAAATGGCAAGGGGCTGGGCCGAAATCGGCGCACCACCGGTCTTCGCGGTGGTCACCGGCGCGGGCGCGACCGGCGGCGCCGTCGTCCAGAACGCCGACTACGTCCAGTTCACCGGCTCGACCGCGACCGGCCGCAAGATCGCCGTGGCCTGCGCCGAGCGGATGGTCCCGTACAGCCTGGAACTCGGCGGCAAGGACCCGGCCATCGTGCTCGCCGACGCCGACCTGGATCGGGCCGCGCACGGCATCGCGTTCGGCGGCATGTTCAACTCCGGCCAGGTGTGCATCTCGGTCGAGCGGGTGTACGTCGAGGCGCCGGTCTACGACGAGTTCGTGGCCAAGCTGACCGCCAACGTCAAGGCGCTGCGCCAGGGCATCGACGGCCGCGAGTCCAAGCACGACGTCGGCGCGCTGGCCAACGAGAACCAGACCAGCATCGTGGCGCGCCACGTCGACGAGGCGGTCGCGGCCGGCGCGCGGGTGCTCACCGGCGGCAAGCGGGCCGGGTTCGGCACCGCGTTCGAGCCGACCGTGCTCGTCGACGTCGACCACACCATGTCCTGCATCACCGAGGAGACCTTCGGCCCGACCCTGCCGGTGATGAAGGTGGCCGACGAGGCGGAAGCCGTTCGGCTGGCCAACGATTCGATCTACGGCCTGTCCGCTTCGGTGTGGACCGGCGACAAGGACCGAGGCGAGCGCGTCGGCAGGCAGCTCAACGCGGGCGCGGTGAACATCAACGACGTCTTCAGCAACCTGTTCAACTTCGCGCTGCCGATGGGTGGCTGGGGCCAGTCCGGTGTCGGCGCGCGCTGGGGCGGCGCCAACGGCGTCCGCAAGTACTGCCGCCAGCAGGCGATCACCGCACCGATCCTGCCGACCCAGGACAAAGAGCTGTTCTGGTACCCGTACTCGATGCCGAAGCTGCTCTTCGCACTCGGCGCCATGCGCGCCGCCGGTGCCCGCGGCCTGCGCCGCATCGACCTGCCCGCCGTTCTGAAGCTCAAGGGAGACAACAAGTGAACGCGTCGCGAGCATCGGGCCCGGAGGCGGCAGCGGAGCGTAACCACGGAGGGCCCCGCGAGCGGCGCCAATCCAACGCTGCTACTTCGAAGATTCGCGGCAAGGTCGTCGTGATCACCGGCGGCGCCCGCGGCATCGGCCTGGCTACCGCCACCGCACTGCAGGCGCTCGGCGCCAAGATCGCGATCGGCGATATCGACGAGGCCACCGTCAAGGAGTCTGGCACCGCCCGCGGCTTCGAGCTGTACGGCCGCCTCGACGTCACCGATCCCGCCTCGTTCGAGAGCTTCCTCGACGAGGTCGAGCGCACCGTCGGCCCGATCGACGTGCTGGTCAACAACGCGGGCATCATGCCGACCGGCAAGCTGGTCGACGAGCCGGACCAGATCACCCGGCGCATCCTCGACATCAATGTCTACGGTGTAATCCTCGGCTCCAAGCTCGGCCTGGCCCGGATGCTGCCGCGCGAGAGCGGCCACGTCATCAACATTGCCTCGCTGGCCGGCGAGACGCACATCCCGGGCCTGGCTACCTACAACGCGAGCAAGCACGCGGTGCTCGGGTTCACCGACACCCTGCGCGAGGAGTACCGGGATTCCGGCGTCCGGTTCTCCTCGGTGCTGCCGACGCTGACCAACACCGAGCTCGGCGCGGGCGTCACCGCGCCGAAGCTGCTGCGGCCCGCCGAGCCGGAGGAGATCGCCGCCGCGATCGCCGGGCTGATCGTCGCGCCGAAGTCGAAGGTCAGGGTGACCGCGGTGGCGGGCATCATCTCGCAGGTGGTCGGATTGCTGCCGGACGTGGTCGGCGACGGCATCGCCAGGGCGCTCGGCGCGGGCCACGCGTTCCTCGACGACGTCGATGTGGACAAGCGGAAGGCGTATGAGGATCGGGCGCGGAGCGTCTAGATCGACAGCTCGCGGCGGGCGCCGCGGTCGGGGATTCGTCCCGGCCGCGGCGCCCTTCTGCGTGTCCAGCGAGCGTCCGGGAAGCGATCCAAACAGCAATACAAACTAAAATGTGATGAAAATCACTATAGAGGGGGCAAATGACCGCAGGTCGGCCATAAGCGGGTGCGCAGCGGACTATCGGCAATCGAAAAGACCGCCAGTTCTGACCCTCGCGAGCGCCCGGCGGCAAACATCGTTGCTGGTCACGTGCCCAACTGCATTAGACCAGCCGATCCGGCGGTCGCATGCCGAGGATTCGCGGAGTCGATGGTGCGTCACACCATCACAAGCAATATGCTGTCTCTAACAAACCTGTAGAACGTTTTGGTACCCGTATCCGAACTTTCTGGCCTGATAAGGCTGGAAATTCAGGACTGATTCTGATAGCAAGGGGCTATGGACCCGCATTTGCGCGACCTGCGGTATTTCGTCGCCGTCGCTGAGGAACTGCACTTCACCAATGCCGCCCAGCGGCTGCACATCGCTCAACCCACCCTGTCGCGTCAGATCCGGCAGCTGGAACGCCAGCTCGACGTGGTGCTGTTCGACCGCAACCAGCGCAGCGTCGCGCTGACCGTGGCAGGCAAGGAACTCCTGGAGGGCGCCCGCAAGATCCTGGAGCTGTGGGAGGTCACCAACGTCTCGCTGCAGGAGGCGGGCGAGGTGCTGCGCGTCGGCATCCAGTCCGCGCTCGGCCGCGGTCTGCTCAACGACCTGGAAAGCGCGAGCGGCCACCGACTCGCGCTGCACGCGGCCTCGTGGACCGACCCGTCCAGCGGCCTGTCCGGTCGGCAGGCGGACCTGTCGCTGGTGTGGCTGCCGCTGCCCGACCCGAACCGCTACCGCTGGCAGGTGCTGCGCACCGAGCCACGCTGGGTGCTGCTCCCGGAGAACCACCCGCTGGCCGATCGGGAGATCATCGAGTTCACCGACCTGCTCGATGAGCCGTTCATCGCGCTGCCCACCGAAGCCGGTGCGGTGCGCGACTTCTGGCTCGGCAACGACGCCCGCAACGGACGCCAGCCGAAGATCGGCGCCGAGGCGGCGACCCCAGAGGACAAGCTGGAGGCCGTGAGCCTCGGACTCGGTGTCTGCCTGCTCGCCGAGAACAATGTGCCGATGTACCGCTGGCCCGGCCTCACCGCGCGGCCGGTGGCCGGCCTCGCACCGTGCGAGCTCGCCGTCGCGTGGCGGGCCGACGACACCCGCCCGACCATCCTCGAATTCGCCGGGCGCGCAGTGGATGGCGGGTTCTCGGTGCAGCAGCCGCAACCCGCCATCAGCGCCTGATCAGTTGATGGTGCGCCGCCAGGGGTGCAGCGATTCCAGTTGCGCGGACAACCGCAGCAGGGTGGATTCGCTCCCCGGCGGGCCGGCGAGCTGAGCGGCCACCGGCGTCCCGACATCGGGATGCATGCCCATCGGGATGGACGCGGCGGGCCAGCCGACCAGGTTCCACAGCGGGGTGAAGGGGGAAAACCGCGTGGTGGCAAGCACATTGGCCAGCCAGCCGCGATGGTGCCAGGCCCGCGCCTTGGGCGGCGGGCAGGCGAGCGTGGGCGTGATCACCACGTCGTAGCGTTCGAAGTATTCGAGCAGTCGCGCCTCGACCCGGTCTATCTGGGCCGGTCGAACCAGGCGTAGTCGCTGCACCACGCGGCCGAGTGCCAGGTGGCGGCGGGTGCGCGGTTGCAGGCGCTCGGGCTGGGGTAGCGCGGCGGCGTCCCGGGAACCAACGGTCAACCAGCGCAAGAAGATCGACACCAGCGCGTCGCCATAGGGCAACGTAGTCGGCTCGACCAGGTGGCCTGCCGCAGCGGCGAACGAGGCCGCGGTGCGGGCGGCATTGGTCCAGTGCCGGTCGACCGGGAAGCAGCGGTACGGCGGAGCCACGGCTAGACCGATGCGTAGTCGGCCCGGCGGCTCCACCTCGGCTAGGTCCGGCCGGGCGGCCAGCACCGATAGCGCGAGCGCGGCATCGCCGACTGTCGTTGCGAGCACACCGTTTTCGAACATGCCCGACCAGGAGTCGGCGCCGATCTCCGCGGGCACCGTGTAGCGGCCCGGCTTGATGCCGTACACCCCGCAGCAGGCCGCTGGAACGCGAATCGACCCGAGTCCGTCGTTGCCGTGCGCGATCGGCACCAGCCCGGCGGCGACCGCCGCGGCCGAGCCGCCGGACGAGCCGCCCGAGCTGCGCGCGACATTCCATGGATTGCTGGTGATCCGCTCGGGGGTGTCGGTGGTGCCCCACAGCCCGAGTTCCGGCACGGTGGTGAGCCCGACGATCACCGCGCCCGCGGCGCGCAGCCTGCGCACGATCGCGTGATCGTCGGCGACCGGACGGGCGTCGGTGGCCGCCGAGCCGGACCGCATCGTCTCGCCGGTCACCGCGATGTTGTGTTTGATCGCGACCGGCACCCCGGCCAGCGGCAGCACGTCCAGATCGGCGCGCTGCTCCAGCGACGCCGCCTCGGATCTGGCCTTCTCGGTGCGGATGACGCTGAAGGCATTGGTGTTCCGGTGTTCGGCGACGATCCTGGCCAAGGTGGTCTCGACCACCTCCGTCGCGGACAGCGAACCGTCCCGCACGCCCGCCGCGATGGCCGAGGCCGGGCCGCGCGAGGAGTCCCGGTCGGACGGGATTTGGTCGTTCGCGCCCAGCGGACTATCTTGAGCGGGCGCGCTTGCCTCGACTCCCGATCGGGTCGGCGGGGACTGCGCGACAGTGGACTTTTTCTGAGTAACTTGCGCGACCGCCGAGCGCTTGGTCGGCGTCTGCGCGGCTGTCTCGGTGCCGGAGGTTTCGGTTTTCGCCGAAGCGTCCGCCACCGCTGTGGCCTTGATCTGCATGTGCTGGTCGTCCCCCGTCGCATCGTTGTCGAATTCGGGTGATCGCTCTCAAGCCGCAAGTTATCATTCCGAATACTGCTCGGGGGACGATGGCGTCGGGTGTGGCGGGAATTTCTCCTCCTACATCCACCGACCGACCAGTGCGGATTCTTCGGTGTCCGCCGAAGCCACTAGGTCCGAGAATGATTGCCAATTCCGATAGAAGTTCCGATTCCGCCGCAGGTTTCGATGCGAGCCCTGGTTTCGGCAAACCCCCGCCGCCCGCCGAATTCAACGCCGTGGCCGCCTTCTCCGCCGCGTGGGAAGACGCCGCCGACGAATCCGGCCGCCGCCCGCCCGAGATCGCCGAGTACCTCCCGGACGCGCACACGCTGCGCACCGAGGCGCTGCTCGAGCTGATCCGCGTCGACCTGCGACATCGCTGGTTGCGCAGGACCGTGCTCGGGACGAGCCGGCCCGAGCAGCAAGCGACCCGCAAACGGCTCGTCGAATACTGCGCCGAGTTTCCTGAACTTCAGCCCGGAAGTATCCCGGCCGGTCTGGTGTACGAGGAGTTCGTCATCCGCAGGCACAGCGGCGAGCGGGTGGATCCGCGCGAATGTCTGCGCGAATATCCGCACCAGGCGACCGAACTGCGCGCACTGCTGAACGCCGACGATGTCGATCAGAGCACCCGGCGGGCGGCACTGCGAGATTCCACGTTGACCGCGCTCGCGCGCACCAGGGCCGCCTTCGTCGATAACGAATTGAACCGAACCACCGAGTCGACTCGTGGTTCAGAAGTGACGCGAGCCACCACTACTGATCTGACGGGAACGGCGACAGCCATTCCCACCACGATCGGCACCGGGCCGGGTCGGCTCGACGCGCTCGACCGCATCGAAATCGGCCAGCGGATCGATGATTTCGACCTGTTGACCGGGTTGGGCAGCGGCGCGTTCGCCCGCGTCTTCCTGGCCAGGCAGCGGTCGCTGCAGCGGCTGGTCGCGGTGAAGATCTCCACCGATCACGGCACCGAGCCGCAGACGCTGGCCCAGCTCGACCACGACTACATCGTGCGCGTCTTCGACCAGCGCCTACTCGACGACGCCGGTCCGGCGCGCCGGCTGCGGCTGCTCTACATGCAGTTCCTGCCCGGTGGCACGCTGCTCGGCGTGCTGCGCTGGGTGCGCGCCACCCCGCCCGCCGAACGCAGTGGGCAGCTGCTGCTCGACGCCGTCGACGCGGCGATGGAGGAGAAGGGCGAGATCCGGCCGACGGATTCCAGCGTGCGCGCCGAGATCGCCGCGCTCAGCTGGCCGGAGACGGTGGCGTGGCTCGGTCGCAGGCTGGCCGAGGCGCTCGACTACGCCTCGGCGCACGGCGTGCTGCACCGCGACGTGAAGCCGGCCAATGTGCTGCTGACCGCCGAAGCGGTGCCCAAGCTCGCCGACTTCAACATCAGCTTCAGCCGCAACGTGCAGGACACCAGTCCGGTGGCCTATTTCGGCGGCTCGCTGGCGTACATGTCGCCGGAGCAGCTGGAGGCCTGCCATCCCGGATTCGGCCGCAGCGCGGCGGATCTGGATACCCGCGCCGACATCTATTCGCTCGGGGTGGTGCTGTGGGAATTGCTCACCGGGGCCAAGCCGTTCGACGACAGCACCGCGGGCGCCGACAACCCCGGCGATGACACCACGCTGGAGGCCATGCTGGAGCGGCGCAGCGGCGGGGTGGACGCGGCCGCGCTGGAACAGGTTCCGGCCGATTGCCCGGCGGCGCTGCGCCGGGTGCTGCTCAGCTGCCTGGCGCCGGAGCGCACCAAGCGGTGGGCGAACGGGTCGGTGCTGGCGCGGCAGTTCGAGTTGTGCCTGGACGCGCGGGCGCGTGAGCTCGTCGATCCCGCGCCGGACAGCTGGCGGCTGCGGCTGCGGCCGTGGCTGGTGCTGGTCACGCTGCTCTCGGTCGGGCTGCCGAATGTGCTTGCGTCGCTGTACAACATCCAGCACAACCAGCATTTGATCATCAGCAGGCTGACCGAGCAGGCTCAGCACAGCTTCGTGGTGATCACCGGCGTGGTGAACGGGGTGTTCTTTCCCGCAGGCATCGCGATCGTGGTGTACATGTCCCGGTCACTGCTGACGGTGCCGCGCGGGCTGCGCAAGGGACGACGCTATGACCCGGAGACCCTGCGCAATGCCAGACGCGACGCGCTGCTGCTCGGGGATCGCGCGGTGGCCGTGGCGTTTTCGCTGTGGGTGCTGTCCGGCATCACCTTCCCGCTCACGCTGCAGTTGGTGACCGGCGAGCTGCCCGCGCGGGCGATCGTGCACTTCCTCGCGTCGCTGGTGGTGTGCGGCGCCATCGCGGTGGCGTATCCGTTCTTCCTGCTGACCTTCTACCTGGTGCGCTGCATCTATCCGCTGTTCCTGCGGCACGGCGACATCAGCCCGGAGGACGCGATCTGGCTGCGCGGGCTCGATCGCCGGTGCAACGGATATCTGGCGGTCGCGGCGTCGGTGCCGTTGCTCGCGGTGGCGGGGGTGACCTTCCTGCCGCCGGCCGATATCCCGATGGTGATCTTCGCGGTCCGGGTGCTGTGCGCGGGCGGCATCGTCGCGTTCGTCGGCTCTTACCTGCTGTTCCGTGCGCTGGAGGCCGATCTGCGGGCGCTGGAGCGGGTCGTCGCGCCGGAGACACGCGGGTGAGCTCGTCGCGCGCCGACGCCGTCGCCCGGTTCGCCGCCGATTGGCAAACCAGCCTGCGTGCTGATCCGTTCGCGCCGCCGCTGATCGCGGATTACGTGCCCGACGGCAGCCAGGTGCGCCTCGCGGTGCTCGCCGATCTGCTGCGCATCGACTTGCGCGAGCGCTGGGCCAGGGACGCCGACCTCGGCAAGCGAATTGCCGAGTACCGCAAGGAATTTCCGGAGGTCGAGCACAGCCCCGCGCTGGCCGACCTGCTCTGCGAGGAGTTCCTGGCGCGGCGCCGCCACGCACCGCTTGCCATCGAGGAATTCCTCACCGAATACCCGGAACTCGCTCGCGAGGTACGCGAACGCCTCGCCGCCTTCGACCTCGATGACAGCGCCGACAACTTCGGCGCGGCGGAGTCGACCGAAGCCATTGCCGCACTGGCCGATCTGGCCCCCGGCCGGCAGATCGACGACTTCGACCTGATCACCGACCTCGGCACCGGCGTGCTCGGCCGGGTCTTCCTGGCCAGGCAGCGCTCCATGCAACGCCTTGTCGCGGTGCGTCTTTCGGCGGGCCGGGCCAGCGCACCGCGCACCATGGCGCAGCTCGATCACGCGCACATCGTTCGCGTCTTCGACCAGCGACTGCTGAGTACCGGCCCCGGCCATGACGGCGATGACCCGTTGGACTGGGCGACAGACGATTCCGTCCGCGACACCGATGATCGACCGGACCCCCGCTCGAAGTCACCGGGCTTCCACAGCGTGCCACGCTTACGCCCAGACGACCCCACCGAGCCTGACCGCCCGCGCACGTCAGCGGCCGACGACGCTACGGTCGCCAGTCCGGCCGACGCCGATTCCATTGTGGTCAGCGGTAATCCGCTGAACCAGGCCGATGACGCGACGGTCGCCGCCCCGCGCGGCCGCAGCACGGATTTCCCGCGACCTACCCGAATGGACCCGCTGGCCTCGCCCGGTGGACGCGTCGCACGAGACAGCGGCACCGACCGCTCCCTGTTCGGTGCGGCCGCGCCTCGCCTCGTCTACATGCAGTACCTGCCCGGTGGCACCGCGCTCGGTGTGCTCGATCAGCGACGCACCGGCCCGGAGTCCGACGGTGGCGCGCTGCTGCTGCGCGCGATCGACGCGGCGATGGAGGCGAAAGGCGAGATCCGGCAGACGGATTCGAGTGTGCGGGCCGAGATCGGGGCGTTGAGCTGGCCGGAGACGGTGGCCTGGATGGGCAGGCGGCTGGCCGACGCGCTGGATTACGCGGAGCACCACGGGGTGCTGCATCACGACATCAAACCCGCTAACGTGCTGTTCACCGCCGAGGGTATTCCGAAGCTGGCCGATTTCGCGTTGAGCGAGTCGGGTGCCCGCCAGCCCGCCGTGAATCCGGCTTCGCACGTGGATGATCCGCTGCCGTACCAGTCACCCGAGCAGCTGGCCCGACTCATCGATCCGACGGTGCCCGCGCCGGGCACGCGCAGCGACATCTACTCGCTGGGTGTGTTGCTGTGGGAAATGCTCACGGGCGCAAGCGCGTTCGAGGATGTCCCACGAGCAGGCGAGTCTCCGGCCGAGTCCTACGCGCGCATGCTCGACGTACGCCGGGCCGGGGTCACCGCGGCCACCCGGTCCCAACTGCCCGCCGACACACCGGACGCCCTGTGCCGCGTGCTGCTGGACTGCCTGCACGCCGACCCGAAACGGCGCTGGCGCAACGGCGCCGAGCTGGCCGGGCAGCTCGACCTGTGCCTCGACGCCCACGCGCGCAACCTGGCCGATCCGCCGCCATCCAGCCTGGCCCACCGCGCTCGCGGCTGGCTGATCCCGTTCGCGGCCTTGTGCATCGGCGTGCCGAACGTGCTCGCGAGCTGGTACAACATCCAGCTGAACCAGTCACTGATCATCGATCGGATGTCGGCGGCCGACCAGCACAAGTTCGCCACCGTCGGATTGGTCAACAACCTGATCGCCTTCCCGGTCGCGGCGCTGCTGCTGATCTTCCTCACCCGCAGGCCGCTGACCATCGGCTTCCGCTTGGCCCGCGGCCGTGAGTATTCCGCGCGCACGCTGGCGAAGGCGCGCCGCGACACCTTGCTGATGGGCGACTGGGCGGTATTGGTGCCCTTCGGCTTCTGGCTGGCGGCGGGTGTGATCTGGCCGCTCGGCTTAGCTTTCACCGGTGTCGACCTGCCACCGAAAACCTTTTTGCATTTCTTTGCGGCACAGGTGGTTTGCGCGGCCATCGCGCTGGCCTATCCGTTCTTCCCGATCATGGTCTACGCGGTCCGCTCGGTGTACCCACAGTTGCTGGTGCGCGGCGGGATCGGGCCCGGCGACGAGCGCCAGCTGCGAAATCTGGCCCGGCGCGGCAACTTCTACCTCGGCGTCGCGGCGTCGGTGCCGCTGCTCGGGGTGGCAGGCGCGACCTTCGTCGACGCCGGGGATCTGGAGTTGGTGATCGTTCCGGTGCGCTTGCTGAGCGTGGGTGGCATTCTGGCTTTCGTGGTTACCTACCGGTTGTTCCGCTGGCTAGAGGCCGACCTGCTCGCGCTCGCGCGGGCCATCCCGCAGCGGAAGCGATGACCTCGCCGCGCCCGCTCGGGCGGCTGGTGAACCTGTCACATGTGCACGATCCGGCCACCACGCCGCTGTATCCGGACGATCCCGAGTTCCGTACCGATATCGTCGCGACGGTCGCCAACGACGGCTACTACCTGCGTTATATCCAGCAGGGCGAACACACCGGAACCCATTGGGGCGCACCGATTCACTTCCACGCCGACGGGCTCGGCGCGGACCAGCTCGACCTGGACGACTTGCTGCTGCCCGCGGTGAAGATCGACGTCCGGGAGCCGTGCGCCCGGGACCGCGACTACGCGATCACCGTGGCCGATCTGAAGCAGTGGGAGGGACGGCACGGACGCATCCCGAACGGCGCGGCCGTGATCGCCTGGACGGGCTGGGACACCAAGTGGGGTACCCCGGAGTTCATCGGCACCGCCGAATTCGCCGACCACCAGCCGGGTTTCGCGGTCGAGACGATCGAATGGCTGCTACGCACCGGCAGGCTCGGCCATCGCGGCGCGCTCGGCATCGACACCTTCGGCCCCGACCTGGGCACCGACGACACCTACGCCGTCTCCACCCGGCTCTACGGCGAGCATCGGATCAGTCTGGAATGCCTGGCCAACCTGGCCGCGATCCCGGCGACGGGCGCGTGGGTCCTGGTCGGCGGGCCGCTGTATCGCAGCGGTTCCGGCTCCCCCGCAACGATTTTCGGCATCCTGCCGGACCGCTAGGAGTAAACCTTCGGGTGCAGGGTACCGATGTAGGGCAGGTCGCGGTAGCGCTCCGCGTAGTCGAGGCCGTAGCCGACGACGAATTCGTTCGGGATATCGAAGCCGACGTGCGCGACGTCGACGTGGGTGCGTAGCGCGTCCGGCTTGCGCAGCAAGGTGACCACCTCGAGCGAGGCCGGATTGCGGGTGGATAGGTTGCGCTTGAGCCAGGACAGCGTCAGCCCCGAGTCGATGATGTCCTCGACGATCAGCACATTGCGCCCGGCAATGTCCTTGTCCAGGTCCTTCATGATGCGGACCACGCCGGAGGACGAGGTGGACGACCCGTACGACGAGACGGCCATGAACTCCATCTGGGTCGGGATCGACAACGCCTTGGCCAGGTCGGTCATGAAGAAGATCGCGCCCTTGAGCACGCCGACCAGCAGCAGATCCCCCTCGGGGGCGTCGGCGGGATAGCGCTTGGCGATGAGCTCGGCCAGCTCGTTCGTTTTGGCGGCGATCTCTTCCTGGGTGATCAGAACAGACGCGATGTCGTCCCCGTACACGTCAGCTGTTCCCTTCATGGTTTTCGCTCCCGGACGGCCGATCCATTATGTGTCATCAGCCGCTGCGCCGACGCAGTAACACTGGCGGCGTTCCCTGGCCCTGCGTGGTCACGCTGCGCTACCGCCTTCGGGCCTGACGCTCACGCCGCAGTGTCAGCCTGCCATGTTCGCGCCCCGCGACCAACCTGCTACCCGGCAGGCCGCCGCCGACCGCGACACCGCCCTGCCCGCGCCAATCGGTGATGAGCTCGTCGACCGCGTGTAAATGCTTGCCGGTCAGCGCTTTCGCCCCGCCCGCGAGCAGCCAGGACCGGATCGCCCGGCGGCGCAACGCGGCGGGCGCAGTGGCGAGCGTCTCGATCGAGAGCGTCGCGCCATCACTCGCGGTGTGCAGCAGCTCACCCGCGAGCGCGTCGAGCACCGCACCGTCCTCGCGCAACTGTTCGGCCGTCCGCGCGAGTGCGCCTGCGACCCCGCCGCCGAGCACGTCCTCCAGCAGCGGCAGCACCTCGGTGCGCAGCCGAACCCTGGTGAACTCGGGTGATGTGTTGTGCGGGTCCTCGTACGGCGGCACGTCCACGTCCGCGCACAACTGCCGGGTCACCGCCCGCCGCACGCCGAGCAGCGGCCTGCCCCACGGCGCTGCCCATGCGGCCATCCCGTGAATGGACCGCCCGCCCGACCCGCGCGCCAACCCGAGTAATACGGTTTCCGCCTGATCATCGAGGGTGTGCCCGAGCAGCACCGGCAGCCCGCCGCGCGCCTCGTCCAACGCCGCGTATCGGGCTCGCCGCGCCGCCGCCTCCAGCCCGCCGTCGCCGTCGACCTGGACCGGGATCACCCGGGCCGAGCGGCAACCGAGGGCCAGCGCCGCCGCTACGGCGTCGTTCGCGACCACATCGGAGCCAGCCTGCAATTGATGATCGACGACTAAGGCATCGACCGCTCCCAGCTCGACAACGGCCGCGGCCGTGAGCGCCAGCGAATCCGCCCCACCGGACAGCGCGACCGCTGTCGCGGCATCGCCACCCGGCGCGTACGCGACAGCCCAGTCCCGCACCGCGCATCGCACCTCGAGCACGGCGGCCGTCTCCGGCAACCGACGCGGCTCAGCCACTGGTCCACGCGAACCCATATCCGGAGCGTACCGACCGCACCCCCACCCCTCCGCCGGGCGACCCAGCCGCGGAGCGAGAGAACCGCCCGCCGGCGTGAGTCATATGGTCGTCAAAAGATCTCGAACAGCGACCTTTTGACTCGCCTCGATTTCTCGGGCTAGCCCAAGACCCGGGCGACCCAGAGTTCGGGGCGTTCGATTTCGTCTGTGCGGGGCAGGGTTTCGGCGTTGGTCCAGATGGTGTTGAAGCGTTCCATGCCTACTCGGCCTACGACGTCGTCGACGAATGCCTTGCCCCGGACGTACTGCGCGACCTTCGCGTCCACCCCGAGCAGGGCGCGCATGATGCGCTGCAGCGGGTTGGTCGGGCGCTTGCGGCGCTGATCGAACGCGGAGCGGATCTGCTCGACCGACGGCACAACGGCGGGGCCGACGGCGTCCATCACGTGATCGGCGTGCCCTTCCAGCAACGTGCCGAGCATCAGCAATCGGTCGAGCGCCTCGCGCTGCGGCGCGGCCTGGGTGGCCCGCAGCAGACCGACCATGCCGCGAGCGGCGGGGTCGTCGGGACGATCGCCGCGGCGACGATCCCGCACCTCCTCGAGCAGCCTGGACAGCATCTCGTTGAGCGGTTCGTCGCCGACCTCGCCGAGCACCTCGACATTGGCCCGCATGTAATCGGCCAGCCAGGGTGCGGAGGAGAACTGCACCCGGTGCGTCACCTCGTGCAGGCAGACCCAGAGCCGGAAGTCGCTCGGCGAGACGCCGAGCGCGCGCTCCACCGCCATGATGTTCGGCGCGACCAGCAGCAGCGTGCCGTCCGGCCCGGTGAACGGGTCGTACTGACCGAGGATCGCCGTGGACAGGAAGGCAAGCATCGCGCCCGCCTGCACACCGGCCGGTTTGCCTTGCAGCAGCCCGCGCTCGCCGGTGTCGCCGCCGGTGCCGGTCAGCTGGCCCATCGAGTCGGCGGCCGCCTCGATCCAGCCCGGCCGGTCGACGATCCGGGCGGCGGGTACCGGCTGGTCGTCGAGCAGCATGCTCACCTCCCGGACCGGTCCCTCGGCGCGTTCGGAAGCGACGGCCAGTTCGGCGACGACCTGCTCGGCCGAGAATCGCGAGGTCCGCGGCCCGGACGGCACCAGGGCCGCGCCGGTCTTCGCGGCCAGCTTCCAGTCGACGGCACCGGAGAACCCCGATCGGCTCTTGGACTGCTCGACCACCCCGTTGCCTGCGGGCAGGACTGAACCCGTGCCGGTATCAGCCGGGTCGGAACTTTCTCCGTGCATTGTCAACCACCCGTCACGAACATCCACAGTTGCGTAGCGTGCCCGCGATCGCGTCCAAGGCGGGCCTGCTCACCTCCGGCGGTCGATCGTTCGACATCAACGCGAAGGTCAGCACCCGCCCATCGGCGTCGAGCACATACCCGACCAACGCGCTGGACACCGACAGAGTTCCGGTCTTGGCCCGGACGAACCCCGCGCCCTGCCGGTTGCGCTCGACATAGCGGCTGGTCAGCGAGCCGGTCGCGCCCGCGATCGGCAGGTCGTCGAGCAGCGGCGCCAAAGTGGATGCGAGCCGGTCGTTTTCGGGCCGGGCCTTGGTACCGGCCGGCTGGACGGCGGTCGCGGCGTTCGGCTTGGCCGCGGTCGCGATCACCCGATCGAGCAGCTTGGCCGGAATGCGGTCGTCCACCGACAGTCCGCTGTTGTCCTGCATGTCCAAGCCGGTCAGGTCGAAGCCCGCCTTGCCGAGCGCGGTGCGCACCGCGTCGACCGCGCCCGCGAACGAGGCCTCGCCACCGTTCGCGACGGAGATCTCGCGCCCGACCGCCTCGGCGAGAATGTTGTCGGAGTAGACCATCATGTCGCGCAGCCGGTCCCGCAGCGGCGCCGACTGCACGCTCGCCACCTCGGCGGCGCCGGGCGACGCGGTGCCGATCCGCACCCGGGCCGGATCGAGCCCGAGGTCGGTGGCCAGCCTGCGCCCGGCGTCCAGCGCGGGCGTCGGGGTGCGCGGCGAGTACTCGACCAGCGGCTGCAGCCTGCCGCCGTCGATCATCACCGACTCCATCGGCGCGATCGAGCCGTCGTGGATGTCGACCGGGTCCCAGCCCTTCGCCATGCTCGGCCCGGGGTAGGCCGAGGTGTCGACCACGATCGTGTCGACGGCCCGGCCCGAGTTCTTGATCTGGCTCACCAGATCGGACACCCGCGCGGCGTTCGGGTAGTAGCCCTTGCCTTCCGGCTCGGCAGTGAGCGTCGGATCGCCGCCGCCGACCAGCACCAGCTCGTTCGGCGCCGTACCCGCCACCACCTTGGTGATCAGCCGATGGTTGTCCGGCAGCGTGAGCAGCGCGGCGGCCGTGGTCAGGATCTTCGCGGTCGACGACGGGATCATCGGCCGGGTCGGGTCACCGCTCCACAGCACCGTCGCGCTGTCGGCGTCGGTGACCTGTCCGGCGAACGCCCCGAGATCGGGGTTGCCGAGGACGGGCGCGAGCGCGGCTGCGATACCGGCCGGGCTCGGCGCGGGCGCGTTCGAGGGAGCCGGGGCGACCTGTGGGTACGGGCGGACCGGTGCGGGCGGCGCGGCGATAGTCAGCCCGCCGTGCCGGAATTCGTCGGTCCACGGTTTGACCGTGAGCGCTACGCCACCACCCGCCGCCAGGACGACGGCGAGCGTGACGCCGAGTCCGATCCAGATATTGCGGCGCCGCCGGGCAGCCAAGCCACCGATGTTCTTACCAACCACAGCCCGCAGCTCTCCTCGACTGATTTCCGCAGCAGCCGCCTGCCGCACCCATGTCCCCGCCGACCACACTATCCTCGTTGCGCAACCGTTCCCCCGAACAACCTGGCGAGTCGGCAGTCGTGACTGCTCAGCTCATAGATGCACCGAAGGAGATGGCGTGGAGTTCGACGTCACCATCGAGATCCCCAAGGGCTCTCGGAACAAGTACGAGGTCGATCACGAGTCCGGACGGGTCCGGCTCGACCGGCACCTCTACACCTCCATGGTCTACCCCGCCGACTACGGCTACATCGAGAACACCCTCGGCGAGGACGGTGACCCGCTGGACGCGCTGGTCCTGCTGCCCGAGTCGGTGTTCCCCGGCTGCCTCATCGAGGTGCGTCCGGTCGCGATGTACAAGATGGTCGACGAGGCAGGCGGCGACGACAAGGTGCTGTGCGTGCCGGCCGGCGATCCGCGCTGGGAGCACATCCAGGACCTGAAGGATGTGCCCGAGTTCGAGCTGGCCGCGATCAAGCACTTCTTCGAGCGGTACAAGGATCTCGAGCCGGGCAAGTTCGTCAAGGGCTCGGAGTGGGTCGGCCGCACCGAGGCCGAGGCCGAGGTGACCGCCTCGATCCAGCGGCTGAAGGACAACGGCGGCCACTGAGCCGGTCGAGCGGGCGGGGAGTCTGTCCAGGCTTCCCGCTTACGCCGAGCCGGTGGCGGCGCGGCGCTGATTGCGTTCGGCGATCACCTGGTCGAGGTGCTCGCCGAGCAGCGCGAGGATCGGCGCCTCCACCTCCCCGTCGAGCCGTTCGTGGGTGAAGTGCGCGTCCGCCATCAGCGCGAAAGCCTCTGCCGCCGAACGGTATACGCAATAGGCCTGGTGGGTCCGGCCGACCGCCTGCAGGATAAGCCCGTGCAGCACGAGCACCCGCGCCCGCGACAGCGGACCGATCGCGCGGTTGAGCATCCGGACGGCCGCGTCGGCGATCGGTTCGGCCTGGGTGAGCTGCCCGGCCATCATGTACACGTGTGCCAGCCGGGCCAGCGCCCAGCCTTCGCGCAATTCCACCCCGCTCAGCCGGGCCAGCCGGACCGACTCGCGGCACAGCTCGATCGCGTGCCGATGGTCGCCCTGATACCCGCGGCTCGCGCCGAGCTCGTGCGTCGCCATCGCCTCCAGCCCGGCGTTCCCGATCTTGGCCGCCAGGGTCTTCGCCTCGGTCGCCCGCTCCTGGGATTCGGGGTATCTCCCCGCGTCCGACAGGGTTTTGGCCATGTGCACCAGGCTGGCGCATTCGACCGCGGGATCCTCGACCCGCCTTGCCATCCGGATCGCCCGTTCGGCGTGCGCGATCGAGGCCGCCGTCTCCGAGCCCATCCTGGTGGACGAGGCGAGGAGCTGGCCGGCGAACGCGGTCAGTCGCACGTCACTCGCCGAGGCCGCCGGAAGGGATAGTGCGATGCGCACGTGATCCCGGCCCTGGCGCAGCGTGCCGAGCGAGTAACTGTAGATCGTGCCAAGGGTCACCCTGATCCGGCATTCGACCCGGCGGTCGCCGGCCCGCAGGCCCGCGTCGAGCAGCTTGTCCAGCGCCCGCGACAGCTCCTGGCAGTGCGGCCCGCCGTCGATCAATTCCGCGGTGGCCCAGGCGATATCGGCGGCCAGCGGGAGCGCGGCACCACCGGCCCCGGCGACCTGTTCGTACAGCGAGATCAGGTTCGGTCGCTCGACGTCCAGCCAGTGTTGCGCGGCGATGCTGTCGGTGAAGGACAGCCCGGCGGATGCGGTGGGCGCCAGGTGTTCCGGTAGTCGCGACCCCGGATTGCACACCGCCATCAGGTTTTTCATGGTGGACAGGTAGAAGTCGAGCAGGCGGATCAGCACGGCGGACATCGGCTCGGCGACGTCGGGGCCCTGGTGCAGTTCGCGCGCGAACAGCCGGAGCAGATCGTGATAGGTGTAGCGCCCGGGCGCGCTGGTCTCCATCAGGTTCAGGTCGACGAGCGACTCACAGAGTTCCTCGACCAGCATCCGATCCGAGCCGAGTATCGCGGCCGCGCCGTCGAGGCAGATCTCCGCGACCTCCGGCACGGCCAGCATCCGAAAGGCCCTGGCCTGAGCACAATCGAGCTGGTCGTAGCTGAGCCGCAAGGCCGCCTCGACCGCGACGTCGCCGCTGCGCAGGGTGCCGAGCCGCTGCTTCTCGTCGTCCAGCCGTTCGGCCAGGCTGCTGATGCTCCAGTTCGGCCTGGCCGCCAGCCGCGCGCCGACGATCCGGACGGCGAGCGGTAGCCCGCCGCACGCGGCGAGCACGCTGGCCACCGCGACGGGCTCGGCGGTGACGCGCCGCGGACCCGCTATCCCGGCGAGCAGCGTGCGCGCCTCGACCCGGGACAGCACGTCGAGGCGCACCCCGAGAACGCCTACCACGCAGGGTAATTCGGGCATGGACGAGCGGCTGGTGATCAGCACCGCCGAGCCGGGCGTGCCGGGGATCAGCGGGGTGACCTGGTCGCTGTCACGCGCGTTGTCCAGCACGACGAGCACCCGCTTGCCGTCGAGAAAGCTGCGGAACTGGGCCGAGCGTTCGGCCAGCGTCGGCGCGATCTCGCCCTCCGGAATGCCCAAGGCGCGCAGGAAGTCACCGAGTGTGTCGGCGGCCGGGGTGCCGGATCGATAGCCGGGGCCGCGACCACGGGCCTGCGCGAAGCCGTGCATATCGACATGCAGCTGGCCGTCCGGAAACCGGTCCCGGACGCGGTGCCCGACGTGCACCGCGAGCGCGCTCTTGCCGATACCGCCCATGCCGCCGATCACGCACACCGGCACCGCGAAACCGTCTGCGCGGGTGAGCCATTCACTGACCTGCCGGGCCGTATCGGCACGGCCGGTGAAGTCGACGACGTCGGCGGGCAGCTGCGCGACCCGCCCTACCGTGCGGCGCGGCGGTCGCACGATGACCGCCGCGCCGTCGGTATCCCGTTGTGGCGCAAGCAGATCCGCCCGCAGAATGCGCTGATGCAGTTCGGCGAGCTGCTGTCCCGGCTCGATGCCGAGCCGTTCGATGAGCACCTTGCGGGTGTCGGCGTACACCGCGAGCGCTTCGGCCTGCCTGCCCGCGTGGTACAGCGCGGTCATCAGCAGGCCGCGCAGCTGCTCGCGCATCGGGTGTTCGCCGCACAGCGGCGTCAGCTCGGCGATCACCTCCGGATAGCGGCCGAGGCGCAGGTCGAGGTCGATTCGCTGTTCCAGCAGCGCGACCCGCCGCTCGATCAGCTGGGTGCGCTGCCGATCCGCGTAGGGGCCGGGCAGCCCGGACAGCGGCGTGCCCGACCAGAACCGCAGCGCGGCATCGAGCCGATCGCGGACCAGCTCGATCGCCTGTGCGGGCTCCGTGCCGATCCGGTCCGGCTGCACCTCGACCAGCATCTCCTCGACCATCTCCACATCGACCGCGCCGGGCGGCAGCCGCAGCGCGTAGCCGCCGCCGAACCCGACGAGCACCGTGGCGGGCGCGCCGGACGCGCGGTCCGGCTCGAGCGCCCTTCGCAGATGCAGGATGTGGTTGCGCAGCGCGCCGATCGCGCTCTGCGTCGGATGCTCGCCCCAGACTCCGTCGATGAGTTCCGGCACGGTCGCCGAACGTCCGCTGCGCAGCAACAGCGCCGCCAGCAAGGCTCGGCGCTGTTTGGAGCCGAGATCGAGCTCCAGCTCGTCGCGCCACGCACGCACCTCGCCGAGTACCGCGAACTTCAGCATTCGGTCCTCTCTCTGACCGTCGATCGTTCAACATCGAACGTAAACAATCGTCCGACGTTTCCGGCAACCGTGCCCGGGTGAAGTCACCGATGAGCCAACGCTGATCAGACGTCATCGTGCAGACATCCAACCAATGGTTTCGTGAGGCTTTCGTGACGGCTTACTGACCCGGCGCTGGTATGGGCCGCGAAAAGGGACATCCGACTCGGCCGGATGTCCCTTTTCGACAGCTGAGATCCGTAGTCGATGTACAGATCCCGGTCACCGTATGTTTGCACGCACTCGCCGCGGTCGCCACCGGTACTCGACGGACAGCCGTCGGAGGCGGAGTGCGTAGCCGATTCGGGCGCATGGTGGTGCTAGCCCCACCATCCGGCACCCGCAGGCAATACCCAGCATTCGGGTGCGCGCGGCATGGGCCGGACGGCCGCCGATTCCTAGGCTCGAAAGCGTCGGGGACGCACCCATGCCTTCCGGCTCGAACAGGAGGAAAGCACTGCTCATGAACCCATTTCGGCGCAACTCCGGAAAGGCGGCCCTCGCGGCCGCAGTGGTCGGCGCGGTACTCGCCGCGTCCGCGTGCGGCGGTGAGACGGCGAAGTCGGCGCCGCGGGATTCGGCGAAGACCGCACCGCCCGCGGTCGCCACCGCGATGGACAACGTGGTGCGCAACGGCACTCCCGGCGTCCAGGTGGTGATCGACGGCCCGGGCGGCCATCGCACCTTCACCGCGGGGTTCGGCGACCTGAACACCCATGCGCCGTTCCCGGCCGACGGTCGCGTCCGGATCGGCAGCAACACAAAGACATTCGTCGCCACCGTGATCATGCAGCTGGTCGCCGAGGGCAAGGTCGACCTAGATGCGCCGATCGAGCGCTACCTGCCCGGCCTGGTGCAGGGCTCCGGCAACGACGGCAACCGGATCTCGGTCCGCCAGCTGTTGCAGCACACCAGCGGCCTCCCGGACTACCTCGGCCACGGTTCCGAAGACGGCATCGTGCAGGACCATTCCGAACAGCTGAACCCGGACGACGAGGCCCTGCGCTGGCAGCACTTCGACATGACCGACCTGGTTCGCCGGGCGATGACCGCGCCGCCGAACTTCGAACCCGGCGCGAAATCGGTCTACACCAACACCAATTACCTGATCGCCGGCCTGTTGATCGAGCGGGTGACCGGGCATCCGGCCGCCGAGGAGATCGGCCGCCGGATCATCGAGCCGCTCGGCCTGCGCGACACCTACGTCCCCGCCTCGGGCGAAACGACCATCCGGGGCGCGCACCCCCAGGGTTATCACGTAGTGCACGGCAAGTCGGTCGATTTCACCGACCTCGACCCGTCCTGGGGCGGCACCGCGGGCGACATGGTCGCCACCCCGACCGATCTCAACCGGTTCTTCACCGCGCTGCTGGCCGGAAAGCTGTTGGCCCCAGCGCAATTGGCCGAGATGAAGCGCACCGTGCCGTTCGACCGGATGCCCGGCGCCGATTACGGTCTCGCGCTCATCCATCACACCACGCCGTGCGGCAAAGAGGTGTGGGGGCACGGCGGCAGCATTCCCGGCTTCGAGACCCGCAATGGCGTGATCGCGGACGGCACCGCGGTGACCGTCACGGTGAACCAGCTGCCGACCAGCGAGGAGACCGCCGAAACGGTCACCGCCGTGCTGGATGCCGCCCTGTGCTCCGCCTGACGCCTGCTCGCCTCGCCGCGCCGATATCGGTTGCGGCCGAATGACATCGAAGGATCAACAGTGAAACGCACGAGAGCGCTGACGGCCGTCCTGGCCTCGGTCACCGGCCTGGTGGCCTGCGTGGGACTGGTCGGCTGCGCGGGCCCGGACGCCACCGCGAAGGCGGAACCGCCTGCGCTGGACCGCTTCTACCAGCAGCAGCTGGACTGGAAAGCCTGCGACAACCCGAAGCTGGATCCCGCCGGCGGCCAGTGCGCCGTGGTGACGGTCCCGCTGAATTACGCCGACCCGCAGGGGCCCACCACTACCGTGGCGATCTCCCGGCTCGCGTCGCCGGAGCCCGCGAAGCGCCGCGGCGTGATGCTGTCCAACCCGGGCGGCCCCGGCGGCGCCGGTCTCGACTTCATGATCGGCGTCGGCGCCGCCATGACCCCCGACGTCCGGGCACAGTACGACCTCATCGGCATGGATCCGCGCGGGATCGGGCGTTCCGCGGCGGTCAACTGCCACTGGCCGCGCGGCTTCGGCCTGGAATCGGCCGGGGTCGATGCCGCGAGCTTCGCCGAATCGGTGGCGACACAAGCTGACTTGGCGGCGCGGTGCGCCGCGACGGAAGCGGCCAGGCTGCCGTTCATCACCACCCGCAACACCGCACGCGACATGGATGTGATCCGAGGTGCGCTCGGTGTCGGCAAGGTCAGTTATTTCGGCACCTCGTACGGCACGTACTTGGGCGCGGTGTTCACCCAGATGTTCCCGGAGCGCAGTGACCGGATCGTGCTGGACAGCGCGGCGGATCCGGACACCTATGGTTCGGTCGGCATGATGCAGGCCATGGGCCCGGTCAACGAGGCGGCCCTCGACCTGTGGGCGGACTGGGCCGCCGCGCACGACGGCGAGTATCACTTCGGCAGCAGCCGCGCCGCGGTGCGCGCCACCGTGACGGACCTGATCCAGCGGTCGGCAAAGCAGCCGATTCGGTTGGGCGGGTTCGAGATCGACGATCACACCGTGCCGACGCTGATCTTCGTCGGGCTCGACGACCAGCGCGCTTACGAAATGATTGCCGGTCAAGTGCGCCAGCTCGTCGACGCGGCCGACGGCAAGGCCGTGCAGCCCGACGACCAGCTGAAGGGCAATCTCGAGCACATCTTCGACACCAAGGACGGGGACGGTTCACCACAGATGGCCGTCCTGTGCGGCGACGTCGCCGCACCGCGCGACCCCGCGTTCTATCTACGCAACATCGAGGCTGCTCGCGCGAGCCAGCCGGTGTTCGGCGCGTTCGCCAACAACATCACGTCGTGCGCGTTCTGGGCACCGCCCGCGGAAGCGCCTACGGTAGTGAGCAATTCGGTGCCGAGCCTGATCCTGAATGCCACCGGCGACACCCGCACCGCGTACCAGGGCGCGGTCGCGCTGCACCAGAAGATGACCGGTTCCGCCTTCGTCACCCTGCAGGATGTGTCGATCCACTACATCTTCGGCCGCTTTCCGAACACCTGCGTGTATTCGGCGGTGAACGCGTACCTGCGCGACGGCACGCTGCCTACCTCCGATACCACCTGCCGAGCGGATTAGTCCTCGTCCTCAGCTGATGTGCGTCTGCCTGAATCCCGCACGGGTTCAGGCATTCACGCGTTCAGATAGGCCAGCACGGCAAGCACCCGGCGATGACCGACGTCCTCGGTGGACAGTCCGAGCTTGGCGAAAATGCTCCGAATGTGTTTGTGCACAGCGCCTTCGGTGACCACCAGCCGCTCGGCGATGGTCCCGTTGTTGTGTCCCTCGGCCATCAGCGCGAGCACCTCGCGCTCGCGAACGGTCAACGCCGCCAGCGGATCATCGGACTTGCGCCGCACCAGCAGCTGCGAGATCACCTCGGGGTCCATCGCGGTGCCACCCGCGGCGACCCGGCGCAGCGAATCAAGGAAGCGATCCACCTTGCCGACCCGTTCCTTGAGCAGATAACCCACCCCGCCCGCGCCGTCGCCGAGCAGCTCGGCGGCGTAACTGTCCTCCACCCAGGACGACAACACCAGCACCGGCAGGCCGGGATGCAGCTTCCTGGCGCTGACGGCCGCGCGCAGCCCGTCGTCGGTGAATGTCGGCGGCAACCGGATATCCACGACCACCGCGTCCGGCCGGTCCGCGGCCACCGCGGCGAGGAAATCGTCCGCGTTGTCCACGGCGGCGACCACCTCGATGCCCGCGGTGCTCAGCAACAGCACGAGACCCTCCCGCAGCAGGGCGTCGTCCTCAGCGATCATGACCCGCACGGCAACTCCACCCGCAACACAGTAGGGCCACCGGGCGGGCTGGTCAGCACCATGCTGCCGTCGAGCGCCTCGGCCCGGCGCCGGATGCCGGCCAGGCCGCCGCCGTAGGTCTCGACGGCACCGCCGACGCCGTCGTCGCCGATCTCGATCCGCAGCAACTCGGGCGGGCCGCCGATGGTCAGCGAAAGGCCTTCGGCACCAGAATGTTTGGTGGCGTTGGTGAGCGCCTCGGTGATGACGAAATAGGCCGCCGCCTCGACCGCCGCGGGCCGCCTGCCCACTTCGCTCGAGTCGAGCAGACACGGGATCGGGCTGCGCGCGGCGATCGCCGAGATGGCGCTCACCAGCCCGCGGTCGGCGAGCACCGGCGGGTAGACGTTGCGGACCACGTCACGGAGTTCGGCGAGCGCGGCCGTCGCGGTGTCCTGCGCCTTGCGCACCAGTCCTCGCGCTGCCTCGGGATCCTGGTCACGCAGCTGATCGGCCAGGCCGAGTTGCATGATCACCGCCGCGATCCTGGCCTGCGCACCGTCGTGCAGGTCGCGCTCGATCCGGCGCAGCTCGGCGCCGTGCGCGTCCAGCGCGGCGGCCCTGGTCGCGGTCAGCGCGGCGACCCGGTCCGCGAGCACGATGCCCTCCGCGGGACCGAGCAGAGCACGGGTCAGCAGCGTCTGCCAGCGCGCCACCAGCGGAATCTGTAGCGACAAGAACCCGATGGGGAACGCGATCAGAAAGCTCAGCGCCGCCCGCGGCCACGAATTGACCTCGAATCCGTAGCTGGTCAGCTCCCCCGGCGGAACAAGCTGCCAAATCACCGGGGTCACCAGCTGAACAAGCGTGCTGAGGGGCAATGCGACGGTGAAGAGCGCGACATAGATTCCAGTCAGCGTGTGCACGACCAGCCAGGCGAAGTCGCGGCGGTTCGCCGGATCGGTGAACACCGTGGTCACCCGCTGCCGCAGCCCACCCGTGAAGGGTTGATACGCCTCGGCGATCGGTTCACCGAGACGCCGTGCCGCCCTGCGCCGTTCGAACGACAGCAACGGCCGGACCAGCCGAATCGCCTCGGGCAACGCCGGTATGCCCACACCGATCACGCAGAACGCGCCGACGAGCAGCAGGCCGATCACCGCGAACATCGCGAGCACCGACGTCGCGCCGCCGACCACCAGATACCCGATCGCACCTGGCAGGCGCCGCAATCGGTCGCGCGCCGCGCACAGGGCCACCATCACCCCGGTCATGCTGTCAGAGTGGTCGGCGGCCGCGGCCGCCCGGTCGCCACCGCACCCGAGTCCCTCATCGACCCGGGCGCGGTGGGACCGGATCCGGTCACGCCGAACCGGAACCTTCCGACGACCTACCCGCGGCGCCGTCGCGGTAGCCGCCGCCGTTCGGCGGGCTCACCGCCTCGCCGCCACCGAGCAGCAGCCCGGCCTGATCCACCACCCGCGACTCGGCATCGATCACCGAGTTCGACTCGCTGGCCGCCGCGTCCTTGGCGGCCTGGATGCCGCTGACCATTCGCAGCGGCACCTCGCGCCAGAACAGCACCAGGATCAGCGCGAGCAACGCGATGGCGGTCGCCGACAGGAACACCGTCGACATGGATTCCGCGAAGCCGACCTTGAACGGGCGGGCCAGCTCCGCGCTCAGCTGCTGGATGACCGAGCTGTCCTTCAGTACCGCACCCGCGGCCGAAGTGTCCTGCGCGAGCAGGCCTTTCGACAACGCGACGTCGGCGGGATTACTGCTCTGCGCGCCCTCGACTACCGCGTGCTGGAACTGCGGATCGGCTGCCGCACTGCGCATCTCGTCGGAGATGTTCGGCGTGAGCTGGGCGAACAGGATGGAAAGGAACACCGCGACACCGAGCGTGCCGCCGATCTGCCGGAAGAAGGTCGCGGCCGCGGTGGACACGCCCATGTCCTTGGGCGGCAACGCGTTCTGCAGCGCCAGGGTGAGCGGCTGCATCAGGTTGCCGAGGCCGAAACCGGTGCACGCCATGAAGATCATCGCGAGCCACAGCGGGGTGTCGGCGGTGAGGAAGTGCAGCAGGAACAGCCCGAGCGTCAGCATGGACGCGCCGATGATGGTGAAGCTGCGGTAGCGGCCGGTCCGCGAGATCAGCTGGCCCGACACCACCGAACCGGTCATCAGGCCGAGCACCATGGGCAGCATCTGCAGACCCGCCATCGTCGGACTGGCACCGCGCACCACCTGCAGGTACTGCGGCAGCAGCGAGATACCGCCGAACATGCCCGCGCCGACCACGAACGAGATCACCACGCCGAGCGCGAAGGTCTTGTTCTTGAAGATCCGCAGCGGGATCAGCGCCGCATCGCGCAGCGCCTTCTCGATGAACACGAACCCGATGATGCCGAGCACGCCGATCAGGTAGCAGGCGATGGAACGCCCACTGGCCCAACCCCATTCGCGCCCTTGCTCGGCGACGATGAGCAGCGGGACGAGACCGACCGCGAGGACGAACACGCCCCACCAGTCCACCCGGTCGGTGGAATGCGGCCGCTTCGGCAGCTTCAGCACCCGGTACACCACCGCGAGTGCGATCAGTCCGATCGGCACGTTCACCAGGAACACCCAGCGCCAGCCGCTCACGCCGAGGATCGTGTCCTGCCCGGCGAGCACGCCGCCGAGCACCGGGCCGATCACGCTGGAGGTACCGAACACGGCCAGGAAGTAACCCTGGTACTTGGCGCGCTCCCGCGGCCCGACGATGTCGCCGAGGATGGTCAGCGCCAGCGACATCAGCCCGCCCGCGCCGATGCCCTGCACGGCGCGGAACGCCGCCAGCTCGTACATCGACTGCGAGATGGTGCACAGCAGCGAGCCGACGATGAAGATCGCGATCGCCAGCATGAAGAACTGCTTGCGGCCGAACATGTCGGACAACTTGCCGTACAGCGGCGTCGCCAGCGTCGCGGTGATCAGGTAGGCGGTGGTCGCCCACGCCTGCAACGAGTAGCCGTCCAGGTCGTCGGCGATGGTGCGGATCGCGGTGGACACGATCGTCTGGTCCAGCGCCGCGAGCAGCATCCCGAGCATCAATCCGCTCAGGATCACCAAGATCTGGCGATGAGTGAACGCGGGAGGCGCCTCCACCTTCTCGGCTGTAGTCACGTCTCTTTCTCCGTCCCAATAAAGGTCTGATCCCAATTGCGGCGCATCGCTGCGATCATCTCGGGTCTGGTGCGCTCGAAGTCGTCGACGAACTGCCGGAGCAGTTCGGCGAACTCGGCCCGGGATTGCGGCGCCCATTCGGCCATCACCCGGGACAGGTTCTCGTTGCGCCGCCTACGGACCTCTTCGGCGACCGTCCGGCCACGTTCAGTAACGACGAGCACGGTGGCCCGCCCGTCCGCCGGGTCGGCCTGCCGCTCGACCAACTGCTTGCCGACCAGCTGTGCCACCTGACGGCTCACCGTCGACGCGTCCGAGTGCAACGCCCCGGCCAGCGCGCCCGATCGCATCGGACCGTCGCAGCACAGCCGAAGCAGCGTGCCGTACGCGGCGGGATCGAGACCGTCCTTGGTCCACGTGCCGATCTGTGCCGCGGTGCGGTCGCGAATCCGCTGCAATCGGGAGAGCTGCATCGCGATCGTGTCGACCGTTTGCTCGTCCAAACCCAAACCTTTGCTTGCATCAATCAATTAGTTGCGCGATGCAAGTATGCGGACGAGCGTCCTACTGGGGCAAGTGATTTACAGAGCTTTACTTGCCCTTGAACTCCGGTGCCCGCTTCTCGAACACCGCTTTGATCGCCTCGGTGAGGTCTTCCGACGGCAGGAACGCGGAGTTCCACGCGGACACATAGCGCAGCCCGGCGGCCACCTGGTCCTTGTTCCGCTGATCGAGCACGTCCTTCACACCCTGCACCACCAGCGGCGGGTTGGTGGCGATCTCGCGTGCCGTGGCGTGTGCCGCGTCCAGCGCCGCCTCCTGATCCGCGAACACGTCGTTGACCAGGCCGATCTTCTCCGCCCGCTGGGCGTCGATGTCCTTGCCGGTATAGGCGAGCTCACGCAGCTGGCCCTCGCCGATGATGCCGGGCAGCCGGTGCAGCGACCCGATGTCGGCGACGATCGCGACCTTCGCCTCGCGCAGGCTGAACTTCGCGTCCGCGCTGGCGTAGCGGATGTCGACCGCGGCGATCAGGTCGAGCCCGCCGCCGATGCACCAGCCGGCGATCGCGGCGATCACCGGCTTGCGGCAATCCGCCACCGCGGTCACCGCCGCCTGCAGTTTGCGCAGCTCGACGAGGAACTCGGTGCGCGGCGCGGCGAACGCCTTGTCGGCCATCAACGGGCCGAACATGCCGCTCATCGCGGGCAGATCCAGGCCATAGGAGAAGTGCTTGCCCGACCCGGTGAGCACGATCGCACGCACCTCGGGATCGGCGTCGAGCCCCTGGAAGATATCCGGCAACTCCCGCCAGAAATCGGGGCCCATCGCATTGCCCTTGCCGGGACCCGTCAACGTCACCTGCGCGACGTGGTCCTTCGTTTCTACGGTGAAAGCCTGCCAATCAGTCATTTGTACAGCGTATCGAGCTGGCGGAGGGCGGACCCTCCCCATCCCGGAATGCGTCAGCACAGCCGAGGCCCCTCCGCTCTCACCCGACCACCACAGCGCAAGTTCTGCGAGCGGGTTCGTGGCCCATCTCGCGTCCCAGCTGGCGAATCCGCTCGACCACCACAGCGCAAGTTCTGCGAGCGCGTTCGTAGCCCATCTCGCGTCCGAGCTGTCGAATCCGCTCTCACTCGACCACCACAGCGCGAGTTCTGCGAGCGCGTTCGTGGCCCGTCTCGCGTCCGAGCTGTCGAAGCGCATGCGCCGCAGGCGCGAGTCTCGACAGCTCGGACGCGAGACACCGGGGGCCACGAACACGCCGCGCCCGCGCGGCCAATAACACAGCCCTGCGCAAAATCGGTGCGGCGCACTAGGTCCCACCTCGTCAGGAAGCGGATTATGGAGACGGTCAGCAAACCTCAATCTTCGAGTCGGAGGCGATCATGCTGATGCATCGAGGAATCGGTCTCGAGCGATTCAACGAAATCTCCCGCGCCCGTGCGATACACGCGCTCTTCTCTTGCTGCGGCAATGTCACCTGGGCTGCCGAGCTCGCGGACGCCAGACCTTATCCGGATCGGGACGCGCTGCTGGCAGAGGCCGATATCGGGTTGCTCGCGTTGTCCGAGGGTGATCTCGATCGGGCATTCGAAGCAGTTGCGCACGAACAGGTCTCGGATGGCAGCAGGACCGAGTTGGCGCGGATCACCCGGGCGCGTATTGCGCTGCTGCTCGGGCCGAGCGAGGGCTATCCGGAATACTGACGCATTCGTCGAGTAGCCCGGCGCACCATCCGCAATCGCTCTACTCTGGTGGCATGCGCAGGTCGACATTGCCACCGATCGCCTGCCGAGTCGCGGACACCCTCATCGCCCGAGGCCATCACGGTGTCATCGTGACCCAGCCGGCACCAACCCCCACCGTCGAAGATGCCGCGCGAACTCTCGGCGTCGAGGTGGGTGCCATCACCTCCGCCCTGGTCTTCCTGCTGGACGAGGATCCGGTGCTGCTCCTGGTCTCCGGCGCGCATGAGGTAGACCTCGAATCCACCGGAAAGCGCCTGGAGGGCACCCTCACCCCGGCCCCCGCCGAAATGGTCCGCGAGGTCACCGGCCAGCCGATCGGCGGCATCGCCCCCGTCGGCCACCCCACCAACCTCCCCACCTGGGTAGACACCGCCCTGTCGAACCACCGCGAGGTCTGGGCCGCAGGCGGCCACCCGAACACAGTGTTCCGTACCTCTTTCCACGAACTGGTCCGAATAACCGCAGGCCTCCCCCTAGACGTCGACTGACTCACACATCAGCCCAGCCGGCCTTTTTCTTTAACCCACCGCCACCACTGATCTCGCAAGCACATGGGTAACTCACCGGGCACCGGCTACCCCACCCCGTCCATACTGCCGGTCGCCAACGCCACCCTCACCCCACCTAAGTCTGGCCTAAATACGCGGAGAGGCGGGACGGCGTAGTTTTGGGCGGGTGACCGAAGCAGAACGGCCCGCCACGGATTTCCAGGTCCCTGATGATCTGAGCGGAATCACCGCCGAGCAATTCCGCGCCTCGATGCGCCACTATCCGGCGGGCGTCACCGTTGTCACGCTGAACTCTCCGAACGGCCCGATCGGCTTCACCGCGACGTCTTTCGCGTCGCTGTCGCTGGCGCCCCCGCTGGTGTCCTTCAACATCGCGCACACCTCTTCCAGCCTGACCGCTCTGCTCGATGCCGACTCCGTCGTCATCCATTTCCTCGGCGAACACCAGCACGACCTGGCTCAGCGTTTCGCCCGCACAGCTGCGGACCGTTTCACCGACCGCTCGCTGTGGACCACCCTCGACACCGGCGAACCGGTCCTGCACGGCACCCCCATCTGGCTGCGCGCCACCATCCACCAACTGATCCCGCTCGGCGACCACACCCTCGTCGTCGGCCTGGTGACCCGAGTCCACGACAACACCAACGAAACTCCCGCCGCCGCTCCCCTGCTCTACTACAACGGCCGCTACCACCGCCCGACCAAACTCGGCGACTGAGCGCGGTCGTCCAGGTCGGACGACCGCTATTGCCGGACTAGCCGACGAGGCAGGGCGCCGCGCCGATCGAGGCTTCGGAGGTGAACGGGCGGGTTTCGGGGGTGGGGTTCCAAAGTCCTTGCGTGGTGGCGTAGTTCCAGGCCGGGCCGGTGCGCACGAGGGTGGCGACGGCTTCGATGAGCCGGTCTACGTCGGCGAGGGTGGTGCCGAGGCCGATGCTGGCGCGGAGGGCACCGTCGAGGTCGAGGCGGGCGAGCAGCGGGTGCGCGCAGAAGCGGCCGTCGCGGACGCCGATGCCGTGTTCGGCGGAGAGGTAGGCGGCGACGTGGCCGGGGACGAAGCCGTCCAGGGTGAAGGCGACGATGCCGACCGTGTCGGGGGCGTCGTTCCAGATGCGCAGCAGGTTGACGCCGGGGATGGCGGCGAGGCCGTCGCGCAGTCGGTCGGCCAGGCGGTGTTCGTGCGCGGCGAGGGTGTCGGCGTCGATTCGACTGAGCGCGTCGCAGGCGGCGGCGAGTGCGGCGGCGCCGAGCACGTTGGGTGAACCGCCCTCGTGCCGCTGCGGCGCGGGCGCCCATTCGGCGCCGGTGGTGGTGACCTCACGGACCGCGCCGCCACCGGCCAGGTAGGGCTGCGCGGTGTCGAGCCAGTCGCGGCGGCCGACCAGCACGCCCGCGCCGAACGGCGCGTACAGCTTGTGCCCGGAAAACGCGAGGTAGTCGATGCCGGTGTCGCGCAGGCTGATTCGCCGGTGCGGCGCGAGCTGAGCGGCGTCGACGAGGATGCGGGCGCCGCACTGGTGGGCGATGGTGGCCAGGCGCTCCAGCGGCAGCACCTCGCCGGTGACGTTGGACGCGCCGGTGACCGCGAGCAGCGCGGCGGGCTTGCTACACAGCTCGGCGACCAACCGCCCGACGGTCTCCTCGACGGTGGCCGCGGCTTGCACGACGCGGCGGCCGTGCCTGGTCCACGGCAGGAAGTTGGCGTGATGCTCGATGTCGAGCACCACGGTGTCGCCGGGCACGCAGGACGCGAGCAGATTCAGCGAGTCGGTGGTGTTGCGGGTGAACACCACCACCTGGTCGTCGGTCGCGTCGAGGAAGCGGGTCACCGAACCGCGGGCCGCCTCGTAGCACTCGGTGGAGATCCGCGAGGCGTAGCCCGCGCCGCGATGCACGCTCGCGTAGAACGGCAGCAGTTGCTGTACCCGGTCGGTGACCTGGGCCAATGCGGGTGCGCTCGCGGCGTAGTCGAAGTTGGCGTAGGTGGTCGTCCCGCCCTGGACGAGGGGCACCTGGAGGTCGTCGCCGGATACCCGGGCGAGGGGGGCAGAGCTTACCCACCCCGCCGACTCCGCCGTCTGCCGTCCCCTGGCGTCCTGAGTTACCACAGCAGTCATCACGAAAATCCCGTCGGCTCTGGGACCCGCAATCAGACGATTCGTCGAGTCCGCGCTTGCCGCACCCGGTCGGGTGTCAGCCCGGTCGTCACCCGGAGCACCCCACCGCGGAGGAGGGTTGCCGACCAGCAAGCCGGGGCTGAACGCTGGTACTCATGACCTATCCCGAGATTGGCAGATGTCCCCCGGCGCTGTCAACCACGGCGCCGCCGCGTGTGTCGGCGGGCAATAAAGCGTTGCCAATTCGGCCGTTCTGAGTTCACATCGTGAGGTGTCACTTTCGCTGCTGATCAGCTTCATCGGCCTATGCGTCCTGCTGGCGCTCACGCCGGGGCCGGATTCGTTCCTGGTGCTGCGGTTCTCGCTGGTCGACGCGCGACCGGGCGTCGCGGCCGCGATCGGGTCGTCGCTGGGCGGGCTGCTGTGGGCGGTGGTGGTCGCCGCCGGCGTCGCCACGCTGCTCGAGCAGTCGGCGACGGCGTACCGCGCGCTCAAGCTGATCGGTGGAATCTACTTGGTGTACTTGGGTATTCGCGCGTTGCTCGAGCAACGGCGGCAGCGCAGGGCCGGCCAGGAATCCGACGGCGCCGCCGGCATCGCGAAGGCGGGCGGCGGCACCCGCGCATCGGTTCGCTCGGCGTTCACCGCGGGCGTTGTCTCGTGCATGTTCAACCCGAAAGTCGGCCTGTTCTATCTCGCCGTGCTGCCCCAATTCCTGACCGAGGTCACCTTCGCCAACACCCTCGCGCTCGGTGCCGTCGAATCGTCGATTGCGGCGGTCGCGATGGTGCTCCTGGCGCTGGCCGCCGCTCGCGCGGTCGCGCTGCTGCGCCGCCCGAGGATCCGGGATCGGCTCGAACTTGCCAGCGCCGCCATCCTGACCGCCCTCGGCGTCGGCACCGCCGCCTCCGCGGCGTGACCCGAAACGCCCTGAGCTGCAGGATCACCAGGCCGATGAGGGGAATCACACCGGGTTGAGCAGGTCGGTTCAGCGACCGCCCAGCGAACCCACCGGGTAACCCGCCCACCAGGCCTTGCTTCGGCGCGCCCGGCAGAAATCGCCACGACCTGCAACAACCCCGCCCGCGTTCTCCCGAGCGGCATCCGCGGCGGTGAGCAACAAACGTCGACAACCCCGAGTACCGTGGACAACTGGTCACCAGGGCGTTTGCCAACTGGTAACCCAGCTATGACACAAACAACACCAGGGAAGTGCGAGGCAGGTCGAATGGGAGGTGGGCAGGGCGTCATGCTCCAACCACAGGTTGATGTGACGGTTGACCCACTACTCCGGACCGCGCACACGCCGCAGGCCCGGACCCTCGTCGACATCCTGACCGCGACCGCGCTGACCCATCCGGACGCACCCGCCATCGATGACGGCCAGGTGGTGCTCAGCTACCTCGAACTCGTCGTCGAGATCGAGAAGACCATGGCCAGGCTCGCCACGGCGGGCGTGCGGCCGGGCGACCGGGTCGGCGTTCGGATGCCGTCGGGCTCCAGGGAGCTCTACCTGACCATCCTCGCCGTCCTGTACGCGGGCGCCGCGTATGTGCCGGTCGACGCCGACGACCCGGACGAGCGAGCCCAGCTGGTCTTCGGCGAGGCTCAGGTCACCGCGATCGTCACCGCGGCGGGCATCGCGACGACGCCGGCGGGAATCCGTGCCGCAGCGGACAATCCGGCCGACGCGAGCACCAGCACGCTGCCGACCCCCACCGACGACGCCTGGATCATCTTCACCTCCGGCTCCACCGGAACGCCGAAAGGTGTTGCGGTGACTCATCGCAACGCCGCCGCGTTCGTGGACGCCGAGGCCCGCCTGTTCCTGCCGGATGCCCCGATCGGTCCCGGTGACCGGGTGCTCGCCGGACTCTCCGTCGCCTTCGACGCCTCCTGCGAGGAAATGTGGCTGGCCTGGCGCAACGGCGCCTGCCTCGTCCCCGCCCCGCGCGACCTGGTCCGCACCGGCGCCGATCTCGGCCCATGGCTGGTGCGGCGCGAAATCAGCATCGTGTCAACGGTACCGACGCTGGCCGCCACCTGGCCCGCCGAGGCGCTGGACGCCGTCCGGCTGTTGATCTTCGGTGGTGAAGCGGTGCCGCCCGAGCTCGCCGAACGTCTTGCGGGGAACACCGCCGCGCGAGCGACGGGCCCGGAGGAGGCAGCGGAGCATAACCACGGAGGGCACCGCGAACGCGGCGAATCCAACACCGATACGGATCGTGAGGTGTGGAATACCTACGGCCCCACCGAGGCAACCGTGGTCGCCTGCGCCGCGCTGCTCGACGGCTCCTGGCCCATCCGGATCGGGCTGCCGCTGGACGGCTGGGACCTCGTGGTGATCGACGCGGCCGGAAACCCGGTGGCCGAGGGCGAATCCGGCGAACTGGTGATCGGCGGCGTCGGCCTGGCCCGCTACCTCGATCCCGCGAAGGACGCCGAAAAGTACGCGCCGCTGCCCTCGGTCGGCTGGGATCGCGCCTACCGCAGCGGCGATCTGGTCCGCAACGACAGCGCGGGCCTGGTCTTCCTCGGCCGCGCCGACGACCAGATCAAGCTCGGCGGCCGCCGCATCGAACTCGGCGAGATCGACAACGCGCTGCAGCACCTGCCCGGCGTCACCGGCGCCGCCGCCGCGATCCGAACCACCAAGGCGGGCAACAAGATCCTGGTCGGCTACCTCGCCGGCACCGGCCCCGATTTCGACACCAGAGCCGCCAGAGCCCAACTCGCCGAACACCTTCCGGCGCCGCTGGTGCCCAGGCTCGCGGTGGTCGACGAACTGCCGACCCGCACCTCCGGCAAGGTCGACCGTAACGCCCTGCCGTGGCCGCTGCCGAACAGCACCGACGACGACGCCGACAACGATCTCACCGGCACCGCGCAATGGGTTGCCGGACTGTGGGATTCGGTACTCGGCGGCGAGGTCACCGATCTCGACGCGGACTTCTTCGACCTGGGCGGCGGCTCGCTGGCCGCGGCCCAGATGGTGACCGCGCTGCGCGCGCGTTATCCACAGATCACCGTCGCCGACCTCTACGACCACCCCCGCCTCGGCGCGCTGGTGGAACTGCTGGAGCGGAGCACACCGGCCGTCGCGGTCGAAGAGCGCGTCGTGCGACCGACGCCGCTGCGCGCGCAGTGCGCTCAGGTGCTGGCCACCATTCCGCTCACCACACTCACCGGCCTGCAATGGCTCACCTGGCTGGCCATCGTCGGCAATGCCGCGGGCTGGTCCGGCTCGCTGCCGTGGCTGCCGCACCTGTCCTGGTGGTGGACCCTGGTGGCGTTCCTGCTCTTCATCTCACCGCTCGGCCGGATGGCGATCTGCGTGGCCGGTGCCCGGCTGCTGCTGCGCGGCGTCGAACCCGGCCGGTATCCGCGCGGCGGCTCGGTGCACCTGCGGCTGTGGGCGGCGGTGCGCCTGTCCGAGGCCAGCGGTGCCGAAAACCTCTCCGGCGCACCGTGGATGGTGCCGTTCGCCAGGGCGCTCGGCGCGAAGATCGGCAACGGCGTCGACCTGCACACCCTCCCGCCGGTCACCGGCATGCTCGAACTGGGCGACGGCTGCAGCGTGGAACCCGAGGTCGACCTGTCCGGGTACTGGATCGACGGCGACGTCGTCCACATCGGCCCGGTCACCGTCGGTTCCGGCGCGGTGGTCGGCTCCCGATCGATCCTGTTGCCCGGCACCAGAATCGGCAAGAACGCCGAGGTCGCGCCCGGCTCCGCGGTGTCGGGCAAGGTCAAGGCCGAGCAGGAGTGGGCCGGCTCGCCCGCCGCCAAAATCGGTAAGGCGCACCATCGCTGGCCCGGGCACACGCCCGATCGGGCGGCGCACTGGGTGGCGATCTTCGGTGTTACCTCCATAGCGCTCGCCGCTGTGCCCATCCTGGGACTCGGCGCGGGCGGCCTCTTCATCGCCTGGTTCATCCGCGACACCCGCACGCTCGCGGGTGGTTTGGGCCGCGCCTTCGCGATCCTGCCGGTCGCCACGCTGCTCAGCCTCGCGGTCTACGCGGCGATCACCATCATCTTGGTGCGACTGCTCAGCTTCCGGTTACGGGAGGGCTATCACCCGGTGCGCAGCCGGACGGGCTGGCAGGTCTGGTCCACCGAGCGGCTGCTGGATTCCGCGCGCACCTTCCTGTTCCCGCTGTACGCGAGCCTGCTCACGCCGATCTGGCTGCGTCTGCTCGGCGCGAAGATCGGCCAGGGCGTCGAGGCGTCGACCGTACTGCTGCTGCCCAAGTTCACCACCGTCGCCGACGGCGCCTTCCTAGCCGACGACACCATGATCGCCAGCTACGAACTCGGCGGCGGCTGGCTGCGCATCGGCGAGGCCAAGGTCGGCAAACGCGCCTTCCTCGGCAACTCGGGCATGACCGCGCCCGGTCGGCGGGTGCCGAAAAACGGTCTGGTCGCGGTCCTTTCGGCCGCGCCGTCCAAGTCGAAGGCAGGCTCGTCCTGGCTGGGCAGTCCGCCGGTGCGCCTGCGCCGCGCACCGGAAAGCTCGGACACCGCCCGCACCTTCGATCCGCCGCCGAAGCTGCGGATCGCGCGCGGCATCGTCGAGACCTGCCGGCTGTTCCCGGTGCTGGTGACCTTCGCCATCGGCCTCGGCGTGCTGTTCACCCTCGCCTGGCTCGCGCAGAGCCTCGGCCACCTGCCCGCCGCGCTGCTCAGCGGCCTGGTGCTGCTGGCCGCCGGTGCCATCGCGGGCGCGATTTCGGTCGCCGCGAAATGGTTGCTGGTCGGCCGGATCGGCGCCGAGGAACATCCGCTGTGGAGCTCGTTCGTGTGGCGCAACGAGGTCTCCGACACCTTCGTGGAAACCGTTGCCGCGCCGTGGTTCGCGCGCGCCGCGACGGGTACACCGGTGCTGAACCTGTGGCTTCGCGGACTCGGTGCCAAGATCGGCCGCGGGGTATGGTGCGAGTCCTATTGGCTACCGGAGGCGGACCTGGTGACACTCGGTGACGGCGCGACCGTGGAACGCGGCTGCGTCGTGCAGACCCATCTCTTCCACGATCGCATCATGTCCATGGATACGGTCACCCTCGGCGCGGGCGCCACCCTCGGCCCGCATTGCGTCGCGCTGCCCGCCTCGACCATCGGCGAGGGCGCGACCATCGGCCCCGCCTCGCTGGTCATGCGCGGCGACACCGTTCCCCCGTCCACCCGCTGGTGGGGCAACCCGATCGCGCCTTGGTTCGGAGGCGACCCGGGAGCGCCCCGCTGATGCCGGAGAAGTTCTACGAAGCACCTATCGACGAATACCTGCCGCAGAACGGAAATCGGGGCTACCGGGTATCGCGGTACGAACTCGACCTCACCTACCGGGTGGCCAGCAATCGGCTGGCGGGCCGCGCGGAGATCACCGCGGTGACCACCGCTGTGCAGCCGCGCTTCTCGCTGGACCTGTCCCAGGCGCTCACCGTGTCCAAGGTGTTCGTCAACGGCGCCAAGGCCGCGAAGTACACCCATCAGCGCGGCAAGTTGGTGATCACACCGCAGCAGCGCATTCCGGCGGGCGGTGTGCTCTCGCTGGTCGTGCAGTACGGCGGCATCCCACGCCCGGTGCGCGGACCGTGGGGCGCGGTCGGCTGGGAGGAGCTCACCGAGGGCGCGCTGGTGGCCAGCCAGCCGAACGGCGCGGCGTCCTGGTTCCCGTGTGACGACCATCCGAGTTCCAAAGCCAGCTACCGGATTTCGATCACCACCGACAGCCCGTACTACGCGCTGGCCAACGGCACGCTGCTGCGCAAGCAGGTCAAGGCGAGCCAGACCACCTGGGTGTACGAGCAGGCCGAGCCGATGGCGACCTATCTGGCGACCATCCAGGTCGGGCCGTATCAGAAGCATCGCATCGTTGCCCCGGCCAACTCGGTGCCCATGCATGCCGTCGCCCCGGCCCGGCTGCGCGCCAACTTCGAGCACGACTTCGCCCGCCAGCCGCAGATGATGGAGATCTTCACCGAACGGTTCGGGCCCTACCCGTTCGAGGGATACACCGTGGTCGTCACCGACGACGATCTGGAGATCCCGATCGAGGCACAGGGCATTTCCATCTTCGGCGCCAACCACTGCGACGGCAGGCGCGGAGCCGAGCGGCTGGTCGCACACGAGTTGGCGCACCAGTGGTTCGGCAACAGTCTCACCATCGGGCAGTGGCGCGATATCTGGCTACACGAGGGCTTCGCCTGCTACGCCGAATGGATCTGGTCCGAGGAAGCGGGCGGCCCAACGGCCGATCAGCTCGCCCGCGCGGCCCGGCACAATCTGTCCAGGCAGCCGCAGGATATCGCCGTCGGCGACCCGGGGCCGCAGCACATGTTCGACGATCGGGTCTACAAGCGCGGCGCGCTCACGCTGCACGCGTTGCGGCTCGAGCTCGGCGATCTCGGCTTCTACGATCTGTTGCGGGAGTGGACGATTCGCTACCGGCACGGCTCGGTGAGTACCGAGGAGTTCACCGATCTGGCGGGGCATTACAGCCGGATTCCGTTGCGGCCGCTGTGGGACAGCTGGCTGGCCGGGAAACCGCTGCCGCAGCTCCCGCCCTCGGCGGCGTAGTTCGCTCAGAACACCAGATATCGCGAAGCGAGTTCTTCGACGAGGGGGTCGTCGTCGGCAACGTTGTCGAGTGCTTCGAGATCGGAGCCGACCGAAAGTTGGCGGGGATCGTCCTGTTCGACGTCCGGTGCGCCGTCCTCCGCGAGCTGACGCAACAGCTTCGACCGGACGCGGTCCTTCAGTGAATCACTCATGGGTGCAGCTTGCCCGGTCCACGCCGGGTGAATCGCGCGGACACACCGGATCGGACTAGACCGGGGTGAACCAGGTGCCCCACGGCGTATTGCGCAGCACGGTATAGACCGTCAAGAGCGCGAAGAACGTCCACATCACGGTGGGACTGATCGAGGGCAGGCGCATGCGCTGGCCGCGCCAGGCGCGCAGGGACCAGTCGGTCACCCACAGCACGAAGGCGAGGACCAGCGGAATCGAAAGCAGGTTGCTGTGCAACGCGTCCAGCAGGTGGCCGTCGGTCAGGTTGTGCACGGCGCGCATACCGCCGCAGCCTGGGCACCACCATCCGGTCAGCGCGTAGACCGGGCACACACCGTAGGAACCGTCGACGTGCGGGTCGCGCAGGTGCAGCAGCACGCCGAATCCGATGCCCACCCCCGCAACCAGCAGCGGCACTCCTACGCCGCGCAGACCGGGCTTGGTCGGTACTGAATCCTGCTGCGCCGCCGGTTCCGGTGCCACGTGCGTGCTGTCCACAGCATCAACGGTAACGGTGCGTCCTTGCTCACCGCCACAGGATGACGTGGGTCTAGTCGGGCTGGGCGAAGCGCAAGGTGTTGCCGGCGGGGTCGACCAGCTCGAATCCGGGACCACCCGGGCCGTCCTCCGGCGGTCCCGGCTTGGCGTAGCGATACTCCTTGCCTGCTAGCTCGGCGTGCCACGCTTTGACGTCGGCCACCGCGATCCACACGACGGTGCCCGGCGTGCCGTCACCGTGATGCTCGCTGAGGTGGATTTTCGCGGCACCCCGCGAGACCTGCGCGTATAGCGGGAAGTCGTCGCCGAATCGGTGCTCCCAGTCGACGGTGAAACCCAAGTAGTCGCAATAGAATTCGTACGCCCGCGCGACATCGAACATGCGCAGTACGGGGATGGGCGCTGCGAAACCGATCTCATCGGAAGCCACCCGACGATCATCGCACCGGGGTCCGACAAGATCGAATCTGTTCCCTATCTTCGCAGGTAGAGTATGATTTCCACCGTGGATGCCGCTGGAATTACCCGGCTCGACGGATTCGCGGTCAACGCGACTCGCAAGCTCGATTTCGGGCATGTGGGGCACTGGTCCGCACCCAAGCACCACGACCTCGACGACGACAGCGACCGGATGGTCGCGGTCGAGATCGATCCCGGCGACGGTTCCTCCGTGGTGGTCTTCGTCCGCGCGCCGCACCGCGGCGATGTGCCGAGCGACTTCCATCCGGACGATCAGGTGTGCCTTGTGCTCCCCGAGGTGATCACCGCGTTGAACTCCGCCGGTTGAGCGGGTGCGCGGAAACCGTTACTGGATCGCCACTTTCGCGAGCTAACGCGACCCTGCGTCATTGGCGATGAAGACAACAGAGGCCAGCTCGCGACGCGAATATTTGTGAAGAGAGACAGTGTCACTGCACCGACTTCCGGGTATTCAACCCTATGAGCCAGAAGTTCCGCCCCGGCGCGCTTGCACTAGCAAGCACTTAGCTTGCACTGTACTGTGGCGGCAGACACAAAGGAGTGCCCGATGCTGGTGAAGTCGATGAAGACTTTGGCGGACGCGCGTAACGGCGCCTTGACCGCCGCTTATCGTGCCGGACTGCGATCACGCACCTTCCGGACCGCGTCGTTGAACGCTCCCACCGCTCCCCTCGAGATCATTCCGGTCACCACCGTCGACGGCGCCCGCCTGCGGGTGCACGCCTACGGCCCCGCCGACGGCGACGTCATCGTGCTGATCCACGGCTGGAGCTGCAGCATCGAGTACTGGAATCCGCAGATCAACGCGTTCGCCGATCGCTACCGGGTGGTCTGCTACGACCAGCGCGGGCACGGCGCCAGCGATCTCGGGCGGCGCATGCCGAGCCGGGAAACCCTCGCCGACGATCTGTCCGCCGTCCTCGACGCCACCCTGCGCCCCGGCCAGCGCGCCGTGCTCGCCGGGCACAGCATGGGCGGAATCACCGTGCAGGCGTGGGCAGCTCGCTATCCCGAGCAGGTCACCCGCCGCGCCTCCGCCGCCATCCTGCTGAACACCACCGCAGGCAACATCCGGTACGACACCGACCTGCTCCCCCTGCTGAACAAGCAGCTCATCGTGCAGAACAAGCCGATCACGCTGCTCGGCGCCCCTGTCCGGCTGCCCACCTTCGTCTCCGAGACGGTACTGAGCAGCCCGGTCCCGCTGCCCGGCGGCTGGCTGGTCGGCGCGGTACTCAAAGACCGCGTGATGAGCAAGCACGCCACCGCCGACGAGGTGAACTTCGCCCTCGGCATCGTCCGCTCCTGTCGCCCGCTGGCCCGCGGCAAGCACGCCGCCGCCCTGGCCGATCTCGACGTCAGCGACGGCGCCGCCCACCTGACCATCCCCACCACGGTCATCTCCGGCAGCTACGACCGACTGCTGCCGGAGCGGATGGCCCGCCGCATCGCCGACACCCTGTCCCGCACCGGCCACCTCGCCGCCTACCACAGCTGGCCCACCGGCCACCTCGGCAATATCGAGGCCGCCGACCGCTTCAACGCGGAACTCGAGCTCGTCGCCCAACAGGCCACGCTGCGCACGGCCGTCGCCGGCTGACCCCACTCGTTCTCCTGGGCTGGTCAACGGCGCCCGGCCCAGGAGCAACACCCAGGCACCGATTAGTTCGCCGGATCGACGCCGTCCTTACTGCTGAGCAGGCAATCACCCCTCGGCAGAAGAGGTTTCACGAATGTTGATCATCGCCGGTTACACCGAAGTCGACCCCACCCACCGCGACGCGTTGGTCAGCGCCTTCCACGACTTGCTCAGCCGCTGCCGCTCAGCCCCCGGCTGTCTCGACTGCGCCATCACCGCCGACCCCATCGACCCGGGCCGCGTCAACATCCTCGAACGCTGGGACACCCCCGAAAACCTCGAAGCCCGGCGAGCCATAGCCGACGCCCCCGACCCCGGCATCCCCATCAAGAACAACCACGTCATGAAATACACCGTCACCGACGAACGCGACCCCTTCGCCTGAGACGGCGAGCCCGCGCCTTCCTGTCGCTCAACTGTCAGAACTCGACCTCGGACCATGGAATGTTGATCGAAAACGGAAACTCGATCTCGATACCAGCAGGGTCGGCGGGAGTCCATTCACCGGCCAAGATGTAGTTGACCGGACGGAGCGGGTGAACTCCGTCAGGAAGCTGCCCGTGACCCGTTTCGAGCGCATAGGCACGAACGGTCGCGATCGCGATCGACTCTCGCGCCAGACTCACCTCCCAGTACCAAGGAATCTTCGCGCTAGCGTAGCGACCCTTCTTGGCCTCCATATCGGACTGTGTGTTCGACGGGGACAGCACCTCACCGACCAGCAAGGCATCAGCGGCACGAACATCCTGATACGAGGACTCGAGGCAGCGGTGGACCAAGAAGTCGGGTGTCAGGAAATCTGACTTTCCGGTATGTCCCAGAAAGACGTTCGTCTCGAAGGTCACTCGCCAACAGCACTCCGGATGCTCCGACATTCCTTTCCGTGAGCAACGCTCTAGAGCGGCCCACAGACGTCCGGTGAGAACCTGATGCTCGCTGGGACCGCGACGAACCCAGACGACGCGACCATCCCATAGCTCGATCTGCTCGGCGATCTCCTCTGGGAGTCGCTGCAACTCCTCCCAGGTCATGTACTCAGGGAGGTCAGGCCGCTCGATGCTCGGGAGAGACATGCCGCAATAGTAGTTGTCCGACTGGCCGCCTAGCCAGGGAGTTTGCCCGCAACGTCAGCGAACGGAACACGGCAGCTGCCACGGCGGCGTGTCACCGCCACCATGTCCCATTGGATGAGCAGTCGGTGCTCAGTCCAGCGCGGCGAGCTTGTCGGATAGGACCGCTCGCTCACGGTCGTTACCGCACAAGGTGATAGCGCGCGCCAATTCGGCGCGCGCCTCCGCTGTTCGGCCCAGCTGGATCAGTAGTTCGCCGCGTACGCTCGGCAGCAGATGCGAGCCTGAAAGTGCTGGGGCGGTGGATAACTCGTCGACAAACAGTAGCGCAGCCGCCGGTCCCTGCGCCATCGATACCGCCACCGCACGGTTGAGGTCGACCACTGGGGAGGGGGCCAGGCGGCCGAGGGCTTCGTAGAGCAGGACGATGCGGTCCCAGGCTGTCTGCTCGACTGATGTTGCGACAGCGTGACATTCGGCGATCGCGGCCTGCAGGCCGTAGGCGCCGAGACCTCGGCCGACCCGGCTCGCGCTGTCCAAGGCGGCGCGGCCACGGCGGATGGCAGCGTGGTCCCAGCGACGACGGTCCTGCTGTGCCAACAACACCGGGTATCCATCCGGTCCGGTGCGCGCGGGAAACCGTGCGGCCGTGAGCTCGAGTAGCGCCAGAAGTCCTTGCGCCTCAGGCTCGTTCGGCACCAATCGGGCGAGCACCCTGGCCAGTCGCTGCGCCTCGCTCGCGAGTTCGGACCGGATCAGCTCGGTTCCGGAACTGGCCGAGGATCCTTCGGTGAAGATCAGATACACCACGTTGAGCACCGAGGGGAGCCGCGCGGCCCGCTCCTGCGCCGACGGCACCTCGAACCGCACCTTGGCCGCGGCCAGCGTCTTCTTCGCCCTGGTGATGCGGGCCTGCACGGTCGCGGTCGGCACCAGGCACGCCTTGGCGATCTCGTCGCTGGTCAGACCACCGACGACGCGCAGCGTGAGCGCGACCCTGGCGTCTCGGGACAGCGTCGGATGGCAGGAGATGAACATCAGCGCGAGGATGTCGTCATCGATCTGGTCCGGATCCCACAGCACGTCACCGGCTGCCGTCGGCTCGGCCGGTTCGCTGCCCGAGACGGCACCGCCCTCGCCCAGGTTGTGGGCGAGCGCGGTGTACCGATCATCGAGGGCGGACCGCCGCCGGAACGCGTCGATGGCCCGCCGCCTGCCAACGGTGAGCAGCCACCCCGCGGGATTGTTCGGCACCCCGTCGCGAGGCCAAGTCACCAGCGCTTCGGCCATCGCCTCCTGCGCGAGGTCCTCGGCGAGCGAGAAATCGCCGGTGTAGCGCGCCAGCGCGCCGACGATCCGCGCGGACTCGATCCGCCAGACGGCGGCGACGGCCTCACGACCAGTGTGCTCGGCCATCGCCCGCCGCCCCGGTCAGAGCTGGCCGGTGGCTTCGCGCCACGCCCGCTCCTTTTGAATCCACTCGTTGTCCTGCGGGAATTCGTCGATCGAGGAAACCCGCCTGATCTCGGTCTTGAAACCGGGCCCGGCCATCGGCATCCGCTTGGCCCACTCGATCGCCTCCTCCTTCGACGCCACATTGAGAATGTAGAACCCGCCGAACAACTCCTTGGTCTCACCATAGGGGCCGTCGGTGACGATGGGCGGCTCGGCGGAGTAGTCGACGACCACACCCTCAGCCGGCGCCTCGAGTCCCTCGGCCGCAAGCAGCACCCCGGCCCGGATCAGCTCCTCGTTGAACCGCCCGACCGTCTCCAGCATCTTGTCGAAGTCGATCTGCCCCATCCCCGCATATGCCTCGTCCGTCGCGCGCATCACCAGCATGTACTTCATGGTTTCCGTCTCCTCGGTTCATCCGGGTCCCCTCTGGACCCTTTCACCCTTAGGTCGAACGGGTGGAACCAAAGATCGACACGCCCTCGAAATTTCTTTTTCGGGCACCGAGTCCGCCTCGCGCTGGTCGACTGGTCGCTGCGCACCGTCGTAACCTCGGCCCTGCCATGGGGACGTACCTGATCCTGCCCAACGAGATCGCCGCGGACGGCAACTGGCCGTCGATCACCGTCTACTACAGCAAGAGCGATGCCGAATAACAGTGCGCGCGTATGAAATCCGCGCTCGGACGACGAAAAAGCCCCCGCATGCGAATCCGCATGCAGGGGCCACAGGACCTGAGCCGCCTGCGAGAATCGAACTCGCGACCTTTTCATTACGAGTGAAGCGCTCTACCGACTGAGCTAAGGCGGCGTGCCTTTCGGCGTGGCGAGTCTATCGTCTTGGGGGGTGGATCGCGAAAACGGGTGGTCACCGGGGGCGGTGTCAGGTGGATTGGGCGGCCATCAGGGCGGCGGCCAGGGCGGCCAGGGCGAAGCGGGGTTTGACGTTGACGTCCAGGGCTTCGCGGCAGGCCAGGACGGCGTCGATGGATTTGAGTAGGCCCTCGGGGCGGACGCGGTCGGCCAGGTCGTGGATCTGGTCGGACAGGTCGGGGTGGGTGAGGGCGACGCCGGAGCCGTTGCGGGCGGCGCCGAAGCGGACGGCGAGCGCGTCGCGGTAGACACCGGCGACGTCGATGAGGGCGCGGTCGAGGGAATCGCGGCCGGTGCGGGTGGCGCGTGACTTCTGGCGGCGCTCCAGGTCTTTCAGCACGCCCGCGGAACCGCGGGTGGCGCCCGCCGCGCCCTTGCCGGTGCCGCCCGCGCCCATCGCGGTGGCCAGTTCTTCGCGCTCGCGGCCGTCGCGGCCCGCGCTCATCTGTTTGGCTTCGTCGTCGGCGGCCTTGACCAGTTCGTCGGCGGCGGCATAGGCGGCACCGGGCTTCGAGGCGGCGGCGACCAGGGCCAGGGCGCGTTGCCTGCGTTCGCGCGCCTCGGCGTCGGTGGCCAGGCGGCGGGCCCGACCGACGTGTCCGCCGCTGATCGAGGCCGCCCAGTTCGCGGTTTTCTCATCGAGCTTGTCGCGTTCCCGCAGCACCCGCGCGATGGCGGGCACCGAGGGTGTCACCAGGTGCACGTGCCTGCAGCGGGAGCGCAGGGTCACCGAGATGTCCTCGGGGTCGACCGACGGCGCGCACAGCAGGAACACCGTCCGGTCCGGCGGCTCCTCGACCACCTTCAGCAGCACGTTGCCCGCGGCCTCGGTCAACCGGTCGGCGTCCTCGATGACGACCACCTGCCACCGGCCGGTGCTCGGCCTGCGCGAGGCGATCTGCACGATCTCGCGCATCTCCTTGGTGCTGATGCTCAGGCCCTCCGGGATCACCCGGCGCACGTCGCCGTGTGTGCCCGCCATGGTGGTGGTGCAGGCATGGCAGCGGCCACATCCCGGACTGCCGGGATCGGTGCATTGCAACGCGGCCGCAAAGCACAGCGCCGCAACGGATCTCCCCGATCCGGGCGGGCCGGTGAACAGCCACGAGTGCGTCATCGCCCCTTGGACGACCTCCGCGCGGGCCGCGACCGAGGCAGTCGTGAGCGCGGACTCGACCGCATCCTGGCCGACCAACCGATCGAAGACACCTGCCACGCCGTACACCCTAGCCGCCCGCACCGACACAGATCGCCCGGTCGGGTCCGGGCGACGCGCACGCGGGTATTGACCGTGCCGACCGCCGGGCGGATCCTCGAGAAGGAGGTGGAATCACCGTGAGAATCCTGTTGATCACCGGCGATGCGGCCGAAGACCTCGAGGTTATGTACCCGTATCAACGCCTGCTCGAAGAGGGCCACGAAGTGCACATCGCGGCCCCCGCGGTCAAGCAGCTGCAGTTCGTGGTGCACGACTTCGTCGATGGCTTCGATACCTACACCGAAAAGCTCGGGCACAGTTGGCCGGCCGACGTCGCGTTCGCCGATGTCGATCCGGCCACCTACGACGCGTTGGTGGTGCCGGGCGGCCGGGCACCGGAGTATCTGCGCAACAACCGGGACTGTCAGCGCCTGGCACGGCACTTCGCGGAGGCGGGTAAACCCATCGCCGCGCTATGCCATGGACCGCTGATCCTCGCTGCCGCAGGCGTTCTGGTCGGCCGTTCGTGCAGCGCGTACCCGGCGTTGGCCCCGGATATCGAGGCGGCCGGGGCCAAGTTCGTGGACAGCGAGGCCTACGTCGACGAGAACATCGTCACCGGCCGCGCCTGGCCCGACCATCCCGCGTGGATGCGTGAATTCCGCAGGGTGCTCGGCAAATAGCGCGGTAAGCCGTTCGCGGGTCGCGCGTTTCGGACCATAGGCCCGGCGCCCGACCCGCGAACTCAGGAATTCCCGACGCCGGTCTTCTTCGCCGCCGCCTTCTTCGCAGCGGTCTTCTTGGCGACCGTCTTGGTGGTCGTCGACTTGCCGGCCGTCGCCTTCTTGGCCGCGGTCTTCTTCGCCGCGGTCTTCTTGGCGGGTGCCTTCTTGGCCGCGGCCTTCTTCTTCACCGGTCCGCGCGCCCGGCGATCCGCGAGCAGTTCCATCGCCCGCTCCGGGGTGATCGACTCGATCTCGTCGCCCTTGCGCAGGGTGGCATTGGTCTCGCCGTCGGTGACGTACGGACCGAAACGTCCGTCCTTGATCACCATCGGCTGGCCGGAGGCCGAGTCGTTGCCCAACTCGCGCAACGGCGCCGCTGCGGACGCCTGCCGCCCGCGCCGCTTCGGCTCGGCGTAGATCTTCAGCGCCTCGTCGAGCGTGACGTCGAAGATCTGATCCTCGCTGGTGAGCGAACGAGAGTCGGTGCCCTTCTTCAGATATGGGCCGTAGCGACCGTTCTGCGCGGTGATCTCCTCGCCAGAGGCCGGGTCCGCGCCGACCACGCGCGGCAACGACAGCAGCTTGAGCGCGTCGTCGAGCGTGACGGAGGCCAGCTCCATCGACTTGAACAGCGACCCGGTGCGTGGCTTGGGCGCGGCCGCCTTCTTCGCCGTCTTCTTGGCGGGGGCCGGCGTTTCCTCGGCGGCGGGCTCGGGCAGCACCTCGGTGACGTACGGGCCGAAACGTCCTTCCTTGGCGACGATTTCGTGCCCGGACGCCGGATCGACGCCGAGCGAGCGGCCCTCCTGCGGCGTCGAGAACAGCTTCTCGGCGACCTCGATGGTCAGCTCGTCCGGCGGCAGATCGTCGGGCAGGTTGGCCCGCTGCGAGACCGAATTGCCTTCGGGGTCATCGGGATTGATGACCATCCGCTCCAGGTACGGCCCGTACCTGCCGACCCGGACGACGACGTCGCGTCCCTCGTCGTCGGCAAAGAGCTTGATGGAGTTGATTTCTCGCGCATCGATGTCGTCGAGTCGCTCACCGACCATCTTCTTCAGCCCGCCCGAGCGCGCGACCGAACCCTCGGCGCCGGTCTGGCCGCCGAAATAGAAGCTGGACAACCAACTTCCGCGCTGCTCGCGGCCACCGGCGATAGCGTCGAGGTCGTCCTCCATGCCCGCGGTGAAGTCGAAGTCGACCAGCCTGCCGAAATGCTCTTCCAGCAAACCGATCACGGCGAACGCCACCCACGACGGCACCAGCGCGCTACCGCGCTTGTACACATAGCCGCGGTCGAGGATCGTCTTGATGATCGACGCGTACGTCGAAGGCCGGCCGATGCCGAGCTCTTCGAGCGTCTTGATCAGCGACGCTTCGGTGTATCTCGCGGGCGGATTCGTGCTGTGCCCATCGGGATTCAGCTCGACCGCGGTGACGCCCTGGCCCTCGTCGAGCGCGGGCAGCCGGGATTCGGCGTCGTCGGATTGACCGCCTGCCTCCTCGTCCACGCTCTCCACGTAGGCCTTCAGGAAGCCCGCGAAGGTGATGGTGCGACCCGACGCGGAGAACACGCATTCCTCGCCGGTGGCCGCGGTGCCGGTGATGCGCAGCGTCAGCGTGGTGCCCCTGGCGTCGGCCATTTGCGAGGCGACCGTGCGCTGCCAGATCATCTCGTAGAGCCGGAACTCGTCGTTGTCCAGGCGGGCGTGCAACTGGCCCGGGGTGGCGAAGGTGTCACCGGACGGGCGGATCGCCTCGTGTGCCTCCTGCGCGTTCTTCACCTTGCGGGTGTACTGCCGCGGTGTCGGATGCACATACTCGGCGCCGTACAGCTGAGTCGCCTGCGAGCGAGCCGCGGCGATCGCCGACTCGGACAGCGTGGTCGAGTCGGTACGCATATAGGTGATGTAGCCGTTTTCGTAGAGCCGCTGCGCGACCCGCATCGTGCGCTCGGAGTTGAAGCGCAGCTTGCGCCCGGCCTCCTGCTGCAGCGTCGAGGTCATGAACGGCGGATACGGCTTGCGCGTGTACGGCTTGGCCTCCGCGGAGGAGACCACCAGGTCGGCGCCGTCGAGGGCCTGCGCCAAGCGGTGCGCGTAGGCCTCGTCCAGCACGACCACCCCGGAGGCGGTCTTGAGCTGGCCATCCGAGCTGAAGTCGCGACCGGTCGCGACGCGCGCACCGGCCACGTTCACCAGTCGCGCCCCGAAGGTCCTCGGGTTGCTGGTGTCACCGTCTTCGCCGGGGCCTGCGTCGAGTTTCGCGGCGATGTCCCAGTATTCGGCCGAGCGGAACGCCATCCGCTCGCGTTCGCGCTGGACGATCACCCTGGTGGCGACCGACTGCACCCGGCCTGCCGAGAGCCGCGGCATGACCTTCTTCCACAGCACCGGACTGACCTCGTAGCCGTACAGCCGGTCCAGAATGCGGCGGGTCTCCTGCGCGTCAACCAGATCGTTGTCGAGGTCCCGCGTGTCGGCCGCGGCCGCCTGGATGGCCGACTCGGTGATCTCGTGGAACACCATCCGCCGGACCGGGACCTTGGGCTTGAGCGTCTCCAGCAGGTGCCAGGCGATCGCCTCGCCCTCCCGGTCGGGGTCGGTGGCGAGATAGAGCTCGTCGGCGTCCTTCAGCAAGCTCTTGAGCTCGGCGACCTTGGCCTTCTTATCGGGGCTCACCACATAGATGGCCTCGAAGTCGTGGTCCACGTCGACGCCGAGGCGCGCCCAGGACTCACCCTTGTATTTGACGGGAACGTCCGCCGCCCCTCGCGGCAGGTCCCGGATATGGCCCACCGAGGCCTCGACCGTGTAGTTACGGCCTAGGTAGGGCGCTATCTTGCGGGCCTTGGTTGGGGACTCGACGATCACGAGACGACGCAGGGGACGGCCCTGGTCGGCTGCACCGCGGTCTCGTGTTGCCACCGGCGAATACACCTTTCCTGTCGACCCGCGCTGACGCTTTTCGGCGCTGTGCGCGGCTGGGGCAAGCGGAGACGACGGCTGGGCGTCGCCACCAGACACGGTTATACCTTGACGCTACGTGTGGTCGAGTGCTTGCGACTTGAACCACAGAGCGTACGCGCGTCACTGCGAATCAGTATGCCTTGTGTTCAGGCCTCGGCTGCGCCACGGCGTGTTCACAACGCCCTGACCCGAGTCGCGGGGTGTGTCTTTGCCCTAGATATAGCTCGTCCCCCACCTCCGGGTTACCGGCGGTGAGGGACGAGTGTTGGATGGCGTCGCTCAGCTGAGCGCGCGAACTCCGGTGGCCTGCGGGCCCTTGGTGCCCTGGCCGACCTCGAACTCGACCTTCTGGTTCTCTTCGAGGGTGCGGAAGCCCGAACCCTGAATTTCGGAGTAGTGGACGAAGACGTCAGCGGAGCCGTCCTCGGGCGCGATGAAGCCGAACCCCTTCTCCGCGTTGAACCACTTCACAGTTCCCTGTGCCATTCTGTTCCTTCTCTTTTCTTACCGGAACGGCGGACAACTGGGTTCGTCCACCGGGCCCGTTCCGACCGCTGTACTGTTGGTTCCCCCTGCAGGAAAGCACCAAGCACACCGTTCGCAACATCGATCCTGCTGACGGTTTGGACTTTGGATCCGACCCTCGAACACAGAAGCTTGCGACCAGGAACCAGTGAACCATGTCTCCGAGCAATTCAACAGTCGAGTTACCGACAATTTGCAAAAAAGTTGATCTTGCGAATGCGCAGGTGAGGGACACAATGCCAGAATCCAGACTTGAGGTTCGTTTGCCTCCCGATAACCGAGTGGGCGTATGGCAAACAGGCTGTGACCCAGGTCGCTATTTGGTATCGAATTGGCAGGTAGGGCTTCCTAACCGCGCACGTTTCACACTTTCTCAGCGTGTCGCGGTGCGCGCCGCATGAATCCGACGAGCTCGACCGCCCGTACCGCACTCCCTAACGGCCTCAGCTATGGGACATCGTTGCTGAATCGTGTCCTAGCCGGCACACCCTCCGACGACCCTCGGCTAACCCATGTCGTCGAGCTACCCGCACGCGCCGCCGAGGTCACCACCTGGCCCGATTGGACATCGCCAGAGGTGATCTCGGCATTACAGGACACCGGCGTCGCCGCGCCGTGGAGTCATCAGACCCGCACCGCCGACCTCGCCTTCGGCGGCGCCAACGTGGTGGTCAGCACCGGCACCGCCTCCGGCAAGTCGATGGGATATCAGCTGCCGGTATTGACCGCGTTGCGCGAAGACCCACGTGCCACCGCTATTTATCTGGCACCGACCAAAGCCCTCGGCGCGGATCAGCTGCGTGCCGTCGGCGCGCTGACCCATGAGGGACCGCTGCGCGATATTCATCCGGCAACCTATGACGGCGATACGCCCGCCGAGATCAGGCAGTGGGTGCGGGCGAACGCACGCTGGGTTTTCACCAACCCCGACATGCTGCATCTCGGCATCCTGCGCTCGCATCAACGCTGGGCGCGGGTGCTGCGCAGGCTGCGGTACATCGTTGTCGACGAATGCCATGCCTATCGCGGCGTTTTCGGTTCCCACGTGGCGCTGGTGCTGCGCAGGCTGCGCCGGATCGCCGCACGTTACGGCGCCGATCCGGTGTTCGTGCTGTGTTCGGCCACCACCGCGGAGCCCGCGGCCGCCGCCGCCCGGCTGATCGGGGCGCCGTGCGTCGCGGTCACCGAGGACGGGTCGCCACAGGGGCCGCGCACCGTCGCACTGTGGGAGCCGCCCCTGCTCACCTCGGTGACCGGGGAAAACGGCGCACCGGTCCGGCGGGCGGCCACCACGGAGGCCGCGCGGATCATGGCCGACCTGGTGGTCGAGGGCGCGCGGACGCTGACCTTCGTGCGGTCGCGACGGGCCGCCGAGCTCACCGCGATGGACGCGCGGCGGCTGTTGAGCGATGTCGATCCGAGCCTGGCCGAGCGCGTCGCCGCCTATCGGGCCGGATATCTCGCGGAGGATCGGCGCGACCTGGAGACAGCCCTGTCCGACGGATCGCTGCTCGGCGCGGCGACCACCAACGCGCTCGAGCTCGGGGTCGATATCGCCGGGCTCGATGCCGTGGTGATCTGCGGGTTTCCCGGGACGGTCGCGTCGTTCTGGCAGCAGGCCGGGCGAGCGGGGCGGCGCACCCAGGGGTCGTTGGTGCTGCTCGTGGCCAGGGACGATCCGCTGGACACCTACCTTGTGCACCATCCGGAAGCGCTGCTGGACAAGCCCGTCGAGGCCACCATCACCGATCCGCGCAACCCCTACGTACTCGGTCCGCAGTTGCTCTGCGCGGCATTGGAACTGCCGCTCACCGATGTCGAGGTGGACGAGCTCGGCGCTCGCGAGGTGCTGACCGGCCTGGCCGAGAAAGGGCTGATCAGGCGGCGTACGGTCTCGGGCACCGCGGATCGCGGGCGCTGGTACGTCACGGCGGAGACACAGCCGCACGATGCCGTCGATGTCCGTGGCGGGATCGGTACGCCGGTGGCCATCGTGGACGGGGAGACCGGCCGATTGCTCGGTACGGCCGATGCCGGGCGGGCACCCGCGACGCTGCATCAGGGGGCTGTTCATCTACATCAGGGCGATACCTATGTCGTTGACGAGCTGGATCTCGAGGACGGTGTCGCGTTCGTGCATGCCGCCGAACCGGGGTGGACCACGAGCGCGCGCTCGGTCACCTCGATCGCCATCGACGTGATGACCGATCAGCGCCGCCACGGCCGGGTGATGACCGCATTGGCGCAGGTCAGGGTGACCAGTCAGGTGGTCGGATATCTGCGCACCCTGGTCACCGGCGAGGTGCTGGACCTGGTCGAACTCGACATGCCCGAGCACACGTTGCCGACCAGGGCGGTGCTGTACACGGTCAGCCCGGAGTTGTTGGTGCTGGCCGGAATCGACACGGCGGACGTGCCCGGGGCGCTGCATGCCGCCGAGCACGCGGCGATCGGACTGTTGCCGCTGGTGGCGACCTGCGATCGGTGGGATATCGGCGGGGTCTCCACCGCCGAGCACCCGGACACCGGCCTGCCGACGGTGTTCGTCTACGACGGCCAGCCGGGCGGCGCGGGCTTCGCCGAGCGCGGGTTCGCCCAGCTGCGGCGCTGGCTCTCGGCGACCCTCGCCGTCATCGAGTCCTGCTCCTGCGCGGCGGGCTGTCCGTCCTGCGTGCAGTCACCCAAGTGCGGAAACGGGAACCACCCGCTCGACAAGGCCTGCGCGGCACGATTACTCACCGCGGTGCTGGCCGAACTGTCGGCCGGATGACGCTGCAGAGCCCGGCTCGTGACGGAGCCGAGCTCCGTATGTGATCGAATGTCGACCTGACCTGCGCAATCACCACCACGGGCTGCCAGAACCCTTGCGGACCGCGGTCCGGGCACGGCAGCCGATTAAAGAGGAATTCATTCAGGTTAACTGTGCTATTGCCACATCGCCGCCTGCGTACATGCGCATTCATCCGATTCTTTATCCGCGTACCTGCGGACAATTGTGCCGTCCGAAATTATTTGGCCAGGGGAATTGCCGATTTCCGCCACTCGCGACAACACCTGGAGCGCCAACCGCACTTAGGTTTCTCTCAGTTTTCTACCGGTCCAGCTCGTGCGACAGCGCGAACCATACGTACTCCTAACAGACCCATTGGTACATACCTGTTAACAATCACAGTTGCGTCCCACTCGACGACTTCGCACCCTTCCATCCGCACCCCCATCCGCCGCGCGATCACACCCGCCTCGGCGCACCCCGCATCGCCCCCTTCGGCCAATGCCCCCGCCGCCGCGAGCGCCGCCAAATCCGCGGCCGCCTGCGCCCGATGCCGAGTGACAACCACCACACCCACCTGCCCGACCATCAGCGTCGCCGCGATAAGCCCAGCCAGCGCAAGACACGAGAACACCGTCGCCGCCCCACCGTCCCCCCGAAGTCTCGCCACCACACTCACCCCCACCCCTGCGTCTCGGCTGCCACTACGTGGCCACCGATGCCCAGGAACAGCCAAGCGCGCGCGGCGACGACACCCCTCGCACGCTGACGCGCTCACGGTGTCGTCCCTGGCTCGCGGGAGGCGATGGCGTCGGCGTGGAGGGTGAGCAGGGGTAGGAGCGGGGTGTGGGTGGTGACCCGGGCGATTATGTGGCTGCCCTCGGTCTGCACCGAGATGTCCGAGGCTGGGGGTGCGACGCGGCGGGCCGCTGAGATCGCGTTCGCTTCGTCGCCACGGGCGGACAGGCGGGCTGCTTCGCGGGCGGCGTCGACACAGCGCACCTGCGTCGACGCCGCCAGCAATGCTCCGATACACAGCACGACAGCGACGATCAGGGTGGCGAGGGCGATCGCCGCCTCCACCGTCACCGAACCTCGATCATCACCGATCGACGTTGTGCCACAACATCTTCCCTTGCGCAGCGCGGTCGCTACACGGCGGTGTTGAGTGCCCGATCGATGATCTTCGTCAGCGCGTTCACAATGCTGTCGCCGGTCACCACCCCGTAAAGCACGGCCCCGAACGCCGCGGCGGCGATGGTGCCGATCGCGTACTCCGCCGTGCTCATCCCGTCGTCCGCGACCACCGCGTGCATGATTCGCACACGCAGTTCCGTATATACAGCCCCCAAGCCGTGGCTCACGTGGCTTGTCATTCGCTCGATTCGCACCCGATTCCCCTCTCACCTCACCCCGCGCGGCCGATCCGCGCGGGAATGCTCCGATGGGCCTGGTCCGCGTGCACAGGGCGCCGGCAACTCGCTCGCTCACTGCCTCACCTCGCGGACGATCAGTTCCGCCACACCCGAGGACGCACTGAGCTGTCAGCCCCCATCGCCGACGCTCGCGCACGATCGCGGCTCGCTGACACCGGCTCACAGCAGTCCACCGCCGAGCACCCGGCCCGCCAGTCCGATCACCACCGGGACAATGCCGAGGCAGACGAATGCCGGTAGGAAGCAAAGCCCGAGCGGCCCGCCGATCAACACGCCGGCTCGCTCGGCTCGGGACGCGGCGGCGTCCTCTATCGCGGCCCGGCGTTGTTCGGCCAGTTCCCCGACCGCGACCGCCAGCGAGGCACCCGACCGCGCCGACCGCCGCGCCATCCGCGCCAGCGACTCGACCTCCTCGGCACCCGCGCGCCCGGCCCCGTCTACCGCCGCGCGTTCCCATGCCGTCGCGGCATCGGCACCTAGCGCCAGCAGATCCGCGGCCCGGCGCAGCGCCGCTCCCAACGGTTCCGGCGCACCAGGCGCCACCGCGCGTGCCGCCCCCGCCATCGGCAGTCCAGCCCGCAGACAGGCAGCCAACAGGTCGAACACCGATGCCGATGCGAGCGGATCCAGCTTCTGCTTCGCCACTGGCACAACGACTTGCGCCACCTCCGGCTCGCGAAGCCCCCGCAGCCGACGACTCACCGCGACCCGGCCCGGCAGCAGGATCAGCCCGACCGCAAGCAACAAAATCGGCAGTACCGGATAACCCCCGGCCAGCTCCACTCTGGGCCTCCTCGCACGGGTCGTTGCACGAATAAGCTTGGAACGCTGGAAAATTCGGATCCACGGCATGGAAGTCACTGGTGCGCGCCGAATCCACCGTGCCGACCTCGCCGGGCGGCCGCATCGGTCGTCCACGGGCACGCATCGAGGCGGCCTCGAACGATGTTGGCGCGGAGACCAGAGTCGCCGAACGAGGCCAGCCACCGTGACTGACAGGCGCGCCATCGATAGACCCTGTGTCCAAACGCATCGGCCGAGCTCGAGCACGCTGCCACTCGTTATAGGAAACCCACAGCGCCGTATCGGAATTCGCTCGTCGAACAATCGATCGGTCGCGCATATGAGGGACAGGTTGTTTCATACCAGCACCTTTCGCGTTATGGCATCGGTCCACAGCAAGCCGGCGCAGGCGAGGGCGGCGCCTAGCGGCAGCAGGACCGTGCCTGCCGACGAGGCGAAGAGGACATGCAGTGGGGCGGCGCCCATCAGTTGGCCTAAGCCGATGCCGAGGACGGGTAGCGCGGCCAGGACGGTGGCGGTGGCGCGGGCGCCCGCAAGGGCGGCGGTGGTGCGGCCGTGGAAACGGATGCGGCCCACCAGGTCTGTACGTGCGGCGGACAGCAGCTCGGCGAGCGCGAGTCCGTGCTGCTCGGCCACCTGCCATGCGTCGGCGATGCGGGACAGCTCGCCTGCCACGATGGAATCCGGATGTCGCAGCCCCTCGGCCGCGGAACCGCCCAGCCTGCTGCGCCCGGCGCTCACCGCGAACACGGTGGCGGATTCGCCCCGCGCCTCGCTCGCCGCTACCTCGGCCGCGGCACTCGGATGCGCGCCGACCCGCAATTCGCCGATCACCGCCTCCAACGCGTCGAGCAGGTGGGCGCATTCGACGTTCCTGCGCCGATCCCGACCCGTACGACGGATCCGGAACCCCACTGTCCCCACCACCATGGCCGCCGCAAGAAACGGACCGAGCCCGAATACCAGCACGGCCACGACCCCGCCGCAGGCAACGAAGCGAAGTACCTTGTCACGCCGAACTTTTCCAGCCTCGATCGGCTTCGCGAACAGACCGTCGAATCGACGACGCACACCGGACGTGGGCGCCGCGAGCAGTGCGAGCGCGAGACACATCAACGCGACACTCATCGGCAGGCCCAGCCGATCCGGCCGGCGATCATCGTTCGAGCCTTTCGTCGAGGAGTCGGGCCAAGTTTTCGGCCGCGGTGGCCGGGGCGGATTCGTGCCACGCGGGAGCGATATGGACGCGGCCGTCTTCGTTGCGGTGGACGAGGCCGATTTCGCGGAGGCCGCGGGAGCCGTCGGTGCGGCGGTGCACGTGCAGGATGATCTGGACCGCGGCGGCGAGTTGACTGTGCAGGGCGGTGCGATCCATGCCGCCAAGGGCCGCAAGGGCTTCCAGGCGGGCCAGTACTTCCTGTGGGGAGTTCGCGTGCACCGTGCCTGCGCCGCCGTCGTGGCCGGTGTTCAGTGCGGTCAGGAGGTCGACAACCTCGGCGCCTCGGACCTCGCCGACGACGATGCGGTCCGGTCGCATCCGCAGTGCCTGTCGCACCAGGTCGCGGACGGTCACCGCGCCGACGCCCTCGACGTTCGCGGTGCGTGCGACGAGTCGCACCACGTGCGGGTGCGGTGGTGCGAGTTCGGCCGCGTCCTCCACGCAAATGATTCGCTCGCTGGGCTCCACCTTGGCGAGCAGTCCGGAGAGCAGCGTCGTCTTGCCCGCGCCGGTGCCGCCGACCACCAGGAACGCCAGTCGCGCCCGAATGATCTGCTCCAGCAGTCGCTTTGCGTCGGCAGGTACCGCACCCGCCGCCGCCAACGCGTCCAAGCCTTGGGTGGCGGGCCGCAGCACGCGCAGCGAAAGGCAGGTGCCACCGTGGGCGACCGGCGCGAGCACCGCATGTAACCGCACACCGAACGAATCACCCAGCGCCGCTCCGGTTCCGGACAGCCTGCCGTCCACCCACGGCTGGGCATCGTCGAGCCGCCGACCGGCCGAGAGGGCAAGCCGCTGCGCGAGCCTGCGCACCGCGGCCTCGTCCGGAAACGTGATGGAGGTCTTCTCCAAGCCGTGGCCACGATCTATCCACACCGCGTCCGGGCCGGTGACCAGCACATCGGCGACCTGTGCGTCGTGCAGCAGCGGCTCGAGCACCCCGGCCCCGGTCATCTCGGTCTGCAGCAACCGCAGCGCCCGCAGCAGATCCGTGTCCCCGAGCACTCCACCTGCCTCCACGCGAATAGCGGCGGCCACCTGCGCCGGGTCCGGATCCGCCGCGGCGCCGGACAGCCGCTCCCGCACCCGATCCAGCAACTCCGACGTCACCAGCGCACTCATCGCCGCTGCCCCACGGGTGCGCTCAACACACCGAGCACCGCGTCGGCGGCCTCGCGTAGCGGCCCGCGCCGGTGCACGGTGAGCCCGCCGCGTTCCAGGCGAGCCGCCAGACCTGTTTGGGCGCGGACGGCGGCGAGTAATGGGAGGTCGAGCACCTCCGCGACCTCTGGACCGCGCAGACCGCCAGGAGCAGGACCACGGACTATCAAGCCCTGGTTGGGGTTTCGACGTCCGATGTGGGCGGAAACCGCTTCCGCGGCGGCAACGGCGCGTAACCGCGCCGGGACGACCAGCACGACGAGGTCGGCGGAGTCGAGCATTTGATCGGCGTGCGGGCCGCGTTCGCCGGAAATGTCGCACACCACCAAATCGCCTGCGGCACGGCCTGCTTCGATCACGGCGCGAACGGCGGCGGGTCCGATCTCGCGTGGCAACCGGCCCGCACCGCAGCGGCCACAGGCAAGTACCGCCAAGCCTGGCGCCGCGGTGGGCAGGGCGGAGTGCAGTGCGGCGGCGGAGACTCTGCCGTCCTCGACGACCAGGTCCGGCCAGCGCAGCCCAGCGCTGGTTTCGATGCCGAGCAGCAGGTCGAGACCACCGCCGAGCGGTGCGCCGTCGACCAGCACAGTGTCGCGGCGGAACCCTTCGGCGGCGGATCGCAGCGCAAGCGCGGCGGCGAGAGTCGACGCTCCGGCCCCTCCGGCGGCACCTGCGACGGCGACGACAACACCGTCCCCCGTGCGATGTTCGCCGTACTCAGCAAACATCTCGATAAGTCCTTCGGCGGCGCCGGGCAGCGCGATGACACGCTCGGCTCCGACGGCCGCCGCGGCTTGCCAGTCGGGCAGTCCTGGTTCGCCGTCGGTGACCAGGACAACGCCGACCCGGCGCAGATACCCGGCTTCGGCGGCCTGCCGCGCGGTGGCTGTGTCCAGGATCACCACGGGCGCTCCGGTCCACGCGTGCCTGCCGACGGGTAGCGAACGCTCGTCCAGGGCGCGTTCGGCCGCGGCGGCGACGCGGCGTACCTCGTCGCGCAGCCGGGGGTCGTGCAGCAGCACGAGTGCCGGTGGCGGGCTGCTGTTGTCCGGCGCCACTTCAAGATTCATGCGGCTGAGCGTGGCGGAATTCGTGCGATGGCAGAAGAGGCGATGCGCCGATTGTGGATAACTCGGGGGTGTGGAGAACTTTTGCGTGCTGCGGCGCGAGATCTGAGGGCTGCCGGGCAGGACGCGAACCGTCCTTTGAATAGAGGACGGCCCCAGCCGGGGGGGGAGGAGGCTGGGGCCGTCGGGTTCAGCCCCGGGGGGTCGGGCTGAACGCGCCTGGACCATGTCCAGGTGCCAGCAATACTACACCCAAGCCCCGCCCACAACGCAAGTCTGTCGCGGCAGAACTTTACGGCGAATACTCGCTCCATGGCCGTGGGGCAAACTCCCCGCTCGCGGCCGCGGACTCGGCTCGGAAACCGCCGGGGGACGACACCGCGGCGGTCCCCAGTCGATACCCAGTTCCGCACCGCGCGGAGCGCGCCCCGCGCGCGGCCGAGCGGACCCTGCCGTACGCCTATGCTGGTCGAGTGGACTCACCCACCGCGGACGGACGCGTCGCCGCCTTCTTCGATCTGGACAAGACCGTGATCGCGAAATCGAGCACGTTCGTCTTCAGCAAGCCCTTCTACGCGCAGGGCCTGTTGAACCGCCGCGACGTGCTCGAAAGCAGCTACGCGCACTTCATGTTCATGCTGTCCGGCGCCGACCACGACCAAATGGAGCGGATGCGCGCCCATCTGACGAACATGTGCGCCGGGTGGGACGTCGAGCAGGTGAAAAACATTGTGGCCGAGACACTTCACGAGCTAGTGGATCCGCTGATCTACGCCGAGGCGGCTGATCTCATTGCCGACCACAAGATCCGGGGCCACGACGTGGTGATCGTGTCGGCCTCGGGCGAGGAGATTGTTGGCCCGATCGCGGAGGTGCTCGGCGCCTCGCACACCGCCGCGACCAGGATGGTCGTCGCGGACGGCAAGTACACCGGCGAGGTCGAGTTCTACTGCTACGGCGAGGGCAAGGTCGCCGCGATCGAAAAGCTCGCCGCCAGTGAGGGTTACGACCTCGCGCGTTGTTACGCGTACTCCGATTCGGTCACCGATCTGCCGCTGCTGAGCGCGGTCGGCCATCCGACGGCGGTCAATCCGGATCGCAACCTGCGCCGCGAGGCAGTCGCCAAAGGTTGGCCCATCCTGGCCTTTTCGAATCCGGTGTCGCTGTGGGCGCGCTTCCAGGCGCCGTCGTCCACCACCCTTGCCGCGACCGCGGTGGTCGGCTTGAGCGCGGTGCTGGCCGGCGCGATCAGCTATCGATTGCTGCGCCGGCGCAGCTGAGCCTTAACCATCGCTCACCACGCGGCGAGCCGTGCTGCTCGAGGGGAAGCGGGATGCTTGCCGAGGGAGATTGCTGGCGAAATGTACAGGAACTCGCGACCAGGCATTGAACCACGAAACGCCGATCGACACGCCGAATATTCAATGTTTTACCAGCTATTGATGTGAGGGCTGTCACAGGGTAGAAAGGTAACTACGGAAGGTCGGAAGGCCAAGGCAGGACCGGAAGAGAAGGTTCAGTCTCCCAACCACCCTTCCCAGCACGGGCACCAGGCACCCACGCGGAGCGCGCCGCGACAAGGGCAGAAGCGTTGTGGGCCTGCGAAATCCGGGTCTTCGTCGGCGAGAGCCTCGCACAGGTTGCGGGGATGAACCGCCGGAGTTCGGACTATCGCCGAGGCCGTAAGAACACAACCCACCCAGCACGCTTGGTAACCGGGTAGTCCGTGCTACGCGGGCGGCGAGGTCGGCAACGACAACGCCGCCCGTTTTGATGTGTGCCCTACCCCGACGCCGAATCGGCGATCGACGTGGCCTCGCGCGCACCGTCCTCCAGCGCACCGCAGCACAGCAGCACCCAGCTCCCCACCGCGTCTGCCGCACCACTCCCGAACGCCAGAGCCGCATCGAGATACGCCTGCCTGCGCCGCAGCCAGAAAACCTCGGGCACCCCCAGGCTGTGCGGGTCCAGCCCACTCGACACCGCGACCAACCGCGAAGCCGCCCGCGCCACCACACCGTCGGCGGTCCCGAACGGCCGCAACGCGAGCAGCTCCCCGTGCACCACCGCCGCGATCACCGGCGCGGGCGCACTCGACCCGAGCACCGCCTGCACCAACAGATCGAGCCGCTCCGCCACCCCGGCGTCCGCGCGCGGTCTGCCGAGCGATTCCTCGTCGGTCACCAGATCGGCCGCGGCGAGCAGATGCAGCCGGGCCAGCGCCTGCAACGGCGCCCGCTGCCAGGTGCCGACCAGATTTCGCAGCGCGTCACTGTCCAATGCCTGGCCGACCCGCAACGATCCGGCCAGTATCGGGTCGCCGACCTGGCCATCGGCGGGCAGCTCGGTGCTGCCGCCGTCGATGGCGGCGGAGGATCGGGCCGCACGCACCGCGGCCTCGGCGGCGGTGGTCGGCCAGCCACGCCGGTTCGCCTTGTGCCGATGCACCTCGGCGAGCGCGTCACGGGCACGGTCGGCGGCCGCGCGGACACCGGGCAGATCGACGAGAGGCTGTAGCGGATCGGTCACGGCTTACGAGGCTACTTGCGCCCGCGCGAACGCCGGACCCAGCCCGTTCCGGAGCCCCCTTATCCCAGGTCCAGTCCGCGCGTCCGTCAGCGAGCAGCTGAGGGACGCAAAAGCGGCCGCCTCGGCCCATCGGGTCGGGACGGCCGCCTCCGCTTGACGATCTCGGCTAGCGGATCCCTCAGCTCACCAACAGATCTCGGCCAGGGATGGCATCCAACAGCCGCCGGGTGTACTCCTCGCGCGGATTGTCGAAGACCTCTTCGGTGGACGCCGCCTCGACCACCTTGCCGGTCTGCATGACCAGCACGTTGTCGGCGATCTGCCGGACAACGGCCAGGTCGTGGGTGATGAACACATACGACAGGCCCAGTTCGGCCTGCAGGTCGTTCAGCAGCCGCAGGATCTGCGCCTGGACCAGCACGTCGAGCGCGGACACCGCCTCGTCACAGACCACGACCTCGGGCGAGAGCGCGAGGGCACGGGCGACGGCGACGCGCTGCCGCTGACCACCGGACAACTCGTTCGGGTACCGGCGCATCACGGTGGACGGCAGCGACACCTTGTCGAGCAGCTCACGCACGGTGGCCTCGCGCTCCTTCGGCGAGCCGATGTTATGCGTGCGCAACGGCTCCTCGATGGTGCGGTAGATCGAGTACATCGGGTCCAGCGAGCCGTACGGGTCCTGGAAGATCGGCTGCACCCGGCGCCGGAACGCGAAGGCGCTCTTGCGATCCAGCTTCGCCACTTCCTGGCCGTCGAACACCACCTTGCCCGACGTCGGCTCGAGCAGGCCGAGGATCATCTGCGCGACAGTCGATTTGCCCGAACCGGATTCACCGACGATCGCGGTGGTGGTGCCGCGCCGCAGCCGGAACGAAACATCCTGCACCGCCAAGAAGTCCGACGATTTCCAGGGCGCGCTGCCGCGGATCTTGAAGGCCTTGGTGAGGTTGTCGACGACCACCACGTCATCGGGAGCTCCGGACAACTCAGTATCGGTGGCCGCGATCTGCTCGGCCACCTGCACCGCCTGCTCGCGAATCTCGATGCGCTGCTTCACCGAAGACAGCCGCTGCGAGGCGAGCGAGGGCGCCGAGTTCACCAGCCGCTTGGTGTACAGATGTTGCGGTTCGCGCAGAATCTGCAGGGCCGGACCGGATTCCACCACACGCCCGCGATACATCACGACCAGATGCTCCGCGCGTTCGGCGGCGAGGCCGAGATCGTGCGTGATCAACAGGACCGCGGTGCCGAGCTCGTTGGTGAGGCCGTCGAGGTGATCGAGGATCTGCCGCTGCACGGTGACATCGAGTGCCGAGGTCGGCTCGTCCGCGATCAACAGCTTGGGGCGGCAGGCCAGACCGATGGCGATGAGCGCGCGCTGCCGCATACCGCCGGAGAACTCGTGCGGATACTGGTTCACCCGCCGCTCGCCGTCGGACATGCCCGCCTCGTGCAACAGCTCGATGGCGCGCTGCTTGGCGGCCTTGCCCTTGGCGATCCCGTTGGCCTCCAACGTCTCCCGGATCTGGAAGCCGATCTTCCACACCGGATTCAGGTTGGACATCGGATCCTGCGGGACCAGCCCGATCCCGTTGCCGCGGACCGCGACGACATCCTTCTTGGACGCCTTGGCGAGGTCTTTGCCGTCGAACATGATGGAACCCGAGGTCACCTGTCCGGTGCCGGGCAGCAGATCGATGATCGCGTGCGCCGTCGTCGACTTGCCGGAGCCGGATTCGCCGACGATCGCGACGGTCTGGCCCGGATACACCGAAAGGTTCACATCGCGGACCGCGGGGATCTTCTTGCCGTCCGAGCTGAAACAGACGTTCAGGTCCTTGATTTCGAGCAGTGGCGACTGTGCGCTGCGGAATTCACTCATCGCTTCCTCGCCTTCGGGTCGAGGGCATCGCGCACGGCGTCGCCCAGCATGATGAAGCTCAGCACGGTGAGCGCCAGAGCCGCCGAGGGATAGAACAGGATCGCGGAGGAGCGAATCTCCTTCTGCCCGGAGGCGATATCGGCGCCCCACGACACGATGGTGCGCGGCAGCCCGACGCCGAGGTAGGACAACGTCGCCTCGGTGACGATGAAGACGCCGAGCCAGATCGTGGTGACCACGATCAGCGGGCCCGCCGCGTTCGGCAGCACGTGCCGAATCAGCGTGCGTATTCGGGAGACGCCCAATGCCTTTGCCGCCGTGACGTAATCACTGTTCTTCGCCTGGATCACCGCGCTGCGCGCGATCCGGGCCGCCTGCGGCCAGGTGAACCCGGCGAGGATGAGGATCACGGTCCAGATGGTCCGCGAATCGAGCAGCTGCATGATCACGATCGCGGCCAGCATCAGCGGGATCGCGTAGAAGATCTCGGCGACACGGGAGACCACCGAATCGAGGAACCCGCCGTAGAAGCCGGCCAGCGCGCCGAGCACGCCGCCGATCAACACGAAGGCGATGGTGGAGCCGACCCCGGCCATCACCGAAGCCCTTGCGCCGTACACGGTTCGGGCGTAGATGTCGCAGCCCTGCTTGTCGAAACCGAACGGATGGCCCCCGCCGCGCGGGCTCATGCTGAAGTCGCCGTTGCAGTACCGAGGATCCTGGCTGGTAAACAGGCTGGGCCAGATCACCACGACGAGCACGAACAGGATCATCAGTGCCGCGACGATGAAGATCGGATTACGCCGCAGCTGCCGCCACGCGTCGTACCAGATGCTGCTCGGCGAGCCCTGGTCGACGACCATGTCGGTCGCGAGTACTTCGACCTCGTCCGGCGGCGCGACGAAGTAGGTCTGCCTACCACGAGCCGCGCTCTCCGCGAGGTCGATTCCTTGTCCTTTGTCGAGGTCAGGCATAGCGGATCCTCGGATCGAGTACGGCGTAGAGGAGGTCGACGATCAGGTTCGAGACCAAGAAGACGATGATCAGAACCGTGACGAACGAGACGACCGTCGGCGGTTCGCCTCGGGTGATCGCCTGATAGAGCGTGCCACCGACACCGGGGATATTGAAGATGCCCTCGGTGACGATGGCGCCACCCATCAACGAGCCGAGCTCGGCGCCGAGGAAGGTGATCACCGGGATCATAGAGTTGCGCAGAATGTGCACGGTTACCACGCGTTGCCTGCTCAGCCCCTTCGCGGTCGCGGTGCGCACGAAGTCGGCGGACATGTTCTCCGCCACCGAGTTCCGGGTCAGCCGCAGCACGTAGGCGAACGACAGCGACCCGAGCACGAACGCCGGGACAAGCAACTCGGTGAAACTCGCCTTGCCGGTGACGGTCACCGGCGCGATCCCCCACTTCACCCCGAGCAGGAACTGCGCGAGGAAGCCGACCACGAAGATCGGCACAGCGATCACGATCAGGCTGACGACCAGCATGGTCGAGTCGAACAGCTTGCCCTTGCGCAGGCCGGCGATCAGGCCGAACGCCACGCCGAACACGGCCTCGACGCACACCGCCATGGCGGCGAGCTTGATCGTGATGGGGAAGGCGCGAGCCAACTCCGCGCGCACCGGCCTGCCGGAGAAGGAGGTGCCGAAGTCGAAGGTGACGATGCCCTTCAGGTACAGCAGGTACTGCATGAAGAAGGGCCGGTCGAGGTGGTACCGCGCGCGGAGTTGGGCCTCCACCGCGGGGGTCATCGGTTTGTCGCCGGCGAGCGCGTGAATCGGATCGCCGGGGACGAGGAATACCAGGGCATAGATGAGCAACGTCGCCCCGAGGAACACGGGGATCATTTGAAGCAGACGCCGCACGATATACCAGGCCATTTCGCCTCCTGGGTGAGTGATGAGCCGCGCCGCGCGGGGCGGCGCGGCTCACCAGCGGCTACTTCTCGATGTTTTCGAAGGCGAACAGGCCGTTCCACGCCAGCGGCGCGGCCTTCACCTTGTCCGATCGACCGGCGGACGCGATGTAGTCGAGCACCGGGATGTCGGCCATCTGCTGCAGCATCATGGTCTGCGCCTGCGCGACGATCTTGTAGGACTCCTCCAAGGTCGGCGCGGCGAGCGCGGCGTCGAGCAGCTTGTCGAACTCCGGGACCTTCCAGTCGACGTTGTTCGTGGCCGAGTAGCTGTAGTACTGCGAGGTGAGGAACTGCAGCATGGTCGGGTAGTCGCCCTGCCAGCCGTAGCGGAACGCCTTGCCGATGGTCTTGGCGTTCACCTCGTCGCGGATGTTCTTGAAGGTCGGGTACGGGGTGCCGATGGAGTCGATGCCGAGCGTGTTCTTGATGCTGTTGGCAACGGCTTCGATCCAGGCCTGGTGGCCGCCGTCGGAGTTGTAGGCGATCTCGAAGCGTCCCGACCACGGGGACATGGTGTTGGCCTGGGCCCACAGCTTCTTGGCCTCATCGGGGTTGTACTTCAGGAACTCCGAGCCGGGCAGGTCGCCCTTGAAGCCGGGCAGCGAGGCGGAGGTGAAGTCACGCGCGGGCAGCCTGGTGCCGTGGAAGATGTTCTCGCAGATCTGGTCTCGGTTGATCGCCATCGAGAGTGCCTTGCGACGCAGCACGCCCTCTTCGCCCGCGAAGTGCGGGACGTTGGTCTGGATACCGACGTGCTGGTTCTGCGCGGTCGGCTTGGTGATCGCCCGATCGCCGAGATCGTTCTTGTACGAGGTGATCGCGCTGTCCGGGATGGTGTCGAGGGTGTCCAGGTTGCCCGCGATCAGATCGGCGTATGCGGTGTCGAACGTCTGGTACATCACGAAGCGCAGGCCCTTGTTCTTGGGCACGCGGCCACCGTGGTAATCCGGGTTCGCCACCAGGTCGATCTGCACGTTGTGCTGCCAGGCGCCGTTCTTCGCGAACTTGTACGGGCCGTTGCCGATCGGGTTCTCGCCGAACGCCTTCATATCCTTGAACGCCGCCTCGGGCAGCGGATAGAACGGCGCGTAGCCGAGTTCGGTCTCGAAGTCGATGGACGGCGACTTGAGCGCGACGGTGAAGGTCTTGTCGTCGACCACCTTCAGGCCCGACATCGTCTGTGCCGTCGGCTTCTCCGCCGACACCTCGTCGAACCCGACGATCGGGGTGAACGCGTAACTCTGCAGCTGAGCGTTGGTGCCGAGGGCGCCGTAGTTCCACGCGTCGACGAACGACTTCGCGGTCACCGCGCTGCCGTCGGAGAACTTCCAGTCCGGCTTGATGGTGATCGTGTAGTTCTTCCGGTCCGTCGTCTCGATCTTCTGCGCCAGTTCGTCGTGCGCGACGCCGTCTGCGTCGTAGTACTTCAGGCCGGCGAACAAGCGGTCGACGACGCGGCCGCCCATGTTCTCGTTGGTGTTGGTGGGCACCAACGGGTTCTGCGGCTCACCAGCGTTCGTGGTGACGATGCTCGCGTCGGCACTGTCGTCCGACGAGCATGCCGACAGTCCGAGGCTCGTAGCCAGCAGTGCTGCCGCAGTCAGCGCCATTGCTCTGTTGAATCTCAACGCGTTCTCCCGATTTCGAGAAGGGCGGAATCCTTGGCACGCGCATGAGGTCACCAGGCGCATGCCGGCACAAACCGCCTTGGGTGCCTCGCAGATTATCCACAAGTGCGTGCCTTGTCATCGGATTGACAAAGGTTCGTTCCACTTGTTACCAATCCGGCAACATGGCTGAAACACGAAAAACATCGCGCGAATATGACCTAACGGCCGGAACATTGCCTCTGTAGAGACCGTCCGGTGTCTCCGGGGCCGACCCCTCCGTTGCGGATTACGCGACGGCGTGTCGAGACCGAAACCCGGTGGACAGACCGGACGCGGCGTAGGTCACAGTTGATTACTGTCGAACGTGCTGCGTTTGAATCGTGCGCTCAGGCTACGTGGAAAGAAGAAACGAGATGACCGAAACCGCCGACCACAGGGACTCGTACCCGCCGAGCGCGGAGTTCGCGGCCGCGGCGAACGCGGATGCCGCGCTCTACGAGCAGGCGTCGGCCGATCGCGACGCGTTCTGGGCCGAGCAGGCGAGTCGGTTGCACTGGCATCAGCCGTGGTCGCAGGTGCTGGACTGGAGCGACGCGCCGGTGGCGAAGTGGTTCGCCGACGGCAAGCTCAATGTCGCCTACAACTGCGTCGACCGGCACGTGCTCGACGGGCACGGCGACCAGGTGGCCATCCACTGGGAGGGCGAGCCGGGCGATTCGCGGGCGATCACCTACCGCGAGCTGCTCGCCGAAGTCAGCCGCGCCGCAAACTACTTCACCGAGCTCGGCCTCGAAGCGGGCGACCGCGTCGCCATCTACATGCCGATGGTGCCAGAGGCCATCGTGTCGATGCTGGCCTGCGCGCGGCTCGGGCTCACCCACTCGGTGGTGTTCGCGGGCTTCTCCCCGACCGCCCTGCGCCAGCGGGTCGACGACGCGAGTGCCCGGCTGATCATCACCACCGACGGGCAGTGGCGGCGCGGCAAGGCCGCCCCGCTCAAGGAGGCGGTGGACGAGGCGCTGTTCGCGAACGGCGATGTGCCGCACTCTGTCGAGCACGTACTCGTGGTGCGCCGCACCGAGACCGAGGTGCCGTGGACCGACGGCCGCGATCTGTGGTGGCACGAGACGGTCGCGCAGGCGTCCCCGGAGCACGAGGCGCAGGCGTTCGATGCCGAGCATCCGCTGTTCATCCTCTACACCTCCGGCACCACCGGAAAGCCCAAGGGCATCCTGCACACCTCCGGCGGCTACCTGACCCAGACCGCCTACACCCACCACAACGTCTTCGATCACAAAGCCGGACAAGACGTTTACTGGTGCACCGCCGACATCGGCTGGGTCACCGGACACAGCTACATCGTCTACGGACCGCTCGCCAACCGCACCACCCAGGTGGTCTACGAGGGCACACCCAACTCCCCGGACGAGCACCGGCACTTCCAGATCATCGAAAAGTACGGCGTCAGCATCTATTACATAGCGCCGACGCTGGTGCGCACGTTCATGAAGTGGGGCCGCGAGATCCCGGCCGCGCACGACCTGTCCAGCCTGCGGCTGCTCGGCAGCGTCGGCGAGCCGATCAATCCGGAGGCCTGGCGCTGGTACCGAGAAGTCATCGGCGGCAACCGCACACCGATCGTGGACACCTGGTGGCAGACCGAGACCGGCGCGATCATGATCTCGCCGCTGCCCGGCGTCACCACCACCAAGCCCGGCGCCGCGACGGCCGCGCTGCCGGGTATCTCGGCGCTGGTCGTCGACGAGGAGGGCAAGCCGGTGCAGCGCGGCGAGACCGAGGCCAACGGCTACCTCGTGCTCGACCAGCCGTGGCCGTCGATGCTGCGCGGCATCTGGGGCGATATGGAGCGGTACCGGGCCACCTACTGGGAGCGCTACGCCGAGCAGGGCTGGTATTTCGCCGGTGACGGCGCGAAGCTCGACGCCGACGGCGACCTCTGGGTGCTCGGCCGGGTCGATGACGTGATGAACGTGTCGGGCCACCGCATCTCCACCGCTGAGGTGGAGTCGGCGCTGGTCGGGCATTCCGGTGTCGCGGAGGCCGCGGTGGTCGGGGCCAGTGACGAGACCACCGGTCAGGGCATCGTCGCGTTCGTCATCCTGACCGCCGAGGCCGAGGACACCGGCGCGGCGCTGGTCGCCGAGTTGAAGGCGGAGGTATCGCGCGCGATCAGCCCGATCGCGCGGCCGAGGGAGATCCACGTGGTGCCCGAGCTGCCCAAGACGCGCAGCGGCAAGATCATGCGCCGGTTGCTGCGCGACGTCGCCGAGGGCAGGGAACTCGGCGACACCTCGACGCTGGTCGACCCCAACGTCTTCGAGGCGATTCGGGCGTCCAAGGCGTAGCCGAGAACCGACGGGCGGACATGCGGCCTCGCGCATTCGCGGCTCGCAAGTGCTTCATGTTAGGGCCGGTGGCGTGCTTCGTCACCGGCCCTACCCGTTAGGATTGCGTAAGGTGTGCCGGGAAGTCTGGTCGGCATGCGGTCGCGTACCTGACAGCCGAATCGGTCGATGGCGTGGTCGCAGCGTTGACCGACCCTGCCGAAAGGTTCCCCGTGATCACGCAAGTGCGCTCGGAACTATCCCGCTATCTCCGCACCGAAACAGTCGGCGGTGCAATCCTTCTCATCGCGGCCGCGGTCGCATTGCTGTGGGTGAACTCGCCATGGCGCGACAGCTACCTGACGATGACCGAGACCACGCTGACCATCGCGCCGCTGCACCTGGATCTCACCCTGGCCGCGTGGACCGCGGACGGCCTGCTCGCCATCTTCTTCTTCGTCGCGGGGCTGGAGCTCAAGCGCGAACTCGTCGTCGGTGAGCTGGCCGACCCGAAGCGGGCCGCGCTGCCGATCATCGCCGCGGTCGGCGGTGTGGTCACCCCGGCATTGATCGCGCTGGTGGTCGGCCTCGGCGTGCCGGGGATGGATCGCGGCTGGGCCATTCCGGTGGCCACCGATATCGCGTTCGCGCTGGCCGTGCTGGCCATGACCGGTTCGCGCATCCCGGCGAGCGCGCGGGTGTTCCTGCTCAGCCTCGCCGTGGTCGACGATCTGATGGCCATCCTTGTGATCGCAGTCCTGTTCACCTCGACGCTGGCGCTGCTGTGGCTGCTGGCCGCCGCGGCCTGCTTCGCGGGGTGGGCGCTGGCCCAGCACAAGCGGATCCGCACGCCGTGGCTCTATCTTCCGCTGGCGCTGGTGTCCTGGTACGCGCTGTACGAGGCGGGCATCCATCCGACGCTGGCGGGCGTGGCGCTCGGACTGCTCACCAGGGTGCGCGCCGACCCCGGCGAGGAGCAGGCGCCCGCCACCCGGCTCGAGCACCTGATCCAGCCCATCTCGGCCGGGCTGTGCGTGCCGCTGTTCGCGTTGTTCGCCTCCGGAGTTCCGTTGGACGGCAAGGTATTCGGTGCACTGTTCAGCGACAGGCTGGCGCTGGCCATCGTTCTCGGGTTGCTGCTCGGCAAAACCGCCGGAATCTTCGGGATCAGCTGGCTCGCAATCCGGTTCGGGGTGGCGAAGCGACCGGCCGGACTCGGCTACCGCGACATGTTCGCCCTGTCGGTGCTCGGCGCGATCGGGTTCACCGTTAGCCTTCTGGTGGCAGAACTCGCGCTGGCCGACGTCGGAGACGGCTCCGAAGTCGAATTGGCGAAGGCCGCTGTGTTGGTGACATCAATGGCGGCGTCGCTCGCCGGTTCGGCGTTACTGTTGCGACGTGGGCGTGTCCACCAGGCGCGGCGGGACGCCCGTGCGCTACAACGAGAAGACGGCGGCGCGAGCGATGTGCCCGGAGGCGACAGCTTGGGTAACCACGCAGGGCACCGGGAGCGCCGCCCATCGAACACAGAGGCCGAAGCAGTGCCTGGACAGGGAGAAGGGTCTACCAAGTGAGTGTCACAAACGGCGGAAACGGGAACGACGCGCAGCGCGGTCGTACAGTGACCTCCATTCCCCTGTCCGACGCCAATCCGAGCGGTAGCGCCAGCTTCGGCACCCTGGTGCGCGACGCCACCGAACAGATGTCGACCCTGGTCCGGGCCGAGGTGGCGCTGGCCAAGGCCGAGGTGACCGGCGAGATCAAGAAGGGCCTGCAGGGCAGCGTCTACTTCATCCTCGCGCTGACCGTCCTGCTGTTCAGCACGTTCTTCTTTTTCTTCTTCGCAGGCGAGCTGCTCGACGTGTGGCTGGCCCGCTGGTTGGCGTTCCTGATCGTGTTCGCGTCGATGATCGTCACGGCCGCGGTACTCGCCTACCTCGGCTATCTGCGGGTGAAGAAGCTGCGGGCGCCGGAGAAGACGATCGACTCGCTCAAACAAGCCCGCGCGGTGCTGCCGCACGGGCTCGGCGCCGCTCACGACGCGCCCCGCTCGCTGGAAAAACCCGCTTCGTAACCGCTCGCTCGCGCGCGGATACCCCGAACTACTAGGCTGCCTCGGCGTGTCGTCGCACCATATTCCGGATCCGTCCAGCGTCCGTTTCGACGGGCCGTGGGCGCATCGGGACGTTCATGCCAACGGCATCCGATTCCATGTGGTCGATGCCGCCCCCGAGCGCACCGACGCACCGCTGGTGGTGCTGCTGCACGGTTTCGCCGACTTCTGGTGGTCCTGGCGGCATCAGCTGACCGGGCTCGCCGACCTCGGCTATCGCGCGGTGGCCGTCGACCTGCGCGGCTACGGGGACACCGACAAACCGCCGCGCGGTTACGACGGCTGGACCCTGGCCGGTGATATCGCCGGGCTCATCCGCGCCCTCGGCTACACCGACGCGACCCTCGTCGGGCATGCCGACGGCGGCCTGGTGTGCTGGGCGACCGCGGTGCTGCACCCTCGGCTGGTTCGTTCCATCGCGGTGGTGAGCTCGCCGCATCCGGCCGCGCTCAAGAGCGCGGTGCTGCGCAACCGCCATCAGCGCGCCACCTGGCTGCCCAACTTCCTGCGCTACCAGCTGCCTCGCTACGGCGAGCGGCTGCTGACCACCGGCGACGGGTTCGAGGTCGAGCGGCTGCTGCGGCAGCGAGTGAGCGGATCCTGGTCCGGCACCACCGAATTCGTCGACACCGCGCGACGGATGCGCTCGGCCATCCAGATCCCCGGTGCCGCGCACTGCGCGCTGGAATATCAGCGCTGGGCCTTCCGCAGCCAGTGGCGTCCGGACGGCCGCCGCTTCATGGCCACCATGCGCGACCCGATCCGCATCCCGGTCCTCGCCCTCCGCGGCGACCTCGACCCCTACGTACTCACCAGCACATTCCGCCGCGGCCAACATCTTTCACCGGACCGCCGCCTGGCCACCGTCCCCGCCGCTGGCCATTACGCCCATCAGGAGAACCCGGACGTAGTCACCGCCGAACTGGCCAAACTCCTGACCTGACCCTCTACCGAAGGTGGCCTTCAGCCCGTCTACCGGAATGAAGGGCACCTTCAGTCGGTGTGTCCTCGACACGGCAAGCTGACCGAGGGCGCCCTTCGGTCCTTCTGACGGGAGGAAGGGCGCCTTCGATCGGTGTGTCAGCTCAGGACGCAGGCGCCGGTGCCGACGGAGACGGTGGAACCGGATGCGGCGTCGAGTTGGGCGCGGACCTCGGCCAGGGTGAGCACGTAGCCGGTGTCGTCGTCGGTAACCGCGGCGCCGAAGACCACGCCGAGCACCTCACCCTCGGTATCCACCAGTGGCCCACCGGAATTGCCCGCGCGGACCCGGCCGCGCACGGTGTAGACCTCGCGCTCGACCGTCCCGTCGCGGTAGATCGTCGGACCGGTGAGATCCAGCGTCTCCCGCACCCGGGCCGCGCTCGCCGTGTACGGACCACCGCCGGGGTAGCCGAGCACGATGGCGCTGTCACCCGGTCGCGCGGCGGCGGGCGCCTGCGGCACCACCGGGGCGGTCAGCCCCGGCACCGCGAGCACCGCGACATCCTTGGACGGGTCGAACAGCACCACGCTGGCGTCCAACGGGCCGCGCACGGTGTCCACCTGCACGCTGGTGGTGCCCGCGACCACGTGGGCGTTGGTCATGATCCGTTCGGGGGCGATGACGAAACCCGAACCCTCCAGCGCGCGCTGGCAACTCGGCGCGACGCCGCGGATGCGCAGCACGCTGCCCTGCAGCGAGGCGGCGACCGGGCTGGACAGCACGCTCGCGTCCGGCGGCTCGACGGCCGCGATGGGGGCGCGGCCGAACGGGCCGATCACGTCCGGCAGGCCGGAGGTGTTGAGCAGCTTGGAGAATTCGTTGGGCAGGCGGCGCAGCCAGTTCGGCGCGACGTCGTTGACGTCGGTCAGCACCCGCGAACCGTTGATCGCGGTGGCGATCGACGGCTGTGACGAGGTGGCCAGCGGCAGCGCGAGCAGCCACGCGGTGACCAGCACGGCCACCGCCTGCAGCACCGCGCCGACCACGCTGTCCACGCTGCGGGTGAACGGATGACGCATGCCGCCGCGCGCGGCCCGGCCGAGCACCATGCCCGCGACCTCGCCGATGATCACCAGCAGCACGATCAGCAGCACGCCGGTGAGCACCCTGGCGCGACCCTCGTCGACATGGATCAGGATGTGCGGCGCGATCAGGATGCCCGCGACCGCGCCGAGTACGACACCGAGAAACGCGAGGGCGGACGCGACCGCGCCCTGCCGCCATCCAGAGGAGGCGGCGAGCAGCGCGAGCAGCACCACCGCGATATCGAGCCACGCGGAGGTAGTCATAACGTCATTCCCACGTCGGCAAGGGCGGTCTCTAGGTCACGAACGTCCCGGTGGTCCCAATCCTGTTCCCACCCTGCGGCTTTGAAGATGCCGGCGAGGATGCCGCCGGTCAGGCCCCACACCAGCATCCCGTCCGCCTGGAAGGCGGGGCTCTGGTAGCCGAGGCTGCCGCGGACCAGGAAACGGTTAGCCGGATCGAGCAGGGTGGCCAGCGGAACCCGCACCACCCGTTCGGTCTCGCTCTCGGCGACCACCCCGACCGTGCTCGGCGTGCGCCAGTAGGCGACCACCGGTGTCACATCGAAACGCGACGGCGGCACGAACAACTTCGGCAGCACCGCAAGGGGTTCCACGCCGGAACGGTCGAGCCCGGTCTCCTCGCAGGCCTCGCGCAGCGCGGTGTCGATCGGCCCGGTGTCACCCGGATCCACCGCGCCGCCGGGAAAAGCGACCTGGCCGCGATGCTGACGCAGGGTGGCGGCGCGCTGGGTGAGCAACACGTCCGCGTCGGCGGGCAGGCCGCCCGGTCCGTCGGCGTCGGCCTCGGGTGCGCCGCCGAACAGGACAAGGACCGCCGCCTGCCGCGGCGTCGACGTGATGGCCATGGCGCGGCGCAGGGTGCGCGCCAGCGTGAGGGTGTCCGAGTTATCCGCGGCCGGCTCGGTGGCCTTGCTCAGCCACTTCGGAATGTCTTGCGGCACAGGGATGGTCATGCGGCCACCCCCAGCTCCTGCGCGACGGTGTCGGCGATGTCGTCCACCCCGGTGAACGCGCGCACCTCGACCTGGGCGACCGAGCCGTCCGCCCGCAGCAACACCGAAATCGGCAGCACGGCGGGGGCACCGACGGCCGCGCGCACCCGCGCGTCGGCATCGAGCACACCGGGCAGTTTCACGTTCAGTCCACGCAGCCGTGAAATCGCCTTGGCCTCATCGGGGTCGCTGTGCACGGTCAGCACGGTAATCGCGTTTCCGGCGCGTCGGGCGAACTGCTGCAAATACGGCAATTCTTGCGCACACGGTCCGCACCAGTAGGCCCAGAGATTCAGCAGCGCAGGCTTACCCGCGAGCGCGGCGGCCAGGTCGACAGGTCCGCCGTCGGCCAGGCAGCTGACCGGGATACCGGCCAGCGGGCCGGACCCGGTGGCGCCGGAGACCGGTCGCGGGCACGCCGTGAGGTCCGCCGCGGCGCGTTGCTGCTCGGATACCCCGGCACTCGAGCGCGCCTGCTGCCCGCTGTCCGCGTGTGTGTCGGTGTCGCGTGCCCGTGGCCACAGGGCGGCCGCCAGTGCGACCACAGCGATCAATCCCGCCAGCGCCCATCGCCAGGCGAACGGGAATTGTCTCACCGGCCCACCAGCTCGAGCAGATGCTCCCGCTCCGGACCCTTCACCAGCTCGGCGGCGGTGTCCGGGTCGGTGGGCCCGGCCCCGAACGACGGGCAGTCCTTGGCCAGCACGCACACACCGCAGGCCGGTTTCCTGGCGTGGCACACGCGGCGACCGTGGAAGATCACCCGGTGCGACAGCATCGTCCAGTCTTTGCGCTCGATGAGCTCGCCGATGATGTGCTCGACCTTCACCGGGTCTTCCTCGGCGGTCCACTGCCAGCGCCGCACCAGGCGGCCGAAGTGCGTGTCGACGGTGATGCCCGGCACGCCGAACGCGTTGCCGAGAATGACGTTGGCGGTCTTGCGGCCGATCCCCGGCAACTTCACGAGTTCGTCCATGGTGTGAGGCAATTCACCGTCATGATGCTCGAGCAACGCCTGACCGAGGCCGATCAGCGAGCTGGCCTTGTTGCGGAAGAAACCGGTCGAGCGGATGTATTCCTCCAGCTCGGCACGGTTGGCCTCGGCGTAAGCGCGCGCGTCCGGGTACTTGGCGAACAGGGCGGGCGTGGTGAGATTTACCCGCACATCCGTCGACTGCGCGGAAAGTATTGTCGCGACCGCCAATTCGAGCGGATTTGTGAAGTCCAGCTCACAATGCGCGTCCGGGAAAGCGTCCGCCAATGTCCGATTCATCCGGCGGGCACGACGAACTAGTCCGAGCTGAGTTTCCGCCTGTCGCGCGCGGGATTTCCGTTTCGGAGCGGCGACCGGAGCTGGTTGCGCATCGGTCGCCTCGGGGGCGGACGCACGCCCGTTCCCGGCGGCTGTGGAGGGGGTGACACGCACCTGTCCACCATACGGAACCATCGGCGAACGTTGCCCGTCCAGTTCGGTTGCCGTGTTCCATCTGAGACCTAGACCGTGTTTACTCCTCCGTATGCAAGGACTCGCTGTGGTGCTCTTCCCAGTGCTGTTGATGCTGTTCGCACTGGGTATGGAGCGGGTCGAGAACCGGCTCCGCAAACTTCTCGAACCCGACGAAGAGGTTCAGCAGTACCTGGACAAGGCAAGCAACGCAGAAGTGAAAGAGCTGACGAGGCTCGGCCTGCCAGCGGCCGTAGCCCGGATGCGTAAACGCCGCGCCCGCGGCGAAGAGCTGGATGTGGCACGGGCAAGCTGACGCGTGACCGACAGACCTGGCGGCTAGGGCTGGGGCAACCAGCTAGGTGCCCGCAAATGCCAAGATCAGAAACTGGTACGGTTCCTCGCTGCGCCACGCAATCCACACGTTCCGTGGTGTCTGTCACTACGCTGTCATCATGCCGCGTAGACTGCGCTGTTGGCCGAGTCGGTTTCGGTCCAGTACAGAGCCATTTCCCATAAGGAGCACATAAGTGGACGAGGCCCTCGCCAGAGCAGGCATCTTCCAGGGCGTCGAGCCCACTGCGGTGGCCGCCCTCGCCAAGCAATTGCAGCCGGTGGATTTTCCGCGCGGCCACGTCATCTTCAACGAGGGTGAGCCAGGAGATCGGCTCTACATCATTACCTCGGGCAAGGTGAAGATCGGCCGCAGATCCCCGGACGGCCGGGAGAACCTGCTGACCATCATGGGCCCATCGGACATGTTCGGCGAGCTGTCGATCTTCGATCCTGGCCCGCGTACCTCCACCGCGACCACGGTCACCGAAGTTCGCGCCGTCACCATGGACCGCGACGCCCTGAAGTCCTGGATCGACCAGCGGCCCGAGATCGCCGAGCAGTTGCTCCGCGTGCTCGCCCGTCGCCTGCGTCGCACCAACAACAACCTGGCCGACCTCATCTTCACCGACGTCCCCGGCCGGGTCGCCAAGGCGCTGCTGCAGCTCGCACAGCGGTTCGGCACCCAGGAGGCCGGTGCGCTGCGGGTCACCCACGACCTGACCCAGGAGGAGATCGCCCAGCTGGTCGGCGCCTCCCGCGAGACCGTGAACAAGGCACTTGCCGACTTCGCGCACCGCGGTTGGCTGCGGCTGGAGGGCAAGAGCGTGCTCATCTCCGACTCGGAGCGCCTGGCCCGCCGCGCGCGCTGACCGTCAACCGAACAGACCGAACAACACGCTGGGTTCCTAGCTCCTAGAGCCCAGCGTGTTGTCGTGTTCGGCGTAGATCTCGCTAGCCCTCGGCGCGCAGGTATTCCAATTGCGCCTGCACCGAGCTGCGGGCGGCCAGCCACAGTCGTTTGTCGACATCGGCGTAGACGCGCCGGACCACCGCCATCGCACCCGCGTTCGGGCCGAGCACTTTCAGCGCCTCGCGCACCTGATCGAGACGTTCCCGCCGATGCGTGATGTAGTACCGGGCCACCGGCTCCAGATCGGGATGATCCGGGCCGTGCGCGGGCAGCAGCGCCTTGCCCGCCCCGATCTCGACCAGCCGGTCCAACGAGGCCAGATAGTCGGCCAGGGTGCCGTCGCTCGAATCGAGCACGGTGGTACCGCTGCCGAGAATCGTGTCGCCGGTCAGCACCGCGTCGTCGAGCAGGAAGCTCGTCGAATCACCGGTATGGCCCGGGGTGGCCACCACGGTGATGCGCAGCCCAGCGGCCTCGATCACCTCGCCGTCGACCAGCGGTGCGTCCGAACCGCGCAGGAACTCGGTGTCCTTGGCGCGCACCGTTGTTCCGGTCAGCTTGACGAGGTGGTCGATGCCACCGGTGTGATCGTGATGCCGATGGGTGATCAGCGTGAGCGCGATATCGCCCCCGGTGACCTCGGCGATCTTGGCGCCGTGCGCCTTGTCCTTCGGACCGGGATCCACCACCACACAATCCGATCGCCCCGGCGCGCGCAGGATCCAGGTGTTGGTGCCCTGCAACGTCATCTGGCCCGGGTTGTCCGCCAGCAGCACCGCCGCCGTCGGAGTGACCTGCCTCAACTGTCCATATGCGGGATGTTCAAGTGCCATGACACATCGTCCTCGAGTGTGGTCCATCAATCCTCAGCGCCCGCCGCCACATGGCAACCACGCGCGAGTTTTGCGAGCGCCGTCCGCGCCCGCGCGGCCAATAGCTACCGCACCTCGACGATGATCTCGACCTCGACCGGGGTGTTCTTCGGCAATTCCGACACGCCTACCGCGGAACGCGCGTGGACGCCCGCGTCACCGAAGACCTCGCCCAGGAACTCCGACGCGCCGTTGATCACGATCGGCTGATCGTTGTATCCCGGTGCGGACGCGACGAATCCGACCACCTTCACCACGCGCACCACGGCGTCGAGCCCGACCAGATCGTGCACCGCCGCCAGCGCGTTGAGCGCGCACAGCTGCGCGGCGTCCTTGGCCTGCTCGGTGCTCACCTCGGCGCCGACCTTGCCCGCCACCGTCAACTGACCATCCGCCATCGGCAGCTGGCCGGAGGTGTAGACCAGCGAACCGGTTCGGATCGCCGGGATGTAGGCGGCCACGGGCGCCACCACCGGAGGCAACGTCACTCCGAGCTTGGCGAGATTGCTCTCCCACTCAGTCACTGCGGTCATCCCCTTCCCCTTTACTTCGGACGCTTGAGGTAGGCGACGTGCTGCTCACCGGTCGGCCCGGGAAGCACGGAAACCAGCTCCCAGCCGTCAGCGCCCCACTGGTCGAGAATCTGCTTGGTCGCGTGCGTCAACAGCGGCACGGTCGCGTACTCCCACAAGGTCACATCACTCATGCCCGTGAGCGTAGCTCTGTGTAATTGGCGGCGCCTGCGGCGCCGCGTGTTCGCGGCCCCCTGGTGTGGGGGGGGGGGGGGGGGGGGGGGGGGGCGGCGGGGGGGGGGGGGGGGGGGCCGGCGCCGGCCGCCGCG
>NZ_JBITFL010000003.1:507303-792551 GCF_044456045.1 Nocardia sp. NPDC051052
CGCGCGTCCGAGCTGTCGAGACTCGCGCCTGCGGCGCATGCGCTTCGACAGCTCGGACGCGCGACGGGCCGCGAACGGTCAATGCTCGATCTCGCTGCGCTCGAAACCGGGGGTCTGGCGAGGGGTTCGGTAGCGGGTGACGCGGCGGCACCGAGCGGTACAGAGCGAGTGATACTGCGTGTTGCCCATGGCGCAACCGGGGCCGCTGTCTGGTACAGACACACGCGCTGGACCAGGCACTAGGCGGATCCCTCGGGCGCGATCTCAGAACGGGTTATAGGCTCGCGAGCGTGGGAGTACCAACAGCAGTGCCTCTTTCGGCGGAGCCGAAGCTGGAAACAGGGTGGCCGAAGCGCGCGGAAAAGGCCCGCTTGCACTATGTCTCCGGAAAGGGAGGCACCGGCAAGTCCACGGTGGCCGCGGCACTCGCATTGGCGTTGGCCGCGGGCGGGCGCCGGGTGCTGTTGGTGGAGGTGGAGAGCAGGCAGTCCATTGCCCAGCTGTTCGATCTGCCGCCGCTGCCGCCCACCGAGACCAGGATCGCCACCGCCGACGGTGGCGGCGAGGTGGTCGCGCTCGCGCTCGACATCGAGCACGCGTTCCTCGAATACCTGGACATGTTCTACAACCTCGGCTTCGCGGGCCGGGCGATGCGCCGGATGGGTGCCATCGAGTTCGTCACCACCATCGCGCCCGGTCTGCGTGACGTCATCCTGACCGGCAAGATCAAGGAAACCGCAGTCCGGGTGGACAAGTCGGGCAAGCGGGTCTACGACGAGATCGTGGTGGACGCCCCGCCGACCGGCCGGATCGCCGGGTTTCTCGACGTCACCCAGGCCATGCTGGAGGTGGCCAAGGGCGGACCGATCGCCTCGCAGGCCGAGGGCGTTTCCAAGCTGCTGCACTCGGATCAGACGATGATCCACCTGGTCACCCTGCTCGAGGCGCTGCCGGTGCAGGAGACCGCCGACGCCGTCGCGGAGTTGAAGGCGGCGGATCTGCGCATCGGCACGGTGATCGTGAACCGCGCCACCGAGGGGCAGCTGCCGTCCGAGCTGCGTGCCAAGGCCGCGCAGGGCGAGCTGGACACCGATGCCGTCCGCGCGGGTTTGGCTGCGTCGGGGATCACCTTGGCGGACAAAGACTTCCAGGGGCTGATCACCGAAACCATCGAGCACGCGGCGACTTTGCAGGCGCAGGACGACAGCGCCGATGAGCTCGCCAAGGTCGACGTGTCTCGCATGTATCTGCCCGCGTTGCCGGAGGGCATGGACCTCGGTGGCCTCTATGAATTGGCCGAACATCTCAGTAAACAAGGGGTCCGATAGTGCGCGAGCGAACCAACAGCACAGCCGCCATCGGGGTGCTCATGACGGAGCCGAGCAGCGAGGCGCAGTCATGAGCACCCCGACCGTGGCCGCGTCGCTTGATGTTTCGGACATCATCAATGATCGGACCGCGAAGGTAGTGGTCTGCTGCGGCTCGGGCGGCGTCGGTAAGACGACCACCGCCGCCGCGATCGCGTTGCGCGCGGCGGAGCAGGGTCGCAAGGTGGTCGTTCTCACCATCGATCCCGCCCGGCGGCTGGCCCAGTCACTCGGCGTCGCCGACCTCGGCAACACCCCGCAGCGGGTGCCGCTCGGCCCGGAGGCCAAGGGCGAGCTGCACGCGATGATGCTGAACATGCGGCGCACCTTCGATGACATGGTGCTCGAGCACACCAGCCCGGACAAGGCCGAACAGATCTTCGCCAACCCCTTCTATCAGACCGTCGCGTCCTCGTTCGGCGGGACGCAGGAGTACATGGCGATGGAGAAACTCGGTCAGCTGGCCGGGCGCAAGGAGTGGGACCTGATCGTGGTCGACACGCCACCGTCGCGCAACGCGCTCGACTTCCTGGACGCGCCGAAGCGGCTCGGAAACTTCTTGAACGGCAGGATGATCCGGGTCATCATGGCGCCGGGCCGCGGCGTCACCAGGCTGGTGACCGGCGCGATGAGCCTCGCGGTGCGCGGGGTGTCCACCATCGTCGGCGGGCAGATGCTCAAGGACGCGTCGAACTTCCTGCAGTCGCTGGATTCGTTGTTCGGCGGCTTCCAGGATCGGGCGGACCGCACCTACGCGATGCTCTCCAAGCCGGGCACCCACTTCCTGGTGGTTGCCGCGGCGGAGCCGGACGCGCTGCGCGAGGCGTCGTTCTTCGTCGACCGGCTGTCCACCGAGCGAATGCCGTTGGCCGGACTGGTCCTCAACCGGACGCATCCGGCACTCAGTTCGCTCTCCGGCGGTCACGCGTTGACGGCGGCCGAGCAGTTGGCCGAAAGCGATCCGCTCACCTCGGCCGTGCTGCGCATCCATGCCAGGCGGGTCGCCACCGACAAGCGCGAACAGCATCTGCTGCACCGGTTTACCGGAGCGCATCCGCGGGTACCGATTGTGGCGGTGACCGCGTTGCCGTTCGAAGTGTCGGATCTGGCGGCGCTGCGCGCGGTCGCTGACCAACTGACCGGTAACCGAGCATCTGCTTGATACATAGACGCATCGGCTATCGCACCCGGAAGTAATTGCGCTTTAAACGGAACTGAGCCCGCGTCAGCAGGCTCAGTTCCGAATGGTTACCGGGGCTACATTGCCACCTGATGCTGGCGCTGGGCCTGGAAGAAGTCGGCCCAGGAGGTCACCTCGGGATGCTGCTTGAGCAGCGCGCGACGCTGCCGCTCGGTCATACCGCCCCACACTCCGAACTCCACTCGATTGTCGAGGGCGTCGGCACCACACTGCATCAGCACCGGGCAGTGCCTGCAGATCGTCGCGGCTTTGCGCTGCGCAGCCCCGCGGACGAACAACTGATCGGGATCCACTTCCTTGCATCGGGCCTGGGCTACCCAGGCGATCCTTGCTTCGGCCTGCTCCACGTCCAATCGAGCGATGGGGGTTGTCATGTGCATTTGGTGTGCCCCTTTGCAGTCCGAACACCGGGTCAACGGCGCTCCAGAATCGCGTGTCAGCGTCGCAGCAACCCAAACCCCGCTGCGAACTGCACCACATTCCACTTTGAGTGTTAGCTCTATCACACTGGGTTCTCAATCTAGGTAAAGGTATGGGCCTAGCGCAAGACCGCCCCCGGAATTTTTGGTACGTCCGTCCCTGCAAAATGCCGCAAGCGGCGGCAGGTCCGGCACATTCGCGGCGCGCCGTCCCGCGACACGCCAGACTCGCCCCCGCGACACGCCCAATCGTTCGGACGAATCGCCTTCGGGTAAACGCACGGAAGAGCGCTCGGACCCCACCCCGTAGGCTGGGGTTCGTGCCGATCACACAAACGCTCGCGAGGCTGGCCGGCAGCTGCGTGCTGGCCGCCGTGCTCGTCGCCGGGTTGATGTTCCCGCTCGCAGGTGGCTTCGGATTCGTCTCGAACCGGGCCGCCGATGCCGTCGACAACGTGTCCTCGGAACTGGTCGAGGGCACCGCGCCCGCCGTCTCGACCATGGTCGACGCGAATGGAACACCGATCGCCTGGCTCTACGAGCAACGCCGCTTCGAAGTTCCCAGCGACAAGATCTCCAACGACATGAAGCTGGCGATCGTCTCCATCGAGGACCGGCGCTTCGCCGAACACGCAGGTGTGGACTGGCAGGGCACGATGCGCGCGTTCCTCACCAACACCAGCAGCGGCGAGGTCCAGCAGGGCGCGTCGACGCTCGACCAGCAGTACGTGAAGAACTTCCAGCTGCTCGTCGTGGCCAAGACCGACGCCGACCGCCGGGCCGCCATCGAGACCACCCCCGCGCGCAAGATCCGCGAGATCCGGATGGCGCTCACCCTGGACCGCGAGCTGACCAAGGACGAGATCCTCACGAGGTACCTGAACCTGGTCCCGTTCGGTAACTCCTCCTACGGCATCCAGGACGCGGCGCAGACCTACTTCGGCGTCGACGCCTCCGACCTGAACGTGTCCCAGGCCGCGATGCTGGCCGGCATGGTGCAGAGTTCCTCGAAGCTGAACCCCTACACCAACTCCGAGGGCGTGCTGGCCCGGCGTAACACCGTGCTGGACACGATGATCCAGAACATCCCCAGCCGCGCCGACGAATTCCGCGAGGCCAAGAGCAAGCCGCTCGGTGTGCTGCCCGAGCCCAAGGGTTTGCCGCGCGGCTGCATCGCCGCCAACGACCGCGGCTTCTTCTGCGACTACGCGATGCAGTACCTGGCCAACGCGGGGATCAGCAAGGAGCAGATCGACAAGGGCGGCTACCTGATCAAGACGACACTCGACCCGGCCGTGCAGGACTCGGTCAAGCGCTCGGTGACGGACTCGGCCAACCCGAACCTCGACAACATCGCGCAGGTCATGTCCGTCGTCGCGCCGGGCCAGGATTCGCATCCGCTGCTCGCGATGGCGAGCAGCCGAACCTACGGCCTGAACCGCGACGGAAACGAAACCGTGCAGCCACAGCCGTATTCGATGGTCGGTGACGGCGCAGGCTCGATCTTCAAGCTCTTCACCACCGCCGCGGCCATGGAGAAGGGCCTCGGCATCAACGCCCAGCTCGACGTGCCGAACCGCTTCGAGGCCAAGGGCATGGGTAACGGTGGTGCGCGCGGCTGCCCGCCGGCCACCTACTGCGTCGAGAACGCGGGCAAGTACAAGTCGCCGATGTCGGTGACCGAGGCGCTGGCGACCTCACCGAACACCGCGTTCGTCAAGCTCATTCAGGCCGTCGGCGTGACGCCGACCGTCGACATGGCGGTGCGGCTCGGCATGCGCTCCTACACCGAGGCGGGCAGCTCGGGCCACGGCAACCAGAGCCTGGCCGACATGATGAAGGAACAGAACCTCGGTTCGTTCACCCTCGGCCCGGTCGCGATCAATCCGCTCGAGCTGTCCAATGTCGCCGCGACCCTCGGCTCCGGCGGCAAGTGGTGCCCGCCGAATCCGATCAAGGAGGTCGTCGACCGGTCGGGTAAGCAGGTGCCGCTCACCCAGCAGGCCTGCGAGCAGGTCATCGAGCCCGGCCTGGCCAACACCCTGGCCAACGCGATGAGCAAGGACGACACCAGCGGCACCGCGGCGGGGGCGGCCCAGTCGTCGGGGTGGAACGCGCCGGTGTCCAGCAAGACCGGCACCACCGAGACCCACCGCTCCTCGGCCTTCCTCGGCTTCACCAACTCGATGGCCGCCGCCACCTACATCTATGGCGACAGCCCGACGCCCGGCGAGATCTGCTCGTTCCCGCTGCGCAACTGCGGCGACGGAAACCTGTTCGGCGGTAACGAACCCGCGCGGACCTGGTTCAACTCCATCAAGCCGGTGCTCAACCGTTTCCCACCGCCCGGGCTGCCGCCGCTGGACGACAAGTACGTCCGCGGCTCGAACAACGCGCAGGTGCCCGACGTGGCCGGACAGACCCAGGGCCAGGCGACCGCCACGCTGGTCGGCGCCGGCTTCCAGGTGACGCCGGTGACCGGGCCCGGCGCTCAGGCGAAGGGCACCGTGATGGGGACCTCGCCGAACGGGTCGGCGATTCCGGGTTCGGTGATCACGCTCTACATCAGCGACGGCACGCAGCGGGCCGCGCCGCCGCCGGGCCCGCCACCGGCTCCGCCGGGGATCCCGGGGCTGCCGCCGCCGCCACTGTTGCCGCCCATCCCGATCCCCATCCCGATCCCACGATGACGAAAAGGGCCGCGAACCAATCAGGTTCGCGGCCCTTTCACGTGGCACTCACCACGTCAGAGTCGGGACTTCACGGCTGCGGACAGGCGCGAGCCATCGGCCTTGCCCTCCGCGAGCGCGGTGGCGACCTTCATGACCTGGCCCATCTGGCGCATGCCCGGCCGCTCGCCGAGTTCCTCGGCAACCTGCGCGATCGCGGTGTCGGCGACATCGGCGACCTCCGCCTCGCTGAGCTGGGTTGGCAGGTATTCGTCGATGATCCTGGCCTCGGCGTGTTCGTTGGCGGCCAGCTCTCCGCGCCCGTTCTGGGTGTAGATCTCGGCCGACTCGCTGCGCTTCTTCGCCTCTTTCTGCAGCACGGCGATCACGTCGGCATCGGAGAGTTCGCGCGCCTCGGAGCCTGCGGTCTCGGCCGTCTGAATGGCGGCGAGCAGCATCCGCAGCGTGGCAAGACGCAGCGTGTCCTTGGCTTTCATCGCGGCGGTCATGTCCGTCCGCAGTTGCGCTTTGAGTTCCGACATGAGGCTCACGGTAGCCGGTCGCTCGCAACCCGCCCACCACATTTGCGCAGCTGCGACGAATCGTGGCGCTGTTTCGCGGGGTGGGTCGATGGCCGCAATGCAAGCGCTTGTGCCTAAACACACTCGGCGTTCCGCAACGGGGTCACCTATGCTGGGCAAATGCCCGTAATCTCGACCTCTGCTGTCCGCACGACCGCGTTGGGAGCCGCCGGGGCGGCCGTGGCCGGAATCGGCTACGCCTCGTTGGTCGAACGCAACGCCTTCGTTCTGCGGGAGGCCACGATGCCGGTCCTTGCGCCGGGGTCGTCGTCGCTGCGGGTGCTACACATCAGTGATCTGCACATGACGCCAGGCCAGCAGCGTAAACAGCAGTGGCTGCGCGAGCTGGATCGGCTGGAGCCGGATCTGGTCATCAACACCGGTGACAACCTCTCGCACCAGAAGTCGGTACCCGCGGTAGTCCAGGCCCTCGGCGGATTGCTTTCCCGCCCGGGGCTTTTCGTTTTCGGGAGCAACGACTACTTCGCGCCGGTGGCGAAGAACCCGATGAAGTACTTCAAGAAGGATCACCGCCGGGTCTACGGCGCCCCGCTGCCGTGGAAGGACCTGCGCGCGGCCTTCACCGAGCGCGGCTGGCTCGATCTGACGCACATCCGCCGCGACCTCGAGGTCTCGGGCATCCGGATCGCCACCGCGGGCGTCGACGACCCGCACCTGCACCGCGACCGCTACGACACCATCGCCGGCGCGCCGAACCCGTTGGCCGACTTGCGCATCGGCCTCACCCACTCCCCCGAGCCGCGCGTGCTCGATCGCTTCGCCGAGGACGGCTACGACCTGGTGATGGCCGGGCACACGCACGGCGGTCAGCTGTGCCTGCCCGGGTACGGCGCGCTCGTCACCAACTGCGGCATCGATCGGTCCCGGGTCAAGGGCGCGTCCAAGTGGGGCGAGCACACCCAGCTGCACGTCTCCGCGGGCGTCGGTACCTCGCCGTGGGCGCCGTACCGCTTCTGCTGCCGCCCGGAGGCCACCCTGTTGACGCTGGTCGCCGCGCCGCCGAAGCGGCCGTCGGCCGACACCGGCCAGGGCGTGTCCACCTCGGAGGCCGTCGCCCGCTAAGGTCGCGTGCCGAGACGTGTGTCAGGCAGGGGACAACTGTGAGTGGATTCGACGACCGGCGCAACGACCCGACCGTTCTGGGCCAGCCCGGTGCGGCGCACCCATATCAGCAACAGTCATACGGCGCAGACCAATCCGATCCGGCCGGGTCGGACGCGGAAACCGCCGAGCAGCCCGCACCGCCGCGGCCGTGGAAACGGGATTCGGGTTTCCACGAGCAGGTGCGATGGCCGCAACCGGCGGCAGCGCCCGATCCGACCGTCCAGTGGCAGCCGGGGGCGAACGCACCGAGCGCCGACCCCACGGTGCAAGGGCAGCCGGAGCAGGCGCCCAACTATCAATGGCAGCCGAGTCCGACCGGCCAGCCCGCGCAGTGGCAGCCGGGCGGATCGGCCCCAGCATCGAACCCGCAGTGGGGCAACGCCGGGTCGGCTCCGGCCACGAACGCACAGTGGCAGCCGGGTGGATCGACTCCGGCATCGAACTCGCAGTGGCAGCCGAGCAGTGGCGGTGCCACACCCAGCGCACAGTGGCAGCCGGCCGGCGGTCAGCAGTGGCAGGCCCCCACCGTCGGCCGCGCCGACCCGACCCTCATGGCACAGCCGGTCGCCGGTGCTCCGGCGCCGTCCGCGCAGTGGCAGGCACCGGGGCAGGCCGACCCGACGCTGTTGGCACAGCCACAGTCTCGCGGTACCGGTGAGCCGGTCGGCCTCTGGCAGCCGAGCCTCGGCGCCGCCGAGCCGAGCCCGGACGCGCCGGGCGAAGCGGCACCGACCATTCTCGGATATCCCAACGCCACGCGACTAGGCCAGCCCGATCCCACGCCGCAATGGCAGTCTGCGGCTCCCGCGCCGGCTTATGCCGCACCGCAGTACGGACAGCCGTCAGCCGGTGCGTACGCGCCACAGAGCGGGTTCGGCGGGCCGCCGCCACAGCACCTACCGCCCGGCCACGGCGCGAGCGGGCCACCGCCCAGCGGGCGCGGGAAGGCGATGCTGCTGATCGGATTGGTGGTGCTGCTGGTCGCCGCGGGCGCGGTGACCGCGGTGACGCTGGCGAAGCGCGGGTCGAACAATGCCGACTCGCAACGCAATTCGCCCTCCATGGTGAGCGCGCTCACCACCAGCGAGGGAGCGCAACCGACACCGTCGAAGACCACCACCGCGCCGCCGACCCCGAGCAGCTCGGGCCGCCACGAGAATCCGGTCGTCCCCGGCTACCAGGTCGTTGTCGCGCCCGACCGCGGCGCGGCCTACGACGTGCCGCAAGGCTGGACGATCGCACCGGAGACCGCCATCGGCGGGTTCGGCGAGCCGCCGAACGCGGTGGCGGGCAAGGGTTATGCCAGCGACGGCAAGGGCTACTGCCCCGGATCGACCCGGACCGCGTCGTTCCTCACCGGCTCGAAGGACGCCGATTCCGGTACCGCCGCAACCGATCTCGGCACCCGGACCGCCAAAGTCGCCTACACCGCCTCCGCCGACGCCCACCCGGCCCCACCCGTCCCGCTCGAATCGCTGGACGGTTCGCAGCGCGGCATGTTCGTGGAAACCAAGGGCACCGTCACCCAGGCCAAGCCCGGCTGCGCCACCGCGTACTCCATCTACACCGCCGCCTTCCCCACCGAAAACGGCAGCTTCGTCATGGTGATCGCCGCCGACACCGGCGTCCCCAACGCGCTCGACGCCGACACCGCCAAGCGCATCTTCACAAGCATCCGCCCGCACGACGCCTGACCTCCCGCCGGGAATACCCCGCTGAACAGGCGGTTTAACGTCTACACCGTCCTTGTTGTAAGGTAGTCCAGGTTCGATTCACGGGGTGTGGCGCAGCTTGGTAGCGCGCTTCGTTCGGGACGAAGAGGTCGCAGGTTCAAATCCTGTCACCCCGACTCGTGGTTGAGACGAACGGTCTGCCCCCTGCCCTCACCGGCAGGGGGCAGACCCGTTTCCGGAGCCTGCGGCGCGGGCAAACAGCAGCACGCGATCCCCATCCAAACGGTCCTTTCAGGGTCTTCCCCTATTGCGCGCCGAGTTAGTATGCGCCATATACTATCTGTCGGATACTTAATCTCACTCGATAACTGAAAGTCGGACACCCATGACCGATCAGCTGGTCGCGACTCGCGCCCGAATCCACGATGTAGACGCACTGCGCGGGTTCGCGCTGCTGGGGATCTTCATCGTCAACATCACGTTCATGTCCTCCGGGTATCCCGGCAATCTGGTGACCGACCCCGCCTTCGACTCCTCGCTCGACGACCTGGTTCGCGCGCTGTCGTCGGTGTTCGTCGACATGAAGTTCTATCTGCTGTTCTCGTTCCTGTTCGGCTACAGCTTCACGCTGCAGATGACCTCGGCGGCGCGGGCCGGCGCGGCCTTCGAACCACGCATGCTGCGCCGGATCGTCGGGCTGTTCGTCCTCGGCGTGCTGCACATCGTGTTCCTCTACAGCGGTGACGTGCTCACCACCTACGCGCTCGCCTGCCTCGTGCTGTTCTGGATGCGCGGAGTCGGCGATCGGACCGCGCTGCGGGTCGCCGCCGCGCTGTACGGGTTCGTCTTGCTCGGCCTGCTGGCGAGCGGCCTGCTCATGGACATGTCGGCGGTCTTGCCCTCGACGGCCGAGGCTCAGGACAACGGCAGGCAGGCCACCGCGGCGCTGCTCGGCGGGTGGAGCGACGTCATCGGGGATCACCTCGCCGGATTGCCACTGCTTGTCCTGCAAGCCATCACGCTGCAAGGGCCGACCGCGCTCGCCATGTTCCTGCTCGGCATGGTCGCCGGTCGTCGGAAACTGCTGGCGCGGGTGCGCGGCGACGAGCCGATCCTGCGCCGCATCCAATGGATCGGGTTTCCGATCGGCCTGGCGGGCAGCCTGATCTACACGATCGGCGGCGGTACCGGCAACGCCTTGCCCGTCGCGGTCAGCGTCCTCACCGCACCGCTGCTGGCCGCCGCGTACGTCGCGACCCTGCTGCGAGTTATGCACAGCCCGCGCACCGGCTGGCTGCGCGCGGCACTCGCGCCGGCCGGGCGGATCGCGCTGACGAACTATCTCGGTCAATCGGCCATCGGCTTGCTGCTGTTCACCGGCATCGGATTCGGTGTCGCGGGCCGTCTTTCACCGTTGGCGACGCTGGCGGTCGCGCTGCTCGTCTTCGCGGCACAGTTGGCGGTCAGCGCAGTGTGGTTGCGCCACTACCGATATGGGCCCGCGGAGTGGCTGCTGCGGTGGATCACCAACGCCCGCCGACCGGCGTGGCGCGCGGTGGAAAGCCGAACGGCGTAGCGAAGCAGTCGATTTTGGGTAGGCGCGGCCTGCATACTTGCTCTGCTGAACACCCAGCGGCGCAGACGGAAAGGCAAGGCCATGACCAAGACCGGTCCGCTCACCGGAAAGGTGGCCCTGATCACCGGCGGCGACACCGGGATCGGCAAGTCCATCGCCAAAACTCTTGCCGGACAAGGCGCGCGGGTGGTGATCCAGCATCCGCACGCGCCGGAGTCGGCCGCCGACGTGGTCAAGGAGATCACCCACGCGGGCGGCTCGGCGCTGGCCCTCGCGGCCGACATCGGCGATCGGGCCGAATACGAGGAGCTGATCCAGGCCATGCTCGACGAGTGCGGGCACTGGGACGTGCTGGTACAGACCACGGCGGCGATAACGGCGCCGCTGCGGGAGGTCTCCGATGAGGACTTCGACCTCGGCTTCGTCGCTCCCGCCAAAGCCGTTTTCTACGGCATACAACTCGCCGCGACCCACCTGTCCGACGGTGGCCGCATCATCACCGTCGGACGCTGCACCGCGCCCGGCAACGCCGTCGACAACGCCGCGATGAGCGCCATCGCGGCGTTCACTCGCGCGCTCGCCGCGGACTTCGCACCGCGGCGCATCACGGTCAACGCGGTCAGCCACGGCGCGGCGGCGAACCTCGCGGAAAAGGCCGAGCACGAAACGAGTTACGCCGCGGGGACGAAATTCCTCGACCGCGTCAACGCTTCAACCGAGATCACCGAGGCGGTGGCCCTGCTGGTGAGCGACGATGCCGAAGCGGTGACCGCCGAATACCTTCGAGTCGGCGGCGGCACCGCCTGAAAACTGCCGCTATGCAGGCAAACCGCCGGTGAAACCCGGGCAACGAGAACAGCGGGCCGAATCGGGTCGAACGGTAGCCGAACGACTCGATACGGCCGCAAGACTCCTCCTGAACGATCTCGATCCGGATCGTGCACACCGGGATCGCCTCGACCGACCGAGCAAACGCTTACGCTGTGTTTTATGACTCGTGTTACCGCGCAAGGGAGCACAGTGGGCAGCGCGATGGCGGCACCGTCGCCCGTATATCGGAGTGCCGAGCTTTCCGATCTCGTTGATGTCGCGGCGATCGAGGCCGAGCGCTTCGGCGACCAGGCCTACCCGTACTTCGTGTTGCGCCAGCTCTTCGACCTGCACGGTGCCAATTGGCTGATCGTGGAGGTCGACGGCATCGTCCTCGGCCATGTACTCGTCGCGCTCACGCCGGATCGCCGCGGCTGGCTGCTCAGCCTCGCTGTCCGCGCGCACAGTTGCGGCCGCGGTTACGGATCGACCCTGCTACAAGAAGCGATCAACCTATGTAGGCAGCGCGCGATGCGCAGCGTGCGCATCACCGTCCGCCCGACCAACCAGTCGGCATACAACCTCTACCGGCGCATCGGCTTCGCCTGGACCGGCTACGAAGAACGCTACTTCGGCGCAGGCGAACCGCGCGACGTGCTCGAGTACAAGCTCGCCAACGCTTAACCAAGAGAGCCGCGCCCGTCACCCACGGTGGCCCCCGTTACAGACCACCGAAGCCTCTCCGGCACAGGAACTCTCGACATTTCTTCAACGCTACCGATCCGCCGCTGGCCGCCTATAGGGCTGTGCCGCACGGAATTCCGATCACCAGCCTCCCATCCCCGCTGTCAACTCCGCCCATTCAAAGTGTGCGCCCGTTTCAGCGGATTGCCAAGAGCGCCGACCAACCGATCCGCACACCTCAATCCCCGCCGACCGGTTTCGCGATCAATCCGAGCCTCGCTCTCCACAACACTGAGCCTTCAGCGTCCGCGACACCGGCCCGTCCTAATGTCTTTAATTTAGAGCCATAACTGTACTTCTGTCCTAAGATTAGAGACATCATCGGCATTGGAGGACACGCGTGCTGTACGCGACACCCGAGCTCGATTCCACCGACCAGGCCGTGCTGACCGGCATCTACCGGCGGCGCGCCAGCCTCGCGTCGGCCATGCGGGTGCCGAAACGCTGGCCAGGGCTGCTGCGGCGCAATCTCATGGCCCGGGCCATCCGTGGCTCGAACAGCATCGAGGGCTACCGGGTCGAGACCGACGACGCGGCGGCCGCAGTCGATTACGAGGAAGCGCTGAGCGCCGATGAGCAGACCTTCGCCGAAATCCGCGGCTACCGGCAGGCGCTCGGATATGTGCTCACGGTGGCACAGAGTGCGGCGCCGGTCGACGAATCCACCATCAGGGCACTGCATTTCATGCTTCTCGGCCACGACCTCGCGAAGAGCCCCGGCCAATACCGCACCGGACCGATCTATGTGCGCGAGGACACCAGCGGCGACACCGTCTACGAAGGTCCCGGCTCGGCGCTGGTCCCCGGTTTGATGGCCGAGCTCGCCGATGCGCTCGAGACCGATACCGACCCGATCGTGGCCGGTGCCATGGCGCATTTGAACCTGGTGATGATCCACCCGTTCCGCGACGGCAACGGGCGAATGGCGCGGGCCCTGCAAACCCTGGTCGTGTCCCGCGGCGGGATCGCCGAACCGACATTCGGCAGCATCGAGGAATGGCTCGGCGTCAATACCGACGACTACTACCGCATCCTGGCGGTCACCGGGGCGGGCGCCTGGTCCCCGGAGCGCGACGCCGGGCTGTGGGTGAAGTTCAACCTGCGTGCCCACGATATTCAAGCGCAGACGGTCGAGGGCCGGATGCGTCGCACCGAACGCGCGTGGCTGCATCTCGACGACCTCATCGGCGCGCACAAGTTGCCCGAGCGGACCGCCGACATCTTGTACGACGCATTGATCGGTTTCCGCATCCGCCGACACGGTTATCTCACTCGCGCCCAGATCGACGAAAGAACAGCCTCCCGAGACCTCAAGGCATTGACCGACCTCGGACTTCTCGCCGCGCGGGGGGAGACTCGCGGCCGTCACTATGTGGCTGGTGCCCAGCTCGTCGAGCTCCGATCTGTTCTCCGCGAGGAGATTCCGCGGCACATCGTTGATCCGTTTCCGGGGCTCAGAGCAGAATTGGTCAAGCCGTGAACGAGAGCGCCGGCGGGCGAAATCGGCAGGGTGAGCGGATCCTTACGCCCCACTAACCTGTTGTCATATTGCTGAAACGCCAGATCCATAGCGTTTACCGGCATGTCGACACCCCACTGGCAGTGATCGGAGTCGGCCAGATGAGCACCGGCGGCCCAGACGGCAGTGCACTACCCACCGCGCGGGTGACCGCCGCGTATCGACGGATCGCCGAGGTGGATCGGCCCGAGGTGTGGATAACCCTGCGCCCGGAAAGTGAGGTCGCCGCCGAGGCGGCGGCGGTCGAACAAAGGCTCGCCGACGGTGCTTCGCTGGCGCTGGCCGGGGTACTGGTGGCGGTCAAGGACAACATCGATGTGGCCGGGTTGCCGACGACTGCGGCCTGCCCCGAATTCGCGTATACCGCCGAGGTGACCGCGGCCGCGATCGAGCGGCTGGTCGCGGCGGGAGCGATCGTGCTCGGCAAGACCAACCTCGATCAGTTCGCCACGGGGCTGGTCGGCACGCGCAGCCCGTACGGTGCCGTGCGAAACGCGCACGATCCCACGCTGATCTCCGGCGGTTCCAGTTCGGGCTCGGCGGTGGCGGTGGCGCTCGGCATCGCCGACCTCGGAATCGGCACCGACACAGCGGGTTCCGGCCGGGTTCCGGCGGCATTGCACGGAATCGTCGGCGTCAAAGCCACTCTCGGCGTGATTCCGGCGCACGGTGTCGTGCCCGCGTGCGCGGACTACGACGCGGTCACCGTTTTTGCCCGAGACCTCGCGAACGCGGTGGCGGCCGCGGCGGTGATGTCGGGTCCCGAACCGCGTGATCCGCGCAGCCGCGCCTGGCCCGCTGATGTCCGGCTGGCGGCGCCGCTGGCTGCGCGCATCGCGATTCCGCGCACCGCGGACCTGGCCGCGCTGAGCGGGCCGTATCGGGAGGCGTTCGCGCGCACCGCGGCCGTCGTCGCGGATTCCGGCGCGACGATCGAGGAGGTCGACATCTCCGTCCTGCTCGACGCCGCGCTCCTGCTCTACGACGGCGCGATCGTCGCCGAACGCTATGCCGCGGTCGGGACCTTCCTGGATACCGCACCCGCCGGCGCCGATCCCACGGTCGCCGCGATCATCGAATCAGCCGGAGCCACCTCAGGTCCCGCGTTCGCCGCCGATCTGGACACCCTGGCCCGCACCCGCGCGTCCGCCGCCGAACTGCTCATCGGTTTCGACGCACTGTTACTGCCGACTACCACCGAACACCCGAGTATCGCCGCGGTACAGGCGGACCCGATCGGCATCAACAGACGCTTGGGCACCTACACCAACTTCTGCAACCTCCTCGACATGGCGTCGATCGCGTTTCCCGGCGAATCCACCGCCGCCGGTGCGCCTTTCGGCGTCATGCTGGTGACGCCTGCCTTCGCCGACCAGGTCGCCGTCGATCTCGCCGCCCGCATACTCGGTGCCGAGACCGTACCGCTGCTGGTCGACCGTGGCGTCGACCTGGCCGTTTTCGGCGCACATCTGCGCGGCCAGCCACTGCACTGGCAGCTCGAACAGCTCGGCGCGCGCTTCGCCGGAGATATCCACACCACCGACGCCTACCGGCTGACCGCGCTGGACACCACACCCCCGAAGCCGGGACTCGTCCGGCATGGCGACGGGCTCGGTGCCCCCATCCCCGGTGAGCTGTTCCGCGTCTCCGAGGCCGGGCTCGGCAGCTTCCTCGCCGCCCTGCCCGCCCCCATGGCGTTGACCAGCATCGAATTGTCCGACGGCCGTTCGGTAATCGGCTTCGCGTGCACCTACGACGCCGCGATCATGGCCACCGACATCACCAGCTTCGGCGGCTGGAAGTCCTATCTCGAGCACGGCGCACAGCGCGCTTCCCTAGCTATGGGGAGCTAGCGCGGCTATCGCCGTGACGAGTTCTTCGCCGGTGGGCAGCGGACTGGTCGGATCGCTGATCCATTGCAGGGCTAGGCCGTTCATGAGAATGAAGTACAGCTTGCCGATCGCGCGGGCCTGCGGCTCGGTCAGCGCGGGGTGCATTTCGCTGATCAGCTCGGCGAATCCGGCGATCGCGTGCTCGTGGACGGACGCCATATGGTGCTGATCGGCGGCCATCGACCGGTGGCTGCGGATCAGGTTCTCGGCGCTGGCGACGATACCGTCGCGGTGGCGGGCGAAGAGTTCCTCGACGCCGGTCCAGGTCTCGGCAAACGCCTGCGCCCGTGATCGGTCGCGCGCCGCGCGCCGAATCCGCTCCGCCAGTTCGTCACCGAACACTTGTCCGGTCGCATGAGTGAAGGCCTCGGTGAGCAGGCGCTCCTTCGAGCCGAAGTGGTAGCCGATCGAGGCCAGGCTCACGCCCGCCTCGGTGGCGATGTCGCGTGCCGTCGTCCGGGCGAATCCGCGCTGATAGACGCAGGTGCGGGCGGCGGCGAGCAGTGCTTCTCTGTTTCCCATACCTCCACTGTACGGATGTCTTGAACAGTTGTACTAGACATATGTTCAAGATTGATGTAGACATATGTCTAAGACATTCAGACCAAGCAAGGGAAAAGATCATGAGCCTCAACCACTCCACCGAGCTCCGCGTCCTGATCGCCGGCGGCGGCATCGGCGGCAATGCGGTCGCGCTGCAACTGCTTCGGGCAGGCATCCGCCCCACCGTGGTGGAGCGGGCCGAGGCGCCGCGACCGGGCGGTCAGGCCGTCGACCTGCGCGGGCCGAGCCGCGAGGTGGCCGAGCGAATGGGCCTGATGCCCGGCATCCGCAAGTACCAGCTCGACGAGCGCGGCATGAAGTTCGTGGACGCCGCGGGCCGCGATGTGGTGCGGATGCCAACCGAGCTGTTCGAGGGCAAGGGCGGCGTCGCCGAAATCGAGCTCACCCGAGGCGATTTCAACCAGGTGCTGCTCGACGCGCTGGCGGTGGCGGGCGGTGTGGACTACCGCTACGGCGAGCGGATCATCGAGCTCGACCAGGATGAGGCGGGCGTCGAGGTCACCTTCGCCTCCGGCGAGCAACAGCGCTTCGACATCGTGATCGGCGCGGACGGTCTGCATTCCGGCACCCGCCGCATGGTGTTCGGTCCGGAGGAGCAGTTCTCGACCTACCTCGGCGGCTACATGTCCTTCTTCACCCTGCCGACCCCCGACAGCACGGAGAACAACTGGTTCACCATGCACTCGCTGGTCGGCGCGACCAATATCGGGCTGCGCCCCGACGCCGATCCGGCAACCTCCAAGGCCTTGGTCACGATCCGTACCGACGCCGATCCCGCACTGCGCCGCGATGTTTCGGCCCAGCAGGAGCTGATCCGGCAGCGGCTGGCCGGTGGCGGCTGGGAGGCGGCCAGGATCACCGCCGCCATGGCCGATGCGACCGACTTCTACTTCGACGACCTGGCCAGGATCGACATGCCGACCTGGTCGAAGGGCCGGGTCGTGCTGCTCGGCGACGCCGGCTACTGCAGCTCACCGCTCACCGGCAACGGCACCGCGATGGCGCTGATCGGCGCGTATGTGCTCGCCGGTGAAATCGCTACGCACGCAGGCGATCCCGAGCAGGCGCTGGCCCGCTACGAGGAGGTGCTCCGCCCGTTCATCGCGAAGGCCCAGGAACTCCCGCCGGGCGGCCTGAAGGCCATGACCCCCAAGACCAGCTTCGGGATTCGCGCGGGCCAGACCGTCAGCAAGCTGATGGCCTCGAAGGCGGTGAAGCCGCTGATGATGAAGATGCTCAGCAAGACCGAGTCCTACGACCTGCCCGATTACTCGGCGCAGACCGTCGACCGGTAGTCCGAACGCGCAACGACCGGAACCGTGCCGCACGGTTCCGGTCGTTGCCGTCTTACTCGACCGTCGTTCGCTGGTCGAGCAGGAACGGAAGTGCGAAGTTACGGAGCATCATTCGCTCGTCGTCTTCGCCAGTACCCGGCAGGGTCAGTAGGGACACCATCACCCGGACGAACCATTGGCCGAGCCGGCGGGCTGCGGTCGCGGGCAGGTCCGGCCGGAAGCCACTGACGAAGTCGGTCGCGAGGGTATCCACCACCTCGGACGAATTCGACAGCTGGGCAACGATTCCCGCATTGGCAGGCGCGAACCACACCGCAAGGTGCGGTGTTTTGCGGACTTCGGCGATCAACGCGGTGAAGCCATCCAACATTTGCTCGCCAGGGTCGTCGGCGGCCGTGACCGCAGGATCGCGCCATACCCGCTCGACCACTTGACGCGCCTCCCGACCGGCGAACGCGACATACAAGGCTTGCCGATTGTCGAAGTATCGATAGAGCGTCGCCCTGGAACACCCTGCGGCCTCGGCGACTTCGGCCATGCCGACGCCGCTGACGCCTTTATCGATGAACAACGCGCGCACCGCGTCGAGGATGCGCTCGCCCGCCAGCTCCGCGCGGCCGTCGGCCAACCAATCGCCGGTCATGCCACGCACCGGAAGGGGACGGTGGTCGGCCGACGGACGTAGGGGCCGGGAGCGTATTCGACCGCGTCGATATCCACCGCGAAGTTCGGAAAGCGATCGAGCAGTTCCTCCAGCGCGACTCGGGCCTGCATCCGCGCCGCGGCGGCGCCGAGGCAGTGGTGCGGACCGTGCCCGAAGGTGAGTATTCGCTGCGGATTCCGGTCGATATCGAGGTCTGCCGCATCGGCACCGAAGGCGCGTTCGTCCCGGTTGGCGGAGCCGAACACCAGCAGCACCTTGCGACCGACGGGAATTGTCTTGCCGCCCAACTCGACATCGCGGGTGACCGTCCGTGCCAATCCCTGCACCGGCGCGGTCAGCCTCGCGAATTCCTCTATGGCCGTGCGGATCTGGTCCTTGTCCTCGGCCAGCGCGGCCCGCTGCTGCGGATGTTGTTGCAGCAGTTGCACCGCGCCGCCGAGCAGACCGGTCGTGGTGTCGTTACCCCCGGCGACCATCGTCCAGGTGTAGGCCAGAATCTGCACCAGGCCACGCACGTCCGCGTCATCCGCCGCCTTGCCCGCCTGCACCAGCAGCGATACCGTGTCCTCCCCTGGATCGGTCCTGCGCCGCTTGATGAGTTCGGCGAAGTAGCCCATCATCGCCATCGAGGCGGGCAGTGCCTGGGTTTGCGCGCGATCGATGCTGCCCGCGACCACCGCATCGGTCCAGCCGTCGAAGCGGGCCCGCTCCTGCTCGGGTACCCCGAGGTAGTAGGCCACCACCATGCTCGGCAGCGGCTTGAACACCTGCTTGACGATGTCGCCGCCGCCCTCCTCGGCGATCCGGTCGAGGCGCTCGCGGACGAATCGGCGCACCACCGGTTCCACCTCGGTGACCTGGCGCGGGGTGAACCCGCGAACGACGAGTTTGCGAAAGTCGGTGTGCTCCGGCGGATCCTGCATGACCAGCGGCGGGTTGTCGGTGAGCCCGATCTGTGCCAGCTCGCCGTATTCCACGGTCAGCCCGTCGCGCGAGGAGAAGGTCTCGCTGTCCCTGGCCGCCGCGTACACGTCCTCGTGCCGGGTGAGCACCCAGTAATCGTTGTCGGGACGCGTCGGCGGCACCACGTGATGCACCGGATCCTGTTCGCGCAGTGCGGCATACATCTCCCAGGGCGACGTCCAGGTGGCGCCGGAGCGGAGCTCGAAGACGGGAGCGGGCCGATACGCATCGATCAACATGTAGTGACGGTAAGACAAGTAGGCAATTATGTCTAGAACAAGTTCTACTGGTGGCGCCGGGCCGATTACCCTCCGAAACCGGTCCGGCCGCCCTTTCGAGTCGGGACCGTCGCCGCGCACCCGCGGCCTCGCGCATTCGCGATGCGCAAGCGCCCTAAGCGGTTACCTTCAGCAGTGGCAACACGGTGCTCGTTGCCGGTCAGCTCCCGGAAGAGCCAGCGAAAAGCGTGTCCGGTGTCCCGAGTGGCCCGCCGAGCCGGTCACCCCTCGTGGACCGGCCCGGCAAGCACCCTTCCCCCGGAGCCCGACCTGTCAACCCCTCGAAGACAGGTCGCGCTCCGTTCCCCACCCCCGGCGGTGGCTAGAACACCGAAGCCCCGGAACCCCCCGCCCGGGGCGTTCGGTGTTGACACAAACAATGCACGCGCGGGCTTAGCACGGACTTAAGAACACCTTGCAGGGGCGAAGCCGCCGGTAATAAGGCCATGTGGGCGGCGAATGTGCCGGGTTTGTAGCAACTGGTCCCGGATAGCGGATGATGGAGGCAGGAGCGCCAAGGAGATTGGGAGCAACAATGGAAACCGTGGTGGTCTGGGCACTGGCCTGCCTGCTCTATTGGTGGGGCCTGCTGTAACCGTGGGCGGCAACCTGGTCGAAAACGACCAGGCCTACTACACTCTGTCGTAGAGTCGTGACATAGTCGTACGCGCGTCTCATCCGACTGGGTTACCGTGACTCACCCAACGACCGCCCGGCCAGATCTCGGCACCGGGCCTCGGCCAAAGTCAACGGACTCTCTTGGTTCGCAGCGATTTTCAAGATCGTCGCCGATCGGCATTGCCGGGCCGCGTGCCCGCCGAGCTCTCGCCTGACCGCGACGAGATCCGCTGTCCGCCACCATGAATGACGGACAGCGGCGAAACGTCAGCTCAGCGTTTTGACAGCGGTCTTGGTGACATCGGCGACCAGCTCGTTGCTCGGCTCGGCATCCTTGGCGGGCTTGCGGGACTGCACCGCGATGACCAGCGGCGCGCGGGCACCGTCGGGCCAGGTGACCGCCACGTCGTTGGCGCAGCCGTAATCGCCGGTGCCGGTCTTGTCGCCGGTGGTCCAACCGGCGGGCACGCCCGCGCGAATTCGCTTGTCGCCAGTGGTGTTCGCCTTCAGCCAACCGGTCAGCCGCTCGCGCTCCGGCGCACCGAGGGCATCGCCGAGCACGACCGCGCGATAGTCGGCGGCGAGCGCGGCCGGGGTGGTGGTATCGCGCTCGTCACCGGGGATCGCGGTATTGAGATCCGGTTCCCAGCGATCGAGACGGCTCACCTGATCGCCGAGGGTACGCAGAAAGTCGGTAAGCGCTTGGGGGCCACCAAGTTCGCGCAGCAGCAGGTTGCCCGCGGTGTTGTCGCTCTGGGTGATCGCGGCGTCGGCCAGCTGGGCGGGCGTCATGCCCTCGGCGACCTTGGTGCTGGTCACCGGCGAGTAGCTGAGCAGATCGGCGGCGGTGTAGTGGATGACCCGATCGAAGTAGCCGGTGTCGAGCGGGTGGGCCTTCAGCAGGGCCGCGGCGGCCAGTCCCTTGAAGGTGGACAGGAACGGGAAGCGCACGTCCCCGCCCGCGGCGACCGTCTTGCCGCTTCCGGTGTCGACCGCGAACAGACCGATCTGTGCGGCATATCGCTGCTCCAGCGCCGCGATCTCGGCGGCGGCGGAATTGTCGGCCTGCGTGCTGGCGCTTGGTGAGTCGGTATGCGCAGCAGGGGTATCGGTACCGCAGGCGGCGAGCAACGGTAGAACGAGCACGGCGGTGGCCAAGGCCACCCGGGAATCACGCGTCAGCCGAAACATCCCATCACTGTGGCAGGCCAGTCAACGGCCCGCAAACGGAACTTCGGTCCGCATGACCTGCGGCTATTACCGGGGCAGGTGCGTACCACCGGGGGGGCACGCACCTGCCTCGCGTTCGAACTACCGCGCCGCTCAGCCCTGTGCGGGCGGCGGCGTCGAACCGCCGTCCAGACCCGCGCGGACGCCCTCCTCGACCCGCTTGCCGAGACCGGGATCCACATTGGTCCAGTACTCGAAGACCCGGCTCAGCACCGGCTCTCGTACGCCGAGTACGTGCCCGACGATGTTGTTCACCAGTCGGTCGCGCTGTTCGTCGTTGAATACCTCGCGCACCAGGGTGCCCGCCTGGGTGAAGTCGCCATCCTCGGCGTGCCGCACGTAGCCCGCCCGCACCATCGTCGGGTCGAACTCCCACAGGCCGCCGTCGGGTGCCTGCGCCGGGTCGGCGTGCGGGCCGCCGAAGGAATTCGGCGCGTACACCGGCACGCTCGCGTCGTTGTAGAAGTACCGCATCGCGCCCTCCTTGGAGTAGGAGTTCACCTCCGCGGCCCTGGGCCGGTTCGGCGGCAGTTGCGCGTAGTTGGTACCGACCCGGTAGCGGTGCGCGTCCGCATAGGCGAACACCCGGCCGAGCAGCATCTTGTCCGGCGAAAAACCGATGCCGGGCACGACATTCGACGGCTCGAAGGCGGCCTGCTCGATGTCGACGAAGTAGTTGCCCGGGTTGCGGTTCAGCGTCCACTTGCCGACCTCGATCAGCGGGTAGTCCCGGTGCGACCACACCTTGGTCAGGTCGAACGGGTTGAACCGGTAGCCCTCGGCGTCGGCGACCGGCATCACCTGCACGTGCAGCGTCCAGCTCGGGAACTCGCCGCGCTCGATCGCGTCCCACAGGTCCTTGCGGTGATAGTCGGCGTTCTCGCCGGCGATCCGATCCGCGTCGGCCTGAGTGAGGTAGTCGATGCCCTGGTCGGTCTTGAAGTGGTACTTCACCCAGAAGCGCTCGCCCGCGGCGTTGATCCACTGATAGGTGTGCGAGCCGTAGCCGTTCATGTGCCGGTAGGTCTTCGGGATGCCCCGGTCACCCATCAGCCAGGTCACCTGATGCGCCGTTTCCGGGCGCAGGGTCCAGAAGTCCCACTGCATGGTGTGGTCGCGAAGTCCGTTGCCGGGCAGGCGTTTCTGCGACCGGATGAAGTCGGGGAACTTGATCGGGTCCTTGATGAAGAAGACCGGGGTGTTGTTGCCGACGAGGTCGTAGTTGCCGTCCTCGGTATAGAACTTCACCGCGAAACCCCGCGGGTCGCGCCAGGTGTCGGGGCTGCCCTGCTCGCCTGCCACGGTGGAGAACCGGGCCAGCGACTCGGTCCGGGCGCCCGGCTGGAACAGCTTGGCCTTGGTGTAGCGGCTGACGTCGTTGGTCACCACCAGCTCGCCGTAGGCGCCGGCGCCCTTGGCGTGCACGATCCGCTCCGGTACCCGTTCCCGGTTGAACTGGGCGAGCTTCTCGATGAGGTAATGATCGTGCAGCAGGATCGGGCCTTGGGTGCCCGCGGTGAGCGATTCGTTGTCGCTCTCCACCGGCGTTCCGGTGTTCGTCGTTGTCGGCTTGGTCATCTCGAAGCCTCCTCGTTGGCGCGAATGCCCCGGGGGTGGGCTGTACCCCCGGGGCTCGATCAGGATTGATGCCGCTCTTGCGGGCGGCACGTCGGGCACAGGCCCCAGAAAACGACCTCCGCCTCGTCGATCGCGAACCCGTGGTCGTCAGCGGGTTCCAGGCATGGGGCGCTACCCACGACACAGTCGATGTCGGCGACCGTGCCGCAGCCGCGGCACACCAGGTGGTGATGGTTGTCCCCGGTGCGGGTTTCGTAGCGCGCGGCCGAACCGGCCGGCTCGATACGCCGCAGGATTCCGGCATGCACGCAGGCCCGCAACACGTCATAGACGGCCTGCGTGGACACCGAACCCAGGGCTTCCCGAACGGTGGCGGCCACCCGATCCGCATCGGCGTGCGGCGTGGCGGCGACCGCGTTCAACACCGCGATCCGCGGGGCGGTGACCCGCAGACCGGCTGCGCGCAACTGCGCCTGCGCATCGGTGTGGTTGGTGTGCATGCGACCAATCCTCCGGATTTTCTGGAATTAGTCAAGAAACAGAATCAGTAAATATAAGCGCAGTTCGCGGCCCTGCACGCGGCAAACAACCACGGTCAGCGCTAGCGAAGTGTGCTGGAAAACACATGTGGACCAGCTCTGGCACTAGTCAGGTTCAGCGCGGCAGCGCGATGCCCGTGAGCGGCGGCTGGAATTTCGGCGCGCGACCGAAACGTGTGGGGCAGGTCACATTCGATGGAGCGGAATACTTCCGGGCTAATGGTCGTTGATCACCACTGTCGGCGTCCGGACAGCCCCGGGCCTCACCCCATTTGTCGCTACGAGCGACCACCCGCCGAGAGGCGCTTGTGGGACGTCGACGCGAGTCGTGACGCTGGCGTGGCGTCCGGCGACTCAGCGCCGCCAGGTTTAGTGACCTGGCGGCGTTTGTGTTTTCCGGCCCGGCTCGCCGCCTTGTTGGCCGGTCCTGGCGGGCTTGCGCGATAGCCTCGTCCGCATGGGGCGATTCGGTGGGTTCCTCGTTGGGTTCGCTGTGTTCTCGCTGGTCGCGGGCAATGTATTCGCCGGTAACGCGCAGGCGGCACCCAGCCGTGCGTCCGCCGAGGTGCGCTGCACGCCGCAGTCGGGACGCGAGTTCACGCGGGCGAAGCCCGAGCAGGTCGGCCTGGATGCCGAGCTGGTCGCCGACGCGCTGACCTTCGCCGCCACCCGAAATCGGTTGAATGTGCAGGTGTTCCGGCACAACTGCCTGATCGGCGAGGGACCGACGAACGCACAGACCGGGAACGTGGCGTGGAACATCTGGAGTTCCACCAAGAGCGTGGTCTCGCTGCTCGCCGGGATCGCGTGGGATAAGGGGAAACTCGACATCTCCGCACCCATCGATCGGTACTTGCCCCCCGGACTCGGCGATGCCGAGCATCGCTCGATCACCGTGGAAAACCTGCTCACCGAGTCCTCTGGACTGGCGGTCGGCGCGCTCACCGAGGGCATCACCGGGGTGGTCCCGATCGATCCGAACAGCGCGGTGCAGGCGCTGGGGATGCCGCTGGACCATCCACCCGGCACGACATTCAGCTACAGCCAGCGCAATGTCGATCTGCTCAGCTATGTCCTCGAATTGGTGGTCGGTGAGCCGTTGCAGCAATTCGCGCAACGCGAGCTGTTCGATCCGCTCGGCATCGAACGGGGCGACTACTACTGGGCGCGCGATCGCTCCGGGCACACCTACGGCTACGCACATCTGATGATCCCGCCGAACGATTTTGCCAAGCTCGGACTCCTCGTCAGCAACGACGGGCACTGGGGCACAAAGCAACTCGTCTCGCCACGGTATCTGCGGCTCGCGCTTCGACCGTCCTCGGCCAACGAATGCTACGGATATCTTTTCTGGCTGGGCCCCCACTGCGCGGCGCCGCTCTATAACGTGCCCGACGATGTGTTCATGATGGACGGACTCGGCATGCAGAACGTTTTCGGCATTCCGAGCCTCGACCTCACCGTGGTCTGGACCGGATTCTTCGGCAATCGCAGCAGCAAGGGCTTGACCGGCACCCTGCAGAACCAGGCCGAACTGCCGTACGAGTTCTTCCGCAAACTGTTCGCGGCCTTTCATGACCGGCCCATGCCCGACCTCGGCCCGTTCGTCGAGCCGCCGGTGCGATTGGACCCGAGAACGTATGTCGACCCGGACATTCTGCTCGCGGTGTTCGGCATCGGCCCCGGCGCGTACCCGGGCTGCAATATCTTCTCCTGCCTGGACTACCCGCTGGCCCCGCCGTTTTGGGATACCGCGCCGGGTTGCGCGATCCTCGCCTGCCTCGGCCCCGACGCCCCGGGTATCCGGTGAATTTCCGGCGCACCATAACTCGCCATTCGCCCGTCGCCGTCGACCTCGCGCGATAGCCTCGTGCGCATGGGGCGATTCGGTGGGTTCCTCGTTGGGTTCGCTGCGTTATCGCTGGTCGCCGGGAATGTATTCACCGGCAGCGGACAGGTATCCGCTGAGCCGACCGATCCGGTGCGGTGTGCGGTGCAATCCGGCCGCGAGTTCACGCGGGCCGCGCCCGAGCAGGTCGGCCTCGACAGCGCGCGGGTCGCGGACGCATTGACCTTCGCCGCCGGCCGAAACCGCGTCAATATTCAGGTATTCCGGCACAATTGCCTGATCGGCGAGGGGCCGACGAACGCACAGACCGGCAATGTGGCGTGGAACATCTGGAGCGCGACCAAGAGCGTGGTCTCCCTGCTCGCCGGGATCGCCTGGGATCAGGGCAAACTCGACATCTCCGCACCCATCGATCGCTACCTGCCCCCAGGACTCGGTGATGCCGAGCATCGCTCGATCACCGTCGAGAATCTGCTCACCGAGTCATCGGGGATGAAGGTCGGCGTGTTGACCGAGGGCGCCACCGGTGTCGTTCCGATCGATCCGAACAGCGCGGTGCAGGCTCTCGGTGTGCCGCTGGACAATCCGCCGGGCGCGGTATTCAGCTACAGCCAGCGCAATGTGGATCTGCTCTCCTACGTTGTCGAATTGGCCATCGGGGAGCCGCTTCAGCAATTCGCGCAGCGTGAGCTGTTCGGGCCGCTCGGTATCGAACGGGGCGACTATTACTGGGCGCGCGATCGCGCCGCGCATACCTATGGCTACGCACATCTGATGATTCCGCCGAACGACTTCGCCAAACTCGGCTTACTCGTCAGCAATGACGGCCGTTGGGGGACACAGCAACTCGTCTCCGCGCAGTATCTGCGAGAGGCGCGCCGGCCTTCCGCGGCCAACAAGTGCTACGGCTATCTGTTCTGGCTCGGGCCAGGGTGCGCGGAATTGGCGAGCAACCTGCCGTCCGACGTGTACATGATGGCGGGGCTCGGCATGCAGAACGTCTTCGTGCTGCCGAGTCTGGACCTGACGGTGGTGTGGACCGGATTCTTCGGCAATGTCAGTCAGTACGGCGTGACCGGGACCATCCAGAACACCGCGGAACTACCGTACGAGTTCTTCCGCAGGCTGTTCGCGTCGTTCCATGAGCCGTCCATCCCCGACCCCGGACCCTATGTAGAGCCGCCGGTGCGACTGAACCCGAGTCAGTTCGTCGACCTGAACTTCGTGCTCGCGGTATTCGGCGCCGGACCGTTCGCCTATCCGGGCTGTAATGTCGTGTCCTGCTTGAATTTCCCGCTGGCGCCGCCCTTCGCGGATGCCGCGCCCGGGTGCGCGATCTTCGCCTGCCTCGGCCCCGACGCCCCCGGCATCCGCTGAATCACACACCGAGGAAGGGCAGCTCGCCGTCCTTGGCGCCGTGCGTGCGGAAGTGGTCCGGGGAGACGACGATGAACAGCGCGTCCGACTCGGCGATGAGCTGGCCGTCGAGTTCGAGCCGCGCGTAGATGTGTAGTTTGCGGGCGCCCTCGCGGCGATCCACGTGCGCGGACACCGTCATCGGGCGGTGCAGCGGCGCGGGTTTGACGTAGTTCACCGTGAGTTTGGCGGTCACCGCGGGAATCCCGCCGCGGGTCGGCACGCTCCCCGAGGCCTCGTCCAGGACCGCCGCGACCACCCCGCCGTGCGCGAGGCCCGGTGCGCCTTGATGCCTCTCGTCGAAGGTGCAGTCGCCGACGATGCGGCCGTCCACGAGTTTCGTCAGCATGGCCACTCCGGCGCGATTGGCCGGCCCGCAGCCGAAACAGTTCTCGCCATGCGCGGCGTCCGCGCCGTCCGGCGCCTGGCCCTCGGCAAGTCCGGTCATGCGCACCCCTCGATCAGGAATCAACTGTGTCCCGATTGAAGCTACGGCATGATCGGCCATCGATCGCACCGGCCGATTCGTGGTGGCGTGACAGGAACGCGCTCCTGCGACAGGACCAGCGGCCGGTCATCCGCTACGGTTCAACCGATTTACCGCGTTGTCGTTAGGAGCCGAAGCGTGACCGACCGCGTAGCACCCTCCCCCAAAGAAGAGGACTTCAGCGCCCATCGGATAGGGGCATTCGCCGACGCGGTTCTCGCGATCGCGATCACCCTGCTGGTCATCGAGATCAAACGGCCGGAGGGCGAGCAGCTGGCCAGCCCGCACGCCCTCGCCGAATTCCTCTGGCACGAGAAGGCGTCGTTCGTCGCGTTCGTGCTGGCGTTCTTCCTGCTGTGGTCGGTGTGGCGCAGGCACCACATCCTCATCGACGAGGTCGACCGGCTGGACCGGGCGACCGCCGCCGCGCACGCACCGCTGCTGCTGTTCGCCGCCTTCCTGCCGTTCCCCACCGCGATCTTCGGGCACGCGCCCGACAACAAACTCGCCGCCTGCTTGTTCGCCGCGACCGCCGCGGCGCTGTTCGGCTGCGAAGGTGTTGTGAAGGAGTTCGCTTGGCGGCGCGCGATATTGCGGCCCGGGGTGGATCCGTTGAAGATCCGGGTGAGCGCCAACGCGTCCGCCTCGGTCACCTTCGTCTTCGCTCTGACGGCCGGGCTGGTGTGGGTCACGCCGTGGATCTGGTACGCCTGGTTCTTCGTTCCGCTGGCCGCCGCGTTCGGCGGGAATCTACTCGAACGTGTGCGTCCAGACGTCAGCACGCGAGTGCGCGAGCGCCGGGCCGGGCACCAGCCGGTGTAGCCCGGACGCTCGCGGGTGGTCAGCCGATCGGGGTGAGCCAGCCGTGCAGGTCGTCGGTGCGCAGCGCGGCGGCGTGCCGCTTGCGCAGGGCCTGCGAGATCGGGCCTGCTTGCCCGTCGGCGACCGTGCGGCCGTCGACCTCGAAGACCGGGGCGGCGCCCGCGGAGGTGCCGGTGACGAAGACCTCGTCGGCGATGTAGAGCTCGGTCAGGTCGACGGCGCGCTCCTGGACCGGGATGCCGTCCTCGGCCGCCAGCGTGAGGATGGTTCTGCGGTTGATGCCGTCGAGGATGTCGCAGGACACGTCGGGGGTGATCAGCGTGCCGTTGCGGACCAGGAAGATATTGGCCGCGCTGAGCTCGCAGACGTGGCCGCCGCCGTCGAGGAAAACGCAGTCGTCGTAGCCACTGTCGATCGCGTCCTGTTTAGCCAGCACCGAATTCACATACGCGCCGTTGACTTTCGCGCGAGACGGAATCGCGTTGTCCGGAATGCGCCGCCACGGACTGGATTTCAGCCGCATGCCGTCCTGCGGGACGATCGGCACCGCGTCGTAGACGAACATGCTGACCTGAATCGCACAGCCACGCACCCGGGTGCCCGGGATCGACTCGACGACATGCACTGTGGCACGGACGAATACATCCTCGACCGGCGCGTTCCGACCGATCAGCTCGACCACCGCCGCATAGAACCGCCGGTAATCCCACTCCACCGCGAACCGATCGATCCCGATGATCTTGCACGACTCCTCGAGCCGCCGAAAGTGATCATCCAGCCGGAATGCGGTACGCGCCGCCCCCGCCACATGAACCGGAAAAACGGTGTACACGCTGAGCCCGTACAACACCGCCGACGACGCGACCCCAACCGTAGCCGCCTCGGCCGCAACGATCCGGTCACCTAGATACACATGGGGATGGGGGTTTGCCATCGCCGGAGGCTAACAGCCGCGACTACGACCGTGCGATCAGATTTTCGGGCTACCCACCGGGCGGCTTGCCTCCCGTCGGGTATTTGTTCATAATTTGAAGATGTTCATTCAGAATGAACACGGGCATGGAGTGAACAGACTCTTGCACGGCGCCCAGGCCGCACTCGACGAGCACGGGATCAGCTTGACGGTCATCGAGCCCGATGCGCGGCCTGACCGCCGACAGGACCTGATCGCTCGACTCGACGCGGGTACGCGCGGCGAACGAACCTACGCGATCGAACTCAAAACCCAACTCACGAGTACCAACGCACGCGCGCTACCGCCAACCGAACTACCGATGCTCCTCATCACGCCGTACATCTCCAGGGAAAGCGCCGATGTACTGCGACGAAACGGGGTGGATTTCGTCGACCACGTCGGGAACATGTCGATCAGCTGGCCCGCGATGCTGATTACCGTCGTCGGCAACCGACGCCCTTCGCCCGAACACGCGTCGTCGCGGCGCGCGCCGCGGGCGTTCAGCCCGGCTGGGACAAAAGCGCTCTTCGCCGTTTTGAGCTGGCCGGATACGCTCGGTCTCCCACTGCGCATGATCGCCGATCGCGCGGGCGTCTCGCTGGGCACAACTCAGATCGTCATGAACGAGCTGGAATCCAGCGGGTATCTCTACACCGTCGGAGCAAGAAGGACGCTGGCCAACGGCAAAGAGCTGCTAGATCGGTGGGCCGAAGCATTCACGACATCGCTCAGCCACAAACTGACCCTTGGTGAATTTCATGACCACGACGATCGCTGGTGGCGTGATTCACGAGACCTATTGCACAAGAACATGGTTCAACTCGGCGGCGAGGCAGGCGGTAGCCTGCTCGACTCTGATCTGACACCGACAACAGCCACCCTCTACTGCGACTCCGTCCCGGTGCCGGTCGTTGCCGACCGACGCTGGAGTCGATCGGCAACCGAACCGAACGTTGTAGTCCGGCAACGATTCTGGACCCCGCCGGAACCATTCGAGGCACTGGTACCGAGCACTCTGATCTACGCCGACATGTGGGCGTCGGGCGATCCGCGCCAGCGCGCGCACGCAGAAAGGATACGGGCGCATGACAATCGACTTGTCGAGCTCGACGGATCCTGAAATATCTTTAGCAGCAACGATTCTCTGTCAGATCAAGCAATTGATGGTGTCATATGGGATCGTCTTCCTGGTAGTCGGAGCAACTGCGCGCAACATCGTGTCCATCGGCGTATTCGGCTCCGCTCCTGGGCGCGCCACCCGTGATATAGACATTGCTGTCGCCGTCGCCACCTGGGACGAAGTGCGTCGACTGCGGTCGGAGATGTCACCGATCGATCAGTCATGCCATCGGTTCGACGTGTGCGGGGTTCCCGTCGATATCATCCCGTGCGGACCGATCGAGAACAATGATCGCACCGTTGACTGGCCGGAAGATTTCCGAATGAACACCCTCGGGTTCCGAGAAGCGTTCGCGGCGGACGAGATCGCGTTACTTCCCGGCCAGTTGAGCGTGCGTGTTCCGTCGATCGCGGCACAGACACTCCTGAAGCTCGTCGCCTGGCACGACCGGCACTGGCGCAGCACGAAAGACGCGATCGACTTGGCCACGATGCTCGACTGGTACAGCAGCGGGCACCAACTGAATATCTTGTACACAGAACACATTGAGCTTCTTGCCACGTACGACTACGACGCTACGCTGGCGAGCGCCCACCGTCTCGGCCAAGATATCGCGCTCCTGCTGGAGACGGCGGACTCGAGGAGAGTCCAACCGCTGCTGGACGACCCGGTCGCATTGCAACGACTCGCGAACGACATGACCGGCCCCTTCGACCAGGCACACCAACGAATGTCGGCGTTGTATGCGGGCATTCGAACGGAGCGCGCAGTCGGGCGCGGATGACAGCCGCGTAGTAGCAGGGCGACCGCATTTCGAGCGGCGTCCGGGCTGGGAGCGGTGGACCTGGTTACGCTCGATCTGTGACTCAGGGACAGCAGGGTGGGCGGGGGGTGCGGGGGGCTGAGCGGCGGGAGGCGATACTCGAGGCTGCTCGGGAGGTGATTGCGGAGCGGGGGTATCGGGGGGCTTCGCTTGGGGCGGTCGCGGAGCGGGTTGGGCTTACGCAGCCCGGGGTGTTGCATTATTTTCCGAGTAAGGAGCACCTGTTGGTCGCGGTGTTGGCGGCTCGGGACCGGTGGGATACGGCGGCGTTTCTGGCTGGGGGGTCGGATAGTTGGCGGCTGTCGCATCTGGAGCAGTTGGTGGAGTACAACGCGACGCGGCCTGGAGTCGTGCAGACGTTCGCGGCGTTGGCCGGGGAGAGTGTGACGGGTGGGCATCCGGCTCGGGAGTACTTCGTCGAGCGGTACGCGCAGGCCAGGGCGCGGCTGGCGGAGATGCTGCGGGCGGAATTCGGGGATCGGTTGGCGGGTGGGCGGACGCCGGAGCAGGTGGCACCGCTGCTGATCGCGGTGCTGGACGGGTTGCAGACGCAGTGGTTGCTCGATCCGGAGGCTGTCGATATGGGGGCCGCGTTCCGGGACTTCGTCGCGTTGCTCGGGCCCGGTGACAATTCTGCCCGGTAGCGGCAGGCTCTAATATAACGAGCGAGTAACGACACCTACTATTGATTAGGTGAGCTTGGCGGTACCTGTGGACGCCCGCTGCCCGCACTCACGGGTTGTCGATGGCATCCCGCCGATCCCGTCCGCAACAACCCTGGCAGACAAAGGAGTTCATCATGAGTCCAGCCGACATAGCCCGTGAGGAAGCCGTGACGGCGGCTCTCGGGAAGCTCGATCTCCCGGCCAAGGCCCGGCTGTTGATGGGGCAGGACATGTGGTCGTTGCCCGCGCTGCCGGAGATCGGATTGCGCTCGCTGGTGATGTCCGACGGCCCGATCGGAGTACGCGGCGTGCGCTGGACCGCCGATGATCCCTCCATCGCGCTGCCGTCGCCGACGGCGCTCGCCGCGACCTGGGATCCGGAACTGGCCAGGCGGGCCGGTCGGCTGCTCGCGCAGGAGGCGCGGCGCAAAGGTGTGCACGTGCTGCTCGCGCCAACGGTCAACCTGCATCGATCACCGTTGGGCGGAAGGCATTTCGAGAGTTACTCGGAAGATCCGTATCTGACGGGCCGCATCGGGACCGGCTATGTGCGCGGCGTGCAGGATGGCGGGATCGGCACCACCGTAAAGCATTTCGTCGCCAATGACGCCGAGACCGAACGCTTCACCGTGAACAATGTCGTCTCCGCCCGCGCGCTGCGCGAGCTGTACCTCGCACCGTTCGAGGCGATGGTCCGCGATGCCGGACCGTGGGGCGTGATGGCCGCCTACAACCAGGTCAACGGCACGACGATGACCGAGCACGGCGAGCTGCTGAACGGCACGTTGCGCGGGGAATGGGGTTTCGACGGCATCGTCGTCTCGGATTGGATGGCGGCCAGGTCGACGGTCGCGGCGATCACCGCGGGGCTGGATGTCGCGATGCCGGGTCCGCGCGGCGTGTACGGGGATGCGCTGGTCGCGGCGGTGCGCAACGGCGAAGTGGACGAGTCCGTGGTCGACGCGGCGGTGCGCAATGTGCTGCGGCTCGCGGCGCGCGTCGGCCTGCTGGACGGAGCGGAGCCCGCGGTCGACACGCCGCCCGCAGAGCTCGACGGGGTGGCATTGGCACGTGAGATCGCCTCTCGCGCTTTCGTTCTGGTCCGCAACGAAACGGTCGGCCAACGCCCGGTCCTCCCCCTCGACAAGGCTCGGACGAAGGTCGCGTTGATCGGACTGGCCGCCAGGGATGCCCGCATTCTCGGCGTCGGCTCGGCCACCGTCTTCCCCGAGGCCGTGGTGTCTCCGCTCGACGGACTGACCGCCGCGCTTCCGGAGGGCGCACTGACCTACGCGATCGGTGCCGCCCCCAGCGACGTCCTCGGCGCCGCGGATCGCGGATTCGACTTGCACGCCCGCGTTTTCGACGCCGACGGCGCACTGCTCGGGGAAAGCTCGCTGCCCAACGGCATGGTCAACTGGCTGGGCGAACTGCCCGACGGCATCGCCTACGACGCGCTGCACACCGTCGAGGTGCGTGGCACCTTCACCCCCGAGGAAACCGGCGCGCATGTGTTCGGCACCAAGGGAGTCGGTGATTTCCGGCTCACCATCGGCGACACCGTACTGTTCGACGGTGCCGAAACACTCACCGGCGCAGATCCGTTCGAAGCATTCTTCGGCACACCGGCCGAACGCGGCACGGTCGAGCTCAGCGCCGGGACGACGGTCGAGGTGACCATGACCCACACGCCGATGAAGTTCGCGGACATGCCCATCCAGGCGATCCTGTGCACCCTCGCGCACAGCGACCCCCGGCGCGATCCAGTCGAGCTGATCGCCGAGGCCGTCGAGGCGGCGCGGGCGGCCGATGTCGCGGTGGTCGTGGTCGCCACCACCGAACAGGTCGAGTCCGAGGGTTTCGATCGCACCAGCCTGAAGCTGCCGGGCCGCCAGGACGAATTGGTCAGCCGGGTGGTCGCGGCCAACCCGAACACCGTCGTGGTCGTGAATGCCGGATCGCCGGTCGAAATGCCCTGGCGTAACGCGGTCCCCGCGATCCTGTTGAGCTGGTTCCCCGGCCAGCAAGGCGGCGCGGCCCTCGCCGAGGTACTGCTCGGTGACACGGAGCCCGGCGGTCGTCTGCCCACCACCTGGCCCGCCGCTCTGGAAGACTGCCCGGTCTCGGAGGTGACCCCCACCGACGGCGAGCTCGTCTACCGGGAAGACCTGTTCATCGGTTACCGCGCATGGGAGCGGGCGGGCACCACTCCGGCCTACCCGTTCGGGCACGGATCCGGTTACACCACATGGGCTTACGAGTCGATCACCAACGATGACAGCACGGTGACGGTCCGGCTGCGCAACACCGGCACCCGCCGCGGCGGCGAGGTCGTGCAGGTTTACCTTGCGCCCGTGGCCGATTCGGCGCACCGCCCCGCTCGCTGGCTGGCCGGTTTCGCCCGCGTCGAAGCCGAACCGGGTGAACTGGTGGAAGCCGAGATCCGAATCCCGGACCGGGCCTTCGAGATCTGGGACGACGGCACATGGCGAAAAGTGCCCGGCTGGTACGAGATCCAGGCCGGGCATTCGATCGCCGATCGCCGCCTGACGGCCGAGTACACAGCCGAGTAGACGACTGCGGCCGTGGATCCGGTAGGGATCCACGGCCGCGATGTCCGTTCAGCGTACTCAGCGATTGCTGAGCAGCACCTCGGCGATCTGAATCGTGTTGAGGGCGGCACCTTTTCGCAGGTTGTCGCCGGAGATGAAGAGGGCGAGCCCGCGACCGTCGGGCACGCCCGGATCCTGGCGGATGCGGCCGACGAGCGAGTCGTCGGCACCGGCCGCCTGCAACGGGGTCGGCACGTCGACGAGCTTGACGCCGGGAGCCTTGGCCAGGATCTCCTTGGCCTGTTCGACCGAAAGCGGCTGGTCGAACTCGGCATTCACCGACAGCGAGTGGCCGGTGAACACCGGGACACGCACGCAGGTTCCACTCACCAGCAGGTCGGGCAGGCCGAGAATCTTGCGACTCTCGTTGCGCAGCTTCTGATCCTCGTCGGTCTCGCCGGAGCCGTCGTCGACCAGCGAACCGGCCAGCGGCAGCACATTGAACGCGATCGGCGCGACGTACTTGTTCGGTGCGGGGAAGTCCACGGCGCTGCCGTCGTGGGTCAGCTTCTCGATGTCGTCGATCACCGCGCGCGCTTGCGTCGCGAGCTCTTCCACACCGGCCAAGCCGCTACCGGACACCGCCTGGTAGCTGGACACGATGAGGCGGCGCAGACCGGCGAGGTCGTGCAGCGGCTTCAGCACCGGCATGGCGGCCATGGTGGTGCAGTTCGGGTTGGCGATGATGCCCTTGGCCAGATTGCGGGTCTGCTCGGGGTTGACCTCGCTGACCACCAGCGGGACGTCGGGGTCCTTGCGGAAAGCCGACGAGTTGTCGATCACCGTGACACCGGCCGCGGCGAAGCGCGGGGCCTGCACCCGGGACATGGTGGCACCCGCCGAAAACAGCGCGATGTCCAAACCCGACGGATCGGCGAGCTCGGTGTCCTCCACGACGATCTCGCCGCCGCGCCACGGCAGCGTCTTGCCCGCCGACCGCGACGAGGCGAAGAACCGCACCTCGTCGACCGGGAAGTTGCGTTCCTCCAGCAGCTTTCGCATCACGGCGCCGACCTGCCCGGTCGCGCCGACCACACCTACTCGAACACCCATGGTTTAACGTCCTGTTCCCGCGTGCACCACGGCGACCTCGTCGCCGCCGAGATTGAAGGCCCGGTGCAGCACCTGGACGGCCTCGTCCAGCTCGGTGTCGCGGACCAGCACCGAGATCCGGATCTCGGAGGTGGAGATCAGGTCGATGTTCACGCCCGCGTCGGCCAGCGCCTCACAGAACGTGGCGGTGACGCCCGGGTGGCTCTTCATGCCCGCGCCGACCAGCGACACCTTGCCGATGTGGTCGTCGTAGAGCACCTGCGCGAAGCCGATCTCATCCTGCTGCTTGGTCAGCATCTCGACGGCGCGCGCGCCGTCGGTCTTGGGCAGGGTGAAGGTGATGTCGGTCTTGCCGGTATCGATCTTGGAGACGTTCTGCAGCACCATGTCGATATTGATCTCGGCATCGGCGACCGCGCGGAACACCTTGGCGGCGTAGCCGGGCACGTCGGGCAGTCCGACCACGGTGACCTTGGCCTCGCTGCGGTCGTGCGCGACGCCCGTGAGGATTGCTTGCTCCAAGGGGATGTCCTCCATCGATCCGTAAACGTAGGTGCCGGGCTTGTCGGTATAGGACGAGCGAACATGCACAGGCACGTTGTACCGGCGCGCGTATTCGACGCAGCGCAGCATCAGCACCTTCGCGCCGCAGGCCGCGAGTTCCAGCATCTCCTCGTAGGAGACCTGCTCGAGCCGCTGCGCGTCCGGCACGATCCGCGGGTCGGCGGTGAAGACGCCGTCCACGTCGGTGTAGATCTCGCAGACGTCGGCCTCCAGCGCCGCGGCCAGCGCCACCGCGGTGGTGTCGGAACCGCCGCGGCCGAGCGTGGTGACGTCCTTGCTGTCCTGGCTGACGCCCTGGAACCCGGCGACCAGCACGATCTGCCCGTCGTCCAGCGCCTGACGCAGGCGGCCGGGGGTGACGTCGATGATCTTGGCGTTACCGTGCGCGCCAGTGGTGATGACGCCGGCCTGCGAGCCGGTGAACGAGCGGGCCTCGGCGCCGAGCGAGTGAATGGCCATCGCGACCAGCGCGTTCGAGATGCGCTCGCCCGAGGTGAGCAGCATGTCCATTTCCCTCGCCGGTGGCGCGGGCGCCACCTGCTGGGCGAGGTCGAGCAGTTCGTCGGTGGTATCGCCCATGGCCGAGCAGACGACCACCACGTCGTGGCCTGCCTTCTTGGTCTCGACGATCCGTTCAGCGACGCGCCGGATGCGCTCGGCGGTAGCCACCGAGGATCCTCCGTACTTCTGAACAACGAGAGCCACGACAGGGTCCTCCAAGATCGACTACCAGCTGCTAACAGGCACCCAGCGTACCGGCCGTGGTCCAGCGGATTCCGGCTACCTCCTCAGCCGACCGGCGCGGCGGAGCTGTTTCGCTGGTCGGACTCGGTCGCGAACTTCGCGAGTCGGCCGTGACGTCTGGCGTTGTGGAAGGCCGCGATCCGACCGCGTTGCGCGCCGACGAAGCCTGGCGAAATGACGCACGATGGAGTGATGAAGAGCACGGTATTAGCGGTGACCACCGGACGGACCGAGGTTGTGCAGGACATCACCGGCCAGTGCGCGTCGTTCGTGCGCGAGGCGTCCGGCGGCGGTGACGGGTTGCTCAACGTGTTCGTGCCGCACGCGACGGCCGGTATCGCGGTCATGGAGCTCGGTGCGCGCAGCGATGACGACCTGCTCGCGGCGCTGCGCGAGCTGCTGCCCGCCGATGATCGGTGGCGGCACGCGCACGGGTCGCGTGGGCACGGGCGCTCGCATGTGATGCCCGCGCTGATCGCGCCTTACGCGACGATTCCGGTGATCGACGGCACGATGGCCTTGGGAACCTGGCAGTCGGTCGCATTGGTGGATCTCAATGTCGACAACCCCGATCGGCAGGTGCGGTTGTCGTTCCTCAGCGACTAGCCGTCCGCCGGAACGGATAACCGGGCGAGCTCGGTGCGGTTGGCGACGCCGAGCTTGGCGTAGACGTGGGCCAGGTGGGTTTTCACGGTGCCGCGACTGATGAACAGGCGCGCGGCGATCTCCGGATTGGACAGGCCGTCGACGGCGAGAGCGACGACGGACCGCTCCATCGGGGTGAGGCTCGCCCAGCCGGAAGCCGGGCGGTTGCGTTTGCCGCGCGCTTTGGTGGCGTAGTCGACGGCCTGGGCGATGCCCATGGATCGGCCCCGTTCCAGGTGGTCGGCCAGATCCTGTGCTGCGACACGAGAATCCAGCAGGGTGCGGGCGACATGCACAGGCCGTCCGTGCGCCGACCCGGTGTCGGCGCGGGCGCGATCGGCGGCGCCGAGCAGCACGGCGGCCGACTCGAGGGTGCCGCGCCGGGCGAGCACCACCGCGAGCGCCTCGAGGCTTGCCACGCAACCGAGTACGAGCTCGCGGTCTGTCCGGATGCTCAGCGCTTCATGATGCAGGCGCAGTGCCTGCTCGATATCGCTGTCGTGCAATAGGAATGCTTGCTGGTCGAGTACGTCGGCGTGCACCGATGGGAGAGCCAGGAGCATCGGTTCGGCCACCAAGGTGTCGAGAAGTGCTGCCGCCGCGTCGGATTCATCGTTCTCACGCAATGCGGTGGCAAGGACCACCCGGGTCCACGGCGTCAGTGATCCATCGGCGGCTTCGCCGGGTGTGCGGCCTTCTTTGCGGCACCACGCGATTGCCGCCGCGGGGTGTCCCTCGGCCAGCGCGAGCATGCCGTGCACTCGCTCCCAGCCGGGCACGAACGGCGAAGCTTCGCCGTCGAGCAAGCGGTCGATCGGCGCGAGTGCCGCGGACGCATCATCGAAACGGCCCTGGTACACCCGTATTTCGGCGAAGGCCGCGCGCGCCGAGCCCATGTGGTGAAAGTCGTGCAGCGGTTGCGCGGTGGCGACGGCCTGCTCGGTGAGTTCGGCGGCGCGCGGCAGATCGCCGGACCGGGCGGTCGCGGTGGCGAGCCAGGTGAGCGCGAAGGAGGCGGAGCCGCGATCGTTGCGCTTACCCATGCCGACCAGGGCCTGGTCGAGTTGTGCGATGGCGCTGCGGTATTCGTCGCGGAACAGGTGGATCAGTCCGAGCAACGCCTGGGTCGAGTCGGCGACGAAACCGTCGCCGGCGTGCAGCGCGTCCTGGTGCAATACCTCGGCGTCGGCGGATGCCCGATCCAGGTCGATGCCGAGCTGCTCGACCGCGCACAACGAGCGGGCCAGCCTGCCCACCGCGTCCGCGCCCAGCTCGGCAGCCAATGCCGCTGCGGCACGGGCCGATTCGTAGCCGACGAAACCATACACAGCCGTGTCGCACACCAGCGCCAAACCGGCCAGCACGCGCGCCTGCAGCTCGTCGCGCGCCCCGTCGCCACGGTCGACGGCCAACCGCAGCACTCGCACGCCCTCGACGCCACGTGGTTCGAGGTACCAGAACCACGCCATCGCGGCGGCGAGTGCGCGTCCGCCGGACGGATCGTCGCGGCGCAATCCCCAGTCGATGGCGGCGCGAATATTGGCCAACTCCACCGCGATTCGCGCCCGCCAGGCATCCTGGTCGGTGTTGCGCAACGGTTCGGCCTGCTCGACCATGGCGAGATACACCGCCAGGTGGCGATCGCGCAGCCGCTCGGCCTCCGCGGCTTCGGCCAGCCGCAGCAACGCGTAATCCCGGACCACGCCCAGCATTCGATAGCGCGCCACCACACCGGTGGTATCCGCCGTCACCAACGACTTGTCGATCAACCCGCGCAATGTTCGCAACGCGCGACCAGGCGGCGCAGCCAGCTCGGCAACCGCATCGGCGGAGAAACCCGGCTCGAACACCCCGAGCCTGCGGAACAGCACCCGCTCGTCGTCGACGAGCAGCTCATGACTCCAGCGCATCGACTCCGCGAGTGTCCGCTGCCGGAACGGCGCGGTCCTGGCACCGCCGTCGAGCACCGCGTATGGCTCGTGCAGCGAGTCCGCGAGCTGGGTCAGCGACAATGTGCCCGCCCAACCCGCGGCGAGTTCGAGGGCCAGCGGCAACCGATCGAGGCGGTCACAGACCCGGCGGGCCGCGGTGTGGGCCTGCGGTGTCGGCTCCCCCGCGTACGCCCGGTCGAGGAACAGCGTCAACGCGTCCGCCAGCCCGAGCGCGGGCACCCGGCGCACCTGCTCACCGCCGACCCCGAGCGGCCCACGGCTGGTCGCGAGCACACCGAGTCGTGGACACCGCCCGAGCAGGCCGGTGACCAACGCCGCGACACCGTCGCCGAGCTGCTCGCAATTGTCGAGTACCAGCAGGGTTTCGCGGTCGGCGAGCCCGCGGGCAACGGTGGCGACGGGATCCGCACCGCCGGGAAGCAGCACATCGATGGCCGCGGCGACTCGCTGCACGACCGCCGCATCGTCGCGTTCGTCCTCCAGCGCGACCCACCGGACACCATCCGGCCAGTTCTCGAACACGGTGTGCGCGACCCGAAGCGCGAGCCGCGTCTTGCCGCAGCCGCCGGGCCCGACCAGGGTGACGACCTTGCCCGGTGCGACGGCGGCACCGATCGCCGTCAGTTCCTCGGTGCGGCCGATGAACGAGGACAGCTCGGTGGGTAGTGCGTCGGTGGAGGCTGGCATCGCGTCAGCAGTCTGACATGGCGGGCCCGCGCGGACGACCTATATCCGGTCGGCCACCTCGGCCATCACATATCGGCCAGGTGGCAGATGTTCCGGAGTCGCCGCGACGGAATCATCGATCTCAACGACGCAGGCAGCGTCACAGACAAGAAGGAACATCATGACGAACACAGGAAACCGCCGGGTCGTTGCCAACATCTCGCTCTCGCTGGACGGCCGCACCAACGGTCCGGGCGGCGATTACGACATGAGCTGGATCGTGCCGCACGCCGTGAGCGACACCGCCCGCGACCGGATGGTCCAGATGACCGAATCGGCCACCACCGCCCTGCTCGGCCGCAAGAACTATCAGGGTTTCGGCGGCTACTGGCCCACCGTCGCGATCGACGCGAACGCCGACCCGCGCGACCGGGCCTTCGGGCAGTGGCTCGACGACGTCGAGAAGGTGGTCTTCTCCACCACCCGCACCGACGCCCCGTGGCAGCACTCGCGGATCGCGGACGCCGACCCGGTGGCGACCGTCGAGCACCTGCGCGAGCAGGACGGCGGCGACATCGTCGTGCTGGCCAGCAGCAGCGTGATCAAGGCGCTGCTCGCGGCCGATGAGGTCGATCGGATTCTCATCACCCAGTGCCCCGAGATCGCCGGCGGCGGCGCCCGCCTTTTCGAGGACGGCCTCGCGGCGTCGAGCTGGTCGCTGACCGACCTGTCCACCACCGAGTCCGGCGCGCTGTACCTGATCTACGACCGGGTCCGCGGCGAATGATCTCCCCCGACGGCGACGGCCGCAGCGAAAGTCGCTCGGCCGCCGCCATTGTCGGGTCAGCCGCGGGTGAACCAGCTGACCTGATTGCCGTTGCTGAATTCCTTGCGATCGGTCGGCGTGAACAGCGTCGGCCGGAACTCGCCGTCGAAGGCGGGGATGCCGGTGCCCGCGACGACCGGGTAGCTCTTGATCACCAGCTCATCGATCTCACCGAGCAGTGCGGCGGCCAGCTTTCCGCCGCCGGCCAGCCAGATGTCCAGGCCCGCTTCCTGTTTGAGCCGCCGCACCAGTGCCACCAGGTCCCGCTCGATCAGTTGCACGGCCGGGTCATCGATCCGGCCGAGCGTGCTCGAAACCACGTACTGCCGCATATGGCCGTACGGGCTGGTCAGCCCGGCCGCGAGGGCAGGCTCGTAGGTGCCCCGGCCCATGACCAACGTGTCGAACCGCCGATTCGGCGCATGCGCCGCGATGCCGAAATGCGGCCGCACATGGGTGGGTAGCGTCTCCGGATAATCCCGCGCGAGCCACGCCGTGAAGTCATCGGGTAGCGGATAGAAGCCGATATCGCCATCGGGACCGGCGATGTAGCCGTCGAGCGACATCCCGACGAAATAGACGAGTTTTCGCATAGCAGAACCTCTTTCGAAATGTGTCGGTCAGGCGCGGGTGAACCAGGTGACCTGCGCGCCGTTACCGAATTCCTGGCGCCGGGCCGGCGCGAAAAGGGTCGGCCGGAACTCACCGGCGAAGACGGAGACGCCACCGCCCGCGACAACGGGGTAGCTCTTGATGATCATCTCGTCGATCTCACCGAGCAGCTGGGCGGCGAGATTGCCGCCACCGCAGAGCCAGATATCTTGGCCCTCCTCCTTTTTGAGCCGCCGCACCAGACCGAGCGGGTCGGCGTCGACCAATTCGACGGCTGGCTCATCGATCCGGCCGAGCGTGCTGGACACTACGTACTGCCGCAGGTGTGCGTACGGACTGGGGAAGCCGGCGAACAAACCTGGCTCATAGGAGCCGCGGCCCATGAGCACCGTGTCGAAGTGCTTGTTCGGCGTGTCCAGCGCCATCCCGATGTGCGGCCGGAATTCCGTCGGGACGAACTCCGGGTACTCCGCGTTGATCGAGGCGCCCATCTTGTCGTCGGCGGGGTAGAAGTCGTATTCGCCGCCCGGACCTGCGATGTATCCGTCGAGAGACACGGCAACGTAGTAGACAAGCTTTCGCAATCCGATACCGCCTAAGCTGTTGTACTCTGTTTGTAGTGATTTGAAGATAGTACTACAGATGGAGTGGTGTCAAGTGCGGACTAATCCCGAGCGTCGACAAGCGCTGCTCGACGCGGCGATCGAGGTCCTGGCCAGCGACGGAGCGCGTGGACTCACCTTCCGCGCGGTGGACAAGGAGGCCGCGGTGCCGACCGGCACCGCGTCGAACTACTTCGCCAACCGCGACGACCTACTGACCCAGGCGGGTAGTCGCTTCTACGAACGGCTGGCGCCGAGCGCGGCCACCATGACCCAGCTGGCGGACGGCCCGAAGACCCGCGCGCACGTCACGAAGCTGATGAAAGAAATCGTCGAGCGCATCGAGGCGTTCCGCACCGGCTACCTAGCGCTGCTGGAGCTGCGCCTCGAGGCGACTCGGCGACCGGAACTGCGCGCCGTGCTGACCGAGCGGGTGCGCGCGGACATGGAGTTCAACGTGCGCAACCACCTCGACGCCGGACTGCCCGGCGACGAAAAGTCCGTGCAGCTGCTCTATTTGGCATTGAACTGGCTGATCGTCGACCGCCTCACACTGCCCGGCGTGTTCACCGAGGAACAGAGTCAGGAGCTGATCGAGGCCGCCGTCGATCGGGTCGTCGGCGCCTGAAAACCGGGCGGTATCCATCGCCGAATCCTTGTGACCCGCGTCACCGATATTCGATAATGAGTTGATGATGGCGAATGTCGGAGACCGGCTGCACGTACATGGGCACGTTGTGGGGCAGGGCGATCGCCACGGGGAGATCATCGAAGTGCGCGGGCCGGAAGGCACACCGCCCTACCTCGTGCGTTACGCCGACGGGCGCGAGTCACTCGTGTTTCCCGGCCCCGACGCGATAGTCGAGCCGGCCACCTGACGCCGAGACTGTCACAAATCTTCCGCGCGGAACTTGTTCAGCTACTTCCGATGTCCACTTTTGGACACATAAGGCCATGTCGGCAGCGCCCATGGACTATCGGCCTCGGCGACGAGGTTGACGGAACAGATAACCGATAGAGAGAATCGGGCGCAGTTGTCCATCGGGGGTCGGAAGGTTTTACATGCGCACGAGAACCGATATTCGATTCGTCGTCGACGCCGATTCCGCGCAAGTGATGGATGCGCTGGCCGCTGTCGAAATGCTCCCGGAATGGTCGCCGGGATATCGCGATGCCCGAGTCGCCACCCGTGATGACGCGGGACGGCCGATCCGGGTTTTCGTCAAGACCGAACTGCTCGGCAGTTCGGATATGCAAGTGCTGGAATACGATTGGACCGACAACCGGTCATCGTGGCAGGTCACCGACAGTACCCGGAGCGCGAAGGGCGGCGGCTGGTTCGAGGTCACCGGCGGTGCGGACGGCACCGACGTCTGGTTCCACGCGGAGGACTACCTACCCATCCCGGTGCCCGGGCTGCTACTCAAGCGCACCGTGCGCAAGCAGTACGAGATCGCGGTGCAGAATTTCATCGAGTTCGCCGAGACGTTTCCGGAGCCGGAAACCATCAAGCCGTATAGCTATAACGAATAACAAACGGCAGGCGCACGTTCATAGCGAAATCGGGCGACGCGCAGCCGAGCAAACACGCGCAGGCCCGATCGGGGTGCGACGATGTGCACCATGATCGGTTCCAAACGGGTTCGGCTGACGCCGGTGGCCGAAGGCGCGTCGGTGACGCAGCTCGAGCTCTTCTTCGACCTGGTGCTCGTCTTCGCGTTCACCATGGTCACCGACCTGGCGGCGGAGGAGACGAGCGCGAAGAACATGCTGCGCGCGTTCCTCGTCCTCGCCCTGATGTGGTGGTTGTGGATCGCCTACTCCTGGCTCGGCAACGTGGTCCGCGCCGACGAGGGCTTCGCCAGAGTGGCGATGTTCATCGCGATGGGTGGCGCGTTCCTCGCCGCACTCGCCATACCGGAGGCGTTCCACGATCTGCCCGGCGGCTGGTACGGCCCGCTGGTCTTCGCGATCGCGTATCTGATTGTGCGACTTGTCCACCTCGGCGTGTTCTGGCTGGCCAGCAGCGAGGACGCTCAGCTGCGCGGCCAGGTGCTGCGCTGGTCGCTCGGCTCGATCACCATCGGCACCACCCTGCTGGTGATCGCGGCGATGACCTCCGGCGCGGTGCAGATCGGGTTGTGGATCGCCGCGATCGCGGGCGACTATCTGTGGACCCTGGTTGCCGGCACCGACTGGCGGTTGAATTCGGCGACCCATTTCGCCGAAAGATATGGCCTGATCATCATTGTGGCGCTCGGGGAATCGATCGTTTCGATCGGTATCGGCGTCGCGGGGCTGCCCGTCTCCTGGCCGATCGCGGTGGGTGCGCTGCTCGGCCTCGCGGTATCCGGACTGCTGTGGTGGACGTATTTCGATGTCGCCGCGCTGTCGATCGAACACGAGCTGAAGCATGCCGACGGCGCGCGGCAGATCAAGATCGCCCGAGGCGCGTACACTTTTTGGCATTTTCCGATGATCGCCGGAATCATCGGGCTCTCATTGGGATTGAAAAAAGTCCTCTACTACGTCGGGGACGCTTCACATCACACGTTGAAAGACGCGCTGTACGGAATTCCGTTGTTCGCGTTGTACGGCGGAGTTGTGCTGTATCTGATCGCGCTGGTCGGTGCGAAACACTATGCGACAGGATCGATCAGCGGGCCGCGGGTGATCACGGTCGTGGTGCTGCTCGCGCTGATCCCGCTGGCCGCCGCGCTGCCCGCACTGGCCGCACTCGCCCTGCTGTGCGCCGTGCTCGGCGTGCTGATCATCTGGGAGACAGTCCGATTCGCCCAGCCACGGGACGAGATCAGGCACGGGGTATCCGGCTGAGGTGATGACGCACGCTGTGTTCGGCCGGCGTCGGGCCGTACGCGGACGGTGGCACCCGGACATCGTTGCGCACCGCGTGCCGGATCTGATCGATGTTCTCCCGCAACACATCCGAGACCAGCTCGTCGGTGCGCGGATCCTCCAGCACCTGGAACAGGATCCGGAATGTGGTGTCGGCGATCAGCCGGATGATGTCGTCGTGAAACGGGATGTAGCGCACCCGACCCGCCTGCGGGTCCTTCTTGATCAGCTCCAGGATCATCTCGTCCATCTCGGCGCGGTTCTCCTGTAGCGCCGCCGCGATATTGCGGGTGTAGTGGCCGGTGCGCATCACCGACGCGACCTCGTCCATCACCGCGATGGTCATCGGCCGCTTGATCGTGTCCACGATGGTCATGACGAACCGGTTGACCACCGCGGCGGTGATCCGGTCGCCGAACACGCGGTCGGCGACGCGACCCAGCCGGACCGCGATCACCACGATCCGCAGCAGCCGGAAGCCGCGGAAGAACGGTCTGGTCACCGGGATCATGCCGAGGACCTCGTACCAGTAGACGAACGGGAACGTCCACGGCCAGCCCGCCCGGCGCCAGCGCCACAGGAACTCGACGGCGAACACGCCACATATCGTCCAGTCGACGATCACGATCGTGTGATGGGTGCGCGCGGACACGTCGAAGAAGGTGATCCAGACGACCAGCGCCACCGACACGATGGCCAGCGCCAGCATGAAGAAGTCGGTCCATAGCGCGGGCGGCTTACGCGGGTAATCGCCCTCCGGAAGTTCCTCGCTGACCGGAGTGGTACGCGCAGCTGTCACTGGATGTCCCTTCAACGCCGAACGGTCGTGCCGACACTAGTCGGCACGACCGCGCTTCGGCCCGAACGCTACTTTCCGGAGCGGATGATGGCCTCGATATTGCGCTCCGCGAGCGCGGCGATGGTGAGCGACGGATTGACCGTGCCGGTGCTGCCCGGAATGGCCGCGCCGTCCATCACATACAGGCCGGGGTGCCCGTGCACCCGGCCGTAGCCGTCGGTCGCCTTGCCGAGCACCGCGCCGCCCAGCGGATGCGCGGTGAACAACGCGTTCGCGTCATAGCCGAGAGCGCCGTATTCGAGCACCGCGTCGGCCCGTTCCGCGATCCGGTGATCGACCGCGCGGGCCGCGGCCACCATGTCGTCCCGGTTCTGGCTCGGCCACGACAGGCCGACCCGGTTCGCGGCCGCGTCGTAGCCGAACCGCGCGCGGGCCGGGTCGAGGACCATGCCGAGCGAGGCGAGCGCGCCCGTCTCGAACGGAATGCCGGGGATGTACCAGCTTTCCAGGCTGAGCGGCGGCCCCGACTCGTCGAAGATCCGGCTCGCGCTCGGCACACCTTGGCCGAACCCGGCCAGGGCGCTCGCGCCACGGCCGAGCACCACGTCGCCGTTGGTCCCCCAGCCGTCGCCGACGTGCTCGTTGAGGTTGGGCAGTGCCCCGGTCGCCTGCGCGCGCACCAGCAGCTCCGAGGTGCCGACCGAGCCCGCGCCGAGGAAGAGCTGATCGCAGGTGAGGGTGCGGGTGCCGAGCACCTCGCCGGTCGGGGCCAGCTTGGTCACCCGGACCGAGAACCGCCCGCCCGGCTCCTGGGCGATGGACTCCACCTGGTGGCCGGGGAAGATCCCGGACCGGCCGGTGCCCTCGGCGTACTTCAGATAGTTCTGATTGAGGTCGAACTTGGCGCCGTTGGAGTTGCCGAGGTTGCTGCGGGCGGCGGTGGCCGACGCCCGGCTGCCGCCGTTCAGCTCGGCGCGCAGGATGTCCCAGTTGAAGATCGAGTCGTTGGGCATCGGCTGGTAGCCGGCCTTGCGCACCTGGTCGTCCCAGGCCCTGGAGTGCGCGAACGGCTTAGCGCCGTAGATGTCGCCCGGCATCGAGCTCAGCCGCAGCATCTCCCGCACCCGCGGGTAGTAGACGCGGTCCAGCTCGCCGTACTCGACCGTGCCGCCGAAGAGGTGGTCGAAGAAGCGGCGCTCGGGGGCGACCATCGCGCCGGTGAAGATCACCGATCCACCGCCGACCGCGGCCGCGCGCCACACATCGATGCCGGGATAGTTGGTGCAGTCGAGGACGCCACCGAAGCTGGCGAACGTCATCGGCACCTTGCTGACGCCGGTGAAGTTGGTGCGATGCCAGAAGCCGCGACCGTCCGGCAGGTCGTCGCCGGTGAAGATCTCCCGCCATGGATCGTTGGGCCAGCGCGACCCGCGCTCGAGCACCGTATTGGCGATACCCGCCTCGGCCAGCCGCAACGCGGTGACCGCGGCGCCGAAACCGGAGCCGATCACGATCGCGGGCGTGTGCTCGGGTGGGTCGGGTAGGGGGGCGAAGATTTCCGGCACCCACGACTGGAACAGCAGGTTCCACACCGGATCCGCCGACGCCGGTCCGGCCGCCCGCAACGTTCCCGCGGCAGCACCGAACAGCGCGGCCGTACCCGCCGCTTTGAAGAAGGCGCGTCTGCGCACCCAGCCACCTCCCTCATCACGCATGGCCGAGCGCAGATTACCGGTATTCCGCCTAGCTGAACAGTCGTTGCCTGACCGTCATCCGTTGTCTCCCTTCCATTGTCCCGGCCGACGGCGGCCCGCCGGCGGCGAGCGGCGGGAACGGCAGCGTGACGAACAGACCACGCCGGCGCCCGCGGCAGGTGGACGACAGGGGTCGGCCGCTCAGTCCGCGAACGGTGCCCGATCGGCTTTGCAGGTCGCGCCGGGCGCGGGCAGCTGCTGGTCGATGAGGTAGCGCTCCCGCAAGCGGCGGGTGCAGTCGCCGGTGATGTCGTGCCCGTAGCCGCCCTCGACGACGACGAGTCGCGCGTTGACCAATGCCTGCTGCGCCTTGCGCGCCGCGGTCAGCGGCGTGGCCGGATCGAAGCGATTGTTGAACAGCAGCGCGGGCACGTCCGAACGCAGGATCCACGGACCGGCGTAGCGCTGCGGGTAGCCGCCCTGCGGCGACGGCCACGAGGCGCACGCCTGCCGAAGGTACAACCAGAACGCACTGAAGACAGGACCGTCGGCGCTCAATTCCTTTGCTATCGCGGGCCATTGCTCCGGCTCGCGCGGAAAAGTGTTGTCCGCGCAAGAGATTGCGTTGAACGACTCGAGGAAGCCGGGCGGCACCGCGTTCGCGTCGAGGATGGCGCGCACGGCATCGGGGTTGCCCGCGGGGCCGCGCTCGACTTCGGCGAGCAGTTGAGCCAGTGCGGGCCAGTCCTTGGGGTCGTACAGCATCAGCGTGTGCGGCGCGATGACGTCGGTATAGCTGATCGACCGGGCGCGCTCCCCTTCGCCGACCAGCACCGGCCCTTGCCGGAGCCGGTCGAGCAATGCGGTGTCGCGGGCGCGTAAATCGTCACCGCCGCTTGCCTTTTGGTCGCTACGAATCTGCCCGATCGGATCCGCCGACGGCTTGCCCTGGCTCGCGAAGGCGCAGCGTGGCTGACCCGCCTGGGCGCACAGCCGGAAGAATTCCGACAGCACCTCGTCGGTGCCCGTCGCCGCGGCGGCGACCTCGGCGCGGGTGTCGGAGGTGTAGGCGTCCGGGTCGATCATCGAGCTCAGGTTCAGCGCGCGCACGCGATCGCCGAAGACCGCCCCGTACACCTCGCCGAGATAGCTTGCGTACGAACCACCTTCGTAGGTCAGCCGCTTGTCACCGACGGCGCGGCGCAGCAGATCCAGGTCGCGGGCGGCGTCGACGGTGGTCAGATGCGGCAGCAGCGCCGCGCTGTTCGCCGCGCAGCCCGCCGAAAGATCGCGGCTGAGGCGCGCCTGCGCGGCCTCCTGTTCGGCATTCACCGGCGGAATCCGCACCGCGGACCAAAATCGTTGCTCCGCATCGGCATCGGCGAAGCAGCGCACCTGCGAGCTGCGCCCGACGCCGCGCTGATCGAAGGTCACCACGTCGAAGCGACGGGCGATCTCGCCGGGGAACATCTCGCCGCCGCTCGCCCAATGAATGCCCGAGGCGCCGGGTCCACCCGCCGGGGAGAAGAGGGTGCCGATGCGGCGCGACTGATCGGTCGCGGGCTGCCGGACCAGCGCGAGCCCGAGCGTCGGACCGTCCGGGTGCGCGTAGTCGACCGGTACCGTCGCCGTCGCGCACTGCAGCTTGCTCAGGGATTTCTCCTGGCACGGCGCCCAATCCAGCCGCGGGGTCGGCGCGGCATCGGCCTGGGTGACCAGGTCGGCCACGGCCTGTTCATGCTTCTTCGGCGTGCCACAACCACTCAATACCAATGTCGCCGCCAGCACACCGACGACAATCCTCCACCCACGCATATCGAACATCTTGTGCCGCAACGGCACGGCCGTCGTCCGCCACAGGGATGACTTGCACCCTGAGTTCTCCGTGCGCGGCGCCCCCGAGGGCACCACTACGCCGGAACCGGCCACAGCGCGGCGCCGCGGTTCGTCACCGTCACCGCCACCTCCTAGGACATCAACAGTCGAACCACGGCGATGAGGCCGACCACCACGATGACCGCGCGCAACGCGGTCGGCGGCATCCGCCTGCCCATCTTCGCACCGAGTTGCCCGCCGATGATGGAGCCGAGCGCGATCAACAGCACCGCCCGCCAGTCGACGTCGGCGATCACCATGAAGATCAGCGCGGCGACCCCGTTCACCAGCATCGCGAGCACGTTCTTGATGCCGTTGAGGCGCTGCATGTCCTCGTGCACGAACACCCCGAGCAGCCCCATCAGCAGCACACCCTGCGCCGCGCCGAAGTAGCCGCCGTAGACACCGGTCGCGAAGATCGCCACGAACAGGATCGGGCCGCCGTGCACGGGCGCGGGACTGTCACCGTCCTCGCGCCGCCGCTTGACCCACCGCGACAGCCGCGGCTGCACGACAACGAGCACCAGCGCCGCGATGATCAGCACCGGCACGATCGCCTTGAACGCGGTCGCGGGCAGGGTGAGCAGCAATACCGCGCCGGTGATGCCGCCGAGCAGCGACGCGGTGCCGACGCGCAGCAATCGTTCGCGCTGTCCGGCGAGTTCCCGCCGATAGCCGTGCACGCCGCTGATCGCGCCGGGCACCAAGCCGATCGTGTTGGACACGTTCGCCGTCACCGGCGGCAGCCCGAAGGCGAGCAGCACCGGGAAGGTGATCAGGGTGCCCGAACCCACGATGGTGTTGATGCCGCCCGCGGCGATGCCCGCACCGAAGACCGCGAGCTGTTCCAGCCAAGTCATCCAAAATCCGTTCGACGTCCCGTCGGACCCAAAGCAGTCCGTACAAGCGTTTGCTCCGTGCGAACGCTATCGGCACTGTCCGTTGAACGGACGACGGGACCGGGGTTCCAAGGTGTATTGCCACACGGTAAACTCGCCGACATCATGCAGCGGGCACTTCTTCTCAGCCGCCGCGACGGGGTCTGATCGGACCGGCTCCCGTCGCGGGGTTTCGCCGCGCCGGTCGACCCACCCTTTGGGAAACACCACACCCTCGGAGTAATCGCCATGTCCCCTGCTGACGCCTTCGTCTCCGGCTCGCGCACCATCACGCCGCCGTCCAAGCCCGCCCCCGCCGACCAGGCCGGTTGGAACGCGCAGAAGAACTCCTCGATGCCGACCTTCCGGTACCGGCCCTTCGCCGAGGAGGTCGAGCCGGTCACCGTGCCCGACCGCACCTGGCCGGACAAGATCATCGATGTCGCGCCCGGCTGGTGCGCGGTCGACCTGCGCGACGGCAACCAGGCACTGATCGATCCGATGAGCCCGGCCCGCAAGCGCCGGATGTTCGACCTGCTGGTGCGGATGGGCTACAAGGAGATCGAGGTCGGCTTCCCGTCGGCCAGCCAGACCGACTTCGACTTCGTCCGCGAGATCATCGAGGACGGCGCGATCCCCGACGACGTCTCCATCCAGGTGCTGACCCAGTGTCGAGCCGAGCTGATCGAGCGCACCTTCGAGGCCTGCGCCGGCGCGCAGAACGTGATCGTGCACTTCTACAACTCCACCTCGATCCTGCAGCGCAAGGTGGTGTTCCGCGCCGATCGCGCGGCGGTCAAGAAGATCGCCACCGACGCCGCGACGCTGTGCCTGCAGATCGAGCAGCGCTACCCCGACACCAACTGGCGCTATGAATACAGCCCCGAGTCCTACACCGGCACCGAGCTGGAATACGCCAAAGAGGTGTGCGACGCGGTCTCCGAGATCATCGCGCCGACCCCGGCCAAGCCGCTGATCATCAACCTGCCCGCCACCGTCGAGATGGCGACGCCGAACGTCTACGCCGACTCGATCGAGTGGATGAGCCGCAACCTGGCCCGCCGCGACTCGATCGTGCTGTCGCTGCACCCGCACAACGATCGCGGCACCGCCGTGGCCGCCGCCGAGCTGGGCTACCAGGCGGGCGCGGACCGGATCGAGGGCTGCCTGTTCGGCAACGGCGAGCGCACCGGCAACGTCTGCCTGGTCACCCTGGGCATGAACCTGTTCTCCCGCGGCGTCGACCCGCAGATCAACTTCTCCGACATCGACGAGATCCGCCGCACCGTCGAGTACTGCAACCAGCTGGCCGTCGCCGAGCGCCACCCGTACGGCGGCGACCTGGTCTACACCGCGTTCTCCGGCAGCCACCAGGACGCCATCAACAAGGGCCTGGACGCGATGAAGGTCGCGGCCGACGACGCGGACGCCGACGTGGACGACATGACCTGGGCGGTGCCGTATCTGCCGATCGATCCCAAGGACGTCGGCCGCACCTACGAGGCCGTCATCCGGGTCAACTCGCAGTCCGGCAAGGGCGGCGTGGCCTACATCATGAAGACCGATCACGGGCTGGCGCTGCCGCGCAGGCTGCAGATCGAGTTCTCCCAGGCGGTGCAGCGGATCACCGACGGCGAGGGCGGCGAGGTCACCCCGAAGGAGATGTGGGACGTCTTCGCCGACGAGTACCTGAGCCCGATCCGGCCGCTGGAGCGGATCCGGCAGAAGGTCACCGCGTCCGAGACCGACGGCGGCACCGACACGATTGCCGTTGTGGTGAAGGTCGACGGGGTCGAGCAGGAGATCACCGGCACCGGCAACGGCCCGCTCGCCGCGTTCATCGACGCGATCGCCGCGGTCGGTTTCGACGTGCGGGTGCTGGACTACTCCGAGCACGCCATGTCCGCGGGCGACGACGCGCAGGCCGCCGCGTACGTGGAGTGCGCGATCGGCGACAAGGTGGTGTGGGGCGTCGGCATCGCCACCTCCATCACCACTGCGTCACTGCGCGCGGTGGTCTCCGCGGTGAACCGCGCACACTGACCGCATTCGCGCGGCGGCGGGTGCACTGGTCTCCTCGGCCAACCGAGCACGCTGATAGCGCAGGTCGAGTACGGTAGAGCCGGGCGCGCAGGTCGAATATTCGACCTCGCGTCCGGCTCTCGATCTTGCTGTCGGAGACCAGTTATCGGCGGCGTGTCATCCGGGCGCGTCTGCTGTTCATACCGCGACGCGAGCCCGCGAACCCCGTGCTAGCGTTGGTTTCGCACTCAAGCGCCGAGCTCTCTGCTCGTAGTACCGAGCAGATGGGGGAACTGTGACAACAAACGACCACAACCCGACCTCACCGCCCTGGCTGCAGAGCCAATCGGTGGACACGGCCGACGGCACCGAGTCGGAGCAAGCCGCCGATTCGTCGGCAGAGCAGCCCGGCGGCGTGGAAGTGACGGACTCCGAGACGACCGAAAAGCCGGACCAGCCGGATCAGGAACCGGTCGAGCCCGACTTCAGCGGCTCGACCGACCAGACCGTGTCCTACCCGCACGCGGCGATGCCGCCGCAGCCCTACGGCGCACCCGAAGGTTTCGCGCCGCCCGCGCCCGCCGAGCAGTACGGTGGCTACCCGCCGGCCAACGCCGGGCCGTTCGCGCCACCCGGCGCATATGAGCCGTACCAGACCGGCCAGTACCAGCCGGTGAACGCGCACAGCGGCAGCCACCAGATCGCGCCGGAACCGCAGCAGAACCAGAGCTACGGCGAGTACCGGCAGGAGATCGGCCCCGACGGCCTGGTCCGCCGGGTACCGCAGGAACATTCCGAAGCCGGTGCGCCGCAAGCCGATCAGCCTGCCGGACCGATCTACAGCTGGGCGCCGCCGCCACCGCCGGTGACCCACCAGCCACCGCCGCCACCCGCGTACCAGCCGCCGCCCGCCCAGCTGGGGCAGCAGCCGCCGCAGGGCCCGCCGATGGGACAGGTGCCACCGCCGAACTGGCCGGGCGGACCGAATCCGCATCAGCCCGCGCAGCCGTTCCAGCCGCAGCATGTGCCCGCGCCGGGCCAGCCGGGCCACTCGGTCAACGACCTGAACCTGCTCAAGCGCGCCCGTCGCGCGCCGCGCAGCGGTTGGCGGCGGGCGGTGCACAAGGCCACCGGCGGCGTGCTCAACCCCGGCGAGTCCGCGGCCGATGTCGTCTACCGCGACCTCGTCGACCGGGTGAATCAGCCGGTGCGCGGCGACTATCGGATCGCGATCCTGTCGCTCAAGGGCGGTGTCGGCAAGACCACCACCACGGTCGGCCTCGGCTCCACCTTCGCGTCGCTGCGCGGTGACCGCGTCATCGCCATCGACGCCAATCCCGACCTCGGCACGCTCGCCCACCGGGTGCCGCGCCAGACTCGCTCCACCGTGCGCAATCTGCTCGAAGACCAGCACATCAGCAGGTACTCGGACGTGCGCGCACACACCTCGCAGGCGCCTAGCCGACTGGAAGTGCTTGCCAGCGAACAGGATCCGGCCGTCTCCGAGGCGTTCAGCGAGGCCGACTACCGCAAGGCCATCGGCATCCTGCAGTCGTTCTACAACATCATCCTGACCGACTGCGGCACCGGCCTGATGCACTCGGCCATGGCCGGCGTGCTCGACATGGCCAGCTCGCTGGTGCTGGTCACCTCGCCCGCCATCGACGGCGCCCGCAGCGCCTCGGCCACGCTGGACTGGCTGGACCACCACGGCTACGGCAAGCTCGTCGAGCGCACCGTCGTCGTGGTCAACGCCTCCCGCCGCGGTGCGTCCACGGTCGACCTCGACCAGTTGCGCAAGCTCTTCCTCGACCGCACTCGCGCGGTCCAGGTGGTGCCGTTCGACGATCATCTCGCCGAGGGCGCGGAGATCGACCTGGAACTGGTGAGCAAGCCGACCCGGCGTGCCCTGCTGGAATTGGGCGCGATGGTCGCCGACGACTTCGGTTACGTCGGCGCGCAGCAGTACCGCCACCCCGGCCCGATGGGTCACTAGATATTCGAAAGATGTTGCGGCCCCGAGGCATACGCCTCGGGGCCGCACTCTTTTCTAGTACTTTCCGAACAGCACCGCCGCATTGTGGCCGCCGAAGCCGTACGAATTGTTCATCACGTACCGCACGTCGGTGTAGCGCGCCGCGCCGCTGACGATGTCGAGATCGATGTCGGCATCCTGGTTGTCCAGGTTCAGGGTCGGCGGTATCACGCCGTCGCGCAGGCTCAGCACCGAGATCGCCGCCTCCAGCGCGCCGACCGCGCCCACCGAATGACCGAGCGCCGACTTGGGCGCGTAGATCGCCGGATACTTGCCGATCGCGGCGGCAATGCCCTTGGCCTCGGCCAGATCTCCGAACGGCGTCCCGGTGGCGTGCGCGTTGACGTGGTCGACCTCGGCGCCGTCGACGCCCGCGGTCTGCAACGCGCGGCGCATGGCTCGGGCATTACCCCGCCCCTCCGGATCCGGCGCGACCAGGTGATAGCCGTCGGCGGTCAGACCGGCACCGAGCAACCGGGCCAGCGGCCGGGCACCACGGGCCAGGGCGTGTTCTTCGGTCTCCAGCACGAGCAAGGCCGCGGACTCGCCGAAGACGAAGCCGTCCCGGTCACGGTCGAACGGGCGCGAGGCACGTTCCGGTTCGGCCACCCGCGAGCTCAGCGCGCGCATATTCGTAAAGCCGGCCAGCGCAAGGGCATTGATCCGGCCTTCGACGCCGCCCGCGACGATGATGTCGGCCTCGCCGAGGATGATCGACCGCCAGGCGTGCACCAACGCTTCGCAGCCCGACGAACACGCCGACACCGGCGTAACCACGCTCGCCCGCGCGCCGAGCTCGAGCCCGAGCACCGCGGCCGGGCCGTTCGGCATGGCCATCGGGATCGCGAACGGCGAGACCTTGCGGTAGCCCTGATCGCGCAGGATGTCGTTCGAGTCGACGATCACCTCGGCGCCGCCGACGCCGGTGCCGATCGAGATGCCGAGCCGGTCCTTGTCCACCTCGGGCGCGCCGAGGGTGTCCCAGATCCGCTTGCCCATCACGTAGGCCATCTGCTGGACATAGGACATGCGCCGCTTCTTGATCCGATCGAGCTCGGCGGTCGGGTCGGTCTTGAACTTCGCGCCGATATTGATCGGCAGCTGCTTGCTCTCGACCTCCGGATCATCGAGGAGCCGCACCCCGCTCTCCCCTGCCAACAGGCCCTTCCAGGTGGACTCCGCGTCCGCGCCGAGCGCGGAGGAGACCTCGACCGCGGTCACCACCACACTTCGGAATCCGCCGTTGCGAGTAGTGAACTCGGTGATATCACGCATTACTGTCGCGTGTCCTTTCGTAGAGCAGCACCGCTGAAAGCCTGTCCAGCAATCTATTTGGCGGACCAGGGTGGCGACATGTGCGGAACTCTCACAGGACACACCCAGGAATTGTGGGAAGGTGCCAACGACGCAACAACAGTCGGCCGCTTAGGCTCTACCCTCGACTCCCGTACCATTGCCTTCGCGTCACACTATCTCGATCATCGCGAGACCCATCTGTGGAAAGCCGACAACCGCGACGACGAAATCACCTCTCCCGCTTCGCGGTCGCCCTAGGCGCGGACTCGGCGACCACGCTCGCCGCGGCATCGCGGAACGCGGCAAGCACCGCGGCGATGGCCGGGCTGCGCTCGGCACGGGGGCGGGTGGCCAGCTCGAACATGCGGGCGGCGCGAACACCGGTGAGGCGCAGCAGCGAGAGATCCGGGTGCGACACCGAGTAGCGCGGCATCAGCGCGACGCCGTAACCACTCGTGACCAATGCCTCGATCACCCGGAAGTCGTTCAGCCGCTGCGCTATTCGCGGCTGCACACCGGTCAGCGTGGCGATCGAGCGGAGCACGTCGTCGATCGGGTAGCCGCCACGCACGCTCAGCCAGGTTTCGTCGGCCAGTTCCTCCGGAGCCACCGCGGCATGACCGGCCAGCCGATGGAACGGTGCGACAACAACATCGATGGGTTCGCGCATGAGCAGGCGGACGGCGATGCGCGGGTCGGCGATCGGCGCGGCGCGCTCGTCGCGATGGGTGAGCACCACGTCGAAGTCGGCGAGCAGCCGGGTGGCCTCGGCGGGTGGCAGATCGACGTCGCTCGCGACGAGGTCGACGCCGCTGTCCGAGAGCGCGGACAGCACCAGCGGCAGCAGCAACGAGCCCGCCGACGGGAACAACGCGACCCGGACCCGGCCGCGCGGCGACCCTCGATAGTTGGCCATCTCCGCGACGGCGCGATCCATCGCGGCGAGCACCTCGTCCGCGCGCACCACCAGCGCCCGGCCCGCGTCGGTCAGCCGGACGCGGCGGCCGTCGGGTTCGAGCAGCGCTACGCCCGCCTCCTTGGCGAGCACCTTGAGCTGCTGCGAGACGGCCGATGGGGTCATCGAGAGCGCGGTGGCGACGGCGGCGATGGTGCCGCGATCGGCGAATTCGCGCAGCACGCGGAGCCGCTCGACCGACATCGGCGGGCCATCCCGCTGGTCAATCACGGTTTTGACGCAGCGGGGCCGATACCGGACGACGGACTGGGATCATGAAGTAAAACTACATTAATGGTCCACATTAATTCGATTGTCCTGATGGTTAGTCGCGCGCACGATTGACCACATGACCGCTCGTGACCGCCTGCTCGGACTGACCGTTGTGCTGCTCTGGGGACTGAACTTCCTCGCGCTGCGCGCCGGGCTCGACCACTTCCCGCCGTTCTTCTTCGCCGCGCTGCGCTTCGCGGTCATCGCGGTTCCGGTGCTGCTGTTCGTCCCGCGCCCCAAGGTTCGACTGCGCTGGCTCCTGTTGTATGGCACCGGTTTCGGCATCCTGCAGTTCGCGTTCCTGTTCACCGCGATGCGCGCGGGCATGCCGACCGGGCTGGCCTCGCTGGTGCTGCAGTCGTCCGCGCCGTTCACCGTGCTGCTCGGCACGCTGTTCCTGCGCGAGCGGATCCGGCCGGTGCAGGTCGCCGGGATCGCGGTGGCGATGGCCGGCATGGCGGTGATCGGCTGGGATCGGCTCGAACACGCAACACTGCTGCCGGTGCTGCTGACGCTGGCCGCCGGGCTCGGCTGGGCCTTCGGCAATATCGGTGCGCGGCAAGCCACCCTCGAATCCCCCGGACTCAACACCATGCACCTCACGCTGTGGATCGCCGTGATCCCGCCACTGCCGATGTTCTTGCTGTCCGTCGCGACCGAGGGCCCGGTCACCGGGCTGCACGCGGTCGTCGATTCCTTCTCCGCGGCAGGCTGGCCCGCGCTGGCCGCGATCGCCTACACCGCGCTGCTCGCGACCGTTGTCGGCAGCGGCATGTGGACGTATCTGATGAGCCGCTACCCCGCGGGCGTCGTCGCGCCGTTCAGCCTGCTGGTTCCGATCATCGGCATCGCCGCCGCCTGGGCGTTCCTCGACGAGACCCCGACACCGCTCTCGTTGATCGGCGGTGTGATCGTGATCGCCGGCGCGTTCGCCGCGACCGCGGGCAAGCGGTCGAAGGTCGACCGAACCCAGGCCGCCGAACTCGATGCGGCAGCCGGTGTGCCGGAGCTGGTCAAGGCTTAACGCGCGCAAGGCCGCCTGACACCGCGTGAAACCCGTCGTGCCGCCTGCTTCGTCCATACCACCGGGCGGTGCCGGCGGCACGGATATTTATGTGTGCCAAGAGGTTCGAGAAACCGTCGTCACAGGTTCGCCTATCCGATCGCCGATATCGCTATGCTCACATCCGCCGTCCGAATCAGCCTTCATCTCGGGCCAGGCACGGGGCGGGTACGCCGGTGCGGACCTGCCGCTTTACAGTAGTGACAACGTGTAATAAAGGTCCCGAGGCTAGGCAGCAGAGCGGCGCATGGCAGAAAATCGGTGGACCGTATCGCGGAGGACATTGCTTCGCGGAACGGCTGCGGCGGGGGTAGCGACAGCGGGGGCACTGACAGCCGGAGCGCTGAGATCGGGGCCTGCCGCGGGTAGTCCGGGCGGCAGGCGGGTCGCGGTACTCGGAGGTGGCGTCGCGGGCTTGACCGCGGCGCACGAGCTGATCGAACGCGGTTTCCAGGTAACGATTTTCGAGCGACGGGCGTGGGGCGGCAAGGCGCGCAGCATTCCGGTGCCCGGCACCGGTTCCGGCGGCAGGCCGGATCTGCCCGGCGAGCACGGTTTCCGTTTCTTCCCCGGCTTCTATCAGCACGTGCCGGATACCATGCGCCGAATCCCCTTCGCGGGCAACGCAAATGGGGTGTGGAACAACTTGGTCGCGGTACCCGAGGCCCGCTTCGCCCGGCGCGACGGCGACGACTTCCGGCTGCCGCTCGGCCCGCGAGCCCGAACGGGGTTCACGGCGGACAGTTTCCGCGAGACGCTCGGCGCCACCATCTCGACCACGCTGAATATGCCTGCCACCGAAGGCATCTACTTCGCCAACCGCCTGCTGGTGTTCAACAGCAGCTGCGATGCCCGCCGCCTCGGTCAGTGGGAGCGCACCTCCTGGCGCGACTACGTCGGCGGCAATGCCCGCTCGCACGAGTTCCGCGCGCTGCTCTCCCGCACGCTGACCAGCATCATGGTCGCCGCGAAGGAGGACGTCGCCAGCGTCCGCACCATCGGCACCATGGGCGAACAGTTCCTCGGCAATCCGGCCGAGATCGGCAACGACGGCGGCCTCGACCGAGTGCTGAACGGACCGACCAACGCCGTCTGGATCGAGCCGTGGCTGCAGCGGATGCGCGAGCTCGGCGTGCGGTTCGAGCTCGGCACCGAGGTACGCGGGCTCGACGTGCGCGATCGCCGGATCGCCGCGGCCCGCGTGGTGGACAGCTCCGGCGGGGAGCGCACCGTCGACGCCGACTACTTCGTGGTCGCCATGCCCGCCGAACAGGCCCGCGCGCTATGGTCGCCCGACGTGCTCGCCGTGCGCCCCGAATTGGCCACGATGGACCGGCTCTTCTCCGACTGGATGAACGGCATCCAGTTCTATCTGCGCAGGCCCGCCGATATCTCCCGGGGCCACACCGCCTACATCGACGCGCCGTGGGCACTCACCTCGATCAACCAGAACCAGGTGTGGGCCCGCAAATTCACCGACTTCGGCGACGGCACCGTGCAGGACTGCCTGTCGGTCGATGTCTCCGACTGGAACACACCGGGCATGCTGTACGGCAAGCCCGCCAAGGAGTGCACGCACGACGAGATCGCCCGCGAGGTCTGGGCGCAGATCGCGGCGCATCTCAACGACCGCGGCGACGTGCTGCGCGACGCCGACCTGCACTCCTGGCACCTCGACCCCGGCATATCCTGGCAGGAGGGGCAGCACCGCAACGCCGACGCCGACCCGCTGCTGATCAATACCGCAGGTTCGTGGGAGTTCCGGCCGGAACCGCACGGCGCGCTCGAAAACCTTTTCCTGGCAGGCGATTACGTCCGTACCAACGTGGACCTGGCGACCATGGAGGGCGCCAACGAGTCGGCGCGCGCGGCGGTGAACGCGCTGCTCGACGTGGACGGCTCGAATGCCGAACGCTGCAAGATGTTCACGCTGTACCGGGCGGTCGAGCTCGAACCACTGCGCCGGATCGACGCGGATCGTTACGCCGCGGGCCAGCCCAACCTGTTCGACGTCCAGCTCTGATGTGACGGATCTCCCGCTGCCCAACGCGATTCGGATGCTTGAATCGGGTATGCGCGCGCCCATCGATCAGATCACCGACCCCGCCGACCTGCGAAACCTGCTCGGCGAGGTGGGATCCCGCGCCGCGAACAAGGAGCGGGTCTCGCTGCATCCCCGGGATCGCGACTGGATCGCCGCCACCCCGTTCCTGGTCATGAGTACCAGCGACGCCGCGGGCAACTGCGACGCGTCGCCGAAGGGCGATCCGGCCGGCTTCGTGCGGGTCCTCGACGACCGGACCCTCGCGATTCCCGAGCGTCCCGGCAACCGGCGCGCCGACGGCTACTTCAACATCCTCGCCAACCCGCACATCGGCCTGCTCTTCGTCATTCCGGGCCGCAGCCAGACGCTGCGGATCAACGGGCGCGCCAGGCTCATGCGCGACGCCCCCTACTTCGACGAGATGGTGGTGCGCGGCCATCGCCCGATCCTCGCCGTCGAGGTCGACATCGAGCAGGTCTATTTCCACTGCGCGAAGGCGTTCCTGCGCAGCAACCTGTGGCAACCGGAGCAGTGGCCCGACGACGGCCTGCCGTCCTGGGCTCACCTGGTCAAAGAGGTCCAGGCCGATGTCACCGAAACCATCGAGGAACTCGAACACCACTACGCCCCCGCCAACTACAACAGCAAGCTGTACCAGGGCTAGCCCCGCCCGGGTGGGCTACGCCACTGGCCCGGACCGCGCCGGTGCCGCGGGTCGAACATAGACTCGCAGCGTGACAGACATTTCGGTGCGTGGGCGAATCGCCTTGCGGGCCGCGGCGGCAGCGTCGTGGGCCTCGCAGAAGGCGGGACGCGGCAAGGGATCGATGATCGGCGGGCTCATCGCGCTGCAGATCGACAAGACGATCATGGACCAGCTCGGCCGCGGTCGGCGCACCGTCCTGGTGACCGGCACCAACGGCAAGTCGACCACCACCAGGATGACCACCGCGGCGCTCAGCACGCTCGGCGAGGTCGCCACCCAGGCCGACGGCGCCAACATGGACGCGGGCATCGTGGCCGCGCTCAGCGCCCATCGTGGTGTCGAGCTCGCCGCGATCGAGGTGGACGAGCTGCACCTGCCGCACGTCACCGACGCGTTGAACCCCGCCGTGGTCGTGCTGCTCAATCTGAGCCGCGACCAGCTGGACCGGGTCGGCGAGATCAACATGATCGAGCGCAAACTGCGCGCGGGCCTGGCCCGCCACCCCGACGCCGTGGTGATCGCCAACTGCGACGACGTGCTGGTGACCTCCATCGCCTACGACCACCCGAACGTGGTGTGGGTGGCGGCGGGCAGCGGCTGGTCGATGGATGCCACCAGCTGCCCGCGCAGTGGTGAGCCGATCCTGTGGGAAGGTCAACACTGGCGGAGCACTGGCGCGGATTTCGAACGGCCGGAACCTGATTGGTGGCTGGACGGCGACGACTTGGTCGGCCCCGACGCGCAGCGTTTCCCGCTGAAACTCGCCCTGCCCGGCCGGGCCAACCGCGGCAACGCCGCGCAGGCGGTCGCCGCGGCTATCGCGCTGGGTGCCGATCCGGCCGCCGCGGTCACCGCGACGGGCACGGTGCGCGAGATCGCGGGCCGCTACCGAACGGTGCAGGTGGGCGAGCATGCCGCCCGGCTGCTGCTGGCGAAGAACCCGGCGGGCTGGCAGGAAGCGCTGTCGATGATCGAACCGAGCTCGGCCGGACTGGTGATCGCGGTGAACGGGCAGGTGCCCGACGGCGAGGACCTGTCCTGGCTGTGGGACGTGCGGTTCGAGCACTTCGAGGGCGTTCAGGTGGTCGCCTCCGGTGAGCGAGCCACCGACCTCGCGGTGCGCCTCACCTACGCGGGTGTCGAGCACACCACGGTGCCGAATCCGTTGCGCGCCATCGCCTCCTGCCCGGCGGGGCATGTCGAGGTGCTGGCAAACTACACCGCATTCCGGGATCTCAACCGCGACCTCGAGGCCAAGTGATGAGTGAATCGACCGTCCGCATCGGTTTGGTGCTGCCCGATGTGATGGGCACCTACGGCGACGGCGGCAACGCGCTGGTGCTCCGGCAGCGGTTGCGGCTGCGCGGCTACGACGCCGAGGTGGTCGAAATCACGCTGGCCGACCCGGTTCCCGACTCGCTGGACATCTATACCCTTGGCGGCGCGGAGGATTCGGCGCAGCGTCTGGCCACCCGGCACCTGCAGCGCTACCCGGGCCTGCAGCAGGCGGCCGCGAATGGCACTCCGGTGCTGGCCATCTGCGCCGCCATCCAGGTGCTCGGCCAGTGGTACGAGACGTCGTCGGGTGAGCGCGTCGACGGCGTCGGCATGATCGACGTGACCACCGCACCGCAGCCCAAGCGCGCGATCGGCGAGGTGACCACCGCGCCCCTGCTCGCCGGGCTCAGCGCGGCATTGACCGGCTTCGAAAACCACCGTGGCGGCACCAAACTCGGCGGCGACGCGACCGGACTCGGCAAGGTCACCCGCGGTATCGGCAATGGCGTCGGCGACGGTCTCGAAGGCGTGGTGCAGGGCTCGGTGATCGGCACCTACATGCACGGTCCCGCGCTGGCCCGCAATCCCGAACTGGCCGATCTGTTGCTGGCCAGGGCGCTCGGTGTCACGGAATTGGCTCCGCTGCCGATGCCGGAAGTCGAGCAACTCCGCCGTGAACGTTTGCGCGCGTAGCTAGTCCAGCACCAGACAGCACAATGCCAGGTTGCGGCTTTGTCGATCGATAAACGCGACTCGACCGATAAGCTCCGGGGTGCTGGGCTATCCGCACGCTACGCTCCCCGCTATGACGACGATCACGCCGGGGTTGCCTGCCGAATCAATGGCGCGGCCGGTAATGCCACGCCGTCCACCGATATGGTCTCGCTGGCGCAGCATTCTACGGCCGCGCCCGTTGTATCTTTCGCTGATCGTTTCGTCGGTAGTCGCGCTCAAGGCGTTCGAGATGTCTTTTGCCGCACTGCACCATCTGGCCGTGCGCAACCTGGTGGAAGCCGACCTGGCGTCTAATGTGCCGATCGCCATCGACGGCCTTGTCGTCGGCGCCATCGTCGCCACCGCGTCATTTCCGAAACGCAGTGCGGGCTGGTGGTATGCGACAGGGCTATTCGTCCTTTCGACGCTGGTATCGGTCGCCGGAAATATCGAATACGCCCGGGAGATCGGCGGCGGTCCGGTGTCGTTGATCATCTACGCCGGAATGCCGTTGACCCTGCTGTTCGCCGTGCACCTCACGCTGATTCTGTTGGCGCGCAGCACCGCCCCACGACCGGTCGCTGACCACGCCGCCGCGGCAGTCGAGCACCTCGCCGCGGCCGAGGAAGTGCCGGAAATGGTGACATCGCCGCAGCTCAACGGACATTCACCGACCAACGGGCACGAGGTCGCCAAGCCGACGGGGCCCTTCGCCGCCGGTCCGAACACCCCCATGCGTTTCAACACCTTCGATGCCGACAGCCGAAAGCTGGTCAACCACCGATAATCACGCCGCGACGTCCCCGGTGCCAAATCACCCACGCTCGACTACTTCGATGGAGAAAACGTATGTCTCTCACAGTCTGGCAGGACCAGGACGTCGATCAGTTTCGTGAAGTAGCGAGCAGGCTCGCCTCGGTGATCCAAAGCAGTGTGGACCGATCGGGTGCGCTGAGCCAACTCACCGAGTCGGTGGAAAGCGGAGATGCGTTCACCGACCTGTTGATCGAATTCGCCGGTCGCTGGTTCCACGAGACCGGCGGGCAATCGGTGTTGATCGGGCCGGAATTGTTCTGGCTGCTGTCGGAACCGAACCTGCGCAAAGGCATCAGCAGTGCGCTGCGCGGCCCGGAAACCGCACCCGATCTCGAGTACTCGGTGAGCCGGCGCAGTCGAAAGCTGTTGCTGATCTGCGTTTTCGAGACATTGGCACAGAACCAGTGGCTGGCGGGCAACATCGGCGAGCACGTCGGCATGAACGGCAGCGTCAACGGAATAGGGTGATCGGCTCTTCGCGCGTCCACGATCAATTAAGTTCACGGAGTTTCTAACCCTCCCTTCGGCCCCCTCGGCGCGGATAGCGTCGAGATTTGCCGAGTTTTGAGGAGAGTGCCGTGTCCGACGTGGGCCTGCATCGGCGTGGACTGCCACCGAGCGCCGAATGACCGCGATCACCACGCCGGACGCGCCGACGGTGAGTGCGGACGCGCCCACCGTCGCACCGCGGCGTTCGAAAAGCTGTCGCCGCCTGCTCGGCCCGGCGCTGACGCGCCTCGGTGCGCTCGCGCTCGTGCTCGGCCTGTGGGCGGTGCTCACGGCGACCGGGCTGGTCGATCCGCTGTATCTGCCGTCGCCGCACGCGGTGTGGGATGCGTTCGTACGGGCCAATTCTCGGCATCAGATCGCGGCGGGCGTCGATCGCACGGTGATCGGTGAGCAGAACTATTACCTGTGGGAGCATCTGCTGGCCAGCCTGCAGCGGATCGGCGCCGGGGTCGGCCTCGCCGTTGTGATCGGCCCGCTGGTCGGCTTCGTGATGGGCATGCTCACCCCGGTGCGGCTGGTCACCGAGCCGATCCTGAACTTCCTGCGGTCACTGCCGCCGCTCGGCTACATTGGTCTGCTGATCGTCTGGTTCGGCATCGGCGACATGTCGAAGATCTGGCTGCTGTTCCTTGCCGCGTTCCCGCCCATCGCCGTGGCCACGCTGAGCGGGGTCACGGGCGTCAAGCAGGACTATCTCCATGCCGCCCGCTCGCTGGGTGCCGGTCGCGCCCAGGTCATTTCGCGAGTGGTGCTGCCCGCGACGCTGCCCGAGGTGATCGGCGGCATCCGGATCGCCACCGCGTTCGCCTGGACCACCGTGGTCGCCGCCGAGCTCAACAACGGCATCCCCGGCATCGGCGGCCTCGCGTATATCTCGGGCACGCAGCTGAATACGCCGCTGACCATCGCCTGCATCCTCGTGATCGGCTGTGCCGCACTCGCGCTCGACTCGGTCATCAAATTCCTTGGTGCCAAAGCAGTTCCGTGGAAAGGCAAGGTATGAAATCCGCAGTACGCCGGGTGGCCGCCGCAGGTTTGGCCGTGGCGGCCGTCGTCGCGACGACGGCGGGGTGTGTCGAGTCCGGCCGCGGTGACACCGGAGCCGAGGGGGCGCAGGCCGCCTGCCCGTTCGCCGCGGATCCCAGCGTGACCACGCAGGCGCGGATCGGCTTCCAGGCGATCCCCAATGCCGATCTGTTCGTGAAGGATCGCGGGCTGCTCGCCGCCTGCCTGCCGAACGCGAAAGTCGCGTGGAGCCAGTTCTCCTCGGGTGCCGACGTGGTCCAGGCGTTCGGCGCGGGCAGCCTCGACATCGGCACCATGGGATCGAGCCCGGCGACCAAGGCGCTGTCCGCGCCGCTGAATCTGCCGGTGCGGGTGCTGTGGATCCACGACGTGATCGGCAAGTCGGAATCGCTGATCGCCAAGGACAAGTCGATTACCTCGCTGGCCGGGTTGCGCGGCAAGCGTGTCGCGACGCCGTTCGGCAGCACCGCGCACTACAGCCTGCTCGCCGCGCTGAGCAAGGCTGGTCTCGGTAACGACGTGCAGTTGATCAACATGACACCCGACGCGATTCCCGGTGCCTGGACCGGCGGCCAGATCGATGCCGCCTGGGTGTGGGATCCGACGCTGTCCAAGCTCGCCGAATCCGGCGGCCACGTCGTCACGTCCAGCGCCGACACCGCGGCCGCGGGCGCGCCGACCTTCGATCTGGCGGTGGCGAGCAAGCGGTTCCTCGACGAGAACACGCGATTCGCGGTGGTCTGGGCGAAGTTGCAGGACTACGCGGTGACCCAGCTGCGGACCAAGCCCGAGGACGCGGCCGTCTCGATCGGCGCGCAGCTCGGCATCGAGCCCAAGCTGGTCGGACCGCAGCTGGCCGGGTACACCTACCTCGGCGCGGCCGAGCAGTCCGACGCGAAGTATCTGGGCGGCGGCTTCGGCGGCGACCTGCACAAGACGGCCGAATTCCTGTTGAGCCAGGGCGGAATCGACGCTATCGGCACCGAATCCGACTACCGCACCGGCATTTACGTCGACGCGGCCAAGGGAGCAAGTTCGTGAGCGAGCGCAGCGAGGGAACCATCAGCACAGCGCCCTCGGGCACGGCGGAGCCGAGCGCTAGCGAGGCGGAGTCGTGAACGATGCGCTCCAGGTCACCCTCTCCGGGGTGAGCAAGAGCTACCCGGGTGACGACGGTCCGACGCAGGTGCTCGCGCCGACCGATCTGACCATCGAGGGCGGCGAATTCGTCTGTGTCGTAGGTCCTTCCGGCTGCGGCAAGTCGACACTGCTGAATATTCTCGCCGGATTCCTCGCGCCGACCGAGGGCACAGTGCGGGTCGGCGGCCATCCGATCACCGGACCGGACCCCGATCGCGGCGTCGTCTTCCAGCAACCCAACCTCTACCCCTGGCTGTCGGTCCGCCAGAACGTCGAGTTCGGCCCCAAAGTCCGTGGCGTACCGCGCAACCAACGCACCGCCGAAGCCGAACGCATGCTCACCCTCGTCGGCCTGGATCACCTCGGCGCCCGCCGCCCCTACGAACTCTCCGGCGGCCAGCAACAACGCGCTCAAATAGCCCGAGTCCTCGTCAACGACCCCCGAATCATCCTGATGGACGAACCTTTCGGTGCATTGGACGCCCTGACCCGCGAAAAGCTGCAAGGCGAACTACTCACCCTCTGGCGCGACCGCAAGAAGACCGTCCTCTTCGTCACCCACAGCATCGACGAGGCGCTACTCCTCGGCACCCGAGTCCTCGTCATGGGCACCCGTCCCGGCCGCATAATCTACGACGAGCCAACCACTTTCAAAGCCACCCTGGCCAACCCCTCCTTCGCCGCCCTGCGCGCCGACCCCGACTTCCGCCGCCTGCGCGACGAGGTCTCCGCCCACATCTACGCCGCCCACGCCTGACGCGTCCTCACACCGGGAGGATGGCCACCTCGTACTGCTGACACCAGGGATCGTGCGTGACCAGCGTGAGATCCTCACATTGCGCCTGCGCCACCAACATTCGATCGAACGGATCCCGATGAATCAGTGGCAGCCGACCGGCAATGGCGGCATGGTCGAGGCCGATCGGCAGCGGGATGAACCCGCCGTTCCCGATGTAGTCCGCCAGGCCGACGGGCCCGTCCAGCTTGCCGAGGGCCTGCTTTATGGCGACCTCCCAGATCGTTGCCGCACTCACCAGGACGTCGGGGTCGTGGGTGATCCGTTCCTTCAGTTCATCGGAGAGCGCCGGATCGTCGGTGAGCCACCACAGCACCACGTGGGTGTCGAGCAGCAACCTCACGGCACCATCCCGAAGTCGCCGGCGATCTGGGCGTTGGTCTCGTCGGAGTCCCAATCGGGGGCGAGGACCAGCCGTCCGCCCAGCGAGCCGCGGCCGGTCCGGTTCGCGCTGCGACTGAGCGGGACCACTTTGGCGACCGGCCGACCGGCACGACTGATGACGATCTCCTCGCCGCGTTCGACCCGCTCGATGATGCGCGAAAGATTCGTCTTCGCCTCGTGGATGTTGAACTGCTCAGCCGATGTGCCCGCCATGACCCACCTCCTTAGCTAAGAGGTTAGTCCACAGCAGTCGATCACGCCACCATCTTTCGGATACCCTGGTCAGCGCGGGATCGCGCAGAGATCGTGGGCTAGGCGCATCTTGTCGAGGACGGGGTCGGGGAGCACAAAGGGGTAGAGGTCGGGGTGGCCCATGGAACGGTTGACCATGTTGAGGGACCAGGCGAGGGGGAGCCAGAGATCGATGATCTTGTCGAAGCCCGCGCGGCCGATCTGGGGGCGGTCCAGGGTGGCGCCCGCGGGGGCGATGCCGAAGGCGGCGGCGGTGTCGAGGGCGTCGCGGATATGCAGGTAGTGGGCGAAGGTTTCAGCCCAGTCTTCAGAGGCGTGCATGGTGGCGTAGGAGGAGACGTAGGCGGATTCCCAGCCTGCGGGGGCGCCCTCGGAGTAGTGGCGGTTCAGTGCCGCCTGGTAGTCGGCGTCGGGGTCGCCGAAGAGGTCGCGGAAACGCTGGGCGGCGTCGTCGCTGGCGACCAGGCTCATGTAGTAGTAGTGGCCGATCTCGTGGCGGAAGTGGCCGAGCAGGGTGCGGTAGGGCTCGTCCATTTCGATGCGCAGTTGTTCGCGGTGCGGGTCGTTGGCCTCGGCGAGGTCGAGGGTGATCACGCCGTTCTTGTGGCCGGTGATGACCTTGCCGTTGGCACTGGTGAGCAGGTCGAAGGCCAGGCCGCGGTCGGGATCCCGGTCGCGGCCGACGATGGGCAGGCCGAGTTCGGTCAGCTCGACGATCAGGCGGCGTTTGGCCGCCTCGGCCTCCGCGAAGGCGGCCAGCCCGGCGGCGTCGAGGTCGTTGGGGCGGGTTCTGGTGAACCGGCAGGACTCGCACAGCACCGGTTTCCCGTTGCCGTTCGCGACCCGCGCCGTGGATTCAGAGCCGGACTCGGGCACCTCCACCAGCCAATTGCATTGCGCCACATGAAGGTTATCGCAGAGCCGGAAGCGGCTCGCGTCCACGACACCGGTCATCGGGTCGTTCGGCGCGGCGCCCGGCGGCGCACCGATCACCACCAGGGCGATGTCGACGAGGCTGAAACCCAGTGGGCTGGAACAGGACAGGCACACCGAGTTCTCGAAGGCCAACTGCTGACCGCAGTTGGGGCAGGCGAAATCGCGCACGCGGGTTACACCTCCACCGGAGAGACATCGACCGAGACGGTAATTGTGCTCTGCTTGGCGTCGGTATAGATGATGCCGCGCAGCGGCGGCACGTCGGCATAATCACGGCCCCACGCCACGGTGACGTAGCGTTCGTCGCCGAATTGGTCGTTGGTGGGGTCGAAGTCGATCCAGTGGCCGGTCCGGTCCTGCTCGTCGGCGGCGGGCACCCACACGGCCGACCAGGCATGGGTGGCGTCGGCGCCGACCATGCGTTCCTTGCCCGGCGGCGGGTCGGTGGCCAGGTAGCCCGATACGTAGCGACCGGCCAGGCCGTGTGATCGCAAGCAGGCCAGGCCGATTCGCGCGAAGTCCTGGCAGACCCCGGCCCGGGCCGCGAACACGTCGGCGACCTTGGTGGACACGGTGGTAGAGCCGGACTTGTAGGTGAAGTCGGTGTGGATGCGGGTGTTGAGTTCGGCCACCGCCGCCAGCAGCGGGCGGCCGGGGGTCAGCGACTCGGCCGCGTACGCCCTGACCTCGGCGGTGATCTCGGGCGGCTGCAGATCGAGGGTGAATTCCACCGCGAGCGGACCCGTCGCGCCGGTCGGGCGGGCCAGCTCCCACGGCCGCCCCGCCGGACCGTCCTGCGCGCGGTCCGGACGATCCACCTCGACCAGGGATTCGCCGGTGACCACCAGGGTCCGATGCTCGGCGGTCACATGGAAGTAGGACGTGGTGTTGCCGTACACATCCGGGCCGACCGACTGGTCCGAGGGCACCGGGTCGATCGAGATATCGTGCGAAAGTAGCCGCTGCCCAGGGAATTCGCGCGGGGTCAGGTAGGCACGCCCGTAGGAACTGGTGACCTCGTCGGAGTAGCAGTAGGTGGTGCGGTGTGCCACGCGATAGCGTCGGGGCGAACCGTTGCGGCCGCTCATCCGACCACCCGGGTGCTACCCCACAGCGGCTGGAAGCCGGCGGGCAGCGACAGTTTCGACGTCTCGAACGATTCGGACAGCTTGCGCAGCCGCAGGTGCACACCCTCCAGCAGCTCGAGCAGTTCGGTGCGCCTGCCGTCGCCGTCGGTGACATCGAGATCGTCCGGGTCGACGCGACGCAGCATCCGCTGGGCGTCGGCCAGCAAGCGTTGCGGCCGTGACGATCCCGACGCGCCGGGCAGTGCCTGAAGGTCGGAGTCGAGCCGATCCAACTGGTAGGCCAGCGAGCGCGGATTGGCGGTATCGAAGAGCAGCAGGCCGGCGACCGCGGAGATCCGCACCGAATCACCGTGCTGCCGAAGGTAACTCACTTGGGACTCGGTGGCCCGCAGCACCGACTCGGTGACCACCCGTTCGGCCTCGTTCGGGTAGGTCTGGGTCAGCGCCGCCGACATCAGCGCGGTCAGTGCCAGCCCGCGCTCGATCCGTTTGCCGATATCCATGACGTACCAACCGGAGTCGCGCACCAGCGATTCGGCGCCGATCCCGGACAGCGACAGCAGCGCCGCCAAGGTCAGCGAATGCACCGCCGACAGCGCGGTCTCCTGGTCGCCGTCGGTGCCTCGGTACTCGGCGAGCGCCCGATCCACCGCGCTCAGAATCATCCAGGTATCGACGGAGAGCTGATCACGGACGGCGCGGGCGGCGTTCTCGTATCGATCGATCGCGAACGCCAGCGACCCGGGCAGCTCACGGTCAATTGTCAACGCCGCCAAGTATTCGTAGCCTTCGTGCGACGCCCCGGCGACTGCGGGCATCCACACCGCCCCGGGGGCCGGGACGCCTTGTTCCTCGGCGGCACTCGCGGCGGCGGCGATCGCCCGCTGCAGCACCCCTGGTCGGATGGTCACGTTCATTTCCTCGGCGATACCCGAGTCCGTGTCGCCGGCACCTGCCGCGTCGACGTCCGATCGCTCAGCCGAATCGGACTCGGCCCCAGCCGAAGCCGGCGTATCCGCGCCCATGGACTGCGACTGTCGCTGACTCGAACCGACCTGTGCCGCTACCGTCTTCGCGGGTCCGCTCGACTGCGACTGCGACTGCGACGAACCAGCTCTCGTACTATCCCCAGGCACACCGTCTGCGCAATCCTGCTCTGCCGCATCGCTATCCGCGTCGTCGACGCCGAACAACACCGCCGCCGGAGCGACCGTGGCGGTCGCACGAGCCAGCGCCGCCATCAAGACCGGCACCGCCTCGGCACCCTCCAGCCACGGCCGGTAGCGATAGTCCTGATATCGCGCATGCGTGGCGATGAGCAGCCGGGCCGCCGACTCGGCCCGCTCGCTGTATCGACCCATCCAGAACAGATCGTTGAGCACGCGCGGCGAACTGATCGCCGAAACGACCGGAGCGGCCCGGCGCTCGCGTTCCTCGTGCGGCGCCTCGGTGGCCACCGCGGGCACCGCGCTGGCGGCGGCCCTGACCCAAATGTCCTTGGCGGCAGTCTTGATCACCACCCGCTCGGGCAATATGCGCTGATGCAACTGCCCGAGACCGCCCGCCATCGCGGTGTAGCCGCTGCGCCTGGCCATCGAGAACAGCCGCATGCCGACCGGCGCCGGAGCCAGCCCGCCATAGCCTTCGACCGCGGGCGCCACGGAGAACTGCGCGGGTTCCTGGCCGACCCATTGCCAGCCGCCGGCCTCGATCTCGGCCCGCAGGTCGGCGCGCTGCCTGATCGATAGGTCGGGACCGAAGACAGTGGCACCGTCGACCGCGGACCGGATGATCAACCGGTGCAGGTTCTTCGTCAGGTGGGCGCGCTCCTTCTCGTCACCCCCCCAATAGCTCGGCGCGCTCTCCAACATCAGGTCCTCCCCGAGCAGCGCCCGGGACAGCCGCGGCAGGAACCCGGTCAGCGCCGGGTTCTCCAGCAGTCCACTGCCCAGCGTGTTCACCACGGTGACCGCGCCCCTGCGCAGCACCTCGACCAGCCCGACCACGCCGAGTCGCGAATCCGGCCGCAGGTCGAGCGGATCGGAGAACTCGGCGTCCACCCGGCGCAGCACCACGTCGACCCGGCGCAGCGTGCCGAGCGAGCGCATCCACAGCGCGGCGTCGCGCACCACCAGATCCGCGCTCTCCACCAGCGGGAAACCGAGCATCGACGCGAGATTGGCCTGATCGAACGCGGTCTCCGAGTGCACGCCCGGACTCAGCACCACGACGAACGGATCGTCGGCCGCATCCTCCTGCGCCGACTCGATCAGCATCAACCGCATCGCCCTGGCGAACGGGGTGAGCGGGCGCGGATTGGAATGCTCGAACGCCTCCGGGATCGCCGTGGACACCACCCGCCGGTCGGCCAGCGCGTACCCCGCGCCGGACGGTGCCTGCGCCCAGTCGGCGGTTACCCGGAACTGACCGTCGCTCCAGCGGCTGATATCGCAGCCGTGCAGGAACAGCTGATGCCGACCGGGCACCGTAATGCCGTGTGCGGCACGGACATAACCGCGGTAGCCGAAGATCACCTCGGGCGGCAGCAGCCCGCTGGTGAGCGTGCGGCGCGGGCCGTAGACATCGGTGAGCACCTCGTCGAGCACCCGCGAGCGCTGCACCAGCCCGGTCTCCAGCCGGGTCCAGTCGTCCGCGGAGATCAGCAGCGGGATCGGATCGAGCCGCCACGGCGTGGTCACCGCCTGCTCGCCCGCCCCGGTGACCTCGGTGTAGGTGATGCCGTCGTCCTCGATCAGCCTGCGCACCCGACTGTCCAGCCTGCCGAGTCCTGTGGTGCCGAGCTCGACGAAATCGGCGGACAGCTCCGACCACATCCGGCGCACCTTGCCGTCGCCGTCGACCAGTTCGTCGTAGTAGCCCTCGGTCGGCCTGCCGCATTCGTCGTAGGGCGCGCTCTCGACGCCGCCGGTCCGGTAGCGCGCGAATTGCTCGGCCACCTGCTCGCGCACCGTGGAGCCGGCGGTTGTCTCCCGCAGTGCGTCCTCGCGCATCGTCACCGCGCCGACCTCACTTCCGCTGCCAGACGTGCCTAACGGTCGCTGACCAATCCCCAAACGGTCCGCGCCCGGCGCAGATCAAGGATGCCCGCGACGCCGCTGTCCGTGGATTGTGCCGCTATTTTCGCACGTAACTCCCCTGGGTCGACTCGATCGGTGGTGTGTCCCGCCGCCTCGAAGCGCCGGTTGCGGCGCGATTGCGCCGCAACCGCGTTGACCGGAGGCTCGGCGTAGGCCATGCCGCCCGGGTGCGCCACGTGATAGGTGCAGCCGCCGCGCGACAGCCCGGTCTCGGCGTCGATCAGGTCGAAGACGAGCGGCACGTCGACGGTGATCGACGGGTGCAGCGAGTTCGGCGGCTGCCACGCCCGGTAACGCACGCCCGCGACCTGGACATCGCCCTTGTCGGTGGCCAGCAGCGGGACGGGCATGCCGTTGCAGGTCAGCACGTACCGCCCGCGGTCCGCGCCGACCACCCGCACCTGCAGGCGCTCCACCGAGGAGTCGACGTACCGCGCGGTGCCCGCCGTGGTGGTCTGCTCGCCGAGGGTGTGCCACGGTTCGATGGCGCCGCGCAACTCGATCTCGACATCGCCGAGCAACACCGTGCCGATGCGCGGGAAGCGGAACTCGGTGAACGGCTCGAGCCAGCTGGCGTCGAAGTCGACGCCGTGCGCGCGCAGGTCGGCGGCGATATCGGCGATATCGGCAAGCACGAAGTGCGGCAGCAGATATCGGCCGTGCAGATTCGCACCGTGCCGAATCAATGGTGCGCGCAACGGCTCCGACCAGAATCGGGCGACCAACCCGCGAACCAGCAGCGACTGCACCATCGCCATCTGGAAGTGCGGCGGCATCTCGAAGCCGCGCATTTCCACCAATCCGAGCCTGCCCCTGGCGGTTTCGGGACTGTAGAGCTTGTCGATACAGAATTCGGCACGGTGCGTGTTGCCGGTGAGATCGGTCAGCAGGTGCCGCAGAGCGCGATCGATGTGCCACGGCGCCGAACCCACCGAGCGCTGTGCCGAATCCGCCACCTGCGCAAGCCGACTCGGCTTGGCGAGCCGCGCGATTTCGGCGAACGCGATCTCCAGCTCGTAGAGGGCCTCCTCGCGTCCCTCGTCCACCCGCGGCGCCTGCGACGTCGGCCCGACGAAACGTCCGGCGAACAGGTAGGACAGCGACGGATGCCGCTGCCAGTAGGTGAGCATGGACACGAGCAGGTCGGGGCGGCGCAGCATCGGTGAGCGCGCGGGAGTGGCACCACCGAGGGTGATGTGGTTGCCGCCGCCCGTTCCGCTGTGCGTGCCGTCGACATCGAACGATTCGGTGCTCAGCCTGGCCAGCCGCGCCTGCTCGTACAGGGTGGACAGCAGCTCGGACTGCTCGGCGAACGAGACGGTCGGCTGCACGTTGACCTCGATCACGCCGGGATCGGGTGTCACCGAGAAGGTTCGCAGCCTGGCGTCGACGGGCGGGGCGTAACCCTCCAGCACCACCGGCCGGTCGACCGCCACCGCGGCCGCCTCGATCCGGCGCACCAGGTCGAGGAAGTGGTCGAGTTCCTCGATGGGCGGCAGGAATACGTGCAACCGCCCGTGGCGCACCTCGCCGACCAGCGCGGTTGTCGGCTCCCAGTCCGCGGGCTGCACCACCGCGGGCGGCTCGGCCCGGTCGACGGTCAGCGGCCCGGCGAACAAAGGATCGCGGTCGGGGCGTTGGGTCGGCGTGTGCCAGGAGACGGAGTCGAGTGGCAGCCGCAGCCCGGCCGGGGAATCACCCTCCGTCAACACGATTCGCCCGGCGGGCTGGTCGGCGCGGACGCCACGGCGCAGCCGCCAGTCGGCGCTCGCCCAGCCGGTGCCGTCGTCGCGGCGATACAGCGAGAGCACGTAGGCGGTTGGTTCGGTGACCTCGGCGTCCAATCGGGTCAGCAGGTCCTTACGTGCCTGCGCCGAGTCCCGATCCGGGTCGAGATCATCGCTCGGGGCGACCGGATCGCCTTCGGGGGCACGGACTTTCCCGGCAAGCCGGCGCAGCGGATCCTCGTACGCCGGGCGGACCTGTCCCGGCGGCAGCCCGAGGCTCGCCGCCACGTGCGCGATCAAGGCTCGCGCGGCATCGGGTTCGACGGGGGCGTACATGCGTTGCGCGGCAGGCGCTTCAGCGGCCTCGGATAATCGCGGACCGCCGTCCGACAGCACAGCGGCCTGCCCGGCAGGCTCGGGTGATCGCGTGGCCTGCACCGCGGCCCCATCGGCGGTTGAAGTTATTGTGGCACTTGGCCGTTCGATGGCTCCCGGCGGACCTATCGCGGTGAGCTCAGGAGTCGTTTCGCGCCGGGCCGGCGAACGCCCGAACGGCGTCCACGGGTCGGCGAGCAGATCCTGCCGTGCCCACGTCGGCTCGTCATCGACCCGCCAGGCGACCGCGATCTCCCACCGCGGCAACGGCTCTCCCGGATACCACTTGCCCTGCCGATACTGCACCAACCCGGTCGGCGCGTAGATCCGGCGCAACCGATCGGCGAGATCGACCGCCCGTGCACGCTTGTGCGCGCCATCTGCCTCGGTGGTCCACTCCGCGCCGGTCTGGTCATCGATGGAGACGAACGTCGGTTCGCCGCCGACGGTCAACCCCACGTCCTCGGCGGCCATCCGCGCGTCCACCGCGGCACCCGACGCGGTGATTCGCGCCCACTGGGATCCGGTGTAGGGCAAGGTGACCCGAGGATCCTCGTGGAAGCGCCGGACGGTATTGGAGAACTCCATGGTGGCGACGGCCGGCCCGGTCGCCCCGGTGATCGGCGCGGCGGACACCGGATGCGGCGTCGCCGCCAACGGGATGTGTCCCTCGCCCGCGAAGAGCCCCGACGTGGGATCGAGCCCGACCCAGCCCGCGCCGGGCAGATAGACCTCGGTCCAGGCGTGCAGGTCGGTGAAGTCGGCGGGCGGACCCGACGGCCCGTCCAACGACGGCACGTCCTGGGCCAGCTGCACCAGATACCCCGACACGAACCGTGCCGCCAGCCCGAGTTCACGCAGGATCGACACCAGCAGCCAGGCCGCGTCCCGGCACGAGCCGAGCGCGCCGCGCAGCGTGTGATCGGGCGTCTGCACCCCGGCTTCCATCCGGATCGTGTAGCCGACGTCGTGGCGCAGTGCCTGGTTGAGGCCGACCAGGAAGTCGATGGTGCGCGGCCGATCCGCCGCGTCGTGCGCGCGTACCCAGGCCTTGACCGCATCGCCGGGGCCGGAACCCGGGCCCGACTCGTCCACCGGCCGCAGGTACGGCTCCAGATCCGCGAGCAGTTCCGCGCTGTAGCCGAACGGATAGTGCTCGGCATCGTCCTCGATGAAGAAGTCGAACGGGTTGACCACCTCGAGGTCGGCGATCAGCCCGATGGTGATCGACAGCTCCCGTGCGGGCTCCGGAAACACCAGTCGCGCAAGGAAATTGCCGAACGCGTCCTGCTGCCAGTTGCAGAAGTGCTCGGCCGGGGTGACCCGCATCGAGTAGGCATCGATCCTGGTGCGCGAATGCGGCGCCGGGCGCAGGCGCACCACGTGCGGATGTACCTGCACCGGCCGATCGAAGGTGTACATGGTCCGGTGCTCGAGCGACACCTTGATGCCCATGCAGCAAGTTCACCACACGGCGGACGCGGTGTGCGACACAATCGCGCAGCGTTCGAGGTGCGGGAACTGCGCAAACGGCGGTCGACGGCCGACACACGCCGCGGACGTCCCCCCGCGTGCGGCACGGGAGTGGTAGACAAAGATAACGAACCGATCTCGTCAGGAGGTCACATGCGCGCGCCGGATTGTTCGTCCTGCGAATCCGCCGTCGACCACTGCCACGGCACCCTGATCGTCCACTCGGGCAGGCTCACCGAATGCACCGAGGGCGACTGCGTGGATCTCGACTACGTCAGGCACACCTTCGTCGTCGACTGCGCCGACGTGGCCGGTGGCTGTTCCTGTGCCGAGCCCGGCACGGCCCGTCGCCTGGCCTGAACGGCCGCGTACGTACCCTATCCGGGTGAGCTATGACCACGTGTTGCTGCCCTCCGGTGTCGCGTCATCGATCTCCGAGGTCGACGCTTACCTCAGTACCCAGCAGGGCCTCCCCCAGGCGGGCCTGGTCGCGCAGATCGCGGCCGAGCTGAACAAGGCCAACTCGGAGATTCCGGAGGACGACAGCTTCCTCAGCGTGCACCCGGTCGGCGGCGTCCCGACCGGCGGCGCACTCCAGGTGCCGAGTCCGTACGACGCGATCGGCTTCGTCCGGCAGCTGCTGTTCGCGATCGCGACGCCGCTGGACTACGCGATCTACGATCCGCAGCTGGCCTGGCTGATCGACCCGGCCGGGCACGTGCCGGCCACGGTCACCCACGGCGGCGCGGGCGAATTCCCCTATCTGACCAAAACCCTTGCCGATCAATGGGTTTCCGAGCTGGCCCCGCCGAACCCGTACCTGGTGGTTGAACGCGACGAGCAGGTCTACATGCAGACCTACCGGGAGAAGACCGGCGCGTTCACCCTCGAATACCGAGATGGCTCCCCGGACAAGCACTTCGGCACCACGGTCCTGGACGCGCCGACGGTGTCCGCGGTCATCTGGGACTGGGCCACCGACGACCGCACCCGCATGCAGAACCTGCCGTGGTCGCGCGTCGAACTCTGACTCACTGGTTCTGCACGGCCAGGCGTCCGGCCAGCGCGATGAACGAGACGCCGAACACCCGGCGCATCCAGGTCACCACGGCGGGCCGGGAGATGACGTGGTTGCGCACTGCCGCCGCGCACACCCCGTAGCCCGCGAACACCACGAACGTCGCGGCCATGAAGATCCCGCTGAGTTCGAGCATGCGCGCCAACGCGTTCGGTGAGCCGTTCGGCACGAACTGCGGCAGGAACGCGAAGAAGAAGATGGTCAGCTTCGGGTTGAGGATGTTGAGCAGCACCGCCGAGGTGATCACCTTGCGCGCCGACTGGGTGACCTGCGCGCTGTCCGCCGGCACGGTGAGCGCGCCCTTGTCCCGGAATGTGCTCCACGCCATGTAGATCAGGTACGCGACACCGAGATACTTCAGCGTCTGGAACGCGACCGCACTCGCGTTGAGCAGCGCGGCCAGGCCGGTGATCGCCGCGACCATGTGCGGGATGATGCCGAGGGTGCAGCCGAACGCCGCGATCACGCTGGCCTTGGTCCCCCTGGAAAGTCCGGCCGCCAGGGTGAAGAGCGCGCCCGTGCCGGGAGTGGCGACGATGACGAGCGTTGTCAGCATGAATTCGATGCTCATCCCCGTCACAGTAACCCGTCGCCTGGACACCGCAACCCCCGTAGATTCGGGGCTGGACCTGCGCCGAAGTTAGAGCGCGCGCCGGCCGGACAGCGCGCGGCCCAGGGTGAGTTCGTCCGCGAATTCCAGATCGCCGCCCATCGGCAGACCCGACGCCAGCCTGGTCACGCTCAAGCCGGGGAAATCGCGCAGCATCCGCACCAGGTAGGTGGCCGTCGCCTCGCCCTCGGTGTTCGGGTCGGTCGCGATGATCACCTCGGTGACATCGATGCCGTCCTCTTGATTGCCGATGCGCGCCAGCAACTCCCGGATCCGCAGCTGGTCGGGCCCGATGCCGCTCAGCGGGTCGAGCGCGCCGCCGAGCACGTGGTAGCGACCACGGAACTCACGGGTGCGCTCGATCGCCTGCACGTCCTTGGGCTCCTCGACCACGCAGATCATGGTGCGGTCGCGGCGCGCGTCGGCGCAGATGCGGCACTTCTCGCCGTCGGAGACGGTGCCGCAGACCACGCAGAACTGCACGCCGTCGCGCACCTTCTGCAGGGCGGCCTGCAACCGGTCGATCTCCGGCGGCTCTACCTGCAGCAGATGAAACGCGATGCGCTGTGCGCTCTTCGGACCGACGCCGGGCAGCTTGCCGAGCTCGTCGATCAGATCCTGAACCGGACCCTCGTACAACGGCTATGTCCCCGTGGCTCTCAGAGGCCCGGCAGCCCGGGCAGCGAGCCGCCACCGAGCCCACCCGAGAGCGGGCCGAGCCGCTCGGCCGCCAGCTGCTGCGCGTTGGCCATCGCGTCGTTGACCGCGCCGATCACCAAGTCCTGCAACGTCTCCACGTCTTCCGGGTCGACCGCCTTGGGATCGATGGTCAGCGCGACGACCTCACCGGAGGCCTTGATGGTGACCGTGACCAGCCCGCCACCGGCCTGGCCTGCCACCTCGGCCGCGGAGATCTCGGCCTGGGCTTCCATCACCGCCTGTTGCATCTGCTGCGCTTGGGCGAGTAACTGCTGCATGTCGAACTGGCCACCGGGCTGCACGGCATATTCCTCTCTGGGGAAAGTGTCACTGATCAGCCTAGTCCCTGACGCCGCGGTGGCCCCGCCCCGCCTCGACCGGTCGACGCACCCGCGCGCGCGAAATCCGTTCGGCAATATAGCTCCCGACCGGTCGTTATGTCTTCGATGCATGGCCGGTAACAGGTTGGGTACGTCCGGGTTCAGCACCACAAGATCGACCTACCATCGAGAAGTAGGTCGGGAGTTCTGGAGTACCGATATGAGCACGATGAGGGCGCGTTTCCTGAGCACCGCGGTGCTTTCGCTGGGGGTTCCCGGCATCTTCCTCGGCATTGCCGCACCGGCGGCGACCGCGGATCCCGGTGTCACCGCGGCGGCCGCCGATTACGGCGGCGGCTGTGTCCTCTACCCGGACAACCGGGCGGCCACCATCGACTCGCTGCGCGTGCGTTGCTCGCCGGAGCAGCAGGACGCCATCTTCCGGGACGCCGAGCGCGGCGACGTGCCGATGGGCGTGCAGAACGGCTGGGTGACCAGGCCGCCCGCGATCGAGGGCATCGCGCCCGCGTTCTGGATCGGCAAGACCTTCTACACCGGCCCGGACGGCGGCATGCTGACCAACCGGGTGACCGGCGCGGGCTACGAGGCCTGGCCCGCTTACGTGTACACCGCGCCAGCGATGCTCGACGGCAAGCCGACCTGGGCGCTCAACTACGACCCGTCCCCCACCCCCCAGGTCTACGACGAGATCAGGGAGATCACCCCTGGCGTCTGGTTCGGCTACTCGTGGTGGCGCGGCTTCTTCCAGAACACCCTGCTGCTGACCTTCGTCCTCGGCTGACCTTCCCGGGAAATTGACTCTCCCCCCGCTGGAGGGTGTTCGCTGAAGGCATGACAGCGACCGTCTCCATCGGGGAGTTCGCCAGGCTGACGTACCTGACCGTGAAAACGCTCCGGTACTACCACGACATCGAGCTGCTCGAACCCATCGAGATCGATACGGGATCCGGCTATCGGCGCTACTCGACCGACCAAGTGGCACAGGCTCATCTGATCCGGCGCCTGCGCCGGCTCGACATGCCGCTGCCCGAGATCAAGGCCGTGCTGACCGCCCCCGACACCGGCATCCGCGATGCCGCGCTGCGCGCACACCTGGAACGGATGGAGGCCGAGCTGGCCAGGACCCGCTCGGTGGTGGCGTCATTGCGGTCATTGCTCACCCCGTCCGCGCCGATCGTCGTCGAATACCGCTCGATCCACGCCTTTTCCGCGCTGGCGCTTACCGAGGTGGTCAGCAGGGACGACATCGGCCCGTGGTGCGCTGCGGCATACCCGCTGCTGCACCGGACGCTGGCCGCGACGGGTATCGAGCCCGACGGCGTCGATGGCGCCACCTATTCGATGGACTTCTTCGAGAACGACCTCGGCGAGGTGGTCGCCTACGTGCCGATCCCGGCCGCCGCCCGGATCGCACCGGCCGAGCGGGTCTCGATCATCGAGCTGCCCGCGCGCCGCTTCGCCGTCGCGCTGCACGAGGGGGATTTCGACGACTTCGACCGCACCTACGGCGCACTGGGCAGCTACGTCGCCGAACACGACACCGCGCTGGCCGAGCCCGTCCGGGAGCGCTACCTGCTCAGCCCCGACGACACCGACGACCCGAACAGCTACCGAACCGAAGTCTGCTGGCCGATCGGCCTGCTCTGAGAAGTGGAGAACCCCATGACACTGTCACTCGCGCACATCACCGTCGACTGCGCCGACGCCGCCACCCTGGCCGGATTCTGGTCGGAGCTGCTGGACAAGCCGGTCGACGCGGGCGCGTCCGCGCGATTCGCCACCGTCGGCAGCGCGTCCGGCCTGTCGCCGCTGCTGATGTTCATCCAGGTACCCGACAAGAACCCGGGCAAGAACGTGATCCACCTCGACTTCCACGCCGAGGACTGGCATCAGCACGTCGAGCGCGCGGTCAGCCTGGGCGCCAAGCGGATCGGCGACTTCGACGAGTACGGCGCGCAGTGGACAACGCTGGCCGACCCGGAGGGCAACCTCTTCGACATCGGCGCGGCGTAGCCACCCGGCTCGACAACGCAGCCCGACACGAGGGGTCGGGCTGCGCTTCGCGTTATGGCTTGGGTGTCAGGCGAGTTCGCGCTGCAGGTTGCCGAGCACCTCGGCCTGGATCTTCTTCAGGCCGAGCGGCGCGAAGATTCCCTCGAAGATGCCCGCGACGCCGCCCGCGCCCTGCCAGGTGGTGCGCAGGGTGACCTGCGCGCCGGCGCCGTCCGGCGTCACGGTCCAGGTGTTGACCATGGTGGAGTTGGAATCGCGCTCGGTGACAATCGAATCCGACACCGCCACCACCGCGTGCACGCTGCGCGAGCGCTTCTCGGTGGCCTGCAGTGTCCACTCGGCCACGGTGCCCGCGCCCTTGCCGCCCTCGACGACCTTGTAGTCGTGGTAGTGCGACGACAGAATGCGCGGCCGCACCGTCTCGTAGTCCGCGATGGCCTCGAGGGTGCGCTGCGGGTCCGCCGCAACGGTGATCGAACTACTGGCGCTGACCTGTCCCACAATGAGCTCCTTGTCCGGGTACGGTATATCGACCGGTCTTCATCCTGCCCTGTAGCGGCCACCACACCGCATGCCGGTCGAGTCGTGTGGCGAACTTCTCCGAGCCGGTCGGTATTCCGGTTCGCAACATATGCGTGACATTTCTCCCGAGACCCTGCCCTCGCGGTGGTCTCACACTCAGGTGCGTACTAGCGTCGAGGGGTGGCAGTGAGTCTGTTGGGGAAGGCCGGACGCGCTCCGGCCGCGCACGAATCCGGGTTTGCCGCGCATCGAGCTGGGGTAGATCGACTCCTGGCGAGTTATCGCGCGATTCCCCGGGACGCGAATGTGCGGCTGGCGAAGAAGACCTCGAACTTGTTCCGGGCCAGGGCGAAAAACCCCGCGCCCGGCCTCGATGTATCGGGACTGGCCCAGGTGATCGCGGTGGATCCGGTGGCCAAGACCGCCGACGTCGCAGGCATGACCACCTACGAGAACCTGGTCGCCGCCACCCTCCCGTACGGCCTCGCGCCGTTCGTGGTGCCGCAGCTCAAGACGATCACGCTGGGCGGCGCGGTGACCGGCCTCGGCATCGAGTCGACCTCGTTCCGCAACGGCCTGCCGCACGAGTCGGTGCTGGAGATGGACATCCTGACCGGGTCGGGCGAGATCATCACCGCCACCCCGGACAACGAGCACGCCGACCTGTTCCGCGGTTTCCCCAATTCCTACGGCACCCTCGGCTATTCGGTCCGGCTGAAGATCGAACTGGAAACCGTGCAGCCGTTCGTGGCCCTGCGCCACCTGCGCTTCCACGACCTGCGCGAGCTGGAGCGGACCCTCGCCACCATCGTCGACGAGAAGGTCTACGACGGCGAGCGCGTCGACTACCTCGACGGCGTGGTGTTCACCGCCGACGAGAGCTACCTGACCCTCGGCCGCCAGACCGACGAGCCGGGCCCGGTCAGCGACTACACCGACATGGACATCTTCTATCGGTCCATTCAGCACGACACCGATCCATCGGGTCGCTCCGCAGGCTCCGCTCCCGTGCAGCCCAAGCGCGACCGCCTGACCATCCACGATTACCTGTGGCGGTGGGACACCGACTGGTTCTGGTGCTCGCGAGCGTTCGGCACGCAGAACCCGAAGATCCGCCGGTTCTGGCCGAAACGCTACCGGCGCAGCAGCTTCTACTGGAAGCTGATCGCGCTCGATCACAAATACAACATCGCCGACAAGCTGGAGGCCCGCCAGGGCAACTCGCCGCGCGAGCGGGTGGTGCAGGATATCGAGGTGCCGGTGGACCGCACCGCCGACTTCGTCGAATGGTTCCTGCGCGAGATTCCGATAGAGCCGATCTGGCTGTGCCCGCTGCGGCTGCGCGACACCGACGCGCCCGCGACGACCGGGCGCACCTGGCCGCTGTACCCCCTCGAGCCGAACCGGACGTATGTCAACGTCGGGTTCTGGTCCGCCGTCCCCACCGTGCCCGGACAGCAGGAAGGAGCGGCCAACCGTGCGATCGAGCGCACCGTGACCGACTTCGACGGACATAAGTCGCTGTACTCCGATTCCTACTACGACAAAGATGAGTTCGCGGCGCTGTACGGCGGCAACATTTACACCGAATTGAAGAAACGCTACGACCCGGACCAGCGGCTGCTGGATTTGTATTCGAAGGCGGTGCAACGCAAATGACGACATTCAAGGACCGTTCCGACGTCTTAGGTGACCTCGGAGCCAAACTCAGCATTGCCGAGATCTTCGAGACGCTGATCGACGGCGAGGCACCGATCCGGCTGACCGCCTACGACGGCAGCGCGACCGGTCCGGAAGACTCGAAGTACGCGCTGGACATCAAGACGCCACGCGGCATTAACTATCTGGCGACCGCGCCCGGCGATCTCGGCATGGCGCGCGCCTACATTTCCGGCGATATGACCGCCGACGGCGTGCATCCCGGCGATCCCTACGACATCCTCGCGGCGATGGACGGGCTGAAGTTCCACCGTCCGTCCGCGCTCGCGCTGGTCACCATCGCCCGCTCGCTGGGCTGGGAGCGGCTCAAGCCGATCGCGCCGCCGCCGCAGGAGACGCTGCCGCGCTGGCGCCGGATCGCGCTGGAAGGCCTGCGGCACTCCAAGACTCGCGACGCCGAGGCGATCCACCACCACTACGACGTCTCGAACAAGTTCTACGAGTACGTGCTCGGCCCGTCGATGACCTACACCTGTGCGTGTTACGGCGACGAGGACTGGACGCTGGAACAGGCGCAGGAGAACAAGTACCGCCTGGTCTTCGAGAAGCTGCGGCTGAAGGAAGGCGACCGGCTGCTCGACATCGGCTGCGGCTGGGGCGGCATGGTCCGCTACGCGGCCAAGCGCGGCGTCAAGGTGATCGGCGCGACGCTGTCCGCCGAGCAAGCCGAGTGGGCCCAGCAGAAGATCGCCGAGCAGGGCCTCGCCGAGCTCGCCGAGGTCCGCCACTCCGACTACCGGGACATCCCGGAGGGCGAGTTCGACGCGGTGTCCTCGATCGGGTTGACCGAACACATCGGTGTGCACAACTACCCGTACTACTTCGACTTCATGAAGACCAAGCTGCGCGACGGCGGCCTGTTCCTCAATCACAGCATCACCCGCCCGGACAACACCAGGACCACCAAGGCCGGTGACTTCATCGACCGGTACGTGTTCCCGGACGGCGAACTGATCGGCTCCGGCCGGATCATCTCCGAGATCCAGAACACCGGGCTCGAGGTGCTGCATGAGGAGAACCTGCGCGAGCACTACGCGCTGACCCTGCACGAATGGTGCAAGAACCTGGTCGAGAACTGGGACGCGTGCGTCGCGGAGGTCGGCGAGGGCACCGCGAAGGTGTGGGGCCTGTACATGGCGGGTTGCCGGCTCGGCTTCCAGCGCAACGTGGTTCAGCTGCACCAGGTGCTCGGCGTGAAACTGCCGGCGGACGGCGACTGGACGGTGCCCCTGCGCCCCTGGTGGCAGCCGTAACTTTCGCGGCGCTGCCCGTCCTAGTCCAGGAGTTCGTCCAGGAATAGGGCGGGCAGTTCTATGTCTCCGGTATGTGCTGCGGCGGAAGGCATTTCGGCGCGCAGCACGCGCAGGATGGAGACCACGCCCGGACCCGCGTCGAGCAGTGGCCTGGTCCAGCCCAGTCCGGCGCAGGTCGCGGCCGCGGGCAGCAGCAGGCCGGTGGCCTCGCCGACCCAGCCCGAGGCGGCGAGACATTCGGCGAGCAGCAGCGAGGCGTCCAATTGGGCTCGGGGGCGGCTTTTGTCGAGCATGCGGCCGTGCAGGGCGCGTGCTCGGCGGACCGCGCGATCGTCGGAGCCGAGCCTGCCCTTGGCCAGCAGAGTGCGGATTGCGGCGACCTCCTCGGCCTCCGCGGTGAGCACGGCGGCACCGGTCATCCGATGACCCGCACGCAGTGGCGCGGCGGATGATTCGGGGCCTGCGAATTGGTCATCCGCGTCGTCCAGCGGTAACCCGAGGCGCAGCCGTTCGGCGCGGATATGCGCGGCGAGGCGGAACAGCCTGTTGTCGTTCGCGATCCGCGCGCCCTCGTCGAGCCGGGTGGCGGCCGTGAACAAGTCGCCGCGCACTGCCTTGACCCTGGCCCCGATGACGAACGTCGAGATCAGGAAGTCCACCGGGCCGACCCTGGCGACCAGCTGATGGCTCTCGTCGAGCAACTGGTCGGCCGCGTCGAGATCGCCACGGCGATAGTTCAATTCGCCGAGCATCGCCGAAGCCACCCGCAGCGAGTGCGAGCGCGGACCCGACCGCTGCTTGGCTACCTGCCAGGCCTCCTGGAAACACGCTGTCGCCGTGGGGATGTCGAGCTGCTCGTAGGCGGCGGCACCGCGCCCGCACAACCCGAACACCGCGCCGAGCGGATCCTTGGACCGCGCATGGTATTCCGCCGCCCAGTCCTGGATCTCCCGGGCGCCGTCGAAGTCGAACTCACACAGCCGCACGAACGAGGTCAGGTTCGCCGCGGTCGACACGGTCCAGGCGGGCAGCTCGTCCGGCTTCTGCAGGCAGTCCGCGACCCGGTCGAGCACGCCGTCGGTATGGTCGCGGGCGATCTGGTCGGCGGCGCCGATCACGGCGGCCTGGCAGCGCTGCTGGCCCACCTCCTCATCGGTGGACGAACCGCGCGCGAGGATATTGGACAGCCTGCCAAGCGCCGTGCGTGCCGCGCCCGACTGCTGCAGGTTCACGTTGGCCCTGGCCACCGCCATCAACAGCTTGGACCGCGAAGCCACCTGCGCCATCGGCAGTTTGGAGACCGAGCCGAGCAGCGTGGCCAGGCGGGAACGATCGATCAGGTCCATGCCGCCGGTCTCGAGCAGGTCGAGTGCCATCTTGAAGTCGGTGGCGGCGAGCGCGTGATCGACCGACTTGCGCAGCAGCTGATGCTCGGCATACCAGCGGGCTGCCTTGCGGTGCAACGACTTCAGCCTGCCGGGCTGGGCCCGTTCCAGGCGGGCCCGCAGATGCTCGGCGAACAGCGGCTGCATCCGGAACCACTCCGGATCGTGCACGATCCGGCGCAGGAACAGCTCGCGCTGCTCGGCCTGCTCCAGCAGTTGCTCGGCGTCCGTGTCCTCGGACAGCGCCGCGGCCAGCGAACCACACACCCGCTCGGTCACCGAGATCGACATCAGGAAGTCGAGCATCTTGGGTTCCAGTGTGTCCAAGACATTTTCGGCGAGGTACTCGCGGATGCCGTGATTGCCCTCGGGCAGGGTGGCGATCAGCTGCGCCGGGTCGGCGTTGCCGCGCAGAGACAGGCTGACCAGTTGGATGGCGGCCGGCCAGCCATCGGTGGCGGCGTGGATCTGCTCCACCTGGGTGTCGCTGAGCGGAAATCCGTGCTGGCGCACCAGGATCTCGTTGGTCTCCTCCGTGGTCAAACGCAGTGCGCTGGAACCGATCTCGACCAGTTCGTCGTGCACTCGCAACCGACTGGTCGGCAGGCCGGACTGCTCCCGGCTGGTCACCACGAAGCGCAGATGGTGACATCCGTTGTCCAGCAACGCTTCCATCGCCCGGTGCGCACCCGCGTCGACGACTCGATGCCAGTCGTCGATGACCACCACCACCGTGCTGCCGCTGGCATGGATTTCGTCGATGAGCGTGGAGATGACGAAAGCACCCGCGTCGGCGGGCCTTTCCTCGAGCGCCTGATCCAAGCCGACACCCACGTCCGGGCGAACCCGGCGGATGGCCTGGATGAGGTGGGCGAGGAACCATATCTCGTTGTCGTCGTCGCGATCGATGCCGATCCAGGCGACCGGGATGCCGCGGTCGGTCAGGTCGGTCCGCCACTGCGCGGCCACGGTGCTCTTGCCGAAACCGGCGGGCGCGTGGATCACGGCGAGCCTGCGCCGACCGCCCGCGCGCAGGACGTCCAGCAGCCGCGGGCGCGGGACCGGGTCGCGGGCCGGGGTCGGTGGACGGAACTTGGTGGCCGCGGTCGGCGGCAAGGTGATTGCCGAGCCGCTGGCCCCCGTGGGCTGGGACAACGCCGGACGCAGCGTCAACGGCCAGCTGCGCCGGGCGGTCACCGCGGGCCTGGACTTGGTCGACGCCGCGGATTCGGTGGGATGTGCCATCGGTTCGGGCGCGGCGATGGTTTCCAGCAGCGCCATCTCGTCGGGCATCTGATCGTGGTCGCGCTGCACCGCGCGCAGCAGTTGCCCGAATTCGTAGGCCGAGGGCGGGCGTTCGTCGGGGTCGATGGACATGGCCTGCTGGATCACCTCGGCCACGTCCGGCGGGATGTCGTGCTCGCGCAGGTCCGGCACCGGCTGGGTGGTGATCCGCAGGAACTGCGCGACCACCTTCTCCCCCGCCTGCCGCTCGAAGGCGGCGTGCCCGGTGAGCAGCGCGAACAGCGTCGCGCCGAGGCCGTAGACGTCGGAGAGGGTGGTCGGGTCGTCGCCCTTGAGCACTTCCGGCGCGGTGAACGCGGGCGACCCGGTGATCAGGCTGCTGGAGGTCTGGAAGCCGCCGGGGATCCTGGCGATGCCGAAGTCGGTCAGCTGCGGCTCGCCGTAGCCGCTGAGCAGGACGTTCGCCGGTTTCACGTCGCGGTGCAGGATCTGGGCGCGATGCGCGCTCTCGATCGCGCCCGCCAGCTTCACCCCGGCCCGCAACGAGTCGGCCCAGGTGAGCGGTCCCTGATCGCGGATCACCTGCTCCAGCGAGCCGCGGGTGCAGTACGGCATGACAATGAACGGCAGGCCGCTCAACGTCACGTCCACCTGCAGAATGTCGACGATGTTCGGGTGGCCGGACAGCCGGCCCATGGCCTGCTCCTCGCGCAGGAAGCGCTCGCGGCTCTCCACCTCGATCTCCGAGGAGAGCACCTTCACCGCGACCACCCGCTCCAGGGCTCGTTGGATGCAGCGATAGACCACGCCGAAGCCGCCCCGGCCGATCTCCTTCGCTTCCGACAGGCCAAGCGCCTCCAGCTCGTCGGCGATCCCGATGAGCGGGTGGCGCTGGGTATCCGAGTCGGCCGGAGTCGAGTCCGGGCCGACCGCCCCCGCCTGTGTCCGTGGATTCACGTGACCACCTCGAACTCATATCGAATCGGCGTCACCGGCAACCAATAAGCGCGCCGACGGTCGGACATCACCCGGAACCCCGCGCGATGTCCGATATGTCTGCGCATACTCCAACGTAGCGCGGGCACGGCGTCCGGTGGGAGAAGTTTCGGAACAGGATCTTTTCCATCACCACCTTCCCCCATAATTCTCCCCGCTCAGCGCTCCGCCGCGGGCCTTGTTTCCGGCGCGATCAGGAACGAGATTCGCTCCATCACATTCTGACGCTTGGTGTTGTGGAAGGACGCAATTTCCCAGCGACCCGCCTGACCAACCTTGCCGTGTCAACACCCCCATGGGATCGGATGCGAGCGAGGTTTACCGGCGCTATCTGAGCGCGGTCATGCTGCACGGACAGGCCAGTGCGCGGGCCGTCGACCTCGGCGCGACCGACCTGTACGCACTGAACATCCTGGAGTTGACCGGGCCGATGACGCCGGGCGAACTCGGCACGCGCAGCGGACTGACCACCGGCCCCACGACGCGGCTGATCGATCGACTGGCGGACGCGGGTTACGTGCGTCGCGTGCCGGTGCCCGGCGACCGGCGCAAAGTGCTCGTCGAATTGGTCGGCACGTCAGCCGAATTCGACGAAATGCTGGCCCCGGCGCGCCGCCGGATCGGCGAAATCATCGGCAGCTATACCCCCGAACAGCGAGAAGTGCTGTTCGACTACTTCATTCGTGCCGCCGACGCGTACCGCGACGCGACCGAAGACCTGCGCACCGAATAGATCCGGAGCGACCGCTGCGGGCGGGCGCGTCCTAGCGAACGGCGAGCGCGATGACTTGGGTGATCTGGTTGTCGGCGAAGTTGTTGTCGCTCACCAGGATCAAGGTGCGCTCGCCGGAGGGCAGGCGCGGGCCCCAGGTCATGCCTTCGACATTGTCGAGGTTGCGCAGGCCCACGTCGGCCAGGTCGACCAGCAGGCGCTTGCTGACCGGGCGGGCGTCGCCGAGCGGAGCGTCGAGCACGTTGGTGGCGGCGCTCAGGTCGGCCTCGAAGATCCGGATCTTGTTACCGACGCCGAAGACGAAAGAGCGTTCCAGGACAAGGATCTTCGACGGGTCGACCGGGTCGACGGCCAGGATCGAGGCGATCCCGTTCATGCCGAGATCGGGCTGCGGACGGGATTCGGCGAACACCGGCTCCATCGGGTACGCGTACTGGGCGAGCAGCTGGCCGGACCGCGCCTGGACGGTGAGCCGCGAGGTCGCGCCCGCCGTTGTCGTCGCCAGCGGGCCGTCTTGCAGCAGCGGGCCTTCCACCGACGTCACGAATAGCGAACCGCCCGCGGTGAACGTGGCGCCCTCCAGCGCGAGATTCTGCCGCGGACCCGAATTCGGCCGCATCCGTTCGTTGTCCGGGATCGGCAGCTCGGCCGCGAAGGTCCCGTCGGGACGCGTGACGCGGACCGAGGGGTCGGCGAGCACGGTGTCGGTGCGCTCACCCTCCTGCGTCCAGTAGTAGTCGCCGGTCCACGGATCGACCCGAATCTCCTCGGGGTCCAACGACTTCGGGCCGTAGGTGGCACCCGCGGCGGTCAGCAGCGGCCGCGTACCGGTGAATGTCACCGGGCCGATGCCGTTTTCGCCCACCGGGATGCGCGCGGTATAGAACCGGGCCGGATCACGCTCCGAGCGGTCGTCGCTGATCAGCACGTAATCGCCGGTGCGGGAATCGAAGTCGATCCCGGACAGGCCGCCGACGGCGGTGTCGTGGAAGACCAGGTCGTTGGGCACCACCTGCTCGCCGAGCAGCCGGACCGCCTGGCCCGAGTCCGGCGCCGCGGCGGCGGGCGCCACGCCGAGCGCCACCGCGACGGTCGCAACCAACAGTGCTTGCCCACGTCGAGGAAGTCCACGTCTCACGCGCATCACGCTATCCACCATGCGGTACCAACAGGTGAACAACACCCGAATCCGCCGAATAGCCCCGACAACGGCGAAAGCCCGCCGCCGCGAATCGCGGTGGCGGGCTTTGCCGTTGGTGACGCTCTGCCGTTGGTAACTACTTGCGCAGCGAGGCCGGAACCTCGAAGCGATCGCCGTAGGTCTTGGCGAGGTAGTCGGCGCGCTCGACGAACGCCGCCTGCCCACCCGGGTAACCAACGATGAACTGGTGCACACCACCGGTCCAGGCCGGGAAGCCGATGCCGAAGATCGAGCCGATGTTGGCATCGGCGGTGGTCTCCAGCACACCCTCGTCGAAACACTTCTGGGTCTCGATCGCCTCCGCGAACAGCATGCGGTCGATCAGATCCTGCAGCGGCACACCGAAGTCAGCCACGGTCTTGAAGTGCTCACGCAGGCCGGGCCACAGGCCGGTGCGCTTGCCGTCGTCGTCGTACTCGTAGAAGCCCGCCTTCTCCAGGCGACCCGGACGACCCTCGCCGACCATGTAGTCGATGACGTCCTGCGCCGGGTGCTTCTTCTTGCCCATCGTGGTGTCGCCCGCCGCGGCGGCCTCGATGGTCTCCTTGGCGATCTTCTGCATGAGCTTGAGGTTCAGCTCATCCGACAGCTGCAGCGGCGCGGCCGGGTAGCCCGCCTGCAGGCCGGCCTGCTCGATGGTCGCGGGCTCGATGCCCTCGGTGAGCATGGCGATCGCCTCGTTGACGAAGGTGCCGATCACCCGCGAGGTGAAGAAGCCACGGCTGTCGTTGACGACGATCGGGGTCTTCTTGATCGCGAGGGTGTAGTCGAACACCCGTGCCAGCGCCTCGGGCGAGGTCTTCTCGCCCTTGATGATCTCCACCAGCGGCATCTTGTCGACCGGCGAGAAGAAGTGGATGCCGATGAAGTCTTCCTGGCGCTTCACACCGGCCGCGAGACCGGTGATCGGCAGCGTCGAGGTGTTCGAGCCGAGCAGCGCGTCCGGGGTGACGATGTCCTCGATCTCCTGGAACACCTTGTGCTTGAGCTCGGTGTTCTCGAAGACGGCCTCGATCACGAAGTCCACGCCGTCGAAATCCTTGGGATCGGCCGACGGGGTGATCTTGGCCAGCAGCGCCTTGGACTTCTCCTCGGTGGTCTTGCCCCGCGAGAGGGCCTTGGCCTCGATCTTCTCGGAGTAGTTCTTGCCGCGCTCGGCCGCCTCGATGGTGACGTCCTTGAGCACGACGTCGTAGCCCGCCTTGGCGGAGACGTAGGCGATGCCCGCGCCCATCATGCCCGCGCCGAGCACGCCGATCTTCTTGATGTCCTTCTTGGGCACATCGTTCGGCCGCGAGCCACCGTTGTTGATGGACTGCAGGTCGAAGAAGAACGCCTGGATCATGTTCTTCGCGACCGGGCCGGTGAGCAGGTGCACGAAGTAGCGCGACTCGATGAGCGAGGCGTTGTCGATGTCGACCTGCGCGCCCTCGACCGCGGCGGACATGATCGCCCGCGGGGCCGGCATGTTGGTGCCCTTGAGCTGCTTACGCAGGTTGGCCGGGAACGCGGGCAGGTTCGCCGCGAAGGCCGGGGTGGACGGGGTGCCACCGGGGATCTTGTAGCCCTTCTTGTCCCACGGCTGCACGCCACCCTCGGGGTTGGCCTTGATCCACGCCTTGGCGGCGGGCACCAGTTCCTCGACCGAGCCGACGACCTCGTTGATCAGGCCGATTTCCTTGGCCTTGCCCGGGCGGTACTTGTTGCCCTGCAACAGCACCTGCATGAGGGCGTTCTGCAGGCCGAGCATGCGCACGGTGCGGGTGACACCGCCACCGGCGGGCAGCAGGCCGAGGCTGACCTCGGGCAGGCCGAGCTGCACGCCCGGCACGTCGGCGGCGATCCGGTAGTGGGTCGCGAGGGTGATCTCGAGGCCACCGCCGAGCGCGGCGCCGTTGATGGCGGCGACGACCGGCTTGCCGAGGGTCTCCAGGCGGCGCAGCGCGTCCTTGATGGTGAAGAGCTCTTCCATCACGCCCTGGCCGTCTTCCGGGCCGACCTTCATCATGTTCTTGAGGTCGCCGCCGGCGAAGAAGGTCTTCTTCGCGGAGGTGATCACCACGCCGGTGATGGTGTCCTTCTCGGCCTCGAGCTTCTCGACGGTCGCGGTCATCGACGTCTTGTACAGCTCGTTCATCGTGTTGGCGCCCTGGTTCGGGTCGTCCATCGTCAGCGTGACGATGCCGTCCGAATCCTGCTCCCAACCGATCATGTTGGTTTCGGTGCTGGTCACAGCTCTGTGTCTCCTGTGTCTAATTGGCGGTGTTCGCGGGCCCTGCGTGGTTACACAAGCTGCCGCCTCCGGGCCTGACGCTCACGCCGCCGTGATTCTCAGCTGTCGGTTGGGTTAGACGCGCTCGATGATGGTGGCCACGCCCATGCCGCCGCCGATGCACAGGGTGATCAGCGCATAGCGGCCGTTGCGGCGCTCCAGCTCGTCGACCATGGTGCCGGTGATCATCGCACCGGTAGCACCCAGCGGGTGGCCCATCGCGATCGCGCCACCGTTGACGTTCAGCTTCTCGTCCGGGACGTTCAGGTCCTTCTGGAACTTCAGCACCACCGAGGCGAACGCCTCGTTGATCTCGACGAGGTCCATGTCCTCGATCGTCAGGCCCGCCTTGGCCAGCGCCTTCTTGGCGGCCGGAGTGGGGCCGGTCAGCATGATGGTCGAGTCGGCGCCGCTGGTCGCGGTCGCGACGACGCGCGCACGCGGGGTCAGGCCGGACGCCTTGCCCGCCTCTTCGGTGCCGACCAGCACCAGCGCGGCACCGTCGACGATGCCCGAGCTGTTGCCACCGTGGTGCACGTGGTTGATCTTCTCGACGAAGTAGAACTTCTGCAGCGCGACCGCGTCGAAGCCACCCATCTCACCGATCACGGCGAAGGACGGGTTGAGCTTGGCCAGATCCTCGGCGGTGGTGCCGGGACGCATGTGCTCGTCCTTGTCCAGCACGACGATGCCGTTCTGGTCCTTGACCGGGACGACCGACTTGGCGAAGTAGCCGCCGGTGGTGGCCTTGGCGGCCAGCTCCTGCGAGCGCACCGCGTAGGCGTCGACGTCATCGCGGCTGAAGCCCTCGATGGTGGCGATCAGGTCGGCCGAAACACCCTGCGGCACAAAGTAGGTGTCGTAGTTGGTGGCGGGATCGAGTGCCCACGCGCCGCCGTCGGAGCCCATCGCCACGCGGGACATGGACTCGACGCCACCGGCCAGCACCAGGTCGTCGAAGCCGGAGCGCACCTTCTGAGCGGCCAGGTTGACGGCCTCGAGGCCGGAGGCACAGAACCGGTTGAGCTGGAAGCCGCCGACGGTGTCGGGCAGGCCCGCCACGGTCACCGCGGTGCGGGCGATATCCATGCCCTGGTCACCGACGGGGCTGACGACGCCGAGGATCAGATCCGAGATCCGGTCTTCGTCGAGGTTCGGGAAGCGGCCGCGCAGCTCCTGGATCAGACCAACAGTCAAGTCGATCGGCTTGACCGAATGCAGCGAGCCGTTCTTCTTGCCGCGGCCGCGCGGAGTGCGGATGGCCTCGTAAATGTAGGCCTCTGTGGTCATATCGGAGTGTTCCTTCCTTAAAGGTGCGGCGGCCGGACGTCGTCCGTCCGAGCGCTCTGTGCCGCTACTCCGCGCGATGCGGGTAGCCGCGGGTAACCTCGCCGACCGGTCCTGCGACCGACCGTGCCGTATTGAATTGCACAACTCTCTGGGCCTGCGTGGTTACGCAAGCTTGCTCCTTCGGCCCTGACGTTCGTCGTGCATACGCTGTACAAAACGCGGCATGCGACGGCGGACGCAGGTTCCGATCGCCCATACGCCTGGGCTTACCATAGAACCTCGTCGTACCGGAGCTCACGGCCACCCGTTCATACTACCGTGGTGTGCGAACTCCGGTTAACTTAACGTGCTGGCGGCGGTGCTTGTCAACCACTCAGCCGTGTGGCCCCGAGCTCACTCTTCAGCAATTCGAGGGCAGCCTCGTCGGGGTCGCGCCGATCCTCCGGCGCCACCGGGACGGCCGCGGCCCGGATCATCTCCTCTTCGTCCTCCGGCGTGGTCTCCGGTACCACCCCGTCGGCGGCGCGTCCGGCGCCGTTACCCGCTCCCTTGCCGACCTGGGGCTGCGCCGACTCGGGCGGCGCTGAATCAAAAGGGCCGGGATCGTCCGGTAGATCGGGAAAATCGGGCGGCGGGATGTCGTCGTCACCGCCGAACGAACGCGGCTTGTGCGCGCCGGCCGCCTGGTCCGCCGCGGCGTTCTTGGCCTGACTCGGCCGCGAGAACCGCGGTGGCGCAGGCGCATCCGCGCCGCGCTCGGCCGCGTTGCCGGATTCACGCGTCGCGGGTTGCGCGGCACTGCGTTGCGGCTTCGCCGCCGCACTTGCCCGCTGCGTCGCCGCAGGTCGCGCCGCGGCACCGCCCGCTTCCCAGCGCACGTCGTGCTCCCGCCCGAGCACCGCGCGGACCGCGGAACGCACCGCGTCCAGGTTGCGCGGGTCGGAGAGTCGCTGGGCCAGCGGCGCGTGCTGATGCGCGAACACGATCGTGTCACCTTCGATGCGCGACACCGAGGCACCGGCCAGCATCGCCTGCACGGCGGCGCCGAACTCGCGCACCTTGGCTCGGATATCCGCCCAGGCGGCCTCGACCTCGCGCAGCAGATCGGCGTTCGACCCGGCGGGGGCGGCCTGCTGTTCCGGCTCGGCTACCGGATCGGGCCGCGCGGCGGCGGCGGGCGGCTGGACAGCGGCCACCGCGGGCTCCGGTTGGGCCGGGGCGACCTGCGCGGGCGCCGGTTCAGCAACCTCCCCGCCAACCGCCTCAGCTGCGGAAACCGCCTGCGCCGCTTGGCCTTCGGTCGCCGCCGCAGCCGGGGCGGGCTCGCCCGAACTCGTCGGAACTTGCTCCGGCGCGGCGTCAGCCTGTCCCGGCTCGGACTGCGTGCCACCAGCGGATTCGTGCTCGATCGGAGTCAACACGCTCGGTTCATCGACCGAGCTGCCCGTCCCAGCGACCGCCGCGGCAGCGGTAGCCGCACCGGCGCCAACGCCAACGGGTCCGGTTTCCCCTGCCGCGTCGATCCCCTCAGCACCGCTCGCGGCCGACCCGCCGGGGGACGCAGCGTTCGGACCCGCCGTAGCGTCCTCGTGGCCACTCGGCGCACTATCTGAGCCGGTCGAACTGTCAGCCGGTCGGGTTACCGCAGCCTCGTTGCCATTCCGCGCGTCACCCTCGTCGCTCGCGGACGTCGCGACAGCGGTCGAGACACCAGATTCGGTCCGACCATCAGCCGGGGCTCCTGCCGTCTCGCCGACACCCTCGTGGCTACTCCGCGCAGCACCTGCGTCACTCGCGGTCGGCGCTGGAGCAGCGGAAGTTTCGCCACGCGATCCGGCTCCCGCGCCGTCGGCAGCTGTTTGCGCGGCACTGCCCGATCCCGCGGTCTCCCGGCGGATGGCGGCGAGCGCCTCCGCGCCGCGGCGGCGGGCCGACTCGCCCGATCCGCTGGCGGGCGCGATCCTTGGCGCGGCGGCAGCTGCCGCCGCGGCGGCTGCGGCGGGCGGCGAGCTCGACGATGCCGCGGGCGCGGTGGCAACGGCCCCGCCGGCGAACCCGCGCTCGAGCCGCTCCAACCGCTGCAAGGTCGCGGATTCGGCATCCGACACCGACGGCAGCAGCATGCGGGCGCAGACGACCTCGAGCAGCAGCCGCGGTGACGTCGCGCCGCGCATTTCGCCGAGTGCCTCGTGCAGCAACTCCGCGTAGCGCGCCAACGTGGCCGGGCCGAGTCGCCCGGCCTGTTCACTCATGCGATCGAGGACATCCTCCGGCCCGGAGACCAAGCCGCGCTGGATCGCGTCGGGGACCGCGCGCATCAGGATCAGGTCGCGCAACCGCTCGAGCAGGTCGATGGCGAAGCGACGCGGATCGTGCCCCGCCTCCATCACCCGGTCGACCGTGCCGAACAGTTCCGCGCCGTCGTTCTCGGCCAGCGCGCCGACCGCGTCGTCGATCAGCGCGACATCGGTGACGCCGAGCAGCGACACCGCCCGCGAATAGGTGACGCCCTCGGGACCGGCACCGGCCAGCAGCTGGTCGAGCACGCTGAGGCTGTCGCGCGGCGAGCCACCGCCCGCGCGAATCACCAAGGGGTACACCGCTTCTTCGACGGTGACCTGTTCCTGGTCGCAGATCTTGCCGAGCAGGCCGCGCATGGTGGCGGGTGGCAGCAGCCGGAACGGGTAGTGGTGGGTGCGCGAGCGGATGGTCGGCAGCACCTTGTCCGGCTCGGTGGTGGCGAAGATGAAGATCAGGTGGGCGGGCGGCTCCTCGACGATCTTCAGCAGCGCGTTGAAGCCCGCCGTGGTGACCATGTGCGCCTCGTCGACGATGAACACCCGGTAGCGGGATTCGGCGGGCGCGTAGAAGGCGCGGTCGCGCAGTTCGCGGGTGTCGTCGACGCCGCCGTGACTCGCGGCGTCGAGTTCGATCACGTCCAGGTTGCCCGGTCCGCCGGGGCCGAGCGCGACGCAGGACGGGCACTCGCCACACGGGGTCGAGGTCGGGCCGTCGGCGCAGTTCAGCGACCGCGCCAGGATGCGCGCCGACGAGGTCTTGCCACACCCCCGAGGTCCGGAGAACAGGTAGGCATGACTGATCCGTCCGGTGTCCAGGGCGATGCTCAGCGGGTCGGTGACGTGCTCCTGACCCACTACCTCAGCGAACGTTGCCGGTCGGTACTTCCGGTACAGAGCCACGGCCAGAGGTTACCGGCGCGCACCGACAAAGAACATTCCCGCTGCGCGCCGGGCCCGGCGCGGCGAAACAGCACCAGCGAACATTCTGAGATGTGATCCAAATCACAAGATTCTGGAGCCCTTCTTAACCCCGCCCACCGATACCGACAGCGGCAACGCATGAGCTAACGCTGACGAGGCACCGGTCGCATGCGGGAAATTACCGCCCAATTCCCGCTTGTAGACCGGAAAATATGTACCCATTCCCCGATTTGCCGCAGGTTTGTGGAGATAACGAAAGCGTCAACGAGGGTGACACCGACGCAATCGGCTGGCTACCGTGGCAATCGGCAACTTCGGTAGCCAAACCTTCATCAGGTTGGTTGCCCCGGCCGGTCCCTCATCCCGACCGGGGCACAACCAAAGTTCCCGCACCGCCAAGTTCCAGCGCAACCGAGTTCCACATCCATCGGAGGAACTTCTCACCGTGCAAACGCCTGATGACATCGCCACCGCGTTGCTTTCCAGCACCGACTTCGCCGGCGATCGCTCCGCGGTAGACCTGCTCAGCCGCGCGATCAGCCCGCAGGACTTCGCGATCAAACGCGACTCGCTCCCCGTGGCCGCCGCGGCCGATCCCGCAACCTCCGCCGCCATCCTCGAGCTGCTCGAACGCGGCCAGGTGCCGACCATGGCCGCGATCCGCACCCTCACCACGCAGAACGAGATGCGCCGCGAAGCCGAACGCATCGAGCGCCTCGGCCGCCGCGCCCAGCGCAGCATCGACGACTTCGGCCGCGCACTCGCCACCCTGGCCGACGCCCACTGGACCGCGCACGGCATCGGCCCGACCCGCCGCGACGTGCTGTCCTCCGAACAGGTCATGTCGCTGATCCGGACCCGCATCGGCGACATCGCCCCGTCTGCGGTGAAACACCTCTGGCTGATCGAGCGCGCCCAGCGGGCCGGCTGGATCGCCTCCAACGCCAACGCCGGATCGCTCTGCGCCGGACGCCGCTTCCATTCCGATCAGTACGGCAACCGGGTCTCGCTGCGCCCGGTCAACACGATCGGCACCGCGGTCGCCGCCTACCTCGGCGACTACCTGGCCGAGCATGATCGCGCCCCGCGCTGGTCCACCGTCGCGCAGGAGTTGCGCGACGATCGCGGTCGCCGGGTCTTCCACAACACCGCCGACGCCCGCGTCCAGCAACTGTGGCTGACCACCGCCGAATGGGTCGCCATCCAGGACGAACTGCCCGTTCCCGGCAAACGCGGTCAGCGCGCGATCGCCCGCAAGTCCCGCGCCTGATCGGTCCCGGTCGCACCACGTCCCTGGACAAACATCCCATGTCCGAACTTGCGCGCAACTCCTAGACCAGCGCAAATCCGGCGGTGAGCATTCGGTAATTTCCTTGCAACGCAGAGAGCGCTTGCGAGTCACGCATGTGCGAGGCCGCATCTCGCGTGGAAGGAGCTTTCCGTGTCCACATCCCTGGATCCCGCGGCCACCGCCTGGCTGCTCGTCAGCACGGCCCTGGTGCTGCTGATGACGCCGGCGCTCGCGCTGTTCTACGGCGGGATGGTGCGCTCGACCGGCGTGCTCAACATGCTGATGATGAACTTCATCGCCATCCCGCTGGTGACCGTCGCCTGGCTGCTGTTCGGCTACAGCATGGCCTTCAGCGACGACGCGGGCGGCGGCCTGATCGGCAACCTGGACCATCTCGCCATGGCGAATATCGATCCGGGCACCCTGCACGGCGCGGTACCGGAGCTGCTGTTCGCCACCTTCCAGCTGACCTTCGCGATCCTGACCGCGGCCTTGGTCAGCGGCGCGATCGCGGACCGCGCGAAATTCGCCGCGTGGATGATCTTCGTGCCGGTGTGGGCGCTGGCGGTTTACGCGCCGATCGCGCACTGGGTGTGGGGTCCGGACGGCTGGCTGGCCTCGTTCGGCGCGCTGGACTACGCGGGCGGCCTCGTCGTCGAGATCGCTTCCGGCGCTTCGGCACTCGCGCTCGCGCTGGTGCTCGGCCCGCGCATCGGTTTCAAGACCGACGCGATGCGTCCGCACAACCTGCCCTTCGTGCTGCTCGGCGCGGGCCTGCTGTGGTTCGGCTGGTTCGGCTTCAACGCGGGCTCCGCGCTGTCCGCGAATGGTGTTGCGGCGGCGGTCTTTCTGAACACCCTGGTGGCTGGCTGCCTCGGCATGCTCGGCTGGCTCGCGGTCGAGCAGATCCGCGACGGCAGGCCGACCACCTTCGGTGCGGCGTCCGGCGTGGTGGCAGGCCTGGTCGCGATCACGCCGTCCTGCGGATCGGTGAATACGCTCGGCGCGCTGATCGTCGGGCTCACCGCCGGTGTGGTGTGTTCGTTCGCGGTCGGCTGGAAATTCAAAGCGGGATATGACGATTCGCTCGACGTGGTCGGCGTGCACTTCGTCGGCGGCATCGTCGGCACGGTGCTGATCGGCCTGCTCGCCACGCAGGTGATGACCGGCGGGGTGCGGGGCCTGTTCTTCGGCGGCGGGTTTGCCCAGCTCGGCAAGCAGCTGGTCGGCGTGCTCGTCGTCGCGGCGTACGCGTTCGTGGTGACCTTCGTGCTCGGCAAGATCATCGATCGCACCATCGGTTTCCGGGTGAGCCAGGAAGACGAGACGGCGGGCATCGATTTCGCGCTGCACGCCGAGACGGCCTACGCGGAGGGTGTGCACGGTCATGCCCCGCGGCGGTTCGGCGAGGGACATTTCGGCCAGGGTCCGATGGGTGACCGGAATCACTGATCGCGCGACGGCTCCCTCTGTTCGCGCAGGGTTAACGGCGTTACGCTAACGTCGTTAACATACTGCGTCGAGCAAGGGAGCCGCGCGTGCTGACTCGGATCGCACAGATCGCCACCCGATATCCCCGGGCAATTCTGCTCGCCGCGGCCGCGCTCGCGATCCTCTGCGGGGTGTTCGGCGCGACGGCGGCATCGCATCTGAAGTCCGCCGGATTCACCTCACCCGACGCGGAGTCGTCGCAGGTCGCGCGGCTGCTCGCGGACAATTTCGACGGGGCGGCACCGAACTACGTGCTGCTGGTCAGCGCGGACGCGGGCGCCGACGCACCGGCCACCCGCGCCGCCGGCATCCATCTGACCGACACGTTGCGCGCCCGCGGCGACGTCAAGGGCGTGCAGTCCTACTGGACCGCCCCGCCCGCGGTGGCCTCCGCACTGCGCAGCACCAGCGGCAAGGAAGCCCTGGTGTTCGCCTACCTGACCGGCGACGACACCCAGGCGCAGGAGGCGGCGGGCGAGCTCACCGAGCAGCTCACCGGAACCACCGACGGCGTCACCGTCCGGCAGAGCGGTACCGCTGCCGTGTTCCACGATGTGAACAAACAGATCACCCACGACCTCGCCATCGCCGAAGGCGTCGCGATCCCGGTGTCGCTGATCGTGCTCGTGCTGGTCTTCGGCAGCCTGATCGCCGCCGCGCTGCCGCTGACGGTCGGCATCTTCGCCATCCTCACCACGCTGGCCATCCTGCGGGTGTTCACGCTGATCACCGATGTATCCATCTACGCGCTGAACATGACCACCGCGCTGGGGCTGGCGCTGGCGATCGACTACAGCCTGTTCATCGTCAGCCGGTATCGCGAGGAGCTGGCGAACGGCCTCGAGCCGGTGGCCGCGACCATTCGCGCCGTGCAGACCGCAGGCCGCACCGTGCTGTATTCCGCACTGACCGTCGCGCTTTCGCTTGCCGTGCTGAGCATCTTCGACATCTACTTCCTGCGGTCGTTCGCCTACGCCGGTGTCGCGGTGGTCGCCGCGGCGGCCGCGGCGGCGATTCTGATCCTGCCCGCCGCACTGGTGCTGCTCGGGCGCCGGGTGAATTCGCTCGACATCCGGGTGCCGTTGCGCCGCTTGTTCGGTCGCTCCGCGCCGGATCCGATGCGGCCGCTGGTGCCGGAGCAGAGCCGGTGGTACCGGATGGTGACCTGGGTGACCGGGCACGCCATCCCGGTCGCGTTGCTGCTCGCCGTGCTGTTCCTCGCGCTCGGATCGCCGTTCCTGTCAGTGAAATTCGGCTATCCCGACGACCGGGTGCTGCCCACCACCGCCGCCACCCGCCAGGTCGGTGATGTGCTGCGGGCCGAATTCCCGGCGGCCAACGCGGGCAACAACACCACCGTCGTACTGGACGGCTATCGAGGCGGCCCAGGACCGATCGGTGACTACGCCAAGGGATTGTCCAAGGCGGACGGTGTTTCAGCGGTGCTGTCCAGCTCCGGGGTCTTCATCAAGGGCGGCCGGGTCGCCAACGGACCGGCCGGAATGGCCAACGGCACAGGCGAATACATCAATGTCGCGACGCGCGTCGACCCGTTCTCCCCGGCGGGCGAGGCCCAGTTGCGCGAACTACGCGCCGTGCCCGCCCCAGGGCCTGCACTGTTCGGCGGCGGCGCGGCGGTCAATGCCGATGCCCTCGACTCGCTCGGCAAGCGGCTGCCGCTGGCCATCGCGCTCATCGCGCTCGCCACCTTCGTTGTCCTGTTCCTGTTCACCGGCAGCCTGATACTGCCGTTGAAAGCCATTGTGCTCAACACGCTTTCGCTCACCGCCGCGTTCGGCGCGATGGTGTGGATCTTCCAGGACGGGCATCTGTCCGGGCTGCTCGGCTTCACCCCGGTCGGCTACATGACTCCGACCATGCCGATCCTGATGTTCTGCCTCGCATTCGGCATGTCGATGGACTACGAGGTGTTCCTGCTCTCCCGGATCCGCGAGGAATGGCTGGCCTCCGGTCACGTCGTCGACGGCGTCATCGTGCGTACCGCCGAGGACAACGTGCACGCCGTTGCCGTCGGCGTCGCAAGGACCGGCCGAATCTTCACGGCCGCAGCCGTTCTGATGGCCATCGTGATGGGCGCGATGATCACCTCGAAGGTGTCGTTCATCCAGTTGATGGGGCTGGGCCTCACCCTGACCGTGCTGGCCGACGCCACCCTCATCCGCACCATGCTCGCGCCGGCCCTGATGAAGCTGATGGGCACCTGGAACTGGTGGGCGCCCGCGCCGCTCGCTCGGCTGCATGCCCGAATCGGGTTGCGCGAGCACGCCGATCCCGATCCGACCGAGCGCGTGCTGGCCGGGCGCGAATGATCGGAGCGGGCAGGTCGCGGTCGGCGCGCGGCACCGGCGCTCAGTTGCGCACCGAAATTCTTGATGCGGCAAGGGAATTGCTGGCCAGGACCGGCCATGCCGACGCGGTGTCGATCCGTGAGATCAGCAAGCGGGTCGGTGTCAGCGCGCCCTCGATCTACCGGCATTTCGCGGACAAGGACGAGCTCATCGAGGCCGTGGTGGTGCAGGTCTTCGAGGACCTGGACGCCGCGATCGTCGCCGAAACCGATCCGTCGGTCTCGCCGATCACCCGTCTGTGCCAGCAGGGGCTGGCGTATGTCCGGTTCGCCAGGGAGCACCCCGAACAGTATCGGCTGGCGACCACTCCGACCGAGGCCGTTGGCGCGGTGGATCAGGTGCTCGGTAGCGGTGCGTTCCAGCATTTCGCGCAGACGGTGCAGGAATGTATGGACGCGGGCGTGATCACACCGGGCGACCCGTTGCCGATCGTGCTCGACCTCTGGTCCGCCGCGCACGGTATCGCCTCGCTGCTGATCGCAAAGCCCTTCCTGCCCTGGGGAGACACCGAGGCAGTAGCGAACCGAGTGCTGCGCGCCGCGTGTGTCGGCCACGTGGTGGTAGACATGATCGGCACCGATTCGGCGCCGGACGAGATCGCGGACTGGGTGAGCGAGTTGCGCCGCAACCAATGATCGCCGAACGTCGCCCATTGGAATCTGCCTGCGTTTTTCCCTCGTTCTCCTGGGCTTTCTCCTCGATGCTTTGCCTCGACAGCCGCTGTCTAGATGAGGGATCGCAGTACATGAGGATGAGCAAGCTTGCCGTGGTCGCGGCGCTGGTGACCATGGCGACCGGAGTGGCCGCCGGCACTTCCGTCGCCGCGCCGACCACCGAAGGCCCGGTGAACTACACCGCGCGCGCCACCGACACGTCATCGATCATCTCGACGGATTCCGGCTCGCTGGTGGTCGAGGACGATGCCTTCAAGATCAAGGCCGCGGACGGCACCGTCATCGCGGCGACGCCACTGAAGCTGCGGATCGACGACTTCGAATTCCCGATCGCCGCGCAGATCTCCGAGCGCACCGCGACGCTGACCCCGCAGATCGACACGCAGCACGCCATTTACCAGCCGGTCGCCCTGCCCTTCGAGGACAAGGCACCGTGGAAGTCCGAGTACGACCGTGAGCAGGCGGCCTGGAGCCGACTGACCAGCACGATCAGCGCGGGCGCGACGATCGGCACGCTCGTCGGCGGTCTCGGCGGCGCGGCCGTGGGTTGCGTGCTCGGCGGCATCCTCGGCGCCACCGCGGCCTCGGCCACCATCATCGGCCTCTTCGGGCCGTTCATCCCCGCCGCCGCGATCGGCTGCCTCGGCGGCATCATCGCCGTCGGCGCCCTCGGCACCGTCGCCGGTCAGATCTTCGTCACCGCACCGGTCGCGATCGGCGCGGCGATCCAGTACTTCACCACGATCAATCAGCCGTTTTCCCCGGCGAAATAAGACGCGGTCGCCACTGCCGCGACAAAATCCCGCCCAGCATCCGCTCGCTGGGCGGGATTTTTCGTAGGCGCATGTCTCCTTTGCCCCGACCGATCTCGGCGGCACGAGCTGACGATCGGCTCCGTCCTGGCGAGCTCTCGCGCCGGACGTTCATGGCTCCGCGCGGGCCGAAGGCGGATGCGGCTCGGGCCGTGACCTAGGGAAACGGTGTGTGCGAGAACACAGCGGCGGATTGACGCTTGGTGAGTCGTGGTACCCGGTGTTAGCTTCATTTACATGTCTGCCAGCCGATCGACCGCGCCGCGGGTCACCTATGTGACCGCCGCGCTCGGTTTGCGGTTGCCGCTGACGCGCGAACTGTGTTGTCGCCCTTGCTGCAGCTGAGCCGCTTTTCCGGCTCATTTGCTGCCTAGTCGCCCATGTAGGCATATCCCGCCAAGCGCGGGACCTCGGCAAGGAATCTTCACCATGTCCCTCCCTACCCTTGAACGATCCGCCACCAGGGTCGCCGGCGGCCGCATCCGCGTCCAGCGTCCCGTGGTCGCCCCGGAACTGCGCATCGCCGACAACCCGGCGGCCGCGGTACTGCGCTCCGCCACCGGTGGTCCCGTATCGCGCGACAATGCCGCGCGGTCAACGGGTTTGAGCATCGCCACGGTCAACCGCCAGGTGTCCGCATTGCTTGCCGCCGGGTTGCTGCGCGAACGGCCCGACCTGACGGCGTCGGGTGCGGTCGGACGACCGCGGGTGCCCTTCGAGATCGACCACGAGGCGTACCTGACCCTCGGCATCCACATCGGCGCCGCCGTCACCAAGATCGTGGCCGCCGACCTGCGCGGCCGCATCCTCGGCGGTTTGGCCATCGCCACCCCGCAGACCGGCCAGGAATTCGCCACCACCACCGTCGCGCGCAGCGCCAAGGCGTTCCTGCAGCGGTGGCACCGGCGCAAGCCGCTCTGGGCGGGCGTCGCCATCGGCGGCCGGGTCGATCCGCTCACCGGCGTGGTCGATCATCCCAAGCTGGACTGGCAGGGTGCGCAGATCGGTGCCGTGCTCGGCGAGGTGCTCGAGCTGCCCGTGTCGGTGGCGCCACACGTCGAGGCGATGGCGGCCTCGGAGTTGTTGCTGCCGACCATCGAATCGCGCGATGCCGCAAACGGTCGCGTCGCCGGTCCGGAACGCGGCAGCAGCCTGTACTTCTACGTTCGCGAAACCGCTGGTGTCGCAGTGACTTTGGATGGCCGCGTGCACACCCCGAGCAACGGGCCAGGATCGATCGCGCACCTGCCGACCGGCTCCGACGTCGAATGCACCTGCGGCAGGCGCGGTTGCCTCGAGGCAACCGTCGGCGACCGTTCGCTGCACTCGCGGGCGGTCGGGCGCGGAATCATCCCGGCGCACAACGGAACCGCGGGCTCGACCATCGTCGACCTGTATCGCGCGGCCGAATCCGGTTCGGCACCGGCCCGTGAACTGCTCGCCGAGCGGGCGACCATCCTCGGCAACACCGTTGCCATGGTGCGCGACATGCTCAACCCCGATCGCGTGATCCTCGGCGGACAGGCCTTCACCGGCTACCGCCCTGCCGTCGCACACGTGGCGCGCGCGTTCAACCAGGGTTCCACGCTGCCGCCCACCGACATCCGGATCAGCGGATTCGGCGGCAAGGTCCAGGAATTCGCGGCAGTGGTCACATCACTGAGCGTGCTCTACGCCGACCCGCTCGCCGCTGTTCGCCGGACCGCACTGAGCGACTGATCGCTCGGCGGCTGCCCGAGCCGACACCGGGACGGCGCATTGCCCTGTCAGACGTTGCGTCAGAAACCGCTCTGCCCCCTGGTCATTCCGACGTACGCGAAATCGAGTGGCGTCGGCGGCACTTCGTGGCCACTCGACTCGGTGTACGCCGGAATGGGCACGCACCGGCCGGACTTATCGGTGGTCCCGGCGTCAACTCAGCAACTGCTGGGCGGTGCCGCCGAGGACCAGTTCGCGTACGTAAGCCGACCGGGTGGCGCGTTCGACGGTGAGGCGGGCGATCACGGGGTCACCATAGGGCGCGTCCGAGCCGAAGAGTGTGCGCTCCGGGATCTCCGCGATGGCCAGCCGGACCGCGAAAACGATACTGGCGGTGGATAGTTCGAGGTACATGGTGGGGGTGTCGCGAACCAGCTCGATGGCGTCCATCCAGTGCGCTCCGCCGAGCTGGGACACCACCAGCGGCACCCGTGGGTAGCGGCGCGCCAAATCCGCCAGCGTCCGCAGGTCCGCGGCGGTGGTGGGCGCGGCGCCATGAATCACCACGGGGAGCCCGTCGTGGTCGGTGGCGGCCCGCAATACGGGTTCCAGCAGCGCTGCTCGAGCCGGCGGCGGCGTCAACTCGCCGATACCACGCAGTCCCCGGCCGACCACATCGCGCTCGACGAGCGCGCCGACATCGGGCGCGTCGAGCGGCACCGAGCCGAAGCCGATGAATCGGTCCGGGTACGCGGTGAGCGCCGCGTCGAGTTCGCGCCAGGCTACTTCGCGGCCCGCGCCACCCCCGCCGGCGAGCGCCCGGTGCAGCAGATCCATCTCCTGACGCAGCGCGGCGAGGTCTTGGGCCCGTTCCGGATGCGGCCGGGACATGAAGAGCACGGTCTTGTCCACACCCGCCTCGTCGAGCAGCGCGATGTGGTCCTCGACCGGAACGTGTACGTGGCTGTGCGCGTCGATGATCAACGGTCCTCCTCAGGAATCGAGTTACGCCGTCGAGTGTTGATCCCTGACACCATGGGAAGGTCAAATCATGCTGATCGGTGAACTGTCGGACCGCACCGGCATCAGCGAACGCCTGCTGCGCTACTACGAACGCGTCGGCCTGCTCACGGCCGAACGCCGCAGCAACGGCTACCGCGAATACGACGATGCCGCCGAACAACGCGTCACCCAGATCCGCGCCCTCCTCGCCGTCGGCCTCCCCACCCGCGTAATCGGCCAGCTACTCCCCTGCGCCACCGACACCGGCGCCCTCCGCCCTTGCCCCCACGTCCTCCCCGCCCTACAAGACCGCCTCTCCGAATTAGACCGCCGCGCAGCCGAATTAGCCACCGCCCGCGCCCTACTCCGCCGAACCATCACCGACACCGCCCCCCAATAACGCGGGCGGGTCAGCGGTGGGGGTCGCCCGCGGCGGAGAAGAGGGATTCGAGGGCCGTGATGAAGAAGGGGAAGTGGCCTGCGAAGCGCTGGAGGTTGCGGTCGCGGTCGAAGCCGCCGAACCAGTAGAGGCCGGGTTGGGAGTCGGCGGAGGGGTTCAGGTCGCGGAAGGCGCGGATCCAGTTGTCGGCGCGACCACCGATCACCATGAACGGGAGGGCGCGGGAGAACACGGTCTCCTGGTCGATCGGCGGAACCTGTTCGCGCCGAGTCGATTCCAGGCCGCGCTGGAGTGCGCGGAGCTGGCCGGTCAAGGCGAGGCCGTGGGTGGTCCGGACGGGCAGGTACTTCGGCAGCAGCACGGTGGCGATACCGGCGAGCGCGATCGCGACACCGACCAGCGCGTGGCCGGAGGTGAGGGCGAGTGCGATGGTCGCGGCGACACCGGCGACGATCAGCGCGCCGCCCAGCCACATCGCCAGCCCGGGGCGGCGGCGATCGAGGAAGGTGCCGCGGGTGACCGCGTCGGCGACGAGGGCGGTGCGCACGGCCCCGGACTGCACCCGTCCTGGGGCGCGTAGCTCGCTGATGGTGACGGCGTCGGTGCCGTCGGGTAGCAGCGCTTGATAGACGGCCTTCTCGTAGTCACGCAACTGGTCGTCGAGCGCGTTCACCCGGGTGATCCGCCAGTCGGTCTCCCCGAGCGGCGTCACCCAGATGTACCGGCGCACCGCGAGATCCACCACCGTGGCCGCGATATCGACCGGATCGACGTGCTCGTCGAGCAGCAGACCCGCCTCGCCGGGCAGCACCCCGTCGGGAGAGGTGAACTGCACTCGCTCACCGTCGCGCACCAGCGGGTCGATCGTCTCCGATCCCGTTCCGGCAGCGGCATTTTGGCGGCGTGCACGCAGCACGAACGCGGCCAGTCCGGCCAGCGCGAGCAGCAGCACACCGAACGCGACGAGCACCGGCGTGGTGATCGCGAACGGCCCGGCAGCGCCGGTGTCGCGCACATCGGCGTTGCTCGGCACACTGCCCGGCGGCAGTTGCAGGGTGAGGTCGATGGCGTCACCCTTTTTCAGATCGGTCTGCTCCAGATGGAGCACGCCGTCGACCTCGGTCTTCACGTCGGCGCACGGCCTGGTGTTGCCGGGCGGGCCGAGTTTGCAGTCAACGATGCCCATTTCGAAGCTCGGGCTGATCAAGGTGGCGCTGATCGACGCGATATCGCTGCCCATCACCCCGAGCCAGTTGAACACCTGACTGCCCGGTGCGTCATTGACCAGGTTGTGCACCGAATAGGTGAACGTCGACTCACCGGGCTTCGCCTCGATGGTGAATTGATCGTTCGCCACCGTCGCCGTGCCCGCGCCCTTGGTGTCGACGTCGGTGACCTTGAAATAGCGTTCGACGTCGTCACTCACCTTCAGTCGCAACGGCAGCGACATCCGGAACGAGCCGTCCGCCGGCACATCGACCTGCTCGACCACCTCGAGCACGCCCTCGCGGCTGAGCTTCAGATCAGCGATGATGGTGACACCGCTCGGGGCGGGCTGGGTGTGGGCGATCGGGGCGGTCGCGAGCAATCCCACGGTGGCGAGCAGCAGCGCGCCTACGGCGCCCCCCCGAAAAGTCAGCATGGCTGCCTACTTTAGACAGCTTGCTATTCTGCGTCATCGGCTGTCGGTGATCATTGAGACGAGGGGGTACGGGGGCGTGACACAACCACCGTACGGATACGGACCGGTTCCGCCTGGTGGGCGACCGGTTCCGCCCCCGCCTGGGTACGGTCAGCCTGCTGGGCCCGGTTACGGGCCGCCGCCGGGTTACGGTCCGCCCCCGGGGTACGGGCAGCAGCCCGGCTACGGCCAGCAGCCCGGTTATGGTCAGCAGCCCGGCTACGGTCCGCCCCCGGGATATGGTCCGCCCCCTGGCCATTCGCAGCCCGGCTACGGCCCACCGCCCGGACATCGCGCGCCACCGCCGATGCCCTATGGACCGCCCGGCCGTCCGCCGCACTCACCCCGCCGCAGGTCCGGTGGCGGCGGTGCCTGGATCGCCGTCTTGGTTGTGGTGGTCTTCCTGGTCGCGGGTGGCTTGGTACGCAACGCGATATCGACGGGCAAGCACGACAACGACACATCCGGTCCGGCACCGAGCCTCACCTTCGCCCCCGACGGTGCGACGGGCCCCGCCGAGACCGGCGCCAACCCGTTGCTGGCCGACCCGAGCGCGACGCTCATCCCGTCCCGCTGCGACTACTCACCGTGGGGCACCCAGGTCGACGCCGCGCGCAAGTTCTTCGACAGCGCCGCGGGCTGCCTGGAGGCGGCTTGGAAACCGGTGCTGCAGAAGGCAAACCTGCCGTTCACCGCGCCCGCACTCAACGTCAGCGCCACCACTACCGGCATCACTACCCCGTGCACCGGCTCCACCAGCAATTTCGCCGCCTTCTACTGCCCGGCGAACAAAACCATCTATATGCCGATCAGTCAGCTGCAGACCGACTTCTTCAAAAACAACTGGGTCGTCTACCTGTCGGTGTTCGCGCACGAGTACGGCCACCATGTGCAAGCCATGTCCGGCATCCTGCGCAAAGCCAACAGCGACCGCGCCGACGCAGGCCCGCGCAGCACCCGCGGCCTCGAGCTGTCCCGCCGAGTCGAGTTGCAGGCCAACTGCTTCGACGGCATGTACCTCAACTCCTCCTCCGGCGGCGGCTCGCTGACCAACTCCCAGCTCACCCTCGCCCGCAAGGACGCCTACGGTCGCGGCGACCAAGCAGGCGACATGCGCGACCACGGCACCTCCGAAAACGGCGGCCAGTGGTTCGAATCGGGTCTGGACAAAAACCGTGCCGCCCAATGCAATACCTTCACAGCCTCAGCATCGGCCGTGAGTTAGACGCTTCGAACCAACCAATTCCGCGATGTTCACGCTGGCCGCGGGTCTTCCACGCCGCCGACAAAGGGGGCACTCGGCCGACGGGCATACGTGTATTCCGGCGCCACGGTGATGACATCGCACACCTGCACCAGCTCGTCGGGCACATCGCCCTCGAAATGCGCTGTGCTCGGCACGATCACCGCATCCGTGCCGAGCCGCCGTGCCACCGTCACCAACCGGCCGATGACGTCGTCGGTCTCCGCACCGAACACCACCGTCTTGGCAAGGTCATACCCGAACCGCTGCGCCAAACTCCGGATCAGCACCTCATCCCACTGCTGCCGCGCCCCGGAAACATCTCGACGCAAATACCCGACTGCCGCTGGACGTCGCCTCATCAGACCACTCCCTTCCGCCCAACACCATCCCGGCAAACCCTCGCCCCCAGCAATGCCGGACCGCTGCCAATAACCCGCCACACCGAAGGGCGGTCATTTCGTCTTGGCGGCCGCCTTCGCCTGCTTCTTGAATTCCCTTACCTGGGACAGAGATTCGGCGTCGGTGACGTCGGCGACGGAGCGGCGGGACCCTTCGTCGCCGTAGGCGCCTGCCGCTTCCCGCCAGCCCACCGGTTGGACTCCGCGTTGTTTACCGAGTAGCGACAGGAAGATCTTGGCCTTCTGTTCGCCGAAACCGGGCAGCGCCTTCAGACGACGCAGCACCTCGGCACCGTCGGGCTTGTCGTTCTTCCACAGGTTCTCGGTTTTCCCGTCGTAGTTCTCGATGATGTAGCGGGCGAGTTCCTGCGCGCGGCGCGCCATCGAGCGGCCGTAGCGGTGGATGGCCGGCGGGGTGGCGCAGAGGTCTTCGAATTCTTGCGGGTCGGCCTCGGCAATGCGGTGGATGTCGAAACCGCCCATCCGGTCGGCGATCTTCTTCGGGCCGCGGAAGGCGTGCTCCATCGGATACTGCTGGTCGAGCAACATGCCGAGCAGGGTGGCGAAGTGGTCCTCGGTCAATAGCTCGTCCGCCTCGACGTCTTGCGCCAGGCAAAGCTTGCGGCTCATCGCCATTCCTTCCCACCGTGACAACCATGCTCGGACGAATTCGATCATCTCATTTGTCAAGACGGTGTGAAGGCGTCCTGATCATCGCGGTAACGCCGCATCGTCGCACCCGTCCGGATAGCTGAGGTGACGGGTGGGCATCGCGAATCTTCGCGTGATGGGATGGCGGCGTCCAATCACGCCCCCCGTGACGGACCTCACATCCCTGCCGTGCGTCGCTATGGGCCCCCGCGTAGGCTCCAGCGCATGCCTCAGCAGACGGCAGTACCTACATCGGCACCCCACGAGGTGGCCACGGCTAGGGATGGAAACGGGCCCATGGACACCTACACTTTGCGCCCCGATCGGTTCGATCGAGCAGGCCAGGATCAACTCGTCGACGTTCGCGACCTGCAAGCCACACTGCCCGGTATCCGCAGGTTGCGGGACTGGGCGCACGACGCGCTCGCGCTGCGTCCCGGCGAACACGCGCTCGACATCGGCTCCGGCACCGGCACGGAGGTGATGGCCTTCGCGGACGTGGTCGGTCCCGGCGGAGCGGCGGTGGGCGTCGAGCCGGACCCGAACCTGCTCGCCTCCGCCGAACGCCGAGCCGCGCAGACCGGTTCGCCGGCCAAGTTCCATTCCGGCGACGCCTACGGCCTGCCGTTCGGCGCGGGCAGTTTCGATGCCGCGTTGTGCGAGCGGGTGTTTCAACATCTGACCGCGCCTGCCCGCGCCGCCAACGAGATCGCGCGCGTGCTGCGTCCCGGCGGCCGCGTCGTGGTGGTGGACAGCGACTGGGGCACGGCGATCGTGCACCCCGGCGAGCGTCAGGTGGTCCGCGAGGTGGTCGACACGTTGATCTCCGCCACCACCAACCCCTTCTCCGGCCGCAGGCTGCCCGGGCAACTGACCAAGGCGGGCTTGGTGATCGATGACATCGGCTCGCACGCGCTGGTACAGGATCGCACCGTCGGCGTCGGCTCGCTGGTCACCCGCATCTCGGCGATGGCGGTGGCGCGCGGCGTGATCACCGAGGAGCAGCGCGCCCGGCTGGTCGAGGACCTCGAGGCGGGCGCGGCCAGCGGCGACATCCACCTCTCGGTGACGATGTTCGCGGTGCTCGCGCACAAACCGAACTGACCCTGGACTCCCGCAGCGGGCGCGTACCTCGGTACGCGCCCGCTGTTGTCGTTTACTTGTCGAGCGTTTACTTATCGAGCAGCTTCTCGGTGGCCGCGAGCAGCACGCAGGTGGCCAGGCCGTCCATCGCCTTCTCCAGCTCGGGCAGCTTCGGGAAGCTCGGCGCGATCCGAATGTTCTTGTCCTCCGGGTCATTCCGCAGCGGGAACGCGGAACCGGCGGCGGTGAGCGCGATCCCGGCGTCCTTGGCGAGGGTGATCACCCGCCCCGCGGTGCCCTCCATGACATCCAGGCTGACGAAGTAGCCGCCCTTGGGCTCCGTCCAGGACGCGACCTTCGACGCGCCGAGCCGGTCCTCCAGAATCCGCAGTACCGCAGCGAATTTCGGCTCCAAGATGGCGCGATGCTTCTGCATGTGCGCGCGCACGCCGTCGGCGTCCTTGAAGAACCGCAGATGACGCAGCTGGTTGATCTTGTCCGGGCCGATGCTCCGCTTGCCCGCGTGTCCGAGGTACCAGTTCAGGTTCGCGGTGGAGCCACCGAGGAAGCTGACGCCCGAACCGGCGAAGGTGATCTTCGAGGTGGAGGCGAACACGATGGGGCGGTTCGGGTTTCCGGCAGCGGCGGCCAGGCCGAGCACGTCGTACACGGGCGCCGCGGTGTCGGTCAGCGGGTGGACGGCGTAGGCGTTGTCCCAGATCAGCCGGAAGTCCGGTGCCGCGGCGGGCATCGAAACCAGTTCCCGGACAACCTCTTCGGAGAAGGTGACGCCGGACGGGTTGGAGTAGTTCGGCACCACCCACATGCCCTTGATCTGCGGATCGTTCGCGACCAGCTCGGCGATGGCGTGCACATCGGGACCGTCGTGGTGCATCGGGACCGGGATCATCTCGAAGCCGAGCACCTCGGTGATCGAGAAATGCCGGTCGTAGCCGGGGGTGGGACACAGGAACTTCAGCTTGTCCTCGGCTGCCCAGCGACGCGGAGAGTCGTTGGTGCCGTACAGCATCGCGAAGGCGAGCACGTCGTGCATGAGCTCGAGGCTGGCGTTGTTGCCCGCGAGCAGGTTGTCCACCGGGATACCGAGCAGCTCACCGAAGATCGCGCGCAACTCCGGAAGTCCGTGCTGGCCACCGTAATTGCGGCAGTCGGTGCCGGTGCCGTCCCGGTAGTCACCGTCGCCGGGCAGCGAAAGCAGGTCGAGCGACAGGTCGAGTTGTTCCGGCGAGGGTTTGCCTCGCGTCAAGTCCAGCGTGAGCTTCTCGGTCTTGAGCGTCGCATAGTTCGCGTGCTGAGTCTCGTGCTCGGACACGAGTTCCTCGTGGCTCATCAAACCGATCTGCGATTGCCGGGGCATCCTGGGCAGCCTTTCGAAACAGCGGGGACGTGGGTTGTGGCCAGACCGATGTGCGGCGGCCGGACATTCAGCCCGCCGAGCGCATCGTGCGTCGACGGACCATAGTTCACGTTACCCGTGCGCTGCTCGGATTTGGAGGCGTTATTCGACAGCCGGGCTGCAGCCCGTGCGAGCCCCCAAAAGATAAGGGGACCCCGCGCACCCGGCAGAGCCCATTGACCCTTGCTGCCTTCCGGCCCTGGGGGAGTTCACAGGATGCGCGCCGCGCGGGATCCGTCGGCCAGTGTAGCCGCTCCCCCGCCCATCCCCCTCCTCCGGGTATCCGAAACGGGGTAGAAACCGGGCCGAACTGGGACTTTCTCGCTCCGAACGGACCCGTTTGGCGTCAAGCCTCCCCCACCCGGTATGCTGCTCCACGGAGGATTCGCCTAGTGGCCTATGGCGCTCGCCTGGAACGCGGGTTGGGTTAACGCCCTCAGGGGTTCAAATCCCCTATCCTCCGCAGTGGCAAACGCTCCTGATCAGACCTTAACGGCTGGTCAGGAGCGTTTTGCGTTGTAACCGACCTCCTACCTCTGGTCAGGGCGCTTTCCGAAGCCGCCAGCAGGCACTTCCGCAGATAGAAGGCGTGTTGACCGCGTCAACAAGGCTCCGGGATAGCGGAGCACCTCCCCGCGACGCGATGGTTCAGGTCTCAGCGCCCGGAGGCTACGGCGAACTCGGCCGTAATTGATCGGCCCGGGTTTCGTGCTCACTCTGATGTGCCCCGTGTTTGCCGGAGCACATCAGCTGTTCGAGAGCGCCAACGGCAAGTTCCCATCAGCCGGTGACGATGAGCAGCGCTCCGAGGTTGGTGTGGCTACCGATGACCACCGGACGCTCTGCACCGCAGTCGATCTCGCTGTGCACAGGGCCCACGCAGCGGCATTCCCGACCTCAGACGCCGTGTGTTGCCGGTCCGCTTCTGGAAGACCCGACTGACAGGCGGGCAGTGTGGTCCGATGAGACGGTCCACATTCACATCGCCCTGGGAGTGTCACTGTGACCATGATTGATTGGTTCGACTGCAGCGGTAAGGAAGACGGCGACTACCCGCACCCGAGCAACCCGACTAAATATATTTCATGCGTGGCACACGAGTATGCCTACGAGAACGACTGCCCGCCCGGCATGCAGTTCGACCCGGGGTCCGGGACCTGCGTTCAAATGTGACCGAAGCCTGGCCGAGCCAAGTCCGGGCGGTACCAGGCGCTGCCCGCGCGGCGTCAGCCGGCGGTCGGGGCGATGCCGAAGGGGTTATCGATGAGGTAGCGGTAGCGGCCGTCGGCGCCGCGGCGGACGATATCGGTGGAGGTGCCCTCGATGTGCACCGGTATGCCGTCGGATCCGGTGCCGTCGAGGTACCAGTCGTAGATCAGCACCGCAGTGTCGTCGGCGGTGTAGATGTGGCGTACCTCCCGCTGCGCGATGGGCACGCCGAGGGCGAGGAACTCCTCCATCGCCTTGCGGATGCCCTTGCCCCGCACCGGTTTTCCCGGTGCGGGCAGGAATACCGCGTCGTCCGCGTACAGCTCCATGCAGGCCTCGAGGTCGAAGCTGTTGTAGCGGTCGAGGAACACCTGCGGGAAGTCCTCGGCCCGAGTCGGAAGCGGCGGGACACTCACCGTGGTCTGCTTACCCATAACAAGCTCCTTTCGCACTGCGGACAGGTCAGCTGGCGGAGCAGGTCTAGTTGAGATTTCATTCGAATTGCAGGTTAGCTGCCTAGGTGCTGATGAGCTAGGTGACGATGGTCTCGCCAGGTAGTCGCGACCAAATCGCCTTTAGCACGCAGATTACGGCACGCTGGACCGTTTGATGGATGTTTGCGGTAACGCGCGGCTCACGCGGCAGCCCATCCATGGTGCGCCGGACAACGAATAGTCACGAGCACTCCACCACGAGATCAGCGCGGCGATGAGCCGTCAGCAAGTCTGTCGTTCGTACGATCATGTGGGGCCGTGTGACGCTCCGCCTTTCCGACAATCACAGGAGACCATGACCATGGTGCCCGGTTTCGGCAGGAAAATATTCAGAGTCACTACGGTGGCAACAGCCATCGCCGCGCCAGCCCTGATGCTGCTTCCGCACGCCTCGGCGTTGGCCGGAGTCCGCGTCATCAAAAGCGTAAGCAGCGGAAACTGCGTCGAATCCCACCATCACGCGGTCGATATCTCTCCGTGCCGCGACATCAGCGACCAGCGCTGGGAAATCGAGGGCTCGACAATCAAGAACCTCAGCGCCGATGAATGCCTCGAATCCGACTACAACGGCAGCCACTTGACACTCAGCCCTTGCCGCGACCTCAGTTCGCAACGCTGGGAGATCGCCGGCGCCACCATCAAGGATGTCAGCTCGGGCAGCTGTCTCGAATCGGCCTACAACGGTAGCCGGGTGCGCCTCGCAGAGTGCCGTGATGTCACCTCCCAAAAGTGGGAACTCCGCGATGCCCCGCCACGCCCAGCCAAATAACGCCAGGATTTCCTCGGCCGCACAGGCCTCCGTGGCCACCCCACAGGCACATCCACGACTCGGACACCAGCGCTACGACGCGATAATTGCTAGCCGAAATCGCCGAGCTGCGCGGTGGTGAACCAATAATTCGACGACCGCGCGCTGTGCCGCAAGGTAAACCGCGCTCCGTGTTCGGTTCAGGCGCAGCCTGAGTTGAGTTTGTACAGAGCAATCTTGCCGGTGTGGTCGTGGACGAACAACAGCCAAGGCGAATCTCGACATGCGCGCGCCGACCGATCGACCGCGAACGGCAGCGGCCACCGCCGCTCCGACGACTGGGGACCGCCATATCGCCCGACCAAGCGCTGATACTGCTCGCTACCCTCGGGTGCGGAATCCACGCGGCTATAGGTGACGTCATCAATGCGCGGGGGCGGTGTCAACATCCAGGTGAGTGAATCGTAACGGGACAGGAAGAACAGCCAATTCACAACGAGCGCGGCGAGAACAACGACGACCATCACGACCACAGCCATAAGCCATCTTCTTGGGCGAGTGCGTGCTTCAGTCACCGGGATAGTTCACCTTGATCATGTGATAAGTCAGAAGGAAAGAGTTTCTGCTGCCCTGCTGAAGTGACCGCGCAAGCTGGCCGTTTCGACCTGCACAAGACACCCCCTTTCAGACGAAGAGACTATCTCGGAAGTGCGGGATTCCTACGAGCCTCCGTGCCATCACCCCAGGCACATCCACCGCTCGGGCACCAGCGCTATCAAGTGCAGTGGCAACATGATCAGTCCGGTTGGCCAAGCCGCGGGAATTCGTTACGCCTGAACAACTTTCGATTGGTTGCGGTGGAATCTCCGCGCGGTATGATCTTGGGTTCCGCGTTGGTGCGGGTGCTCGAGGGCTGAGGGTTCAGCCGGTGGGGGAAGATCGTGCAAGACCAGTGGTACAACCATGTCGATCCGGCTGCGGGCGGTGGACCCGGCGACAATCGAGATGGGATTCCCGACGGCGTGCCGGACACCAGTGCGCAGTGGGCGGGTGAACCATGGCCGCCTGCAACGCCTTCGGGTTCGATGCCTGAAGTCACGGTGCCATCGAGCGGGCGGCGCAAATGGTGGTGGCTGGCGTTGGCCGCGGTGCTCGTGCTGGCCGGGTCGCTGTCGGTCGGCGGCTATTTTCTGCTCCGCGCGGAACCGATAGCGCTGGCCGTCGGTGACTGTGTCTCGCTCGACACGGCGGCGCCGATCGAATACGGCTGTGCCGACGGCAAAGCGATGTACCGCATCGCGGCCCGCGAGGCCGTGGTGTGGCCGTTGGAGTCGGCGTGCATGAAGTATTCGGACGTCACCAAGGCCGTCGGCGATGTACCCGGCGCGAACCCCGAGGTCGTGCTGTGCCTGACCCCGACCCGGTTCAACACCACCGATCCGGGGGCGTTGCGGGCCGACGACTGCGTCGAGGTCACCGGCGCGGGCGAAACCGTGAATCGCATTCCGTGCGCGGCCAACAAGTCGACCCGGGTGCTCAGCACGGAGTTGCATCGACAGCTCCCGGTCACCGACCAGGCCTGCCGTGATCAACCGCGAGCCAGGCAGGCATTCGCGCAGGCGTCGCTCGGCGGGCGTGCCATCGTGCTGTGCGTGTTCATCAACGATCCGCAGAACATCGACTCGGCACAGGTCGGCGACTGCACCGGCAAGGAGCTACGCAAGATGGTGCGGTGCGATTCCCCTGAGGCCGGCCTTCGGGTGCTGACCGTTCGCGCGCTGCATCAACGGCCGACTAAGCCACAGTGCCCGGATGTGCTCGGCGCGAGCGCCTTTTCGATGACCCACAACGACAAGGCGGACTTGGTACTGGCGATCTGTCTGGGCCCGGCCGACGACAACGCCGTCATCTACTCGAAGGTCGGCGACTGCGTCGTCTCCGGCGGCAGCGGCCCCGCCGACCGGTCGCGGCGCGTCGACTGCGCGGACCCCGCGGCCACCCACGAGGTGATCGACCGGCACGAGTCCAATGACGGCAACTGTCCGGCGACGTCGCCCGCCTGGATCACCTTCGATCCAGGCGTCACCAACGGCGTGACGATCTGCCTGGCGCGCAGATAACGCGAGCGGCGCGATACCGGGTTGCCCGTCCATGTTGGCCGGGCGTCTGCTCCGAAGGGGGCCTCGGGATCGAGCAGCGCGTCGGGACCGACGCAGTCGAAACCGTGTCGGCGACTTGCTCACCCCGCCAGGGCGATCGTCACTATGCCCGCGAGGACGATGCAGGTGCCGGTGAGGCGCCGGATCGGGTCTGCCTCACCGAGCCTGCGCCACGCGAGAACGCCGCCGATCACTATGGAGAGTTCGCGGATCGGAGCGACCACGCTCAGCGGTGCCAGCGTCATCGCGTAGAGCACCAGCACCGAGGTGATCGGGGCAACCGCTCCGACGGTACACAGCTGGCGGCGATGCGCGCACCACAGTTGCGCGACCTGTGTGCGGCGGGGGATCACGTAAGGCAAGAGCAACACGCTGAAAGTCAGTGTGCGGGCGCCGAAATAGAGCAGGGCGGGTAGCAGTCTCGTGCTCATGACGTAGGCGTCCCACAGGGTGAAAGCCGCGACGGTTATTCCGGTGGCGAAACCGTATCCCACACTCACCCTGGTGGATCGGCGCTCCTCAGCGGTACTGAACGCGATCACGACGACACCGCCGGCAACGGCCGCGACCCCGAGCAGCACGAGCGCTCCCGGTCGCTCACCTAGCAGGACCACAGCGGCGCACACCGTTAGCAGCGGACCGCTGCCGCGAGCCACCGGATAGACGACCGACATATCTCCGGCCGCGTAACCTCGTTGCAGCACAACGAAATACACCCCTGCAGGATCGCTCCTGTCACCGCTACCGGCAGCCAGGACCAGCGCGGATAGCACTCGGTGCCGATCGCGACAGCCACCGCGATCGGTGCGACGACGGCCGCCGACACGGTCTGGCAAACCCAAACGGTCAGCGCGCCACCATTTCCCACTCGCTTGGCGGCGAGATTCCAACTGGCATGCGCGATCGCGGCAATCAACAGCATCGCGAGGACGAGGCTCACGGGGACCCTTTCCCATTCCCGCGCACGCGGAAACTCGGGGTCCTCCAGGCTTTTGTCCCTTGAGATGTCCGGCGGCGCTCGGCGGCCACCGGTGGTGTCGCTCGGACCAGACTCGCCGACCCCGGAAGGGCGGCGACGGAACCCTAGACACTACGTAGCCGACGGTACCCGAATCTCATGCGAGGCGGTGGCCATCGACGCCACGACGCCGAATGCCGTTGTGGCACCGATCATCAGGCCCTGGACAGCTCAGAACCGGTAAGCGTCGACCTCGTCGAGGTAGCGGGCGCGGGTCTGCTCGTCGATGAACGAAGCCTCGAAGGAGTTGCGGGCCAGGGTGCGCAGGTGGTCGACGGTCAGGTTCAAGGCGTCCCGGATGCCGTCGAAGTTGTCCTGCACGTAGCCACCGAAATACGCGGGGTCGTCGGAGTTCACGGTGGCGACCAGGCCGAGTTCGAGCATCTGCCGCAGCGGGTGGTCGGTGAGCTTGTCGATCACGCGCAGCCGCACGTTGGAGAACGGGCAGACGGTCAGCGGGATCCGCTCCCGTACGAGGCGCTCAACCAGCGCCGGGTCATCGAGCACCCGGATGCCGTGGTCGATGCGCTCGACGCGGAGCACATCCAGCGCCTCGGCCACATACGCCGCGGGCCCCTCCTCGCCGGCGTGCGCCACCGCCCGCAGCCCCAGCTCGCGGGCCCGCTGATAGACGGCGGCGAACTTCGCGGGCGGATGGCCGACCTCGGCCGAGTCGAGCCCGACCGCGACAATCCGATCCAGATACGGCTCGGCCTCCCGCAGGGTGTCGAGGGCGGCTTCGGCCGACAGGTCGCGCAAGAAGCAGAGGATGAGTGTGGTCGAGATGCCGTATCGCTGTTCGCTGTCGCGCAGCGCCGCCCACAGGCCGTCGATGACGGTCGCGAAGGGCACTCCGCGCGCGGTGTGCGCCTGCGGGTCGAAGAAGATCTCGGCGTGCCGGACGCCTGCCGCGCTGGCCCGGACCAGATACGCCTCGGCCAGGTCGGTGAAGTCCTGCTCGACCCGGAGCACATCCGTCAGCCGGTAGTACAGGTCGAGGAACGACTGCAGATCCTCGAACCGGTAGGCGTGATGCAACTCGTCTACCGAGGCGAACGGCAGCTCGGCGCCGTTGCGCTCGGCCAGCGCGAAGGCAAGCTCGGGTTCCAGCGTTCCCTCGATGTGCAGATGCAATTCGGCTTTCGGTACGGACACCCCGGGGATCCTAGCGTCGCTCTATGACGGCGACGCACCGCGCGGATCACCCGAGCCCGAGTTGCGACACGGCACCGGGGCGAGGCCGGCAGCGGACGCCGTGCCGACCTTCGAACCTGGTGCAACTACAGGATCAGATCAACTATCCGCTCCACCACGGCGTGCACGGCATCGGCGAGCAACCGCCCGAGCGCCGATCCCGCCACGCTGACAAAGAAATTCTTTCGATCACGGCTGGGCTGCCGATCCGGCTCCGGACGGTGTCGAACCGCGTGCCCGCCCTCATGGGTGCGAACCGACCTGGAAACGGCGGGTGATCCTTCGGCCTGACCGGCTTTCGGATCACTGGTGTCCTGCGAGACCATGGGGTGGGCCCTCTCTTGAGTCGGCCTGACCGAGGTGGGCCCGCACCGTCGCCTCCAAGTTCCGATGCGGGTCACACCCAGTGCGGCTGCCACTTCAGCAGCCATGCCGCCATTCAAGAGCGGGGACAATTTTCCTGTCTACTCCCTGAATTCCAGTTGACTCGAGCGTATTCGAGACATCGAGTCGGAGAACATTGTCCCGCGCAGCGCTCTACAATTGCCCGGCACGAGACTGATGAGGGACAACTCCACTGCCTGGAGGACTGCATGGGGGAGCACCAGCGCGTCGGGCGGCCCTTGCGGACCGATCCGGAGCAATTCCCCGCTGATCTGCCCGCGACAACGCGAGAACTGAACGCCGAGCTCAACAAGCTGCTGACCGAGGCGGGACTGACCCACAAACGAGTTGTCGACCTGACCGACGGGTTGGACCTGACCGACAAGCAGCGGGCTCGCCAGATGGGTGAAACCCCCGGCGGACCCTCGCGACAATTCTTCGACGCGATCATCGCCGCCGCGGCGGACAAACTCGATCGTCCGGTCGAGGATCTGCTCGACATCTTTGTCCCGCTGCGCGAACGAGCGCAGGCGGACATTCCGGGATGCAAACCCCCGCAACGAGTTCCATTAGTTCCCCCGGCCTCCGATCCGCCTGGACAATTGGCCGGGGCCAACGGCGGCGTCACCCTGGCGGACAAGACGGCATGGCTGCTCACCCTGCTGTGCGAGGGGAAGGAGGCCAGCGCCGCCGAACAGCTGGATGAGGTCTTCCGCCTCGGCGACCCGATGCTGCCCGCAGCGCTGGTCGAAGTAGGCCGCCGCCTTCCGGGTGCGGTCGCCTCCTTGCTGTACGCGGTCTGTGAACGGGGAGAGAGTGGGCTCGGCGCGGAATTGTTCGAGGCGATCACCGACCTCGACGAGGAGGTTGCCGGGCGAATCGCCGCGGTCCCATGGCGCGAGATATCTCCGCCGCCCGCACCGACCACCAGCATCCTGATGACCGATCCGGAGCTGCTGTTCGGCCGCCGGATCGCCGCGGTGCTCCGGCGAGGGGATGTCGGGCAGGCAAGTCGCGAAGTCGTCGCGAAGATCCGCGACCCACTCGGCACGCAGCGCGGCATCCTGAGCGAGATCATCGAAATCAGTTCGGATGGACCGCAACTGGCCAACATGCTGCTGTCGTCGATGGCCAAGTCACACCGCGATCAGATGATCCTGTGTGTGGTTCAGCTCTTGCGCGCCGCGCGGACGATAGATGGCAAAGCCCTGCTGCGCGGCTTCGACAATGCGCTGTCGGCCGAGCTGCGCGCGACCATTCTGCTGCTGCTCAGCCACACCAGCCGGATTCCGAACACGCACGGCCCGAGTGACCAGTTCACCGACCTCTCCGGCTTCTTGGCCGCCGCGGCGCCTGCCCGCCTTGCCACGGTGCTGACCGAGGAGGAGGTCGTCTCCGCCGAGGGTTTGGCGGCGGGGCACCTGCTGGAGGCGGTGCCCGACTTCGGCTCGATCCTCGGGCGAATGACCTCCGCCCGGTTCAACGAGACCGCGACGCTGCTGGCGCGCGCGCTCTTCGATTGGGACACCCGCGCGGGCATACTCGGTGTGCCAGAACGGTATTGGCCCGTGCAGAATCTCGCCGACACGATGCTCAATATGACCTCGGGGAGCCAGCTCACGGGGGCGATCCTGAAGAACAACCCCGAAAGCGGCACGCTGCTCTTCCACGCCATGCAATGGCTGGACCACCCGCAGTTCCCCGCGCTGCTGGAGGCGTTGGCCGACCATGTCACGATCGAAGCCCTCGCCGACACGCTCATCTCCGTCAACCAAGACCTGCGGCGACTGCGGATCTTCGAAAAGCTGATCACGCAGCCGGCGGCGGGCGCCGAGCCGATCATCCACACCGTGGTCAATCACCCGATCGCCGCGACGGCGCTGTTGTCTCCGGCCCGCAAATACGCTCCGCCGCTTGCCGAACGGCTGCACGCAATGCTCGGTGGTGGACGAGAGTCCGGCGGCACCCGCCGACCATCGGAACCTCAGCAGGTGGCCGCGCACACCGAAAAGCCCAGCCAGCCACAATGGTTCGAGACAGCCGCGGCGCCGCCGGTGCCGGTATTCGAGACCTCTGAGGCGAACGCGCAAGCCGTATCTTCGGATTCGACACAGCCCGCCGCCGCCCCGGGCGCACCGGTGTTCGGTGCTGCCGTCCCGGTCGAGCGGTTCACCTCGCGCTTCCCCCGTGCTGTCGGCCCCGGGGTACCGGACCCGAGCGCGAGTGATGCCGCCCGGTCGCCCACGCACTCACTGTGGTCCCCGGCCGACACTTCTGCCGCGCCTTCGCGTTTCCCTCGGTCCCCCGCACCCCAGCCCCCGCCCGCTCCGGCGTCTGGTGTCGCGGGTCCGGTCGAGCAGGACCCAGCTCCGCACTCGCCGTTGACGACTTCGGTCACCGGGATATCGCCCGCGAAGGCCGCCACGGTGGCCGAGTCGGCCGAACAGACCAGACAGGTCCCGCCCGGATCCGCGTGACCGTGCGCGTCGTAAACCGTTGGTGCCTGTCCTGAGGCACGGCGCGTACTCGGTGCGGCGATCGACGACAACGCAGGCTAGTTGATCTTGTATATCCAGATCCCCGGGTTCGCCAGTTCGCCGGTGGCCGACCACCGGTACGTGCGCGCCAGACCGGTGCCTTCGTATCGATGCAGGTAGTCCAGCAGGTCCGCGCGGGTGCCGCGACCCGAGGCGATGCCGTTCAGGACGATCGTGGTCAAGTCATAGGCTTCCACGGCGTTCCAGCCCGGACCATCGCTGTCCACGGCTCGGAAGTCGAGATAGAACCTTCCGACGACCGGACCGCACGAACACGGCAGCAGCGCGCCGGTGGCCGAACCTGCCGACTGGGCAACGAAATCCACGCCCAGCGCTCCTTCGGTACCGACGAAAGCCGCGGTGACGCCGTCCTGTTTCAACTGCTGGGCGAATACCGCCGCTTCGGCGCTGAAACCGGAGTAGAGCACCGCGTCCGGCTTGGCGTCGGCGACCTTACGCACCGCCGCGGTGAAGTCACGATCGCCCTGCTTGACGTCGGCGCGGCAACCCGGGTCGGCCACGGAGCCGAGGATCGCGACAAGGTCGTGCGCCATCCCCTTGCCGAATCCCGAGTCGTCACGAACGACGCAAATCTTTCCGAAATGCGCTGTGTCGAGCAGATATTCGGCCACCGCACGGCGATACACCTCGGTGGTGGGCAGGCCGCGGAAGAAGCTATGCCAGGTTCGGGTCGCGGGGCCCGACGGAGACATCCCCGGGAACAGGAATGGCAGGCCCGCGGCATCGAAAATGCCGCCACTGGACTCGATTTCGGCGGACGATGGACCGATCAGCGCGACGATCGACGGGTCGTCCACGATCTGCCGAGCGATATCGGCCGGCTGTGGTGCCCCACCGGTGTCGAACTCCTGCACGGTGACCCGGCAGCCGGGATTCGCCTTGGTGAACTGGTCGACGGCCAGCCGCACCGCGCTGGGCAGACTGCGGCCGGTCCCGGCGTTTTTTCCGGTGAGAATCGCGGTCGTCGCGATGGTCACCGGCGCGCACTCGGCCTTGCCGTCGCCTGTCGGACTGACCGCGACGCCGGGTCTGGCGACCTCCTTGCCGTCGGCGTCGATCTGCGTCAGCGCCTGGAAGAGTACGTGCCCGCCACTCGTTCCCGGCGCGACGGCACCGGACCAATCGATCGGCTGCACCGCGAGAGGTCCGGTAGCGCCGGACTTCGACTCGATATGGCCGGACCTCTTCCAGAGCGTCCCTACCACCAGCGCGATCACGACCACCAGTGCCAGCGCGCCGATCACGGTGTAGCGCAACGCCCGATTCGTCGACCGTCGTGCCGACGGGGTCGGTGCCGGCTCGGGCTGTTGCGCGGCGGCCTGGACTGGCGCCGCCAACCCCAGCCGGGCCGCCGCGGCGAATTCGGTACAGGACTCGAATCGTTCATCGGGGCGCTTGGCCAGCGCCTTCGCCAGTACCACGTCCACGCCGGGCGGCACGCTCGGCCGCAGGCTGTGTATCCGCGGCGGTGGTTGCTGCAGGTGGCCCGCGATCATCGTGGCCGGACTGCTCGCGGCGAACGGTGATCTGCCGACGAGCAGCCAGAACAGACTGCACGCCAGCGAGTATTGATCCGATCGGTGATCGATGGGACTGAACGACAATTGCTCCGGCGACGCGTAGGCCAGCGTCGCGGTCAGCGTGCCGTTCTCGGTCAGCTGCCGTGACTCGTCACGCAATCGCGCAATACCGAAGTCCGTCAACAGCACCCGCTCGTCCTGGCCCGCAGCCGCGCTCGCCAGCAGAATGTTGGCGGGCTTCACATCGCGGTGCAGCACGCCGGCGGCGTGCGCGTAGTCGAGCGCCTTGGCCGTCTCGGCGATGATCTCCACCGCCCGCTCCGGCGGCAGCGGCCGGGGTTTGACGGCGGCGGCGTCGGTCCCATCGACGTACTGCATCGATATCCACAGCAGGCCCTCTTCGACGCCGCGGTCATACACCGCCACGATATTCGGATGGTCCAACCGTGCGACCAGTTCCGCCTCACGCTCGAACCGTGCCCGAACTTCGTTGTCGGAATACAGATCCGGGTCGAGCACCTTCAACGCGGTCAGGCGTGGCAGGCGCGGATGTTGCGCCAGGTATACCGATCCCATACCGCCGCGGCCCAGCTGACGCTTGATCACATATCCGGCGAAAACCTCACCAGCACGCAGCATCCAGCCCCCTCAGACTTCGAGTCCTCCGGACCGGGCGCCGAGCTAGCTGCCGACCACGCGGGTAGCGGTGACGAGCGGCCGATCGGCCCGAATGCATCGTCGCTCGTCAAGCCCATTCTAGCCGCGAGAAACCCTGCCGCACTATAGAATCGGACGTCGGCCGGGGACCGCGTCGCTGGTCGCCCGTTGCCGCTCTCCGCGTCGGGTGACGACGCGTCGGGTGCCGCGACGACACCCGACGCGGGTAGAACTACTCCAGGTACACCGGGAGCTGGCGGTGACCGTTGGAGACGAAGCTGCCCACGGGCTGCAACTCCGCCGGATCCACCGCCAACCTGAGCTTCGGGAAGCGCTCGAAGAGGGCGGGGAGGGCGATCGCGGCTTCGAGTCGCGCCAAGGGGGCGCCGATGCAGTGGTGGGCGCCGTGGCCGAAGGACAGATGGTCCTTGTTGGTGCGGTGGATGTCGAACTGATCGGCGGTCGCGCCGTGCAGGTTCGGGTCGCGTCCGGCACCCGCGTAGGAGGCAAGGATGGCCTCGCCCTTGGGGATTCGGATGTCGCCGACGTCGATGTCGTCGACGGCGTAGCGCAACGGCAGGTGCGCGACCGGCGCCTCGTAGCGCAGCGTTTCCTCCACCACGTCCGACCAGGGCACCCGGCCCTCGACCACGTCGGCCCGCTGCGCCGGATGGGTCAACAACGCGAAGATCGCCTGATCGAGCAGGTTGACCGTGGTCTCGTGACCCGCGTTGATGACGAGCATCAGGGTGTCGACGAGTTCCTTCTCGACCAGTCGCTCACCGTCCTCGGCGCGGGTGGTGATCAAGACGCTGGTGACGTCGTCGCCGGGCGTCTCGCGGCGGTAGGCGACGAGTTCGCTGACGAGCCGGTACATTTCGAGGTAATTGGCTTGCGCCTGCTCGGGCGTGAACGACGTGTCGAAGAATCCGTCGACGCACTTGTGCAGGCCGCCACCGAGATGTTCCGGCACGCCCATCATTTCGGTGATCACCTGAATCGGCACCGGATACGCGTATCCCGCACGGAGGTCGACGGATTCGCCGGGCAGGGTGGCCGCGAGCGCGTTCAGCAGGTTCTCGGTGATCGCCTCGATCCGCGGCCGCAGCGCCGTGCTGCGCCGGTGGGTGAACGCGGGCGAGACCAGTTTCCGGAGGCGCCGATGGTCCGCACCGTAGGCGGTGAACATGTTGTCCACCGCGACCCAGGGCAGCAGCGGCCACGCCTCGGTGATCTCGCCGTTGATGAACGAAGACCAGTGCTGCCGAGGATCTTTGGATACGCGCGGATCGGCGAGCAGGCTCTTGAGCACCGCCGCGTCGGTGGCCGACCACGCGGGCACGCCGCCCGGTAATTCCACCACCGCGACGGGTCCGCGCGCACGGATCCGCGCCGACTCGCCTTGAATGTCGGCACCGGTCGTGTCCAGAACTATCGGCTCATGCTCCATCGGACGCTCCTTACATCATGTTCAACGGAGGGGACTTGGGGAAGACGACCGGCAACGCGGCGACCGCGCGATGGAAAGGACCCGGCCGCCAAGCCAATTCGTGCACCGGTACGGCGAGTTCCATTTCGGGGAGTGCGTCGAGCAGCTGATCGATGGCGTCCTGCACGATCAGGTAGGCGACCGACTTGGCCGGGCAGGCGTGCGGTCCGGCCGCCCACGCCAGGTGCGAGCGGTTGCCGGTGCGGTCCCCGCCACGGATCTCGGGGTCGTTGTTGCAGCCCGCGAGGCTGATCAGGACCGGCTGGTGCGCGGGCAACCAGTTGTTGTCGATGAGAATCGGCTGCCTCGGGTAGGAGGTGCAAAAGTTCGCCATCGGCGGGTCGTTGAACAGCACCTCGTCGAGCGCGTCGCGGGTCGACATGCTGCCGCCGAGCACGTCGCCGCCGAAACGATCGTCGGTGACCATCAGCATCAGGGTGTTGATGATCAGGTTCTGCTGCGGTTCGATGCCCGCGCCGTAGAAACTGATCAGCTGGCACAGCATTTCGGTGTCGTCGAGTTCGGCCGGGTGATGCGCCAGTCGCGAGGTGACGTCGTCGCCCGGCTCCGCGCGCCGCAACCCGATCAGCTCCAACAGTGCCTCGCTGAGCATCTGCATGCCCTGGGCGGCGTTGACGGTGTCGAAGAGCGCGGCCATGCCGGTCGCGACCCGCTGGCCCAGTTCCGCTGAGCAGCCCACCATTTGGTTGAGTACCTCGAAGACTAGTGGGAACGCGTACTGGGTCACCAGGTCCGCCGAGCCGGTCTCGCAGAAGGTGTTGATCAGCGGAATCGCGATCCGCTCGACGGTGGAATGCAAGGCGTGCAGGTCGATTCCGTCGATGGCGGCGGTGTAGGCCTGCCGGTAGCGCGCATGCGCGGCACCGCTGTTGCGCAGCGCGTTCGGGTACCACTCCATCATCGGCTTGATGGGTGAGTCGTCGGGGATGTGCTGCTGCCAGGTCCGCGGATCGGCCGGAAAATGCTCGGGGTCGTTGAGGATTCGCAACGCCGCCTGATAGCCGACCACCAGGGTGGCCGGCACGTCCGGGGCCAGCTCGATCGGCACCAGCGAGCCGTACTGACGGCGCATCTCGGCGTAGGCGCGATGCGGATCGGCGGCGAACTCCGGGGTGTGCAGCTGGACGCGGGGGCCATCGGTGTCGATGGGTGATCCGTGCTGGACCGGGCAGACTCCGGGCGCGGCAGTCTCGGTGAACGGTGACGTGGTCAAAGACGTGACTCCAAGCGGTCGGTGCGCGGGCACGTGGCTCGGTCACGTGCCTCGGGAAAGGTCGGCGGTGTATCAGGTGTCAACCGACCATAGGTGACCATTGCTAACGAGTGCACGTCGAGGACCGGGACGCTCCGTGGCAATCGCAGATTCACCGTGTCTACCTCATAATCCCTGCAGGACACGTGTTTTCGACGGGTGCGACACCGACTGATCCCCCTAGTCCCGGCAGCCGCCCAGAACCCGACGGCTCACCCACGGTAGCAGCATTGCGGCAAAGTCTCTCTCGATGCGGCAACAGGTTTCAGGTGGTTGATAGCGCGCAAATAGGTGGCGTTACCAGGGGATAGACCGCTGCCGTTCAGTTGGCCCGTACCGACTGATGCGGACGGGTGTGGACCTGATCGGGCGGGTTAATTGACCTTGTAAAGCCAGGTTTGGGGCGTCGCGAGTTCGCCGGTGGTGGACCAGCGATAGGTGCGGGCGAGGCCGGTGCCCTCGTAGGCGCGCAGGTAGTCAACGAGGTCGGCGCGGGTCGCGCGGCCGGAGGTGATGCCTTTCAGGACGATCGTGGTGAGGTCGTAGGCTTCGACGGCGCTCGGGCCGGGAGCCTGGCCGTTGAAAGCCCGGTAGTCGCTGGCGAACTGGGTCACGACGGGGCCGCACGAGCAGGACACGAGCGCGCCCGCCGCCGAATTGCCTGCCTGGGTGGTGAAATCCGGCGTGACCGTGCTTTCCGCGGAGACGAACGGCGCGGTGATACCCGCGCGGCGCAGCTGTTGCAGCAGTGCGGCGGCCTCTTCGTAGTAGCCGGAGTAGAAAACGGCATCCGGTTTGACTGCGGCGATATCGGTTGTCACCGTGGTGAAGTCGCGGTCGCCCTTGCCGATCCCGGCCGCGCACTTCGGATCGGCGGCGGAGCCGAGGCTGGAGACGGCGCTCCCGGCCAGGCTGCTGCCGTAACCGGTTTTGTCCTGGATGACGCAGATCTTGCGGAAGTGGGCCGTGTCGATCAGATATTTCGCCAGGGCGGTGCCTTGGACGTCGTCGGCGGCCAACCCACGGAAGAATGAGTGCCAACCGTTGGTGGACAGTGCGGGGTCGGTGGCCGACGGGGACAGGAACGGGAGCCCGGCATCACTGAAAACCTTTCCCGTAGAAGCGATTTCCGTCGAGAACACCGGACCGACCAGCGCGACGATCGACGGGTCGTGCACGATCTGCGCGGCCACACTCGCCGCCTGCACGTCGCTCTGGACGTCGAATTCCCGCAGTGCGACAGAACATCCCAGATTGGCCTTCGTGAACTGATCGATAGCCAACTTCACCCCACCGCCGGCGGTATGCGCGGCACCCGCTGTCGTGGCAATGGTTACGGGTGCGCACGTCGCCTTACCATCACCAGCCGGAGTGAGCGCGGCGCTGGGTTTGCCAACCTCTTTGCCCTGGACATCAAGTTGCGTCACCGGCTCGAAGGCGCGCGACGCACCAGCGGTCCCCGGCGCCACTGCCCCCGCCCAATCAATTGGCCGCGATGCGCCCGGCCCGGATGATGCGGTATTCGACGAGGACCACGAATTCGCCCAGACGATCCCCGACACGATCGCAGCCACCACGACCAGCACCACCCCCGCCACACCGGCATTACGTGCGGTTCGCCCAGCCGGACGCGCTGCTATCAGCGCTTCCTGCCGCCCTTCGCTCGACTCGGCCGATTCCGTACGCTGACTCGGCTCCTCCCGCAACGTGCGCTCGTTCGACGCCGAGCCGTGTGCGGACGGGCTCCGAGGCGGGGATACCCACGGCTGCGGGACTGTGGGCGGTGCGTGCCCGGATGTTGTCGAGGTGCTCGAGGATTGGCGATCCGACTTGGCTCCTGGGCCGCGCGCGGCGACGGAGAGCGCTTGGCGTGCCGCCGTGGCGAACTCCGCGCAGGAGTCGAAGCGGCCTTCAGGGCGTTTGGCCAGTGCCTTTGTCAGTACGGCGTCGATGGCGGGCGGCAGGTTCGGGCGGCGGCTGGTGAGCGGGGGCGGCGGTTGCTGGAGATGCGCGGCGATCATGGCGGCCGGATTGTCGGCGGCGAAGGGGGCGGTGCCGGACAGGAGCCAGAAGAGGGTGCAGGCCAAGGCATATTGGTCGGTGCGGTGGTCGACGGTGCTGGCGGATAGTTGTTCGGGGGCGGCGTAGGCCAAGGTCGCGGCGAACATTCCGGTTCGGGTGAGCTGGTGCGCGTCGTCGCGGAGCCGGGCTATGCCGAAGTCGGTCAACAGGACTCGCTCGTCCTGACCGGCCGTCGGGCGGGACAGCAGAATGTTGGCCGGTTTCACGTCGCGATGCAGGACGCCGACGGCGTGCGCGTAATCGAGTGCCTTCGCGGTCTCGGTGATGATCTCCACCGCGCGTGCCGGGTCCAGCGAGTGGGGGTCGAGTGCTCCGGCGTCGATGCCGTCGACGTACTGCATCGAGATCCATCGGATGCCGTCGTCGACGCCGCGGTCGTATACCGCGACGATATTCGGATGATCCAGCCGCGCGACCAGTTCGGCCTCGCGCTCGAATCGTGCCAACATTTCGTCGTTGGCATGCAGGCCAGGACTGAGCAGCTTCAACGCGATCCGGCGCGGTAGCCGCGGGTGCCGCGCGAGGTACACCGAGCCCATGCCGCCGCGACCCAGCTGGCGCTCGATCACATACCCGGCGAAAACCTCACCAGCGCGCAGCATCCCGTCCTCTCAGACGTCCAGGCACCCGACCCCATTCCGCTCGATCGGCCCGCTGCCGGTCCTGAGCCGAATTGGTCACCGCCGCAATCCCATCCGTCACCGATTCCAGCTTCCGCCGGAATGACGAAAAGAGGCGGATGGTGTCCGCCCCGCTCCGACCGCGCCGGTCGTTCACCCGGCCATCGTAGCCTGCGTTTTTACGCGGGCGGGCGGACCCGAACGCGCTAGCCGGGCCCGCTGGAGCCGGTCGGGGCCTGCTAGTCGCCTGGCACGATAACTTCCTGATCAGGTGCCTTTACTCGCCCGGGCGAGGTCGCCGACGCGCCGCAGTATCCGCTGAGGCGGTAGCGGTCGGCGGGGAGATCGTGACGGGTTACTCGAATGGTCTGTCCGGCGGGGAATTCCGTTGACCTGGGCACAGCAGTTCCAGGAGGCTCGGAGTTGTGCACAGGAATACCGAGCCGGTCCGTCTCGAGCCGCTGACCGAGGACAATCTCGCAAGGCTGCTCGAGGCTGCGGTGGCCGACGCGGATCCGCTGGAGGTGATGCCGCCGGTAGCGGGTGCACCGGGCTGGAATGCGAAGCGTAAGCAGGCGTTTCTCGAGTTCCACCGCAGGCGATCGCTGCTGGCGGAGGCGCCGGTCGAATACACCTATCTGATCGCGGTGGGTAACCGCGTCGTGGGCGCCGCGCGGTTGCAGCCCGGCGAGGAGGGGCTCGAGGCCGGCGTGTGGATCGGCCGCTCGGAGCGTGGGCGGGGAGTGGGCCGGGCCGTTGCCAAGCAACTGCGGGCAGCTGCCGCTGAGCTCGGTGCACGCCGGGTCGTCGCGGTCACCACGGTCGACAATTCGGCGGCACGCAAGCTGCTCGGGGCGGCCACTTCGATAGTCAGTGGCGACACGGTGACGGCGACACTGGCGCTCGATTAGTGCCGCGGATCGGCGCTGATGCTGTGGCAGAGTGGGATTGATGGCTGGACCCGAATGGAATCACAACAGCTTTTACCACCGTTTTCTCGTGCGGCAACTACCGAAGCCGTGCGCCCGGGTGCTGGATGTCGGGTGCGGGGCCGGTGCGTTCGCGGTCGAACTGGCGCGGCATGCCACGCAGGTGGCGGCCATCGATCGGTCGCCCGTGATGATCGATGCCGCCGAACAGGTGACACCCGGCAACGTCACCTGCATTGTGGGGGACGTGTTGGAGCGGCCACTGCTTGCGGCGAATTACGACGCGATCGTGTCGATCAGCGCGGTGCACCACATGCCGCTCGACAAGGTGTTGCCGGTTCTGGCTGACGCGCTACGGCCGGGCGGGGTGCTGGCCGTTATTGCGCTGCCACGCACGGACCTGCCCCGCGAACTGCCGGTCGAAATCTTGGCGGCGGTTGGTCACCGGATTCTCGGAGTCGTATTCACTGGTCTCCGCACACTCACCGGCGGAAATTGGCACGCCATCGAGCCGAGTCACGATGCCATGCCGGTCGTTCTCGATCCGCCGCTGACGACTCGTCAGGTGCGGCAGCAGGCAGCCGTCATCCTTCCCGGGTCGCGGGTGCGGCGGCGCGTTTACTGGCGGTACTCACTGGTGTGGCACAAACCTGCTGACTAAATCTGTCTACCGAATTCCGCTGTAGCACAATCACTTCAAGGCCTGTGCGGCCTCGGCCAATGCGGCACGCAACAATGCTGAATAGGCGTCGAGATCTGGAACTGTCGCGGTATCGGCGTGCAGTGAGATTGTGACGGTTTCGCCGAGTCCGTGGACTCCGTGGGTCAACCGCATGACCGAACCGATCGCCGGGAAGCCGCCGGTGAAGCGGACCCGGCCGCCGCCGAAGGTGAGGTCCGCCGGGCCGCGGTGCACGCTGGAAACGACGGTGTGACCTGCGATGGAGTCGGGAACCGTGGCCAGCGGGTAGCGGGCGATATCGCGCCGGAGCAGCGGGGCGGGCACGACGGCGGTGACGCGATCTTGCGCCGACAACAGCGGATGCCGCGCGCGCACTCGCCGCTCGGCCATGGCCGCCGCGATTCTGTCGGCACGAAGGCGCAGATCGGGTTCGTCGATGCAGAGATCGACGCTGAGACTGCGGTAGTTGTTGCGCGCGTTGGACGTCGCGGTATCGGATAGCGCCATGGGCACCTGCGCACCGAGCCGCCGCACCGCCCCACCCCGCCCGTCGAGGTAGCGCGCGAGCGCGAGCGATACCGCGGTGAGCACGACAACGGTCACCGTGCGCCCAGGCACCCGCAATGCCGCCGCGTCGTACACCATCATTCGCACTGCGTGCGCCGAATCCGCTTCCGTTGCAGCCTGGTTGACCAGGCTCGGCGGAAAGTCCGGCCCGGGCGGCGGCAACTTCCCCGACGTGGTGAGCTCGGCGAGCTCCTGCTGCGCTCGAAAGGCCTGATAGCCACGGAAGACCGTGCGGGCCAGCCGAATCGGCATTCGCGGCAACGCCAGCATCGCAGCCATCGGCGCGGACGTCGCCGACCTGATCGGCACGCGAAGCAAGCCAGCAACCGAATCCCCCAGGCTGGCGGTCGGCCCGAATCCGCCGAGCTCGGCACCGACCGATCGAACCCGGGTCACCACCGCGGCGCCGGCCAGGCGATCGGGGCGAGGAGTACCTCCCGCAGAGGTGGTTTCCTCCGCCGGGCCCGCCTCGGCTAACAGCGCCCGCGCGATCTCGGCGGCGCGACGACCGTCGGCGAGTGCGTGCGACATCTGAAGAACAGCGACGAGCGTGGGCTCCGCAGGTTTCTGTCCGGGCGAAGGCGCGTCGACCACCCCGCGGAACACATGCAACCGCCAAGGCCGCACCGCCGCGTCGACGCCGGTGTCGAGCACCTCGCCGAGGGCCGCTTGCAGGTGCGCCCACTTCGGCTCCGGCAGCGGATGCTCGATGAACTGGTCGGGGGTGAAGTCGCACGGCACCCAGGACGGGTAGTCGAGATCGCCCGGCACGGCGCGCGCCCGGACTCGGAGGTCGGCGATTCGCCTGCTGCGTTCGGCGACGAAGGCGCGCAGGTCGGCGGACGGGAGTCCGGCATCGGCGAAGCAGTACAGCAAGAACAGATCGTTGCGGGTACGGGCCGACAGCCAGTACATCGTCGCGTCCGGCGCCGCCATCGCACTCACCGCCCGACAGTATCGAACCGGTCGGCCTACCCTCCGCTCGAATGCCAGGCACCTCCACTCGTCATTCTCGGACAGCACCGGCGGCGGCTGAATGATCTTGTTCCACAATCGGATCGCGCAAAAACCATCGATTCCCCGAAGGCCTCCTGCTACCGTCTGTAGTAGAACGCACACCACTCTCCAGGGGCGGGGGTCGACCATGGCAACACAACTCGGTCGCAAGGTCAGCGCGCAGGCGAATTCCGCCGACGAGCGATATCAAGCCGCAAACTTTCTCAAGCGGTCGATCAACAAGGTCTTTCCGACGCACTGGTCATTTCTGCTCGGCGAGATCGCGCTGTACAGCTTCATCATCCTGCTGCTTTCGGGCGTGTATCTGAGCTTGTACTTCGACCCATCCATGACCGAGGTGGTCTACAACGGCTCCTACCAGCCGTTACGCGGCGTCACCATGTCGCGGGCCTACGAGACGGCGCTGAACATCTCGTTCGAGGTGCGCGGCGGGTTGTTCGTGCGGCAGGTGCATCACTGGGCCGCATTGCTTTTCGCGGCATCGATCATCGTGCACCTGTTCCGGGTGTTCTTCACCGGCGCATTCCGCAAACCGCGCGAGGCGAACTGGGTGATCGGCTCGCTGCTGCTGATCCTGGCGATGTTCGAGGGCTACTTCGGCTACTCGCTGCCCGACGACCTACTCTCGGGCACCGGCCTGCGGGCGGCGTTCTCGTCCATCACGCTCGGCATTCCGATCGTCGGCACCTGGATGCACTGGCTGATGTTCGGCGGAGACTATCCGGGCACCATCATCATTCCACGCCTGTTCATCGCGCACGTGCTGCTGTTCCCCGGCATCATGCTCGCGTTGATCGCGGCGCACGTGGCGCTGGTCTGGTACCAGAAGCACACCCAGTACCCCGGTCCTGGCCGCACCGAGAACAACGTGGTCGGCGCGCGCATCGTGCCGGTGTTCTCGCTGGATCAGGGCTCGTTCTTCGCGTTCACCCTCGGCATCGTCGCCATCATGGGCGGCCTGCTGCAGATCAACCCGATCTGGAACATGGGTCCGTACAACCCTTCTCAGATCTCCGCGGGTTCACAGCCGGACTTCTACATGATGTGGACCGACGGCATGATGCGCCTCATCCCGCCGTGGGAGCTGTATCTGGGCCGCTATACGGTGCCCGCCCCGGTGTGGGGCGCGCTGATCATGGGCTTGGTGTTCACGGTGCTGATCATGTACCCGTGGATCGAGAAACGGCTGACCGGCGACTCGGCCGTGAATCACAACCTGCTGCAACGCCCGCGCGACGTGCCGGTGCGCACCGCGATCGGTGCGATGTCGATCGCGTTCTACGTCGTGCTCACGCTGTCCTGCGTGAACGACATCGTCGCCTACAAGTTCAACGTCTCGTTGAACGCGACTACCTGGACCGGGCGCATCGGCATTCTGCTACTCCCGCCGCTGGCCTACTTCGTGGCGTATCGGATCTGCCTCGGCCTGCAGCGCGGTGACCGTGCGGTGCTCGAGCACGGCGTCGAGACCGGCGTGGTCCGGCGGCTGCCGAACGGCGAGTATATCGAGCTCCATCAGCCGCTCGGCCCGGTGGACGAGCACGGCCATCCGATCCCGCTGGAGTATCAGGGCGCGCCGGTGCCGAAGAAGATGAGCAAGCTCGGCCTGGCGGGCAAGCCGGGGACCGGCAGCTTCTTCCGGGCCGATCCGTGGGAGGAGTCCGAGCGCAATCACGAGGCCGACCACAACGAAGAGCGGCGGCAGCTCGCGGTGCTGCGGAATTATCAGGAACGCGATAGCCGGGACGGAAACGGCGCGGGCGGTAACGGCTCTAGCCGTTAGCTGACAGCCATTAGCTGACGTGCGCGCATTATCCCGACATGCAAGTATTCGGACGCCGGAAACCCGATGCCCGAATATTGCGCGGCCCCGAGTCCGTGCCGACTCGGGGCCCGTAGTGCCTGTTCAGCCGACCTGTTGTTATCAGGCGCGCCCGAACTCCCCCTGCGTCACTCCAGTTAGGAATGCGTCCCACTGACCCGGGGCAAACGCCAGCACCGGGCCATACCCGTTGTCCTTGGTATCACGGACCGCGGTTTTGCCGTCGACTAGAAAGGCGACTTCCACACAGTTTCCGTCGGGACCGCTGTATGTGCTCTTGCGCCACACAGCATTCGTCAAATCAACCTCCACGGCACTAGCTCCTTTGCTGCGTCGAGAACGAGATTTCTTCTGACATCGTTCTAACTAGCACCGGCACCCGGCCAAGCAACGCCGAATCCCCTGCGCCTGCTGGAAGCGCGCAACTCAACGGTGCGTCGTTATCGCACTGTACGTCGGGGTGAATACACCCCACGAGGTTGCCCCCGCGCGATAAACACTAGCAGGCCTATCGAAAGTTTGCCCGTCTCTTGCTTATTCAATCATCGCAACTGCCAAGTTTGCGAAGATAAAATGTTGCGGAAACATTGCCAGCAGCTATCGACCATTCCTCTGATCGGACTGCCGCAAACTTTCCGGCCGATGTAATTGCTCCGTGATCCGTCATTGTTTCCTTATGTGGACACTGGCTCATCGACGCCACGGCCGGTTACGGGCATGATGGAAGTCATGGTTGACCGCGATCGCGACGACGCAGGTCGCGCCCTTAACTCTCGTCCGCGTGACCGATTGGGCCGCCCGCTGCCGTTCGGCAGTGTCGGAGTTGCCCGAATTCCCGATGATCTGAACCTGCCGCCACAGCAAACCCTCACCTTCGCTCAGCAACTGCTGGACGACGGATTGGCATTCAACGCGCACGAGGTATTAGAGGCGGCGTGGAAGAACGGACCGTTCGCCGAACGGATGCTGTGGCAGGCACTAGCGCAACTCGCTGTCGGTGTCACACACATCCAGCGCGGTAATCCCAAGGGCGCGCGCACGCTGCTCACCCGCGCGATCACCCGGCTGACCGAGTACCAGCCGGAAGCGGGCGCGCAGCCGCCCTACGGTATCGACCGCGCCGGCCTGATCGCACACTCCCAGGCACTGCTCGACGCTTTGGACGCGCAGGCACCGATCTCGCCGACGGAGCTGACGCCGCGGCTGCGCGGCTGATATCTACGATGGGCACCGTGTCCACGTCATCCCGCCCGCGCCGGGCCCGTGCCTGAGCCGGGTGCGGGCCGGTACGCGCCGAGCCCGTCCGGAGATCTGCACCTGGGAAATCTGCGCACGGCACTGCTCGCCTGGGCGTTCGCCCGCTCGACCGGTCGGCGCTTCCTGATGCGGGTCGAGGATCTGGATCGGGTGCGGCCGGGCGCCGAGCAACGGCAGCTGGACGATCTGGCCGCGATCGGACTCGACTGGGATGGACCGTTGGTCCGGCAGTCCGAGCGTCTTCCGTATTACCAGGACGCCATCGATCGACTCACCGCCGCCGGCCGCACCTACGAATGCTTCTGCACGCGAAGGGAAATCCAGCAGGCGGCGACCGCGCCACACGGTCCGCTCGGCGCCTATCCCGGCACCTGTCGCACGCTGACCGACCAGGCGCGCAGGAGGTTTCGCGAACAAGGGCGTCCGGCCGCGCTGCGCTTGCGGGCCGCGGCAACCGAATTCGAGATCGTCGACGACCTGCACGGGCGCTACCGGGCACCGGTGGACGACGTGGTGCTCCGGCGCGGCGACGGCATCCCGGCCTATAACCTCGCGGTCGTGGTCGACGACGCGGCACAGGGCATCGACCAGGTGGTGCGCGGCGACGACCTGCTACCGTCCACCCCACGCCAGGCCTATCTCGCGACGCTGCTCGACCTTCCGGTGCCGCACTACGCGCACGTTCCGCTGGTACTCAATGCCGATGGACAACGTCTGGCCAAGCGCGACGGCGCGGTGACGCTGGCCGATCAACGCACGCTCGGCGACACGCCCGACCAGGTAGTAGCCGCGCTCGTCCACTCGCTCGGCTACCCGGCGACCTCGGCGGCGGCACTGCTCGACAGCTTCGACCCGGCACATCTGCCGCGCGAACCGTGGATACTCGACGGGAATGGGTTGTTGCAACGCAGTCGATGTCCGTAACGTACGCATTCGTCCAACTACTGATCACTCGACGAGGACAAACTATGACAAGCGGTGGGTACGACCCCAACCAATATCCGCAGGGCGGGCAGCCGTATGGGCAGCCGTACCCGCAAGGCGGCCAGCAGCAACCGCAAGGCGGTCAGCAGTTCCCGCAGGGCGGCCAACAGTTCCCCCAGGGCGGCCAGCAGCCGCCGCAGTACGGGCAGCAGCCGCCGCAGTACGGGCAGCAGCCGCCGCAATACGGCCAGCAGCCGCAGTACGGTCAGGCGCCGCAGTACGGGCAGCCGGATCAGTACGGCCAGTACCCGCAGCAGCCGGGCGGCTTCAACCAGTACGGTGGCCAGCCGGGTGACCTCGGCACCCGCATCGGTGCGCGCGTCATCGACGCGATCATCCTGGCGATCCCCTACGCCATCCTCTACGTGCTGTTCAGCGGTTCGACCGGGGCCACCATCGGCCTCTCCGTGGTCTGGACGGTGGTAGAACTCGCCTACTTCGTCGGCATGGAGACCACCCAGGGCACCACGCTCGGCAAGAAGATCCTCGGGCTGAAGGTGCTCGCGCCCGGCGGCGCGGCCAAGATCGAACCGGTCACCTCGCTCAAGCGCAACCTGTTCCTCGCGGCGAACATCATTCCGTGCGTCGGTGGTCTGGTCTCGCTGGTTCTCGCGATCTACATCATGGTCACCATCTCGCAAGACCCGAACAAGCAAGGCTGGCACGACAAGTTCGCCGGTGGCACCCAGGTCGTCAAGTCCTGACCCTGATCGGCTGAAGACACGCGCAGGGGCGCACCCGTTCTCGGGTGCGCCCCTGACGTTTTCGTGAAGTCGCGGCTAGGTGGTTCCGGCGATGAGTACGACGACGAACCACAGGACCGCGAGCACGATGGCGCCGACGCCGATCCAGATGCCGGCCAGCGCCATGCCCTTGCCCTCTTGGCCGCTCTGCTTGACCTGGTTCAACGCGATGACGCCGAGGATGATGCCGACGATCGAGCCGAGGCCGCAGGTGACGAATCCGGCCAGGGAGGAGATCAGGGCACCGATCGCCATGCCGTTGGTGCCCTGCTGCTGCGGCATCCCGTACGGCTGGTAGGCGGGCTGGTAGCCATAGTTCGGCTGACCATACGGTTGCTGCGGCTGGCCGTACGCCTGCTGCGGCTGTTGCTGGCCATATGCCTGCTGCGGCGGCTGGTAGCCCGGGTACTGCTGTTGCGGGGGCGGTGTCATGGGCTGGGCGGGCTGCTGCGGGTATTGCGGCGCCGACGGGTACCCCGATGGCTGTTCAGCGTTCGGGTATTGCGGAACTGAGCTCTGCGCACCGGATTCCGGCGATACGCCCTGGCCGCCGTACTGTTTCCACCATTCGTCGGAATCGCCGGGATTCGTCATTGCTACAGGGTATTCCACAACCTGGTTGGATGATGCGGGTGAGTGAGCCGAATAAAATCGAAGTCCCCGAATCTGGACACCCCGCGCCGGACCATGCGGCATTCGCCCAGGTGGCGCGGGGGTACTACACACCGATCGTGGCGTTGTTCACGGCGACGCTGATCATCTCCAACATCTGTGCGACCAAGGGCGTGCAGTTCTTCACCGATCACTCGGTGAAGATAGGGCCGCTCGAGGTGCTACCGATCAGCACCGACGGCGCCTGGTTCCTTTTCCCCCTCGCCTACATCCTCGGCGATGTGCTGAGCGAGATCTACGGCTTCAAGTCCGCCCGCCGGGCCATCTACTTCGGGTTCGCCACCCTGCTGTTGACGGTGGTGTGCTTCAAGATCGCGATCGAGTTGCCCGCGGCGACGTTCTACGAGAACCAGGACGCGTTCCGCACCGTCATCGGCACCACGCCGCAGCTGGTCGCGGCCGGCCTGGCCGGTTATTTCGTCGGTGAGATGCTGAACTCCGCGACGCTGGTGCTGATCAAGGAACGGACCAAGGAAAAGCACCTGTGGGCGCGGCTGATCGGCTCCACCGTGGTCGGCGAGTTCGGCGACACGCTGATCTTCTGCTCGATCGCGGCCACCGCCATCGGCATCGACTCGTGGAGCCAGTTCGTGAACTACGTGATCGTCGGCTTCCTGTGGAAGACGCTCGCGGAGGTCATCGTGCTGCCGATCACCTATCGGGTGATCGCCTGGCTCAAGAAGAACGAGCCGACCTACGCACCGAGCAAAGAACCCGCACTACTCAGCTGAAAGACATGGGCGGCCACCGAACTTCACGCCGCCGTGGAGTTCGGGGCCACCGGTCTACGGGGTCGGAACGCGGCCCTTCCAGCGACCGAGCGTCTCGGCCTTGTGCTCGTCGAAGTAGCCGCCCTCGATGCTCGCGCGGATGCGGTCGACCAGCCGAATGGTGTAGCGCTCGTTGTGGATCGTGCACAGGGTCGCCGCGAGGATTTCCTTGGCCTTGAACAGATGATGCAGGTAGGCGCGGGTGTAATTGGCGCAGGTGTAGCAGTCGCAGGTGTCGTCGATCGGGGTGAAGTCGCGCCGGAAACGGCTGGTGTTGATGTTGAATCGGCCCTCGGCGACGTAGATGGCGGCATTGCGGGCGACCCGGGACGGGTTCACGCAGTCGAAGGTGTCCGCGCCGTTCTCCACCGCCGTGAAGATGTCCTCCGGCTCGCTGATGCCGAGCATGTGCCTGGGCTTGTCCTCGGGCAGTTCGTCGCAACACCAGCCGACGATGGTGCCGAGGTTGCTCTTTTCCAGCGCGCCGCCGATGCCGTAACCATCGAAACCCGTTCCCTCGCTACCGCGCAACGATTCCAGGCCGCGACAGGCCTGACGGCGCAGGTCTTCGTACTGCGCGCCCTGGATGACACCGAAAAGCGCCTGGTAGGGACGGTGTGCGCGGGCCGAGGTCAGCCGCTCGTGCTCATCGAGGCAGCGTTGCGCCCACGCGTGCGTGCGCTGCAGTGACTTCTCTTGGTAGCCGCGGGTATTGAGCAGGGTGGTGAGCTCGTCGAAGGCGAACATGATGTCGGCGCCGAGCTGATGCTGGATGCCCATGGACACCTCGGGGGTGAACCGGTGCTTCGAGCCGTCCAGGTGCGAGCGGAAGGTGACGCCGTCGTCGTCGACGGTGGCCAGCCGCTCCTTGCCCTTCGCGATCACGTCGTCGCTGCGCACGTCCACCGCCTCCATGGCGAGCACCTTCTTGAAGCCGACGCCCAGCGACATCACCTGGAATCCGCCGCTGTCGGTGAAGGTCGGCCCCGCCCAGTTCATGAACTTGCCGAGCCCACCCGCCTCGTCCACGATGTCGGACCCCGGCTGCAGGTAAAGGTGATAGGCGTTGGCCAGCAACGCCTGGGCCCCGATCTCCCGCATCGTCTCCGGCAACACCGCCTTCACCGTCGCCTTGGTGCCCACCGGGATGAACGCGGGCGTGGCGATCGAACCGTGCGGGGTGTCGATCACCCCCGCCCGGCCATGCCGCCCGTCGAGGCGGCTACCAACGGTGAACGAGAAGGAACCAGGGTCTGACACCCGGACATCCTCCCAGGGACGAACGCCCCGGGCGAAGGCGGTGGTCGGCAAGATACGACAAGGGCCGCCGCGCCGAGGTGAACGGCGAAGCGGCCCTTGATCGAACGCTAGACGTCGGCCGATGCCGCCGCGAACTGTGCGTTGTACAGGCGGTAGTAGGCGCCGCGTTCCTCGAGCAGGCGTTCGTGGGTGCCGTGCTCGACGATGCGGCCCTGCTCCATCACGACGATCAGGTCGGCGTCGCGGATGGTGGACAGGCGATGCGCGATGACGAAGCTGGTGCGGTCGCGGCGCAGGGCCGCGGTCGCGTGCTGCACCAGCAGTTCGGTGCGGGTGTCCACCGAGCTGGTCGCCTCGTCCAGGATCAGGATGGACGGCTTCGCCAGGAACGCCCTGGCGATGGTGATCAGCTGCTTCTCGCCGGCGCTGACGCCGGAGCCCTCCTCGTCGATGACGGTGTCGTAGCCGTCGGGCAGCGCGTGCACGAACCGGTCCACGTACGCGGCCCGCGCGGCCTCGAGGATGTCTTCCTCGCTCGCGTTCGGATTGCCGTAGGCAATGTTCTCCCGGATGGTGCCCTTGAACAACCAGGTGTCCTGCAGCACCATGCCGATGCGGGAGCGCAGGTTGTCGCGGGTGATCCGGGTGATGTCGACACCGTCGATGGTGATGGCGCCGGAGTCCAGCTCGTAGAACCGCATCAGCAGATTCACCAGCGTGGTCTTGCCCGCGCCGGTGGGACCGACGATGGCGACCACGTGGCCCGGCTCGGCGATCAGCGACAGCCGCTCGATCACCGGCTTCTCCTCCTCGTAGCGGAAGGAGATGCCCTCGAACTCGACCTCGCCGCGGTCGACCGGGCGGGTATCGGCCGCGATGGGGTCCGGGCTCTGCTCCTCGGCGTCGAGGATCTCGAAGATCCGCTCGGCCGAGGCGACGCCGGACTGCAGCAGGTTGGCCATCGCGCCGATCTGGGTGAGCGGCTGGCTGAACTGACGCGAGTACTGGATGAACGCCTGCACCTCGCCGAGCGAGAGCTGACCCGTCGCCACCCGCAGGCCGCCGACCAGCGCCACCAGCACGAAGTTCACGTTCCCGAGGAACATGATGGCCGGCATGATCAGCCCGGAGATGAACTGCGCCTTGAAGCTCGACTGGTAGAGCTCCTCGTTGCGCTTGTCGAACTCGGCGCCGACCTCGCGGTTGCGGCCGAACGCGGTGACGATCTCGTGCCCGGTGTAGGCCTCCTCGACCTGCGCGTTCACCAGACCGGTGTTTTTCCACTGGTCCACGAAGTGCGGCTTGGAGCGTTTCGCGATCAGCGCGGTGACGGTGATCGCGGCGGGCACGGTGAGCAGGGCGATCAGCGCCAGCAACGGCGAGATCCAGAACATCATCACCAGGATGCCGATCACCGTGAACACCGAGACGATCAGCTGACTCATCGTCTGCTGCAGGCTCTGCGACACGTTGTCGACGTCGTTGGTGACCCGGCTCAGCACGTCGCCGCGCGGCTGGGAATCGAAGTAGCGCAACGGAAGTCGATGGATCTTGTCCTCGATTTCGCCGCGCAGCCGCTTGACCGTCCGGTTGATCACCATGTTGAGCAGGAAGGCCTGCAGCCAGCCGAACACCGACGCGCCGATGTAGAGCGCGAGCACCAGCATGAGCACATGGCCGACGGCGGTGAAGTCGATGCCGACGCCGGGGGTGACGTTCATGGCGCTGAGCATGTCGGCAAAGGTGCTGTCGCCCTTGGACCGCAGGTACTCGACCGCCTGATCCTTGGTGGTCCCCGGCGGGAATTTCAGCTGCTTGCCGACCACGCCGTCGAAGACGAGGTTGGTCGCCTTGCCGAGCATGTACGGGCCGAGCGTGTTCAGCACCACCGAGGTGATGGCGAGCAGCACGACGAGCCAGACGAACTTCTTTTCCGGCGCGAGCCTGCGCAGCAGCCGCTTCAGCGACGGGCCGAACGACTTCGCCTTGGCATCCGGCGCACCGGGGGCCGGCATTCCTGGCCTCATCGCACCTCCTCCGCGCTCAGCTGGGATGACACGATTTCCTGGTATTCCTTGCAGTCGCGCAGCAATTGTTCGTGCGTGCCGATTCCGGCCATTTCGCCGTCCTCGAGCACCACGATCTGGTCGGCGTCGCGGATCGTCGTAATCCGTTGCGCCACAATGATTACCGAGGCATCCCTGGTGACGGGCCGCAGCGCGTCGCGCAACCTGGCGTCGGTCGCCTGGTCGAGCGCGGAGAACGAGTCGTCGAACAGGTAGACCCTCGGCTGCTTCACCAATGCCCGGGCGATGGCGAGCCGCTGGCGCTGGCCGCCCGAGACGGTGGTGCCGCCCTGGGCGACCGGAGTCTCCAAGCCCTGCGCCATCTCTCGGACGAAGTCGTCGGCCTGCGCGATCTCCAGTGCGCGCCACAGTTCCTCGTCGGTGGCGTCGGGATTGCCGTAGCGCAGATTGCTGGCGACCGTCCCGGAGAACAGGTACGCCTTCTGCGGGATGAGCCCGATCTGTTCGCGCAGCAACTCGAGGTCGATGTGCCGGACATCGGTGCCGCCGAGGTAGACGGCGCCGTCGGTGACATCCATCAGCCGCGGAATGAGGTTGAGCAGGGTGGTCTTGCCCGAACCGGTGGAACCGACGATCGCGGTGGTCGTGCCCGGCTTCACCTCGAACCGAATGGCTTTGAGCACCGGCTTCTCCGCGCCGGGGTAGGCGAACTCGGCGAACTGGAAGTCGACATCGGCCGGGTCGCCCTTGAACGGCTGCGGCAGCGGCGGCGGCACGACCGAGGACTCGGTCTCCAGCACCTCCCCGATCCGGTCGGCCGAGACCGCGGCGCGCGGCGCCATCATGGCCAGGAACGAGGCCATCATCACGGCCATCAGGATCTGCATGATGTAGGACAGCATCGCGGTGAGCGAGCCGATCTGCATGGTGCCCGCGTCGACCGCGTGGCCGCCGAACCAGATCACCGCCACCGCGGTGATATTGCTGATCAGCATGACCAGCGGGAACATCAGCGCCATCAGCCTGCCGACCCGCAACGCGGTGTCGGTCAGCTCCGTGTTGGCGACGCCGAAGCGCCACGTCTCCTGGCGTTCCCGGACAAACGCGCGGACCACGCGGATGCCGGTGATCTGCTCGCGCAGCACCCGGTTGACCTCATCGATCCTGGTCTGCATGTCCCGGAAACCGGGCACCATCCGGCTGATGATCCACCCCATCGACAGCCCGAGCACCGGCACCGCGATGAGCAGCAGCCAGGACAGGCCGAGATCCTCGCGCAGCGCCATGATGATGCCACCGATGCACATGATCGGCGCCATCACCAGGATGGTCGCGGACATCGCGATGAGCAGCTGAACCTGCTGAATGTCATTGGTATTGCGGGTGATCAGCGACGGCGCGCCGAACATGCCGACCTCGCGCGCGGAGAACGTGCCGACCCGGTGCAGCAGTGCGCCCCGCATATCGCGGCCCGCGCTCATCGCCGCCTGCGCGCCGAGATACACCGAGCTGCCCGAGGCGAGGATCTGCACGCCGGTGACCGCGAGCATGCGTAGACCGGTGCTCCAGATATATCCGATATTGCCCTTGGTGACGCCGTTGTCGATGAGATCGGCGTTGAGACTCGGCAGATACAGCATCGCGATCACCGAGATCAACTGCAGCACAACGACCCCCGCCAACTGGGCGCGGTAGGGGTACAGATAGGTGCGCAGAAGTCGAATCAGCATGATGAATCGCAGAATACCGGCGAACAGTGACGTGCGTCGCAAACATTTCTGACCTGCATAAATGCCCTCCGTCGAGGCGCTTACCCGCGCCTGGCGTCCAATTCGGTGGCCCTGGCATCTGATTCAGCGGGTGATATGTCTGATTCAGCGGGGCCTAATTCAGCGGGCGCTCTCTACGCGCCCATGCGCCCGGATCATTCGTGAGCGCGTCGACGAACTCGGGTAGCCGATTGTTGGCGACGTCGTCGATCGAAACATTCTCCAGTACCGCACGGATATTCACGCGCAAGGCGATCCAGACACGCTGCAGCGATTCGGCCGCGCCCTGATAGGTCACGTCCTCCGGGCGTTCGCCGCGCACCGAGGCGAGCGGACCCTCGATGGCCCTGATCACGTCGGCGACAGAGATCTCGGTGGCCGGGCGGGCCAGCCAGTAGCCGCCGTCGGGACCGCGCCTGCTGATCACCAGACCGGCCCTGCGCAGGTCGCCGAGCACCGTCTCCAGCACCTTCGGCGGGATTCGCTGGGCCGTTGCGATCGCCTCGGCCTTCACCACCGGCGCGGCCTGCACGACGGGGCCGGGCGCGGCCTGGTTCAGCTGCGGCGCGCGGGCGATCTCGAGCAACGTCCGCACCGCGTAGTCGACCTTCGCGGTGATGTGCACAGCGTCTCCTGGCGTTTTCCGGTTGGTCCGTCCGAGTAGCTGCAATCTACGCGCTGCCACGCGGGTTGAGCACGCAGGTCGCCGCATCGAGCAGCGTGGTCTCCACCAGCGCGTCGTCGGCGCCCGGCGCGAATTCTCGGGACATCAGCGCGACGCCGAGCATCGCGAGCGCCGCGCCGGCCCGAAGCTTCGCCTCATCGGTGGCGTCCGGTCCGGCCAGCCATTCGCGCAGGGTCTGGTCGTCGTCGACGAGGTCGGGGTGCCGGTCGGCCATCGCGTTGACGATCGTCACGGTGTCGCGCAGCACCAGCGCGCCCGCGGCACGGTGGTGCACCATGCCGCGCAGGTAGTTTCGCAGCACATCCCGAATGCCGTCCGCGTCGTGCGAGGCCTGGTCGAGATCGACCACCACCGAGCGCAGGTGGTCGATGATCGGATCAATAATCGCGTGCAGCAGATCGAGCTTCGAGGCGTAGTGATAGTAGAGCGATGCCTTTGTGATTCCTACCGCATCCGCGACCTCGCGCAGGCTCGTCTGCTCGAATCCTTTGTCGCCGAATAGCTTCACCGCGGCGTCGCGGATCGCGGATTTCGTGCCTCGACCAGCGGCGACGCCGCCGGGGGTGGAACGCGCGGTCATCGGATGATCCTCTCACCATTCGTGCGCCGAGCTAACGAAGTCGGCGAAACAGAGGTTGCACCTCCACTTAGGCCTCGAATAGTCTACCTACCGCACGGTAGGCAGAAAGCGTCACGTGGAGGCGGGGACAAGCAGGGCACCCCGCGAGTGCTGTCACCGGCCTGAATCAGCACGCCCCCCAGCATCGCTAGGAGAACCTTCGTGTCCGTTTATCTGTATAGATGGGGAAAGTTCGCTTTCCGAAGAAAATGGATAGTGCTCCCCGTCTGGCTTGTCCTCTTAGTGATCCTGGTCGGCCTGGGCGGGCAGCTCAAGAAGCCGATGACCAACGACTTCAGCATGCCGGACCTGCCGTCCGCGCGCGCCAACGACATTCTCGACAAGCACTTTCCCGGCGCGTCCGCCGCCTTCAAGTTCGACGCCGTCACCGGCACCTACGTGATCGCCGCACCGGCGGGCCAAAAGCTCACCGACCCGGCGAACCGCACCGCTGTCGACGCGTTCATCGCCAAGCTCGGTGAACTCGACATCGTCGACCACAGCAAGCCGATCATGAACCCGGTCGCCGCCGCCGAGAAGATGGGCTGCCTGGCCGACCCGGATCCCGGCAAGTGCAGTGGCGCACCGCTCAACGTGCTCAGCAAGACCGTGCCCGACTCGGTGGCCGTGCTGAACGTGCCGTTCACCATCAAGAAGTTCACCGACGTCACCGACAAGGAACGCGACGCCGCCTACGCGGTAGCGGCCGACGCGCGCAATGCCGGGCTCACCGTCGAGATGAGCGGCTCGATCGCGATGAAGCAGCAGGCGCCGAGCGGTAAGTCCGAGATGATCGGGATGGGCGTCGCGCTGATCGTGATGGTGGTGGCGTTCGGCGCGATCGTCGCCGCCTTCGTGCCGATCCTCACCGCGATCATCGGCCTCGGCGCGGCCACCTCGCTGATCTTCCTCGGTACCTCGGTGATCGAGGTGCCCAGCTTCACCACCTTCCTCGCCTCGATGATCGGTATCGCGTTGTCCATCGACTACGCGCTGTTCATCGTCTCGCGATACAAACATGAACTGGCGGTACAGGATTCACCGGAGGAAGCGGCAGGCACCGCGCTCGGCACGGCCGGCTCCGCGGTGGTGTTCGCCGGCCTGACGGTGATCATCGCGCTCGGCGGGCTCAGCATCGTCGGCGTGCAGTTCATGACCTTCATGGGTCTCGGTGGCGCGATCGCCGCGGCGTTCGCGGTGCTCACCGCGATCACGCTGATGCCCGCGCTGATCGGTGCGTTCGGACGGTTCCTGTTCAAGCCGAAGCTGCCGCTGGTCGCCAAGCACGATCCGGAGGACGACGACTCGGTCACCAACGGCATGCGCTTCGGCCGGTTGATCGGCAAGGCGCCCTGGCTTGCCCTCGGACTGAGCGTGCTGGTGCTCGGCGCGCTCGCCGCGCCCGCGGCCGGACTGAACCTCGGCCTGCCCGGCGACGACAGCCAGCCCAAGACCTCCACCATTCGCAAGGCTTACGAACTGCGCACCGAGGGTTTCGGTGAGGGCAGCAACGGCGTGTTGAACGTGGCGGCCGACCTGTCCAAGGTACCGGTGGAGAACCGGGACAACGCGGTCAAGGCGTTGCGCGACAAGCTCTCCGGCTACCCCGGCATGGACTACGTGACCGAGCCGAAGTGGAGCGAGGACAAGCAGGGCGTGCTGCTCGACGGCGTGCCGAAGTCGGGCCCGAACAACCAGGCCACCAAGGACCTGGTCAAGGACGCCCGCGACGCCGAAGGCCAGCTGCAGGCCGAGTTCGGCATGGCATACGGCATCACCGGAAGCACCGCCATCTATGCCGACGTGGACAACGTGCTGCTCGGCAAGATCGTGCCGTACCTGGCGATCGTCGCCGGTGCCGCGTTCGTGCTGCTGATCCTGGTGTTCCGCTCGATCCTGGTGCCGTTGACCGCGGCGCTCGGCTTCCTGCTGTCCATGGGCGCGACGTTCGGCGCGACGGTGCTGATCTTCCAGCAGGGCAAGTTCGGGCTGATCGAGGATCCGCATCCGCTGATCAGCTTCCTGCCGATCATGTTGATCGGCTTGGTGTTCGGCCTCGCGATGGATTACCAGGTGTTCCTGGTGACCCGGATGCGCGAGGAGTTCGTCAACGGCAAGTCACCGAAGGAAGCGGTTGTCGCCGGTTATCACCACGGTGCCCGCGTGGTGACCTCGGCGGCGATCATCATGATCTCGGTGTTCGGCTCGTTCCTGCTGGAGACCGACGTGACGGCCAAGTCGTTCGGCTTCGCGCTGGCCGCCGGTGTGCTGTTCGACGCGTTCATCGTCCGGATGGTGCTGATCCCGTCGCTGCTCGTGCTGATGGGCAAGTGGGCCTGGTGGATGCCCAAGTGGCTGGACCGGATCGTGCCCGATATCGACGTCGAGGGCGCGAAGCTGCGTGAACTGCGGCAGCGGTCGGCGGTAACGGCGAAGGTGCCGGTCGGCGTGAGCTGATCGCCGCCACGCACTCGGCCCCGCACCCGATTTTCGGGTGCGGGGCCGAGTTGTTTCCGCGCTCGGTTCTTGATCTTGTGTCCCGTCCGCAGCAGACTCAGAAGAAGTTCGACCTCTCCAGCTCGGTAGTTCCCCGGCGGGCGCAGTCGGCCCGCGGGCGTTCCGTCGCTCGATCCGGCCCGACTCGATCACCGCGAGGAGAACCCTGTGTCCGTGTATCTATACCGATGGGGCAAGTTCGCCTTCCGCCACAAGTGGATAGTGCTGCCCATCTGGATCGTCGGTTTCCTGGCCCTCGGCGTGCTCGGCACCCAGCTCAAGGAGCCGATGAGCGATGACTTCAGCATGCCGAACCTGCCGTCGGAGCGCGCGACGCAGATCCTCGACCAACACTTCCCCGGCATGTCCGAGGGGTTCAAATTCGACGCGGTCACCGGGACCTACGTGATCGGCGCGCCCGCGGGGCAGCGGCTGACCGACCCGGTCAACCGGCAGGCGATCGACGCGCTGATCGACAAGCTGAACCAGCTCGGCATCGTCGATCACAGCAAGCCGATCCCGAACCCGATCACGGCCACCGAGCAGATGGGTTGCCTCGTTGCCGAGCCGGACGCCTCGAAGTGCAGCGGCGCACCGCTTAACGTGCTCAACAAGACCGAGCGGGACACCGTCGCGTTCTTCAGCGTGCCGTTCGGCATCAAGAACTTCACCGACGTCACCGCGGAGAGCCGCAAGGCCGCCTATGACGTGGCCGACCAGGCGCGCGGCGCGGGGTTGACGGTCGAGCTCAGCGGCACCATCGCGATGGAACAGCAGGCGCCGAGCGGTAAGTCCGAGATGATCGGTATGGGCGTCGCGCTGATCGTGATGATTGTGGCGTTCGGCGCCATCGTCGCCGCCTTTGTGCCGATCATCACCGCGGTCGTCGGGCTCAGCGCGGCTACCGCGCTGATCTTCCTCGGCACCTCGTTCCTTTCTATCCCCAGCTTCACCACGTTCCTGGCGTCGATGATCGGGATCGCGTTGTCCATCGACTACGCGTTGTTCATCGTCTCGCGATACAAACATGAACTGGCGGTACAGGATTCGCCGGACGAGGCGGCGGGCACCGCGCTCGGGACGGCGGGCTCGGCGGTGGTGTTCGCGGGTCTCACCGTCATCATCGCGCTGGTCGGGTTGAGCATCGTCGGCGTTCGATTCCTCACCTTCATGGGTCTCGGCGGCGCGATCGCCGCGGCGTTCGCGGTGCTCACCGCGATCACGCTGATGCCGGCGCTGCTCGGCGCGTTCGGACGATTCCTGTTCAAGCCGAAGCTGCCGATCATCGCCCAGCACGACCCCGAGGACGACGACTCGGTCACCAATGGCATGCGCTTCGCCCAGGCCATCGGCAAGGCGCCCGCCGTCGCACTGATCCTCAGCGTCGTGGTGCTCGGGTTGCTCGCCCTGCCCGCGACGAATATGAACCTGGGGCTGCCCGGCGAGGACAGCATGCCGAAGACGTCCACCGTCCGGAAGGCCTACGAGCTGCGCACGGCCGGGTTCGGCGAAGGCAGCAACGGCGTCCTCCAGGTCGCGGTCGATCTCGCGAATGTGCCCGCGGAGAAACGCACCGCGGCGCTGAATTCGCTGCATGACGAGCTCGCGGCCTCCTCGGACATGGACTACGTGACCGAGCCACGCCTGAGCCAGGACGGGCTCGGCGCGCTGATCAACGGGGTGCCGAAGTCGGGCCCGAACGACCAGTCCACCAAAGACCTGGTCCATGACGCCCGCGCCGCCGAAGGACGGCTCGACACGCAGTACGGGATGAAATACGGCATCACCGGCACCACCGCCATCTATGCCGACATCGACCACGTGCTGCTCGGCAAGATCGTGCCGTACATGGCGATCGTCGCGGGTGCCGCGTTCATCCTGCTGATCCTGGTCTTCCGATCCATCCTGGTGCCGCTCACCGCCGCGCTCGGCTTCCTGCTGTCGATGGCGGCCACCTTCGGTGCGACGGTGCTGATCTTCCAGGAGGGCAAGCTCGGCCTGATCCAGGATCCACGGGCGATCGTGAGCTTCCTGCCGATCATGCTGGTCGGGTTGGTATTCGGCCTCGCGATGGACTACCAGGTGTTCCTGGTGACCAGGATGCGCGAGGAATACGTGCACGGTAAACCGCCGAAGGAGGCGATGATCAGCGGTTATCACCACGGGGCCCGGGTGGTTACCTCCGCGGCGGTCATCATGATCTCGGTGTTCGGCTCGTTCCTGCTGGAGACCGATGTCACCGCGAAGATGATGGGTTTCGCGCTGGCGGCAGGCGTGCTGTTCGACGCCTTCCTGGTGCGCATGGTGTTGATTCCGTCGCTGCTCGCGCTCATGGGCAAGTGGGCGTGGTGGATGCCGAAGTGGCTGGACAAGATCGTGCCGGACATCGATGTGGAGGGTGCCAAGCTGTTCGCGTTGCGCGGACAGCCGACGCCGGGGGGTGCGAAGTTGCCCGCCGACGTCGGCTGATGCCGAGACTTCGCCCCCACTCGGTTCCGGGTGGGGGCGTTTTTTACTGGCTCGGCTGCGGCAAGGTGCAGTCGTCGATCTTCGGGTTCATCCCCAGGTAGTTGAGCGGACCGGCGAGCGCCGTGACGGCGATCGTGCCCCAACCCGCGCAGTTCGTCGGGCTGCTGTCGAAATAGTGCCGCTGACCCGCGGCGATCATGCCGACGGCCAACCAGATGAGCAGCAGCGTGCTGAACAGCCTGGTACCGGTATGGCGCACTGCTCGGCCGCGGAAACCGCGGTTTCGAATCTCTTGGTCGCGCATGTGATCGCTCCCTTTCCGTGCTCCCCGCCAAGGAATACCCGGCTGAGCACGGATTATCCCCTACTGACTCGGCTGCGGAACGTTGCAGTCGGTGACCTTCGGGTTGACGCCGAGGTAGTTGAGCGGTCCGGCCAGCACGGTGAGCGCGGTATTACCGAATCCGGCGCAATTGATCGGGCCACCGTCGAAGTAGTGGCGCTGGCCTGCGGCGATCACGCCGACCACCAGCCAGAGCACGACAATCAGGCTTCCAAGTCGCATGCTGCCTCATTCATCGGCGTCTGCTGAGCGACCCTCATTATGTGGTGTCCAACGCGACGCGCCGAACGCGACGAGATTGCCTGCGTGCCGCCCGCAGACGGCGGACCTCGCGCACGCTGCCGGGCGCGAGGCCACCGAATGGGTTGGGCCGGTGCGCGTTACGCGGTCACCGGTTTCGTTGATTACTGACTTGGTTGCGGCACATTGCAATCGGCGACCTTGGGATTCACGCCCATGTAGTTGAGCGGGCCCGCGATCACTGTGACGGCGATGGTGCCGAACCCGGCGCAGTTCACCGGTCCGCTGTCGAAGTAGTCCCGCTGAGCTGCGGCGACAACGCCGATCAGCAACCAGACCAAGACAATAAGGCTTCCGATTCTCATGTTTCTCTCGCTCATCGGTCTCGAGCGGACTGCACGACGGCGCATGGGCCACCACGTCCTTCCCGCATTTAGCTATCCGGCGTATACCCCCGATCGCCCGAAATATCCGTTGCGACCGAACTATTGCTCGCCGGCTCGACGACCGTCTGCCGCGCTGTGATCGGGAACACTCGCTGCCGCCGGATCGTTGAACAGGCATGGCGTCGGTACTGCAATGGTGGATCCCGGGCTGGATCATCTTGCTGATGCTCGTCGCGGTGTACGAGTTGAGCATCGGCAGACGGCGCAAGCGCCGGCGGACGCCGGTGTCGGGCACCTTCACCGATGAATTCACGGCGCTGTTCTATTCGACCAAGCGGATGGAGCTCGATCACCGCGAGTCGGTGTCGATGTTGCGGGACGAGGATGCGGAGGGCGCGCCGCCCTTCGGGGTCGATCTGGACCGGCACACCGTGGTCTTGCGGCCGACGGGCGGATAGCGGCCCGGGTCGGCGCACGATTCCGCACGACTGCCGGTTACCAGGTCATGCCAGCGATTACGCTCTTACCAGCTCGCCCGCATGCCGACCTTCCAGGAGGTAGCACGATGAGCAGGTCTTTCTCTCGAACCGTGGTAGGTACCGCGATCGTCGCGGCCGTCACCATGATCGGCCCACCGGCGAACGCCGACGTGGCATCCGTCAGCGTCGCCGCTGGACCCGAAGGGCTGTTGACCGGTTGCCGCTACACGGTGACGGCGGCGGTCACCGATTCGATGATTCCGCCCGGCTCGGTGTTCTTCCTGCTCGCCGGCGGCGTGATCCCCGGCGATGGGGAGCGGATCCCGGGCGAGGCCGTGCATCATCCGGAGAACAACACCGTCACCGCCAGCTGGACGCCGACCCGGATCGGTTCGCAGAACCTGATCGGCATGCAGAGCGAGCCGGGCCGGTACACGTCATCTAAGTTCATCACCGTCGACGTGGTCGGCAGCGGGCTCGATACCGGAAGTTCCTGCCTGCGTATCGGATAGCTGTCAGGCGAAATCGGCGGCGTGATCGGCGGCCCACTGCGCGTAGCCGCGGGCGGGCGATCCCGTGACCTCTTGAACCGTCGATGTCGGCTGTCCTGGCGTGTCGACCATCGCGGCAAGGCCGTCGAGCACGAAGTCGGCGAATTCCGCTGGTAGCCAATCCATCTGCTGTCTGGCCTGTACCCGGGTGAGTTCCTCCCAGACCAGTGGGCGACCGAGTGCCGCGCCGATGGCCGCTACCTGTTCGATCCTGCTCAGCGGAGCTGGTCCGGTCAGCTCGTAACGGGCACCGATGTGCGCGTCAGTGGTCAGTGCACGCACCGCGACCGCCGCGATGTCCGCCTCGTGCAGCAAGGTCATCGACGCGGCTCCGTACGCGCCGCGCACGACATTGCCCGCGCGGATCTGCGGCGCCCACTCCAGCGTGTTGGTCGCAAAACCGTAGGGGCGCAAGAAGGTCCACTCCAGTCCGGAGTTCCTGATCGGCCTTTCGATGGCCGCGTGTGCCTTACCGATCGGATTGCTCTGTTCCTCGAGGTCATCGCGGACCGCGCCGGAAGACAGCAGGACGAGGCGGCGCGCGTGCTCCGCGATTACGTCGACCACCTGAATCGCTTTGTCCGCGGACAACATCGGCCACGTCAGGTAGACGGCGTCCACACCGTCGAGCGCGGGGACCAACGTTTCCGGTGCGGTCAGATCGCCGGGTACGACCTCGACACCGGCCGGGAACGAAGCCGCCTCGGGTTTGCGAGCGAACGCGCGCACCGCTGTCCCACTCGCCGCGAGTTGCGAAACAACCTGTCCGCCAACGTGACCGGTCGCCCCGATCACCAGCACCTTGTTTGTTCGAGTCATGAGCTCACCATACGAAAGTGACTAACCTTTGGTAAGGCCGTACCTCGAAGTAAGCTCTGGGTGTGAAGGTAGGTTCTCTGGCCAACGGCTCGCCCGACACCGTGCGGCAGGCAATATTCGACAGCGACTGCCCCGGCCGCACCATCCTCGACAAGCTCACCAGCCGCTGGGGCGTGCTGATCCTGGCCGCCCTGCGGGACGGGCCGATGCGGTTCTACGTGCTGCGCGATCACGTCGGCGGCATCAGCGAGAAGATGCTGTCGCAGAACCTGCGCAGCTTCACCGACTACGGACTCACCGAACGCACCGTGGAACCCACCACGCCGCCGAAGGTCACCTACTCACTGACCCCGATGGGTATGGAAGTAGCGGAACGATTGCACGGTCTGCTGGACTGGGTAAGCCGCAACGGCGAGGCGATCGTGAAATTCCAGTCAGGGAGGTCAGCACGATGAGCAGGTCCCACTCTCGAGCCGCAGCGAGCGCGGCGGCCCTAGCGGCCGTAACCGTCACCGCCTCGCTGACCTGTCCACCGGCCAACGCCGAGATGACCGACGTCAGCGTCACCGCGGGTTCCGAAGGCATCGTGACCGGCTGCCACTACCGAGTCACCGCCACGGTCACCGATTTGTCCGCCGATCCCGGCTCGGTCTTCTTCTGGCTCTCCGGCGGGGCCATCCCCGGCAACGGCGAACGCCTCCCCGGCGACCCCGTCCCGCACCCCGCCAACAACACCGTCACCACCACCTGGACCCCCACCCGAAGCGGACCGCAAAACATCACCGCTATCCAAAGCGTGCCGGGGCAATACACTTCGACGAAGTCCACCACCATCAACGTCTCAGGTACTGGCCTCTACACCGGAAGTTCCTGTGTGAGAACGGGATAGTGAACAACAAACGCCTCCCGACCGCGCACATGTACGGCCTGAGCAATACCGAGCCTTGCCGCCTCAGCTGGTCGAGAATGGAGTGACCATGACCTCCAACACAATGACGCGCACGAAGAAAACCCGAGACGAGCCCGCACAGCCAGTGAAGGCCTAACCGCTGCCCTTGATTCGTGCCCCGAAGCTCGACCAGGACGCTCTCAGAAACCAAAAGCCCCTCAGCTGGGTGAGGGGCTTCGGCGGTGGGGATGTGAACGCGCCGTGACGGCGTCGGCCGCTGGCCGGTCACGTTCGAGAGTGCGGTGGGTCAGCCGGCGTAGAACTCGGCCGCGGGCATCACCTGGTGTGGCATATCCGTTGTCGTGGTGATGCTGACGCGGCCGACTCCGGTGAAGAAGGTGGCCCGGCCGATGGCGCCGGAGTTCGCGGGCAGGGCGAAACCCCAACCGCCACTGAGCGGAACGTCCACGGCGCCGGTGTCACCGGTGTCGAGGTTGGTCCAATGTGCGGTGATGGTCACCGTGCACGGGGTGTAGATGAAGGCGCGGTGCTGGAAGCCGTACCAAATGCCGACGGTGCCCAGCGGACCGAGATCCGGGCGGCTCTGCGCGTTGCCGTTGATCTCGGCAGGAAGGGGAAAGTCACGGCAAGCGGTAGGTGTGTTCGCCAGCTGAGCGCCGTAAGGCCCCGCCGCGCTCGCGGTGGCGCCGGACGAAAGCAGTACTGCGGCAACGAACGCTCCGATGATCGGCATCCGAACGAGCATTTTGCGGTGTCGCATGGTGTCTCCTAGGAATTGACGGGGAAACGCAGTCGATCTGAGTGCCGCCGTATTCGGGTCCCCATTCGGAGTCGTAGATCGGCCACCCCAACGGCAACGTCACGAACCCAGAAACGCGTCACGCATCCGGACGCTACACCGCACGGGGTCGCGCCCACAGAATTGTGGGCAGGATCCAGCAGCTCCCTCGACGCTCCCGCTCGGTGCTGGATGCGCAACCGCACCAACGTCTTTGCCGCATCGGCAACGGAGGTAGTGGCGGGTGCGAACGTGCTCGCGCTCGCTCGCCTCCTCGCCCACAAGGACGCGAAGGACGCGCTAAACACCTACGCGGATCTGTTCGACAACGGTCTCGACAAGCTTGCCAACCCTATAGACAAGGCCTACGCACCATCCGAGTAGACAAAATGTGGGCACGGCGGAGAATCGCACGTTCTGTGGGGAAAAAGCCCCCACCTGGACTAACAGGTGAAGGGCTTTGGCGGTGGCGGAGGGATTTGAACCCTTTCCGCACTACTGGTCAAGGGTCTAGAATCGGCTCTACCTGCAAAAACACATGGTTGGCATTCACACCGAATCACGGCAATTCGTGCCCGGTTGTGCCCATTCTGTGCCCAGAAACCCGCAGCCCCAGCACTTTGAGAGGAGATGCCGGGCCGCAGTCGGTCGCGGGGACGCCCTACACGCCCCGTTCGCGATCAACGGGCGGAGGTTGCGGGGCACTGGTGGATTCCGGGCCACGCAAGCGGATACGCAATCGCCACAGTGCGTTGCGCATCCTGACTGGCCCCCAGAACCACACACGATGCCAGAGACCCGGATCGGGATACTCGGCGTACCTACCGTTGAACATCGGCATGGCTCATCCTCTCGGACATTCGGCGGCAGTAACTCGGCGGGTATCCCCATTCTCGGTGAAGTCGAACGGGCGACCTTGCAGCGAGCCGTAGACACGCACCGTGGTCCGCCAATCGCCGGTCTCGCACTCCGCGCTCACCTGATACCTGCGTTCGGCGGGATAGGGAACCCCGGAATCCACGGTGAGCGCCCAGCGTACCCAGCGTCCAGCGTTGACATGATCCAAACTCAGTTCCAGCGTGTGGCTTTCCGGTGGCACGTCGCATTTCGCTGCCGCGTCGGCGGAGATCACCGGGTGCAGCAATGTCGGCTTGCTGAATGCGGTCCTGAAATCGCACGCCTTCGCCGCCCTTACAGACGTTGGGGCGGCATCGGCCGATGCGGTTCCGGCAATCACGGTGACAGCAACAGCAGCGGCAAGCGTGCCGATTCGAGACATGTTGTGGTGCATGATTTTCCCTCTGTTCCCCGAACGGCCGGCGCCGCTCAGTACTCCCGTGATGCGTCCGGCTTCATGCACCCAGCGTCGATTAACGTTCGTCGCGCAGCCGCCTTACGCGGGCATTCGTCGGCGCGACACTCGCGATGCCGCTGCATCGTGGCGTGCGCTTCGGGCACGCTCAGAGGTCGGTCGGGTGCCTCATGCGGCCAGCCCTTCGGCCACAGCCCGGCGTCGGCGGGATGGTCATTCTTAGCCTGGTGGCGTCGGCGCTCGGCTCGCCATTCTGCCTGCACGCGATCCACGATCTCTTGCACAGACGGGCCGTCGAGCGCGGATACCCGCCACCAGTTGAACCCCATCGCTTCACCCCTGCCGTGTCCGATGCTGTTGGTGGCACCCGACGCCGAGGGCTTTCGCCACCGACTGGCGGCTCACTGCTGGTCGGCGCGCCGATGAGGACAACGGCATCGGCCCGGCGTCGGGTGTCGATCTAAGGGGACCTCTGATCCGATGCCGCTCGTAAGGCGCGCGTAGCAGGCAAGTGTGTGCACGGGGGGTGCGCACAGCTGCCAGATCATGGCGTCGGCAGCGATACAGGCGCACACTCCTGGTTATGGGACGCCAGCCCAAACAGCCGAACAGGCAATTGGTCGAGCTGCTCGAGGAAACCCGGCCCAAGCTCAGCCGAAAAGGTCTCGCCCGCCGGGTAGTTGAACGTGGGCGTGCCGTAGGTGTGGAACTTCGCTACGACCACACGGCGGTCGGCCGGTGGGTGGCGGGTGAGCAGCCGAACTCACCTGGACCGGAGTTGATCGCCGAGGTTCTGACGGAAGTTCTAGGCCGGCGGGTAGTTCCGTCGGACTGTGGGATGTCCGGCGGGCAAACCCCGGCTGATCTTGGGCTGGAGTTCTCATTGAGCATCGCAGAGGCTACAGCCGCTGCGATCGCATTGTGGAGGAGCGATGTGGAGCGCAGGCGGTTCCTGGTGGGAGCCTCGTATGCGGTAGCGGTGTACCCGGCTGCGTCGATGCGGTGGCTTACCTTGCCTGGCCCGGAACATCCTGTCTCCGCTGGATTCCGCCGTGTCGGGCAAACCGATGTCGACGCGGTACGCACGATGACCAAGGCATTCCGCGATCTGGACAACCGTGTCGGAGGTGGCAAGGTCCGCTCGACAATCGTCCACTACCTCCACAGCTCCGTCGCGCCGCTCCTACACGGCAGCTACAACGAACCGGTCGGACGCCAGTTGTTCGCGACCACCGCCGAACTGACGAAACTCGCGGGATGGGCGGCCTATGACCTCGAGGAACACGGCCTCGCTCAGCGGTACCTGATCCAAGCCCTTCGAATGTCCCGAGCAGCGGGGGACGTGGGGCTAGGCGCGGAAATTCTCGCCGCGATGAGCCACCAGGCCACCTATGTTGGCCGTCCAGGCGACGCCATCGATCTCGCACGCGCGGCGCAGATCGCCGCTCGCGGTGCAGGATTGGCGGCTCTGGAGTCCGGATGCCACATGGTCGAAGCTCATGGCCACGCGGCCCGCGCTGATAGCGCATCGTGCGCCGCTTCTCTCAACGCTGCCGAGCGGGCATACAGCCGTGCCGACTCGTCGCACCCGGGCTGGCTCGACTACTTCGACAGCGCATATCTGTCGGCGAAGACGGCCCACTGCTTCCGCGACTTGGGCGACTACGCGAGGGCAGCGCAGTTCGCGGAGCAATCACTGAACATGACCGACGGCTACCTTCGCGGGCGCGCATTCAACCTGTGCCTATTGGCGTCGGCCCTCGCCGACGAGGATCCACACGAGGCAGCACGCATCGGCACCGAAGCACTCGACATCGTGGGCGGACTGGAGTCTCACCGGACCCACGCCTACCTTCGCGACGTACGCCACCGCCTCGCGGCATACACCGATCTGCCCGACGTCGACCACTTCCGACGCCAGGTAATCACCATCACTACGCGGGCAGACTGAGCGCCCGATATAGCGCGACAACCGTTGCAGCGCCAACGATTTCGCCACGCTCGATCATCTCGACCGCTTCCCCTAGCGGAATCCAACGGATGTCTTCGGCTTCGTTTATGTCCGGCGGCGTATCGGTCAGGTTCGCGCCTCGTGCGAGGTAAATCTCTTGCGGCTGATCCAGGGTGCCGATCGAAGGCTGGTAGGTGACCAGATGCTCCATGGAATTCGGCCGCCACCCGGTTTCCTCCTCAACCTCGCGTGCCGCTGCGACGGCGACGTCCTCGGCATGGTCGACGTAGCCGCCAGGAAGCTCCCACACCCACCGGTCGATGATGAACCGGTGCCGGTACATCAGCAGGGCTTCCCGCTTGTCGTTGAGTACCAATGTCATTGCGCAGCGAGGCATTCTTGCGACGTACTGAGTGAACTTCACTCCGTCGGGCAACTCGATGTCGACGGTAGAGAGCTTGATATGTCGGTTCTCGTCCACCACGTTCTCACCGTGGATCGTCCACTGAGTACGGCTCACAAGGTCGACCGTAGCGCTACGCCGAAGCAGGCACCGGAGAGCCACCCTAAAATTGATACCCCGCCCCTGACTCACCTGCGGCAGTCAGGAGGTTTCTCTCTCCCTGGCAGAAAACTTCGGAACCCGTACGAATTGGCACGCTCTATGCCAACCGCCAGCGCTTCGACCCTGGGGGAGGGGCTACCGCCCAGCGCGCCGACCTCGACACGGCCCACTTCCGGTCGGCGTCCTTTGGTGTGCGAGCCACACGAACGGCGGAAGCGTATGGCCGCGCGCGGTAAACCAGCTACGAGATGGGACACCATCGGCGAACAGAACGCCGACCGCCTTGCCGACGCCTACCTTCAGTTCCCTGTCCATCAGATCGAGACCGGCGGACGACGACCCGAACAGGTCGTCAGAGCGATCCAGGACCTGAACGCAATTGGGGTCGACCATGCCTACCGCTAGCCTGTGGGAGCGGACCTTGACGTTTTTCCCTCAGTTCGTGCGCGCCCTCAATGAAGAGTGCCGGCCGGGCGCGACCGTGGCCGTGGTCGGTGCCAGCGACGGCAAGTTCGTACTCCCGCTAGCCGCAGCCGGGTACCGCGTTGTCGCCATCGAGAAGGACTCGGTTGCGCTGAACGGCGGCGAAGCCCTACTGCCGGTGTCAGGCATTACCTACGTCCCTGGTTTGGTGGAGCGGCTGAAAGAGGCCAATCTCCATCATCGAGTTCGTATCGTGTGTGCGGACTTCCTCGAAGTCGAATCCGCGGAGACCACCGTCGACGCGGTATGGACAAGCTGCTCGTGGCACTACAGCGTGAATCACCGAAGACCTCTGAGTGAGTTCGTCGGCCGGATGCAGCGGCTCGTTCGACGGGGAGGGCTGTTCGGTGCGGAGTTCATGATGCCGGTCGAACCGCGTCGCCACTCGATCGAGCACTACACCGCACCCGACCGACTGTCCCGCTACTTCACGAACGGTTGGGAGGTGCAATTGACGTTGCACACCGACGCGTTCACCGAGCGTGCCCATGTGGGCCAGTTGGACGACCACACCCATCGCATGGGATTGCTCATCGCAAGGCGAGATCCGAAGAACCAACTCGAAGGCGGATACAGCAGCAATGAAACATGAGTACGAGGCGAAATTTCTGGCGGTAGACGTCGAAGGCCTGCGCGCCAAGCTCACGGAACTCGGCGCGATCCAGTCGTTCTCGCGAACGCTGTTGACCCGCAAGATATTCGAGAACGATTCACTGACTCGTGGTGCGTGGGTCCGCCTGCGCGACGAAGGGTCGCGCTCCACGCTGACACTCAAGCAGGTCACCGACGCCACCACCATCGACGGCACCACCGAAATCGAAACCACCGTGGGAGACCTGCACGCCATGGCCGAAATCCTGGTCAAGCTCGGCCTTCGGCAGGTCCGATACCAGGAGAACTACCGCGAGGAGTGGCAATTCGGAGACGTGGTGTTCGACCTGGATACCTGGCCTGGTCTACCGACATTTCTAGAGATCGAGGGCCCGAGCGAGACTGCTGTGCGTCTCGCGGCCGAACGGTTGGGTATGGGCTACGCGGAAGCCAGGTTCGGCAGCGTGGACGAGATCTACAAGAGCGAAACAGGCCGGGACATCCTCGCTGAGCCAACTCTCCTATTCGAAGATCCGGCAAGGAAATCTGAACAAACCAGGCCGATGCCCGAGCAAAGAAAAAGCCCCTCACCTGAGTGAAGGGCTTTGGCGGTGGCGGAGGGATTTGAACCCTCGGAGGGGGGTTACCCCTCACACGCTTTCGAGGCGTGCTCCTTAGGCCGCTCGGACACGCCACCGCCGACAACCATACCGGACCGACCCCCGATCACTAAATCGGCTGGGCAGTACGGGTAGTGGTGTGACTTGACGCACTGAAGGTGCACGTGACGTGTGTTGCAGCGTGCGTCGAGAGGGGTGAACCGTGCGTCAGGTGGGGCCGCGGTGAGTGTGGAAGAAGGTGTTGAGGAGGGCGGCGCAGTCGGGTTCTAGGATGCCGCCGTGGACTTGGGGGCGGTGGTTCAGGCGGCGGTCTCGGACTACGTCCCAGAGGGAGCCTACGGCGCCGGTTTTGGGTTCCCAGGCGCCGAAGACTAGGCGGGAGATTCGGGATAGGACTAGGGCTCCTGCGCACATGGTGCAGGGCTCTAGGGTGACGGCTAGGGTGGCGCCCTCTAGGCGCCAGCCGTCGCCGTGGAGGTGGGCGGCGCGGCGCAGGGCCAGGATCTCGGCGTGGGCGGTGGGGTCGCCGAGGGCCTCGCGGGCGTTGGCCGCGCGCGCGAGTTCCCTTCCGGTGGAGTCGAATACGACGGCACCGACGGGAACGTCGCGGGGGTCCGCTTCGGCGGCCGCGGCGATCGCGGCGCGCACCATGTCGGCGTCCGAAGGGAGGGTCATGTCAGCGGGGGAGCTTGTCCAGCACCGCCGATAGTTCGTCGGCGAAGCCGAGTCGTTGGGCGATCATGCCGAGCTGCTCGTCCGGGTAGAGGTCGGTGTCGGCGAGGATGACGCTCAGCACCGGCTCGGGCAGACCCAGATCGGCGAGCACACCGAGGTCGCCCTCTTCCCACGGCTCGATGTCGTCGAGTTCGTCAGGGTCGATGTCCGGGATTTCCACATTCAGGGCGTCGAGTACGTCCGCGGCGATGTCGTAATCAATGGCGGCGGTCGCGTCCGAAACCAGCATCCGGGTGCCGCTCGGCGCGGGCCGGACCACGATGAAGAACTCGTCGTCGATGTCGAGCAGGCCGAAAACGGCACCCGAGCTACGCAAGGCCTTCAGTTCGTTTTCCGCCGCGGTCAAATCCGTAAGCGCCGCTGGACTCAGCGGGCTGCACCGCCATTTACCTTCTTCGCGGACAACCGCCACTGCGAACCCTTCTACGTCGTCGTAATCATCCGACGCCGCCCTATTCGTGCCCGAGCGCTGTGCTGCCATGGCCGCAACGGTAGTCTGCCCGAGCCGAAATGTTGAAGTCGTATGCGAATCTGTTCAGGTGACTTCTGCTGAGAAAGCCTCCGTCTGTGTCCTCGGAACCGGCTTGATCGGCGGTTCCCTGCTGCGCGCCGCCGTCGGCGCCGGGTATGACGCCTGGGGTTTCAACCGTTCGGCGGCGGGGGCCGAGGCCGCGCGGAGCGACGGCTTCGATGTGGGCGAGGACCTGTCCGCCGCGCTCACCCGGGCCGCCGATGCGGACGCGCTGATTGTCGTCGCGGTGCCGATGCCCGCGGTCGGGCACATGCTTTCCGCGATCACCACCTACGCGCCGCGCTGTGCGCTGACCGATGTGGTCAGCGTGAAGGCGCCGGTCGCCGAGGCGGTGCGCAAGGAGGGGCTTTCGGCCCGCTACGTCGGCGGGCACCCGATGGCCGGTACCGCCGAATCCGGGTGGGCCGCCACCGATTCCGAACTGTTCCGCGATGCCGTGTGGGCGGTCGGCGTGGACGAGGGCACCCATGTCGAGGCGTGGACCAGGGTGGTGCGGCTGGCGCTCGACTGTGGCTCGGTGGTCGTTCCGGTGGACGCGGACGAGCACGACCGCGCGGTGGCCCGGATCTCGCATCTGCCGCACGTGCTCGCCGAGGCGCTCGCCTCGGCGGGGGCGGCGGGCGGCGAGCTCGCCCTCGGCCTGGCGGCGGGATCCTTCCGCGACGGCACCCGCGTCGCGGCCACCGCCCCCGATCTCGTGCGCGCCATTTGTGAACCTAATTCCGCGGCACTGCTGGCGGTCCTGGAGGAAACGCTCACGGTGCTCGGCGCCGCCCGTGACAGCCTGCGCGCGGACAATTCCCTGGCCGATCTCATCGAGGCCGGACACGATGCCAGGGAACGCTACGAAACCGCGCGCCGATGGGAAATCACGGATATCCACGCCGGTGACCACAATTGGCTGGTGAACTTGCGTGCCGCCGGACAGCGCGGCGGGGTTATCACCCGGTTGAACTGAGCGCGGTATACCGAATTGTCAGATGCGTTCGGCGAGGCCCGGGTAGTCGAGCAGGAAACCGTCGGCGTCGACGGTGACCGTCGCGCTGGAGACCGGGGACAGCACGCTGATGCCATCGGCGGCCGCGCTGTAGGTGAGGCTCGCTTCCTGCACCAAGAGGTCGGGCAGCCGCACGTAGACGACCGGGACCTGCACGTCGTGTACCGCGTGCTGCAGATCGAAGCGGCGGATCGGCAGCGTGTTGAAGAACGGGCTGAGCACCACGTCGACATCGAGCGCGCCGGCGAAGGTGGAACGCACGTGGCTGCCGCCCGCGTCGACCAGCCAGTAGTTCTCCTCGTCCCTGGCGATGGACGCGTGCCGCTCGCCCGCCGCCGTGGTGGTGCGCAGCGAGAGCCGCTTCGTCGCGCCGCTCTCGTCGGTGACCAGGTCGTAGGACGCGCTGAACGCCGGGTGGTCGTCGCACGCGCCGCCGATCATGCGACCGGCGGCGCGGATGCGATTGCCGTTCAGCGTCACGCGGACCGACTCCATCCGCGACGCGTTGTGCGCGCGCCAGGTGAGGATCGCCGGCCAACGGGAGGCCGGCGGCGTCTCTGGGCCAGTGGCTTGGCTCTCGGGGGCTGGAGTCGTCACGTATCTACCGTAAGCGACATCGAGCTGTAGCCCGCACCACACCAGCCCGCATCACACCAGGGATTCCCGCCACGCCGCGTGCAGGCTGGCGAACCGGCCGGTGCCCGCGATGAGCTCGGCCGGGGTGCCGTCCTCCACAATCCGCCCGGATTCCAGCACGAGCACCCGGTCGGCGATGGCCACGGTGGACAGCCGATGGGCGATGATCACCGCGGTCCGATCGCGCAGCACCGTCTCCAGTGCCTGCTGCACCAGCCGCTCACCCGGGATGTCCAGGCTGGACGTGGCCTCGTCGAGCACGATCACCGCAGGGTCGGCCAGGAAAACCCGGGCAAACGCGACCAGCTGCCGCTGACCGGCGGACAACCGGCCGCCGCGCTTGCGCACATCGGTGCCGAAGCCCTCCGGCAGCCCCTGCACGAAGTCGTACAGTCCCACCGCACGCGCCGCCGCGAACACCGCCTCGTCGGCGGCGTCCGGCCTGCCGAGCCGGATGTTGTCGGCCACCGATCCGGAGAACAGATAGGACTCCTGGGTGACCATCACGACATTGCGGCGCAGGTCGGCATCGGAGATCCGGCGCAGATCGACCCCGTCCAGGCTGACCGTGCCCGCCGACGGGTCGTAGAACCGCGTCAGCAGCTTGGCCAGCGTCGACTTGCCCGCACCGGTGGCACCGACCAGCGCGACCACCTGTCCCGCCGGGATGTCCAGCGAGAACTCCGGCAGCACCTGACGCTCGGCCCCGTAACCGAACGACACCCGATCCATCAACACCGCACCGCTCGCCCTCGCCACCGGCGTCGGGTCGGTCGGCTCGGCCACCGAGGGCTCTTCCTCGAGCACACCGGAGATCTTCTCCAGCGCCGCGGCCGCGGACTGATACGAGTTGAACACCTGCGCGAGCTCGTCGAGCGGACCGTAGAACTCGTTGAGGTACAACAGGTATGCCGCGAGTACACCGACCGCGATATGCCCCTCGATCACCTGCCAAGCGCCGACCACGATGATGACCACCGTGGTCAGGTTGCCGAGCAGCCTGCTCAGTCCCGCGTAGTCGCCCATGCCGCGCATGGCCTTGGTGGTCGCCTGCTGATAGTCGCTGTCCTCGTGCGCGAGCACCGACTCGTTGCGCTGCTCGCGGCGGAACGTCTGCACCGCGCGCATGCCACCCATCGACTCGACGAACTGCACGACCACCTTCGCGATCGCGCCGCGGGTGTGCCGGTAACTCGCCCGCTGCCTGCGCTGCGCCCAGCGGGTGACGAACACCAGCGGCACGAAGCCGATCAGCACGATCGCGGCCAGCGTCAGATCCAGATAGATCAGCAGCACCGCGATGGTCAGCACCGAGAGGATCGCGCTGAGCGCCTGATTCAGCGCGCCCTCCAGCAGCTCCTGCAGCGTCTCGATGTCGCCGGTGAGGCGCGCGACGACCTTGCCCGAGGTGTACTTCTCGTGGAAGGCGACGCTGAGCCGCTGCATGTGCGTGAACGAGCGCACCCGCAGGTCGAACAGCACGCTCTGGCTGAGCTTGCCGGACACCCGCAGGAACAGGAACGTGGTGAGCCCGCCGATCAGCACCGCGGTGAAATACCCGCCGACCGCCCAGGTCAGCGGGGTCCAGTTGTCTTTGCGTCCTTCGCCTATGCCGTTGTCCAGGCCGTGCGCGATGAACAGCGGCGCGGACACCATCGCGGCGTTGTCCACCACGATGAGCACCAGCGCGAGCGCCGCCAGCTTGCGATACGGGCGGACCAGGTCGAGCAGCAGGCGCCGGGATCGCCCGGCCAGCACCAGGTTTCCGGCCTGGGTGACCTCCTTGTCCTCGCTGGCGATGCCGCGCCAGTCGGCGGCTTCGTCGCGCCGGACGGACGAATCCTCTTGTTTCACCACATCTTTCGACTCGACCGTTTCGGTACTCACAGCTGCTCACCTCCCATCAGTTCTCGATATCGACTGCTGCTGCGCAACAGTTGGTCGTGCGTGCCCTCGGCGACGATCCGGCCGTCGGCCAGCACCGCGACCCGGTCGGCCAGCGCGGCGGTCGAGGGCCGGTGTGCGACGAGCAGCGTTGTCGCGCCGGCCAGCACGGTGCGCAGTCGTTCCTGCACCCGCTCTTCGGTTTCCACGTCGAGCGCGGACAACGGATCGTCGAGCACCATGATCCGGCTGCGGCGGATTTCACCCACCCCGTCGGCTCCGCCTCCTGCCGTCCCCTGGCCCTCGCTCGCGCCACTCAGCACGGCGCGGGACAGCGCGAGCCGCTGGCGCTGGCCGCCGGACAGGCTGAGGCCCTGCTCGCCGATCCTGGTGTCCAGTCCCCACGGCAGGTTGTCCACGAACTCGGTGGCCTGCGCGACGTCCAGCGCGCGCCGCACATCGGCGTCGGTGGCGGACGGGTCGCCGAGCGCGACGTTCTCCCGCACGCTCGCCGAGAACAGCACCGGCTCCTCGAACGCGACCGACACCAGGGAGCGCAGATCGGCCAGTCGCATGGTCGCGATGTCGATGCCGTCGATGGTGATCACGCCGCCGGACAGGTCGTAGAGCCGCGGTATCAGGTTGAGCAGCGCGGTCTTTCCGCTACCGGTCGCGCCGACCAGGGCCACCGTCTCGCCGGGTCGGATCTTGAGCGAAACATCGTGCAGCACCTCCCCTTTCGCATCCGGGAAGGCGAACTTCACACCTTCCAAACGCAATTCGCCGACGACCGTCTCCGGCAGCTCCACCGGATCGGCCGGATCGGCGATGTCGACGGGGGTGTCGATGATCTCCCAGTACCGATCGCCTGCCGTGCGCGCGTCGTTCAGTTCGGCGAGCAGGAAGCCGGTCCAGATGATCGGCCACTGCAGGAAGTTGGCCAGCGTGATCGCCGCGACCAGGGTGCCGAGCGTCATCGAACCCTGCACCACGGCGTAGCCGCCGTAGCCGAGCGCGAACGCGATGGCCAGTTGCGGCAGGCCGGTCATGGCCGACCACAGCCGCGCGTCGAGACGCACCTTCAGCAGTTCGGTCTGCCGCAGTTCGCGCGACTGCGCGAGGAACCGGCCGCCGAAGAACACACCGCGGCCGAACGCTTTCAGCACGCGCACGCCCTGCGCCGATTCCTCGGCGGTGGTGGCCAGGTCGCCTGACTGGTCCTGGGATCGCCGCGACGCGATCGAGTACTCGCGCTCGAAGCGAACGCAGATGTAGGTCAACGGAATCGCGATGATCACGAAGATCAGCCCGATCTGCCAGTTCAACGCGAGCAGCACGATCAGCCCGACCGGGATCAGCACGAAGTGGATGATCAGGAACGGCCCGGCGAACGCGACGAAGCGGCGCAGGGTGGCCATGTCGTCGACCGCGCGGGAGAGCAGCTGACCCGACTCCCAGGAGTCGTGCCGCCCGATCGCCAGCGACTGCAACTTGCGGAAGATCTTGGCGCGCATGGTGATCTCGACCAGGGTCGCAGGCTTGGACACCAGCCAGCGGCGGCCCCACACGCCGAAGGCTTCCAGCAGGCCGAGCACGAGCACCAGCGCGACCGGCGCGAACACGCCCGCGAAATCACGGTGCGCGATGGGTCCGTCGATGATCTTGGCGATGATCAATGGGATGACGATCGCGGTCAGCGAGGAGAGGATCGCGAGCGTGGTGGCGGCGAGCAGCGCGCGCCGGTACGGGCGCACGTACGGCCAGAAACGGCGCAGCGAATGCAGGCGGCCCGGCGCGGACACGGCGGGCCGCTCCGGTCTGTCGGCCTCCGGATCGGCCGTTGCGACGTCCAGTGCGACTGACATAGCTCCCCCTAGCGGTCTGTGGATGGCGGTGTCGAGAAGCGGGACACTCGGTGATGTTCGCACCGGGGTCCGACATTTCAGGGTGGCAGCATCACCCCGAACAGCCAACCGATTTTTCGGGCTCGACGATTCCCCGTCGCCGGTGTTCGTGCTGGACATCACCGCTGGTTCGCAGGTCCCGCCGACTTCCATCTATACAGCCAACAACCTCGAGTTACCTCGAGGTCAAGGGCGGCGCGGTACCGAGAACGACCTCGGCGCCCACGTCGTGGGCGCCGAGGTCAGTGCATTCGGATGTTCGAACGAGATCCGCGCTAACGAATCCCCGCGCTCTCGGACTCCCGCTCGACCGGCGCGTCCGGGAAGGCCTGCTGCTGGTATCCACCGCGCAGCGTGCCGTCCAGATACGCGGTACGGCAGGCGCGACGCGCGATCTTGCCGCTGGAGGTACGCGGAATCGAACCTGCGGGCACGAGCAGCACGTCGCGCACCGTGACGCCGTGCCGCTGCGAAACGGCCGCCCGCACGGTATCCGCGATCGGCTCGGTTTCGAGCTTGCCCGCGCCGGTGTTGCGCTCGGCGACGATCACCAGCTGCTCGGAATTGTCGTCGGCGTCGAACTTCAGGCCGGAGTGACTGTCCTTCGCGAACACCAGCGCCGGAAGTTCGTTGGCGGGCACCGAGAATGCCGCGACGAAGCCGGGGCGCAGCGCCGTGCTCGATTCCTGCGCCGAGAACTCCAGGTCCTGCGGGTAGTGGTTGCGCCCGTCGACGATCACCAGGTCCTTCACCCGGCCGGTGATGTAGAGCTCGCCGTCGAGATAGGCGCCGTAATCACCGGTGCGCATCCAATTGGCGTCCTCGGGCGTGCCCTGTGCGTGGCTGCCCGTCGGCTGGCGGGCGGCCAGTTTGGCACGGAAGGTGGCCACGGTCTCGTCGGGCTTGCCCCAGTAACCGATGCCCATGTTCTCGCCGTGCAACCAGATCTCGCCGACCTCGCCGTCCGCGCGCTCGACGCCGGTATCCGGATCGACGATGGTCGCCCACTGCGACAACGCCACATAGCCACAGGACACTTGGGCGATCGAATTCTCGGCACCCTGCTCGACCTCGATCATCCGGCCCGAATTCAGTTGGGCGCGATCGACATACACCACCCGTGCCTCGTCCTCGGCCTTGGTCGCCGACACGAACAGCGTCGCCTCCGCCATGCCGTAGCAGGGCTTGATCGTCGTCTTGGGCAGCCCATACGGCGCGAACGCGTCGTTGAACTTCTTCATCGACGACACCGACACCGGCTCGCTGCCGTTGATCAGGCCGATCACATTCGACAGGTCGAGTTCTTCGCCCGGCTTCGGCTTGCCCCGCGCCGCGGCGTGTTCGAAGGCGAAATTCGGTGCCGCGGCATAAGTTCCGGCACCGTCGGAGGCGGCGGCCAGTTCTTTGATCCAGCGATAGGGGCGGCGCACGAAAGCGCTCGGCGACATAATGGTGATGAATCCGCCGCCGACGGTCGGCAGAATCACGCAGAGCAGGCCCATGTCGTGGAACAGCGGCAGCCAGGTGACTCCGCGCGAATTCTCTTTCACACCAATGGCATCGATCATCTGCAGCAGATTCGTGCCGACGGCCCGGTGCGTGATCTCCACGCCCGCAGGCGTTCTGGTGGAACCGGAGGTGTATTGCAGGTAGGCCACGCTGTCGATATTGATATCGGGCCGCACCCACGTCGCGCCGACGCTGTCCGGAATCGCTTCCACCGCAATAATCCGCGGCCGTTGCGCCGCGGGCAGATGCCGGAAGAAGTTCCGCACACCGCCCGCCGCGGAGCCGACCGTGAGGATCGCCGCCGGGGTGCAGTCGCTGAGCACCGCGGTGAGCCGGTCGGTGTGCCCCTGCTCCTCCGGGTCGAACAGCGGTACCGCGATATTGCCCGCGTAGACGGCCGCGAAAATGGAGACGACATAGTCGAGCCCCTGCGGTGCCAGCACCGCCACCCGGTCACCGGGTTTGGTGACCTGCTGCAGTCGTGCCGCGACGGCCCGTAGCCGGACACCGAACTGCCGCCAGGTCAGCTCGTGGTACTCGCCGTCGCGTTCCCGCGAATAGTCGATATAGCGGTAGGCGAGGTCGTCGCCATTCTCCGCGCTGTGCTTGTCGACGAAGTCGATCAGGGTCTTGTCACCGCGGATTTTGATATTGCCCTGGTCGTCCAAATAGTCGTCGAAGGTCTCGTCGATCATCGCCTTATCCTTTTGCCAAAGCACGCACACAGGCCGTGCAGTTACACCGAACACAGGTCGATAACGAAGCGTCGGGAAGGCTAGCAGGTGCGCAGCCTTCCGACGCTCAGTACCGCCCGAAGGCGATCGCTACGTTGTGTCCGCCGAAACCGAACGAGTTGTTCACGGCGTAATCGATCCGACCTGCCCTGCTCTGGCCCTTGACGATGTCGAGGTCGATTTGCGGGTCCTGATTGTCCAAATTCAGCGTCGGCGGAACGATGCCGTCGCGAATGGAGAGCACGGTGATCACCGACTCGAGCGCGCCGACCGCGCCGATCGAATGCCCGAGCGCCGATTTCGGCGCGTAGACCGAGGTGTGGCTGCCCACGGCCGACGAAATGGCTTGCGCCTCAGCGGTATCCCCGATCGGCGTGGCGGTGGCGTGCGCGTTCACGTGGGTGACATCGGTTTTCGTCAACCCGGCCTTCTCGATGGCCCTGGTCATCGCGCGCGCCGCACCCTTACCCTCCAGGTCGGGTGCGACCAGGTGGAAGGCGTCGGAGGTGATGCCGGCGCCCATGATTCGCGCGTGGATCGTCGCGCCGCGCGCCTTCGCGTGCTCCTCGGTCTCGATGACCATCATCGCGCCCGCCTCGCCGAACACGAAGCCGTCCCGGTCCTTGTCGAACGGGCGCGACGCGCTCTTCGGATCGTGATTGCGGGTGCTCATCGCGCGCATCATGGTGAACGCCGCGATCGGCACCGCCTGGATGGAGCCCTCGACGCCGCCGGTGACGACCATGTCGGCGTCACCCATCACGATCATCTGCCAGGCGTTGGCGATCGCCTCCGAGCCGGACGAACAGGCCGACACCGGGGTGACCACGCCCGCGCCCGCGCCGAGCTCGATACCGACGCAGGCGGCCGAGCCGTTCGGCATGATCCGCTGCACGGTCAGCGGCGAAATCTTGCGGTAGCCACCGTTTTTGATGCGGTCTCGCGCGTCGATGATGTATTCGCCGCCGCCTAGACCGGTGCCGATGGCGACCCCGAGCCGGTTCTTGTCGACCTCGGGGCTGCCCGCGTTGCGCCACACCTCACGGCACAGCACGGTGGCCATCTGCTCCACGTAAGACAGGGTGCGCGCCTCGACCCGGGTGAGGCTCTCGGCGGGCGAGACCTTCAGATGCCCGCCGATGCGGACCGGCAGCTCGAACTGCTCGATGAAGCTGTCCTCCAGGACGTCGATGCCGCTCTCGCCGTTGAGCAGGCCCTTCCAGGTCGAGTCGACGTCGCCCGCGATCGAGGTCGTCGCGGCCAGACTGGTCACGACAACGTTGGGAAAGCTCCTGTTTTTCGAAGGTATCTGCATGTTCGCTCACTTTCCCTAGCGTGACGACTAAGAAATTTGTCGAGCTCAAAACCTTTGTGGAGCATTTGCATTTCGCATGCGGACGCGCCGCCTAACACGTGGGGCGGCGTCCGCGCGTATAGCGCTGGAGCGCAGGCAGATCAGCCTGCCGAGCCTGTCATCAGGGCCGCGAACTCGATCGGCCGATAAGCATTATCGAGCAGCAGCAGACCGATCATGATGCTGACACGCGGACGGTACCAGGCCACGGTTGCGAGCGCTGCGTCGCGCCGTCATGGCATTGTTCGCGGACGGCACCGGGCAACTCGAGTAACCTCACCCCGGGCACGGGGCGACGTCGGCGGCGTCTCGACCGAGAACGCGAGGAAGGGACGGTCGGTGACGGGCGCGCGGATGGTCGGGCTGTTCGCCGGAATCGGCGGGCTCGAGCTCGGCCTCGGCCACAACGGCTGGCAGACCGAGCTGCTGTGCGAGATCGACGCGGGCGCGCAGGGTGTGCTCGGCGCCCGTTTTCCTGATGTACCACTGCATTCCGACATCACCAGTCTGCGCGCGCTACCGGCGGGCACCGAGTTGGTCGCGGCCGGATTTCCCTGCCAGGACCTGTCCCAGGCCGGGCGCACCGCAGGCATCACCGGAAAGCGGTCGGGCCTGGTCGACGAGGTTTTCCGGCTGGTGCGGCGCAAGCGCGGGCCGCGCTGGCTGCTGATCGAGAACGTGCCGTTCATGCTGCAGCTCGGTCGCGGCGCCGCGATGCGGCACATCACCACGGCCCTGGAGGAGCTCGGCTACACCTGGGCTTACCGGGTGGTGGACGCGCGCGCGTTCGGGCTGCCACAGCGCCGTCAGCGGGTGCTGATGCTGGCCTCCAGGACCGAGGACCCGCGCGGGGTGCTGTTCGGTGACGACGCGGGCCCGCGGATCGTCGGAGACGCCGAGCGCGACCCGTGCGGTTTCTACTGGACCGAGGGCGTGCGCGGGCTCGGCTGGGCCGTGAACGCGGTGCCGACGGTGAAGGGCGGGTCCGCGCTGGGCATCGCCAGTCCGCCCGCGGTGCGGCTGCCGTCCGGGGAGATCGTCACGCCCGGCCTCGTCGACGTGGAACGGCTGCAGGGCTTCGCCCCGGATTGGACCGCGCCCGCGGGTACGGTGCCGGGCATCCGGCAGGGGCATCGGTGGAAGCTGGTCGGCAACGCGGTGAGTGTGCGGATGGCCGACTGGGTCGGGTCCCGGCTGGCCGCGCCGCTCGACCCGATCCCCGGTGACCAACCATTACCGCCGGGAACACCGTGGCCGGTGGCGGCTTGGGGGCACGCGGGGACGGCCTACCGTGTTCCGGTGTCGACCTGGCCGGTGCACGAGCCGTACGAGGATCTGCGGAATTTCCTCACCGATTCGCGGCTGCTTTCGGCGCGGGCGACCGCGGGATTCTTGCGGCGGACCGGCATGGGAAGCCTGCGGTTTCCGCCGGGCTTTCTCGACGATGTGGAGAGCCATCTGCATCGGATGGGCGGCTGGGCGGCATGAGCGAACGGCCGGGTCCGTCTGGCGACGCGCCCGACGACGCACCAAGATTTCCCAGCGATAGCCGACGCCCGACCACCGACGCGGCGACGAGCGCGCGGATGGCGCGACAGCGGCGGAGTGGGACCAAGCCGGAACTGGCGCTGCGCCGGGAACTGCATCGGCGCGGGCTGCGGTATTTCGTCGATCGAGCGCCGATCCGCGGGCAGCGGCGGCGCGCCGATCTGGTGTTCCCTCGGCTACAAGTGGCGGTCTACGTCGATGGCTGTTTCTGGCATCGCTGCCCGCGGCACGCGACCGATCCGCGCAACAACGCGGAGTGGTGGGCCGCCAAGCTGGCCGGAAACGTGGCGCGGGACCGCGCGACCGATGCGGCGCTGACCGACGCGGGCTGGCGGGTGATCCGGGTATGGGAGCACGAAGACGCCGTTGCCGCGGCCGATCGCGTACAGGCCGCGCTCAGGACGGGTGCTAGCGGCGGGACTTGACCCGGACCAATGTCCGTGGCGCGTGGGCCGCGAGGTAGCTCGATGCCACCATCACCGCCATCACGGCTACTCCGGCGGCGGCTGTTGCGTAGCCGATCATGGGGACCTCCTTGGGAACGCTTCCCTGACAGCCTGTCGGTTCAACCTGACAGGAGCCTGTGCGCCGGTTGGCAATGACGTGTGTTTGGTCCCATCGAGTGGGTGATCCCATGACTCCACGCGCCCGCTGACCTACGGTTTGATCATCGGTCCAGTGGCAGGTAGGAGAATGGATCCGTGACAGATAGCCGAAAGATCGCCGAACGGCGCGTGCGGGTGGCGTCCCTGGTGATCGCGGCGGCAATCCTGATCGCGGGAGTCTGCTACTCGTCCTGGGTGCTCGAGTTCGTGCTGAAGATCGACGTCGACCCGGTCAACTCGTTCCTCAGCGAGCTGGACGCCGAAGGCAAGCCGTACCGTGCGGTGTTCGCGACCGCGGACAAGATCGTCGGGGTACTGCTGATCCCCGCCGCGATCGGCGGACTGCTGCTGTTCCCCCGCCGCCGGTTCACCACGATCGGCTGGGTCGCGCTGTTCTGCTTCGGCGCGGCGACGATCGCCGACGTGTTGCTGCCCTTGAAGGACTGCACCGCTGGCGACAATGCGTGCGGCGGCGGCAGCGAGCTTTTCCCGCAACTGCACCAGCCGCACGCACTGTCGAGCACCATCGCGGTCACCTCGATCGCCGTCGCCACCTTCGCGTTCAGCCTGGCCGCGTTCCGCTATCACCGCTGGCGGATCCTGCGCGAGGCCGGGCTGGTCGTGCTGGTGGTCGGGTCGGCGGCGACCGTGTGGATGCTGGTCGCCGACAACCTGCCAGGCAACTACGCGCTCGGCATCGCCCAGCGGATCCAGGTCGGTTCGATGTCGCTGTGGCTGATCACGTTGGCCGCGGCGGTGATCCTGGAAGGCCGGGAATGGATCGACCCGGGCGACTAGCTATTTCACGTTCAACTTGATGTTGTGGTCGTCGGTCTTCGCGGGCAGCTTGGTGGTGTCGACGAAGAGGATCTCGCCGGTGTCCTGCACGCCGTTGGGCAGTGTCTTGGGCTTCAGCTCGAACGGCGGTCGCTCGCCTTTACTACCGGCGAGGCCGAAGTCGCTGTCGTTCGAGATGTAGAGCGTCTTGCCGCCGTCCAAAGTCGCGACACCCTCGATCTTGTCGTGGCCGAAGAACTTACCGTCGGCGTCGAGGTTCTTGACGAGGCCAGCGAAGTCGAGGTTCTTCGGCTTGGCCGCCGGTGTGATGCCCGCCTTGGTCAGCGCGGCGACGCCATCGGTGGTCGAGGCCGTGCCGACCACTGTCTCCAGCGGCTTGCCGTCGATCTGGAGGCCGCCGTGCTCCGGATCGTAGTGCGCGCCAGGCACCTTCGAGTCGGGGCCGACGTCGGTGGCGTTGGCGATGTCGACGGTCCACAGCTTCTTGTCCGCCTTGGGCGCCAGGTTTCCGTCGCGTTCGTCGATCAGGAAGGTGGTCGCGCTCAGCGCGGTGATCTCCGAGTCGGCGACCTTGTTGCTCTTCGGGTTCTCCAACGGAACCACGAATTCCTTCTGCGCCTTCGTCTTCAGGTCCACCGTGACGATGCGGGTCAGCGGCACATCCTTGGCGGATCCGTTGAGGCCTGGCGTGTTCAGCGCGCTCTGCACCACGCCGACGAGGGTGCCGCCGTCCGGCGTAACGGTCAGGCCCTCCATGCCCTGGTTGGGGGTGCGCAGCGAAAGCTCCTTGGGCAGGCCGGATCCCGGAGCCAGACGCTCGATTTCGCCACCCTTGGCGTCGAAATGCACCAGGAACGGGCCGTATTCGTCGGACACCCAGAAGGTGCCGTCGGGCAGTGCGACCAGGCCTTCCGGATCGAGGCCGTGATCGGTGGGCGGCAACACGTTTCCGGCGAGGTCTTTGATGGTTTCGCCGGTATTCGCGGAAACGTCGACCTGACCGTTGAACGGGACACCTGCCGCGCTGTGCAGATCGAGGCTGGACTGCAGCACCGCGCGGGTGCCGATCAGCTTGAACCGGCCGATCTTAGGCACGAAACTCGGTGTCGGCGACAGCTTCTCGTTCTTGCCAGGGCCGTCCACGTTCGGGCCGCGGTCGGTCAGCCCGTAGAACTCGTCCTTGCTGCCCGGCACCGGCGTCCAGGCCGAGCCGAAACCGCTGCCCTGCACCGTTGTTCCGCCGAACTCGCCGATCGGCGGAATGGCGGTGGTGTAGAGGCGCACCGCGTCGGTGGTGGTCACCTTGAAGCTGTCGGATCCCATATAACCGGCGTCGGGGGTGTAGACGAGCGCGCCGTCGGTGCGACGGCTCAGCTTGCCGTGCTCCGGATCGGCGATGTGGACGGCGGCGCTGCCACCCGTCTTGGCGAGCAGGTCATCCAGCGAGATCACCAGCGGCTGGTCCATCGTCGCGGTGAAGTCCGCGGCCGAGTCCGACGAGGAGCAGCTTGCGGCCAATACACCGGCACAGAGGACGGCGACGGCGGTGACGCGAGGACGAGAATGAGCTTTCACTGGGACTGCCTACCGTGCCGATCCGACTGCTGGCCGACGCGCAGATGACAATTCGGTGCCGATCCTTGGCGGGTCCGGTGAGCGGCACCACTGCCTCGGTCACCGGCGGCAGCGAACAGACCAGGGAAAGCCGACGCCGTTGGCGGCGAGCAGCCGCGCGGCCAGGTCCTGCTGATCATAACGAAGTTCGGCGGGGTGTGGCCGGTGTCGCTAGGGTCGCAGCTGTGACAAGTGCTGCTCCGGATCCCGTCTCACTCGACACCCTCGCCGACGCGACCGATCACCTCCTCGACACCATGCGCAAGCTGGGCGACAGCGAGGTGGCCGAACCGTCGCTGTTGCCGGGCTGGAGCCGGGGGCATGTGCTCGCGCATCTCGCTCGCAATGCCGACAGCCTGCTGAATCTGCTGCTGTGGGCGCACACCCGGGTGGAAATCCCGCAGTACGCGAGCATGTACCTGCGCGACTTCGACATCGAAGCCGGTGCCCCTCGGCCCGCCGCGGAGCAACTCGTGGACAACGAGGCCGCCACGAAACGCTGGCTGGCGCTGGCGAATTCGCTGACCGAGGACACCTGGCACGCGGAAGTTCGCACCCGCCAGGGGCGTCCGATCCCGGCAAGCGAAGTGCGGTGGATGCGGTTGCAGGAGGTGGAGATTCACCACGTGGACCTGAACGCCGGATACACCCCGGCCGATTGGCCCGCGCCGTTCGTCGCCCGCATCCTCGGCCAGGCGACCGTCGATATGAACCGAATCACCTCCGCCGCAACGGAACCCGTTCCAGGCTTCGCACTCCGCGCCACCGACACCGACTTCACCGGCATCGTCGGCGCCGACTCCCCTGCCAACACCATCTCCGGCCCGGCCGCCGCCCTCGCCGCCTGGCTACTCGGCCGTTCCGACGGAGCCGACCTGATCGGCGACCTGCCCGCCCTCCCCGCCTGGAAGTAATGGGCGGAGAACGTATCCGGCGAAACGCCGCGCTCAGCGAAATTCGAGAGGTTTCCCTCTCGGCGAGCCCCGTGGCGGTAGCGCTCAGCCCTCGGGATAGAAGACGAACAGTGTGCACCCGGCCTTTGTCTGCGGGATGTGCGAGGAACCGGCGGGGGCATGGATGAAGGAGCCCGCCGGATAGTCCCTTACGCCGTCGTTGAACACCCCCGCGACCACGAAGACCTCCTCTGGCCCCGGTTCGTGTACATCGATTCCCTGCCAACAGGTATCCGGGTCCATTTCGAGGACATACGCCTTCGCGCCATTGCCCCCGAGCCATAACGAGCGGGAGCGGATACCGGGGAAGAGCTCGCGAACCGGGGCGTCCTGCGCGGCCGACCATTCATAGCCGACCATGTTCAAGTCTGTGGTCATGCAGCCAGCCTCCCCGAGTACGGTGCCCCGGCCGAGTGTCAGAGATGACATCTCGGGGTACTTTTCTGCCATGCATCGAGTTGTCGCGCTTGTCCATCCGCCGCAGTCGACCTTCGAACTCAGTTGCGCGGCAGAGGTGTTCGGCATCGAGCGAGGCGGACTTCCGACGCGCTATTCATTCGGCGTGTGCACCGAGCACCCCGGGCCCGTCGAGACGTACGCCGGATACGCCATGTTCGTAACCGACGGACTCGACGCGCTCGACCGGGCGGACACCGTGATCATCCCCGGGTGGTTGCCCACCGAGGAGGCACCCGCACCGGCCGTCATCCAGTCCCTGCGCCGCGCGCACGCCCGCGGCGCGCGGCTGGTCAGCATCTGCTCCGGGGTCTTCGCGCTGGCGCACACCGGCCTGTTGGACGGGCGCCGGGTGACCACGCACTGGGCCAGCGCAGACGAACTGGCCGAACGCTTCCCCGCCGTGTCCGTCGACCGGGATGTGCTCTACGTCGATCACGGCGACCTGGCCACCAGTGCCGGCGCGGGCGCGGGCATCGACCTGTGCCTGCACCTGGTCCGCACCGATCATGGGGCCCGGTACGCCGCGCAGGTCGCGCGGAGCATGGTCATGCCGCCGCATCGCGAGGGCGGCCAGTTGCAGTACGCGGCACCGCCACATCCCGTTCAGATCGATGGCTCGCTGGCGCCGCTGCTGGAGTGGGTGACCGCACGGCTCGGCGAACCGCTCACCGTCGAGGATCTGGCCGCGCAGGCCGCCGTCTCGGCCCGTACACTCGCCCGCCGGTTCACCGACCAACTCGGCATCGGCCCCGGCCAATGGTTACTTGCCCAGCGAATCGCCGTGGCCCGGGAACTACTGGAAACCTCGGACCTACCCGTGGATGCCGTCGCCCGCCGCGTCGGCCTCTCCTCCGCCACCAACCTCCGCAGACGCTTCCTCAGCGCCCTCGGCACCACACCAGGCGCCTACCGGAGAGCCTTCAGGACCGCCCCGCGATAACCCAATCCCCTAGAGCACCACGGTTTTCAAGACGCCCGCGAAATGATGAAAGCCTCGGCAGTTAACTGCCGAGGCTTTCATCTTGTGCGGCTGAAGGGATTCGAACCCCCAACCTTCTGATCCGTAGTCAGATGCTCTATCCGTTGAGCTACAGCCGCATAGTAATTCAGTTGTGTTACCGGTTGCCCGGGTTGTGGCGGAGGCGAGAGGATTTGAACCTCCGGTCCCGGTGAAGGGACAACTCATTAGCAGTGAGTCCCATTCGGCCGCTCTGGCACGCCTCCTGGAGCCTTCTCTTTCGAGGGCACCGGTCCTTTCGAACCGCCGAGCATGAAGATTACAGTAGCCGTTGTCCAGATCGCAAAACGGCTGGTTATCAGCGTAAGTTGCTGTCGAACCAGTCGAAAATCCGGGTCTGTGAGTCGACCAGACCGTAGTCGTCCTCGGTGGCCTGATGGTCGGCTCGGTGGCGCAGGCCTGGGTAGCTGACGACCAGGCTTGCCACGGCGGCGCGGCCGGTCGCGTCGCGCAGTCGCTCGACCTCGACCGGCGGGGTGGCCGGGTCGTCGCTGCCGAACAGGCCGAGCCAGGGAGCCTGCAGGTGTGGGGCCACCCGGACGAGGGCGTCGGCCTGGTCGGTGAGCGGCTCGATGATGCCGGGCGCCGCGACGCTGACCGCCGCGCCGACCGGACGGTTGGTGGCGACCAGGAACGCGGCGGTGCCAGCGGAGTCGAAGCCGAGCACCCCGATGGTGTCGGGGAACACACCCTGCCGGGTCAGCCAGTCGAAGCAGGCATCGAAGTCGTCGAAGAGTTCGTCGCCGAACACCTCCACGACCGACTCGCGACTCGTCCGATGGAACAGGTTGGGCGCGACCACCGTCCAGCCCTCCGAGGCCAGCGCGCTCATCAGGGCCAGCAGCGCACCGGTGAACTCGCGGGATTCGTGCAGCATCACGATCCCGCCGCGGGCATTGCCCTCGGGTTCGACCACGATGATGGGCACCTGGGTATCGGCGGCCCGGGGTATCGAATCGGTCGCGGGTTCGGGCGACGGGTCGTCGCGGCGCAGGGGGGCTAGGTCGTTGTAGGTGCCCGACATGAATCCAGCGTAGGGCGACTTGCTGATCTTCGGTAGAAATTGCTGTTGAGGGCGTATCGGCCACAGAATTTCCGGTACGCACGCAAGGCTTTGCGGCACGCCACCTATGGTTGGTATGTGACAGCGTCTACCCGGCCGGACCTCGATTCGATTCCGGCGTACGTCCCAGGCCGCGACCATCCCGGCGCGGTCAAGCTCGCCAGCAACGAGACGACCTTCGGCCCGCTACCCGCGGCCGCCAAGGCGATCGCCGAGGCGGCTGAGCTGGCCAACCGGTATCCGGACAACCAGGCGCTCGAATTGCGCGCCGCGCTGGCCGATTTCCTAGGTGTCACGCAGGCGAATGTCGCGGTGGGCTGCGGCAGTGTCGCGCTGTGCCAGGAACTGGTGCAGATCACCTGTGACGCGCCGACCGACGAGGTGCTGTTCGCCTGGCGCTCGTTCGAGGCCTATCCGATCGTCACCAAGGTGGGCAACGCGACCGCCGTTCAGGTGCCGCTCGCCCCGGGCTACCGGCACGACCTGGACGCGATGGCCGCGGCGGTCACCGATCGGACCAAGCTGATCTTCGTCTGCAACCCGAACAACCCGACCGGCACCGCGGTCGGCACGGCCGAACTGACCCGCTTCCTCGACGCGGTGCCCGAGCGGGTGCTCGTGGTGCTGGACGAGGCGTACTTCGAGTACATGCGGCTGGCCGAGGAGGACTTCCCGAACGGCATCGAGCTCGGCCGCACCCGACCCAATGTCGTTGTGCTGCGCACCTTCTCGAAGGCATACGGGCTGGCCGGGCTGCGCGCCGGATACGCGGTGGGCGATCCGGCGGTGATCACGGCGCTGATGAAGGTGCACATCCCGTTCAGCGTCAACCGGATCGCGCAGGCCGCGGCGATCGCCTCGCTGGACGCGCGGCACGAATTGCTGGATCGCACCCACTCGCTCGTGGTCGAACGCGATCGCGTGCGCGACGCCCTGCTCGCGGCGGGCTATGTAGTTCCGCCGAGTGAGACCAACTTCGTCTGGCTGCCGTTGGGCGAGCGCAGCGCCGAGTTCGGCGAAGCGAGTGCCGAGGCCGGCGTGCTCGTTCGCCCCTACGGCACCGACGGGGTGCGCATCACCACTGGCGATCCGCACGAGAACGACCTGTTCCTGAGCTTCGCCACCGATCCGGCGGTGCTCGAACGCTTCCTGGGCTAGCCCTCAGACGCCGAGGGCACCCGCGACGACCGGCCACGACTGGACCAACTCGTCGGCCCAATAGGGCCACGAGTGGGTTCCGGTCGCCCGGAAGTCCGCGGTCACCGGGACGCCGAGGGCGCGAAGCCGATCGGTGAGCCTGCGGGTGCAGGCATTGGTCGCGGCCTCCAGCGGGCCGCCGAAGCTGATGGCGGTGGCCACGTCGACGTCGGGCTCCCCCGGCACGTCGTGGATGCCGGGCACCCCGCTGCCGACGGACATGTAGATCGTCTTGCCGCGCAACGCTTCCGCGTGCAGCGTGACGTCGTGGTCGAGCCAGGCCGGATCGTCCTGCGCGCCGAACATGTTGTCCGGCTCGCCCTGGTAGGTGGCGATCACGGCCCTGGCTTGCGCCTGGCCGAGGTCGGTGCCCATGGAGAAGCAGCCGCTGTGCGCCGCGATCGCGGTGTAGAGCTGCGGGTGCCGGACGGACAGCATCATCGCGGCCTCGGCGCCCATGGAGACACCCATTACGGCGTTGCGTCCGTTGCCCTTGAACCTCGCGTCGATCAGCGGCGGCAGCTCGCGGGCCAGGAAGGTGTCCCACATGTTGGTGCCGAGCACCGGATCCGGCTTCTTCCAATCGGTGTAGAAGCTGGCCGGGCCGCCGACGGTGAGCACCACGTTGACGTCTTTGTCCTCGAAGAAGCGGTCGGCGTGGCCGAGGTCGGTCCAGTTGTTACTGGTCGGGTTGGCGCTGCGACCGTCGAGCATGTAGACGGTCGGCCGCGGTCTGGACGTGTCCCGTGGCAGCAGCACCTGCACCTCGACGGTGCGGCTCATGGCGGGTGATTCGACGAAGACCCGCAGCCACCGATCGTTGATCGGTTCGATGCGGTCGATCACCGGTTTGGCCGGTCGGTCCGTGGTCGGCTCGGCCGGGGCTGGGCCGTCCGCGGAGCCGGAGCTTGGTTTGGAGGGATCAGTGGGGGCTGCGGACAACTGGGGAGCGCCGAACGCCACAGCACCGGAAACCAGTGCCGCGCTGACCAAGACGCTGGAAACCCAGCGCCGCACCCTGCGCCGAGACAGCATGCGACCATCCTGCCAGAAATGCGCAGATCAATCGCCCGGCCATAGCGGGTCGCCATAATATGTGACCAGGGCCACGTTTGAGCTTCGGCGGGGCCCAAATTCGGCACTGCCAGCACCGTTGGGTTGCCGCGAGCGAGCACGCTGCGAGGGCGATCCCAACTGGTGGGCATCGCGGGCTCGTCATCGGTGTAGCCGAGATCACCCGTTCCATCAGCCGACCGATTCGTCCGAACATCAATCCGGGCATTTCCGCGTCAGGCGCCGTTGGCCAAGCACGGCGACTGCCAGCTCACGCACAGCAAACTCTGCCTATCGGAACGCCGCGAGGCGTCAATGGGGCTCGACGACACCCGATTTCGATCCGCCGACTTGGGCCGACACAGCAAATCCAGCGAATCTGGGCACACTGCCAGCACACTCGCCGTACGCTACTCTCCGGGTCTCCTCCGGGCATGAACAAGGACGAGCATGATCGCAGATCCACACCATCGGCACCGAGGTCACTTCACTGCGCGTAGCCACGGCAAGCGGGCAGGCCGTTCGGTACGGAGTCGCGAAATACCCGATGGCAGCGCACTCCCCTTGGAGCCGAAGCTATTTCGCGGCATCACTGTTATCCCCCGCCGCCGCGGGCCGCCGACGAGTGCCGGTGTCGGCCGCGCGCCTACGCGAATTCTCCCGCTCGAACTTGTCTGTTTCACCGCAGTACCGATGCCCGACCGGAGAAAACCGTGAATCCTGTGTTACCTGTAACACCGCTCGAAACTTCCCCTGACACAAAGCCTTTCAGCACCGACCTGAAACGGCGGCTCCGTGAGTGCGACGAATTCTTCCGCACGCCGGAATTGGCACACCTCTCGCCGCAACGCCGCCGTAGCGCACTGGAGCAACTCGAACAAACCGGCGGCTACCTGCAGACCGCCGAAGAGATCCTGATCGGGGCCAAGCTCGCCTGGCGCAACCACGCCCGCTGCGTCGGCCGAAAACATTGGCGCTCCTTGAAATTGCTCGACGCGCGGCACGTGCGGTCCGCGCGTCAGCTGGCCGAGGTCTGCTGGCAGCACCTGCAGCTGGCCACCAATGGCGGTGCCATCCAATCGATGATCACGGTCGGGCCGTCGAGACAGCCCGACGGGCGCGAATTCCGGATCGTCAGCCCGCAGCTCATCCGGTACGCGGGCTACCGCAACGGCGACGGCACGGTCACCGGTGACGCGGCCAATGTGGTGCTCACCGAATTCGCGACGAAGCTCGGATGGCGCGGTGCCAGAACACCATTCGATATGCTGCCGCTACTGATCAGCACACCGGACGAGCCGATCCGCTGGTTCGACGTTCCGCCGGAGCTGGCCAGGGAGGTGGAGCTGGAGCATCCGGAATTCGAGTGGTTCGCCGGACTCGGCCTGCGCTGGCACGCGCTGCCCGCGGTCTCCAACATGAATCTCGAAGTCGGCGGCGTCACTTACCCGTTCGCGCCGTTCAACGGCTGGTACATGGGCGCGGAGATCGGCGCGCGCAATCTCAGCGACACCAATCGCTACAACATGCTGCCGCTGATCGCCGAAATGATGTGCCTGGACACTCGATCCGAGCGCAACCTGTGGCGCGATTCGGCCCTGGTCGAGCTCAATCGCGCGGTGCTGCACAGCTTTCGCAAGGCGGGGGTGTACATCGTCGACCACCACACGGTGGCCAAGCAGTTCTGCGATCACGTGAAACGAGAAGAGGACGCCGGTCGCACCTGCCCCACCGACTGGAGCTGGATCAACCCGCCGATCTCCTCGGGGCTGACGCCGACCTTCCATCGGTACTACGACCCGCCGGATCTCGATATCCGGCCCAACTTCGTCCGCCGGGATTTCAGCGGGGACTCGGACCAATGAACCCCACTATTCGGGCCAGGTACCGGTCAGGGACTGGTAGCCGGTCGCACCAGCGCGGTCTATCGCGGCTTTGACCAAGCCGAAGATGGCGCCTTGGAGAGCCGCGGCGATCAGGACCTCACCCCAGGTGTAGTTCTTGGCGGTGGCGGCCGGGGCGTGGTCCTCCCCACTGATCGTGCGCCACACGCGGATGAACGCGGCATTGGCCGCAAGGCCACCGACGACGCTGACCAGCAGGCCGAGCGGCTTGTACAGCGTTTTCACGACTGCCGCCGACGCAGTATCCACCAGACGATGAGTGCGGCGAGCACCGCCGCACCGGCAACCGCGGCCGGCTGTTTACGAGCCACGTCAGCGGCCTGCCTGCCGCGTTCGGCCACCGGCTCGGGTGTTGCTGCCTCGGCTTTGTCGGCCAGTTCGCGGGCAACCTGCTTGGCCTCCGCCGCCTTGCGGTTCGTGGTGTCCTTCGCCTCCGCGGCCAGGTGAGTCACGGATTCCTTTGACTGGCCGGCCTTCTCGGTTGCGGCCTGCTTGGTCGCGGCAGCCTTCTTACCGACGGCAGCCTTGGTCTCGGCCGTCTTCCGGCTCGCGGCCGCCTTGGCTCGAGCGGTCTTCTCGGCGGCGGCTTCGACTGTCTCCGTGGCCTTTTCCCGCGCGGCGTTGGTGGCATCCTGCAGTTTGTCCTCGGCCCGGCCCTTGACGTCCAGCTTGTCGGTCAACTCCGAAACCGTTTGCCCGAGCTGCTCCCTGGTCGCATCACGATCCGTGCGCAACGCCTCCTCGTCGATCGGCCCGCTCACGATCGGCTTGTCGGCAGCTGTTGCTTTGTCGGCAGCGTGGCGTGCCTCGTCGCTCATCGGTGTCTCCCGTCCTTGATGGTTTCGATGTCGCGTTTGACGCCCGCAGCCGCCTCCTGCGGCACCGGCGGAACGGCCTCCTGGACGTCTTTCTTTCCCAGGAAGGCCAGCGCGGCACCGATGACAAGCAGCACCCCACCTACGATCAGCGCCGCGGCCCAGGCAGCTAGCGGTATCGCCAGCGCGAATATCGCCGCGGCGATCAAGGCCGCGCCGCCGTAGAACGCCAGCAGCGCCCCGGCCCCGGCAAGCCCGGCTCCGCGCCCGATCAGCTTGCCCTTTTTCTGTACTTCGAGCCTGGCAAGCTGAAGCTCGTCGCGAATCAGCCTGCTGATCTGCTCGGTAGCGTCGTTGACCAATTCGCCGACCGACCGTGTCTCCGCCGGTGGCCCGCTTCGCGCTTCCGTCATGTGGCACCTCCCAGTCGACGGCCGGTTACCCGGCGGCGCGGGAGACAAACACGCTGGGACACATCCCCTGGAATAGCAACGGGCGGGGAGACACATCCCCCTACCCGTCACCCCGAACCTGGTGTCGTCAACCACTAACGAATTGACCGAATGGTCTAGATAGGCTGCCAGTGGAAGCCTTGGGCTTCGCTGTAGTCGCACACATATTCTTGACCGCTGTATCCGGGCCCGTCCCATGCGTGCCAGCCCAAACCGGCTTCAACACATGCCATCTCGGTGGGATATGCGGTGGCGTTCGGCGCCGCGAGCGCCAGCGAACCGGCGATGGCCGCCGCCGCGACAATGACGAACGGCATTTTCTTACGAAGCATGTTCATGGATCCTCCCCAGAATGTGGTTGTATCCCCCTGCCATCGACTGTATCCACGAGAAATTGAAATCGCCAGCAGCACTGCCCTTTTCGGCAGTGCACTGCCATCTTTTGGCAGTAGTCGAGCGCCGACGAGCGGCGCGAGGATCGGCGGTGGGCACCGCGCGGCCCGCGCCACTCGTCACGGCGGTCAGCCCCCGAAGCTGCCGGTCGGCGGCTTGGCGGCAGGGGTGACGACGATGTCGACCGGAGCACCCAACTCGTATCCGCCCGCAGGGGTGGTGTCGGCACACCCGCCCCGCGCGGTGATGGTGGACCCCGGCTCGAGGCCGGTCAACGAGGTCTTGATCGTCTGGCCGGGCTGGGCCAGTGACTCCAGCTTGCCCTCGCCGAAGAAGACGTGGTTCTTCTCGGGGCCGACGCCCGCTTCGGCCCAGCACTGGCCGCGATCGTTCGTGTTGTGCAGTGTCGCCGTGACCGTTCCCGGCGCGGTGACTTCGAAGGTGACCTCGGGAGCCTTGAACGGTGCCGCCGCGAAAGCCGGTGCGGCGGTGAAGGGCGCGAATGTCACGGCCGCGACGGACGCGGCGAGCAGGATGGATCCATGGATTCGTCTGTTCATCACACGACCGGATCCTGCCCGGTAATGGCTTCGAGCACAACGGGTTCCATCGCCACAAAGCCATTCAACGAGCAACCGCAGGACCGGGTTCGGTTCGCAAAAACCGGCCCGACCTGCGGTCTACCAAGCGGAGACGGAGGGATTTGAACCCCCGGTCGATCTCTCGACGCTCGCTTTCAAGGCGAGTGCATTCGGCCGCTCTGCCACGTCTCCTCAGTCCACGATGGTAGCGGACGGCTCAGGCGGGTCGCGTTCCGATTTCCTGATCGATGCGGGCGAAGACTTCGGCGATGACTTCGAGCTGGTGCGGGGTGAGCAGGTCGACGAAGTCGCGGCGGACGGCCTCGACGTGGCCGGGGGCGGCGGCTTCGAGGCGGCGCAGGCCCTCGTCGGTGAGCTCTGCGAGGACGCCGCGGCCATCCTCGAGGCAGGTGTTGCGGCGCACCATGCGCTCGCCTTCCAGGCGGCGGATCTGGTGGGTGAGGCGGCTCCGCGAGGAGAGCACGCCGTCGGCTAGCTCGCTCATCCGCAGCGCGCGACCGGGGGCTTCGGACAGCAGCACCAGGATGCGGTATTCGGCGACGCTCAGATCGCTGTCGCGCTGTAACTGCCGGTTCAAGGTGGCCATCAGACGCTGGTGCCCGTCCATATAGGCCCGCCAGGCCCGTTGCTGCGCCGGCGTGAGCCACCTCGGCTCGGCTGCCACGGGACTGCTCGGTTCGGAATGCACGCCCCTCATTCTATGTCGCTCCCAACTGCGGAAACGCGCTGTGGGGAAAGACGTATCAGTCGGCCGAAGGCGGCGGACCGGATCGGACGGTGCGCTCGCGAGGGGCCCGCGGTTCGCGGCGGGGTGTCCGGGGGCAGTATGGAGTTCGTGCGTGCGATCAAGGTGAATGGTTCCACCGGGCCCGACGCGATGGTGTGGGCGGACGCTCCGGATCCGGTGCCGGGGCATGGCGAGGTGCTGATCGAGGTGGCCGCCGCCGGGGTGAACCGGGCCGACCTGATGCAACGTCAAGGGCTGTACCCGCCGCCGCCAGGCGCCAGCGAGGTGATCGGCCTGGAGTGTTCCGGTGTGATCGCCGAGCTCGGCGACGGCGTGCACGACTGGCAGGTCGGGGATCGGGTGTGCGCGCTGCTGTCCGGCGGCGGTTACGCCGAAAAGGTGGTCGCGCCCGCCACGCAGCTGCTGCCGGTACCGGAGGGCCTCGACCTTGGCGCGGCCGCCGGGCTGCCCGAGGTGGCGGCGACGGTCTGGTCGAACCTGGTGATGACGGCGGGGCTGCGGTCGGGCCAGCTGCTGTTGATCCACGGCGGCGGCAGCGGGATCGGCACCCATGCCATCCAGGTGGCGCGCGGCCTCGGCGCTCGGGTCGCGGTCACCGCGGGCTCGGCCGACAAGTTGGCGCGGTGCAAGGAACTCGGCGCGAGCGTGCTGATCAATTACCGCGAGGACGATTTCGTCGACGCGGTGCGGGCCGAGGGCGGCGCCGACGTCATCTTCGACAACATGGGCGCGGTCTACCTGTCCCGCAATGTCGACGCACTGGCGAATTTCGGGCACCTGGTGATCATCGGTATGCAGGGCGGCGTCAACGGTGAGCTGAATGTCGCTGCGCTGCTGCGTAAGTGGGGTACCGTGCACGCCACCAACGTGCGCAACCGCCCGGCCACCGGACACGGCAGCAAGGCCGAGATCATCGCCGACGTGCGCCGCAACCTGTGGCCGTTGGTCGCCGACGGCGCCGTCGCACCGGTCATTCACGCGGAAGTGCCGATCGCCGAGGCGGGCGAGGCGCACCGGCTGCTGGAATCCGGCGAAGCCTTCGGCAAAGTCGTGCTGCGCGTACAGGATCTCTGACCGCGCACGAATCAGCCTGGCGCGCACCACATTGCCAGCCGCACGAGAATCGATGCGCGACACACGGGCCCTGCCGCGAACAAGTCGGCACGGCAGCGATCTCGGTGCCGCGCACGAATTGACATGGCGCGCAGTGAATTGCCGACTATTTCGAGCGCGGCAGGAGATTCATTGCGCGGGAGTGACATCCGAGCGCGGGGGACCTACTCCAAGGCGGCGAGGGCGCGGCCGAGCTGGTCGATTTCGAACTTGGTGGTGTAGGGAGCCAGGCCGATGGTGACCGCGCCGCCTTCGTCGTTGACGCCGAGCGCGTCCAGCAGGCGGCTGCCGCCGTGTACTCCGCTGAGCGTGCCGATGCGGTTGTCGGCGAGCTTGGCGGCGACCTTCTCGGCCTGCATGCCCGCGAGAGTGAAACTGACGGTGGGGATTCGGGTGGAGGCGCGGCCGATCACGGTCAGGTTCGGGATCTTGTCCAGCACATCCATCAGGTGCTCGAACAGCTGATCGTGGTAGTCCTGCAGCGAGGTGATCGACATTTCCAGCCGCTGGCGCCTGCTGCCACGGGCCCGCTCGTCGAGTCCGGCGAGGAAGTCGATCGAGGTGGTCAGCCCGGCGAGCAGGGCGTATTGGTGACCGCCGACCTCGAGCCGCTCGGCGCCCTTGGCGTACGGGTTCAACGACATCGACGGAATCCGGTCGAGGAAGGCCGGATCGCGGAATACCAGCGCGCCGATCTGCGGGCCGCCCCAGGCGGGCGCGCTGAGCGCGACCACGTCGGCGTTGAGTTCGTCGATGTCGATGAGTGCGTAGGGCGCGGCGCCGAACGCGTCCGCGACGAGCAGGCCGCCCACCTCGTGCACCCGGTCGGCGGCCACCCGGACCGCGGGCGCGGAGCCGACGATCGGCGAGGCGGCGGTGAGCGCGACCAGGCGCGCGGTGGGCCCGATCAACTCCTCGAACTGCCAGGACGGCATCTCGCAGGTTTCGATCTCCACCTCGGCCCAGCGCACGTGCGCGCCGTACCTGTTGGCGATCCGCAACCACGGAGCGACATTCGCCTCGTCATCCAGCCGGGACAACACGATGCCGGTGCCGAGCCCGAGCCGCGAGCTCAACGACTCGGCCAGCCAGGCGAGCAGCACGGCCCGATCCGGGCCGAGCACAACGCCCGCCGGATCGCCGCCGACCAGATCCGCCACCGCCTCGCGGGCCGCGTCCAGAATGGCGGCGCTGCGCACCGCGGCACCATTGCGACCGATATGCGAAAAAGACGAAGTTCGGAATCCTGTTGAGACGGCGCGAGATACCGCATCGGGCACCAGCATGCCCGCTTGCGGGTCGAGATGAATCCAGCCGTCGCCGAGGGACGGTATCAGGCCCCGAACCCTCGCGACGTCGTAAGTCATGTTGGCCACTCTAAGGGCAGCGGGCGAGCCTGTGTAACCGCGTTCCCCTCCGCTTCATAGCGGGGGCACAGCGACCTGGGACTCAGCATGGCAACCGACTTTCAGCAAATCCGAACCACACGACCCGAACAGAATAGAACGCCACCGGGTCGCCATGCGCGGCCTCGGGCATTCACGCTCGCAAGCGCTCCAAGAGTACCGGAGCAACCTGGTCGCAGCCGGTTATCCACAGACCGGTGAACACCGGCTTAGCGCGTTCGGGAACGACGCGACATGATAGGGACCATGACGCAATCGGATGAGGCCCCGGACCACATCGTCGTTGTCGGACCGGACGGCCGCCCGTTGGTCATCCCGGCGGAGGCCGCGGCGGACGCGCCCTTCACCGCGCAGGTGGTGACCGACGAGGACAAGAAGGACGAGTCGGACGACAGGGACGATGCCGGCGAATCGCTCGCGGACATGGTCGAGCAGCCCGCGAAGGTCATGCGCATCGGCACCATGATCAAGCAGCTGCTCGAAGAGGTGCGCGCGGCTCCGCTCGACGACGCGAGCCGGGCCAGGCTGAAGGAGATCCACAAGTCGTCGGTGCGCGAGCTGGAACAGGGCCTGGCCCCGGAACTGCGCGCCGAGCTCGAGCGGCTCACGCTGCCGTTCACCGACGAGGAGATTCCGTCCGACGCCGAGCTGCGGATCGCGCAGGCGCAACTGGTCGGCTGGCTGGAGGGCCTGTTCCACGGCATCCAGACCGCGCTGTTCGCGCAGCAGATGGCCGCGCGGCAACAACTGGAGCAGATGCGCCAGGGCGCGCTGCCGCCCGGCATCCACGCGGGCGATCCCCGCGGCGGTCCGGCCAACCATGTGACCGGCGGCTCCGGGCAGTATCTGTGAGGTGCTGACCCGCGTCCACGCGGGTCGATAGGAATATCCAAGGGTAGTGTCGAGCACCGTGCCCGCCGCTGCCGCCCGCCCCGACTCGGACATGGGTTCGGGGCGTCCTGAAGAGAGCTCAGTGCGTTCAGATGACAGCTCAGATGAATCCGTGCGCTCGGAGGACGATCCCTCCGACGACAGCGCGGTGCGCGCCGATGACAGCGCGGCGGAAGAGGATCAGGTGACCCCAAGCGAGACCTCGACGGCGACCGCGCTCGCCGAACCCGTGGATACCGAACCGCTCCCGTCGGATTCGCTGACCTACCGGCGGGCGTTCAAGGACTTCCGCGTCGGTTTCGGGCAGCGGGAACTATGGTTGTCGCTCGGCTGGCAGGACATCAAACAGCGGTACCGGCGCTCGGTGCTCGGGCCGTTCTGGATCACCATCGCGACCGGTGTGCAGGCCGCGGCGATCGGCCTGCTGTACTCCGCGCTACTGAACCAGCCGATCAAGGACTACCTGCCCTATGTGGCGATCGGCATCATCGTCTGGAATGTGATCAACGCGAGCATTCTCGAGGGTGCCGATGTATTCATCGCCAACGAGGGGCTGATCAAACAGTTGCCCTCGGCGTTGAGCGTGCACGTCTATCGCCTGGTCTGGCGGCAGCTGCTGTTCTTCGCGCACAATCTGGTGATCTATTTCGTGGTGCTCGTCGTGTTCGGTGTCTGGGAGAAACTGCAATGGACCGCGATTCTCGCCATTCCCGGGCTCGGGCTGCTCTTCCTCAACGCGATGTGGGTATCGATCGTGTTCGGCATCTTCAGCACCCGATACCGCGATATCGCGCCGATTCTCGGCAGCCTGACGCTGATGCTGTTCGTGCTGACCCCGGTGATGTGGAGCACGAAAAGCCTGACGTCGCAGGGTGGTGCGGTCGGTGACCGCGCGAAGCTGGCCGAGATCGTCCCGACGTTCCACTATCTGGAGATCATTCGCGCACCCTTGCTCGGCGAGGACCAGCATCTGTATCACTGGGTGATCGTCGGCTCGATCACCGTGGTCGGCTGGCTGGTGGCGATCTTCGCGATGAAGCAGTTCCGCTCGCGCGTGCCGTACTGGGTTTAGGAGGGGATCGATGACCGACCATGTGAGTATCGAAACCCGCCACGCCTGGGTCGAATTCCCGATCTTCGACGCCAAGTCGCGGTCGCTGAAGAAAGCGTTCCTCGGCAAGGCGGGCGGCGCGATCGGGCGCAACCAATCCGATGTCGTTGTCGTCGAGGCGTTGAACGACATCACCTTGTCGCTGAAGGAAGGCGACCGCGTCGGCCTGGTCGGGCACAACGGCGCGGGCAAATCGACCCTGCTGCGGCTGCTCGCGGGCATTTACGAACCCACCAGGGGCAGCGCCCGCATCCGCGGCCGGGTCGCGCCGGTCTTCGACCTCGGGGTCGGCATGGACCCGGAGATCTCCGGCTACGAGAACATCATCATCCGCGGCCTTTTCCTCGGGCAGACGCGCAAGTCCATGCTGGCCAAGATGGACGAGATCGCCGATTTCACCGATCTCGAGGAATACCTGTACATGCCGCTGCGCACCTATTCGACGGGCATGCGGGTACGCCTGGCGATGGGCGTGGTGACCTCGATCGACCCGGAGATCCTGCTGCTGGACGAGGGCATCGGCGCGGTGGACGCCGAATTCATGAAGAAGGCCCGGCTGCGCCTGCAGAAATTGGTGGCTCGATCGGGCATCCTGGTATTCGCCAGCCATTCCAACGAATTTCTCGCGCAACTCTGCGATTCCGCGCTGTGGATCGATCACGGACGGATCCGGCAGCGCGGCGGTATCGAAGAAGTGGTGCGCGCGTACGAAGGTCCGGACGCGGGCAATCACGTCGCGACCGTGTTGCGAGAGCTGGCGGCCGAACGCGAATTAGAAGCCGAACAGACCGTGGGAACCGAACAAGAACTGGAGCGGAACAAGGCATGAGTGAGCCGAGCTCCAGTGCAGCCGAGACGTACGCGCCAACGGGGACCGGGCCCGAGGCTCGCATCGTGGCCGTCGTGGTCACCCACAAGCGCCGCGAGCTGCTCGCTGAATCGCTGAAAGTTATTGCCTCCCAAGCTCGTCCGGTCGATCACCTGATCGTGATCGATAATGCCAACGAGTCCGAGGTCGCCGACCTGGTGCGCGATCAGCCGATCGAGTCCACCTACCTCGGCTCGGCGCACAACCTCGGCGGCGCGGGCGGTTTCGCGCTCGGCATGCTGCACGCGCTGAGTCTCGGCGCGGACTGGGTCTGGCTTGCCGACGACGACGGCCGCCCCGAAGGGCCGGAAGTCCTTGCCACCCTGCTGGATTGCGCGCAGCGGCACGGGCTCGTCGAGGTGTCGCCGGTGGTCTGCGACATCAACGAACCCGACCAGCTCGCCTTCCCGCTGCGCCGCGGGGTGGTCTGGCGGCGGCTGCGTTCCGAACTCGGCGACGAGGACTTCCTGCCGGGCATCGCTTCGCTCTTCAACGGCGCCCTGATCTCCGCCAAGGCCGTCGATGTGATCGGCGTGCCCGACCTGCGCCTGTTCGTGCGGGGCGACGAGGTCGAGGTGCACCGCAGGCTGGTCCGCTCCGGGCTGCCCTTCGGTACCTGTCTGCAGACCGCGTACCTGCACCCCAACGGCGCCGCCGAATTCAAGCCGATCCTCGGCGGGCGCATGCACACCCAGTACCCGGACGACCCGATCAAGCGGTACTTCACCTATCGCAACCGCGGGTACCTGATGTCCCAGCCCGGCATGCGCAAGCTGCTGCCCCAGGAATGGGTCCGCTTCTCCTGGTTCTTCCTCGTCACCCGCCGCGACCCGGCCGGCCTGCGCGAATGGTTCCACCTGCGCTCCCTCGGCCGGCACGAGCAATTCGGCAAACCCGACCAGCGCCCCTAGCGACAAATCGGTTGCGTGGGTGCTAGGCCCATGTCAAAGTTGGGACGACTGCGAGAGAGGCGAGGAGGTGTGACCGTGGCTAGGAAACTTCGGATTGTCGTGTCCGGACGAGCTGTGCTCGAGCACGCCGCCACACGGAACGCCACCTCATCCCTCAGTCGCTGAGTCCGCGTTGGGCTCGGTGCCCAACGAAAGATTCCTTCCATCATGGTCGAGAACGACCTTCTTGTTCCTTACGGCTGGACCGAAGCCGTAGCTGATGACTATGCCTCGATGATCGAGGAGAATTGCGTGCCCGCCCGGGTTATCCGGATGGATCGCAGCGAATGTGATGTCGCCACACCGACCGGTGTCACCCGCGCCCGGTGTCCTCGGGCCGATGCCGAGGTCAGCGGGCTGTGCACCGGCGACTGGGTCACGATCGATGCCGAATCGTCTGTGCGGCAGCTGCTTCCGCGACGGTCGGCGATCATGCGGTCGTCGGTGTCCGGCCGGTCGCGGGGTCAGGTGCTCGCCGCCAATGTCGACACGGTGTTGCTCTGCACCGCGGCCGACGCGGACGTCGACCTGGGGCGGATCGAGCGAATGCTCGCGCTGGCCTGGGAGAGCAACGCGCAGCCGATCGTGGTGCTGACCAAAGCCGATGCGGCAGTGGATATTCCACTTCAGGAAGCGCAGGCCGTCGCGCCCGGTGCGAGGGTGCTCGCGGTGAGCGCGAGCAGCGGTGCCGGGCTGGACGTGCTCGCGGCCATGCTCGACGGAACCGTCGCGCTCATCGGCCCGTCTGGTGCCGGGAAGTCCACCCTCGCCAATGCCCTGCTCGGGCAGGAAGTGTTCGCCACCAGCGCCGTTCGCGCGGCGGACAAGAAGGGGCGGCACACCACGGTGCATCGGGAGCTGCGGCCGCTGCCCAACGGCGGCACACTCATCGACACGCCGGGCCTGCGCGGGATCGGGTTGTGGGACGCCGCCGAAGGCATCGAGAAGACCTTCAGCGATATCGAATCCCTCGTCGCCCGTTGCCGGTTCGGCGACTGCGCGCACAACGGCGAGCCGGGCTGTGCCGTGCTGGCCGCCATCGATAACGGCGAACTCCCCCAGCGGCGCTTCGACAGCTACCGCAAGCTGGCCAAGGAGAACGCCTGGATGGCGGCCCGCACCGACAAGCGCCTGGAAGCCGAGCGCAAACGCGACTGGCGCGCCATCACCAAACAGCAGCGGCAGGGCTATCGGGAACGCGGCTCCCGCCGCTGACGCACCGAGCGGGCGGTACCTGATCGGCGATCAGGTACCGCCCCCGACCACCCTATGCAACCCGTTGCATATGACGAGGGTTTACGCTTATTGTGCACACGGTGGAAGGCTGCGGGGCCTTACCTGCGGCGCTGACGACAGGAGCAGGTCAATGACGGAATCGGGATCCAAGCCGCTCGCGGGCCGGACGCTGATCATGTCCGGCGGCAGCCGGGGCATCGGGCTGGAGATCGCCAAGCGGGCCGCGGCCGACGGCGCGAACATCACGCTGATCGCCAAGACCGATCTGCCGCATCCCAAGCTTCCCGGCACCATCCATACCGCGGCGGCGGAGCTCGAGGCGGCGGGCGCCCAGGTGCTGCCGTTCGTCGGCGACGTGCGCATCGATGAGTCGGTGGCCGAGGCCGTGCGGCAGACGGTCGAGCGGTTCGGCGGCATCGACATCGTGGTGAACAACGCCTCGGCGATCGATCTGTCGCCCACCGACGCGCTGGCGATGAAGAAGTACGACCTGATGCAGGACATCAACACCAGGGGCAGCTTCCTGCTGTCCAAGCTGAGCATCCCGCACCTGCGCGAATCGGCGGCGGCCGACCGCAATCCGCACATCCTCACCCTGTCCCCGCCGCTCAACCTCAACCCGAGGTGGGCGGGCATGGCACTGGGCTACACCATCGCCAAGTACGGAATGTCGCTCACCACACTGGGTTTGGCGGAGGAACTGAAGGGCGATGGCATCGGCGTCAACTCGCTGTGGCCGCGCACCACCATCGCCACCGCCGCGGTGCAGAACCTGCTCGGCGGCGAGGAGATGATCGCTACCTCGCGCACCCCCGACATCTACGCCGACGCCGCCTACCTGGTGCTCACGTCACCGGCCAAATCGACCTCGGGCAACTTCTTCATCGATGACGATGTCCTTGCCGCGCACGGCATCACGGATCTCGAGCAGTACCGGGTCGTGCCGGGCGACGGCAAGCTCACCACCGACCTCTTCCTGGACGACTCGCCGCTCGGCAGGTAGTACCGACCCGCAAAGGGGACGGGCAAGCTTTGCCCGTCCCCTTTGCTGTGTGCGAAATCAGTTGGCGGGCTTGGTATTCGTGATGCCGTACAGGCGTTCCCAGTTGGCCCGGCTGGTCAGCTCGGGCACCGCGGCGCGGTATTCCTGCTGCAGGGCGGGCAGTTCGTTGCGGAGCCGACGCAGCACCTGGATGGTGCGGCGCAGCAGCTGACGGGCCCGTGCCTTGTCCCGCTGCCGGACCCGGACGCCGGACTGTGAGGCGTCGGTGACCACCACGTGGTCGAACAGCGAAACATGCCACCAGTACGCGTCTTCGCGGGTGACGCCGATGACGCCGTGCTGGGTGCGACCGAACCACTGGTTGATGGCCCGCTTGATCAGCACCAGCACGGGACGGCTCGGTTCGCCGGTGGCACGGCGCAATTGGATGTCACCGGATCGCACCGGCGGCGTGGACGCCGGGTGCTTGATCGTCTCGGCGTAGTCGGCCCTGGTGCCGCGGGCGGCGGCCAGCGCGTCGATGCCGCCGTCCTGCAACACCTTCGGTCCCTTAAGGAAGTCCTCGATGCCCTGCAATGTGGTGTGCACCAGGCCGTACTGCATGGCGACCAGCTGCTCGGACAGCTCGCGGAACAGCTTGCGGGTGATCGCCTTCGCGTCCAGATCGGTGTGCAGCGAGCCGACGATCAACGAGTTGCGCGTGCTGAAGTAGCGCGCCCAGTCGTCGTAGTCCTTCCAGTAGAAGTCCGCGTGCCACACCGCCGCGTTGGGCAGGGTGACCGTGACGAAGCCGTTCTCGCGGGCCCGGATGCCGTATTCGACGTCGTCCCACTGGAAGAAGATCGGCACCGGCAGCCCGATCTTGGCGACCACCTCGGCCGGGATCAGGCAGGTCCACCAGGCGTTGTAGCCCGCGTCGACGCGCCGCTCCTGGTTCTTCTTCAGCATGCTGGTGTTGCGCAACGCCTTCGGCACCTTCTGCCCGTGCCGCAGCTGCTGCAGATGCACCTCTTCGGCGCCGACATTGAGGTAGTCGGGGTTGAGCAGGAACAGCATCTGCGCGCCGACCAGGGTCGGCTCCACCGTCATGTTGGCGAAGGCGTTGAGCCGCAACACCGTTTCCGGCTCGCAGAGGATGTCGTCGTCCATCAGGATGACGTCGGCGTGCTCGTTGGCCGCGGACACCTCGTAGAGGCCGCGGGTAAAGCCGCCCGCCCCACCGAGATTGGGCTGGCGGATGTAGCGCAGCTTGTCGCCGAAGACCGGCGCGACCTCTTGGTAGCGCGGCCGGTTCTGCACCAGATCGGTGCCCTGGTCCACCACGTACACCGCGTCGATCGCGGCGAGCACGACCTCGTCGGAGGCCAACGCCGCGACGGTGTGCGCGCAGTCCTCGGCCCGGTTGAAGGTGCAGATGGCGATCGCGACCGGACGCATGTGGTCCGGCGCGGCGGTGGTCCAGCTGACCTCGGTAATGCCGAGGTCGCCGCCGATGGCGTCGAATTCGAGCCAGATCGCGCCGCCGTCGACGTACTGATCCAGCGGCGCGGCGAGCGTCAGCGGGCCGCTCTCGGTGACCTGCGCGGTGTCGATGATCCGGCGATGCCCCGCGATGTCGGAGGCGACCAGGCGGGCCCATGCCTTCTTGGTCACGTCTAGCGCCATGGTCACCCGCACCTCGGTGACGGTGGTCCAGCGCTGCCAGTAGCTCGCGGCGAAGCGGCCGAAGTAGGTGTTGGTGTGTGCGGCGGTCCCCTTCTCCAGCCGCAGCACCTGGCGTTCCCGGTGCGCGCGACCCTTGACGACGGCATACAGCTCGTCGCTCACCTTCGCCGACGGGCCGGTGAAGATGCCGCGCTGCAGCACCAGCCGATCCGGCGCCAGGTGGTCGGAGCGCAGCGAGGCCGGGGCGACAACGGCCGGCGCTCGATCGTTCGTTTCGGTCACGGCTTGGGTAGCCGACTGATCCATGAAGTCCTCGAAATCGTTATCGTGCCGGACGGGACAGACTGCCCCTGGATGCCGTTCGCGGCGGGGGTGAGGATATCAACCAGCGTAGCTAGCTGCCTGTTCAGTGGTGGTGCCGACGTGTCTTTTACGGTTGCCGAACGTTCGCTGAAGTCTCGGTATCGGCCGCGTCCACCGGCGCACGAGCACCGGTGAAGACGAACTTGTCGTAGGCCCAGTAGCGGAAGATCACGGCCACGATCTGGCCGATGAGCGTGCCGGAGATGTTGTCCGACAGCGGCGAAGACAGGTCGAGCACGTACCGGGAGAAGCCGAGGCAACCCAGTTGCAGGCCGATCGCGACGACATTGAAGACCGCGTAGAGAAGGTATTCGCGCCCGGGATTGTCCGTCTTCTTGTGCGCGAAGGTCCACCACTTGTTCCCGAAGTAGGTGACCACCGTCGCCACCGCGATCGCGATGATCTTGGCGGGCAATGGGTAGTGATAGAGCACCCCCTCGCCACCCCAGAACACCAGGAGGTTGTATGTGCCCGCGTCGACCAGGAAGCCGAGCGCCCCGACCACCAGGAACGCGCTGCCCTGCCGCAGCGCGGTGAGCACCTTGCGGACAATCGATGCTTCGGCGGGCGGCGCGGTCTCGCCCGGCCGCGCGGTCGACTCACTGGTTGGCACGGCCCGACGGTACCGCAGCCCGCGTGCGTCGTGGCCCGGCCGAAAATTCCGCCCACGACGTGGTGCGGTCGGCCACGCGTCGACGGTGAGTTGCTCGTGTCCGACTTGGCGGCGTTCGCGGCCCCTACGTGGTTACCCAAGCTGCCGCCTCCGGGCCAACGCTCGCGCCGCCGTGTACCCTCCCGGTGTTCCCACATTCACCACCGATCGCGAGGATTGACCCGGGTGGACTCCACCGAGCTTCGTATTGCCGCCGTGGTGCCGTGCCACAACGAAGAAGCGTCCGTCGCCAAGGTCGTGGCCGACCTGCAGGCCGCCGTGCCGGGGATCGTCGTTTACGTCTACGACAATCTGAGCACCGACCAGACGGCCGAGCGCGCCCGCACCGCCGGGGCGATCGTGCGCCACGAGTACACCAAGGGCAAGGGCAATGTGGTCCGTCGCGCCTTCGCCGACATCGAGGCCGATGTCTATCTGATGATCGACGGCGACGACACCTACGAGGCGTCGGCCGCGCCGCTGATGATCAAGACGCTGCTGGACGGTCCGTACGACCACGTGCTCGGCGTGCGCAGGCAGGACGAGAGCGGCTCGGCCTACCGCGCCGGTCACGAGACCGGTAACAAGGTGCTCAACGGCGTGGTCGGCAAGGTGTTCGGCGAGAACGTCGAAGACATGCTGAGCGGCTTCCGGGTGTTCTCCCGCCGCTTCGTGAAGAGCTTCCCCGCGGTCTCCCGCGAGTTCGAGATCGAGACCGAGCTGACGGTGCACTCGCTGCACCTGCGGGTGCCGCGGACCGCGGTGCCGGTCGACTTCCGGGACCGCCCGGCGGGCAGCGAGAGCAAGCTGCGCACCTATCACGACGGTCTCAAGATCCTGGCGCTGATCATCGGCCTGGCCAGGCACGAGCGGCCGGTGCTGTTCTACGGCCTGTTCGGCACGCTGAGCTGGCTGGTGTCGATCGTGCTGAGCATCCCGATCGTCGTCGAGTTCTACAACACCGGCACGGTGCCCCGGTTCCCGACGCTGTTCCTCGCCTTCACCCTGCTGCTGCTCGGCAGCCTGGCCTGGACCGCGGGCCTGATCCTGGACGGCATCCGGCGCTCGCGGCACGAGGCCGCGCGGCTGGTGTATCTGCGCTACTCCGCGGTGAGCGCGGACGACTTTCATCCGAACGGCAACGGCGGTGACGCCCGCACCGGCGGAGCCGGACGGTGACCGCCTCGGCGGAACGAGCCACGACCGAAGACCGCGAATCGACTCCGGCACCGACGCCGGCCGAGACGGCCCCCGTCTCGGCCAACGGCAATGGTGCGGCGAAGTCGGTGTCGGTCAAGACTTCTGACGGCTCGCCGACCGGGTTCGCCGGCCGCGCCGTGACGCGTTTCGGCGGGGCGACGATCGCCTTCACGGTGCTCGTCGCGATCTTCGGCGGCCTGTTCACCTACCTCACGCCCGCCTTCTGGGGCCATGACGAGATCACCCAGTTCGGCCGCGCCTATCAGGTCGCGCACGGCGGACTGCTGCCGCAGCAGATTCACGACGATCGCGGGGTCGCCTACGGCGGCGACGTTCCGAAGAGCATCACCGCCCTGATGGGCTACGCGCTGCGGGACTACACGACCAACCCCGAAGAGCCCGGCTCGATGGTCGAGGACCCTGGCGCGTACGACCGGCTCGGCGGCGCCGCGGTATCCGACGCCACCGAGCCCGTCTGGTTCACCAACACCGCCGCCTACTCGCCGGTGCCGTATATCCCTGCCGCCGTTGGCATTCGGCTTGCCGAGGCGTTCGGCCTCGACGTCGGTGCGACGATCGCGCTGACCAGGCTCGCCGGGCTGGTCGCCTACCTGACCGTGGTCGGCTTCGGCCTCTACGCGTTGCGCAAGCACCGGGTGCAGTGGCTGGCGTTCACCGTCGCGGTGCTGCCGATCGCGGTGTTCCAGGCGGGCACCGTCACCGCGGACACCATGACCAACGCGCTGGCCATCATGGTGTCGGCGCTGCTGGTGAAGGCGCTGTTCGTCGGCGACCGGCTCGGCCGGGTAGAGACCGGTGCGCTGCTCGCCGCGACGATCCTGCTGCCGGTGAGCAAGCCGACCTACGTGCTGCTGGCGATGCTCGTCGTGCTGGTGCCCGCGGACCGGCTCGGCTTCAGCGGTTGGAAGCGCGGGATCCCCTGGGCCTTCGCGGCGCTGGGTGGGCTGATCTTCGCGGCCTGGATGAAGATCGCGGCGCCTACCGGCGACGGTATGGGCCTGATGCGGCCGGAGCACCAGTGGCATTCGGTGCGGCCGGGCGAGCAGTTGCGCGGGATCCTCACCGACCCAGGGCATTTCATCAACGTATTCGGTGAGAGCATCGCGCTGCGGGACGAGCGGTGGTTCAGCCAGTTCTTCGGCGAGCTCGGCTTCTCCTATATCGACGTGCCCGCCTTGACGATGCTGGCCTGCCTGTTCGCCTTCGCGGTGAGCATCGGTGTCGCGGATCGGATGACCGCCGCCACCTTCCGGCGCACGCTGCTGGTCGCGCTCACCGTGGCGGCGAGTGTGGCGATGATCTATGTGACGCTGTACATGTCGTTCACGCCGGTCGGCTACTACATCATCGACGGCGTGCAGGGCCGCTACTTCGTGCCGCTGGCCATCGTTGCCTTCGCCGTGCTGCTGCGCTGGATGCCGTTGCGGCTCACCAACGTTGCCGGGCGGACCCCGACGGTGGGTCCCGCGGTGACGGTGGTTGTCGCGACGGTGATCGCGCTGATCGGCGCGGTCTGGAAGTACTACGACATCGTCTGGGGCTAGCCGAGGGTCTGCTCACCCGCGGCGACGTAGGCCCGCTCGGTGACGGCTTTGTATGGGCGCCACCAGGATTCGTTGTCGCGGTACCACTGCACGGTGGCGGCGAGGCCGGCCCGGAAGTCGGCGTAGCGCGGGGTCCAGCCGAGTTCGGTGCGCAGCAGCGTCGCGTCGATCGCGTAGCGCTGGTCGTGACCGGGCCGATCGGTGACATGGTCGAAGTCGTCCGGGTCGCGGTCGAAGGCGGCCAGGATCATCCGCACCACGGACTTGTTGTCCAGCTCGCCCTCGGCGCCGATCAGGTAGGTCTGCCCGATCCGGCCGCGGTCCAGGATGTCCCACACGGCGCGGTTGTGGTCGTCGACTTGGATCCAGTCGCGCACCTGATGGCCGGCGCCGTAGAGCCGCGGCCGGACGCCGTCGATCAGGTTGGTGATCTGGCGCGGGATGAACTTCTCCACGTGCTGGTACGGCCCGTAGTTGTTGCTGCAGTTGGACAGCGTGGCGCGCACGCCGAACGAGCGGGTCCAGGCGCGTACCAGCAGGTCACTGGACGCCTTGGTGGCCGAGTACGGGCTGGACGGGTTGTACGGAGTGCGTTCGGTGAACGCGGGCTCGTCGGGCAGGAGATCGCCGTAGACCTCGTCGGTGGAGACATGGTGGTAACGCACGTCGTAGCGGCGCACCGCCTGCAGCAGCGAATAGGTGCCGACAATATTGGTCTGCACGAACGGCCACGGCTCGGCGAGGGAGTTGTCGTTATGTGATTCGGCGGCGAAATGCACTACCGCGTCGACACCGCTGACGAGTTCGTCGACCAGATCCAGATCGGCGATGTCACCGTGCACGAAATCGATGCGGTCGGCCACCGGGTCCAGCGAGGTGCGATTTCCGGCATAGGTCAGCGCGTCCAGCACCGTTACGGTGGTATCCGGACGGTCGGCAACGGTCTGCTTGACGAAGTTGGCCCCGATGAATCCGGCTCCGCCGGTGACAAGCACTCGCACGCCATGACTCTACGTGGATCGTGTGCTCGCGATCGACGCAACACCGGGCGATCTCGGCCGATCCGCCAGAGTTGCGCTCTGTGACCTTGGTCTCATACCCTTCGGTAGATATAGGACGCCCAGTCCGCTTTGCCGCCCAAAACCCTGGCATGCGTGCATATTTCCGCAACCCCACCATGCCATGGGTCTCCTTGGTGAACAAAATTTGAATAAAAGGTCACAACCGGTTCACCGTGCGTTAGCTGGTCTAGATTTCGATCGTCTAGTCCCCTCCGAACGCTTCACATCGAGGTTTTCAACAAAATGCTGATGAGGAAATTCGCCGCGACCTCGGCGCTGCTGATCGCCGCTCTTGGCGTGACCGCTGGCACCGTCAACGCGGCTCCGGCCCCCGAGGCCGATAACGGAGCCGTCAATTTCACGGCGAGCTCCACCCCCACCCAGACCATCGTCTCGACCGACTCCGGCTCCATGGTCGTCGAAGACGGCGCCTTGAAGATCAAGGCTGCCAACGGCACCACCCTCACGGGCACCGAACTGAAGTTCCGCGTGGACGAGTTCGAGTTCCCGATCGCGGCCGACATCGCGGATCACACCGCGACGCTGACCCCGCAGTTCGAAATGGACAAGGCGACCTACAAGCCCGTCGCCCTGCCGTTCGAAGACAAGGCTCCCTGGAAGAGCGAATACGACCGTGAGCAGGCTGCCTTCAACCGCATGAAGGACACCATCGCGATGGGCGCCACCATCGGCACCCTCGTCGGTGGCCTCGGCGGTGCGGCTGTCGGTTGCGTGCTCGGCGGCATCCTTGGCGCCACCGCTGCCGCGGCGACCATCATCGGCATGTTCGGTCCGTTCATTCCGGCCGCCGCGGTGGGCTGCCTCGGCGGCATCATCGCCGTCGGCGCGCTCGGCACCGTCGCGGGCCAGATCCTGATCACCGCCCCGGTTGCCATCGGTGCGGCCATCCAGTACTTCGCGACCACCTCCGGCCCGTTCAACGCGCCGAAGTAAGTCGAGAAGCTCTCTTACACAACTGAATTCGCACAACTGAAGAAGACGAGCCCGGAACCCGCTCGACCGTCCGTCGAGCGGGTTTCCGTTAGCCCGGCCGTGTTACTGATAGTTTGCGACCTCAGTTTCCGGCCCCCACCCCCTGCCAAAAGCACCTGGATGAGGACCAAACAGATGATCATCAAAAAGTTTGCCGCTACCTCGGCCCTGCTCATCGCCTCGATCGGGGTCACCGCGGGCACCGTCAACGCGGCCCCGGCCCCTGAGTCCGGCGACGCCATCAACTTCACCGCCCAGGCCGTGGACTCGACGTCGATCATCAAGACCGACGCGGGCTCCATGGTCGTCGAGGACGGTGTCTTCAAGATCAAGGCCGCCAACGGCACCACCGTCGCGGGCACCCCGCTGAAGTTCCGGGTCGACGAGTTCGAGTTCCCGATCACCGCGGACATCGCCGATCACACCGCGACGCTGACCCCGCAGTTCGAGATGGACAAGGCGACCTACAAGCCCGTCGCCCTGCCGTTCGAGGACAAGGCGCCGTGGAAGAGCGATTACGACCGTGAGCAGGCGGCCTGGAGCCGGATGACCAGCACCATCTCCATGGGTGCCACCATCGGCACCCTGGTCGGCGGCCTCGGCGGCGCGGCCGTCGGTTGCGTGCTCGGCGGCATCCTCGGCGCCACCGCCGCGTCGGCCACCATCATCGGCCTCTTCGGCCCGTTCATCCCCGCCGCGGCCATCGGCTGCCTCGGCGGCATCATCGCCGTCGGCGCCCTCGGCACCGTCGCCGGTCAGATCTTCGTCACCGCCCCGGTCGCGATCGGTGCGGCGATCCAGTACTTCGCCACCCTGGCGCAGCCGTCGGTCCCGGCGCCCGCGCCCGCCAAGTAGGCAACGCGGACAACCGAATACACCGTCGAAACCCCGCTCGGCCGCTGGCCGGGCGGGGTTTCGCTGGTTTCCGACATGCGCGAGCCCCGTCCCGGCCACAAGCGGAACGGGGCTCGCCTGGACAGGCCGGACGGCTTACGCGGTCCGCGCCTGTTGGCCCTCCTCGATGCGAGCACGGACGAAGCGCGACACCCGAGCCAGCGCCGCTCTGCTCTCCGGCAGGTTCGGCGCGATGCTCATGAACGCGTGCACCTGACCGCGCCAGAGCTCCACCGCGTTCGGCACACCCGCCGCGGTGAGCCGCTGCGCCATCAGCTCGCAGTCGTAGCGCAGCACCTCGTCCTCGGCCGCGATCAGCAGCACCGGCGGCAGGCCGGCCAGGATGCCGTTGACCGGTGAAAGCAGCGGATCGAGCTTGCCGTCGATCTCCGCGCCGATGCGAACCACCGCCTCCAGCGCGAGCAGCGGGATGTACGGGTCCTTCCGGACGTTGACGTGCGTTCGCTTGGCCGCGTAGTCCAGATCGAGCAGCGGGCTCAACCCGACCAGCCCGGCGGGCGCGGGCAGGCCGAGCTCGATCGCGCGCAACGCGGTGGCGAAGCTCAGGTAGCCGCCCGCCGAATCACCGGCGAAGACGATCCGGCTCGGATCCGCGCCGTGCCGCAGCAGCCAGCGGTACGCGGTGAGGCAGTCGTCGACCGAATTGGTGATGCGCTTGCTCGGCAGCTGTCGATAGTCGACGTTGACCACCGGAAGGCCGGTACGCCGCGCCAGGCTCGCCGCGACCGGCCGATGGGTACGGAGCCCACAGACCGCGAATCCGCCGCCGTGCATGTACAGCAGGGCACCGTGGCGCAGTGCCCTTGCCGCGCCTGCCGGGCGCAGGATCTCCATCCGGAACCCGTTGAGCGACACCTGCTCCCGGTCGATCCCCTGCGGCTCCGGCCGCAACCTGGCCAGCGCGTCGATGGCCAGCGCGCCGATCGGGATGGTCGCGCGGGTGATCGGTGCGGCGCGCAGGGCGGGCCGGACGACGCCGAGGCAGGCCGCGAGCACCAGCCGCGCAGGGGCACTCAGATTGTCCGGATTCATCACATTGCCGGTCTCGCCGACGCTGGTCGCTGCCATCGCGCACCTACCTCACCCACTGGTGCGCCGAGCCACGACCGAGCGGTCCCAGGCGAGCTGTCGGCGCTGACATCTCACACAATGATGTTTCAGAACACCATGTGTTGTGTGACCTAAACAACAGAATCGCCGAATCAACGGCTCCTGAAACCGCGAAAGCCCATTCCGTAATCAATTCGACTCCGCGCCTGCGAACCTCGCGGCGCCCGGCGCGGACCGAGCTGGCAGACTCCTGGTCATGCGGGGAATCATCTTGGCTGGTGGCACCGGATCCCGGTTGCATCCGATTACGCGCGGGGTCAGCAAGCAGCTGGTCCCGGTCTACGACAAGCCCATGGTCTACTACCCGCTGTCCACCCTGATGCTCGCCGGCATTCGCGACATCCTGGTCATCACCACGCCCGCGGACGCGGACGCGTTCGGCAGGCTGCTCGGCGACGGCACCCAGTTCGGCCTCGCCATCAGCTACGTGGTGCAGCCGGAACCGGACGGCCTGGCCCGCGCCTTCGTGCTCGGCGCCGATCACATCGGCACCGACAAGGCGGCACTGGTGCTCGGCGACAACATCTTTCACGGCCCAGGGCTCGGCACCAGCCTGAACCGCTTCGCCGGCATCGACGGCGGCGCGGTGTTCGCCTACCGGGTCTCGGATCCGACCGCGTACGGCGTGGTCGAGTTCACCGAGGGCCGGGCGGTATCGATCGAGGAGAAGCCGAAGACGCCGCGGTCCAACTACGCCATCCCCGGGCTGTATTTCTACGACAACGACGTCGTCGAGATCGCCCGCACGCTACGGCCGTCCGCGCGTGGCGAATACGAGATCACCGACATCAATCGGGCCTACCTGGCCCAGGATCGGCTCCGCGTCGACGTGCTCGCCCGCGGCACCGCGTGGCTCGACACCGGCACCTTCGATTCGCTGCTCGACGCCGCCAATTACGTGCGCACCATCGAGGAACGGCAGGGCCTCAAGATCGGCGTGCCCGAGGAGGTGGCCTGGCGGATGGGTTTCATCGACGACGAGCAGCTTTGCGCGCTCGCCGCACCGCTGGTCCGCTCCGGCTACGGCAGCTACCTGCTCGACATTCTCGAACGCGGCAGGGACTGGTGAGCATGGAGTTCAGGGAACTCGCGGTGCCCGGCGCCTGGGTGATCACCCCGCGCCAGCTCGGCGACGGCCGCGGCATGTTCCTCGAGGGGTTCAAGGCCTCGGAGTTCGAGAAGGTGACGGGCAGGCCGTTCGATCTGCGCCAGGTGAACCTGTCGGTCTCGGCGGCGGGCGTGCTGCGCGGCATCCACTACACCGAGGATCCGCCGGGACAGGCGAAGTACGTGACCTGCGTGCGCGGCGCGTTTCTCGACGTGGTCGTCGACCTGCGTCCCGGCTCGCCGACCTACGGGCGCTGGGACAGCGTGCTGCTCGACGATGTCGACCGGCGCTCGATGTACCTGTCCGAGGGCCTCGGGCACGCGATCCTGTCGCTCGAGGACCACTCCACCGTCACCTATCTGTGCTCGCTGGAGTACACACCCGAATTCGACAGGGACATCGACGCTTTCGATCCGCGCCTCGGTATCGACTGGCCGACCCTCGGCCGGGACGGCAGCCCGCTGACCTTCATCCGCTCCGCCAAAGACACTGCGGCACCGCCCTTTTCCTGAGCAACATGAAAGCCGACCGGCACCACCCCACAGTGGTGCCGGTCGGCTTTTCGAGTCGGCCGCGAGGGTCAGCCGACGAGTTCGAGCTCCGGTTCCGGTTTCGGAGCCGCCTCGGGCTGCTCGGCGCGCTTCTTCCCGAAGAAGGCCGAAAGGGCAACCAGCGCACCGACGATCGAGACCGCCGCGGCGAACATCAGAGCGGGCCGGTAGGTGTCGAGCATCGCGGTGGGCGAGGCGTCACCGTGCGTACCCGACGCGATGATCGCGGTGGTCACCGCGAGCACGATGGCCGCGCCGACCTGCATGGAGGTCTGCAGCACACCGGCCGCGAGACCCTGCTCGTCGTCGTCGATCCCGTTGGTCGCCTGAATGTTGATGGCGGGGAAGCCGACCCAGCCGATGCCGATCAGCATGATCGCGGGCAGCAGCATCGTCCAGTACGACGGCGCGGTGTCCAGTCGCAGGAACAGCAGGTAGCCGACGGCCATCACGGCCATGGTGACGCCGATGATCGGGCCGGTGCCGAACCGGTCGACCAGCTTGTCCGAGAACACCGCCGACAACGCGACCATCAGGCCGACCGGCAGCAGCGCCATCGACAGCTTCAGCGGCGACCAGCCGAGGGTGTCCTGCATGTACAGAGTCACGATGAACTGCCAGCTGAAGTAGGAGCCGGCCACCGCGACGATCGCCAGGCTGGCACGGACCAGCGACACCTTGCGCAGGATGCCGAGCCGGACCAGTGGGTGCTTGACCCGCTTCTCCACCGCGATGAATCCGGCGAACAAGACGAGCACCGCGGCGAACGAACCGAGCGTGCGCGCCGACACCCAGCCGGCCTCCGGCGCCGTGACGACGGTGTAGACCAGCAGCAGCATGGCGGAGGTGGACAGCAGCGCGCCGAACAGGTCGTGGCCGCCACCCTCGGCGGGCTTGTCCTTGGGCACCAGCACCCATGCGGCGGCCAGCGCGGCCAGCGCGATCGGGACGGGCAGCAGGAAGGTCCAGCGCCAGCCGACGCCGGTCATCAGGCCGCCGAACAGCAGGCCGGACGAGTAGCCGCCGGCACCGAACACGGTGTAGATGGACAGCGCCTTGTTGCGGGCCGGGCCTTCGGCGAAGTTGGTGGTGATGATCGACAGACCGGTCGGCGCGGTGAACGCGGCGGCCAGGCCCTTGACGAAACGGGTGAGGATCAGCAGCGGACCCGAGCTCACCAAGCCACCGGCGAGCGAGGCGATCGCGAAGATGGCCAGCGCGATCAGGAAGACCTTGCGACGGCCGAACAGGTCGGCGGTGCGGCCACCGAGCAGCAGCAGGCCGCCGTAGCCGAGAATGTAGCCGCTCACCAGCCACTGCAGGGTTGAGGTGGAGAGATCGAGTTCGTTGCCGATGGACGGCAGCGCCACACCGATCATCGACACGTCGAGGCCGTCGAGGAACAGCACGATGCACAGCGTGATCAGCATGCCCCAAAGGCGGGTAGTCCATCTGGTCGGATCGGTCGCGGAAGCGGCCGCCAGGGTTGCTGGTGAAGTCATGCGGGGTACGTTACATGCGTACGCATTAAATGCCAACACATTTAATGCAGTTGCATAGATCGAGGGCCAGCACTAAGATGGGGCCATGTCGAACCCATCGACAATCGAAACAGCCCGCCGCACCGTCGCGCAGACCGGGCTGATTGGCGAGTGGCGAGAGCTACTCGACCGGCACGCGGCGGTGAGTTGCGCACTGGAAAAAGCGCTACAGGGACAGCATCAGATCGGACTCAGCGAGTTCGAGACGCTGGACCGGCTGGTCGACGCCAACTGCGGCGACTATCGAATGAGCGATCTGGCCAACGACATCTACCTGAGTCAGAGCGCGCTCTCGCGTGCGGTGGCCCGGCTCGAGCGCGACGGCCTGGTGTCACGCACCATGTGCGTCGAGGACCGCCGCGCGGTATTCGTCTGTCTCACCGAGAAGGGCCGCGAGGTCTACGACCGGGCGCTGCCCACCCATCGCTCGGTGCTGGGCGCCACCTGGGGCACGCCCGGCCAAAAGTGCTGAGGCCCAAGGGCGCTCAGCCACCACCGGCTCACACGTCGCAGTTGGCGCGCGCCTTTTCGATGCTGTCGCGCGCGTCCACCGCTACCGACCCCAGGCTCGTGAAAGCCCTTCGGTACCGGTCTATTTCGATTTCCTTGTCCAGGTAGACCGGCCCGGTGAAGGCCTCGACGTAGACCACCGGCGGCTCGGCCTGCTCGCCGACCCGCAACTCGGGGAACTCCAGCATCACGAATCGGCCCGAGTCCATGCCCTCGTGGTAACCGGAATCCGGTGGCACCACCCGGATTCGGACGTTGGGCAGGTCGCACATGCGCCGCAGGTGTGCCAGCTGCCCGGCGGCCACCTCGGCACCGCCGATCCGCCGCCACAGCACCGCCTCGCTGATCACCGCGTCCAGGTGCAGCGGCGCGTCGATCCGGGTGACCAACGCCTGCCGCGCCATCCGCAGCTGCACCCGGCGATCGATCTCGCTCGCGGACATCTCGGGGCGGGCGGCGACCAGCATCGCGCGGGTGTAGGCCTCGGTCTGCAACAGACCTGGCACCACCTCGTTCTCGTAGGTCGACAGCCGGGCGGCGGCCTCCTCCAGGCCGATGTAGACCTCGAAGCCCTCGGCGATCACGTCGCCGTACGCGGTCCACCACCCACGCGCCTTGGTCTCCCGCGCCAGGGCGGTGAGCGGCCCGACGAGGTCGGACGGCGCGCCGTAGACCTTGCACATCGCCTCGACATCGAGGCTGCGCAACGAGGTTTGGCCCGTCTCGATCCGCCAGATCTTGGCTTCCGACCATTCCAGCTGCTGTGCTGCCGTCCTGGTGGTCATTCGCGCCCGATTGCGCAGGTCACGCAGATGGCGCCCGAGTTGGCGCCGGGGCATGGTCGATCCAGTCGTCCCCTGCGGTAAAGCCATAGGTTTTCCCCCTCGTTGCCGTGCGCCGGTCGCACTCCCGAACCCACACGAGTTCGCCCTTGCGACCATCCCTAGCAGATGCCCGATTCGATATCCCGGCATCCGAACAGCATTGTTTCACAGCAAATCGGACATAGGTCACGATCGGTGACCCAGCTAGGCCGATGGCCTCACAACGCCAAATATGTTTGGTGCGCCCGGTTTGGCGCCGCTACCTGCGCGACCCACCCTTGCGGAAGCGCCAGAACTGCACCGCGCGAACGTCTTCGGAGAGCTGGTTGACCGGCTCGGCGACATCGGACAGCGCCTGGAACAGATCGTCGGCCAGCTCGCTGATGTGCTCCATCCTGGTCGCCAGGCGGGACGCGTTCGCCAGGAATTCCAGCATGAGCCGCACCGCGGCCGCGATGGTCAGCCCGAGCGGCACCCCGATCAGCGCCGCGACCACCCCGAGCACCGCCGAGACCCGCCACATGAACACCGTCAGCGCGATCGGCACCGCGCAGGCGAACACCAGCCCGAGCAGATAGACCAGCGGCAGCAGCGTGCGCGTCGCGGTGCGGCGGAACTGCACATCGAGCAGACCGCGCGCCGCCTCGACGCTCCACTGCCCGAAGGCGCGCGGGCTCTCGAACGGCTCCGGCGGCTGCTCGTCCGCGACCGCGGTGCCGCGGGAGAATCGGCGCGCCGCCGATTCCTTCCAAGTGATCCACCGCGATTCGGCTTCGTACTCCTCCGGGTCCGGCAGCTCACTTCCCTTGCCGGTGCCGTTGGACTCATCACTCATGATCGAAATCCTCCCCGTAATCCCACTTCCGAGCCAGCCGGAACGTCATGCAAACCACACAAGTCCCACCATCCACAGCAGCCTCGCAGGAACGGCACAGCGAAAGAACAGGTCAGCGGCCGAAAGTAGCGGCGGGACAACAAGTCTTGACCAGTTCGAGCAACGTCATAGCAATTAGCTTTCAAGCGGGGCTGAAAGAGACGTAGCCAACAGTCCTAAAGAAGTTTTGAAGATCGCGTAACGCTGCGCACCACGAGCACCGATACGCCCCATGAAGATGCAGGACCCAGATCTACCGGGGAATGGAGAGAACAGTGCGCACCACGTTTCCGACTTCCGTCTCGGCGGCCGCAATGACCGCCGCTGCGCAGGACTACACCCAGCGCGGATGGACGGTCGCAGAAACGGCCAACGGTCTCTGCCTGATCACCGATGACGACCTTTCCGCCATCGAGGTCAGCGGCGAGCTGGCCGGCGAGGTTCGCCGCTTCCTGCGGGCGAACAACCTGTCCGGCCCCGTCATCGAGCTGCCCGGCGCCGAGCGTCGCGAGATCCACTTGGTCACCGGCGTCCGCAAGGCCGCCATGGCGCTCGAGGCGCTCACCGCCGCGGGTGCCGTTGTCTACACCGACGGCGCGGGCGTCCCGCTGCCGCCCACCCAGCTCTCGGCCGGCTCGGCCTGCTGGAGCGTCGCACCCGCCGAAGCCCGCTGGGTTCCGCCGGTCGTCGCGATCAGCGCCGCCGTCCGGGCCGCGACCGCAGGCAAGCGCTCCGCGCTCACCAGCGTCGCCTGCTGAACTAAGGCACGACGGCCGGGCTGACCCCCGGCCACCACGACCGATACCCGAATCGCACCGGTATCGGTCGTTTGTCGTTGCGGATCCGATTGATACCGCAGAGTCGACGCCTGCCTCGATTACGCTGTGAAATCAGGCACTCCCGAGGCGAGGACTTTGAGCACATGGGTAACTCACCGGGTACGGGCTCAGCCCCGCAGGCAGGGAAATCCGACCTGAACACGCTGGGCGACGGACTAGCGTCGCGCAACTTGTTGCGCACCTGCCCGCTTTGCGAGGCCGTGTGCGGACTCGAAATCACGGTTGATCCCGACGACCACGTGACCTCGGTCCGCGGCGACAAAGCGGATCCTTTCAGCAAGGGCTTCCTCTGCCCCAAGGGGGCGAGCTTCGGCAGCCTGGACGAAGACCCGGATCGGGTGACCGAGCCGATGATTCGGGATCGGGCGACCGATACCTGGCGGGCCGCCTCATGGAATGAGGCATTCGATCTCATCGCGGAACGTTTTCCGAGGGTTGTCGCCGAGCACGGAAAACAATCGGCGGCGGCATATTTGGGCAACCCGAACGCACACACCGTGGCGGGCGCGCTGTATGTGCCGGTGCTACTGCGCGCGTTGAGCACGAAGAACATCTTCTCGGCCAGCACCGCCGATCAGATGCCCAAGCAGGTGGCCAGCGGGCTGATGTTCGGCGATCCGCTGACGGTGCCGGTGCCGGACCTCGATCGCACCGACTATCTGCTGATGCTCGGCGCGAACCCGCTCGAATCCAACGGATCGCTGTGCACCGCACCGGACTTCCCCGGCCGGTTGAAGGCCTTGCAGCGCAGGGGTGGCCGGTTCGTGGTGGTCGACCCTCGGGTCACCCGCACCGCCAAGCTGGCCGACGAGCATCTGTTCATCCGGCCGGGTAGCGACGCGTATCTGCTGTTCGGGATCGTGCACACGCTGTTCGCCGAGGAGCTCACCGATATCGCGGTCGACGTCGCCGGGCTCGATGAACTACGCACGGCCGCAGCGGCATTCAGCCCGGACTCGGTAGCGGTACGCACCGGCGTGCCCGCGGCGACGGTGATTCGCCTCGCGCGCGAAATCGCCGCCGCGCCGACCGCGGCGGTGTACGCCAGGATCGGTACCTGCACAGCGGAATTCGGCACCATCACGCAGTGGCTCGTCGACGCGATCAACGCGCTGACCGGCAATCTCGACTCCCCCGGCGGCGCGATGTTCGCCACCGCGGCGGCGGGCGGAATCGCGCGCAGCAGGCCGTTCCGGCTCGGCCGCTGGACCAGCCGGGTCCGCGAATTGCCCGAGGCGATGGGCGAACTGCCGGTCGCGACCCTGGCCGACGAGATCCTCACCCCTGGCGAGGGGCAGATCCGCGCGGTGGTGACGGTCGCGGGCAACCCGGTGCTGTCCGCGCCGAGCGGCGCCCGGCTGGACGCCGCCTTCGCGCAACTCGACTTCATGGTCAGCGTCGACCGCTATCTCAACGAAACCACCAGGCACGCCGACGTGCTCCTGCCGCCGCCGCGGCCGGTGCAGTCGCCGCACTACGACTTCGCCCTGCTGCAGTTCGCGGTGCACAACTACGCGCGCTACTCCCGCCCCCTGGTCCCGCTGGGTGATCGTCCCTCGGAATCGGCGGTGCTGGTCCGCCTGGCCGCGGCGGTCTCCGGCATGCCGCACGCGGGCGTGGACGGCGTCGACCCGATCACCGGCGTGGACGAACTGATCATGGCAGGCACCCTGCAGAAGGCCGGAATGGCCGACCGCCGTGCCGAATTGGCCGGGGTAGACACCACCGAGCAACGCCTCGACATGATGCTTCGCCTCGGCCCGTACGGCGAGTGGAACGGCGGCACGCTGAATCTGCAAGTGCTGCTGGATAATCCGCACGGCATCGACCTCGGACCATTGCGGCCGAAGCTACCCGGCGCGCTGCGGACCGCGTCGAAGCGGGTGGAGCTGGCCCCGCAGCCGCTGCTCGACGACGTGGCGAGGATGCGGGCCCGGCTGGCCGATATCGCGCCGGACGTGGTGCTGATCGGACGACGCCAGTTGCGGTCGAACAACAGCTGGATGCACAACATCGGACAGCTGGTGAGCGGGTCGAATCGCTGTACCCTGCACATCAATCCGGCCGACGTGGCCCGGCTCGGGCTGGGCGAGCACGCGGTGGTGAAGTCCGCCGCGGGCACGCTGACGGTGCCCCTGGAGCCGACGGAGACGATCATGCCCGGAGTGGTGAGCCTGCCGCACGGGTGGGGACACACCGACAGCACGCAGACGGTCGCCCGAGCGCACGCGGGCGTCAACGCCAATGTGCTGACCGATGATTCGGTGGTCGATGTGCCGTCGGGCAACGCGATCTTCAACGGCGTCCCGGTGACGCTGAACCCGGCGTGACGCCGGGCCGCTCTGATCCAGCGGGCCGGGGTAAACCATCCCGGCCGGTCGGCATCTAGCCGAACGCCGGAAACCCTTGCGCTAACAACGCATTCGGTGCATTCTCAACGTTGATTTCACAGTTTTTGCCAGGCCGAACGGACTAAAATGGACAGGATTTCGGTTTAGTCGCGGGCTCAACGACGACCCTCGAAGGATCCGGATTCCGGCAACCAGAGGGTGGCGAAGATGCCCGGTATACAGTGCGGCAGCGACGGTGAGCACGAGCTACAGGATCGGTACGGCACCCAGGAGAGAGCCGCTCGCTTCTATAACGACCAGGTACTCGAAGAGCTGAATCCCACGATGATCGAATTCATCGGCCGGATGGAGATGGCCTTCATCGCCACCTCGGACAAGCACGGCGAATGCGATTCGAGCTTCCGGGCGGGCGAGCCCGGCTTTCTGCACGTCATCGACGAACGCACTATTGCGTACCCCGAATACCGGGGCAACGGCGTGCTGGCCAGCCTGGGCAACATCCTGGAGAACCCGCACGTCGGCATCCTGCTCCTCGATTTCGTCCGCGATCTGATCGGCCTGCACATCAACGGCTCAGCCAGGATCATCCCCGACGCCACCCTGCGCGGCGCGACACCCGGCCTGCCCGAGAACCTCAAGGGCCGTACCGCCGAACGCTGGGTGGTCGTCGACATCGAAGAGGCATACATCCACTGCCGCAAGCACATTCCGCACCTGGTGCCCGCGGACCGCGAACGACGCGACTGGGGCACCGACAACGTCCGCGCCAAGGGCGGCGACTACTTCGGCGCCAAGGCGGAGAGCGGCGACCGGGCCGGGGCACTGGTCACCCGCTGACCCGGCCCGCCGCTTCAGTGGATCTTGAAGATCACCAGGCGTTGCACGACGAAGTTGATGACCGTCGCGGTGCCCTGCGCGACGACGAAGGCAAGCAGCTGACGCCAGGCCGCGTCGGGCAGTGCGTCGTAGAGCACCGCGTTGATACCGACCTGGACGGCGAAGGTGACCGCGTAGAGGATCACCACGGCAACGAACCGGGCCCGGCTCGGCGGCGCCTGGAACGTCCAGCGGCGATTGATCAGGTAGGCCGTCGTGGTGCCGACGATGAAGCTGAGCGACTTGGCGACCTCGCGCGGCAGCCCGATCAGGTTGAACAGCAGGCTGTACAGGCCGAAGTCGACCACCGCCGATAGCCCGCCGGTCAGGGTGAACCGGACGATCTGGGTCTTCAGGTCGACGTCGGTACCGCCCGGCTCGTCGACCAGCGGCAGCTCGGCCGGGAGCGGCAGGTGGGGTTCGGCATGCACGCGACGAGCGTAGCGGTCGCTAAACCGATATGTAGATCACTACTCCGGAGTAAGAGACATCGACGCCGATGTCCGGCCATACCTGTAGCCTCTATGCCGATGTCCACGAAAGCTCCGACCGCCACCACGACGACCGGTAACGAGAGCGGCACCACCGTCACAAACGATGGGGCCGACGCCGGGACTGCGTTCGCATTGCCGACGCACACCCGCACGTTGACCGGGTGGGGTCGCACCGCACCAACCTCATCCGAAGTGCTCTCGACCGGCGACCCCGAACTGATCGCCAAGGCCGTCGCCATGGTCGCCGAGGACAACGACGCCAAGCCCCCGCATCTGCGCCGCGGCGTGATCGCGCGCGGGCTCGGCCGGTCCTACGGCGACCACGCGCAGAACGCGGGCGGCCTGGTCATCGATATGACGGCGCTCAACAACATCCATCGGATCGACCGCGATACGCGGATCGTCGACGTCGACGGCGGCGTCAGCCTGGACCAGCTCATGAAGGCGGCACTGCCGTTCGGGCTGTGGGTCCCGGTGCTGCCCGGCACCCGTCAGGTGACGATCGGCGGCGCCATCGCCTCCGACATCCACGGTAAGAATCATCACAGCGAGGGCAGCTTCGGCAACCACGTGCGCTCGATCGATCTGCTGACCGCCGATGGCCAGGTGCAGCACCTCACCCCGAAGCGCAACGCCAAGCTGTTCTGGGCGACCGTCGGCGGCAACGGGCTCACCGGCATCATCCTGCGCGCGACCATCGAGATGACGCCGACCGAGTCGGCGTACTTCCTCAACGACGGCGTGAAGACCACGACGCTCGACGAGACCATCGCGGCGCACAGCGACGGCAGCGAGGCCAACTACACCTATTCCAGCGCGTGGTTCGACGTGATCAGCCCGGCGCCGAAGCTCGGCCGGGCCACCATCACCCGCGGCCGCCTGGCCAAGGTCGACGAGCTGCCCAAGCGGCTGCGCGCGAAGCCGCTGAAATTCGATGCGCCGCAACTGATGACGGTGCCGGACATCTTCCCGAACTGGACCATGAACAAGCTGACGCTGCGGTCCATCGGGGAGGCGTACTACGCGATGGGCGGCAACTACACCGGCAAGGTGCAGAACCTGACGCAGTTCTATCACCCGCTGGACATGATCGCCGAGTGGAACCGTGGCTACGGTTCCAACGGATTCCTGCAGTACCAGTTCGTGGTGCCGACCGAGGCGGTCGAGGAGTTCAAGAAGATCATCATCGACATCCAGGGGTCGGGGCACTACTCGGCGCTCAACGTGTTCAAGCTGTTCGGCGCGAGCAATCCGGCGCCGCTGAGCTTCCCGATGCCGGGCTGGAACATCTGCGTCGACTTCCCGATCAAGCCGGGGCTCAACGAGCTGGTCAGCGAGCTGGACCGGCGGGTGGTCGAGTTCGGCGGGCGGCTGTACACCGCGAAGGACTCGCGGACCACCGCGGCGACGTTCCACCAGATGTACCCGCGGATCGACGAGTGGATCAAGATCCGCCGAACTGTCGATCCCACAGGCGTTTTCATGTCCGACATGGCGAGAAGGCTGGAGCTGCAGTGATCAATGCCGTAGGTAACCCGCAGGCCATTCTGCTGCTGGGCGGGACCTCCGAGATCGGTCTGGCGATCTGCGCGGAATACCTGAAGAAGGGTCCCGCGCGCGTCGTCCTCGCCGCACTGCCGAACGATCCGCTACGCGAAGACGCGGTCGCCGAGATGACGGCGGCCGGCGCGAGCCAGGTCGATCTCGTCGACTTCGACGCGCTCGATACCGACAGCCACCCGAAGGTGATCGACGCGGCCTGGGACGGCGGCGACATCGATATCGCCATCGTCGCGTTCGCGCTGGACGGCGATCCCGAAGAGCTGTGGCAGAACCAGCGCAAGGCCGTGCAGGTCGCCGGAATCAACTACACCGCATCGGTTTCCGTCGGCGTGCTGGTCGGCGAGAAGATGAAGGCGCAGGGCTTCGGGCGGATCATCGCCATGTCCTCGGTCGCCGGCGAGCGGGTCCGCCGCTCGAACTTCGTCTACGGATCGACCAAGGCGGGCCTGGACGGGTTCTTCCTCGGACTCGGCGAGGCGCTGCGCCCGCACGGGCCGCGCGTGCTGGTGATCCGGCCGGGCATGGTGCGGACCAAGTTCTCCGCGCACGTCAAAGAGGCGCCGATGACGGTCGACAAGGAAGACATTGCGGTGCTCGCGGTTTCGGCCGCACAGAAGGGCAAGGAGCTCGTCTGGGCGCCGGGCGCCTTCCGCTACGTGATGATGATCCTGCGCCACATCCCGCGCCCGATCTTCCGCAAGCTCCCTATCTGAGCTCGCTCTGAGCCGCACCTCGATCCGACCTCACACCTGTTGCGTGAGTCGGGAGGTGCGGCTTTTTTCGTTTCGCCACGACGGCACGCGCTGTCACATCCGAAGCCGGACCTGGCAGCATGATCGCCGATCGTCCGCGCAACTCGAATGAACCCGGAGATGCCATGCGAGTAATCCGAGAACGTCGCAGCACGGCGTGCCCGCCGCACGTCCAGGCCGGCGGAGCGGGTCGATGACGGCCACCGTCGTTGCGCAGGGCGAAGCCCCCGCTCCGGTGCGCGGACGAGGGTCTCTGCTGGCAAAGCACATCGGGGCCGGTGTCGGCGAGGCTGTGCTGGCGACGCTGGTCGCGATCGTCGTGACCGCGGTCGGGCTCGTCGCGTTCTCGCTGGTGCACTGGCCCGCGTTCAACTCCTCTAATGTGACTCGGGCGTTGACGACGGTCGGGCAGGTGGTCGCCGCGATCTTCGTGGTCGCGGCGATCGCGCTGACTCGGCTGCGTCCTGGTAAGTGGTTCACGCGGCCGTGGGTGGCGAAAGTGCTGTCCTGGGTCGGCATTTCGACGTTCGTCACGTTCACCCTCGGGATGCCGTTGGGGGCGACCAAGCTGTATCTGCTCGGCGTCTCGGTGGATCAGGAGTTCCGGACCGAGTACCTCACCCGGCTCACCGATTCCGCCGCGCTGCACGACATGACCTACGCGGATCTGCCGCCGTTCTATCCGGCCGGGTGGTTCTGGATCGGCGGACGCGTGGCCAACGTGCTCGGCATGGACGGGTGGGCGGTGTTCAAGCCGTACGCGATCGGGTCGATCGCGGTGGCGGCGGTGATCTCACTCGTGCTGTGGTCCAAGCTGATTCGCGCGGACTGGGCCATCGCGGTGACGGCGGCGGTGACCGCGCTCGCGGTCGCGTACGCGTCGCCGGAGGCGTACAGCGCGGTGATCGTGATCTTGCTGCCGCCTGCGCTGGTGCTCGCCTGGGGTGCGCTGCATCGGCCGGGCGATCGAGGGCACACCCTCGGCGGTTGGGGTGCGGTGCTCGGCACCGGCTTGTTCCTGGGCATGTCCGCCACGTTCTACACGTTGTACGCGGGCTTCGCGGCGTTCGCCGTCGGGCTGATGGGTCTCGTCGCGGCCGGGCTCGCGGTGCGCGAACAGTACGCCGCCGCGCATCCTCGACGCACCCGCCCCGACGACGACACCGTCCGACCGTGGCGGGCGGCCGTGGCCCCGCTGGTGCGGCTAGTAGTGATCGCGGCGATCGCCGCGGTGATCGCGCTGATCGTGTGGCTGCCATATCTGCTGAAGACGCTGAGCGGCAAGGTCGCGACCTCGGGCTCCGCGTTCCACTATCTGCCCGAGTCCGGCTCCGAACTGCCGTTGCCGATGGCCGAATTCTCGTTGCGCGGCGCGCTCTGCCTCGTCGGCCTGCTCTGGCTGGTATTGCGGGCCGCGTCGTCGCGACGCGCGCAGGCACTCGGCATCGGCGTGCTCGCCGTCTACCTGTGGTCGCTGCTGTCCATGGCGGTGACCGCGGCGGGCACCACGCTGCTGTCGTTCCGGCTGGAGTCGGTGCTGCTCGCGCTGCTCGCCGCGGCAGGCGCGTTCGGCTTCGTCGAGGGCGCCAGGGCGATCTATCAGGTGGTGAACGAGCCGAGCGGCTTCCGGCTCGCCACGGTGGCGGTCGCGATCGTCGGCGCGCTCGCGTTCACCCAGAACATCCCGCACATCCTCGCGCCGGAAATCACCACCGCCTACACCGACACCGACGGCAACGGCGAACGCGCGGACAACCGCCCGCCCTCGGCCGTGGGGCACTACCGCGAGATCGACAAGGCCCTCCTCGCCCAGACCGGACGCCCCCGCTCGGACACGGTGCTGCTCACCGCCGACACCAGCTTCCTGTCCTTCTACCCGTACTACGGCTTCCAGGCGCTCACCTCGCACTACGCGAACATGCTCGCCGACTTCCCCGGCCGGGCCGCGACCATCGAGAGCTGGAGCAAGCTGAAGTCCTCCGGCGCGCTGCTCGACGCGCTGGCGGCCTGCCCGTGGCGGGCTCCGGACGCCTTCCTGTTCCGCAACAGCGGCGACACCTACACGTTGCGTCTCGCCAGGGACGTCTACCCGAACGATCCCAACGTGCAGCGCTACACCGTCGCCTTCGCCAAGGAGCTGTTCGCCGATCCGCGCTTCACCACCACCGATATCGGCCCCTTCACCTTGGTCACCCTCCGCCGATAGCAAGATCGAATAGAACAGCGCAGAAGCGCGTCCGACCTGCGCCGCTGCCCTGTTTTCGCGTGGGCCGCAACTCCCGTTGCCAGGCACAACACAGTGTCTTCGGCTAGCGTGGGCGGCTGAGTTGAAGCTAGTTATAGGAGAAGTTCGCAGGTGGTACGGGCACAACAGGTCGATCTGGGCGAGCAGGACGGGTCGGCGGTAGGGATCGCGGAAAGAGAATCGACCGCGACCGAAGTGCTCACCACCGGGACCTCGACCCCGGTTCGCAAGCGCAGACTTCCCCGCATCCGAGTCAACCCGGTCGATCTGGTCCCCGCTTTCGGGTATCTGGTGTTGGCCGTCGTCGTCCTATCCGGGCAGTGGCGCAATACGCAGAGCGGATACCTGATCAAGAGTGGTCAGGACCAGACCATGTGGGAATGGTTCTTCGCGGTCACCGCGCATTCGGTGGCGCATCTGGAGAACCCGCTCGGCACGACGCTGCAGAACTTCCCGGCCGGGGTGAACATGATGGCCAACACGGCCATGTTCGGGGTCGGGGTGCCGCTGACGCCGATCACCCTGCTGTTCGGGCCGACCGTGACGTTCGTGCTCGTCCTGACGCTCGGACTGGCCACCACCGCGCTGGCCTGGTACTGGCTATTCTCCCGAGAGCTGGTCGAGTCCAGGATCGCGGCCGGAATCGGCGGGCTGTTCTGCGGTTTCGCGCCCGCGATGATCTCCCATGCCAACGCGCACCCGAACTTCGTTGTGCTGCTGCTGCTTCCGATCATGGCCGGGCTGCTGATCCGGATGGCGCGGCGCGCCGGGGCCGGGGCCGGTGAGCGGCGGCGCTGGCGCATCCGCGACGCCGCCCTGCTGGGATTCCTTGTCGCACTGCAGATCGCGCTCGGCGAGGAGCCGCTGCTGATCTTCGCGCTGTCGTTCGGCCTATTCACGGTTGTGTACTACTTGCACACCCCGCGCCAGGGTTTGCGCGTACTGCGCGGGATCACCCCGGCGATCCTGCTGGCCGGGGCAATCGCCTTGCTGTGCACCGTGATACCGCTGTGGTGGCAGTTCTTCGGGCCGCAGAGTTACCGATCGATCGATCACGGTCCGATGGGCAACGATCTGAAGGCGATCACCCAGTTCCCCTCCGAGTCGCTCGGCGGGATCTTCTTGCCGGGGCAGTATGTGGCGATCAACGACACCGAGCAGAACGCCTACTTCGGCTGGCCGCTGCTGCTGGTGCTCGCCGTCACCGTCGCGCTGCTGTGGCGGGAACGGGTGGTCCGGGCCGCGACCGTGGTGATCGCGGTGTTCGGGGTGCTGTCGCTCGGCGCGGTCGCCATGTTCGGCAAGCGGGACACCGGCATCGCGTTGCCGTGGCGCTGGGCCGAACACGTCCCGTTGCTGAGCACGGTGCTGGAAACCCGGCTCACCATGGCGGCGATCCCGGCCATCGCGGCGGTGCTCGCCCTGGCGACCCAGCGGGCCATCGGCTGGTGGCGGGAGTCGCCGGTCGACTGGCGGCCGCTGGCCTGGTTCGGCGCACTGCTTTTCGCGTTGCTGCCGCTGATACCGACCGTCCTTCCGGTGGTGCAGCGCCCGCCGACGCCCGCCTTTTTCGCGGACGGAACCGTGCGCGATTACGTCAACAACGGGTCCGTGGTGATGGTGCCGCCGTCCCGGCCGATGGACGCGGGCGCGCTGCGCTGGCAGGCCGACGCGAACTTCGACTTCCCGCTGGCCGGCGGCTATTTCGTCGGCCCGACCAGCACGCAGAAGAAGGGCATCTACGGCCCCGAGTTCCGGCCGACCACCGCGCTGCTGGTCCAGGCGCAGGACACCGGCACCGTGCCGCCGATCACCGACGAGGCGCGCGAACAGATCCGCGCCGACCTGAATTTCTGGCGAGCCGACGTGCTGGTGCTGCCCGCGACCAGGAATGTCGACACGCTGCGCACCACGGTGACGCAACTGCTCGGCTTCGGGCCCACCCGGGTCCATGACGTGTGGATTTGGGACGTGGCCGCGATGCGATAGGTGGTGATCATCGGCGGCTTGTCGTCGGGTGGCTACCATCAACCCCCGTGCGACCGGACCGATCAACTCGAGCGTTCACCCGTTACCGCCTGATCGCCCTCGTCTCCGGGCTCCTCGGATTCGTGCTGGCGCTGCTGACACCGCTGTTGCCGGTGCGGCAGGACCGGGCCGCGCTGGACTGGCCACAGGCCGGCGTCAGCAGCGTCGAGGCACCGCTGGTGTCGTATCAGCCGCTGCGGCTGAACGCGACGCTGCCGTGCTCGCTGATACAGGAGGTGGGATCGGGCACGGTGGTGTCCACCGTGCCCGTCTCGTCGGGGCAGGCGGCGACTACCGGGCTGGTGGTGTCGGTCGCCGACGGCACGCTGTCGGTGGTGCTGCGCGATGTGCCGCTGCTGTCCGCGCCGGTCGCCGAGATCACCGCGGCGGGCTGCACCGCGCTCACCATCGATTCGACGGCCGCCGCCACGAGCACCGAGATCACCGGTGCGACGCGGCAGGACGGGACGCCGTTCCGTAACACCGTGACTCGGGACATCCGGCCGCAACTGGTCGGCGTGTTCACCGATCTGGCCGCCGGACGGCTGGACGGCGCTCGATTGCACGCCGACATCGACTCGCGTTTCTCCTCGTCGCCGTCGGTGCTGAAACTTGCCGCGATCATCGCGGCCGTGGCCTGCACCATCATCGCGCTGCTCGCCATGCACCTGCTGGACACCAGCGATCGGCGGCGGGCGCGCCGGTTCCTGCCCGCGCGCTGGTGGCGGTTCACGGTGACCGACGCGGTGGTGCTCGGCACGCTCGGGCTGTGGCACTTCATCGGCGCCAACACTTCCGACGACGGCTACATCCTGAACATGGCGCGGGCCTCCGGGCACGCCGGATACATGGCCAACTACTACCGGTGGTTCGGGGTGCCCGAGGCGCCGTTCGGCTGGTCGTACGAGGTGCTCGCGTGGATGACCAGGATCTCCGACGCCAGCCCGTGGATGCGGCTGCCCGCCGTGCTCGCGGGCGTGACGTGCTGGTTGGTGATCAGCCGGGAAGTGTTGCCGCGCCTGGGTGCCCGGGTGCGCCGGAACAAGGTCGCGCTGTGGACCGCAGGGCTGGTGTTCCTCGCCTTCTGGCTGCCCTACGACAACGGGCTGCGACCGGAGCCGCTGATCGCGGCGGGCGCGCTGCTCACCTGGTGCTCGATCGAACGCGCCATCGCCACCGGACGGCTGTTGCCCGCCGCGATCGCGGTGTTGATCGCGGGGTTCTCGCTGGCGGCTGGTCCGACCGGGCTCATCTGTATCGCGGCGTTGATCGCGGGATCGCGGCCGGTGCTGCAGATCATCATCAAACGGGCGCGCGGGGTTGTTCCCGCGGTAGGTGGCGGAGTGGCCGAAAGTCCCTCGGGCTCCATGGGACTCGACGCATCCGACAACGAGACAAGTGGTCCGGCGACGAAGCCCGGTGCACACGACACCCGACCTTCTCGGGCGACAACACTCTTCCGCTACTTGGCGCTGCTCGCACCCGGCCTCTCCGCCGGGACCCTGGTGCTGGTGGTGGTTTTCGCCGATCAGACCCTGTCCACCGTGCTGGAAGCCACCCGGGTGCGCACCATCGTCGGGCCGAACGTGGCCTGGTTCGATGAACGCACGCGGTGGGATTCGCTGCTGATGCTCTCGCCGGACGGGTCGCTGGCCCGGCGGTTCGGTGTGCTGGTCATGCTGCTGTGCCTGCTGGTCTGCGTGCTGCAGGTGCTGCGCAAGGGCCGCATCCCCGGCACCTCGCGCGGGCCGTCGGTGCGGATTCTCGGCATCGTGTTCGCGTCGCTGGTACTGATGATGTTCACGCCGACCAAGTGGACGCACCACTTCGGCGTGTACGCCGGATTGGCAGGCTCGCTGGCCGCGCTGGCCGCGGTCGCGGTGGGCAGCGAGGGCATTCGCTCGCCGCGTAACCGGGCGTTGTTCGCGGCGGCGGTGCTTTTCCTGCTCGCCGTGACGTTCACCGGATCGAACGGCTGGTGGTATGTGTCCAGCTACGGCGTGCCGTGGTGGGACAAGGCGCCGCTGTTCGCGGGCAAGGGCTTCTCCACGCTGTTCCTCGGGCTCAGCGGGGTCGCGCTGGTGGTCGCGGTGTGGCTGCACTATCGGGAGCCGTATCGCCGGGCGCGCACGACGCCGAAACGTTTCGATCGGTTCGCGAGCGCGCCGCTGACCATCGCCGCGGCGCTGCTCGTGCTGTTCGAGGTGGCTTCGCTGGCCAAGGCGGCGGTCGCGCAGTACCCCGCGTACTCGGTTGCCAAGTCGAATCTTCAGTCGCTGAAGGGAGATTCGTGCGCGTTGGCGAACGAGGTGCTGGTGGAGACGGACACCGCCAAGTCGGTACTGCTGCCCTACTCCGGTGCGCCCGCCGACGGATTGGCCGCGGAGTCAAAGGGATTCACGCCCAACGGGGTCGCGAGCGACCTCACCGCCGACGCGGATGAGACCGTGTCCGGCGGGGCCAACTCGGTGAATTCCGACGCCAAGAACAAGACCACCAAGACCACCGGCGCGGGCACCGGCGGCGGCACCACCGCGCAGACCGGCATCAACGGCAGCACGGTCGCGCTGCCGTTCGGGCTCGACCCGGCGACCACGCCGATCATGGGCAGCTACCAGGAGGACGAGCAGCAGCAGGCCTCGCTGACCTCCCAGTGGTATCACCTCGACCTGTCCGACAGCATGCGCCATGACCCCGCCTACCAGGTGCTCGCCATCACCGCGGCGGGCCGGATCCGGCACGTGGACGCCGACGGTGTCGTCACCTACGGCCAGGAACTGCACCTCGAATACGGCGTGCGCGCGGCGGACGGCTCGGTGCGCAAGCTCGGTTCGGTCGACCCGATCGACATCGGGCCCGCGCCGTCCTGGCGCAACCTGCGGGTGCCGCTGGACCAGCTGCCGGTCGAGGCGAACGCGGTGCGGCTGGTCGCGGTGGACAACGACATCACCCAGAAGCAGTGGCTCGCCGTCACCCCGCCCCGGCTGCCCAAGCTGGCCACGCTGAATTCCGTTGTCGGATCGCGGAATCCGGTGCTGCTCGACTGGCACGTCGGGCTCGCCTTCCCGTGTCAGCGCCCGTTCGACCACCACGACGGGGTCGCCGAGGTGCCCGAGTGGCGCATCCTGCCCGACCGGGTCGGCTCCGACGCGTCCAATGCCTGGCAGGACGACATCGGCGGCGGGCCGCTCGGCTGGACCGGGCTGCTGTTGAAGTCGGAAACCATGCCCAGCTATCTCGGGCACGACTGGTCGCGCGACTGGGGATCCCTGGAGAAGTTCACCCCCTATGACCCGAACGCGACACCGGCTGAGATCGGCGTCACGGTGCAAAGCCGGAGTGGTTTGGCCAAGGACGATCCGATCCGGGTTCGCTAGCCGTAGTTGCCGTTCCGCGACACCGGACCAGCCGGTTCGGTGTTGCGGGGCCGCAAAGATGTTGTAAACAGACCGGTTGGACGGCAAAAACGCCGCGCGATCGCAGGACGAAACCCACAGAAATCCGTAACCTGTGAACTATGACGTCGGCTTTCGACCAGATGGATCTGCGTGACCTCGTCGGTCTGCTCACCGCAGATGAACAACGCGAACTGCGCCCCGCAATCCTGCGCGTACTAGACCGCCTCCCCTCCCAGGAGGTCCTCCGCCGCGAACTCGGGCTGCGTATGACAAAGGTCTGAGCAACCCCCCGGCGACCCGCCTGCACCGCTTGATCGGCGCCGCACGCCTACTCCAGGGCGGCGGCGACTACGAACTGACCGAACCGGGCCACAGTCTCAACCGGTCAACGTTCGAGAAGAGAGGCTTGAAACCGATGGCGACCGCCTTCGATGATGTGGAGCTGTCCGAGTTTGCCGGTCTGTCCTTCACCGGAATAGTCGAAGGCCCAGCCGATTTCGCTACCACGTCCCAAGAGGTGCTCAGACGCGAGCTGCTCAGCCAAGCCGATGGTTCTTGATGCGCCGCGCCTTATCCTGACGTCAGCTCACCGAAGGCGACGTCGATAGCGATGGGCGAGTCCAAGGTCAGGCGACGGGTGTGCAAGCAAACGAGGTGATAGCGCCCTTCAGACAGGCGATACTCCTCGATCAACTCGATGCCGTCGGCCGCTTCGGTCAGAAACACTATGAGGTACACGGGTATACCCGCGGCAGCGTAAGCCGCCTTCTTCTCCACGGTGTCGGTGTGGAAGGAACTGTCGGGTGACACGACCTCGACAGCGAGTACCGTGTCGCCCGCGTAGAGCTTCGCGTCATCGTCGAGGCAGCGATACACGATCACATCGGGCCTGCGCAGACTCAACGGGACGTCGCTTATTCGGACATCGACATCGGTATCGACCATGAGGCACGGCTCCGGCTTACGCCCGGCCTCCATATGCGTGGCCATGCGTCGCGCCACCCGATTGTGCAGGCGCGACGGGCTCTCGCATTTCACGATGTGGCCATCGACGACTTCGATCGTGCGGCAGAAGTCTTCTGGCAGCAGCTCATAGTCCCGCGCGGTGATCTGCTCCGGGATCCACCGGTACCAGTCGCTGGGAGCGCCGCTCGTCATGCCGTGAGCCTACCGGCCGCCGAACGATATCTTTCCAGGTCGACAGCAAAGCGGCGGCCGATGAGTCATCAACCGCCGCTTCGAGCACAGAACTTAGAACACCCGGAGTTGGCCTGGGGACCAGAAGCCGGAGCGGGTGGTGGTGCCGGTCTCCAGTTGGGCTGGGGTGGCGCTGCGGTCGTATTGGTCGTAGCGCTCCAGGGAGCCCCAGTCGCGGGCCCAGTTGTCCTTGAGGTAGGTCGGGACGGTTACCGACTTGGCCAGCATTTGGGCGAAGCCGAGGAGGCCACCGAATTCCTCCGCCTGCCAGGTGTTGGTGGAGCTGATGGCCAGCGGGCGGTCGGGCAGGATGCGGTAGCCGGGGACCTCCGCGACGCCGTTCTTGTGGTACAGCGGGCGCTGGCAGGGGAACTGCAGGCCGACCGCCCAGTCCTCGAGGACCGGCTGATCGGAACCGATGAAGGTGTTGAGCGACTGCAACTTCGGCATCCGCGGCGGGGTGAACGCCAGCCACTGGTCGCCGATCAGGATCGGGTCGTTGGCGACGACGCGCACCACGTCGGCGTCGGGCGCGATCTCGGCGAGCGGAACGCGCAGGTTGCGCCAGGACGGGAACGGGCCGATGTCGCGCGGCAGGTAGGTGCCGAGCTTCTCGACGGTGCCGTCCGGCAGGTGCCTGCCGTAGTCGACGGTGAGCGACTGGCCGTACTTGGTGTCGCCGGTGTCGTCGACCGAGAGGATGCGACCGGCCGCGGAGATCACCACGAGCGGCTTGTCCTCGGACCGCGGCGCGAGCTGGTACCAGCTCGACGTGAGGTGCGCGGGCTGCTGCACCCCGCTCTGGTAGCTGCCGAGGATCGGCGTGGTCGCCGGATCGAGCCCGAACGGCAGCGCCACGGTGCTGCCGTTGACGCCGCGCGCACCCTGGCCACCGCCGGTGCCCGCACTCTGCCCCTCGGCGAACGCGGCGCCAACCGACTGAGTGGAGGTGTTGCCGGTGCCCGGCTTCACCTCGACGCTGTCGGCGGACAGGTCGTTGGGCACACCGTTCGGATCGAAGCCGACCGGATCGGTGCCGGCCAGCGGGTCGTTCGGGTCGGTGAGCGGATGGGCCGAATCGGCGACCGGCTGCAAGGCGCCGCCGTTCGGATTCGGTTCCACCAGCACGTCATTGGCGAGGCCGCAGCTGCTGCCGCCGATCGCGTCGAGGTTCGACCGGGCGATCGAGTACGCCGGATACTGCGCGACGGCACCCTTGACCAGCGAGAGCACCTCGAGCAACACCATGAGCGCGGCGACGATGGTCAGCGGTATCGCGGCGAACTTGCGAATCCGCTTGCCGCGCGCCGACTTCGCCGAGGCCTCCGGTTTGGCGTAGCCCTCGCGCAACGAGTGCCAGGCGACCAAAGCCAGTGCGAGACCGAACAAGCCGAGCATCAGGGTATTGGACTGGTAGCCGTGCAGCGAGATCCGCTTGTCGAACCACGGCACGCCGAAGCTGGACACATACCAGTAGCCGTTGATGCCGGAGAACGAGAGCGCGAGCACGAACAACAAGCCCGCCAGGAAGATCGCGCGATTCTTGCGCGCCCGCAAGGCCGATGCCGAGACGGCGACCGCGGTCACCGCGGCCAGCGAACCGGCGATGCCCGCGTACGCGCCGAAGTGGTGCGTCCACTTGGTCGGGTTGAACATCATGAAGAAGATGGTCCCGAAGACGACGCCCATCAACCGCCAGGTCGGCCCGCTCGCGATGCCGGGAACCTGCCTGCGCCGCAACAACACCAGCATGGTGGTGAACAGGCACAGCAGCATCACCAGGAACGCGAACCGACGGGCCAGCGAGCCGTCGACCGTCTCCACGAACAGGTAGTAGTAACGCAGGTAGTCCTCGTACCAGGCGAGGTTCGGCCCGGTCACCTGACGCACCCGGTTGGCCTCCTGGATGCCCGCGAACGTCTGATCGGTGTACACCGCGATCAGCACCAGCAACCCGGCCGCGGCGATCGGTGCGAGCAACGGCAGCGTCGACCACCACTTCGCCCCCTCGGAGCCGAACTGCCGTCGCCTGCGCACCACGATCCGCACCAGCGGACGGATACCGGCGAGCAACGCCGCCACACACATCAATCCGGTCGGCGCGGCGGCAAGCGTGAACGCCGCGACCAAGACCGCGACACCAGCGGGCAACAGCCGCCCGGTCGCGATGGCCCGCTCGATGGACACCCAGGTGAGCAGCGCGCCGAGCGCGACGATCGGCTCCGAGCGCAGGCCGTTGTCGAACGGCAGCCAGAACGCGAGGAACACCAGGCCGCCGGTCCACAGCGCGACCTTGCTGTTGCGCACGCCGCGCCCCAGCCGGGGCACCACCTCGCGGCTGATCACCATCCAGCAGAGGATGGCGCACAGCAGCGCGGGCACCCGGACCCACGCACTCGCGGTGGAGAACTCCGCGAAGAGCTGGATGACGTAGTAGTACCAGCCGAACGGCGCCTCCGGCACGCCGTACCAGCGGAAGTAGTTGGCCATGTAACCCGCGTGCGGCGCGACCCGCACCATGCTCAGGATGTAGCCGTCGTCGGAGGTGTTGGCGCCGACGAAATGCCACACCAGCAGCGTGCCGATGACCGCGCCGTCGGCCCAGGTCGGCTTCAGCCAGTTCGACGGCAGGAACCGGCGGTGCCCGCGCCCGTCACTGCCGTCGAGCCGGGCCAGCGCCGCGAGCGCGACCAGGGTGCACAGCACCGCCGCGATCATCGCGATCAGCTTGACCGCGGTCGGGCTGCTGGAGAACCGGGTATCGACCGTCATGTTGAACGAAAGCCCGGCCGGCGCCGCGCCCTTCAGCTCGGAGAAGACGCCGACCACCTGCGGGCGCAAGTCGCTGTTCATGGTGCCTTCGACCGGCACCTCCAGCTGTTGCCCGCTGCCCGCCGGTGCCTTCGGATCGTCGACCATCCGGGTGAGTCCCTTGAACTCCGCGTGCGTGCTCTGGTTGTCAGAGGTGAGCACCAGCTCCGAGCACCGGTCCATGTCCGAGCGCTGGGCCGACACCACCACCGCGTTGCGGTCGACCACGTCCACCGAGGTGTCCGAGACCCGAATGAACAACGCCTCCAAGGCGGCCCGGTCGCCTTGCGGCGGCGCGGTAGCCAACAGCATGCCGCCACGCTCCGGCAGCTGCGCGACCGCGCTGCACGGGATACTCGCGCTCAGGTCGATCGGGACCTGAGACATCAAGGGGGCCTGCACATTGCCCAGCGTCCCGCCCTGCGGCCAGTTCAACTGCGCGGTGGTCTGCGTCACCGGTAGGAACGGGGTCGCCAAGGCGAACAACGCGCCGAGCAATCCGGCGACCAGCGCGATTATTCGCGCGGTCCGGAAATCGGCCGGCGAGGCCGCTGGCACGGAGGGCGGTTTCGTCAGGACAGCGGTAGCGGCGTCGGGCACGATTGGCAATGCTAGCTCCCCGGCACTCCCACGTCTTCAGCGCTCGTCCGCCTCTCCGAGTCTTTAGGCCAGACTTAGGTGCGCGGTAAGTTTTGTAGGCGTCCAGCGGATAACTGCCGAGCCGCGTTCTGGGCGTCCCCGACGAGTTACCCATGTTGCTGAGAGATCAGTTGTCCGTATCTAGATCAATTGAAATGCGAAATGAACTTTAGGCCTTCCGACCTGGACAAATGTCACAGCTGATCGGAAAGGTAGGTCGGCGACTCGCCGGACACGCCCAGCATGACGCACTACTGCCCGCCGCGCGCCGCAAGCAGTAGTCGGGCCGCATCCCAAGACCGGCAAAACGCGCGCGACGGCGGGCTGGCAAGGTGTGGGTATGACCAAGGTGAATCTCACGACGAATTACGGACCGATCGTCCTGGAACTTGACGACCAGAAGGCGCCGAACACGGTGCAGAACTTCGTGGATTACGTGAACGCGGGTCACTACAACGGCACCATCTTCCACCGCGTCATTCCCGGCTTCATGATTCAGGGCGGCGGCTTCGAGCGCGGCCTGCGCCAGAAGGGCGTGCAGGCGCCGATCCAGAACGAGGCCAATAACGGCCTGAAGAACGACAAGTACACGGTGGCGATGGCGCGCACCAACGACCCGCACTCGGCGACCGCGCAGTTCTTCGTCAACGTCTCCGACAACGCGTTCCTGAACCACTCCGCGCCGACCCCGTCCGGCTGGGGTTACACGGTGTTCGGCAAGGTGATCGAGGGCACCGAGGTGGTCGACAAGATCGCCGCCGTCGCCACCGGCACCACCGGCGGGCACCAGGACGTGCCGACCGACGACGTCATCATCGAATCCGCCAGCCTCGGCTGAGGTAGCCCGACTCGGGTGAATCGGGCCGCGCCCCAACGGGATGCGGCCCGATTCCGGTTTTACAGCGGCAGCAGGTGGTGCTTGCGCGGATTGCGCGCCAGCGACTTGTCCCGCAGCAGCTGCAAGGCTTTGCGCAATTCCAGCCGGGTGTTGGCGGGCTCGATGACCGCGTCGATGTAGCCGCGCTCGGCGGCCACCCACGGCGTCGCCATGGTGGCGTTGTAGAAGTCGATCATCTGCTGGCGCACCGCCGCCCGCTGCTCCTCCGGCGCGGCCTCGATCTGCTTGCCGCCGATCAGGCTCACCGCGCTCTCGGCACCCATCACCGCGATGCGCGCGGTCGGCCAGGCCAGGTTCACGTCTGCGCCGAGCTGCTTGGAGCCCATCACCGCGTAGCCGCCGCCGTACGACTTGCGAATCACGACAGTCACTTTCGGTACCGTCGCCTCCACATAGGAGAACAGGAACCGGCCCCCGCGCTTGATCACGCCGATCTTCTCCTGCTCCACTCCGGGCAGGAAGCCCGGGGTGTCGACAACGAAGACCAGCGGGATCTCGAACGCGTCGCTCAGGCGCACGAAATGCGCCGCCTTGTCCGAGGCCCGCGCGTCCAGCGCGCCCGCGTAGACCATCGGCTGATTGGCCACGACAGCGACGGGACGACCGTCGACGCGGGCGAAGCCGGTGATGATGTTGCGTCCCGCGGTAGCGCCGATCTCGTGGAAGCCGCCGTCGTCGAAGATGCGCAGCAGGATGTCGTGCATGTCGTAGGCGGCGTTATCCGAGTCCGGCACCAGGGAATTCAGTTCCCGGTCGCTGTCGGTGAGCTCCGGTTCCAGGCCGGGATTCACGATCGGCGGCAGCTCCTGGCAGCTGGTCGGCAGGAAGCTCAGATAGTCGCGCACCCACTCGAACGCCGACTTCTCGTCCGGCGCGACGTGATGGATGTTGCCGTACTCGGCCTGGCTCTGCGCGCCGCCGAGCTCCTCGAGGCTGACGTCCTCGCCGGTGACCTCGCGAATCACCTTAGGGCCGGTGACGAACATGTACGCCTCTTCGGTCGCCACCACCACGTCGGTGTTGATCGGGGCATACACCGCACCGCCCGCGCACTTGCCGAGGATCATCGAGATCTGCGGCACCAGACCGGACAGCGGCTCCTGCCGACGACCCAGCTCGGCGTACCAGGCCAGCGAGGTCACCGCCTCCTGCACGCGCGCGCCGCCGGAGTCGTTGATGCCGACCACCGGGCAGCCGACCTTCGCCGCGTATTCCATGATCCCGGCGACCTTGCGCCCGAACATCTCGCCGACCGAACCGCCGTAGACGGTCTGGTCGTGCGAGAACACCGCGACCGGTCGGCCTTCGACGAGGCCGTGCCCGGTGACCACGCCGTCGCCGTAGAGCGCGGTGGGGTCACCCGGCTTGCGCACCAGCGCACCGATTTCCACGAAGGTGCCTGGATCGAGCAGCATGTTGATCCGGTCGCGGGCACTGGGGATGCCCTTCTTCGCCCGCTTCGCCACTCCCGCTTCGCCCGCCGGTTCCTGCGCGAGATCCAGTCTTTTACGCAGGTCGGCAAGCTTCTCAGCAGTAGTGCTCACAGCTCCACCTCGCTAGCGCTCGGCTCCGCCGTGCCCACCGGCGCTGCGTAGTTGGTTCGCTCGCTGCGCTCACTCACAGCTCCACCTCGCTAGCGCTCGGCTCCGCCGTGCCCACCGGCGCTGCGTAGTTGGTTCGCGCGCTTCGCTTGCTCACGTAGCCCCTTTCGTCAGGTGCACCCCTAAGGGGCAATCACCGCAAGCTTCGCGGTGAGGTCGGCTCCGATCTTTCCGATCCGCGGTTCATCGACGATCTGCAGGTGGTCGCCCGGGATGTGGATGACCTCGAGGTTTGGAATGTATTCGTCCCAACCACCATTCGGGCGCCGATCGGCGTAACGGGGCTCCAATTCGATCATGCCGTCCTGGTAGCGATCGGCGAGATACAGCACAACATCACCGTCGTACCGGGTCGGCGTGGTCTTGGCCAGGTGCCGTCCCTCGATCCACGAGGTGCGCTGATGCTCGAGCACGCCACCGGGAATCTTGGTACCGCTGATCTTGACCAGATCGCTGATCATCTTGAACTGCTCTTCATCGGAAGCCGCGGCCAGCTCCTGCAGCTGCTCCGGCGGGAGTTCGCCCTCGACGCCATAGGTCTTCTTCGCGAACACCTGGTAGCGCTCGATCCGGCGCACCCGTTCTTCCGGGCTGTTGTCTTCGTTCTCGACCGGGATGGCCAGGTCGATCAGGCCGACGATGCGCACGTCGGCACCTTCGGCGCGCAGCAGCTGCGCGACCTGCAGTGCGAACACGGCGCCGAGTGACCAGCCGTACAGGACGTACGGGCCGTCACCCTGCATCTTGCGCAGCTCGGTCACGTACTGCTGCGAGCGCTCCAGGATGTCGCCTTCGACGCGCTCGAAGCCGTACATGGGCGTGCCCGCCGGCAGTCGCTTCAGCAGCGGCTCGTAGACCAGCGTGTTGCCGCCCGACGGGTGGAACACGAAGACGGGCACCGCATTCGAGCCCGCTTCGCGCGGCCGCAGCGGCCGGATGAAGCCGTCCACGTCGGCGCCGCTGTCCTGCAGGTTGCGCACCACATCGGCGAGCTGCTCGATGGTCTCGCAGTCGAGCACGTCGTCGACGGTGACCTCGGCCTTGACCCGCTCGGTGAGTCGGTCCGCCAGCTTCTCGGCGACCTCTTCCTCGAGGATCGGCAGGGTGTTGAAGATGCCACCCGCCGACTTGCCGGTGACGATCGCCCAGGTGGCGAAGGTCAGGCGCTCAGCGGCGTCGCGAGGCGGCACGTCGTCGTCCTCGTCGGCCGCGGACGGCGCGCCGAACACCGGCTTTGTCGTAGCCGCTTGCGTGGTGACCGCCTCGGCGGCACCCACCGCGGTGGTGTCCACGTTGTCGAGGGACTGGGTGGTCGCCGCTTCCTTCGCATCTGCCGCGTCGGCCTGCTCCTGCGAGACCGGAGCGGGTGTCGCCGTGCCGGGCGCGGCACCGGCGATGCCCGCGGCGGTCTCGGCCTCCGAGACGATCTCCGCGGCTTCGGCGGCCACGGACGTGCTCGCCACGTCCAGCGAAACACCTTCGGCGGCAGCCGCTTTCGCTACCACGGCAGCCGGGTCCGCGCCGGCTTCGACGGCGGCGCGCGCCGCGGCGACGAACCCGCCGTCGACCACGATCTCCTCGCCCGCCGCCTGCCGCTCGGCCACCGCACGCATCTCTTCGCGGTGTTCGACGGCGTAGCGCAGCACCTTGCCGACCTCGTTGAGGTTGGCGTCGCGCACGGCCTGGATCTGCAGCTGCGGGATGTCGAATTCGTATTCGACGCGGTTCTTGATGCGCATCGCCATCAGCGAGTCGAGGCCGAGCTCCATCAGCGGGATCTCCATCGGGAGGTCCTCGACCGCGTAGCCCATCGACTCGGCGACGATCAGCGCGAGCCGGTCGTCGAGCGACTGGTTGCCGGTGGGGTCCCACCGGTCACCGAAGGTCTCCACCACCTCGAGGTCGGTGCTACCGGCCGGGGCGACCGCCGTGCCGGTAGAAGAGGACTCGGCCGACGGCGTTGGATGGTCGCTCCGCAGGCTCCGCTCCGGAGATTCGGGCAGCGGCGCAGCGGAGGTGACCACCGCGTCGAACAGCAGCCGGAAGGTCGCGCCCTCCTTGGCGTGCACCTGCACCGACGCACCGCCCGGATGGGGGGTCAGCGTGGTGGTCAGCGTGCCCGCGGCGGGCACGGCGGCGTGTGCGATCGAGGCGCCGAGCGTCACGTCGCTGAGTACCTGTGCCGCAGCGGCATTCACCAGCGCGGCGAGATCGCCTGCCGATTCGGCCTGCACCTCCCACGCGTGCCTGCCGTCGGGCAGCGCCACGTGCGCGCCGGGCGCCCCGGTGTTCCCGGTCGCGGCCAGCGAGACCTTCGGCCAGAACTCCTTGCGCACGAACTTGGTTCGCGGAATGTCGGCGTAGTCGCCCGGCGTCAGCAGCGACGTGAGGTCGACCTTGTGCCCGTGCACGTACAGCTGGGCCAGCGCGCCGATCACGCCGGCGGCCTCGTCTTCCTTGCGCTTCAGCGTCGGGATGAGCTGCGCGTCGTGCAGGCCCGCCGCGAAGGTGGTGCCGAGCACCTGCATCAGCGCAACGGAATTCGGCGCGAGCTCGAGGAAGGTGGTGTGCCCGGCGTCCACCGCGAGCTTCACCGCGTTGGTGAAGTACACGCTGTGGCGCAGGTTCTTGACCCAGTAGTCCTCGGTGTGCACCGGATCGTTGCCGGGGCGGTAGAACTCGCCCTTGTGCACCGTCGAGTAGAGGCCGGTCTTCAGCTTGGTCGGCTCGATGCCTGCCAGTTCCGCGGCCAGCTCGCCGAGCAGCGGGTCCATCTGCGAGGTGTGGCCCGCGCCGCGGGTCTGCAGGATGCGGGCGAACTTGCCCGCCGCCTCGACCCGCGCGACGATCGCCTCGACCTGATCCTTCGGGCCGCCGATCACCGTGTTGGTCGGCGCCGCGTACACGCCGACCTCGACGTCGGGGTACTCGGTGAGCAGCTCTTCGATGTCCTCGGCGCTGTATTCGACGAGTGCCATATTGCGCACGTCGTCGTCGGTGATCATCTGCTCGCCCTCGTACATCAGCCGCGAGCGCGCGCAGATCACCCGCACCGCGTCCGCGAGCGGGAGGCCACCGGCGATATAGGCCTCGGCGACCTCACCCATCGAATGGCCGACCACCGCGTCAGGCTCCGCGCCGTGTGCGCGCAGCACCGCGGCAAGGCCGATCTGGATGGTGAAGATGCCGACCTGCGAGGTGCCGACGTTGTAGTCCTGGCTGTCGTCGAGGAACAGCTCGCGGATCGAGTACCCGGCCTCGTCCTCTACCAGCGCGTCGACCTCGTCGACGGCCTTGGCGAAGATCGTGTTCTCCAGGTAGAGCCGCTTGGCCATCTTGCGATGCTGCGCACCGAAACCGGAGAGCACCCAGACCGGACCCATGACCGCGGGCGCGTCGGCGGTGAACACCCCGGCGCCCGGCTTGCTCGCCGCGATAGCGCGCAGGCCGGAGACGGCCTCCTCGTGGGTGCTGGCGAGCACCACGCCGCGCGAACGCCAGTGGCTGCGCTTGGCCAGCGACCGCGCCACGTCCTCGAGCGAAACGTCGCGGCCCGCATCGGATTCCAGCCAGTCGGCCAGCTCCGCCGCGGCCCGGCGGCGGCGTGAGGGCAGGTAGCCGGAGACCGGCAGGATCACCGGCAGCGGCTCGGTGCGCTCGGCGGTCCATTCGGCAACGGGGGCAACGGTTTCCGTGACCGAAGCGGTGACTTCCGCGGCAGGCGCGACGATTTCGGCGTCTTCCTCGACAACCGCGTCCGCTTCCGCGATCACGTCGGTCGTCTCGTCGTCGAGTTCGGCATCGAGCGCGGCGGCGTCGACCGCCTCGGGTGCGGCCGGCTCGACGGCCGCGACCTCGGCCGAGGCCGGAACGTATTCCTGCACAACGACATGCGCGTTGGTGCCGCCGAAGCCGAAGCCGGAGATGCCGATGGTGGCGGTGCCGCTGTAGCGCGGGAATTCCGTCGGCTCGACGACCACCTTCAGGTGCGACTGATCCCACGGGATGTACGGGTTGGGGCCCGCGTAGTTGATGTTCGGCGGAATGACGTTGTGCTGCAGGCCCATCACCACCTTGGCCAGGCTTGCCGCACCCGCGCCGGACTCCAGGTGGCCGAAGTTGGTCTTGGCCGAACCGAGCAGCGCGGGCTTGTCCTCGTCGCGACCGCGGCCGACCACCTTGGCCAGTGCGTCGGCCTCGATCGGATCGCCGAGCGGGGTGCCGGTGCCGTGTGCCTCGATGTAGTCGACGGTGGACGGCACGATGCCCGCGTCCCGGTACGCCCGGCGCAGCACATCGGCCTGGGCGTCGGGGTTCGGCGCGTACAGGCCGTTGGAGCGGCCGTCGCTGTTGACCGCGGAACCCTTGATCACGGCCATGATTCGGTCGCCGTCACGTTCGGCGTCGGCGAGGCGCTTGAGCACGAACAGCCCCGCGCCCTCCGAGCGGACCATGCCGTCGGCGTCCGACGAGAAGGCCTTGACCCGGCCGTTCTTGGCGACGCCGCCGCCCATGTCGAAGCCGAGGGTGGCCATCGGCGCCAAGATCATGTTCACGCCACCGGCCAGCGCCACATCGGCGTCGCCCTCACGCAGCGCGCGCACCGCCTGATGCACCGCGACCAGGGTCGACGAGCAGGCGGTGTCGACGGTGACCGAGGGGCCACGGAAGTCGTAGAAGTAGGAGACGCGGTTGGCGATGATGCCGTTCGAGCTGCCGCTGATGCCGTACGCCTGCGCCGACGCAGGCACGTTCGGCCCCTGATCGGCGCCGAGTCCGAGCGCGGCGATCAGCATGAAGTCGCTGGTGGACGAGCCGATGAACATGCCGACCGGCTGGCCCTTGAGCTCGCTCGCCGGAATCCGGGCGTGCTCCAACGCTTCCCAGGTCAGCTCCATCATCAGGCGCTGCTGCGGATCGACCCGCTCGACCTCGATGGGCGACATCGCGAAGAACTCCGCGTCGAAGCCCTTGACCACGTCCTGGTCGAGATAGCCGCCGAGGGTGTTGCCGTCGGCGATGGCCTTGGCGGCCGCGGGGTTGCTGGTGAACTCCGCCCACCTACCCTCCGGCAGTTCCCGGATGGCGTCGCCGCGACCGATCAGGAAGTCCCAGGTGGACTCGGGGGTGTCGCCCGCGCCGGGCAGCCGGGTGGACAGGCCGATGATGGCGATGTCGTGCGCTTCGCCCGGGGTGAAGCCGTCGGTGTAGAAGGCATCGCCGGACGCCTCTTCGGCGGTCTCCGGCTCACCGTTGATGACCATCTCGGCCAGCGAGGCGATCGTCGGATGCTGGAAGTAGGCGGTCGCGGTGAGCACCACGCCGGTCAGATCCTCGATGTCACCGACGAGCGCGATGGCGTCGCGCGAGGCGAGCCCGAACTCCTCCATCGGCCGGTCGACGGTGATCTGCTCGACCGGCTGCCCGATCGCGTCGGCGACCCAGTTGCGCAGCCAGTCCCGCAGCTCGGCGACCGTCATGTCGGTCTGTGCGCCGCCGGCGGTGGAGGCGGCGGCCACCTGACCGGAAGCCTGGTCGGCCTCCGCGCCGGCGGGCAGGGATTCGGTCGTCGTGGTGGACGTGCCCTCGTTGTCAGCCATCAATTCCTCAAGCTACCTGTCTGCGAACCGGGCGTGCCGCGCTTGGGACATTGGACGACATGTCGGCTGTCCGAGGCCACCCCTGGGCAATTACTCTTCCGGTGCATCGGGGAACGCCTGCTGGGTGTAACCACCCCGTAGCGTTCCCTCGAGGTAGGCGGCCTTGCAGGCCCGCCGGGCGATCTTGCCGCTGGAGGTACGCGGGATGGAACCCGCGGGGACCAGCAGTACGTCTCGAACGGTGACACCGTGGCGCGACGCCACCGCGGCGCGCACCTCGTCGGCGATGGGCAGCGGATCGGCCTTGCCCGCGCCCGGGCCACGCTCGGCCACGATCACGAGCTGCTCGGAGGCGTCGTCGGCATCGAACTTCAGGCCCGAATGGCTGCCCTGGTCGAAGACGAGCGCGGGTAGCTGATTCGCGGGCACCGAGAACGCGGCGATGAATCCGGGCCGCAGCGCCTTCGAGGATTCCTGTGCGGAGAACTCGAGATCCTGCGGGTAGTGGTTGCGGCCGTCGACGATCACCAGGTCCTTCACCCGCCCGGTGATGTACAGCTCGCCGTCCAGGTACACGCCGTAGTCGCCGGTGCGCATCCAGTTGGCGTCGCGCTCGGTGCCTTCGGCGTGGCTGCCCTCGGCCAACCGGTGCGGCACCTTGTTCTGGAAGGTCGCCGACGTTTCGTCCGGCCGGCCCCAGTACCCGATGCCCATGTTGTTGCCGTGCAGCCAGATCTCGCCGACCCGGCCGTCGGGCTGCTCGGCCCCACCGTCGACCTCGACGGTCTCCGGGTCGACGATCACGGCCCACTGCGACAGCGCGACGTAACCGCAGGAGACCTGCGCGATGGCGTTCTCGGTGCCCGGCTCGACCTTGACCATGCGGCCCGCGTTGAGCTCGATGCGGTCCACGTAGGTGACCTTGGCTTCGTCCTCGGCCTTGGTCGCCGACACGAACAGCGTCGCCTCGGCCATGCCGTAGCACGGCTTGATCGCCGTCTTGGGCAGGCCGTAAGGCGCGAACGCCTCGTTGAACTTCTTCATCGAGGAGGTGGTGACCGGCTCGCTGCCGTTGATCAGGCCGATCACGTTCGATAGGTCCAGCGACTCGCCGTTCTTGGGCAGGCCACGCGCCGCGGCGTGCTCGAACGCGAAATTCGGTGCGGCGGCGAAGGTTCCGGCGCCGTCGGCCTGCGCGGCGAGTTCCTTGATCCAGCGGTACGGGCGGCGGACGAACGCGCTCGGCGACATGATGGTGATGTACTTGCCGCCGACCGCGGGCAGGATCACCGTCAGCAGACCCATGTCGTGGAACATCGGCAGCCAGGTGACCCCGCGCGAGTTCCAGTCCAGGTTGATCGCGTCGACCATCTGCAACAGGTTGGTGCCGACCGCCCGGTGCGTGATCTCCACGCCTGCCGGGGTACGGGTCGAGCCCGAGGTGTACTGCAGGTAGGCGATGTCGTCGACCGCGACGTCCGGACGCATCCAGCTTTCGCCGACCGTATCCGGGATCGCGTCCACCGCGATGATGCGCGGACGCTGCGCGAAGGGCATCGAGCGGAACAACTGCCGCACCCCGGCCGCCGACGAACTGGCCGTGAGTACGGCCGAGGGCTCGCAGTCGCCGAGCACGGCATGCAGGCGGTCGGTGTGACCCGGCTCGTCCGGATCGAACAGCGGCACCGAGATGGTGCCCGCGTAGATCGCGGCGAAGAAGGAGATCACATAATCCAGGCCCTGCGGCGCGAGGATCGCGACCCGGTCGCCCGGGTTGGTCACCTGCTGCAGTCGAGCGGCCACCGCGCGCAGCCGAATGCCGAACTCACGCCACGTCAGTTCCTGCGCCTCGCCGTCGCGCTCACGCGAGTAATCGATGTAGCGGTACGCCAGGGTGTTCGCGTCGTTCCGGGTGTGCTTCTCGACGTGGTCGACCAGGGTGTGATCCTCGGGAATTCGGATGTTCCCGGTCTCGTCCAGGTAGTCGTCGAAAGTCTCTTCCATTCCTTCTTCTCCTCCGAGGCACACGCAGCAATACGGCGACAACGCCGTTGTTACCTGTGAGGCCCCGACTCGCTTTCGCCCGCGGGTGGCTCCAAGTGCCCGAGTCAGCCTGCAGTTATTGGGCGGTCTGCGCGGTGACCGCTATCGGCTAGATGTACTCAAACCAGAGTCATGTTACAGAGAAGCCCGGCTCACTCGTCTCGCAGCAGGGGAATAACGGGGGCGAACGCGTCCATCTGGGTGGGAAACACCCCGACATACGACATCGAGGTGAGTTGGCGCACACGACGGATCTGCTCGGCGATTTCCTCGAAACTGCCGATCGCCACGTAGGGCGACTGCAGGATGTCCTCGACCGAAAGCTTCACGTCCACTTCGAGATCCGGGTGCAGACCGCGCTCGATCGCGGAAAGTGCCATCTCAGCGGTCTTCTCGCGATCGTCGGTGATGACGATGGCGGTGATGGCCCAGTTGAGCTCGATATCGGCGAACCGGTCACCCGCCGCCTCGCGGATCAGGTTCACCTTCTCGATCGTCTTCTCGAGCGTGATACCCGACAAGAGGCCTTTACCGTTCTTCGTGGTCACCGGCACGATCGAGATGATGTCGGCGTGCTTGGCGGCCAGCCGCAGCATCTTCGGACCACCGCCGCCGGTGCAGATCGGCGGGCGCGGGCCCTGCCGCGGCCGTGGCGTGCCCTTGATCCCGTGGACCTGGTAGTACTTGCCCTCGAAGGTGCACTCCTGGCCGCGCAGCAGCACGTCGAGGATGGTCAGCGTCTCGTCCAGCTTCTCGAGCCGAACACCGGGCGACTCGTAGGGCAGGCCGGCCGCGAGGAACTCGTCCTGCTTCCAGCCCGCGCCGACACCCACCTCGAGCCGGCCCTTGGACAGCACGTCGATGGTGGCCAGGTCCTTGGCCAGCACCACGGGGTGCCGGAAACCGTTGGCCAGCACCGAGGTTCCGAGGCGGATCTTCTCGGTGGCCTGCGTGAGCGCGCCGAGCGCGGCGATCGGGCCGATCTGATCACCGAGGTGATCCGGCACGAAGAAGGTGTCGAAGCCGTACTCCTCGGCCTGCTGCGCCGTCTGAACGAACTTGCGGGCGCCACCCTCTTGCTTGTTTCCCTCGCCCGCTGCCCCGAAGCGGAAGCTGCGCAGCGGCGTACCGAGCGCGGTCAACTCACCGGCTGGTGCGGCGGCTTCTGTCATGAACTCATGCTCCTGGCTGTAAGGAAGTTCGGGCGCGACGGTGCAGGACGATCCCACCCCGAACACGAAGTCGGTGTTGCCTGCGTCGCGATCACCAGCGGCACTTTACAGCGTCCTGCCCAACGGGAGTCGCGCTTGCCGGAGCAGTTCTAGGTGTACTGCGTGCCGAGCGGAACATTGACTGTGAGTTCTCACGACTCCACCGCGCCGACGCTCGGCTCCGCCGTGCGAACACACGCGGCTCACTCACGAATGCGCCGGATGCGGTGCCGCTTCGATGACCCCGTTCGCCCAGTTGACGGTCCACTGGGTGGAGGTCGCTCCGTTGTCCTCGACCACGAAACCGTTGTACAGCGCGTGCACCGGATTGCCCGCCGCACGCACCAGCGCGCCGACGCTGCCCATGATGTTGAACGGGCTCAACGCCTGTCGCGGCGCGTCGCATATCAGGTCGCCCTGCGCGCAGATGGTGAAGGTGCGCGGGGCCAGTTCGCCGAAGCCGCCGGGCCGCGGACCGGTCATCGTGATGCCGGGAACGTTGAGACCCTTCAACGCGACCTCCGCGCCGACGCCCGCGGGCACCGCGCCGACCTGAACCGCTTCGCCAGGACCGGTGTCGCCGGTGCGCCTGCCGTCCGAAATCAGCGTCACGCCGAGCACCTTGTTCGCGGGCACCGGCCCCTTACCCTGGCCGATGTCGGAGGCCACGTCGCCCGCGATCACCGCGCCCTGCGAGAACCCGGCGATCACGTAGCTGGTCAGCGGACAGTCGCGGTAGCGCGCGGCCATCGCGTCGACCATCCGCTGGGTGCCCTCGGACCGGCTGTCGTTGTACGACGCCTGACCGTCCGGCGGCAGCGCGATCGGATTGGAGAACTGCGCCACGTACGGGACGGTGTACACGTCCAGCCGTTCCTTCGGAAACTGCTGACCGACCGGGTTGGAGACGTTGAGCATCAACGAGTTCGGATTCGCCGTCGGGTTGTGCGGGTCATCGTTACTGTTGGACTCCCAGGTGCCCGGCACCGCGATCATCTGCACGTCCGGGCAATCCGCCGACTGCGAAGTCGGCTCCTTCGGCGGCTTGGGCCCCGGCTTCGGCTGCCGCAGCAAACCGGCGAGCAGATACCAGAGCAGCAACACCACGATGATGATCAGAATCGGAATTCCGATCAGCAGGAGACAACCCGCCGGCCTGGACCGGCGGGACATCGAACCGCGGCGGGGGTTCACTTGCAGTACGTCTGCTTAGCGGCGCTGATGTAAACCTGCCCGGCCTTCTCCACCGGCATCTTCGCCGGATCGAAGGACGGATCGGAACCGGCCATCGCGGTCACGAAGGTCATCAGATCCTGATCGGAAGCACCGGACGCGGTGCCCTGGCACACATAATTCGCCACGCTCAACGCGATATCAGGGGTAGACGGGGTAATACCCTGCTGCTTGAGCGCGTCGAGGTACTTCTTGTCCTTATCGGTGAGCTTCGAGGTATCCGCGGGCGGCGCGGACTCGATCGGCTGCGGACGCTCCGGCGCCACCGTCTCGGCCGGCGGCTGCTCGGGCGCAGGCGCCGGAGCGGGCGCAGGAGCCTGCTGACCGGGATCGACACTGGTGCTGGACGCGGCGGGCGGCTGCGTCGCCGCCGTGGTACGGGTCAGCGTCGGCGTGCTCGACGCGGTCGAGTCATTGCCGCCACAGGCGGCGAGCAGGCCGGTCGCGGCGATCGCCACCACAACGCCGAATACCTTGCCACGGGTCCTCTGCATGAATTCTGTCCTCGATCTGTTCGCAAACGGGGGAGGTCGCCCCCCAACATAGCTGGATTTATTTGCCGCGTGGCCGCGGCGTGTTCGTGGCCCCCGGTGTCTCACGTCCGAGCTGTCGAGACTCGCGCCTGCGGCGCATGCGCTTCGACAGCTCGGACGTGAGACGGGCCACGAACGGTCGCTCGTAAGACTCGCTCCGTTGGGGGCTGGGTTGGGCGGGTACGTCTTGGTCGGTGTCTGCCCCGGTGGTGGGACGGCCACATGGTGTTAGCCAGGGGTTGGGGCGGCCAAACTATTACAGGCCGTGTACTTCTGGTTTTCCGTCTTTGATGACGATGAAGCCGGTTTGGAAGTTCTGCTGGACGCCGCCGGGGACGGGGAACTCGTCGCTGATCGGGTAGCCGAGTTTGCCGTTCTCGTAGCCGAGTACCTGCCAGGCGTCCATGATGGGGCCGTTCTTCACGGCCCAGGTGCCGGACAGGGGGCTCCAGTAGATGTTGCCGCCCTCGAAATGGCTGTAGCGGCCGAGGTCTTTGAGTGGCTGCTCCTCGGAGAGGGGGAAGCCGAGCCAGCTGTTCTCGTAACCCATTTGGGCGTACTTGCCGAGGATCATGCCCTGGACGCGGTGCACGCCGGTTTTGGCGCTGTAGTAGAACGGGCCGTTCTCGAAGGACTGCACGGCGCCGTCGCGGTTCGGGGTCTTCACCTCGGGTGCGACCGGGTAGCCTGCCGGGCCGCCCTCGTAACCCTGCTTGCCCCATTCGTCGAGGATCGCGCCGCGCACCACCTGGGCACCGGTCTGCGGGGTCCAGTACAGCGCGCCGTTCTGGAAGGTCTGCGTGCGGCCCTTGCCGTCCGGCAGCCCGCGTTCGTCGCTGGTCGGCAGTCCGAGTGGTCCGGCGGCGCCCTGCGCGGCCTGGTACCCGCCGCCGATCATGCCGCCGACCGGATGCGCGCCGCCCGCCGGTGTGAAGTAGACCCGGCCGGACCGGAAGTCCTGCGCCACGCCACCCGCCACCGGGTACTCGGCGGACAGGCAGTCGCCGAGCCAATTGTTCGCCGCGGCCACGGTGGCGATCTGGCCACCCACGGTGCAGCCGGTCTTGCCGGGATCGACACCGAGCGCGGTGGCGGCCTGGGCCCAGGACTGCCGCATCTCGAAGTCCCAGTACGGCCACGAATGCGTGCCGGACGGGCGGTAATTCACCTGCGCGGGGATGGCCAGCCTGCCGAGCTTGGTGACGAAGTTCTGCGAGGTGAGCCGCGACAGGATCTCCAGTCCCATGCCCGCGTAGTTGGTGCTGACGCCGGGGATGCCGGACGCCTGATCGAACGGCCCGGTGGCGCCACTACCGCTGGAGACGTAGAGGGACACGCCCTTCAGCTTGTCCGCCTGCGTGTACGGGTCGTGCGCGGCCCATTCCGGACTGGTCGGCGGGCCCCACATGGCGCCGACGTCGTAGCCGCCCGCGTCGCGCATGGCGAACTGGATGGCCTGCGGCATGCCGATCGTGGTGGTGGTGAGGAAGCCCGAGTAGGACGCGGCGTACTTGGCGAAGCCGGGATTGCGCGCGGCGAGGAACATGGCCGCCGTGCCACCCATCGAAAGGCCTTCCATGCCACGGACATCCGTCGCCCGCCAGTCGCCCTCGAGCAGCGGCGGCAGCTCCTTGGTCAGGAAGGTCTCCCACTTGTAGGTTTTGCCGTTGTTCGGCTGGACCCAGTCGGAGTAGAAGCTGGCCTGGCCGCCGACGGGCAGCACCACGGTGACGTTCTTGTCGGCGAAGAAGTCGACGGCGCCCGCGTCCTTGGTCCAGCCGCTCTCGTCGTCCTCGGCGCGCAGGCCGTCGAGCAGGTACAGCACCGGGAAGCGGGCGTCGGGGCGGGTGTTCCAGTCCTTGGCGAGCAGTAGCTGCACCTGGATCGGTGTGGCCATCGACGGCGAGTTGATCCACAGCGCGACCCGGCGGTCGGTCAGCCAGACCACCTTCTGCACGGTCGCCGGAGCGACCGCCTCCGCGGCGGGGCCGGGAGCCGGGGCCAGCGCGGGCTGGGCGTAGGCGGGTGCGATGCCCGCGGCCAACGGGATCACCATGGCGGTGGCGAGCAGCACTAACCGCCCGCGAGCCGGACGAGCGCCACGACGCTCGCGTCTCCCCCATCTGCCGCGCCGAATCCCTGCCACAAGAGCTTTCTACTCCCGTGCGCGCCGTGTTCGGTGGAGGACACGCACGATAAGAAAACCCTCATGTTCGTTTTGCGGGCTCGCACAACGCATCCGGCGCCACCGCCTCCGTGCTGGAAGCCGCGGCGCCGAAGCGGTCTTACCGGGACAAATGATTTGTGAGTACATAGATACCTCACCCGGCATCGGTTGAAACCAGCTGTCCCGAAACGTAACTCAGGCCGTACCCGAGTGGGTACGGCCTGAGCGGTCGATCAGCGGGTTACCGGGAGCCGGTGGCGTCCAGGATGCCGTTGCGGGACTTGAAGAGCTCGCCCTCCCAGTACTTCCAGGAGTGCGTGCCCTGGGCCGGGAAATCGAACGAGGCCGGGATGTTGAGCGAGGCCAGGCGAGCCTGGAACGCTCGGGTGTTGACGAGCGAGAGTGCCTCGAGCGCCATCGCGTTGCCGGTGTTGAACACACCGACCGCCGAGTTCGGCGAGTCGTACTGGCCCGGCAGGCCGCTGGCCGCCGAGATGTACATCGGCAGGCCCTTGAGCTGCGGCGCGAACACGAACGGGTCCATCCGCAGCCACGCGGGGCTCCACGGTGCCGCCATCGAGTCGACGTTGTAGCGGCCCGCGTCCAGCATCGCGACGCGGATCGCCTCACGCATGCCCGGCGCGGAGATGTTCAGGTAGCCCGAGTAGGACGCGGCGTACTTGAACTGGTCGCGGTGGTAGGCGGCCAGCGCCAGTGCGGCGCTGCCACCCATGGAGAGGCCGGCGACCGCGTTGTTGGTGCGGGAGACGCCGTAGCCCTCGAGGAAGGCCGGCAGTTCCTTCGTCAGGAAGGTTTCCCACTTGTAGGTGGTCTTCTGGCCGTTCGTGTTGCTCGTGGTGTACCAGTCCGTGTAGAAGCTGGACTGACCACCGACCGGCATGACCAGGGTGATGTTGTCGTTCGCGAACTGCTGCAAGGCGTTCGTCTCGAAGCCCCAGGCGTTGCGGTCGTCGCGCGCCCGCAGTCCATCGAGCAGGTAGAGCGCCGCGTTGCCGCCGCGGGCTGCCCACTGCACCTGAACCTTGATCGGGCCCATGCTGGACGGGACCATCAGATCTTCGAATCCACCTGCGGGAGTCCGCAATACCGGTGCGTGCACCGGTGCCGCGGTGGCGATCGGGGCCGCCACACCCGCAGCGATCGGTAGCGCCAATGCAGCGGCACCGACAGCCAGAATTCGATTACGCCAACCACGAGGTGCGCCTCGCCGTCCCGATTTCGTTCTCATCGGCGCGGCCGCCCTGCCGAAACGCATGAATCCTGCTCTCTTTCTGCTTTTCTGCCTGTTGTGGTGCCGTAGGCGACCCGCGAGGGGCGCACCGCACCAGTGCTGCCAACGAGACGCACACCGCCACGCACCGGACCCCGACATTCCGGCGCAGGCGACTGCGAAACAACGATCTGGTCACACTTGCGCTCGCTGGACGATATTCGACACCCGTGGCCTTAGCAAGGCCGAGGCAACCAGGTGGCCGAAATCCGCCCGTACGCAATCTGTGATGGTGCGGTGACCCTATCGCGTTCCCCCGGTGATTGTCGTGCCGGAACACCAAATTTTCATCTGATGGCCGGAAGTGTCAGCTACCCGCGGCGGCAGCGCCGCGTATCCACGGACAACCAAGGGAGCGCCGCGATTTCAAGTCAGCCTAAATGCGCGCTGAGGTCGGGCAGCATCTGGAACACCTGATCCTGCCAGTAGTTCCAGCTGTGCACGCCCACCGGGGTGTAGACGAACACCGAGTTGCTCGGTCCGAGACTGTTAATCCGTGCTTCAAAGGCACGGGTGTTGGCGAGCGCGATCGTTTCCAGCGCCATCGCGTTGCCGAGGTGGTAGCCGTCGATCGGGCTGTTGATCACATCACGCGGTCCGTTCAGGCCATTGCCGCTGGCGATCCACAGCCGAGTTCCGTTGTCACGCAACAGCGGCGCGAACATGAACGGATCGTGGCGCAACCAGCGGGGATCCCAGGGCGGGCCCCACATGGCGTCGATGTTGAAGCCGCCCGCGTCGAGCATGGCCAGCCGCAGCCCCTCCTTCATCGCGGGGGCCGAGATGTTCAGGTAACCCGAATACGAACCGGCATAACGGAACTGGTCGGGATGGTAGGCGGCCAGCGCGAGCGCGGCGCTGCCACCCATGGACAGGCCGAACACGCCGTTGCTGCGCGGAGTGAAGCCGAGGCGGTCGCGCAACGCCCAGCGCAGATTCTCGGTGAGAAAGCTCTCCCAGGCATAGGGCTGCTGTTGGCCGTTGGTGTTACTCGGCGCAATCCAATCCGAATAGAAGCTGGACTGTCCGCCGACCGGCATCACCACATTGATGTTCCACTGCGGCAGCACGTGGGAGATGTCGGTGTCGATCTCCCAGCCGCTCAGGTCGTTGCGGGCGCGCAGGCCGTCCAGCGCGTACACCACCCGCCGGGTGTTGCCGTCGGCGGCACGGAAGATCCTGGACTTGATCGGACCCATGCTGGAGTCGACCCAGAAGTCGAAGCCGCGCGGGTCGTAGCCGGCCTGCGCGGTCGCGCCGAATCCGCCGAGCGCGGCGCCGAACGGCAGCGCGATGGCCACCACCAGACCCGCGACCGAACGCCGAAACCAGCGGTGGTGCGCCGATTCGCGTGCACTGGCAACCGTCCCGCGTACTCCGCCTGATCGCATCGATTCGACCTTTCGCCCGTGCGCTCGCCGTTGACCGCATGCAGATCGACACTCAGCATCGACGGCTTCCAGCGCGAATTCGCGCGGCGACCTTCGGAAAACGCGCTGTGATGCCGGATCGTGACGAAAACCAAAGATTTGCCGATCGTGCGCATTTCCGCGACAACCGACCACGAGAAGATCGCAATTCGTTCACCAGCGATCTACCAGCCAATCATGCTCGCGATTCCGTCGACCGGGCGAAAACAACAGACCGCCCGGCGCTCGATAGCGCCGGGCGGTCTGTTGACGACGAATTCGTCAGCCGATATTGGCGGACATGTCCGGGATCATCCGGTAGGCCTCGTCGGTCCAGTTGTTCCACGCGTGAATACCGTAGGCCGGGTAGGAGTAGACGGTGTTGCCGCCGCCCAGTGTCGCCATCCGCACGTTGAACGCGCGGGTGTTCGCCAGCGCCAGCGCCTCGAGACCCATCCCGTTGAGGGTGTTGAAGCTCGGCCCATCGTTCGCCGTCGGCAGACCACTGGCCGCGGCGATCCACAGGCGGGTGCCGTTGCGGACCAGGTTCGGCGCGAAGACGAACGGATCCATCCGCAGCCACTGCGGACCCCACGGCGGTGCCATCGAGTCGACGTTGTAGCCGCCCGCGTCCAGCATGGCGATGCGGATCGCCTCCCGCATGCCGGGCGCGGAGATGTTCAGGTAGCCGGAGTACGAACCGGCGAAGCTGAACTGGTCCGGGTGGTATGCGGCCAGGGTGAGCGCCGCGCTGCCACCCATGGACAGGCCGAACACGCCGTTGCGGGTGGTGTTGAAGCCGAGCCGGTCGTGCAGCGCGTTGCGCAGGTCCCTGGTCAGGAAGGTCTCCCACTGGTACCGGTAGCTCTTGCCGGGACCGGCGGCCAGGATGTTCAGCGCGCCGGAGCCGGAGGACGAGCCGGAGCCCGCCGGGATGCCCGCCAGCTCGCTCGGCGCGTTCCAGTCGGCGTAGAAGCTGGACATGCCGCCGACGGGCATGACCACGTTGATGTTCGCGTCGGCCAGGACCGCGGGAACGTTGGTCTCGATCTCCCAGCCGTTCAGCGTCTCGGGCGCACGCATGCCGTCGAGCACGTAGGCGACCCGGTTGGTGTTGCCGTCCCTGGCGCGCAGCACGCGGGTCTTGATCGGGCCCATGCCGGAATCGACCCAGAAGTCGAACGCGCCGGGGTCCATGCCCGCCGATGCGATGGCACCACTGCCTGCTGCCGCGACACCGAAGGGCAGCAACAGAGCGACGGCGACACCGAGTGCGGATCGCTTCACCCACGAACCAGTCGCTCCGGACGTACCGGATCTACCTTTCCAGCGGGTAATTCGCATCTAACTCGACCTTTCGTTCGGGCGGCCGGGGGGCAAACAGCTGGCGATCTCGACCGGCCCCCGCTGCGGACACCGAGTGCCGCCGTCCACCGAAACCGGACGAATCGACCTCTGTGCATGTTCTTCGTGTATCAATCGGCATCGGAAGCTTATATGTTGCTGGAAAGTGACTCATGCCACAACTCGCCTGCCGCCACCCTTCTCATTCGTTACCAAACACCGGTTGGACGCCTGGCAAACGAAAAGACCGCCCGGTGCACTCGGCACCGGGCGGTCTTTCGAACAGAATTACTCGTGAATCACCCGATATTGGCGGACATGTCCGGGATCATCCGGTAGACCTCATCGGACCAGTAGGTCCAGTTGTGCACACCGACGGCCGGGAAGTCGTAGGTGGCGTTGCCTGCGCCCAGCGTGGCCATCCGGACCTGGAACGCGCGGGTGTTGGCCAGCGCCAGCGCCTCGAGTCCCATCGCGTTGACGGTGTTGAAGCTCAGCCCGTCGGCACCGCTGGGCAGACCGCTGCCCGCCGAGACCCACAGCCTGGTGTTGTTGGCCTTTAGCCGCGGCGCGAAGACGAACGGATCCATCCGGAGCCACTGCGGACCCCACGGCGGCGCCATCGCGTCGATGTTGAAGCCGCCCGCGTCGAGCATGGCCACCCGCAGCGCCTCGCGCATACCCGGCGCCGAGATGTTCAGATAACCGGAATACGAACCGGCGTAACGGAACTGGTCCGGGTGGTAGGCGGCCAGGGTGAGCGCCGCGCTGCCGCCCATGGACAGGCCGAACACTGCGTTGCCGTTCGGATTGAAGCCAAGCCGATCGCGCAGCGCGTTGCGCAGGTTCTGCGTGAGGAAGGTTTCCCACTTGTAGGTATTCGTCTTACCCATGCCCGCGGAGCCCGAGAGCAGTCCGGAGCCGGAATTGGCCGAGCCCGTAGACGACGAACCCGCGCTGCCGAGACCGAAGAAGTTACTCGGCCCGGTCCAGTCGGCGTAGAAGCTCGACGGACCGCCGACCGGCATGACGACGTTCATGTTCCATTTGGTCAGCTCGCGCACGACCTCGGTGTCGACTTCCCAGCCGTTCAGATCCGGCCGGGCCCGCATACCGTCCAGCGCGTAGACCACGCGACCGGTGTTGCCGTCGGCGGCGCGGAAGACCCGGTTCTTGATCGGGCCCATCTCCGAATCGACCCAGAAATCGAAGCCATCCGGGTTGAACGCCGCGGACGCCGGTCCGGCCGGGCCTGCCACCGACACCCCGAGCGGCAGCAGAATCGCCATGGACACCAGCGCCGAACGCTTCAGCCACGATCCGGCTCTTCGAGTATTCAGACGCCCGAACACGCCTCGCATCAGTTTCGACCTCTCGTTCATGCAACAGCATCGGCTGTTGTCTCACGATGACCCGCCGATGCCCACAACTAGTTGACGTCATGACGGGCGTACTTTCGCAGCCTAGCGCGTCATCGTGACAGTGGCGTTATCGAACCGAGACAGCGGGGTGTATACGAATTTTGTGAAACTTGCCCAAAGCGAACACCGGGCACCCTGTGCAGGGAACCCGGTGTGCGTATTGATCATTGGCATTCGGCTCAGCCGATCCGCGTGACTCGACTCAGCGCGGCGCGGGTGCGGGCTTCGGGAACGGGTCCACCAAACCGCACCGTTCGATCTCGTACTTGGGCACCCTGTCGATCCGGTACTTGGCGAAGGTCAGTGCGTGCTTCAAGTTGTGCCGGAACCGCTCGAAGGTGAGCGGGTCGCGGTAGGAGATCTGCAGCGCCTCGGTGGTGGGGCAGGACATCGCGGTGCGCGCCTGGGTCACCCACTTCTCGTCCAGGTACCAGGGCATCCACGGCTTCCTGTCCACCATGCCGGTGTCCACGATGACCCAGTCCGGGTACAGCGCCTTGTCGTGTCCGATCCGGCCGTCGGTGAGCCGCTCGGTGTGCGCGGCGAGCGGATAGGCCAGGCCCATCTGATCGATGACGCGCACGTTCAGCGGGACGTTCATGCTGGTCATACCGAGGTTGAGGAAGTAGACGGTGTGCCCGGCGCCGCCCGCCGGAATCGGCTGCGGCGGTGGCGCGATGTACCAGAACATGAACGACGGCGAGTTCAGCAGCAGGCCGCCGTTCGGAGTCTCGGTGATGTTGTCGACCATCGGCCGGATGCGCGGGTAGTCCAGGTAGTCCTCGGCCAGGATCGGATGGTCGTGGCCGGTATTGAGGACGTAGTAGACCCGCTCGTCGACGATGCCGGTCGAGGTGATCTTGGTGCCGGACTTGATCGCGGTGGTGTTGGCGGCGAACAACGCCCAGCCCGCGGTGCCGAGCAACGCGAAGAGCACCACCGCGAAGGACCAGTCGGCGGCGGTCGCGGAACGCAGCCCGCCCGCCGGCAGCCGGATCGGCACCACGGCGACGGGCAGCAGCAGCAGGAACAGCTGCGCCAGCAGCATGCGGCCGTGCATGAAGTCACCGCCGACACGCAGCGCGTAGATGGTGAGGACGAATCCGCTGAGCAGCACCAGCGTGACCACCGCGGCGGGCGAGCGCAGCCATTCCCGAATCCGGCGCGCGTGCCACCGGGACTGCTCCTCGGCGGCGGCATGCCGTCCGGCCGGATCCACCGGCTCGGCGGTCTTATTCCGCCCCGCGACGACTCCCGCGACGAGCAGCACGAGCAACGGCACCCACAGGTAGTACGGGCCGACCAGATCCCACAGGTAGATGAAGCCCTGGTGCCACTTGGCGCCGCCCGCGTCCTTGGCGACCGCGGTGTTCGGGTAGGGCAGGCCGTAGTAGCCCATCCGCCAGATCTGGTAGCCCATCGGCACCAGGCCCGCGACCAGAATGATCAAGCCGCGCAACACGATCGGACGCAGCCGGGACTCCGGCATCGGCGCGATGACGATCATCAGCAGCGCGAGCCCGCCGACCAGCGTCATCTCCGGGCGGATCAGCGGGGCCAGGCCCGCGAGAAAAACCAGACCGAGCAGACCGGGCAATCGGACGCGCTCGGCCTGACTCCAGCGGATCAGCTGCCACCACAGCAGGCCGAGCCAGCAGATCACCAGGCAGCTCTCCAGCCCCGAGGTGACGTAGTCGCGGGCGGGCGGGATGGCGATGTAGACCAGCATCCCGGCGGGCAGCAGCAGCACCGACTTCGGGCCGCCCCACAGCCTGCTCGCGCCGAGCATGGCGAACACGACCGCGGCCAGCGACAGGGTGAACGCGATGCCGAGCACCACGTACTCGAGTCGCGCCTGGGTCAGCCAGCTGAAGAACCAGACGATGTAGGTCCACGCGGTGCTGGTGTTGGTCTCGACGCGCTCGCCCTCGTTGAAGACGGGTCCGTTGCCTGCCAGCAGGTTGCGCACCGTGCGCAGCACGATCAGGCCGTCGTCGGCGATCCAGCGGCGCTGCCAGCCGCCGACGGCGAAAAGGACCACGGTGAGTGCGATCCCACCGACGAACGTGGCACGGGATAGCAGGGCGTACCGCGACGCCGAGCGGGCCGGCTGCACAGCCGGCCCCTCGTTCGCGTATTCCTCTTGCTCCACTCCCGCTACCAACATCTCGTCAGGTGAGATAGACAGCGACACCTACCGCTCCGATCAAGGCGATTGCGAGTAACTGGAGGACACGATCCCCCAGAGCGATCTCTTCAGGTTCACCGGCCTCGCCGCCATCGACGTCGACCGCGTAGCGCAGGATTGCGATGGTAAACGGAATCATCGAGATTGCGTACCAATTGGTGTCTTTTAGGTTGTCCTGTTGGAACGCCCACAGACCGTAGAACACCACGACGGCTGTGGCCGACAGGGTCCAGACAAAGCGCAGATAGGTCGGCGTGTAGTACTCCAGCGACTTGCGGATCTTAGCGCCCGTGCTCACCGCGATCTGCAGTTCGGCGTAGCGCTTGCCTGCCGCCATGAACAGCGAACCGAACGCCATGATCAGCAGGAACCACTGCGACGGAGCGATATTCGCGGCCGCGCTACCGGCGACCGCGCGCAGCAGGAAGCCCGAGGACACGATGCAGATGTCCAGCACCGCCTGGTGCTTGAGGCCGAAGCAGTAGGCCAGCTGGATGCCGATGTAGATCGCCATCACCACGGCCAGGTTCCACGACGCGAGGAACGAGCCCGCGATCGAGGCGACGAGCAGCACGACCGACAACGTGTAGGCCAGGTTCACCGGGACGATGCCGGCGGCGATCGGCCGGAATCGCTTGGTCGGGTGCGCCCGGTCCGCCTCGACGTCGAGGGCGTCGTTGACCAGGTAGATGCCGGAGGCCGCCAGACAGAACACCACGAAGGCGATGCCGACATGCGCGAGCACGTCGATCTCGTTGACCGTGCCCGCGGCCAGCGGGGCCGCGAGCACCAGGACATTCTTGACCCACTGCCGCGGCCGGACAGCCTTGAACAACCCGCCCGCCAACGTCTTCGGCGGCCCCTTGACGACCGCTTCAGCTAGGTCGGCACCAGTCGGCTCTTCGCTCATGACTCGACCTCGCTGGCGCTCGGCTCCGTCATGTGCGAGGCACGCTGTGTCATGATTCGCTCGCTTCGCTCCCTCATGTCAACTACCAAGGCTCTTTCTGTGGCGGTCATCGAGTCTCTTTTCGGCGGCAAGCACAACGGCGGCGGACGCGGCACCGAGCGCCGAACCAGCGAGCACATCGGAGGGATAGTGCACCCCGAGGACGACCCGGGAAAGCAGCATCGGTGGGACGAGCACCGCAGGCAAGGGTAGCCCGGTCAATCTGCCGAGCAACACCGCCGCCGCGGTCGTCGAGGTGGCGTGCGAGGACGGGAAGCTCAGCTTGCTCGGCGTCGACACGTTGACCTGCACCGACGGATCGTTGGGGCGGGGCCGCCGGACGACCCGCTTGATCACGATCGAGGCGGCGTGCGCGCCGACCGCGCCGACCGCGACCCCGGCCCACTGCCTGCGCCGCGGCTTGTCGACGAGCCAGCCCGCCGCGGCGATGCCGACCCAGCCGAGCGCGTGCTCACCGAAATGCGACATGCCGCGGGCCGCCTTGATCACCTCGGGGGTGGCGATCCTGGCCTGCACCGCGTTGATGATCTTCACCTCGGGCGACGCCGGTTCGATCGACGGCACCGCGGACACCGGTCCGCCGTGGCCGTTCGTGCTCTGCAGCGGCTTGTTCACCGCGGTGTTGTCCGCGACACTCACTACTTGTCACCCTTCGTCTCGGCACCGATGCCGAAGGCATTTTCCCAGGCCGCGCTGCTGGTCAGCTGCGGGTGGGCGGCGCGGTAGCGCTGCTGCATCTCGGGGAAGCGGGCGGCCAGTTCCTTGCGCAGGCGCAGGGCCTCCTTGAAGAGGCCGAGGGCCTGGCGCGGGTCACGCTTGCGGTAGACGACGCCACGTCCGTCGGCGGTGGTGACGGTAACCCCGTCGACCTGTGACAGCAAGAACCACCGCGCGTCCAGCGTCGGGACGTTCAGCTGCGGGATCTCGTGGTGCTGAGTGTGCGCCGGGCGGAAGTTGTGCAGCACGCCCTTGGCCAGCCGGACCACCTTGGCGATCGGGTTCGCGGGCTCGGCGACAGCGCCGACCTCGAGGTGGCTGGCCAGCGGCAGCTCGGTGGACGACGGCAGGATGACCGCGTCCGGGTACTGCTTGCGCAGCGCGTGCACCGCGCCGAGCGCACTCGGCAACAGTTGGAACAGCCGCTCCGGACCCGCGAGGAAGTCCTGGATCGCCAAGTTCTGAATGGCGACCGTCGAATACTCCAGGCACAGCAGGTGTTTCAGCGTCGCCTTGACCGTGTTGACGACCATGCCGCGTCCGTTGCCCGGCATGTGCAGCGAGGCGACGACCAGTCGGTTGCGCAGGTGGAAGTACGCCTGCCAGTCGATGGCGTCGTCCTTGTCGCTCCACGCCATGTGCCACACCGCGGCACCGGGCAGGGTGACCGTGGGGTAGCCGTAATCCCTGGCGCGCAGCCCGTATTCGACGTCGTCCCACTTCAGGAACAGCGGCAGCGGCTGGCCGATCTCCTCGGCGACCCGGCGCGGGATCACGCAGGTCCACCAGCCGTTGAAGTCGACGTCGATGCGCCGGTGCAGCAGCTTGGAGTTGTCGCGGTCCTTGAGCGGATACTTCGAGAAGTCGTGGTCGTACTCGACATTCGGCGCGGAGGTCCACATGAAGATGCCGCGGTCGACGACCTCACCCATGCTGTGCAGGTGCGAGCGTTCCTGCAGGTTGAGCATCTGCCCGCCGACCAGCACCGGCGACTTGGCGAACCGGGCGAAGGCCAGCGCGCGCAGGATCGAGTCGGGCTCGATCTCGATGTCGTCGTCCATGTAGACGATGTACTCGGCGTCGGTGGTCTTCAGCGCCTCGTACATCACCCGGCTGTAGCCGCCGGAGCCGCCGAGGTTGGGCTGATTGTGGATGGCGAGCCGGTCGCCGAGCGGCGCGGCGGCCTCGGCGAAGCCGGGCTCGTCGACCACCTTGCGATTGCCCTGATCGGCGACGATCACCGCGGCGACCTTCTCCAGCACCAGCGGGTCCGAGCCAAGGGCGGCAAGGGTTTTCACCAGATCGGTGGGCCGGTTGAAGGTCGGCATGCCGACCGCGATGCTGCCCTGATCGGGCGCCTCGACCGGTGCGTACCAGCCGCCGGACAGCAGCGTGACCGCCGTGTCGGTGGTGATGTCGAACCAGATCCAGCCGCCGTCCTCGAACGGGCCGAGGTCGGCCTCGAATTCGACGTGCACCGATTCGGTACCGGGTGCTACGGCGAATTCCTTGCCCTGCACGTGAATTCGCGAACCGTCTGCCTTCGAGCGGTAAACATCCACTCGTCCGTGACCGGCCAGTTCCAGGCGGAGCACCACCGACTCGAGGATGCTCCAGCGCCGCCAGTAGCTGGCGGGCAGCGCGTTGAAATAGGTGCAGAACGACACCTCGGACTCCGCGCCGATGGACAGCGAGGTGCGGGTGGCGGCGTGCGCGCGCTTGGCGTTGGTCTTGGATTCCTCGACGTAGAGGGTGCGCACGTCGAGCGGCTCACCCGGCCGGGGCAGGATGATCCGCTGCAGCAGCGATTTCGCACGGGTCTCGGTGGTCATGTCTTCCACCACGGATTGGGCGGTCATTCTGCACTTTCGTCAGCGAGCGGCGCACCGGTCTCCAAGTGCGGACGCAGCACATTGTCGAACATGCTGAGCGCACTGCCGATGGCCATGTGCATATCCAGGTACTGGTAGGTGCCGAGTCGGCCGCCGAAAAGGACCTTGTCCGTTGCGGTTTCCTTCTTGGCGAGCGCGCGGTAGGCCGACACCTTGGCGCGATCCTCCGGCGTGTTGATCGGGTAGTACGGCTCGTCGCCGGTCTGCGCGGAGCGGGAGAACTCGCGCATGATGACCGTCTTGTCCTTCGGGTAGTCGCGCTCCGGGTGGAAATGGCGCGGCTCGATGATGCGGGTGAAGGGCACGTCCGCATCGTTGTAGTTCATCACCGAGGTGCCCTGGAAGTCACCGGTGTCGAGCACCTCGGTTTCGAAATCGATGGTGCGCCAGCCGAGTTCGCCCTCTTGGTAGTCGAAGTAGCGGTCCAGCGGGCCGGTGTAGACGACCGGAGCGTCCGGGTTCGCGGCGCGCAGTTCGTCGCGCACGTCGAACCAGTCGGTGTTCACCCTGACCTCGATGAGCTCCGAGGCGGCCATATTTTCCAGCCACTTCGTGTAGCCCTCTTTGGGCAGGCCCTCGTAGGTGTCGTTGAAGTAGCGGTTGTCGAAGGTGTAGCGCACCGGCAGGCGGGTGATGTTGCCCGCGGGCAGTTCCTTCGGGTCGGTCTGCCACTGCTTGGCGGTGTAGTCGCGCATGAACGCCTCGTAGAGCGGGCGCCCGATCAGCGAGATCGCCTTCTCCTCGAAGTTCTGCGCGTCCTTGGCCTCGAACTCCGCGGACTGCTCGGCGATCAGCTTGCGCGCCTCTTCCGGCGTGAAGTAGCGGCCGAAGAACTGGGAGATCAGGCCAAGGCCCATCGGGAACTGGTAGGCCTGCCCCTTGTGCAGCGCGAAGACCCGGTGCTGGTAGCCGGTGAACTCGGTGAACTTGGTGACGTAATCCCAGACCCGCTTGTTCGAGGTGTGGAACAGGTGCGCGCCGTACTTGTGGATCTCGATCCCGGTATCCGGGTCCGGCTCCGAGTAGGCGTTGCCGCCGAGGTGATAGCGACGATCGATCACCAGCACGCGTTTACCGAGCTCGGTAGCGGCGCGTTCGGCGACGGTCAGCCCGAAGAATCCGGAGCCGACGACGATCAGATCGAACTGTGAGGTGGAGTTGGCGGAGTTACCCGGGGACGATGCGACGGTCACGGGAGCCCAGAGTATCGGAAGTCCGCGCGGGGTCTGGGTGGAGTCGTGCGGGGCACATCACGAGACCGGGTCCACGCACGTTTTCGTGCCAGAGCCATCCCGATTTCGCCGGAAGTTTGCCGATAGTGGACTTGACGGCCATGAGGGCTTTATAGCCTCAGCGGTTCGGCGCGAGACGCGACGCGATCGAGCATGTCGGGTCGGCCGGGGCCCCGAGGGAGAACCTGGCCATGCACTCGCCCCCGCGCCCGTAAGGCGAAGGACGCGATCTCCGGCGAGCGGCCGAGTACATCGGCGCGGATCTTTGTCGCCCACAAAGGGGTTATGTGTCGATGGCGGCGAAAGTCGTTTCGCTATCGGCGGTTTCGAGATACGGGCGGGGTGGCTGGTAGGCGACCCAGCGAGTGGTGAGGCCGGAGGAGGCCAGCAGGAAGACGGCCAAGGGCAGGACCGCGGCGGTCAGCGAGGCGATCCACTCGCGATGCAGCAGGGCGGTCAAGGTACCGACCAGGCCGTCGAAATTGCCGTTGAGGATTTCGAGTGACCGCCGCTGCTCGGGGAGCCAGTCGATGCCGTAGTCGGGCTGGTAACCGAAGAGCGCGCAGACGAGGGCGACGAGGGCGACGGCGGTCAGCAGGCCCGAGGTGAGGATGAGGATATAGCGGGCGGTCTCGTCGCGGCGGAGCAATTGGACGGCGCCGTAGATCAGGGCGATCGCGGCGAGTAACGCGCCGAGCGTCGAGAAGGCGGCGAAGGATTTGTCGATGTGCGGGCCGTCGCGCAGGGCGTTCAGTACGGTTCGTTCGCCCCACATGTTGCACAGCCCGACGAACAAGGCCAGCACTGCCGCGGTGGTCGCGACCACCCCGCTCGGCGCCGCAGGCGCCTGCCGACTCTCACTGGCGTATGTCATTGCTCGGATGCCCTCTCTCCGCCGACGGCCGGCACGCATTCAGTATGCGTACCGGCCGGGTGTTGGGCGCGATCTACAGCTGTGTTTCGGCGTAGACCTTCATGGCGTCGCGGACGAACTCCACGGTGCCCGCGCCGTGCACGTCGTAGTTGGCCCCGAACCGCGGGTCCGCGACGTACATCTCGCCGAGGCCGATGAAGGCCTCCTTCAGCACGGCCTTGCCCTGCCAGCCGTCACCGATCCAGGCACGGTGCCTGGCGACGATGGCCTGCACCTCGGCGCTGTCGGGGGTCAGCCCGGCGGCGTGTGCCCTGCCGTAGTCGGCGGCGATGTCCAGATGGGTCTGGAAGTGCGCCTTCTTCTGCGCCTCGCTCATCGAGCGCCACCACTTGTCGCCGCTTTCGTAGGCGTCCTTGCCCCAGCGTTCGATCACCTCATCCTTGTACTGAGTGTGGTCGAAGCCGTCGAAAACTTCTGCGGCCATGAGTTGTTCACCTCTTTCCGTCTTCTGCAGTGTGGTTTGCACCGAAGAGATCTGGCGCCGGATCCGATCCTGTTCCTGCCGAAGCAGTTCCAGGTGCGTGCGCAGTGCGGTACCGGTGTCCCGTTCTCCGGCAAGGACTTCGGCGATGACCGGGAGGCCGAGGCCGAGTTCTCGCAGCAGCAGGATGCGTTGCAACCGCAGCAGGGAGTCCTGGTCGTAGTAGCGATATCCGTTGGTGCCGATCCGGCTCGGCGGCAGTAGTCCGAGCTGGCCGTAGTGGCGCAGCGTGCGGCTGGTGGTACCGGCCGCCTTGGCCAGATCCTGGATTGACCATTCGGTGCTCACGACCTGTTCTCCCTTCTCATCTCGTCGGTGTAACCAGCATGCAACTTGACGTTACGTCAAGGTCAACCCCCTTTTTCGACAGCTCAGCGCGCGGCCGCCGGGACGGGCGCGGCCGCTTCCGCGACAGTGGCCGCCTTCGGTTTACCCGCCATTTGACCGAACACCGTGCCGGCCAGCGCGATGACCAGGCCGATCAGCTGTAGCGGGCTGAGCGCCTGACCGAACGCGATCCAGCCGATCACGGCCGCCGACACCGGGCTCAGCAGCCCGAGGAAGGCCACCGAGGTGGCGGGCACCTTGGAGATCCCGCGGAACCAGAGCCAGTAGGCCGCCGCGGTGCCGACGATGCCGATGTACAGGTAGCCACCGATCGCGTCGGCGTCCAGCGCGGGCGGCGCACCCTCGATCAGCAGGGCGAGCGGCAGGATGAACAGACCACCGGCGGTGAGCTGCCAGCCGGTCAGCGCGAGCGGGCCGACGCCCGCAGGCCGACCCCACCGCTGGGTGAGCACGGTGCCCGCCGCCATGGACGCGGCGCCGCCGAGTCCGGCGATGACGCCGACGGTGTCGAGTTGCGCATTGGCCCGCAGCACTACGAGCGCGACGCCGAAGACGCCGATCAGGCCGGCAAACACCTTGCGCCCGTTGGGTTTCTCGGCGAGCACGACGGTGGCCAGGCCGAGCGCGAACATCGGCGCGACCGCGCCGAGCACGCCGGCCACACCGCCGGGCAGCCGGTACGCGGCGAGGAACAGCAACGGGAAGAAGGCACCGATGTTCAGCATGCCGAGCGCGGCGGCCCGGCCGATCCAGCGGCCGCGCGGCAGCACCCTGGTGATGGCGAGCAGCGCCAGGCCGGCGGGCAGTGCGCGCATGAGCGCGGTGAACAGCGGGCGGTCCGGCGGCAGGAACTCGGTGGTGATGGCGTAGGTGGAGCCCCAGACGATCGGAGTGAGGGCGGTGAGCGCCAGGGTGCCCGCGTACGAGTTTCCGGTGCGCGGGGTGGTGCTTGTGGTCATGTCGTTCGCTCCTCATTGATAATCTCAACGTTGAAATATCTACCCGTCCGGGTACCTCAACGTCAAGTAGATCAATGTTAAGATTCTCAATGTAGAGAGGAGCGGCCATGGCGGACGCGGTGGACCTGTTCATCCAGCACTGGAATCGGGAGCGGCCGGAGGTCGACGTCTCGCCGATGGCCGTGATCGGCCGCATCCAACGGTTGTCGCGCCTCTTCGAGCAGGAGCTCAAGCACTTCTTCAACGAGTTCGGGATCGAATTCTGGGAGTTCGACGTGCTCGCCACGCTGCGCCGTTCCGGCGGCGACGCGGGCCTCACCGCGGGCGCGCTGATCAAGGTGGCGATGGTGACCTCCGGCGCGATCACCAACCGGATCGACCGGCTGGTGGCCAAGGGGTTGGTCGAGCGCATGCCGTGCCCGGAAGACCGCAGAGTAATCCGGGTCCGGCTCACCCCTGCCGGTCGTCAGATGATCGACGACCTGCTGCCGAAGCATATGGAGAACGAGCAGCGGATACTCGCGGCGTTGAACATGGAATCGCGTGCGCAGCTCGCGGGGTTGTTGCGGACGCTGGCGCAATCGCTGGGGGATGAAGTAGTGGGCTGAGCCGGGGTATGCGGTAAGCCCGGTCTAGCCGGACGCTTTCGACGCCAAGCGTGCTTATATCGTTGCAGCGCAACGAGAATTGTCCGCCTAGACCGCCCTCACCGCCGTGTCGCAGCGTTTCCCGACGGGATCGGAATCCCCGGCGTCGGACGCGGTGTCGGCGTAGCCGCGGTCGTCGGCGCGACCGTGCTCCCGGGCGACGCCGAATTGACGGGCGGCACGAAGCCGACCGGCGGCGCGGACTCGAACACAGGCGGCACACCCACCCCGGACGGCACCGCCTCGGGCACCGGCAACGTGCTGACACCGGTCTGCGCAGTCTCCGGCACCGAGGGCTCGTCGGCACCCGACGGCTCGGACTCGTCTCCCGACGGCACATCCACATCGGCAGGAATCAGCTCGCCACCACGCACTGCGCTGACATCAGCCGAGGCGGGCGGCACCCCCGCGACGGACGAAACCGGCGCGGCCACCGAGCTCCCACCAGACGGAACCGACTCGGAGACAAGCACTCCGATACCGGCCAACCGCGCGGACCCAATCACCGACGAAACGCTCGCACGAGACGGAATCCACTCGGACACAGGCGCTCCGCTGACCTCAGGCGACACACTCAAAGGAGATACGGCCTCAGGCATCACATTGGCATCCGATGACACTGGTCCAGACGCCATCGGAACACTCCCGACCGACGGCATCGGCGCCCCGATGCCACCAGATGACGCAGCGTCGGGCGCTGGCGGAACACTCGCAGCTGACGGCACCGGTGGTGCGATGGCACCGGGCGGCGCGGCCTCGACCATTGGCGGAACCTGCGCTGGCACAGCCACACCCGACCGCGCGGACGGCACAATCGCAGGCGGCGCGGACTCAGGCGTTGCGTTGGCATCCGATGGCGCCGGTTCAGACGCCGTCGGAACACTCCCGACCGACGGCATCGGCGACGCGATGGCACCTGATGCCGCAGCCTCGGACACCGGCGGAACACTCCCGACCGACGGGAGCGGCAGCGCGATGCCACCAGATGCCGCAGCCTCGGACACCGGCGCAACACTCCCGACCGACGGCACCGGCAGCGCGATGGCGCCGGGCGACCTCGCCTCAGGCGCTGGCGGAACCTGCTCTGGCACAACAGCACCCGACGGCGCGGACGACACGCTTGCAGGCGGGGACTCAGGCGTTGCGTTGGCATCCGAAGGCACCGGTTCAGGCGTCGGCGGAACGCTTCCAGTTGGTGGGACCGGCGGTATCACGACACCAGTTGATGCGGCCCCAGGCGCTGGCGGAACACTCGCAGTTGACGGCACCGGCGCCGCGATGCCGGACGGCGCAGGCCCGGGCACCGGCGGAACACTGCCGGCCGACGGCACCGGCGGTGCGATGGCACCGGGCGACCCGGCCCCCGGCGCTGGCGGAACCTGCTCTGGCACAACCGCACCCGAAGGGGCGGGCGGCACGCTCGCGTTCGATGGGCCGTTCTTCGGTGTCGGCGGATCGGGTACCAGCTGCAGCAAGGTCGTGAAGTCGACAACCTGTGTGCCGAGGGTGGCTGTCGAGATGATGACCCCGTTGGTGAACATCCGATACCTGCCCGCGTTCTGCGGCAACGCCATCTCCGGGCCAAGGGGCTGGCCGACTTTGCTTGCCGCGCCGCCGATCCGGCGGTATTCGACATCGATCGGTGATTCGCCGACCGCGACCTTCGTGCGCGTATCCACCGGTGCGGTCGGCACAGTGGGCGCGAGATCGCTCAGCGCGGGCCCCACCTCGAAGGTGTAGATGTCGGCAGGTTCGCCACCGCCGGGCGCGGAGGAGTACTCCGACCGCAGGATTCGCCCGTCGCGCAGCAGCACGGTCCCCGCGGTGGACGCGACGGCGGCGGCCGCGCGCGGATCCTCCTTCGCCGTACCGGGATACGCCTGGCAGTCGGTGGTGTCACAACTTTGCGCGAACGGAAAACGGTGCTCGGCAAGGACATACGAGCGGGCGGCGATCGCTTGCGCGCGCAAGGCTTCGACCCCACCCTTGTCCGCCCAGTTGGCCTGCACCTCGGCCGGGATCACACCCAGCAGGTAGTCCTCCACGTCGACGCGGTTGACGGTGCGTGCCGCGCCGTTCTCCGTCGCCACCCCGAGCGCACCGCGATACGCCGAACCACCGCAGAGGGTCAGGTTTTCGGCGGCGGGACGGTTCGGTCCCGGGTCGATCGGATAGACCCACGGGTCGTCGGTGGCCGCCTGCCACAGCACGTCGCCGTCGCAGCCGACCGTCACCACCACGTTCGCGCCGCCGGTGGGCAGCGGGGTGAGATGCGCGGCCTGCCCGGCCTCGACCAGTTGACCGGCGACGCGAAGACCGGCGCCCGCGAAGGTGTCCAGGGTGGCGTCGTCCTGGGCGGTGAGCCGGATCGCCACGGTGTTTGCCGGAACGGTGCCGAGGGTGGCGCCGGGGTAATAGTGCGCGAGGATGTTTTCCGCGGTCTGCCCCTCCTGCGCGTTCGCCAACGCCCCCAACTGACTCATCCCGCGCCCGTGGCCCGGTCCCGCCACCGTCCGATACGGCGTGTCCCCCGGCCACGCCCACAGCACCAGCACGGCACCGACCGTCAGCGTCGCACCACCGGTGACCAGCACCGAACGCACGGATAGCGCAGGTTGTCCCGGCCCGCGCCGGCGCTGCCCCCGGCGTGCCGCTCGTTTTGCTCTGCGCGCGAATTTCACCCGCATTTGTGCTCCCCCCGTGCTCTTTCGTTCCGGTGCTTTGTGACGTCGCATCCGTTCACTCCCACGGTATTCCGGGGCCGGGCGGATTGGATACCTGTCGGCATGTCGTTCCATCCGGCCGCATTCCGAGAGCTACATTCGAGCAATCACATAATCCTCAACCAGAGGTTTAGATATGTGACAGTTGTGACTATTGTGATCGTTGATACATCAGGAAGCAACCCTGGTTTTGGCACACGATCACTGGTTCGACCTGAATGGAGACGCTCGTGCCCTACCGCAAACCGAAACGTTCCTACGTCCTCCCGGTTGTCACCACCCTTGCGGTAGCGGCCCCGCTCGCGGCGCTCACGATGAGCGACTCGCCCGACTATCGCGCGACCACCGGCTCCGAGCTCGCCGCCGTACCGGCGCAGCTGGCCGAGGTCGTGCTGAACTCGGCGCCCGACATCGTGCTTCCGCTGCGCGAACTCACCGGATTGGATCTACCGGATCTGCACCTGTCGGATCTGCGCATGCTGCCGCTACCAGCGTCCATTCCCATTCCGGATGGACTACCGCTGCCGCCGGGTGTGCAGCTACCCAAAGAAATTCCGCTACCGAAGTTGAATGGTCCCCATCCGGCCACTCCCGGCCAGCAGAGCGCGCCAGGTCAGAGCACCACACCTGGATCGAACGCCACTCCCGGGCAAGGCCTCGCGCCAGGGCAAACACCATTTCCCGGGCAAGCCGCCGCGCCAAGTCAGCACAGTTTTCCCGGGCAGGCGACTGCGCCCAATCAAAACAGCATTCCGGGTCAGGCGACCATTCCGGGGCAGGCTATAACGCCAGGCCAGAACGTAATTCCTGGCCAGGCCGCCGCGCCGACGCAGAATTCCCTCCCCGGGCCGGTCACCGCGCCGACGCAGCACTCTCTCCCGGGGTCGGTCACCGCGCCGAGTCAAAACACCATTCCGGGCCAGGTCCCTAATGCCGGACAGACCGCACCGGCACCCGCTCCATCCGCTCAAAGCGGCACCCGTTTCATCGCCGATCCCGGCCGACTCGAACCGGGCACCACCCCCGACACGCCCGCGCTGGCTCCGGGCGCGGTCCCGCCCGAACTGGCCGACCAGGTCGGCGCGCAGGTCAAGGAGCTTTCCCGGGACACCCCCTTCAGCGTCGTCGCCCTCACGGCCGCCGATCTGACGAACACCAAGGCAACGCTGCGCGCCCGCCAACCCGACGGCAGCTGGGGACCCTGGTTCAACACCGAACCGGTGGACACCCGCCGCACCGACCGCGCCGCGGCAGGCGGCAAGACCGGCACCGAGCCGCTCTACGTCGGCACAACCAACGCCGTGCAGATGCTGGTCACCCGCAAGAACGCCGCCACGACGGCACCGGACACCGGCGCACCGGCCCAGCCCGCACCGCGCTCGGACGATCCCGCGCAGATGTCGGGCATCGACCTGACCGCCGTGCTCATCGATCCGGGTCGCGGCGCCATCGACGGGGCGCTGCACAAGGTCGCCGCGCCCGCGCCCGGCGGCGGGCCCAAGGTGATCTCCCGCGAGGGCTGGGGCGCCGACGAGAGCATCCGCTGCGAAGAACCCACCTACGACGACGGTCCCGGCAAGGACGGCCTCGGCGGCATCACCGTGCATCACACCGCGGGCCGCAACGACTACACCCCGGAAGAGTCCGCGGGCATCGTCCGCGCGATCTACACCTATCACGCGCAAACGCTGGGCTGGTGCGACATCGGCTACAACGCGCTGGTCGACAAGTACGGCCAGATCTTCGAGGGCCGCGCGGGCGGACTCGACCGCGCGGTGCAGGGCGCGCACGCGGGCGGTTTCAACGAGAACACCGCGGGTGTCGCGCTGATGGGCAACTACACCGTCGACCCGCCCACCGAGGAGTCGATCGAGGCGATCGGCAACTTCATCGGCTGGCGCGCCAAGATCGCCCATCTCAACCCGATCGGCAAAACCGTCATGTACTCCGAGGGCACGGAGTACACCTCGTACGCCATGGGCCAGGCGGTGAACCTGCCGATCGTGTTCGCCCACCGCGACGTCGGCAACACCACCTGCCCCGGCGACGCCGCCTATGAGCAAATGGATCGAATTCGCGAAATCGCCGCGAGTGTCGCGGGCGGCGCCGTCCTCGCGAACAACGGAAACGGCGACGGCACCGACAGCAACACGAACAACGGGACCGGCACCGACGGCGCCGCGAACAGCCCAACCCCGCAGGCCGCACCGCGCAACAAGCCCGACCTCTCCACGCTTGCCGCACTCACCAAGAAACTGCTCGGCATGGTGAACGAGAACCCCATCGCCAAGCACTGGGCGGACAACGGCGGTCCCCATGGACCGCTCGGCGCCGTCCAGACCGAGCCGATGCCCGCCGCGCAGGGCCAGCAGTACGCGAAGTTCGCCAATGGCTACGTCTACACCGCGCCGGACGGCAAGGTCATCGAGGTGCTCGGCAAGATCCTCGACCGCTTCCTGCAGCTCGGCGGCGACGCAGGCGTGCTCGGCCTCCCGACCAGCGACGCCTACAACGTCCCGAACGGCCAGCGCTCGGACTTCCAATACGGCTCACTGATTCTCAACCAGGTGACCGGCATCGTCACCACCGTGTGGAAGACCTACAACGACACCCACCAGCAGGACGCGACCCGGCCCGCGCCCGCACCGGCCGCCGCGCCGGCACCGGCTCCCGCCGAATCCTCCAGTCCCGCTGCGGTTCCGGCCCCCGCTCCAGTAGAACCACCGGCCCCCGCCGACCTCCCATCCCCGTCACCCGACGCTCTCCACTTCCCGGCCCCCGAAGATTTCCTCCCAACCCCCGCCCCCGAACCAGCAGGCTGACCCGATACCAACCCACTCGGGGCTCGCCGCCGTGATCCATCAACGGCTGCGGGCTCCGATCACGTTCACGGCACGGCACCTTCTCGCCTACCGCACACACTGGCTGGCAAGCTGTTGCACACCAATCGAATTCGCGCGCGACGGCAACCCGTACCGACACGGTGCCTCGGGTTTGCGCACGCCCCAACCCGAGGCGGCACGGTCGCTCGCAAAATCGCGCCGCGCACCTTCTGACGTGCTGCGCGTGAACCAGCTGGCAATTCCTTGCGCGGCAGGTGAATTCGCGCGCGGGGCCTCGATCAGATCCACCAGCGTTCGAGGATGCGGGCGACGCCGTCGTCGGAGTTGGATTCGGCGACCTCGTTGGCGGCGGCTTTGGCTTCGGGGTGGGCGTTGGCCATCGCGACGCCGTGGCCAGCCATGGTGAGCATCGGGACGTCGTTGGGCATGTCGCCGAACGCGACGATGTTCGCGGACTCGACGCCGAGGCGCTGGGCGACGATCGCCAGGCCGGACGCCTTGGTGACGCCGGGTGCGGAGAGCTCGATCAGTCCGTGCTCGGTGGAGTAGGTGATGTCGGCGCGCTCGCCGAGCACCGGGGCAAGCACCGCGCGCATGTCGGAACTGCGCGCGCCGGGTAGTCGGATCAGCATCTTGATCGCCGGCGCGTCGATGACCTCGTGGCGGGCCACCGTGGTGTCGTCCGGGTTCAGCCAGGCGTGCTCGTACAGCGGGGAGCTCACGAACTGCGGGGTGACCGCGTCGTGTGCGCTTTCGCCGACCCGTTCGGCGGCGAGCCCGCACCCGGGCAGCGCCTCCTCGGCCACATCCGCGATCCAGGACAGGGTCGGCACGTCCAACGTCATGCTGGCCAGCACCCGATCTGTGGCGCTGTCATAGATGACCGCCCCGTTGCCGCACACGCACAGCGGCGCGTAGCCGAGCCCGTCGACGACCGGATCGATCCAGCGTGGCGGGCGTCCGGTGGCGAGCACGAACGGCACACCGTCGCCGATCAGCGCGTCCACCGCGGCCTTGGTGCGCGCGGTGACCCGCTCATCGTGATCGATGAGGGTGCCGTCGACGTCGGTCGCCACCATCTTCGGCTTGGGCAGGTGCAAGAAGGTCACCTATTCCATCCTGCCGGACAACCGTCTAGCTGTGGCGGGGGTATCGCCAGGAAGGTCGCCTTGACGACCAAGCGATGCCCTCGCGGCGGACGCCGAGCGGAGTCACCCGCAGGCTGCGACGAGACTGCGGAGCAGACGGCGAGGCCGCATTCGGCGGCCGAACAAACCGTCTCGCAGTGGCGGGAATATCACCCAAGAAGTGGTCCCCGAAGACCACGCGATGCCTCGCGGCTACCCCTGCGGCGGACGCCAAGGAGTGTCATCCGAGGGTAGTGGTGGGACGGCGGGAGTGGACGATGGTGGCCGCAGCACCGTCTCATCGTCGCGTCCGACGGCAGCGGGTGCGCCCCAGGCCGCGGGGCGTTCGGACGGCGGCCATGCGGCTTGATCGTTCGGCATTGCGGCACCCGGGTGCGCACCTGAGGATTGTGGCGCCGGTGGCGGCCCGCCCAGCTGATCCGGTGCCGAGAGGCCTGGCTGTGCGGACGCGCCCCACATGGGTTGCGGTGCGGCCGACTGCTTGTCGGCCTCGTCAGTGGCTCCCGCGGCAGCGGGTTGCGGCCAGGTCTGACCAGGTTGCGCGGGCGGGCTGCTGGCTGGCGTCTGCTGCCATGAGGCCTGACCAGCGAGCGCAACACCACCGGCTGGTCCCGGCTGCTGCCAGCCCGGTCCGGGCTGGCTCTGCGGAACCGGCGTCTGCTGCCGTTCGACCTGGCCAGGGCCTGCCGCGGTGCCCGGCTGCACAGGCGGCCAGGCCGGAGTGGGCTGCCCCCAGGCGGCTTGCGGCTGCTGCCCATCGATCTGAGCGGCGGCTCCCGGCTGCATGGGCGGCCAAGCCTGAGCGGGCTGCGGCGCGCCGGGATAGGGGTAGCCGTACGGCTGCGGGGCTGCGGCGACCGGGGTGTGCGCCAACCAGCGGCTGGTCGCGGGAAGTAGGGCGAGGATCACCGTTGCGATCGGGAAGATCAGACCCAGCAGGCCGCCGATCCCCCCACTGATGGAGCTCAAACTGTTCGAGGTGGTGCCGAGGGAGTGGAAGAGCACCGACCCGACGATTCCGGTGACGATCACCGCGACACAGCCGACGACAATGAGCATCCGGCCGAATGATTTCCTGCTGAACAGGGCGACCGCGCCAACCCCGAGCACGACCGCGATCACCAGCCCGAGCGCACCGGACACGATGGCCCAGGTCTGATACCAATCTTGGGAGAACAGCCCAGTCGTGTCGTATTCAGCGAGTCGTGAACCGATGAACCCGAACGCCAAACTCATTCCGCCGCCGAACAATTCGCCGACCGCACCGACCGCCGCCAGCACCCCCGCGGTGATCGCGGTGGCCCCGCTCGGCGCCGACATTCCGGCCGAATACGCCGGATACGGGTTGTACCCACCCGGATATTGCGGATTACTCACAAGTCCCCCTTGCCGACATTCGGCTCCATCGTTCGCAAAAGCGTGTTGTGCCTTAGTTTCATTCGCTGACACGTCCTCATGACTCCCCCTTCGTCGCGTCGCACCGACCGCGCACACATGTGCCGCAAGAATAAAGGACATGCCCGAGCCCCGCGTGACACGCGCGCTCGGGTCTTCGTCCTTATGATCAGGGGCTAATACTCGACGCTGGTCCGTCCAGCCGAAAGACCATGAGGACTGATGACCGGCTTCCTGCTACGACGCGCGCTTCACTATGTCGTGCTGTTGCTGCTGGCGTCGTTCCTGACCTTCAGCTTGGCGTCGCTGACGTTTCGCCCGCTGGACAGTCTGGAACAACGCAATCCGCGCCCGCCCCAGGCGGTGATCGATGCCAAAGCTGAGGAATTACACCTCAACGACCCGATCCCGCAGCGCTATATCACCTGGTTGAAAGGGATACCGCAAGGAGATTTCGGGAAGACCCTCGCCGGGCAGCCGGTGAGTGCGGAACTGCCGCGCCGGGTCTCGGTGAGCCTGCGGCTGCTGATCATCGGTTCGCTTGTCGGCACCGTGCTCGGCGTCTTGATCGGTGCCGCCGGTGCGATCAGGCAGTACAAATTCAGTGATTACTTCACCACGATCATCTCGCTGCTGGTACTCAGTACGCCAGTGTTCCTGTTGGCGACACTCTTGAAATATGGTGCGCTGGAAATCAATTCGCTCACCGGATCGCAGATATTCCTCTACACCGGGGAGACCTCGGCGAACCGGATCGGTGGTTTCTGGCCGCAACTACTCGACCGGCTGCAGCACCTGGTGCTGCCGACGGCCGGTCTCGCCCTCGTCGGCATGGCGAGTTTCAGCCGCTACCAGCGCAACGCGATGCTCGACGTGCTGCAGAGCGATTTCATTCGCACCGCCCGCGCTAAGGGCCTGACCCGCAGCAAGGCGTTGTACAAGCACGGCCTGCGCACCGCGCTGATCCCGATGGCGACGCTGTTCGCCTACAGCCTGCTCGGTCTCATCACCGGCGCGACGTTCACCGAGAAGATCTTCGGCTGGCACGGGGTCGGTGAGTGGCTGATCGATTCGATCAGTGCCCAGGATCTGTACCCGGTGGTCACGGTGACCGCGTTCTCCGGGCTGGTGGTGCTGGTGTCCGGCCTGCTCGCCGACATCACGCTGGCTATTCTCGATCCCCGGGTGCGTGTGCGATGACCGAAGCCGAAATCATCGTCCAAGGCGCACCCGAGCCCGCCGCGGCGGGCCGGAGCAAGCTGGTCCTGCGCCGGTTCCTGCGCAACAAACCCGCGGTGATCAGCGCGGCGATCCTGATCCTGCTCTTCATCGCCTGCTACGCGTTGCCGCCCCTGCTGAAGTACGACTACCAGCAGCTGGATTACACCGCCCTGCTGAAGCCGCCGAGCGGCAGACATCCGTTCGGTACCACCCAGATCGGGCAGGACGTGCTCGCCCAAACCCTGCACGGCATGCAGAAGTCGATGCTGATCGGCCTGTGCGTCGCGCTCATCTCCACCACCATCGCCGCGACGGCGGGCGCGACGGCCGGGATGCTCGGTGGCTGGACCGACCGGGCGATCATGTGGCTGGTCGACCTGCTGCTGGTGGTGCCGACCTTCATCATCGTCGCGCTGTTCGCGCCGCGGACCAAGGGCAACGGTTCGATCCTGCTCCTGATCCTGCTGCTGAGTCTCTTCGGCTGGATGATCAGCGCGCGCATGGTGCGCGGTATGACGCTCAGTCTGCGGGACCGCGAATTCGTCCGGGCCGCACGCTACATGGGCGCGTCGACACGCACGGTCATCGTCCGTCACATCCTGCCGAACATCGCCTCGATCCTGATCATCGACACCACGCTGACGGTCGGCGGGGCCATCACGGCCGAAACCGGGCTCAGCTTCTTCGGTTTCGGTGTGCAGCCGCCGGACGTCTCGCTCGGCTCGCTGATCGCGTCGGGCACCAAGTCGGCGCTGACCTTTCCGTGGCTGTTCCTGTTCGCGGGTGGCCTGCTGATCACCATCGTGTTGTGCGCCAACCTGGTCGGTGACGGTCTGCGCGACGCGTTCGATCCCAGCGCCAAGCGGGCGCGCTCGAAGAAGAAGGCGAAGGTATGACGGGCGCAGACCCCATCGAGAAGGTCGCGGTCGAAAAGAGCTTCACCGCACCGTTGCTGGAGGTCACCGACCTGCGCGTCTCCTTCCCCAGCGAGGAGGGCCGCATCGACGCCGTGCGCGGGGTCAACTACACCGTGTCCGACGGCGAGGTGCTGGCCATCGTCGGCGAATCCGGTTCCGGCAAGTCGGTGTCCTCGCTCGCGGTGATCGGGCTGCTGCCCGAGCAAGCCAGGATCGGCGGCTCCATCCGGTTGCGCGGCCGCGAACTGCTCGGCCTCGGCGATCGCGAATTGTCCAGGCTGCGTGGCAGTTCCATCAGCATGGTGTTCCAGGACCCGCTCTCGGCGCTGACCCCGGTGTATCGGGTCGGCGAGCAGATCGCCGAGGCCCTGCTGGCACACGGCAAGATGAACCGGTCGGAGGCGGCAGCGCGCGCGATCGAGCTGCTAGACCTGGTCGGCATCGAGGAACCCGAGGTGCGCGCCAAGGCTTTTCCGCACGAATTCTCCGGCGGTATGCGTCAGCGCGTGGTCATCGCCATGGCGATCGCCAACGATCCCGCGCTGATCATCTGCGACGAGCCGACCACCGCGCTCGACGTCACGGTGCAGGCGCAGATCCTGAACCTGCTGCGTAAAGCGCGCGATATCACCGGCGCGGGCGTCATCATGATCACCCACGACATGGGTATCGCCGCCACCCTGGCCGACCGGGTAGCAGTGATGTACGCCGGGAAAATCGTCGAAACGGCCACCACCACGGAACTTTTCAGCGCGCCTCGGATGCCGTACACGGTGGGTCTGCTCGGCTCCATCCCGCGGATGGACCGGCCGGCGCGCCAGCCGCTGATCCCGATCGTCGGCGCGCCGCCCGCCATGCACGCGCTGCCGCCGGGCTGCTCGTTCGTGCCGCGCTGCCCGATCGCGATCGATGAATGCCGGGTCGCCGAGCCGCCGTTGGAGAAGACCAACCCCGGGCACGCCGCCGCCTGCATCCGCACCGCGGAGGTCGGCAGCGACGAGCTGTTCGAGGCCTATCGGCAGGAGGTCACCGAGCCGAGGGCCGAGGCCGAGGTCAGTGACCGAGTGGTGCTTCGAGTTTCGGAGTTGGTGAAGACCTTCCCGATCACCTCGGGCATCCTGTTCAAGCGCCGCAAGGGCGAGGTCCGCGCGGTCGACGGCATCAGCTTCGAGGTGCGCGCAGGCCGCACGCTGGCCTTGGTCGGCGAGTCCGGTTCCGGCAAATCCACCACGTTGAGTCAGATACTCGACCTGGTCCAGCCGGAATCGGGCACGGTCGAGATCATGGGCCGCGATGTCGCGACCTTGACCAAGGCACAGCGGCGGGAGATCCGCCGGAAGATGCAGATCGTCTTCCAGGATCCGACCGCGTCGCTCGATCCACGCCTGCCCATCTTCGACGTGCTGGCCGAGCCGCTGCGCATCGACGGCCGCTCGCGCGACGAGATCGGCCGCCGGGTACCGGAACTGCTCGAACAGGTCGGTCTGCGCCGCGATCACGCCGAGCGTTATCCCGCCGACTTCTCCGGCGGCCAGAAGCAGCGCGTCAGCATCGCCCGCGCGCTCGCGCTGGACCCGGAGATCCTCGTCCTCGACGAGCCGGTGTCCTCGCTGGACGTCTCCATCCAGGCGGGCGTGCTGAACCTGTTGCGCGACTTGCAGATCGAACGCGGTCTGTCCTTCCTGTTCGTCTCGCACGACCTGTCCGTGGTGCGCAACCTGGCCCACGACATCGCGGTGATGTACCACGGCAAGATCGTCGAATCCGGTCCGGCGGAACAAATCTTCGCCAACCCAGAACACTGGTACACCCGCGCGCTGATCGACGCGGTGCCGGTTCCGGCCGTGGGCCGATAGCAGGAGATCGCGATGCCGCGACAACCGAGCCGAAGGTCGGCATCACGCTGGGCAAAACCCGGGCGCAGGTCCTTCGGCTACACCACAATCGGCTTTCTGAAGTAACTACGCAGCCCCCTGCGAGAAGGAGCGGACCATGCGGATTCGTTCATTGACAACGCGACTGGCGATTCCCCTACTCGCCATCGGCCTGATCGCGGGCGGATGTAGCTCCGACGACACCAGCGCACCGGCGGGTTCCACCGACGCGGTCGGCACCACCAACGACATCAACCCGAAGGATGTCAGCGAGTTGCGTGACGGCGGCAATCTGCGGCTCTCGCTCAGCGCGCTGCCGCAGAACTGGAACGGCCTGCACAACGACGGCAACGACGGCGATACCGCAGCCCTGCTTCGGCCGATCATGCCGCGCGCCTTCAGAACCAATGCGGCAGCCGGGCTTTCGGTGAACACCGACTTCTTTACCGACGTCCAGCTCACCAAGGCCGACCCTCAGCAGGTCACCTACACGATCAACCCCAAAGCGGTCTGGTCCGACGGCACCCCGATCAGCTGGGAAGACATCCAAGCCCAGGCGAACGCGCTCAGTGGCGCGGACAAGTCCTTCTTGATCGCGATCAACAACGGGTTCGACCGGGTGGAGAAGGTCGAACGCGGTGTCGATGATCGGCAGGCGATCATCACCTTCAAGAAGCACTATGCCGATTGGCGGGGACAGTTCGCGGGCAACGCTTTCCTGTACCCCAAATCGGTCACCGGGACGGCTGAGGCATTCAACAAGAGCCAGCTGCAGGGCATTACGACGACAGCGGGACCGTTCCTGGTCCAGTCCGTCGACCGGGCCCAGGGCCGTGTCGTCCTCGGCCACAACCCGAAGTGGTGGGGTGACAAGCCGAAGCTCGACACGCTTACTTTCAGCGTCCTCGCCAACGAGGCATTGCTGCCCGCGCTGCAGAACAACGAGATCGACGCGGTCGGCCTGGCCAGCAGGGACGAGCTGAAGACCGCCAAGAACACGCCGGGCGTCGCGATCCGGCGCGCACCGGGCAACAGTTGGTCGCACTTCACCTTCAACGGTGCGCCGGGCTCGCTGCTGGCCGATGCCGGTGTGCGGGTGGCTATCTCGAAGGCGATCGACCGCCAGGCCATCGCCACCGCGACGCAGAACGGCCTGGTGGAGAACCCGAAACCGCTGAACAATCACATCTACCTGAACGGCCAGGAGGGCTACCAGGACAACAGCCTCCCGTTCGATCCGGCCGCAGCCGCCAAGGAACTCGACGCGCTCGGCTGGAAGCTCAATGGCGACGTCCGGGAGAAGGACGGCCGCAAGCTGGAGATCCGCGACGTCATGTACAACCAGGACGTCTGGGTACAGATCGCGCAGATCATCCAGCAGAACCTGGCCCAGATCGGCGTCAAGCTGAATATCGAAACCAAGCCTGGCGCAGGCCTTTTCACCGATGTGATGCAGCCGGGTAATTTCGATGTCGGCCAATGGACGTGGCTGGGCGACCCATTCCCGCTCAGCAGTCTGTTCCAGATCTACGGCTACAACCCGAACGATCTGCAGGGCAATTACGGTCGCGTCGGCTCGCCCGAACTCAACGACCTGATCGAACAGACGGTGTCCGAACTCGACCCGAAGAAGGCCATCGAACTGGCCAATCAGGTCGACCGTAAGGTCTTCGAGGAAGGGCACTCACTGCCGCTCACGCAATCGCCGGGGAATGTCGCTGTTCGCGACAATCTGGCGAACTTCGGCGCGGTCGGCCTGGCGTCCTACGACTACACCAAGATCGGGTTCCTGAAGTAACTACGCAGCATGTCTGCTGAAAGGAGCGAACTGTGCGGCTTCGTTCACCGGTAACCCTCTTCGCGGTTCCCCTGCTCGCCGTCGGCCTGGTGACCACCGCGTGTGGCTCGGACGAGGACAGTGCGCCAAAGGGGGCCGTCGCCGCGGTCGGCACGACCAACGACATCAACCCCCACGATGTCGCTGATCTGCGCGACGGCGGCAATCTGCGGCTGTCCATCTCCGCGTATCCCGCGAACTGGAACACCCTGTCCAACGACGGGAACGACTACGAGATCGCCGGCGTGGAACGCCCGCTGATGCCGCGGGCGTTCCGAACCGATGCCGCGGGCCAGCTTTCGGTCAATACCGATTACTTCACCGATATCCAGCTCACCAAGACCGATCCCCAACAGGTCACCTACACCATCAACCCCAAAGCCGTGTGGTCCGACGGCACCCCGATCACCTGGGCAGACATCCAATCCCAGGCGAACGCGCTCAGCGGCGCCGACAAATCCTTCCTGATCGCGAACAACAACGGGTTCGACCGGGTGGAAAAGGTCGAGCGCGGCGTCGACGACCGGCAAGCCGTCATCACCTTCAAGCAGCATTTCGCCGAATGGCGCGGCCAGTTCGCGGGCAACTCGTTCCTGTTCCCCAAATCGGTCACCGCGACACCGGAGGCGTTCAACAAGAGTGAGGGCGATGCCATCGGCCTGACCTCAGGGCCGTTCGTCGTGCAGTCCACCGACCGTGGCCAAGGCCGGATCGTGCTCGGCCGCAATCCGAAGTGGTGGGGTGACACACCGAAGCTCGACACCATGACCTTCAGCGTTCTCGACGCGTCCGCCGATCTGCCCGCGCTGCAGAACAACGAGATCGACGTGGCAGGCCTCGGCACCCGGGACGAACTGAAGACCGCGAAGAACACCGTAGGTGTCGCCATCCGGCGGGCGCCGGGCAACGGCTGGAACCACCTGACGTTCAATGGCGCGCCCGGCTCGGTGCTGTCGGATCCCGCACTGCGGGTGGCGATCTCGAAGGCCATCGACCGGCAGGGCATCGTCACCGCGATCCAGAACGGCCTGGTCGAAGACCCGAAGCCGCTCAACAACCACATCTACATCCAGGGCCAGACCGGCTACCAGGACAACAGTCTCGGCTTCGACCCGGCCGCCGCCGCCAAGGAACTCGACGCACTCGGCTGGAAACTCAACGGCGACGTCCGCGAGAAGGACGGCCGCAAGCTCGAGATCCGCGACATCATGTACAACCAGGACACCTGGGTACAGATGGCGCAGATCATCCAGCAGAACCTGGCCCAGGTCGGCGTGAAGCTGACCATCGTGACCAAGTCCGGCAAGGGCTTTTTCACCGACGTGATCCAGCCCGGTGATTTCGATGTGGCGCAGTGGTCGTGGGTGGGTGACCCGTTCCCGCTCGGCAGCCTCAACCAGATCTACGGCTACAACCCGAACGATCTGCAGGGCAACTACGGCCGTATCGGCTCGCCCGAGCTCAATACCCTGATCGAGCAGACGATTTCCGAACTCGACCCGAAGAAGGCCATCGAACTGGCTAATCAGGCCGACCGCAAGGTCTTCGAGGAGGGCCACTCGCTGCCGCTGATGCAGTCGACCGGCAACGTGGCGGTGCGTGACAATCTCGCCAATTACGGCGCGGCGGGCCTCGCGTCGCTGGACTACACGAAAGTTGGCTTCCTGAAGTGAGTTTCGGATCGGGCCGGCCCCTGGCCTATCCGATCAGCGTGACGATCGGCGCCCTGGCGGTATGCCTCGCCTGGGCGCCGTTCGGCACTCTGGACCAGGTGGCGGCGCTGGTCACGGTGGGGCTGGGGATCGTGGGATTCTCGGGCTATCGGATCGCCGTCGCGCTAGGGTTGTTCGCGTTCTGGCCATCGGGAACCGCTCGCGCCGTGGGCGTTACCCGGATTCGCCAGCAGCATCGGCTGGTCAGTCGGTCATGGCTGGAGGTCAGCGAGACCGGCCGACCTCGTTGGCTCCCGGTATATTTCGACTCGGCGCTGATGAGTATGACCGAGTCGCGGGCCGATCTCACCGATCGAACGATTTACGTCGCTGGGCATCGCCTCTACCCTTCCGGCCGCATCCGCACGACTGAACCTCCCGGGCGGCTCATCGATAACCCGTCCCTGCCGGATCCGGACGCCACCACCCGCACCACTACCGCGACCCACCTGCGTCGACGCCTGCTCCTCGACGCTCAATCCACCGTTGCCGCGCCCTTCGCGGCCCTACTGTGGATCTATGTCGACAGCGGCGGTTTCACGACCTTCCTCGCCGCCACCTCCGTCGCCGCGGCCACCGCCCTGTGGCTTTCCGCTATTCGTGGCTCCGACCCGAGCTGAGTCGTGATCGCCCGGTCCACCCTGACGGCGGCACCGAAGCTCTCCAACGACTTTCACCGATTGTGGGCCGCGTTCACGGTAAGTCAGCTCGGGAGTTCGCTCAGCGCAGGCGCATTGCCGTTGATCGCGATCATGGTGCTCGGCGCGTCCGACTTTCGGGTGTCGCTGCTCGCGGCGCTGTCGGCCGTGGTCAGCGCGGCTATCGCGTTGCCGCTCGGGCCCTTTGTCGAGTTTCGCCGCAAACGTCCGGTAATGATCGGCATGGACATTCTGTGCTTCGCGGCGCTGGCGACCGTTCCGGCGGCGATGGCGTTCGGGGTGCTCGGTTACGGGCAGCTGTGCGTCGTGGCCACCGTTCAGGTACTCGGCACAATGGTTTTCAGCGCGGCCAGCGGGGCGCATCTCAAGCGCTGGTGCCAGGGGCGATGCTGACCACCGCGAACAGCCGTTTCGAGACTACGGCCTGGACCGTCTCCGGTCTCGGTGCCCCGATCGGTGGCGTACTGATCGGGGTGTTCGGCGCGGGAGCCACCGTGCTGCTCGATGCCGTCAGTTTCTTGCTGTCCGCGTGGGGGATTCGCTCGCTGGAACGACCCGAGCCAACCCCGCCGGTCGCGCAGGCCGAGCGCCACTGGGTCGCCGACATCCGCGCCGGATGGGCCTACATTTTTCGGCATCGCGCCCTGCACGCGCTGTTCTGGAACGCGATGGTCTTCGGTGGCGCGATCCGGCTCACCAGCCCGCTGCTGGCGATACTGATGCTGCGCGATCTGCACCTCGCGCCATGGCAGTACGGAGTGGCGCTCGGAATTCCCAGCTTCGGCGGAATCATCGGATCGCTGCTGACGAGCCGGCTGGTCGTCCGCCTCGGCGAACGCCCCGTGCTACTCGGCTTCGGCGTGCTGCGCACGTGCTGGATGGGCTTCCTCGTGCTGGCCGGGCCGGGGATCGCCGGATTGGTTGTCGTCGTCGCGGCGGAGACCGCGCTGCTGTTCTGCGCGGGGGTGTTCAATCCGGTGTTCACCACGTTTCGCATGCGCGCGACGGACGACGAGTTCATGTCGCGGGTGGGTATCGCGTGGTCCATCAGCTCCCGCAGCTGCCAGCCCGCCTTCATCGCCCTCGGCGGTGCGTTGGCCACCGTCACGAGTGTCCGTTTCGCGATCGGCTGCGCGGCTGTCGCCCTCCTGGCCAGCTCGCTCCTGCTCCCGTGGCGTACCTGGCCTACCAGGTCACTGGACGCTAGATGAAATTGGTCTGACCACTTGACCTCCTGACCTATGGGGCGCAGGGTGGGGGTATGGCGTTGCAACCTGTGGTCAAGCGGTCGGTGTCGGGGGATGTTTTCGAGCAGATCGCGGCGGATGTGCTGAGTGGGGAGTTGGCGCCGGGGGCGACGCTGCCCAGTGAGCGGCAGTTGGCCGAGGCGCTGGGAGTGTCGCGGCCCGCGGTGCGGGAGGCGTTGCAGCGGCTCGCGGCGGCGGGGTTGGTCGCGGTGCGGCAGGGGGACGCGACGACGGTGCTGGATTATCGACGGGGGGCGGGGCTGGAGGTTTTGCCGCGCTTGCTGGTGCAGGGCGGGGAGTTGGATCCCGCGGTGGCACGCAGCATTCTGGAGGCGCGGCTGCACAACGGGCCGAAGGTGGCCGAACTCGCGGCGACCCGGCTGGCCGACGAGTCGCAATCCGGCGACGACGTGGCGACGGCAGCGAGTGCCCCACCGACGCCGCCCGACAATGCGCACGGACACCCTGCCGCGCATCGCGAGGCGGTTCGGGTGACGTTGGCGCAGTGCCTCGAAGCGCTTGCCGCCGAGGAAGATCCCGTCGCCGAGCAGCGGCACGCGATGGAGTTCTGGGATCACGTGGTCGACGCGGCCGACTCGATCGTGTTCCGGCTGATGTTCAACATGTTGCGCGCCGCGTATGAACCAGCGCTCGCGGCGCTGGCCCCGATCATGTCCGCCGAGGTGGGCAATGTCGAGGCCTACCGCGAACTGGCCGCCGCCATTGTGGCGGGCCGGCCGCAAGAGGCCGCCGATATCGCCCGGGCGTTGCTCGAGCCGGCGACCACCGCACTGATCGAGGTCCTCGGCGGCCACTGATCACGCTCCACCTAGGAAATACGATGACGAAACCCCATTCCTCCGAGCAGGATTCGGTCGAGGCGAACGCCCGCGCGCGGGTGCGCAACGACGAACGGGCACTGCGCCGCGGGCTCACGCTCGGCGCGGCCTTCCACGAGTTCCTGCGTCACCCGTCGCCGTGGCTGATCGGGCTCACGCTGATCGCGGCGCTGGCCGGCCGAATCCTGGTCGGCGACTGGCAATTGACCGACGCGCTGGTGCCCGCGGCCATGCTCGCGGTGTTCCCGGTCTTCGAATGGATCGTGCACGTCACCGTATTGCACTGGCGGCCAAGGCAACTCGGTCCGATTCCGATCGACAGTGAGCTGGCCCGTAAACATCGCGAGCACCACGTCGATCCGCGCGATATCCCGCTGATCTTCATCCCGACCAAGACGCTGTCGGTGCTGGTGGTGGTGCTGATCGCGCTGGCCGCCTTCGCTTTTCCCCGCCTCGGCCTCGGCCTGACCTTCCTGCTCACCATCACACTCCTCGGCCTCGGCTACGAGTGGACCCACTACCTGATCCACACCGACTACAAGCCGAAGGGCTCGCGCTACCGTGCGGTGTGGCGCAATCACCGCCACCACCACTACAAGAACGAGCACTACTGGTTCACCGTCACCACCTCCGGCACCGCCGACCGCCTCTTCGGCACCCATCCCGACCCCGCCGACACCGAAGCCTCGCCTACCGCGCGCAAACTGCACGCCGACTGACCGACCGCCCGCACGAGCCGTCGCCCTGATCCCCAGGGCGGCGGCTTTCTCATGTCGCCGGGTAGGCCCCACCAGCCTGTTCGTCCGACAGTGACCAGGCGCATTCCCACCGACGCGAAACTCCGACTTGACTCAGTACCCTAGGGGGGTATGGTAACTATCAGGAGCGCGGCAGAGGCCGTCGCCGCAGAAGGAGAGACACCATGAGCACCGCGATCACCGTGACCGTTACCGGAATGACCTGCGGCGGCTGCGCCAACCGAGTTCGCGACGGGATCGGCCTGCTCTCCGGCGTCGACGGCGTCACGGTCGACCTGCCCAGCGGCCAGGTCACGGTCGAGAGCGCCGCCGCGATCGAGCGCGACGCCATCGCCGCCGCCGTCGACCGGGCCGGCTACGCCGTCGCCGACTGACGCCGACACCACCCGGAAACGGAGCATCCGATGAACGCATCCACCAAGTTCGCCGGCTTCGCCCTCGGCCTCGCCGCCGTCTTCGGAATCGCCATCGCGACCGGCGCCGCGATCGGCCCCGATCCCGCCGCCCCTGAATCACCCGCTCATGAGGACGAGGCCACCGCCGCCCGTCCGGACCACGCACCTGGAGGAATGATGGCCACCGACAACGGTTACACCCTGCGGCTCGACACCGCGCTCACCACCGCGGCACCGAACGTCGCGCTGCGCTTCCGGATCCTGAACCAGGACGGCACACCGGTCACCCGCTACCAGCCCAACCACGACAAGGACCTGCACCTGATCGTGGTCCGGCGCGACATGGCCGCCTTCCAGCACGTGCACCCCACCCTCGGCGGCGACGGAACCTGGAGCGTCCCACTGAATCTCACCCGCGCGGGCGACTATCGCGTGTTCGCCGACTTCATCCCCGAGGGCGGCCAGAACCTGACCCTCGGCGCCGATCTGCGGGTCGCGGGCAACTATGACCCGCAGCCGCTGCCGGCCGCGGCGACCAGCACTACCGTCGGCGGCTACACCGTCACCCTCGACGGCACCGTCGCCGCGGGCCAGGCCTCGAAGGTCACGCTGTCGGTGCGCCGAGACGGCAAGCCGGTCACCGACCTGCAGCCCTACCTGGCGGCGTACGGTCACCTCGTCGCGCTGCGCACCGCCGACCTCGCCTACCTGCACGTCCACCCGGACGGCCACCCCGGCGACGGCGTCACCCCGGCCGGGCCGGGTATCACCTTCTACGTCACCGCACCGAGCGCGGGCGACTACCGCCTGTTTCTCGACTTCCAGCACGAAGGAGTGGTCCGCACCGCCGAATTCACGCTGACCGTCGACCAGGGCACCGCGGCCGAACCCGTGACACACGACGGGCACGGCGCAACCACCCCCGAACCGGCGCACAGCCACTGACGGTCGCGCGGCACGGAGTCGTCGTGCGGCCCGCGACGACTGAATCTCCACTACCGTGCCGCACAGAACGGAGTACACGATGACCACCACGACACAACCACCCGCCAGCGGGCAGGTCGAACTGGTGATCGGCGGCATGACGTGCGCGTCCTGCGCCAATCGCATCGAGAAGAAGCTGAACAAGCTCGACGGAGTCACCGCGACGGTGAACTACGCGACCGAGAAGGCGCGGGTCGATGTCACCGGCGACGTCTCGCCGGAGCAACTGATCGCCACGGTCGAGCAGGCCGGCTACAGCGCCACGTTGCCCGCGCCGAAGGCCACGGAAACCGTTGCGGCCGAGAGTGATCCGACCGCCGCGTTGCGCACCCGACTGCTGGTCTCGCTGGTGCTGACGGTGCCGGTCATCGCGATGGCGATGATCCCCGCGCTGCAGTTCACCAACTGGCAGTGGCTGTCGCTGACGCTGGCCGCGCCCGTCGTGGTGTGGGGCGCGTTGCCGTTCCACCGTGCGGCGCTGACCAACCTGCGCCACGGCACCGCCACCATGGACACATTGGTGTCGATGGGCACCCTCGCGGCGCTCGGCTGGTCGCTGTACGCGCTGTTCTGGGGTACCGCGGGCATGCCGGGCATGAAGCACCCGTTCGAATTCACCATCTCCCGGATGGACGGCACCGGCAGCATTTACCTGGAGGCCGCGGCGGGCGTCACCACGTTCATCCTGGCCGGACGCTTCTTCGAGGCGCGGTCCAAGCGCCGGGCCGGTGCGGCGCTGCGGGCGCTGCTCGAGCTCGGCGCCAAAGAGGTTTCGGTGCTGCGCGACGGCACCGAGCAGCGGATACCGGTGGAGCAGTTGACCGTTGGCGATCAGTTCGTGGTTCGTCCCGGTGAGAAGATCGCCACCGACGGGGTGGTGGTCGAGGGCTCCTCGGCGGTCGACGCCTCGATGCTGACCGGTGAGTCGGTGCCGGTGGAGGTCGGCGCCGATGACGCCGTGGTCGGCGCCACGGTGAACGTTGGTGGGCGGATCGTGGTGCGCGCCAGCCGGATCGGCTCGGACACTCAGTTGGCGCAGATGGCGAAGCTGGTCGAGGACGCGCAGACTGGCAAGGCGCAGGCCCAGCGGCTGGCCGATCAGATCTCCGGGTTCTTCGTGCCGATCGTGATCGCGCTGTCGGTGGCCACGCTCGGCTTCTGGCTCGGCACCGGCGGTTCCGTCGCGGCGGCCTTCACCGCCGCGGTCGCGGTGCTGATCATCGCCTGCCCGTGCGCCCTCGGGCTGGCCACGCCGACCGCGCTGATGGTCGGCACCGGTCGCGGCGCGCAACTCGGCATCCTGATCAAGGGCCCAGAGGTGCTGGAATCGACCAGGCGGGTGGATACCGTGGTGCTGGACAAGACCGGCACCGTCACCACCGGCCGGATGACATTGCTTGATGTCGTCGCGGCAGCGGGTGAAGACAGCGATGAGGTGCTCGCACTCGCTGGGGCACTGGAGGATTCGTCCGAACACCCGATCGCGCAGGCCATCGCCAAGGGTGCCAGGGAGCAGGCCGGCGCGCTGCACTCGGTCGAGGGCTTCGCGAATATCGAGGGCCTCGGGGTGCAGGGCGTGGTGGACGGGCACGCGGTGCTCGTCGGGCGGGCCCGGCTGCTTGCCGATTGGGCACAGCAGCTGGATGCCGAGTTGGCACGGGCCATGCAGGCCGCCGAAGCCGAAGGTAAGACGGCGGTGGCGGTGGGCTGGGACGGAAAGGCGCGCGGGGTGCTCGTGGTCGCCGATGCGGTGAAACCGACTTCGGCTCAGGCGATTTCGCAGCTGCGAGCGCTCGGTCTCACGCCGATCATGCTGACCGGAGACAACGCGGCGGCCGCCGTGGCGATCGCCGCGCAGGTCGGCATCGACGAGGTGATCGCGGAGGTGCTGCCGCAGGACAAGGTCGACACCATCAAGCGGTTGCAGGCCGAGGGCAGGGTCGTCGCGATGGTCGGCGACGGCGTCAACGATGCTGCGGCGCTGGCGCAGGCCGATCTGGGCTTGGCCATGGGCACCGGCACCGATGTGGCCATCGAGGCCAGCGACCTCACGCTGGTGCGCGGCGATCTGCGCGCCGCGGTCGACGCGATCCGGCTGGCCCGCCGGACCCTCGGCACCATCAAGGGCAATCTGTTCTGGGCCTTCGCCTACAACGTCGCCGCCATCCCGCTGGCCATGGCCGGCCTGCTGAACCCGATGCTCGCGGGCGCCGCGATGGCGTTCTCCTCGGTCTTCGTGGTCAGCAACAGTCTGCGCCTGCGCACCTTCCGCTCCACCGCGCAATAATCGCGGAAAACCCGACGGGACGGCACCCAACGGTGCCGTCCCATTCGGCGGTTCGGGCTACTGCAAGACTCCGCTATTTCCCAATGCCATCGCGGCACTTCCCGTTGCCCATGCCGCGGCGGCGCTACCGGTCGCGGCCAATAGGGAAAGCAGAATCATGAGTTCGACCTTTCGCAGAGCATGGATCAACAGGCGAAAGTTACTGCCGCCCAACAGCACTCCACAATGACCTGGCCCGAACTCTCGGCAACCTCCCGCACAACTGCCAGCCGATTCACAGCCGGTGATTCGGCGTCGTTACGCGATAGTTCCGCGGCCGCGAGCGGATGCGGTCGGTGCCGCACGGAACACCGCGGCATGGTCGGCGGCCCACTCGGCGTAGGTGCGGGGTGCGCGACCGAGGGCTTGGCGGAGATCGTCGGTGACCACGGCGTTGCCGCCGCCGCGCACATAAGCCTGACCGGCGAGGGCAGCGTCGATGAACGCCTCGGACAGACCTGCGGAGCGCATGTGTTCGCGGGCAGCCTCGTTCTGCACGTCGACGACCTCCAGCGGCTGGCCGAGCACCTCGGCGAGCACGGCAACCTGGTCCGCGCTGGTCAGCAATTCCGGGCCGGTGAGGGTGTAGACGCGACCCGCGTGGTCGGACGAGAGCAGGGCTTGCACAGCGACCGCGGAGACGTCGCGTGGGTCGACGACGCCCTGCCGGCCGCTGCCGGTCATGCTGGGCACCGGCTGATCGTTGCGGATCGCGTCGGCCCAGCTCAGCGTGTTCGAGGCGAAGGAACTCGGGCGCAGGATGGTCCAGTCGACGCCGCTCTCGCGGGCCGCCTGTTCGCCGGGTAGGTGCCAGCTGCCGATACCGCCGACCGCCTTCTCGCCGGTGCCGATGGCGGAGAGCTTCACGATGCGGCGAACTCCGGCGTCGCGCGCGGTGGTGATCAGGGTCCGGTCGGCGTCGACATATTCCGGGCCGAGTATGCCGACGATGAACGCCGCGTCGGCGCCGGCCGCGGCCGCCGCGATCGAGGCCGGTTCGTGGTAGTCGCCGCGGACCACCTCGACGCCGGCGGGCAGGGATGCTTGGGCCGGGTCGCGAGTGACGGCGCGTACCTGCTCGCCGCGCGCCACCAACTGCCGGACGATTTCGCTGCCGATGGTGCCCGTGGCACCGGTGATCAGAATCATGAGCTCAACGCTGCCGCCCGGACCACCGGGTTCTCTAGGAAATTTCGGCACAGCCGCCCAGCCGCGCAATGCTTACAGTGGATCCGGTGACCACCATGCTGCGTACGGCACCCGTCGTCGTCACCGCCGACCTCGTCGAGGCGACGGTGCCCGCGCCCGAGTCGTTGCGGCCGTGGTTCACCGAACTCGGGCGCATTCCGACGATGCGCGATCTGGCCGATTCGTTCGCGCATATCCCGCAGGCCGCGACCACGATCGTGCTGCGCACCCAGGAGTCCGGCCCGCGCGAGGCGCTCGTTATCGGACCGCAGACCAGAGCGCTCTACTCCCATCCGAACAAGCCCGCGTCGTGCCTGCGGCTGCGCTTGGCGCCCGGCGCGGCCCGGCCGCTGCTCGGCGTGCCTGCGGCACTGCTCACCGATCGGGTCATCCGCCTCGCCGACCTGCCAGGCGTCGCCGCCGGTCTCGCCGACGAACTGATCGAGCTGAGTGCCGACGAAATCTTCCAGTTTCTGGAAAGCGCACTACCGCAACGCATTTCCGAGGACGCGACCCGCCGCGCGCAACGCGAGGTGCTCCGCTCAGCCATCACGGCGCTATCGGCGGAGCCGAACGTCCGCTCTATGCGCGCCTTGGCGGCCGACCTCGCCGTGAGCGAACGCCAACTCCGCAACCTGTTCACCGCCGGAATCGGCGTCTCCCCCAAGCATTTCGCCCGCATCGATCGCCTACGCCGCACCCTCGCGCAGGTCCGAACCACCCTCTCGACCCAATTACCTACCAGCACAGGCGATTACGAGCCGACAACCACCCTCGCCCGCCTCGCCGCCGACAACGGCTACTTCGACCAATCCCACATGACCGCAGACTTCCGCACCCTAATGGGCGTCCCCCCGAGCTCATTCCTACGCGGCGCCGTCCCCGCCCCCTCCCCCTGCCGCCCCCTCAACCGCCTCTGACCGCATCTGAGCGCGCTCAGGGACTGTGGATTTAACGGTGGTTCCGGCCCAACACGCTGATTGATGTTCAGCGGGAAGGTGCCGTGATGACGACACTTGATGCCGTGACGAGGA
>NZ_JBITFL010000004.1:0-745127 GCF_044456045.1 Nocardia sp. NPDC051052
AAGGCACCGCTACTTCGAGCTTTGGGCAAACCCCTCTTAAGCCATTCCCGGCACGGTGCCCGGTAAGAAGCAAGCCATGTGAGAGCCACACCAATGACGCAGATGGGCAGCCGATTACCGAGCATCTCACCGGGCACCTGGACCCGATCCTGGCCGGGATCAGGTCCTACCGCCAGTGTTAAGTAGCCGCTTATGGGTCGGTTCCGGTGGCGGACCCCGGCCGACCGAACGCACGCTCATGCCGAATTGCGCTTGTTCGTCACCTGGTATATCGGGCAGTCTCGGGGCAGAAGCAAGCGCGGAGCAACTCGGCGTCTGCTTGGACCGTCTTACGTCGATGAGACCGTATGCATCCACTTGACCAGATCGATTGGATGACCATGGCCGTGATCGGTTAGTAAGATTTGTTGTGCTGCACCACATCTGGGTAGTGGTAGCACTACCCAGGACCCTGGGGTCTGCACGGTTCCGACGGTAGCCGCCGGGACCGTACCGTTGGGAGCTGTGAATCTGGCGAGGAAACGGGCGGCCAGGCTGGTCGGTGCGGCTGTATCAGTTGCTGCTGTGATGACTGGCGGTATCGGATGCGACAGCACGAGCACTGATCGCGGGTTGGCTGCGTTCTATGATCAGCACATCACGTGGGGGTCGTGTTCGGGATTCTCCGGCGCGGACACGGTGGGCCCTGAGATCGAGTGTGCTCGCGTGCTGGTGCCCATTGACTACGACAAGCCCGATGGGAATACAGCACAGATCGCTACCTCGCGTGCCCGCGCGCGAGGTAGCCGGATCGGGTCGGCTGTGTTCAACCCGGGCGGTCCGGGTGGTCTGGGACTGGGTAAAGCCGCAGCGTTGGGTAGAACCGCACTCGGCGACCGATTCGATGCCGTCGGTTTCGACCCGCGAGGGTCGGGCGCATCCACACCCGAGGTCGAATGCCTGACGCCGTCGGAGGCTGAGGTGATGCGCCCGGATGATTTCGAAACCGATTGGTCGCCAGCCGGTGTCGACGCAGCCGAACGACAAAATCGTGACTACGTCGCCAAGTGCGTTCAGCGGTCGGGCACGGAGTTACTCGGCCACGTCGGCACCCGGGAGGCCGCCCGGGATCTCGATGTCATTCGTGCCGCGCTCGGCGACGACAAGCTGACGTATGTGGGCTACTCCTACGGCACCCGGCTCGGCGCGGCCTACGCCGAAGCCTTCCCGCAGCATCTGCGGGCCATGGTCCTCGACAGCGGCGAACCGCTGGACGGCCCGGTGGTCGATATGGTCAAGTACTACGCCAGCCTGCAACAAGGGTTCGACACCTACGCCCGGGACTGCACCCAGCACACCGACTGCCCGCTCGGAACCGATCCGAGCAAGGCTTCACATGTATTCCGCACACTGCTGAATCCGCTGATCGGGCAACCGGTTCCGGTTGGTGAGCGGACGTTGACCTACAGCGACGCCTTGACCGCGGTCGTGGCCGAGCTCTATGCCCCAACCGGGTGGCCGACCATCACAACCGGACTGCGACAGCTGAAGTCCGACCGCGGCGACATCCTCCTCGAAACTGCCAACGGCATGCAAGCCAAGCTGGACACAACCTTGCAGAATGCCGTCCTGTGTCTGGACGGACCCAGAACCACCGATCGCGCTGCGGTGGCGGCTGTGCAACAGAGGATGTTCGCCGCCGCGCCGTTCCTCGACGACGGTCACTTCGCCGGACATGCCCCGCTCGACAAGTGCGCCTTCTGGCCGACCCCGTCCACCAGCACACCACACACATTCACTCCGTCCGGTTTGCCACCAATCGTTGTCGTCGCCGCGACCGGCGACCCGGCCGCCGCATACGAGGGCAACCAGACACTCGCTCGCCAACTGGGCAGCCCGCTGGTCACCTCTGAGGGCAAACAGCACGGCGTCTTCCTGATCAGTGGATCGAGTTGCGTCGACACGTCCGTACTGAAGTACCTCACCGAATTGGCAACACCCCCTGACGGTCTGAACTGCCGACAGAGCTGAACCGCATCCTGTGTCACCGAACAGAACCAGGCAACGGGACGCGCTGTCTGGTTCACGTTTGGTTACTGCGAAGACAAACGCACTCTGCCGCTGCGCGCGCGTTAGCCAATCGCCCCGATTGGTTGGCTGACAGGGTCTTCCAACGGGCTTAAAAAGCCGATTATGCGGTGTTCCGATGACATCGCCGGGCTTGGGTCGTCGGGTGGCTGTTCAGCGGCGTAGCGCTCGGTAGGCACGCGTGGTGTACGGCAGATCGTGCGGGCGTTCGATCGACGACAAGCCGCGCGGCCCACAGTTGATCTCGCGACCGTCCGCTACTAGCCGATTTCCGTATCCGCTACCGGCGGAGTCTGGGGGGTGGAACCATCCCGACCTCGCGGAGATACACATACCACGGATCCGTCCTCCACCATCGGGTGCGCCATGTCTTGCGGGGACCGTGGATGTCGGGGTAGCGCGGACCCAAGGCGACGGTGTCGACGAACTCGGGGACGGTCTCGCAGCTCACCACGAAACCGCTGTCCATGTTGTGACGGAAGTAGAGGTAGTCGTAGATCGAGACTGCTCCGGTGTCGAGGTCGAGCAGGATGAATTCCTCGCCGACTTGGCCGATCTCGATGAAATCGCCGGCGCCAGCGATCTCTCCGAAGGTGTCGATCGGCTCTCGAACGCGAAAGTCGTTGGAGGGGTGGAAACTCAGGTCACCGAAGGTCGGATGGTCGCACGTTTCGTAGCGGGCGCGCAGACCGGGCGGGTATTCGTCCGGTAGAGCTGTACCTGGTCCCAAACTGAGGCGACGATATGGGTAACGCTCGGCTAAACGGCGATTCTCGCGTCGCCGTTCCAGCATGTCGACCGCACCGAGCTCGCGTAGCAGACTGATCTTCGGGCGCATCGCCTGCACGTGGTCGGTACCGAAGGCTGGGCTGGACACGGCTCGAGCTTTCCTCCGGACACGTGGTTGGCCTGCTGGCTCCTTAGCAGCATTGCACCGCATCGTATCCCGATAGACCGACACACGTCCTCGCACTCACATGCCGCTACGCGGTCGTTTTGGGCCGACGAGATCGGTTGTGGCGCTGAACATCCGATACCGCCGATTACCGTTCATGAGCAAGCTGGTCGCGCAGCACGGCAACCTCTGGGAAGTCGTGTAATACCGCAGCAGCCAACTCCACAAAGCTCGTGAGCGAATGATGATCGTCCAGATCCCTGACATGCTCCTTTATCTGCTGACGTAGTCCGGGCCACCGTTTCGCCCACTCCTGCACATGCCATCGAATCGCATCGTCCAGGTGGCGGACCGCCGGTCCGGTGCCGTTCATCCGTCTCTGTCCCAGCAGACTCTCTCGGCCGACGAGTACGCCCTCGAAGCACCACAACAGCGCGAAGTAACTCGGTAGTACAACCTTGGTCGTGCTACGAGTGCGTTGTCGTCTTACTCGGCCGGCCGCACGGAAATCGAAGGAAGGCACCGGTCTGGAATCCGATCTGTTGACTCATTAACGCCATCCGAAGTATAGTACAAATGTCTAATACATATGTACAACCGGGGTGGGTGTTCAGCTGACCTCGTGAACACGCACCGGAAGGAACTGACGTGAAGGTCATCACCGTCACCCGCACGACAACCGCAGCCCCGGGAGCCGTCTGGGAACTCTTTGCCGACATCGCCGGCCGCCCCCGCTGGGACGACGCGATCGAATCGATCGACGGCACGTTCGAACCGGGCGGCCGCGGCCGGGTACGTCTGAAGGGGCAGCCCGAACGCACTTGGGAGATCATCGAATGCGTTCGCCCGCAGCGCTATACGGACCGATTCCACCTCCCCATGCGTGGCCGCATGGACTGGGTCCACAGCATCGAAGTTGTCGAGGGCGGCTCGAAAGTCACCTTCGACATCACCGTGGACGGCCCGACCGCCTTTATTCTGCGCCCGATCATGCGCTCGATCTTGTCGAAGGCCCTCCCGCCGACCGTCGACACACTCGTCGCCTTGGCCGAGGGCCGTCTGGCCCAATCCTGAAGGGCAACAACACCTTTGCTTTTCGCGCTACCGTCGGAACCCGATGCGATGTGAATCGAGATCAATTCTCCGCAGGGCTGGACACACCGACACCGCTACGGGTATCGGCGCCGTACCTTCGGATGTCGGCGTCCAAGTCGAGAGCGTCACCGACCCGCTGATGGTCGTCGACTGCGATCAGTGCCGCCGGTACCAGCCAACAGACCTCGAATTCGAGTCCGCCCGGGTCCTTCGCGTACAGCGATTTCGTAGTGCCGTGATCCATCTCGCTCACCAGCGCGCCCGCACCGGCCAGTTTGCCTCTGAGTTGACGGAGCTCTGCCAGGGTTTCCGCTTCCCAGGCCAAGTGGTATAGCCCGACGGTGCGCTGTCCTGCCGCAGAGTGGTCGGGTTGACCGACCGGTTGAATCAATCCGAGATCGTGGTCGTTCGTGGATCCTTCGGCTTGCAGGAACGCGGCATCGCGGAGGGTGAAGACAGGGCGGAATCCGAGAACGGCGCGGTAGAACTCGGCGCTCCGCTCGACGTCGCGGACGTAGAGAACGGCGTGGTTGAGACGTTGGATGGGCATGGTGTCTCCGTAAGATGGAATGAGGCGGTCAGGATGCGGAGGGGCGCCGTTGGTGGTGGCCAGGCGGCGGGCGTGGGCGTTGGACATGGACGTCTCGCGCAGAGGGTGAGGGAAGCGAACATCGGCCCGAGCTCGACTACGACGCCCACACCTATCTGCGTGCTCTCGCTGCTCCCGGCCGACCCCAGTGGACAACCGACCACGCTCATGGGACCACTCATCGCGCACTAGCCGGTCTGCTCCAGCACATCACCACCCCGGCGATGCTCGTCACCCCCTGGCTGGAGGTCACCGCCCGCAACGCCCCCGCCGATGCCCTTTACGACGGACTACCGCTGCGGGACAACCTGGCACGGATGGCCTTCCTCGACGATACGGTGACCCGCTTCGTCGCCGACCCCGACCAACTCGCCCAATGCACCGTCGCGACGCTGCGGGCTGCCGCCGGGCCCCGACCGCACCGGCCGCAGATGATCGAACTGATCGGGGAACTGTCGCTGCGCAGCGACAAATTCCGTCAGCTATGGGCCCGCCACGGCATCCATCGAAAAGGCAGCGCCGTCAAACACTTTCACCATCCGGTAGCAGGCAAGCTCACGCTCTATCAGCATGTGATGCCCTTTCCTGATGATCCCGAGCTACAGCTGTGGATCTACCAAGCCGAGCCGGGATCCGACTCTGAACACGCACTACGAAAACTCGAGGAGGCGGCGACCGCAACGCCTTGCCGAAGCAATCGACGCTCGCGAAATACCGACTACCCATGAGGTCGGCCGCGTCAGCGGCGAACCTTGTTCCCGAGGGCTCGCTCCAGCACGACGACCGGGATCTGCCGGCCTGCGGCCGCTTCGAACTCGGCGAACTTCGGGACGAGCGTTATCTCTTTCGCCCAGATCTGTTCGCGCTCAGCACCTTCGGCGACTCGGGCTAGGGCAGGCACTGTTTCGGTGCCGGTCTCGACGGTGATCTGCGGATTCGTCGTGAGGTTGCCGTACCACGCCGGATTGCGCGGACTGCCACCGTGGGTGGCGAAGACGGCCCAATTGTCGCCGACCGGTTGATAGAACAACGGGCTGATCCGTGCACGTCCGGACTTGGCTCCGGTGTGGTGCACCAGGATGAGCGGCATGCCCGGGTGCTCGTCGTAGAGGCCGGGGATTCGGGGTGGGACCGGGCGGCCCGCAGCGAATTCGGCTTCGGTACTCCACGGCGCATACCCGGCGTTCGCCCGGACCTCGGCGATGATTCGGGCGTTCCAGTTGTTGATGTCGGGGACCTCGGCTCGGCGGGTGGCGGCCGTGGACGGATCGGGGTCGCATGACCGAAAGTCGACGCCGCGCGCCCCGGGTAGACGCGATCCGCAACCGCGAGGCGATCATCGAGGCCGCTTCGGCTGTACTGGCCGAGCAGGGCAGCGCGGTGGACGTCCGCGAGATCGCCCGCCGCAGCCAGGTGGGCATGGGCACCCTGTACCGGCACTTCCCGAAAAAGGAAGATCTCGTACAGACGGTGTTGCGCAAGGACTTCACGAGCTGGGCGGAATCCGCGCGCACGGCGGCTGCTGACGCCGAGGATCCCTGGGCCGCACTGACCGACTTCTACCAGCAGGCGCTGACCGGCTACGCACACCACCGCGCGATCATGGAGCACTTCGCCTTGGCCGTGCCGGTGCCCGACCCCGACGGCCTCGGGCGGCTTCGCCTCGTCATCGAGCAACTGTGCACCCGCGCCGAAGACCTGCTGCGTCCCGGCGTGACCACCGACGACCTACTGCTCCTGCTGGTCTCGCTGGGCCACGCCGTCCAGATCACCGACCGGTGCCGCCCGCACATGTGGCACCGACTGCTGCGCATCTCCCTCGACGGCCTGCGTGCCGACCTCCACGAACCACTCCCCACCGAGGCCACGACTGTTGGGTGACTCGGCAGCTATCGCGAGGCCGGGGGCAGGAGGCGGCCGCTGAGGACGGGGCGGTCGTTGAGGTCGTCCAGCGGCAGCCCGATGCCGAGGTTTTCCGCAAGCCTGTAGAACATTTCGTCCGGCCCCAAGGGGCCGTATTCGCGTTCTTCGGGTCGGGCGCCGAGGGCCTGGATCTCGGTGTCGAAGCGGTGCGGATCGCTGCCTGTCTGTGCGAAGTCGTTCGTGGTGTCGAGTCCGGTGACGAGGCGGCCTTCCTCGGCGTACTGGAACACCACTCCCGGTTTCTCGTGGGTGTGCAGCACCAGTGCCGCGGTTCCGATCGAGGCCCGCAGCAACAGGGCGCGGTCTTCGACGCATTTCCAACTGCCGTGCTCCCACGCCCAGGCCCAGCTTCGGTAATGCCCTGCGCTGACCACATATCCGCCGTCTACATTGAGAAGGTCGCCCAGCTCATTATGGAAGTCATCCGGCTCGCGCACCGCCACGGTGTTTTGGTCAACGCCCATCCGCGCCAAGAGCTCTCGGGCGTTGATCTGACGCGCGAAGGTGAGGCTGAGCAGCGGCAGATCCCTGCCGTACATCCACCCGAGGCCACCGGTCATGGTGTTCACGCCGCCCCCGGTTCGTTGATCGCGATCAAGGTCGGGAAACACAGTCCATGATCATGAACCCAGGTGTCGTCATCAGTTGAAGCAGTCACAGCGGCTGACACTGCCATGAGCCACCGACATCCTGCTGAGTCCTATGGTTTGAAGATGGGACTCGACGCTGTGTATCAGGCAATTCCCTACGAACCGCTGCTGGAGCGGGCGATGCGCGCCGACCTGGACGAATGTGTACTCGTCACGCTCGACTGATAGGCCACCGCCAGCCTGCGGAAATCGCTTGTGACGAAACGCAATTGGTGCTGTCAGCGGGTCGGTGGCAGCGAGCGGCAGGTGGGCGGACACGATCTCGGCGCCGCAGTCGAGCATCCAGGTCTTGCCGGTACCTCGTCATCCAGAGTATGCGTTCAACGATGTACGCCTACGCTGTAGACACGCGCTGTGACGGAACTCGAGGGCACCAAGAATGGCAATTAGTGACGTCACGGCCTATGCGCACCTGAGTGCGGGGGATGTCGAGGCGCTCGGGCTCGAGTTGGATGCGATCCGGAGCGACATTCAGGCGCGGCGTGGTGCCAGCGACGCGACCTACATCCGCCGCACGATCACGTTCCAGCGTGCCCTCGATGCCGCGGCCCGGCTGACGATCGGGCTCAGCCGCGGCCGCGCCGGCTGGCTCGCCGGGACCGCCGGTCTGGCGCTGGCGAAGAGCATCGAGAACATGGAAATCGGCCACAACGTCTGCCACGGTCAGTGGGATTGGATGAACGACCCGGAGGTCCACTCCAGCACCTGGGAGTGGGACATGGCCGGTGTGTCGGCGCAGTGGCGCTATTCGCACAACTATCGCCACCACATCTACACGAACGTGCTCGGCATGGACGATGACATCGGCTTCGGTGTCATGCGGGTGACTCGCGACGAACGGTGGAAGCCGGGGCATCTTCTGCAGCCGCTGCGAAACCTGTTGCTGGCGGCCACCTTCGAGTGGGGCATCGCGCTGCACGGTCTGTATTCCGAACGCGATCGCGCGGCGGGCGCGGTGCAGAAGGCCGCGCAGACCAAGGCGCTGCTCGGGAAGATCATCAGGCAGGCGGGCAAGGACTATCTGCTCTTCCCCGCGATGAGCGGGCGGCGCTGGCGGCGCACCCTTGCCGCGGACGCGAGCGCGAATGTGCTGCGCAACCTGTGGGCCTACGTGGTGATCTTCTGCGGCCACTTCCCTGATGGCGCAGAGAAATTCGAGCCGGCGGTGGTGGCGGACGAAACCAAGGGGGAGTGGTATCTGCGGCAGATGCTCGGCACCGCGAATTTCGACGCGGGCCCGATGCTGGCCTTCCTCAGCGGGAACCTCTGCTACCAGATCGAACACCATCTGTTCCCCGACCTGCCGAGCAATCGGTACGCCGAGATCGCGCTGCGGGTAAGGGCGCTCTGCGAAAAGTACGACCTGCCCTACACCAGCGGGACACTGCTCCACCAATATCTGCTGACCCTGCGCACCATTCATAAACTGGCGCTGCCGGACAGCCTGCTGACCGCAACGTCCGACGATGCCCCGGAAACCGCCTCGGAACGAAAGTTCCACGGCGACAAAGTAATCGACGAAACCGGACGCCCACCCGGCCGCAGCGGCCTGCGGACCGCGCTGCGCCACGCCGAGATGTCTCGCGTGGCCATGCGGCGACGCCTGATTCGGATCAATACAGCCTGACCAATAACCCGCAGGTGCTCACGGGATGCGGGCCACCGCGCCGAGCATGGAAACGGCCTCCGGCCTCGGATGGGGTCGCCACTCGCCGGGCCGCCACGTCATCACCGAGCCGATGCCGGGGGAGACCAGGTCGAAGTCGGTGAAGAAGCGGGTGAATTCCTCGGTGGTGCGTAACCGGAACGGAACGCCGCTGCGCAGGTTGGCCGCGTTCGTCTCGGCGAGTTCGTCGGCGGAGAGATGATCGCTGGTGGCATGGGTCATCACCAGGTAGCTGCCCGAGGGCAGCGCGTCGCACAGCTTGCGCACCAGTTCGTAGGGTCCGTCGTCGTCGGTCATGAAGTGCATGATGGCCACCAGCATCAGCGCGACGGGCTGGTTCATGTCGAGGACCCGGGTCAGGTCGGGGTGGTCGAGGATGCGGTCGGGATCGCGGATGTCCGCGTCGAGATAAGCCGTAGCGCCCTCTGGTGAACTGTTCAGCAGTTCGCGAGCGTGCACCAGCACGATCGGGTCGTTGTCCACGTAGACGACGCGCGATTCGGGGGCGATACTCTGCGCGATCTCGTGCACGTTGCCCGCGGTGGGCAGGCCGGCCCCGATATCGAGGAACTGCCGGACGCCCTCGTCGGCCAGGTAGGCCACCGCGCGGCGCAGGAAGCTGCGATTCTCCAGCGCGGCGAGGCGAACGGTGGGAAATGCCTCGGCCACCACGTCGGCGGACTCCCGGTCGGCCGGGAAATTGTCCTTGCCGCCCAGCCAGTAGTCGTACCGGCGCGCCGGATGCGGTTTCGACACATCGATCTTCGCGGCTGCCGGTTCCGAGTTCACAACGCCCTCAATTCATCTCGACTATTGTCATCATGTCAGCTCGAGTTGCGAACCGGTAGCGATGGTGACGTCGCACCGACCGGAAGGCTCCGCCATGCCACTGCAGTACAGCCCTTACGATTTTGACGTACACCGCGACCCATACCCGTACTACGCCACGCTGCGAACTGAGGCGCCGGTCTACCGCAACGATACCGACGATTTCTGGGCGCTCTCCCGGCACGCGGATGTCCTTGCCGCACTAAGGGATTCGGATCGTTTCTCGAACGCGAACGGGTCCATCCGGATGGAACCGGCGTTCTGGGGGCCGCAGGCGGAGCAGATGTTCTCCTTCGTCGCGATGGATCCGCCGCGGCATACCCGGCTGCGTGGGCTGGTCGCGCGGGCCTTCACCCAGCGCCGGGTGCAGGGGTTGGCGCCCCGGTTGCGGGAGATCGCTCGCGGGCTGCTGGCGCCCCTGCTCGAGCGCGGCAGCTTCGATCTGATGTCCGAATTCGCGGGCCCATTTCCGACCGAGGTGATCGCCGAATTGGTCGGCGTACCCGAGGCCGACCGGGACATGCTCCGCAAGCTCGGCATGGAGATCATGTACAACGACGAGGAATCCACCGACCTGCGCCCCGAGGCGGTGCAGGCGATCGGCGCGGTCATCGGCTACTACACCGATCTGACCATCAAGCGCAGCCAGGACCGGCGCGACGACCTGCTCTCCGGCCTGCTCGAGGCGGCGGACGGCGACGATCGGCTCACCCCGGAGGAGATCGTGGGGGTGCTCATCCTGCTCGTCGGCGCAGGCATCGAGACCACCATGCTGACCATGGGCAACCTGTGGCACGCCGCGTGGCAGCACCCCGACCAGCGTCGCAAGGCGTTCAACGGCCAGATCGACGAGTGGATCGCCGAGGCGATGCGCTACGAACCGTCGACGCAGACCACGCTGCGCACGGCGACCGAGCAGTTCGAGCTGCACGGGGTGACGGTTCCGGCCGGAGCGCGCATGCTCTTGGTGATCGGGTCGGCCAATCGCGACCCCGCGGTTTTCCCGGACCCCGACACGTTCGACCTGGACCGCGACACCAGTGCGTCGCTGGTCTTCGGCAGCGGTCGCCACCACTGCCTCGGCGTCAATCTCGCCCAGTCGCAGATGCGCGTCGCACTCGAGGAGATCGTCGCCAACGTCGCCGACTACGACATCGACCCGGACGGCGTGCGCCGCGTCCACGCCTCCAACACCCGCGGCTTCGCCGCCCTGCCCACCACCATCACGGCCCGCTGAGCGGACCGAACCCGCACGTTCGGTGCCCTCCTCCCGATATCCGATCGGAGAGGAGGGCACTCATGACCCGATACTGGCCCATCGCCCGAGAAACACTGACCATCGGTTCGCCGTTCGGCCCGCGCGAGGACGGTTTCCACACCGGGCAGGACTTTCCGGCGCCCGACGGGACGCCGATCTACGCGTGCGCGGGCGGCACGGTGCTATATCTCGGCGCCGCCGCGGGGTACGGCGAGTGGATCGTTATCGACCATCCGGCCGCGGACGGCGGCGGGGTGAGCGAATACGGGCACATGTGGGACGCGGGCGCCACCGGACTGGCGGTCGGTGACCGCGTCGAGGCGGGGCAGCTGATCGCCTACGTCGGCAACAATGGCGGATCCACCGGCCCGCACCTGCATCTGAGCGTCATGCCGTACGGGTATGCCCCCGCGGCCAAGCTCGACCCGATGGCCTGGCTCGGTGCTGCCTGCTTTCCCGCCGATTTCCTCTGGGCGCTCGACGACGACGAACAGCGCGAACTGCTCGACCGGACCCGCGCGGTGTGGACCCAGCTGTGCGGTCCGGACGGCATGGGCTGGCCGCGGCTCGGCCGCGACGAAAACGGGCGCCACCGCACCATGGTCGATGCGCTTGCTGCGCTGCCGCCGGTAAAACACCCGGGTTGACCGCGCTGTGCGCGACGGGCAAGGTGAGCCGATGGGCAGTGCAGAGGTCCGCGCCGGGGTAACGCTGACCAATCTCGACAAGCCGCTGTTCGACGGTGCCGAGGCGACCAAGCGCCATCTGGTCGACTACCTCGAGGCCGTCGGCGAGCGGCTGGTTCGGCAATTGCGGGATCGCCCGCTGTCGGTGAAACGGGTCCGGCCGGGGCAGGAACCGTTCATGCAGAAGAACCTGCCCAAGTACACCCCGGACTGGGTGCCCCGGGTGACGGTGTGGGCCGAGAGCTCGCACCGCGAGGTGACCTACGCGCTTGGCAACGACGTCCGGACGCTGGTGTGGTTCGGCAACCAGCGCGCGGTCGAGTACCACCCGACGCTGCTGCTCGCCGATCGCGGCCAGGGCCCGACGCATTTGATCCTCGATATCGACCCGCCGCCGGATCAGCCGTTCCGTCAGGCCGTGCTTGCCGCGAAGCTGATCCGCGAGGCGCTCGCCAACGACGGCCTCGCCGGTGCGGTGAAAACCAGTGGCGCCAAGGGTGTGCACGTCTTCGTGCCGCTGGTACCCGGCCTCGCCATCGAGGACGTCGCCGCGGCGACCCGCGCGGTCGCGGCGCGGGCCGAGCGCCTCGATCCGGAGCTCGCCACCACCGCCTTCATCGTCGAGGACCGTGCTGGGCGCGTCTTCCTCGACTCCACCCGCGCGGGCGGCGCGACGGTCGTCGCCGCCTACAGTCCGCGAATCCGGCCGGGTACCACGGTGTCGTTTCCGGTCGGCTGGTCCGACCTCGACAACATCACTCCTCGCGATTTCACCGTCCGCTCGGCACCGGGCCAGCTCGGCGATCGAGACCCGTGGGCCGACGATATGCCCGAACCGCAAACGCTGCCCGTCGGTCTCGTCGAGGAAGGGCACACCATTCCCATCGCTCGCGTTCAAGCAATGCATGAGGGTAAACGCCGGGCCCGCGCGCAGCGAGAAAATTCGTCACCGGAGACGTAAATCGGATTGTGCGGTTGATTTCTCCGCGTGCCCGCGCCGGTGCGCGGGAATTCTCTTGCAATACTGGCTGGTCGGTTACCTCGGCTACCAGAAATGGAAGGGATTCGAAAAGGTGCTACCTGGAAATATTTTGCCGTCCGTCAAGGGCTTGGTGCTGGTGTTGGCTGGCGTGTTCGGGGTGGGCATGCTGGTCGCGGTCGCGCCTGCCGCACATGCGGCTACCTGTGCGGCTGTACCTGATCGCAACTCCTACGACGGGGGATGGAAAGGGGGCGAGCACAATACGCTGGTGACCGGATTCAACGGTCTGATCAGCTTCGGGGAGACGAAATACACCAAAGCGGGGTCGGAGCCGGTGGTCTGGCTCGGCCAATTCACGGTGGACGCGAAGAATGTGCTGACAAAATGGAGCGGAACGCAGCTTATCGGCGACGGCAGCACCCTCGACGCCATCGTGTCGACGGTGCTGTGCGATGCGAACAACAAGCCGATCAGTTTTACGGCCAACGTCAGCAATACGACCACAGACCACAAGAAGACAGATCTGGGCACTTTCACCTTGAACAGGGTCGCGGTGGGTTCGGCATAGCTGTAGTAGATCTGGCGACCGGCCCCAGCCGGAGTTCGGTATAGATGCGGCTGGGGTCTTGGGGAATGCCCGCGTACTCCCGGTGGTTTCACCAGTCCCGGCGCTGCGGCGCCGGATTGGGCTATCAGGAGAAGGGGCAGCGATGCCGGTTAATGATTTACCTCGGGTCGAGCACAAGTTCGCCGCGGTCGATGGGGTTCGGGGTGTTCTACCGGCAGGCCGGTCCCGACGACGCACCGGTTCTGCTCCTGCTGCACGGGTTTCCGTCCGCGTCACACCAGTTCCGTCGGCTGATCGACGCGCTCGGCGGCAGCTACCGGCTCATCGCGGCCGACTATCCGGGCTTCGGGCACACCGAAGCGCCCGAGTCGTTCACCTATTCCTTCGACCGGCTGGCCGACATCGTCGAAGGATTCCTGGAGCAGCTGGAGCTCACCCGGTTCTTCCTGTACGCCTTCGATTTCGGCGCGCCGGTCGGTTTCCGCATCGCGACCAGGCACCCCGAGTGGGTGGCCGGGCTGGTGGTACAGAACGGAAACGCCTACGAGGAGGGTCTTTCCGACGGGGCCCGTGACTTCGTCGCCTTACGTCCAGACCAGCCTGCCGCCGAGCCCGCCATCCGCGACCTGCTCACCCTGCCCGGCACCCGCGGCCAGTACGAGCACGGCGTCTTCGACCCCGACCTGCTCGCGCCGGACGGCTGGACTCTCGACCAGCACTTCCTCGATCTGCCCGGTCGCAAGGAAGCCCAGGTCGCGCTGGCCTTCGACTACCACTCCAACGTCGCTCGATATCCGCAGTGGCAGGAATGGCTGCGCACCGCCACCCCGCCGACCCTGATCCTCTGGGGTCGCAACGACCCCTTCTTCCCGGAACCCGGCGCGCACGCTTATCTCTACGACGTCCCCGATGCCGAACTGCACATCTTCGACACCGGCCACTTCGCCCTCGAGGAAAAGCTCCCCGACATGGCACCGCTCATCGCAGACTTCCTGGATCGGCACTGGCCGAAAGACTGACGGCTAGTCGGGCAGCACCAGGCCCATGGCGGGTGCGATGCCGTCGATGAGATAGCGGGCGATGGTGTCTTGCGTTCGGCCCGGGTGCAGGAACGAGGTGTGTCCATCACCATCGCGGGTCACCAGGACGGCTCCCGGCATCTGGGTGAGCATCAGCTGCGCCCAGCCGTAGGACGTCGACGGGTCGTGGGTGGCGTTGACCAGCAGCGGCGTGATGGTGGGCTTGGCGCTGGTTTCCCGTGGGGGATTGCTGAATTCGGCGGGCCAGCCCTGGCAGCGCGCGACGTAGCCGTAGGACTGGCTGACGCCGCGGGTGTGCGGTGCGATGGTGCCGAGCAGCGTCTGCTGGGCCTGCAATGCGGGGTAGGTATCGAAGTCCGCCTTGAAATCCGCGCAGCCGACGGCGAGATCGGCGTGGTTGCTCTCGGCGGTTTGCACCGGCGGCGCCAGCGCGCTCGCATCACCGTTGCGGGCCTGGTCGAGCGCGGCGGCCAGGCCGGGCCAGCCCTCGGTGCCGAAACCTGGGATGGGGTCCTTGAAGATCAGCTGGCCCTGGATGCTGGTCAGCAGGTCGAAGGCGTCGAACCCGTTTCGGCACGCGCCGGAGCTCTGGCAGCCCGTGGCGGGCAGCGGCTGTTGACTCGCCCTGGTGACCAAATCGTCCAGGATCTTGGACGGATCCTGTTCGCGCAGTACACATTCGGTGGCTGATCGGCACCACTGTGCGAAGCGGTTCCAGCTGTCTTCGAAGGCGATGGATTCGTAGTAGCTCATGGTGCCCGCCGGTTGCGAATGGACGAGAGCTCCGTCCAGCGCCAGCGTGCGGCTCTTGTCGGGGAAGAGGCGGGCGTACTCCGCGCCGATCTCGGTGCCGTAGGACAGGCCGAGGTAGTTCAGTGGCGCGCCGCCGAGGCGTTGGCGCAGCACCTCCAGATCGCGGGCGACGTGCACGGTGTCGACATGGTCGAGCAGATCACCGGTCAGGTGCCGGCAGGACTCGCCGAATGCCCGATTCGCCGCTACCAGGTTGTCGAATTCCTGCTGGCTGCCCGGGAATTGGTTCGGCGGCCGGTTGGCGAGGTCGGGATCGCAATGAATGGACGGCCGACTGGTGCCGACCCCGCGCGGATCGAACCCGATCAGGTCGAAGCGCTGCCGGATGCTCGCCGGGAACAGGCCGGACTTGGCACCTTCGGCGGCCACGATCTCCGTGCCCGCGCCACCGGGCCCGCCCGGGTTGAACACCAGATCCCCGATCTTGCGCGCCGGGTCGCTGGCGGGAAGCCGATTGACGCCGACCTGAATCTTCTTGCCGCCCGGATCATTCCAGTCGAGTGGCACGTCGATGGTCGCGCATTGCACGGCGGTGCCATAGGTCGGCGGGCAGGAGCCCCACGCGATGGGTTGCGTGTCGTCGGACTTCTCGCCGGTGCCACATCCGGCGCAGCACGCGACGGCGGCCAAGGCGGAAAGTGCTAGGCGCGCTGCGGTTTTGCTGCCCATCGTGGAAACCCCTCCGGGTCGGTGAGATCGGATCGGTGAGACTGTCCGGCCTTCAGACGGAGAGCGGGAGCATCGGAATGGACTCGTCGCCGAAGTCGGCCGGGGGTGCGGGCATGAGCTGTAATTCGCGTTCCTCGGTCCAAGCGTAGTGGCGCAGGGTGTTGAACTGGGCGACGAAATGGTCGCGCCAGACCTGCGCGCCGAAATTCATCGCGGTGTTGACCTGCAGCCAACCGGTGGCGCTGAAGTTGACCGAGCCCTCCCAGCATTGCGGGCCGCTCGGGGTGTCCACCACGAGTCCCTTGGTGTGGCAGATGTACTTGCGGCCGCTGGTGCTGGTGCCGATGGTGACCTCCACTCCGGCGTCCACCAGCCGCTGCACGATCGGCTTCTGCGTAGGGCCCGAGGACTGGGTGTGATCCAGGTAGAGGTGTAGTGGTACGCCGCGGTTGTGCGCGGCGATCAGGTTGTCGGCGGCGTCGGTCAGGGTGAAACCGTAGGCGATGAGCCAGGTTTCGCCCGGCGCCGCGACCAGCTCCAGGAACCGTTGTTCGGCTTCCGCGTGGTCGTCGGGCATCAGGTAGCACGTCATCGGGCCATCGATCACGAAGGGCATGACTGCACCGTACCGGCGAGATCGGCGCGCGAGCCGGAGGCGACGTCGAGCAAGTCGCCGGCCGCACCGCTCAGTTGCCACCGCGGACGGCGGCCCCGACGAATCCACCGGCACCGGCCAGCAGCTTCCTGGCCGCCGCCACGTCGACGCCGGCCAGCTGCATGACGATCGCGGTCTTCGGGTGGCCGTCGGCGGCGTCGAGCAGCGCGGCCGCGGTGGCGTAGTCGACGCCGGTGGCATCGGCGATGATCCGACGGGACCGGTCAACGAGCTTGGCGTTGGTGGGCTTCAGGTCCACCATGCGGTTGCCGTAGACCTTGCCGGACTGCACCATGGTCGCGGTCGACAGCATGTTGCACACCATCTTCTGCGCCGTGCCCGCCTTCAGGCGCGTGGAGCCGGTCAATATCTCAGGGCCCGTTTCGATTTCGATGCCGACGTCGGCGTGCTCGCTCAGCTCGGCGTGGCGATTGCAGGAGACGCCGACGGTGGCGGCACCGATGGATCGGCCGTGCCGCAAGGCGCCGATCGCGTAGGGGGTCCGGCCGCTCGCCGCCAGCGCCACGATCACATCGTCGGCGGTCAGGTCGATATCGGAGAGGTCGTCGACGGCGCGGGCCGGGTCGTCCTCGGCCCCTTCGACCGCGTGCGCGAAGGCGACCGGGCCGCCCGCGATGATTCCGATCACCTCGTCCGGCGCGGTGCCGAAGGTTGGCGGGCACTCGACCGCGTCGAGCACGCCGAGCCTGCCGCTGGTTCCCGCGCCGACGTAGATCAACCGGCCGCCGTGCCTGCGCGCGGCGACGATCAGGTCGACGGCCCTCGTGATCTCTGGAATCGCCTGTGCGACAGCGGAAGCGATGCCCGCATCCTCGGAGTTCATGGTGCGCAACAACTCCTCGACCGACATGGAGTCGAGCGCGGATGTCCGCGGATTCGCTTCCTCGGTCGTCAAAGTGCTGAGCTCGCTCATATCGCCTCCTGGGTCATAGGGCAATGCCGGTCGAACGAGTGGAGCGGTCATGTCGCCTTCCGCGCGCCGCGCGAGATCCGGCGATCCGCCACGGCGTCATAGGTTCGGCGCAGCGCGATCGCGGCCGAAGGTGTGCGTTGCAGGACTCCGATATACAGCGCGTCGACGATGAGCAGCTGGCTCATCCGGCTCGCCATGGCGGCGGAACGGAAACCGTCCTCGCGACCGGCCACCAGCACCGTGTGTGCCGCCGACCGCGCCAGCCTGGACTGTGCGCCCGCCGTGACCGCGACGGTGGTCGTCTGCCTGCCGTCGGCGCGGTCGACGGCGTCGACGATCGCGGCGGTTTCGCCGGAATGAGAGAATGCGATGATCACGTCGTCGGCCTCGAGCAGGCTGGCCTGGACCAGCGCGTCGTCCTCCGATGTGCAAGCGACACACCACATTCCGATGCGGGTCAGCTTCTGAGCCATGTCCATCGCGACCAGCCCGGACGCGCCGATCCCGATGAGCTCGATGCGCCGCGCGTGCACCAGGGCGTCGACGACCGCGGCCATGGTCGCCGGATCGGCGAGGTCCGCGGTGGCCACCATGCCCTCGGTCTCGAAGGCGGTGAGCTTGTGCAGCACCTTCGACAGCGGGTCGTCGACGGCGATGTCGGTCGCGAACACCGGCGAGCCGTCGTCCTTGCTGGTGGCCGCCAGTGCCAGCCGCAGCTGCGGATAGCCTTCGTAGCCAAGGGCTTTGGACAGCCGGACGACCGCAGACGTGCTGGTCGAGGCGCGCTCGGCGAGCTCGCTGACGGTCAATTGCGCGGCGGCGGCCGGGTCGTCGCGGATTACCTGGGCGACCCGCAGCCCGGTCGGGGTGAGCCGCGGAATCGCCCCGAGTAAGCGAGTGCGAACGTCGTCACCCTCGGACATGGCTCACCAGCCTGAGCTGTCGCGGTGCCGCGCTTGGCGTTTCGGGTAGCGTGAGCCGGCCCGCGCCAGGGGTGATGGAACCGAGCACCGTCGCCCGCGACGCTCCGGTGCACGCCGCATGACTACCGGGGAGCCCGTGCATCGTGAGGAAACCGAGCACGGCGAACGCCGCGGCCTCCTTGGCGGCCGACGGCAGCCCGAGCTCGTCGGAGGTGCATAGGGTCGCGGTACCCAATCGCCGGCCGAGCATGCCCATCAACGTCGGATTTCGGGTCCCGCCGCCGGACACGATCACTTCGTCCGGCTCGAACGGCGCCATTGCGTCGGCGATGGTCTGTGCGGTCAGGGCGGTCATGGTGGCGACGATATCGTCCGCGGTGAGCGGGTAGTCCGGCAACACTCGCTCGACGTAGGCGCGGTTGAACAGCTCCTTGCCGGTCGTCTTGGGCGGTGCCGCCCGGTAGTAGTTTTCGGCGAGCAGCGCTTTGAGCAGCCCCTCGTCGACCGTTCCTCGCGCGGCGCGCAGGCCGTCACGGTCGAAGTGTTCGGTACCGCCGGTCGCCAGTTCGACGGCCGCGTCGATCAGCGCGTTGCCCGGGCCGGTGTCGAAGGCGACGGGGGTGGTGCCGGTGACGGTCGCGTTGGCGATGCCGCCGATATTGAGCGCGGCCGAGCGTCCTGGCCGCCCCGCGAGCCACAGCAGGTCGAACAGCGCAACGAGCGGCGCACCCTGCCCGCCCGCGGCGATGTCGCGGGAGCGGAAATCGCTGACGACCGGCAGTCTGGTCAGCTCCGCGATCCAGGACGGTTGGCCGAGTTGCAGTGTGCCGTAAACCTTTCCGTTGGCCACCCAGTGATAGACGGTCTGACCGTGCGATGCGACGAGATCGGCTGTGCCGTCGAAGAACTCGCGCGCCGCGGCATCGGCGGCGGCCGCGAATTCCTGTCCGATCGCGGTATCGAGCCGGCATACCGTGGCCAGGTCGACCGTGCCGGGCGGTAGCGCGGCGATGAGTTCGGCGCGCAGCCGATCGGGGTAGGCGCGGCTCAGCTGCCCGATCACCTCGACGTGAATAGTGCTGTCCCGCAGCTGAATATCCGCGCCGACCGCATCGATCGCATCGTGCGATGTGCCGGACATCAATCCGATGACGCGCACTAGGCCACCGCCTCGACCGGCTCCGGCGGGGTCGGCGCGGGCGCCGGATGGAACAGGCTCGATACTCCGCCGACGACCAGCGTGACGAGCACACCGATCGGCACCAGCCACTGCGCGGCGATGCCCTTCTGGGTTACCTTCCCCGCGACGGTCACATCGATCTTGATGACCCGCACCACGAAGGTCATCACGATCACCGTCACCACGAACGCCAGCACCGCGTCGAACTGGTTGGCGCGCTTGACGAGTCGACCGAGCAGGAACGCGCCGAGCAGCGCGCCGTAGGTGTACCCGGCGATCGTCAGCGCGGTGAGGTACACGTTGCCGGTGGTCGCGCTGAAGCCCATCGCGAACAGCGCCATCAGCACCGCCCAGACGAGTGTCATGTAGCGCGCCAGCTTCAGCAGCGCGTCATCGGAGATCTCGCGGCGGGAGAAACTGCGGATGATGTCGGCGACGGTCGAGTTCGCCATCGAGTTCAGCGCGGAGGACAGCGATCCCATGGCGGCGCCGAGGATGCCCGCGACCAGCAGCCCGGAGATCACCACCGGCAACCCGTGCAGGATGAAGTTCGGGTACAGGTTGTCGGCGGTGGCCAGGCCGAGCTCCTTGGGCGACTTCCCGCCGTTGTACGACCACAGCAGCGCGCCGACCAGCGAGAACGCGGCGAACTGGATGGCGACGAAGATGCCGGAGCCGATCATCGCCTTCTGGCTGTCGCGCAGCGTCCGCGTCGACAGGATGCGCTGCACGATCAGCTGATCGGAGCCGTGCGAGGCCATCGCGAAGATCGCGCCGCCGACGATCGCCGTCGGCAGGGCGAAGGTGCTGGTGAGCACGTGTGCCAGGCCGAAGTCGGTATCGAAGATGTGGAACTTGCCGTTGTGCAGCGCGTCCGACCAGCCCTTGGTCCCGACATGACCGGTGAGCACCCCGATCGCGATGATCGCGCCGGACAGGTACAGGCCCATCTGCAGCGCGTCGGTCCAGATGACCGCCTTGATGCCGCCGAGGTAGGTGTACACGACGGTCAGCAGCGTCAGCACGATGATGATGATGTCGTAGCCGAGGTCGAGGCCGAACTCGGCGAGCAGCAGCTTGATCGGGATGGCGGAGGCGAACAGCCGCACGCCCTCGGCGAGCAGCCGGGTGAACACGAACGTCACCGAGGCGACACCCTGCAGATAGCGGCCGAAGCGCAGCTCGAGATACTGGTAGGCGCTGACGAAGCCGCCGCGTTTGTACAGCGGGATCAGCGCGGTCGCCACGACGGTGCGGCCGATGATGTATCCGATGGCCAGCTCGACATTGCCGAAGGCCTGGTCGGTGTACGCGCCGCCGGGCACCGAGATGACCGTGAGCACGCTGGTCTCGGTCGCCACGACCGAGAAGCACACCGTCCACCACGGCATCTTGCCTTCGCCGACGAAGTAGTCGGTGCTCGACTTCTGTTTGCCGGAAAGGCGCAGGCCGATCCACGCGACAACGACGAGGTAGACGACGATGACGGCGACGTTGAGTGCGTTCATCGCAGCTCCTCGGTGACGCGACTGGCGGATTGAAAGTAAGTGTCAGGGTCGACTTGAGTTCTGTCAATGAGTGTCACGTGATTCGCACCACCAATGCCTCCAGCACCGTGTTCGGGTCGACGGCGAGTAGCGCGGCACCGTCGATCGGGCCGCCATGCGCGGTCCGGCGATCGATCACCCGCGCTATCGCCGCGTCGAGCGGATCGAGCAGCGCCGGGCCGAGGTTGGCCAGTCCGCCGGTGATCGCGTAGGGCACCGGCGGCGTGATGCCGGACCGGTCGATCGTGGCAAGGACGGTGCGCGCGAGCGCGCGGCCCGCGGCCGTCATGATGGCGGCCGCAATGTCGTCGGTCGCGGCGGCCGCGGCGACAACGGGGGCGAAGCGGGCCGCGAGCAGGGCCGGATTCTCGTGCTGGCCAAGGTGTTTCGGTAGTTCGTCGAGCCGCACACCGTACTGCTCGGCGGCTTTCGCGGCGAGCTCGGTATGGGCGCCGCGCCCGTCGAAGGAGCGCAGCGCGGCGCGCAGTCCCTCGGTTCCGATCCAGGCACCGCCGCCCTCGTCGCCGAGCAGCGGACCCCAGCCGTCGGTCCTGGTGAATCGTCCCGCTGTGTCGACCGCGGTGGCCACGGCGCCGGTCCCGGCGGCCAGCACCACGCCGGGCGCGCCGCCGAGTGCTCCGGCGTGCGCGGTGACGGCGTCGGAGGTGACGGCGACCGATCGCGCGCCGGGGATATCGGCCAGCTGCCGCGCGAGGAGTTCGGCCGCGTCCGGCGCGGCGGCGGCACCCGCGGCACCGACGAACAGGGTGAAGGTGGTGTCGGCCAGCGCCAACCGCGCGACCACCGCGCGAATCGCGTTATCCGCCGCCACGACGCCGCCCGCGTTGGCGAGGCCGGGTGCGCCGGGCCCGTCGGCGGATCGCGCCTCGCGTCCGTCGAGCCGCAAGGAACCGCGGCAGCCGGTTTTACCGAGGTCGATCGCGAGAACGTGGTCGGTCATCCGACCATCCTCGCGCGGTTGCCCCCGTTCCGGTGCCCTACGTCGGGAACATTCGTGCACGGCGAGAACTGGGGAGCGCGCCGAGGGCGGTACGTGGATCGGGCGCGCAGGTATCGCGACGTGCTCAGTTTCACCGGGCGCGTGCTCGGCTGACGCGGACAGTCTGCGGGTGCCCGCGTCAGCCGAGGTTCAGCGAATCACGGTGTGGAGTAACCGATCAGGGCGCCGATGCCCGCGCCGATCGGAATGGTGACCAGCGCGCCGACGCCGCCGAGGAAGAAGCCGATCACCGCGCCGATGCCCGCACCGATCAGGGCGCCGATGCCCGCGTTGTACTGCTTGCGGGCCACGGTGTCGTCTTGCTGGTCGACGAGTTGTGCCAGGTGCGAGCTGATTTCCGGGGCACTGACGGGCGTCATCGTCAGGGTGCGCCCGGTGTCGCTGAGCTGTGGCCGCAGGCTGAAGGTCTGGCCGTTGGCGGTGAAGGAGGTGGGTAGCGTCGCGATGACAGTGCCGACGCCGTCGGTCAGGGTGACCGCGGCGGCATCGCTGGTCAGCGCGAAGACACCGGCGTCGACGGTGGTGCGCACCCCGCTGCCGTCGGTTGCCGTGGTGTATCCGACTCCATGATCAACGCTGGACACGCTGACCTCGGCCGATGGCTCCGTTAGTGGTTGGGCGCCGACGACGCCCGCGGTGATTCCGGTGGCCCCTACTGCGAGAAGGGCGGTGGCAAATCCTTTGACTTTCATCGTGTTTCCCCACATGTTCGGTCGGCCACGACAGCCGATACGTCCCCGTGAAGCCGGATCAGGCCACCTCCATTCTCACTCCGCGGCCCGCGTCCGGTGATCGATTCCGCGAATTCCGCGCAACGAAATCCGGCGAATTTATTTGTGCCGAATCGATAAGGGCACAGGGCATTCAGGCCGCGATGGTCAAGGCGAAGGGTGCGAAGCCGCGGTTCCGAATGAGCGAAGGGACAAGCAGCATCAAGGCTTCCGTGCCGCGGGCGGTGCCGAGGTCGCCGAGGTCTTCGATCCACTCGGCGGGCCAGTCGAGATCGGTGAGCAGCGCGGTGACCACTGCTTTCGCGGAATCGTCGTTGCCGGAGAGGAACGCGGTGGGCGGCACGCGCAGGCTGTGCGGGTCGGTCATGACGGTGAAGAACATGGTGTTGAGCGTCTTCACGATTCGAGTCGCGGGCAGGGCCGCTTGGAGGAGTTCGGCGAGGCTGTGCTCGGATCCGCTGGGATTGTGGGAGTTCGAGACATCGATGAGGATCTTGCCGTCCAATGCGGCGGACAACGCGCCGAGTCGGTCGACCGCACCGTCGCCCGGGGTGGCGTTGATGACGATCTGCGCACGTCGGGCGGCTGACTCGTAATCGGTGATGGTGACCGGGGTGCCTGTCCAGTTCAGTGCGTCGACATTCCTGGTTCCGACGAGGACGTCGTGACCGGCGCCGGCCAGCTTGTTCGCCAGCCCGGTCGCTACCCGGCCGGATCCAAGGATTCCGATGATGCTCATGGCGTGCTCCTCAATGGTTGTGAGACAAAGGGTTTCGGTCAGTGAATGGCGGCGAGGACGTGCTGAGCCGCCGCGTGCACTCCGGGAGCGGCCGCGAGGAAGTCCGGGCTGCTCAGCTGCCATGGGTTGCCGTGCATGTCGGTGACCGTGCCGCCCGCCTCGCTCACCAGCAGTGCGCCGGGCAGCAGTCCCGCGCGGACGTCGCTGTACTGCCAGAACACGTCCGAGCGTCCGGCGGCCACCTGGATCAGCTGCAGTGTCGCCGGAACCGACACCTTGGTGACGAGTGCGGCGTCGAGCATGGCGGTGACCGATTCCCCGATGCGGCGGAAGGTATTTCGATCCTCGCCCGGCTTCGCCTGCCCGGTGCCGACGAGGGCGGCATCGAGTTGTGTCTTGGCGGAGGTGTGCAACGGGACACCGTTGCGGAACGCGCCACCGGCGCGCACCGCGGTGAAGGTTTCGTCCAGCAGCGGGAGATGCACGGCGGTCAGCACCGGCTGGTTGTCGCGCACCAGGGTGGCGGTCACCGCCCAGTCCGCCATGCCGTGGATGTAGTTGATGTTGCCCTCCACCGGGTCGGCGGCCCACCATTCGCCCGCGGGCAGGTCGCCCGCTGCCCCTTCGTCGTCGATCCGCCTGGCACCAGGCCTGGCCGCCAGCAGCGGCTCGCGCAGGAACGGCAGCGATTCCGCATCGGTGGCGCGGATAGCGGCGAGTACGGCAGCGAGATCGTCCAACTCGGTGCTCGGCACAAAGCGCTCGCGGAGGTGTGCCCCCGCGGCCCGGACAGCGGTAACCGCCGCGTTCAGTAGTTCTCGGTCCGCCTCGGTATTCAGCAAGGTCGACATGATGATCCTGTTCGAAAGAGAAATCGGGAGAAGTGTTTTCGTGAGTTGCTACCGCAACGCTAGAAACCGCGACCGCTGTCGTCAAATGCATTCCAGTAAGTAATAGAATTACTCTCATGCAATTGGATTTGAACCTGCTGACCGCGCTGGACGCGCTGCTGGAGGAGGGCAGCGTCGCGGGCGCGGCGGATCGGCTGCACCTCACCGCACCCGCCGTGAGCCGCGCGCTCGGGCGGATCCGGCGGGTGATGGGTGACGAGATCCTGGTCCGCACCGGCCGGACGATGACGCCGACGCCGCGCGCGCTCGCGGTGCGCGCACAGGTGCACGCGCTGGTTCAGCAGGCGCAGCTGGTGCTGTCTTCCGAAGACGATCTCGACCTGACCACGCTCGATCGGACGTTCACGCTGAAAGGGCATGACGCCGTGGTCAATACGATCGGACCCGACCTGCTCGCGGCGGTCCGCGCGCAGGCACCCGGCGTCCGGCTGCGCCTGCTGGCCGAAGCGGACGCCGATACCGATGAGCTGCGCCACGGTCACGTCGATCTCGAGATCGGGTCGAATCTGCCTGTGTCGGCCGACATTCGGCACGACGTCATGGCGAGCGACCGTCTCGTGGTCGCGGTGCCCGCCGACCATCCGGCGAGCGCCTGCACCCTGGAGAATTACGTTGGCGCGGAACACATCACGGTGTCGCGGCGGGGGCGCCTGCACGATCCGATCGATGATCTCCTGTCCGCGCGCGGCCTGACCCGGCGGGTGGTCGCCACCGTGCCGACGGTCGCCGCGGCGCTGCGGTTCGTCCGGCGCGGCGATCTGGTGACGACCGTGCCGGCGCGGATGTCCGGCGCGGCGGCGGCCGAACTCGGCCTGCGCCTGGTGCCGCTCCCGCTGGAGCCGATATCGATCCCGGTGATCGTGGCCTGGCACCAGCGCTACGACGGCGATCGGGCGCACACGTGGCTGCGCGAGCAGGTCCGCGCCGCCATTTACCAGGCAGTCGACGGTCCGGACAAAGCCGACAACGGCCGGGAGCCGCCGATCGAATGACAACGCTCGGTGGAATCGCTACTGTCCGAGGACATTCAAGGCAGATCGTGTCGGCAAGCGCTGGTGACCTCACGCGTGTCGCGGGTTCTGCCCCTTCTCGACCTGGGGAGAACGCAGTGAGATTCACAAGAGCCGGTGCGTTGACGGCGGCGGTATTACTGGCCACGAGCCTCGGATTGGCCGCGTGCTCGTCGGACGACAGCGCCGACGCGGGCATCGTCACGACCAATATCACGGAGCCGCAGAACCCGTTGCTGCCTGCCAACAACAACGACAACAACGGCAGCCGCATCATCGACCGGCTCTTCGCCGGACTCAAGTACTACGACGCCAACGGCGTGGCCCATGACGACATGGCGCAGTCGATCGAAACGACGGACCGGAAGAACTACAAGATCACCATCAAGCCGGACTGGAAGTTCTCCGACGGCACCACCGTAACGGCGAAGTCGTACGTCGACGCGTGGAACTACGCCGCACTCGGCAGCAACACGCAGCTGCAGGGCTACGTCTTCGCCAACATTGCCGGCTACGACGAGGTGGCGGCGGAAAAGCCGACGGCACAGACGATGTCGGGCCTGAAGGTGATCGACGACCGCACCTTCACCATCGCGCTGAAGAGCCCCTCGATCGACTTCGAACTCGCGCTCGGCTTCACCCCGTTCTACCCGCTGCCGGAGGCGGCGTTCAAGGACATCAAGGCGTTCGGCGAGAACCCCATCGGCAACGGCCCGTACAAGCTCGCGCGCACGGGAGCGTGGGAACACAACGTCAAGGTCGATCTGGTGCCGAACCCGGACTACAAGGGCGCGCGCCCGGCCAAGAACAAGGGCCTGCGCTTCGTGATGTACCAATCGTCCGACACCGCCTACGCTGACCTGCTCGCGGGCAACCTCGACACCCTCGACACGATCCCGGACAGCGCGGTGTCGTCCTACAAGAAGGACCTCGGCGATCGCGCGATCACCAAGCCGACCGCGCAGAACCAGCACATCAGCAGCCAGACCAACATCCCGCACCTCGGGGGTGCGGAGGGCGTGCTGCGCCGCAAGGCACTCTCGATGGCGATCAACCGGGAGCAGATCTGCGAGAACATCTTCCACGGCACCAGGGTGCCGTCGCGCGACTTCACCGCGATCACGCTGCCCGGCTTCAACGGGAATCTGCCCGGCTCCGAGGTACTGAAGTACAACCCGGAGGAGGCCAAGAAGGTGTGGGCCCAGGCCGACGCCATCTCGCCGTGGTCGGGGCGTTACGAGATCGCCTATAACTCCGACGGCGGCCATCAGGCCTGGATCGAGGCGGTGGCCAACAGCATCAAGAACACCCTCGGCATCGACGCCATCGCCGCGCCGTACCCGACGTTCAAGGACGTCAGGACCTCGATCACCGCGCGGACCATCGGTAAGGCGTTCCGCTACGGCTGGCAGGGCGACTATCCGACGATGCTGCAGTTCCTCACCGCCGAGTACTACACCGGCGCGGGCACCAACAACGTCGACTACGCCAACCCCGAATTCGACAAACTCATCGACGCCGCGCTGGCCGCGTCGTCGCCGGAGGAGTCCTACAAGCTGGTCGGCCAGGCGCAGGGCCTGCTGTTCCGGGACATGGCCGACATTCCGGTGCTCGATTACATCGCCACCGCGGGGCTGGGGGAGAAGGTGAAGAAGGCCGAACTCACCTGGAACGGCCAGTTCGATTTCGAGAATATCGAGAAGTAACAACTCGCTGCGCCGCGCCGTCACCGAACGGCGGCGCGGCGGCACAGGTGTGCCCGCTGCAGGGCCCGGCACGGTCCGGGTAGGCTGACCCGTCGATCGGACACGCGCACGTAAATGAGGTGGTGGCGGAATGAGTGAACGGGTATCCGAATCCGTGACGGGGACAACCACGGTCGCCGTCACGGTGCCCGCGTCACCGGAGCAGCTGACGATGCTGCGCGCGCTCGCCGAGACCGTGCTGCTGATCGCCGATTTCGGGCTCGACGAGGTGACCGATATCCGCCTCGCGCTCGACGAGATCGCGACCGTGCTGATGCAGGACGCGGCACCGGGCTCGACGATCGATTGCGCGTTCTCCTATCGCGAAGGCGTGCTCAACGCCAATATCCGCGCGGTGGGCGTCTCCGAAACCGAGGTCGGGACAGGCAGTTTCGGCTGGCACATCGTGCAGACCCTGACCGAATCGGTCACCGCGTCCAGGGCGCCGTTCGATGCCGCCGTTTCCGGCTACCCGACTGTCGTGGACTTCGTCTGGGCCCGGGGCGACCTCGATGAACAATGAGGCAACGACGTCCGGCGTAGGCCATGAGCCGCGCAGACGTGGTGGGGACAGCTACGACAATATCGAGCCGCTGTTCCGCGAGCTGAGCGAGCTCGATGCGGACGATCCGCGGCGCGCGGCCGTGCGCGAAGAGCTGATCAGCCGCTGCCTGCCGCTGGCCGAGCACATCGCGCGCAAGTTCACCGGGCGCGGCGAGAACTTCGACGACCTGCTGCAGATCGCCCGCGTCGGCATGGTGGCCGCGGTGGATCGCTTCGACGCGTCGCACGGCTCGCCGTTCCTCGCGTTCGCGGTGCCGACCATCATGGGTGAGGTGCGCAGGCACTTCCGCGACTACACCTGGTCGGTGCGAGTTCCGCGGCGGCTCAAGGAGATTCAGCAGACCATCGCGCCGGCCATCGAGACGCTCGCGCAGCGGCTCGGCCGGATGCCCAAGGCGCGTGAGATCGCCGACGAGCTCGGCGCCGACCTCGTCGAGGTCACCCAGGCCCTGATCGCCCGCAACGCCTACCAGACCTCCTCCATCGATGTGGGTCTGGACAGCGACGACGACAACGCGCCGCGCTCGCCGCTGGACACCCTCGGTGCCGAGGAGCCGGAGTACCAAACCGTCGAGGACTACCTCGCGGTGAAACCGCTCATCGCGGCGCTGCCGGAACGCGAACGCCAGGTGCTGATCATGCGGTTCTTCGAATCGAAGACCCAGGATCAGATCGCCGCGCAGTTGGGGGTGTCGCAGATGCAGGTCTCCCGGATCCTCGCCAAAACATTGAGTACGCTGCGCGAACAGGCACTACGCGACTGACCTTGTCCGGTAGTCGACCGACGAACGGGGAATGGCTTGAGCAGCGACAACGCGACACGGCTTGCGGTGCTGATCGATGCCGACAACGCGCAGCCCGGCATCGCCGACGGTCTGCTCGCCGAGGTGGCCAAGTACGGGACGGCACACGTCAAACGGGCCTATGGCGACTGGACCAGTACGAACCTGAAGGGCTGGAAGGATCAGCTGCTCGCGCAGTCGATCCAGCCGATCCAGCAGTTCGGCTATACCACCGGCAAGAACGCCACCGACTCGGCGATGATCATCGACGCGATGGATCTGCTGTACACCGGCAACCTCGACGGGTTCGTGATCGTATCCAGTGACAGCGATTTCACCCGGTTGGCCAGTCGTATCCGCGAATCCGGGCTGACCGTCTACGGATTCGGTCAGCACAAGACGCCGAAGCCGTTCGTCGCCGCCTGCGACAAGTTCGTCTATACCGAAAACCTCACCGGCACAACGGATGAGTCGCCGACGCCGACGCGGCGGCCCGCCGCCAACCAGCTCAAGGGCGACGCCAAGCTGATGAATCTGCTCCGCAACGCGGTCGACGCGGCCTCCGACGACTCGGGCTGGGCGACCCTGTCCAGCGTCGGCTCGATCATCAACAAGCAGCGTCCCGACTTCGACCCGCGCACCTACGGTTACAGTAAGCTCGGTGAATTATTCACGGCGACAACGCTTTTCGATTCGGATACGCGTTCTCCCGGGGAGGGCAAGCAGGCTGTCACCTACGTCCGCGACGTCCGGAATCGGCCTGCCGCCAAGTAGCGCGGCTCAGCCGTGGTGACCGGGATGCTTACCCTCGGTAGGCATGGACGCCATGCCTGGCATGTCCATGCGCATCGGTGCGGGCTGCTGGCCGGGGGCGAGCACCAGGAATTGGCCCATCATGCCGTGGTCCTCGTGCAGCAATAGGTGGCAGTGGAACATGTAGGGGTAGGTCGGGTCGCTGTGCTGCGCGAAACGCATGGCGAGCCGGTAGGTGAACTGTGGCTCGGTATACAGGGTGTCCTTCCAGCCCGCGAGGGCGGGTGGCGGGGCTTGTCCATCGATGTCGATCACCTGGAACTGGACGTCGTGCACGTGGAAGTTGTGCGGCCAGTTGTCGTTGTTGCGCACCGACCACACCTGGGTGCTGTCGACGGGGATGGTCATGTCGATCCGGTTCATGTCCATCCGGCGGCCGTTGATCATGAACCACTTCAGTTCGAAGGTGTAGTCCGGAGCGGTTCCCGGTGCTACTAGGGCGGGGATGTTGTTGAGCGAATCCGGAACGGGCGCAGACTGTTCGAGGCTTCCCGCGCGGAGCAGCAGGATGTCGAAGGTGTCGTCGAAGCCGAAGGCGGCGGCGCGGTCGATATCCCTGCGCTGCTCGATCGGCAACGAGCGCAACATGATTCGCTCGCCGGCGCGCAGTTCGACCACCAGCTCGACGCGTTCGCCCGGGCTGACCTGGATGTTGCGTAGCGTTGCCGGTGCCGCGAGCAGGCCGCCGTCGGTGGCGATGAGCTGGAAGGCGCGGTGGTCGTCGAAGGCCAGGTTGTAGATCCGGCCCGACGATCCGTTGAGTACGCGCAACCGAACTCGGTCGGTGCGCACCTCCAGATGCGCGCCCGCGATGCCGTTGACGACGATGGTGTCGCCGAGCAGGCCGACGTCGGTGGGATCGGATTCGTCCAGTGCGCCGGACGCGGTGAAGCGCCGGTCCTGGATGACGAGCGGAATATCATCGACGCCGTACTCTTTCGGCAGATCCAGGGTGTCGGTGTTCTCGTCGTCGACGAAGAACAGCCCCGAAAGTCCTCGGTAGACATGCTTTTCGGTGGCGCCGTGCGGATGCGGGTGATACCAGAGCATCGCGGCCTGCTGGTCGATGGTCCACGCGGGCTCCCAGCTGCCGCCGACGTCGATCGTCTGGTGCGGGCCGCCGTCGCACCGGGCGGGCAGGTGCATGCCGTGCCAGTGCACCGTGGTCGGCTCTGGCAGCGAATTCCGAATGGTGAACGCGACCGATTCGTGGCGCTTCGCCCGTAGCGTCGGGCCGAGGATCGAGCCGTTGTAGCCCCAGGTGGGCGTGTGCTTGCCGGGCAGCATCTCCGACGTGCCCTGCTGGATGTCGAGGTTGAAGCGGCGGACGCCGTCGGCGCCCACCGTGGACGAGGCGAGCGGGGGAATCGGGAGTGGCCTGGTCGCCGAGGTGTTCGTCGCGGAACCGTGGGCTGGCGCGCCCGAACGGGCCGCGCATCCGGCGGCGAGCGGCACTACGGCGAGTCCGGCGAGGAAGCCTCGTCTTGAGACCACGGTTTACTCCTTCGATCGATGTCCCATCCAGCTTTGATTGCCGACGGGTTGCAGAGATCGTCCGCGGGGTCGCCATTTACGGGAGTCCGCTCCGCCCGCGGACCCTTGTGGAAGCGGGCATGACGTGCTATCGGCACGTGGCAGCGGCCGATGCCCTCGGACGCGACGAACTCGCGGTCCCCTACCGTTGACGTGTGATGGAGATCCGGTTGCGGCACGATGTGCGGCTGGTCGTGCGCTGCCTACCGCTGGTGCTGGTGCCGGTGCTGTTGGTGGCGAGCACCTTTCCCGGCCAGTACCGGGTGCCATGGAGTTACTGGCTGCTTGCCATGCTCGCGAGCGGGCTGTTCGTGGTGGGGGATCGGTGGCCGCTGGCCGTCTCGGTGGCGCTCTCGATGCTCGCGGTCCCGATGTTCCGCACGCCCGCGTGGGGGTTGTCGGGGTTGGTCCCGTTTCTCGGTGCGGTCGCCCTGGTCGAGGTGGCGATGCGCACTCGGCAGAACGGGCGGGTGGCGTTCGCGGCGGGGTGCTGGGCGCTGGCCGTCGTGCTCGGCCGGTGGGGTATTCACGAGGCCTCGCTGTGGGGCGCGGCCACCGTGGTCGAGGCGGGCACCTATGTCGGCGTGCCGTTGCTGCTCGGGTTGTATCTGCGCGGTCAACGCGATCTCGCGGCGAGCCTGTATTCGCGTGCGGCCGACGCCGAAACCCGAAGGGCCGAGGCCGAATCGCGCACGAGGGCGGCCGAGCGCGGCGCCATGGCGCGGGAGCTGCACGACCTGATCGCGCACCACATGGCCTCGATCGTGTTGCGCGTCGGTATTGCCCGCCACGTCGTCGCCGATCAGGATCCGCGGGTGAACGCGGTGCTCGACGATGTCCGCGATACCGCCGCCGACGCGCTCGCCGACATCCGCCGGTTGCTGGCGGCACTGCGCGATCCCGCGCTCGGCGAGGTCGCGCTGGTGGACGCGGCCGCCGTGCGAACCGAACTCTCGGCCGCGGTACGCCGAGTCGAGGTGGCCGGGTTCACCGTCGAGACCGATATCGCGCCGGATCTGACCGGACTCGACGCCATCGGCAGGCTCACCCTGCTGCGGCTGGTGCAGGAATCGCTCACCAACGTCATGAAACACGCCGAACCCGGCACGCCGGTCGAGGTCCGGGTGGTCCGCCGCACCGCGGGGATCGCCGTCCACGTCCGCAGCGGCGCCGCCGTCTCCGGTGCGAACGCGGCCGGTCACGGCATCATCGGCATGCGGGAACGAGTCGAGCTCGCGGGCGGCACCTTCGCCGTCGGGGCGACCGCGCAAGGCTGGGCGGTCGACGCCTGGCTACCCGGCGTCGAGACACCGGCGGGGGCCGCGCGATGATCACCGTACTGCTGGTCGACGATCAGCGCCTGGTCCGGGCGGGACTGCGCATGCTCATCGAATCCATCCCCGATTTCGAGGTGGTCGGCGAGGCCGCCAACGGCATCGAAGCCATCCGCCTGAACGCGGAACTGTCCCCCGACCTGATCCTGATGGACCTGCGCATGCCAGGCCTGGACGGCGTCGCCGCGACCGAACAGATCGTCGCCATCCGCCCGCACGCAAAAGTCCTGATACTCACCACCTTCGACGACGACGACCACCTCTTCCCGGCCTTGGCCGCAGGCGCCACCGGCTACCTGGTCAAAGACACCGCCCCCGCCGACCTGCTCACCGCCATCCGCCGCACCGCCGACGGCGACCTCCTCTTCTCACCAACCCTCATGCGCCGCTTGGTCGACCGCGCCCTCGCCACCCGCCCCACCCCCGAAACCCCACCCGCCCACCCACCCCTGACCCCCCGCGAACACGAAGTCCTCACCCTCATCGGCGAAGGCCTCAGCAACCAGGAAATAGCCACCCACCTCCACCTAGGCATCACCACCATCAAAACCCACGTAGCCAACCTGATGAACAAAACCGCCTGCGACAACAGAGTCCGCCTAGCCATCTACGCCCACAACCTCCCCTGACCCGCGGCCCGCGGAAACCTGCGTCGACGTCGCTGAATCCGGTCTCAGCTGGCGCGTTCGGCCCGGATCCGCCGGTCGCCGCGGGTGCGGGTGGCGGCGGCGATTACGCGGGTGAGTGCGTCGGCCTCGAGCTGGGTTGGGTCGACACTTGGGCCGCCATAACGGAACAGGTCGCCGTCGACGAGGGTCGCGATTCGGGGTTCGTCGAGGCTGGTCGCGGCGAAGGTGTAGACCGGGACGCGTTTCGGCAGGATCAGTCCGAAGTCGATGGCACGCGCGGCGCGGCCCTCGTCGGCGAGCAACTGGTGGATCGAATAGTCGTGCAACGGGTATCGCCTCGGAAAGACGTTGCGCAGGTCCAGGAACAGTCCGACCGAACTGGCACGGGGATCGGCGAGGCGGGGGCCGAGCCGGGCGAAGCGGCCCAAGGCCAGGGCGGGGCACTCGATCAGGGCGTGGGTGAACAGGACCCGGGCCAGCGTCACGTTGATCATGAGCTGTTCGACATCCAGCTCGGCCTCGGCCAGCGGCTGGTTCTCCAGGTAGCCCGAGACGATGCTGAGGTTGTGCGCCCGATACCAGCTGACCGGTGACGGTGCGGCGAGAAACCGCTGCCACAGTCGCGCGCCGGGTGTCGACGCGCGGCCGCTGTCGCCGAGCAGTGTGGCCTCCAGTTGATCGTGCAGGAGACGATCGTTGATCGCGCGCCACCACGGACTGCCCGATACCGGATGCAGGACGCCGCGAGTGAGTTCCCATCGCAGAAAGGTCAGTTCGGCACGCGCGTAGGCACTCAGGTGCGTCGGATAGCAGCTTGCCGTCAGCGCCAACCGCTGATCGGGGTCCGCGTGCACGGCTGCGACCCGTTGCGCGGCAAGCTCGCTGGCACGATCGGGGTTCATCGTCGCTCACTGTACCGACGCGGCGCGGACTCGGCTGGGGACGCGAAGCGCTGACCGTCCGGCCTATTGGGGTGCGGCGGCGATGTCGAGTTCGCGCAGACCTGGATGGATGGTCGGGTCCGCGACCGAGATGTCCAGCCGGACATAGCGGGCGGAGATCGGACTGGTGAGGGCGCCGGTCGCCTGGTCGACGGTGACGGTGGTCCAGGTCTTGTTGTCCGGGGATACCGAAACGGTAGGTGCCGTCGGCGCCGGATCCGACCAGTGCGGAAGTATCCGGCCGACAGGGGTTTCCGTGCCGAGGTCGACGGTGAGGGTGCCTCGGTCGGCGTCGGGTGCCCAGCCGGTGGCGATGCTGCCGTCGACCGCCGCCTCGGCGTATCGACCGGGTTCGGCCGAACTCGCGGACACCGACTTGCAGCGGGCGATGTTGTCGGTCGGTGTCAGGTCCGGCCGCCGGGTCTTGACGCTCAGTGGCTGGTCGCGGCTGACCAGTTGCGTGCCCGTCGCGGTCCGGACCTGCATTGCCGCACCATCTTTCAGCGTGATCCGGGTATCGTCGAGCCCGATCTCGACGTCGAAAGTCCTGCCCTGCCAATGCATGCCGCGAATGTGCAGCCCGGCACCCAGTTCCGGCGGCAGCATCGGATCGATGCGAACCTCGTCCTCGCGCAGGCGCAACCCGAGCAGACCATTGGTGAACGTCTGCAGGAATCCGCCCGCCGCGGTGACGAAGGTGAAGGCAGGCGCACCCGCCAGCGCGTCCTTGACACCGGCCTTGTTGCCGCGCGCCTCCGCGAACTGCCCGAACGGCGCGCGCTCGAACGGCCGCACCGCGCGTTCCAGGTAGGTGTCCGTCGCGCAGCCCGGCGTGCCGATCGCCGCGGCGTCGATAGCATGCACCGAGTCGGTCATCGCGGGGCCGTCGGGATCGGTGCGCTCGGCATAGTATTCGAGCGTGTTGGACGAAACCCCTTGCGACATAGGCCATTCCAGCGGATAGATCAGCAGCACGGTATCCGCCTGTTTGATCGGTGTCCCGGGATAGCCGTCGTATTGGGCGAATATCTGCCGTGCCGGGTCGAAGGGCATGCGCAGGTGGTTGGCGATCGCGGTCCACTCGGGCGGCGCGGGCTGGCCGAGGATTTCGGCGGCCCGGGCCGCATTGCGCAGTGCCAGTGCGGCAACCGCGTTGGTGTAGACCCCGTCGTTGACACCGTTGCTGTATTCATCAGGGCCCGCGACATTGTCGATCGAGTAGCTGCCGTCAGGATTGGGCGTCACGCGCGAGGCCCAGAATTCGGCCAGGGCCCGCATGATCGGCCAGCTGCGACCGCGCAGGTAGTCGGTGTCGCCGGTGGCCAGATAGTACTGCCAGGCCGCGAAGGAGATGTCGCCCTGCAGATGGATCTGGGTCAGGCAATGCGGCGGATCCCAGCTGTGGCATTCCGCGAGGGCGCCCCGGCTTTCGCTGGTCCAGGGATAGAAGGCGCCACGGTAGCCGAGCTGTTGGGCGTTGGCCTGTGCGGCGGGCAAGGTCTTGAACCGGTAGTCCACCACGGATTTGGCGAGCTCGGGAGCCAGCTGGAGCAGGCCGGGGAACATCCAGATGTCCGCGTCCCAGAACACCGCCCCCGCATAGTTGTCGCTGCTGAGTCCGACCGGCGAAATGCTGTTGTCCTGTTGGGAATTCGTGCTCGAGTACAGCGAGTAGAGCGCGCCGCGGGCCCACGTCTGCAGGTCGGCGCCGCCGGGTATCTCGATGTCGCCGCGCCACAGCGCACGCCATCGCGCCGCCGTGCCCGCCAGCAGCTCCGGCCAGCCCTTACGTGCCGCCCGCTGCGCCGCGTCCTGCGCCGCGGCCACCGGATCCCGGGCGGTGAGCGCGGTGTCGACACCGACGAATTTGGTTACCTCATAAGCCCTTCCGTCCCGCACGGACAGCCGGTTCTGCTGGCTGACGGTGAGATCGCGCGCCGGAGCGGGTCGCTGCGCGGCTCCGGTGCTCAGCACGGACGCGACCGCGCCGACCACTTCGGTGCCGTCGGTGCGGAAGCCGACCCGGATAGCCCCATCGCCCGCACCGCCCTCGGTCTGCGTCATCCGGCGGGCGCCCGCGCCGTCGAGCAGATCGGTCACGGCGAGTTCACCGGACCAGTGCGGGACCAGCGTGAGATGGACCGCGCCCACATGCTGATCGACCCGATCCGTGACGACGTCGTACACCAGATCGGTGGCCTTGCCGTCCCGGCTGGTCCAGGTGAGTGCGGTGCGCACCATTCCGCAGCGCAGGTACCCGGTCTGCGCGAAGTTCGTGATCTGAGCGGCCGGTGTGTTCATGGAGTAGGTGTCGTCGCCGACGCCGACGGTGAGCGCGGACCAGTTCGGCAGCGCCGCCGCGACCTCACGATCGTCGGCCAGCCCCGGCGTGTGCCCGTACAGACCGGCCACGAACGCCCCGTCGTACCGGGGGGTGTACAGCGGCCAGCCGCTCGCCTCGCCGGTCAGCGCGTAGCCTGTGCCGCGCGGCGGCACCCGCAGCCCGAGGTAGCCGTTGCCGACGAACGGATGCTGATCGAACCCGGCATTCACGTCGGTATTGGATGACGTCCAGCCGGGCGCGGACGAGGCGTCGTCACCCGGGCATACCGGGGTGGCCTCGTCCCGCGCGGTATCGCGTACCGCGAACAGGATCCCGCCGGCCACCAACGCGATCGCCACCACAAAGGCGGTCCCGATCAGGATCTTGGTGCGCGAACGCAATCCGTACCTCCATGTGCCGCATGGACGACCGTTCCGTGCTCGGCGACGCGGCCCCAGGTCAGGCAATCACGCCCAGGGCGGTCACCCGCAGCCATAGTCAACCATGGCATCCGAGATGTCGCGGGCACGGTCATGATCGGCGGATCAGCAGCGCGAACGCAAGGGCAGTCCCGCGCACCGCTGCTTACCGCCGAGGAACATGCCGGTCCGGCGGCAGGTCTGGGCGACTGCCCGCAGGCCGCGGACATGATCGGTCTCCGCGCAGTCGGCCACGCCGGGTACTTGAAATGCGGTGCGTGGCAGGGCTTATGGGGTCGCGGTGCGGGCATTCGGGTCGAAGCCGCCGGGGATTTCGTAGACCACGCCGGTGAAGGTGGCGCCGAAGAGGCGGCCCGCCGAGAAGCCGGTCGTGCCTCGGCCGTAGGTGAGGACGCTGGTCAGCGGGTTGCCGCCGCCGAGGACGCAGTACTGGTTCGGTGCGTCGATCCGGATGACCTGGCCCGCCGTATTGAAGGGGACCACCGGGCGGTCCAGCGAGTCCAGCGTCAGGCCGTCCGGCGCGGCGAGCGTGTCACCGCCGCCGAGATCGAGCAGTGACTGGGGCGCGCCCGGGTTGGCGATGGGGATCCGGCTCACTCCCGGGTTGGCGAATGTCCTGCTGACGTACAGGTATTCGTCGTCCTTGCCGAGGACGGCGCCGTTCGCGCTCGGGAAGGACGCCCAATCGGCTTGGACCACACCGTTCGGATAGACACGGCCGACGAGGTTGCCGAAATCGTTGGTGGCGTAGACGGTTCCGTCCTGCGCGACATCCATGCCGTTCGCGGCGCTGAGCCCCGCGGCGAAGGGGCGGACCGCGCCGGTGTCCGGATCGAGCTCGATGATCCCGGCATGCCGCAGCGTGTCGCCGACGAAAGAACGTGCGTCCGCGCCATAGCCGACCAGCAGTTTGTCGTCGGGTGTCCAGGTGAGCGCGCCGCCACCGCCGCTCGGCACGGTCGCGATGGGGACCGGTGCGGCGCCCGGCGCGTCGATCCGGTACACCCGACCGGTCGCCAGGTCTGTTGTATAGGCCCGGCCACGTGCGTCGACGGTGAGTCCCTCCAGCGCTCCGGGCAATGCCGCGGCCACCACCGTCGGCTGGCCCGCACCGCCGCACACCGGTGCGGCGCTCGCCGCGGGCGCGGCAACCGCCGATAACGCGGCGAACGTCAGGGCCGCCACGGCGACCGTTGCCTTGTCCATGCTGCTCATTGCACACCTCGCCTGTCTGGTGATGGGTGCGATTCGCCGCCACGGAGCAGGAATCGCCGAATGGGCTGGCGATCCAGTGCAGTATGCGCCCGTAGCGGGGGAGATTCACGCACCATCGGTGGGTTTGGCGTGGCATGTGCGAGACGATCAGCGCCGCACCGGGTCTGCGATCGGACGGACTACGCTTCGAGGCGATCGGCCGAGGCGGCGGAAACGAGGTGCTTGTCGCCTCCGGTGCGAAGGGATGGTGCGGGATGAGTGACGAGGTGGAGACGCCGCCGTTCGCGGAGATCGTCAACGGGGCACTGGAATTCACCATTCCGGTCGCGCACCGGATGGGGGTGACGGCGGTCGAGGTGCGGCCGGGCTTCGCGGCGACGACGGTGCCGATCGAGGGCAACGGCAACCACTTCGGCACCATGTACGCGGGCGTGCTGTTCACGGTGGCGGAGATCCTCGGCGGCGCGATCGCGATCGCCACGTTCGACAACTCCGCCTTCTATCCGCTGGTCAAGGATCTGCACGTGTTCTTCCGCAAGGCCGCGAAGACCGATGTGCGGGCCGAAGCGACCTTGCCCGCGGCCGAGATCGCCAGGATCACCGAAGAGGCCGCCGCGAAAGGGAAGTCGGACTTCACCTTGCGGGCCGCTGTCACCGATGCCGACGGCGTGCTCGTCGCGGAGACCGAGGGGCTTTATCAACTGCGGGCGCACGGTAAGTAGGAGATTGCCGGGCCCGTTCATCGTGCGGGTTCGACGAATATTCGAGGCGTGCACAGCGAAGTTTTCATTCGCGTCCCGCTGAGTGGGACGATAGACGCCCGGCATGCGACCGAAGACACAATTTCTCAGTGATCTCGGGCACATAACGTAACAATTACCGTTCAGCTTGTCGTTTCCTTTTGCCTGCTCGAGATGCATAAACGAGATAACTCTCGACCACCGGTCAAGGTTGTTCCGGCGTGATCGAAGCGTGATTCGCAGCGACTTCTTCGCTACCGTCGCCGGAGCCCGATCGATGACGGGCTCGAACTCGAACCGCTGAATGCCGGTAACCCTGTCCCGCGGTTCGAGGATCCCCGACCTACCTGGGGACAGGGACACGGCGAGCACGTGCCGTGCCGGTGGGCGCAGGCAGGAATTCCTACATGTCGCATAACCGCAAGTTCAGCACCCGCGTCCTCGGCGTCACCGCCGCACTGGGCGCCCTCGTGGCCGTCCCCTTCGGCCTGTCCACCGCCACCGCGTCGGCCAACAACTGGGACGCCGTCGCACAGTGCGAGAGCGGCGGCAACTGGGGGACCGAGACCGGCAACGGCTTCTCCGGCGGTCTGCAGTTCACCCAGAGCACCTGGACCGCCAACGGCGGCTCCGGCAGCCCGAGCAACGCTAGCCGGGCCGAGCAGATCCGCGTCGCGGAGAACGTGCTCGCCACCCAGGGCCCCGGCGCCTGGCCCGTGTGCGGTGCCTACCTGTAATACGTAACCGGCGCCTACCGCGAAAATCGGTAGGCGCCGGGCTATTTCAGGGCGATCATTCGTTCGATGTAATTACATGACTTTATCTGCGTTTTTGTTCCGGATGAAATTGTTTTCGCAATTTCGAATGTCGGTGCGCTGATCAAGCGTCTGAGTATTTCATCCCACGAATTAGAACTAGAACACGTTTCGGTCTCGTGTCGCGAAATGCCTGCGGCCGGTGGTGCCAATCACTAGCCTGTGGCCACCCGGTCCTTCGTGCCGGCTCGACGTAGAGCCGGACGAGATGCCGTGGCTAGAAAGGCATCTCGACCATGAGTTCCACCCAGACCGCCGCACCGCCCACCATTCTCACGGGCCTGTGGCAGCGCAAGCTACCGCACTATCCCGATACGCCCGCTCGCTCCTGGTATCTGACCGTTGTTGTCATCGCGTCGATCGGGCTCTACTACCAGTTGTTCGTCACCGGCGCGGTGGGCAATGAGCTGATCGCCTATTTCCACCTGTCGTTCGCCTACTTCGTCTGGATCTTCATCATCGGCGCCGCGTTCGGCGCGGCCGCCTCGGTCCTGGCCGGCCTGCTCGACCGATGGGGCCGGGCGAACATCGTCGCCTACGGCGTGCTGATCTGTTCGCTGCTGACGCTGTTCGCGGTGCCCGCGACCACCACGAAGGAGCAGTACCTCTTCGTCTATGTCGTGGTGAGCATCGTCGAAGGCGCGGTGCTGGTGGCCACGCCCGCGCTGATCAGGGACTTCTCGCCGCAACTCGGCCGGGCCTCCGCGATGGGCTTCTGGACCCTCGGCCCGGTCATCGGCGCCCTGGTCACCACCCAGATCTCCACCCGCTCGCTGGACGCGCATCCGGACTGGCAGTACCACTACCGGCTGTGCGGGGTGATCTGCCTCGTCATCGCGGTGATCGCGCTGATCGGCCTGCGTGAACTCAGCCCGCGACTGCGCGACCAGATCATGGTGTCACTGCGCGATCGGGCGCTGATCGAGGCGCGAGCCCGCGGACTCGACGTCGGCGAGCTGGAGCGGGGGCAGTGGCGGCAGATGCTGCGGCTGAACATCGTCGGCTCGGCGTTGGCCATCAGCCTGTTCCTGGCCTTCTTCTATACGATCGTGTCCTTCCTTCCCGTCTATATGGCGACGAACTTCGGCTTCAGCCCGGCCAAGGCCAACGCGCTCGGCAACTGGTACTGGACCGCTAACGCGGTAGCGCTGGTGCTGGCCGGGATCGCCTCGGACTTCCTCAAGGTGCGCAAGCCGTTCATGATCGTCGGGGCGGTGATCAGCGTGGTCGGCATGTATCTGTTCATCGGCTACACCGACAAGCCGGACACCGGCTACTACACCTTCGCCTGGGTGTTCGTCATCATCGCCGTCGGCACCGGCATCGCCTACTCGACCTGGATGGCCAGCTTCACCGAGACCGTCGAGGAGCGCAATCCGGCGGCGACCGCGGTGGGGCTCGCGGTGTGGGGCGGCACGCTGCGCAGCGTCGTCACCGTCGTGCTGTTCGGCTTGCTCGTGGTGGTGAACGCGGCCGGTCCGCTGGTCAATTACGGTCCGCGGCTACAGGAGATCCAAGCGAAGTACGGCCCGCAGCTGGCGACGATTCAGCAGGTCGGCCCGGAAATCCTGGCGGCGCTGAGCAAGAATCCGAACGACCAGACTGCCCAAGTGACGGCGCTGAACAAGCTGACCGGCGCGTCACCGGCCGAGATCCAGACGGCGTTCGGGCTCACCGCGCGATACTCCGAGGAGCTCGCGACGATGCAGGCCATCGAACCGGCCACGCAGGCGACGCTCGCCGCGAACCCGGCCGACGGGAACGCCGGGCTCGCGGCGGTGGGGCAAGTCGCCAAGAAGTTCGGCATCCCGGTCGATCAGGCGATCGCCCGGCTCACCGCCGTGCAGCAGATCCCGCCCGCCGACCTCGCTGCCCTCGGCACCGTGGGCCCGAAGCTCGCGCAGGCGGGCGCGCAACTCCAGTCGGTCGGCACCATCCCCGCCGACGACCAGGCCTACCTCGCCGCGCACGCGACCGAGGTGCAGCAGGCCAAGGCCGATTCGCCGCACCAGTGGGCCCGCTGGTGGTGGATCTGTCTCATCGCCCAGATCGTGTTCCTGCCGTTCGTCTTCCTGATGGCAGGGCACTGGAGCCCGAAGAAGGCCGCGGCCGAGGCCGCCGCGCACGACCGGCTGGTGCAGCAGGAACTCGCGGAACTGACGCCGCTGCCTGCCGCTCGGTAACCGGCGGGCTATTCGACGCCGAGGGTGACCTCGGTGGACTTGATCAGCACCTTGACCTGGACGCCGTCGGCGAGTTGGAGGTCGTCGACGGCGTCGCGGGTGATCGAGGAGGTGATCTCGTCACCGCCCGCGAGCCGGACCCGGACCACCGCCATGGCCTCGCCGCGGGTGACGGAGATGACGGTGCCGTCCATTTGATTGCGGGTGCTCAGTCGCATGCGGGCGAGCATACGCAGGGCGAACCCGGCGGAGCGGGATATGCGGGCGGTGTCTAGCGGGGAATGGCCGACGGCAGCGGGTGGTCCGGCTCGAGCGCGGGCAGGCCGTCGAGGCTGGTCGCGTTGTCGCCCGCGATGCGGCGGGCGAAATCATCGTCGGTGCGGCGCCGGTGCAGCGCGTCGAGCACCGGGCGTTCGTCGATGAGTTCGAGGTAGGGGACCGAGTAACCGCAGGAGTCGGCGATCCGGTCGACGCTGACGACGATGGCGGCGCGCAGGCCGGGGTGCTGCAGGCCGAAATGCGGTCGCATGGCGTCGAATTCGGCGGAGTCGGGGCGCACCACGCGGCCGGTGCCGAAGAGCCGCAGGATCTTCGAGGTGCGGGTGAACGAGCAGAACATGATGGTGATGCGGCCGTTTTCGCGCAGGTGCGCGATGGTTTCCGAGCCGCTGCCGTACAGGTCGAGGTAGGCGACGGTGTGGTCGTCGAGCACGGCGAAGGTGTCGCGATAACCCTTGGGGGACAGGTTGACCCGTCCGCCGTCGACGGGTGCGGTCGCTACGAAGAACATCGACTGCTCGCCGATGAACTTGCGTAGTGCGTCATCGAGATGCGAGAAGACCTTCGCCATCAGGGCCCTTTCCCTAGTCGTCCCATGACAGGACTTGGGTTTCGAGCCTAACTCCGGGCACGGGCCCCGATGGGCGGCTGAGGCTCAAATCACGTGGTCGGGGCGGCCGGCTAGGCCCGCCAGAGTTGATCTCCCGCGCGGGAGATGACGATGTTCGGCACCACCGCGTTGCGGGACAGACGGGTGATCGCGAGCACCATCTCGGCGATGTCGCCGGTGGTCAGCATGGCCGACTGGTCGAGGACGTCGCGTTTCCACGCGGTCATGTCGGTGTCCACGTAGCCGGGGGAGATGGCGGTCGCGCTGACGCCGTTGGCGGACTCCTCCAGCGAGATGGTTTCGCAGAGCGAGATCAGCGCGGCCTTGGTCGCGCCGTATGCGGCGAGACCCGCTTCGCCCGCGACACCCGTAATGGAGGCGAGGGCAATGATTTTCGCGCCACGCTGGGGATCGTCCTGTGCGCTCTTGCGTAGCAGGGGGAGTGCTGCCTGGATGAGAGTGATGGGTGCGCGGAAGTTGACGTCGAGCATGCGCTCGTAGGATTTCACCGGCATGTCGGCGACGGTTCCCGCGGTGCCGGTGCCCGCGCTGAGTACGAGGGCGTGCATGCCGCCGAAGCGGTCGGCGTGTGCTTGGACGAGGGCGCGCACCTGGTCGAGGTCGTTCATCTGGGCGACAACGGGATTCACCTCGACGCCGGTCTCGTCGTGCAGTCGGGTCGCGGTTTCGGCGAGCACGTCCTTGGTTCTGGCGGCGATGGTCAGGTGGTAACCCTCGTGTGCCAGTCGGCGGGCCACCTCGGCACCGATGCCGCGCGAGCCGCCGGTCACCAGGGCGCTGCGGACGGTCATCCGAGCGTCTCCAGCCCGGCGTCGAGCAGCAGCGGCACGGCCGCGCCGATGGTGGCGAATCCGTCGCCCACCGTCTTGCCCGCGAGGAAGCGCTGGTGAATGCCCTCCGCGATGACCGCCAGCTTGAAGTAGCCGAGGGCGCGGTAGAAGGAGAGATGGTCCAGCGAGTAACCCGTCGCGGTGGCGTAGCGGTCGGCGATCTCGTCGACGGACAGGAAGCCGGGGTTGGCGCTCGGCGCGTGCCGGACGCCGAGCACCGGCTCGCAGCGGTCGTCCCAATAGACCTGGAGCAGGCCGAGATCGGCGAGTGGGTCGCCGAGGGTGGCCATCTCCCAGTCCACTACGGCCGCGATGGTGCCGAAGTCGTCGCGGTCGACGATCGTATTGTCCAGGCGGTAGTCGCCGTGCACGATGGTTTCGGCCGCTTGTTCCGGCAGCGCGGTGCGCAGGGCGTCGGTGAGCCGGTCGAGGGCGTCGAGTTCGCGGGTGGCGACGCGGTCCCACTGGCCGCGCCAGCGTTTGACTTGACGGGCGAGATAGCCGGCGGGGCGGCCGAATTCGGCGAGGCCGACGGCGGTGTAGTCCACCGCGTGCAGGGCGGCCAAGGTGTCGATGAGGGCTTTGGAGCAGGCGCGCGCCTGCTCGGTGCCGAGGGCGGCGGTCTGGTCGCCGTCTTGCAGGACATGGCCGTCGACGAAGGAAACCACCGCGAACGGCACGCCGATCACCTCGGTGTCCTCGCACAACGCGATCGCCTGTGCGACAGGCACATTCGTGTCTCGCAGGGCCGCGACGATGCGGTATTCGCGGGCCATGTCGTGTGCGGTGGGGGTGAGCGGGCCGAGCGGTGGGCGGCGCAGCACCCAGTCGTTCGTTCCGTCGTTCAGGCGGTAGGTGAGGTTGGATTTGCCGCCCTTCAGCAGGGCCGCGGTCAGCGGTCCGGCGGTCTGCGGCACGTGTGCCTCGAAATACCGTTGCAGCGCCGGGAGATCGAGGCCGGCCAGGGCCGCCGTCATCGGTGCGCCTTGTCGATGGCCAGGCCGTTGCTCTGCCCGACAGTGCGAAGGGGCGTCATCCGAGGCGCTCGATAATGGTGGCGTTGGCCAATCCGCCTGCCTCACACATGGTTTGCAGGGCGTAGCGGCCGCCGGTCTGCTCGAGATGATTGACCATGGTGGCCAGGATACGGGTGCCGGAGGCGCCGAGTGGGTGACCGAGGGCAATCGCGCCGCCGCGCGGGTTCAGCTTGGCCGGATCCGCGCCGAGCTCGCGCTGCCACACCAGCGGCACCGGCGCGAACGCCTCGTTCACCTCGTAGGCGTCGATGTCGTCGATGCTCAGCCCGGCTCGTTCCAGCACCTTGCGGGTGGCCGGGATTACGGCGGTGAGCATGAGCAGCGGATCGTCGCCGACCACCGAGAACGCATGGAACCGGGCGCGGGGACGCAGGCCCAGCTTGTTCGCCGCCTCCTCGCTCATGATCAACGCGGCCGAGGCCCCGTCGGTGAGCGGTGACGAATTGCCCGGCGTGATCAGCCATTCGATCTCCGGGAACCGTTCGACGAACCGCTCATCCACGAACGCGGCCTTCAGCCCCGCCAATCCTTCTGCGGTCGTTGTCGGGCGGATGGTCTCGTCCGCGGTCAGGGTGCCCGCCGCGACCAGCTCGTTCGCGAACCCGCCCGCCGCCGCCGTTTCCGCGGCCAGCCGATGCGAGCGCGCGGCGAACTCGTCGAGCGCGGCGCGATCGAACTTCCACCGCGCGCTGATCACCTCCGCCGCAATACCTTGCTGCACAAGCCCTTCCGGATACCGATGCGCCAACGGCCCCTGATTCGGATCCTTGCCCTGCGCGTTCGAGAACATCGGCGCCCGGCTCATCGACTCCACGCCGCAGGCGATCGCCACGTCATAGGCCCCCGAAAGCACCCCCTGCGCCGCGAAATGCGCCGCCTGCTGACTCGACCCACACTGCCGATCCACCGTCGTCGCGGGCACCGACTCCGGAAACCCGGCAGCCAGCGCCGCCGTCCGGCTGATGTTGAACGCCTGCTCCCCGCTCTGCGTCACGCACCCGCCGACCACATCGTCGACCACCGCCGGATCCAGCCCGTTCCGCGCCACCAACTCGGCCAACACCCCGGCAAGCAACGTCGCCGGATGCACCCCCGACAACCCACCCCCGACTTTCCCTTTGCCCGACGGGGTACGAACGACATCGACGATGACGGCGGACCTCATAGCCCTCTCCGATCAGCTAAGTTAGTTGCGATTCTCGTCTAAGTTAACACGGATTCGCAGCTGGGTGTCGCGAGACGGGCCGGGTCCGCCGGGCCTGTCGTGCTCGGCTAGTTGTCGAAGATCGCTTCCAGGGAATCGGCGACGGCGGTTTTGTCCATCCAGGCTTCCAGCTGTTCGATATCTGCGCAGGCGAGGATGCGGGTGCGGAGATCGTCTGGGACCGTAAATCCGTGGGCGACAAGGCCGCGCATCAGCATCTTCGCTTCGCCTCTCGCTTCGCCTATTGCCTCACCTTCCGCGATGAAGCCATCGATGAAGTCATCTCGGTAGTCAGGGCTGGCCATGAGCTCCTCCAGGGCTTTTCTGGCCGCGTCCGGGGCGGCGTGCTGGACAAATCGAGTGTAGGTCGTGCGGGTCTCGCGATCGAGGGTGGCGAGTTTATCGAGGACCATGCGACGGTTGGTGTCCTCGGTCAGGTCGAGAGCATGGGTGAGCGCGGCGAGGACAGTGAGTTCGGGGGCGACGCCCGCGAAGGCGGGGTTCGTGGGGTCCGGGGTGTTGTGTGGGCCGATGACGATGGGAGCGAGGCTGAATCCGGGGTGGCCGGTGTGGATGGTGCGGCGGCAGGCGCGGGCCGTGGCTCCGGTCGCGGCGATGACGACCAGGACGGCATCGCAGTCGTGCTGTGATTGGGCTACTGCCACATAGGCGGGCCAGGCCCTGCGTTTACGGCGTTTCGGTGGGGCCGACTGGGATTCGGTGATGACGGCCAGCTTGCCGCCATCGATGCCGCGTAGCAGCGTCACGGCGTCGGCATGGAATTCGGGTGGGTCGCAGGTGGTGAGGTTGCTGTCGCTGGCCGTGGCGGTCGCCCCGACGGGTAGTTGGATTCCGGTATCCGCCAGCAGCGCGGCAGCCAATTCCGGGTTGTGGCGCAGCAATTCGAGAGGGGCTTCGTGGCGGATGCTCGGCATGGCGGGAAGATTGTCACGGGCCACCGACAGGTTTTTGTGGCTCAGGCCGTCACGGCTGTGACACGCCGATCAGCTTCGCACACAGTTTATTTCGTTGGGTAAGCGTGGGCGCTGGTGGTTGGGTGCTGGTGGGTGGATTACGCCGGATATGTATGTGTTTCAGTGGCTTTCACCGCGGCCCACAATTGCAGGCCTGGGCGGAGGCGGAGGTCGGCGACGGTGGTGGGGGTGACGTCGGCGAGAACGGGTGGGGTGCCGTCGAGGCGGAGCCGGATGGTGTGGGCGTGTTGTTCGATGCCGGCGATGGTGACCGGCCAGGCGTTACGCTGGCTGCCGGTGGGGCGGTCGGGGTGCAGGCTGACGGCGGTGGGGGCGAAGGCGATGTGTACCGCGCCGTGGCCGGGTTCGGCGGCGGTGAGGGTGCCGCCGGTGTCGAGTTCGACGGTGGTGTCGCTGGCGATGCCGCGATAGAGGTTGAGGCCGACAAGATTCGCGACGTAGTCCGAGCGGGGGCGGCGCGCGACTTCGCTCGGGGAACCTTCCTGGACGACGACGCCATTTTCGAGGATGACGAGGCGGTCGGCCAGCACCATGGCGTCGAGCGGGTCATGGGTGACCAGCACGGTGTGGCCGGGATAGTCGGCGAGGTGGTGGGCCAGGTCGGAGCGCACGCGCAGGCGGGTACTCGCGTCGAGCGCGGCCAACGGCTCGTCGAGCAGCAGCAGCGCGGGGTCGGTGGCGAGTGCGCGAGCGAGGGCGACACGTTGGGCTTGACCGCCGGACAAGGCCCGCGGTTTGGCCTGCAGGTGCTCCGAGAGGCCGACGCGGTCCAGCCATTCGGTGGCTCGGGCTCGGGCCGCGATGCGGCGCTGGCCTCTGGCACGCAGGCCGAACGCGACATTGTCCAGCGCGCTCAGATGGCCGAACAGCAGGTAGTCCTGGAAGACGACGCCGACCTCGCGGTGCTCGGCGGGCACGAACACCTTCGGCGGTGCGTCCCAAGTCTTTTCGTCGATCCGCAGCACACCGTCGGTGAGCGGTGTCAGCCCGGCCAGCGTCCGCAGCGCGGTGGTCTTGCCCGCACCGTTGGGCCCGAGCAGGGCGACGACTTCGCCCTGCGCCACGGACAATCGCAGATCGAGCTCGAATTGTCCTCGGGTGACCCGCAATTGGGCATCGAGAGTCATACCACGCCCCGAATCCACCGCTCGCGCAAGGCGACGAGCACGGCGACCGAGACCGTGAGCAGCACCAGGCTGAGCACGATCGCGTCCTCCGGATCGGCTTCGAGCGCCAGATACACCGCAAGCGGCATGGTGGTCGTTTTCCCGGGGAAGTTGCCCGCGAACGTGATCGTGGCGCCGAATTCGCCGAGCGCCCGTGCCCAGCACAGCACCCCGCCCGCGACCACACCCGGCAGTACCGAGGGGAGCGTCACGCGCCGGAAGGTCAGCCACCGCGACGCCCCCAGCGTCGCCGCCGCCTCCTCGAAGCGCGGATCCGCCGCCCGCAGTGCGCCTTCCACCGAGATCACCAGAAACGGCATCGCCACAAACGCTTCCGCGACAACGACGCCCGCCGTCGTGAAAGGCAGTGAGACACCGAACCATTCGTACAGATACCGCCCGAACAACCCACGTCTGCCGAGCACGAGCAACAGCGCGACACCGCCGACCACGGGCGGCAGCACCAGCGGCACGGTGACCAGCGCCCGCAGCACCCCGCGTCCCGGCACCTCGCCGCGCGCGAGCAACCACGCCAACGGCACCCCGAAGATCAAGCAGAGCAGCGTCGCGAGACTCGCACACTGCAACGAAAGCCGAAGGGCCTGACCGACTTCGGCGTTGAACAGCCGACTCGGCAGGCCGCGCCACGGCGCCCGCCACAGCAGTCCTACCAGCGGAACGAGCAGAAACGCCAGCGCGCACAGCGCGGGCAGCACCAGCACGAGCGGTCGCCGCCCCTGGGCTGCCCGTCGCCGCGGCACCCGTGTCACGGTGCGTCGAATCCCGCCTTGGCGAACACCGTCTTCGCCTGCTCGGACCGTACGAAGTCGACGAACGCCGCGGCCGCGGCCGCGTTCGGTGCGTGCGCCAGCGGCGCGACCGGGTAGTCGTTGATCGCCTTGGTTGCCTCGGGGAAGTCGATGCCCTCCACCTGCGTACCCGCGGACCGCACGTCGGTTCGGTACACCAGCGCGGCATCGACCTCACCGAGCTTGACCTTCGTCAGCACCGCCTTCACGTCGGCCTCGCGGGTATCGGGCTGCGGGGTGACGCCCGCGACGTCGAACACCGTCTTGGCGGCGGCACCGCACGGCACCTGTTCGGCGCACAGCGCGATCTTCGGCTCCGTCTTGCCGAAGTCGGCCAGGCCGGTGATGTGGCCGGGGTTGCCCTTGGGCACCGCGATCTCCAGCCGGTTGCGCACGAAGGTGACCGGCGCGCCGGTCACCTCGCCCTTGTCCTGCACCTGCCGCATGTTCTTCGGCGCGGCCGAGGCGAAGACGTCGGCCGGGGCGCCCTGGTTGATCTGCTCGGCCAGCGCCGAACTGGCGGCGAAGCTGTAGACCACCTTGACGCCGGGGTGCGCGGCCTCGAACTGCTTGCCGAGCTCGGTGAAGGTCTCGGTCAGCGAGGCCGCGGCGAACACCGTGACGGTGCCGCCGACCTTGTCGGTGCCCGTGGGCGCCGCCTTGTCGTCGGAGCCGCAGCCGGCCAGGGTCAGCGCGGCCACCCCGGCAACGGCGGTGACGCTCAGCGAACGAATCATTGTCGACCTCATCAACTTTCCGGAATTTCGACTACGACGTGTGTCGACTTGACCGATGCCACCGCGACGCTGCCGACCTCGAGCCCGAGCTCGTCGACCGACTCCCGGCTCAGCAGCGACACCAGCCGGAACGGCCCGGCCTGCATCTCGACCTGCGCCATCACGGTGTCCTTGACTACCCGCGTGACGATGCCGCGCAGCCGATTGCGGGCGGACACGGCCACGGTGCCGCCCCGCTCCGGGGTCTCCGCGGTGGCCTGCAGGAATTCGGCCAGTTCCCGGCCGCGCACGCCCTTGCGCCCGTTGCCGAGCTGGATGGCGGTGAGCTTGCCCTGATCGATCCACCGCCGCACGGTGTCGTCGCTGACACCCGCCAGCACCGCCACTTCACTGATCCGCAAATCCGACACGATCCGTAGTTTATTGCCGCATCTGCGGAAAGCAAGAGGCAATCGGGACGGGCGTGGCGTGCCCGGCCGGGTCGTAGTGCGCGCGGTTCGTCTCGACGGCTCGACGGGCGGCGATCCCCTCGCCGTCGACACTGCGGGGCATCGCGACCGTTTCTTCCGATATGTGGTTTCTGTGGTTGCTGTGGCGGAAATTCCGGTGAACTGTCTCACAACGGCCAGTGCCCGAATTATCGGTGGGGTTCTTGGGAAGACGTTGAAATCCCTGCTGGACATATCATTTCGCGAACAATCCGCGCGTCATGTCGTGCCGATTCCGCCGATCGAACGGCCCGAACTCCTCCCGCGATCATTACATTGGAGAGGATTTCGCAGTCCCATCTGATGGAGGAATTTCGGTGCCGATTATCGATCTGGGTTCGTCAGCGTTGAATCTCGCGAACGTCGTGACGTCCATTGCCGCCAACATCACCTACCTGTTGCAGGCCTGGCACGTCATCTAGTCGACCCGTGACCCGGCGGCACCGCGGCATCCGCGTCGGCCGCCGGGCACAGGCGATGGATCGTCAGCGCCGCCGCGAGCAGCCGGGAGTCGTGCGGTTCGGTCGGATCGATGCCGGTGAGTTCCGCGATGCGGCGCAGGCGATAGCTGAACGTATTGGGATGGACGTGGATCTCCGCGGCCGCCGTCTTGCGATCCGAACCATGGCGCAGGTGTGCGTCCAACGCATCGATCAAATGGGGGCTCGCCAGGATCGGCGCGATGCGCTGCACCAGTCGCTCCCGCGCCGGACCGGGCCTGGTGAGCTGGTGTTCGAGCAGTAGATCATCGAGGAGATAGACACCCGGCGGCCTGCCGAGCAGGCGGGCCAGTTCGGCGAGGTCGGTCGCCTCGCGCGCCGCCTCCGGCACGGATTCCCTGGCGACCGAACGATATTCGGCCACGAACACCGCGACACCGAACTGCTCGGCGAGCTCCGCCGCCAGGTGTTCGTAGCGCTGCTCGGTGCGGCCTGATTCGGACACGTTGGGCAGCAACGCGATTCCGGTCGAACCGTCGAAGGTGGCCAGCGCGGTGGTGCCGGTGAGACCGTCCAGCGCCCGCTGCAGGATCCTGATCCGCCGTCTGCTGATCAGCGTGGCCACGGTGCTCGGCTGCTCGTCGTGCCGAATGTGGATGGCCAGCACGGTATATCGCTCGGCCAGCGCGGTATCGGCCCGCGCGGCAAGCTCTTCGGCCGGTAACCCACCGAGCAGCGCGGCGCACAGTGCGCGCCGGGCTTCGCGCTCGGCGTTGTAGATCGATTGTTCGACCTCGGTGTAGGTCTCGACGACGGTGACATTGATGTGCATCAGCAGGTCGAGCAGTCGACCGCCGATGACGTTCAGGTCGTGCATCTCCGCCGTCGTGGCCAGCGCCACCGCCTCCTGAAGTACCGATTGCGCGGAGCCGTGGATGGCCTCGATCAGCAGTGGCAGCGGAATCCGGTCCTCCGCGTGCCGTTGCGCCACCGGGACGACGAACGCCGCGACCTGCGCTTTGGTGAACTCGCGCTGCTCGCCGATGGCCTGCAGTACGGCCCGGCCACACGCGTAGATCGCGGGCAGCACCTCGGCGGTGAAGTGCCCCTCGGGCAGATCCGCGGCGGGTGGGGTGGCGCCGAGCCCTGCGGCGAGCATGCGTTCGGAGATCTGCGGCCAGCGGGTGCGCAGCCGGGTGACCAGGGGCGCGTTGCCGGTCGGCGGGGATAGGGCGAGGGACATGAACCGATTGTTTCCAACGACAGGTTTTGCGGCAAGCTAACCGATACATCGACGAGAACTTTGTCTCGGACAACAACTTCGCGCCGACATTCTCTCTCCGGTGTGCAGTGACAGCGGTATGGCACGGCGTCAGCCGCGGCCCGATCCTGTCCGGCGCGCTCTGAGCGCAGTCACCGCATTCGATGAAGAAAGATCGGCGTGCGAATTGTCTTCCGCGACAATTCCTTTCCCATCGGCAGGTTCGCTAGCTTGAAGGTGGACATAACGCGACGATCCCGGACGCCTTTCGAGAGGATGACCACCATGAGTGCCGACCCCGCGCCGGGCGTCGCCGGTCCACTGGTCGAGCCGCGCTCCACTGATCCGATGCTGCCCGAGGCGGATCCGTTCTACGCACCGCCGCAGGCGCTCGGGCAGCTGCCGCCCGGCAGCATCGTCCGCACGAGGGAGGTCGAGATCGCGTTGTTCGGCCTGGTGCCGCAGCGCATCTCGGCCTGGCAGTTGCTCTACCGGACCTGCGACCTGGACAACGTCCCCGAGGTCGCGGTCACCACCGTGCTGCTGCCGTGGGGCGCCGACCCCGCGGCACCGCGCCCGCTCGTCTCGTTCCAGTGCGCGATCGACGCCGTCGCCTCGAAATGCCTTCCTTCCTACGCGCTTCGGCGCGGCGCGCGGGCGGCCGGGTCGATTCCGCAACTGGAGCTGCCGCTCGTGGCCAGCGCGCTGGCCCGTGGCTGGGCGGTGTCGGTGCCCGATCACGGCGGAACCGGGGGCCGGTTCGGGGTGGCGCGCGAGCCGGGCTACCGCGCGCTCGACGCGATTCGCGCCGGCTTGGCGTTCGTACCGCTCGGGCTCGCCGCGACCACTCCCGTTGCGCTGTGGGGCTATTCGGGCGGCGGCCTGGCCACCGCGTGGGCCGCGGAACTGGCCGCCGAATACGCTCCGGAACTCGATATCGTCGGCGCGGTGGCCGCCTCGCCGGTCGGTGACCCGGCCGCCGCCTTCGTCCGCCTCAACGGCTCATTGTTCGCCGGCTTCGCCGCCGTCTTCACCGCGGGCCTGGCCCGCGCCTATCCCGACCTCCTGCTGCGCACCCACCTGGACGCGCGCTATCTCGGCTGGCTCGCGCAGACCGAGACCACCGCGACGTTCCCACTGCTGTACCGCTTCGCCCGCCGCGACCTCGACAAACACTGTCGCGGCGGCCTTTCGGCACTGCTGGCCGCACCGGAACTCCAGCGAGTCCTCGGCGACATCCAGCCCGGCCGCCGCACCCCGACCATGCCGATGCTCATCCTGCAGGGCGTCTACGACGAGGTCGTCGCGGTCGCCGACGTAGACGCCCACGTCGACCGCTACCGCGCGGCGGGCGCCGACGTGTGCTACCTCCGCGACCGCCTCAGCACCCACCTGCTGCTGCAATACATCGCCCTCCCGGTGATGATCGACTGGCTCGCCGACCGCTTCGCCGGCCGTGCACCCGCCCCGCCGGCCACCGAAACCGTCTGGTCACTCGCCTTCTCGCGCAGCGCCATTGCCGGTCATCTCGACTTCGCTCGCGTCGTCGCCCGGATGCTCTTCGCCCGCCCGATCCGAGCAAAGCAGCAACCGGACAGCATCCCGCGACCGACGGTTCACCTTGTCCACAACTCTCTCGATGTCACCGCTGCACCCTCGGTGTAATCGTGGGAAACGTCCTGCCCGAAGTTCTATTTCGGGCCGCTGGGCCAATTCTCGCGTGGCCCGAAACTGGTACGCGCGTCACGAATCCCGGGGCAATAACGTCCAGGTCGGTCGGTTCAAAACGCGGCTATACCGGCAACCCGTCCGGTTCCGGCCCCTAATTATGTTGTCTCAGGGCAGAATCCGCTTGTTGCATCGATAGGAAGTTGCTACGGTGTAGCTATGCCGAGGAGGCGATGCGGGTGTTTGTGGGGCGCACCGAATTGCTCAGTCTGATCGACCGGTTGGTCGAAGTACACGCGACCGATGTGGACGGGGCGTCGAAACCTGTTCTGGTAGTGGAAGGTTGCGGCGGCTCCGGACGCACCGCGATGTTGAACAAAGCACTGGACACGTGGCAAGGGCACACGCCCTCGGTACTGGTTCGGCCGCTCGAGCGACCCTTCGAGGTCGACAATCCCGTGCGGACGGTGCTGGCCGCGGTCATGCTCGGGCTCAGCGTCGACATTCCCGGCTATGCCGTCGCGTTCCCCAGGGTGGTCATCGCCCAGATCGTCATCGCCGAGGATTTCGACGGACTCGGCCCGGACGAGCAGCTGACCAGGCTGCGCTCGCTGCTCAATCAGTATCAAAGTCGCGCGGCGCTGATCGGTTTCGTGCGAAACCTGATCACCATCGCCGGATCGCTGGCCGCCAACATCAAACTGCCCGGCGTCGACGTGATCGCACCCTCGATGACCACCTCGATCTCCGACGCGGTGGCCGGCCGATTGACCCGAGGACGGCTGTTGGGCAAGGCCACGTGGGGGCCGAAGGCGGCGTGGTTCGGGCACCAGGATCTGGGACTGCGGCTCGACCCGGAACGTGCGTTGATCGGACTGAGCAGCAACGCGAAAAGCACCGACCCCGCCATCCGGCGCGGGGTCGACGACGTGCTGGTGGGCGCGCTGCTCGCGGACCTGCGCCACAGCGTGGCCAAGGTCAAGCACCGCACCTCGAACGTGTTGGTGCTCATCGACGACGGCGACGCGCCCGCCGCGGCATCGTTCATCGGGTCGTTGCTGCGGGTCCGGCAGTCCATCGCGGCCACCGGCGTTCGACTGCCCGACCCGCTGACGCTGATCACCGCGAGTTCCGGTGCGCTGGTGGACGAGCTGGCCGGACAGGTGCCCGCGCCGACGGTCTGGTCGGAGCTGCCGGACGCGGCGGGTATCGCGACCGCCGGCCAATTCTGTGCGCGGGTGCGGATTTCCGAGCTGATCGAAACCGATGTCCGGCTGATGGCCAAAGACGTCGACCCCTACCGGGCGGAAAGCATCGGTTCGGCTGTCTACCGCCTGACCCGCGGCCATCCGGCGGCGACGGACTACCTGCTGCGGCGAATCAAGCAGGACCGAGAGTTGCTCGTCGACCTCGACGGACTGCTGCGCGACCCGGGCCCGGAGTCCGACACCACCGTCGAGCAGTACCTGCTTCGGATCTTTGGCCGTGGCCTGAGCGTGCACCATCGCGTGCGGCGCGAGCTGGCGAACGCGCTGGTCACGGTGTCGGCGGCCAGGAATAGGGGAGAGGCGCTCGGCTTGGTCGCGTTGCTGCCCGCGGGCGTCGAACATGATTCACCGTTGTTCAAGTCCCGGTCGCTGTGGTCGCCGCCCGCCGCGGGCGGCGAGCAGAAGCTGCCGGAGTTGGCGCGGCTGCTCGGCCTGCGAGCGCTCGCCGCACGAGACGGGCAGGGGCCGGACTGGGATCGGGTGTTCCGGCACCTGGCCGACGGCGTCGCCGCCGAGGACCGGGCGAGCAGGCTGCACTACGCGCGCCTGCTGGACGGTCGCGACGCGATCGTCGACGAACTCGCGGATCTGTTGCCGGAGTTGCCTTCTCCGCACTGGCTCGCGCTCTTCGACGACATCGTCGCCACGCCGGACCCGCGCCGACGCGACAGCGACCTGATCGACGGGCCCGATCGAGCACACACCCGGCACGAGCACATCGCGGTGCTGGTCGCCCTGGTGCCCGCGTTCGAATCCGACATCCAGGTAACCGCGCCGGAACAGAAGTCGGCGCTCTGTTCGCGGATCGCGCACAGCTACGAGCGGCTAGCAGAGGGCGCCGCGGACAAGTCGCCATTCCTCCTGCGCGCGAACAGGTATCGCAAGCTCGCGGACCAATTCCAGTAACCCGCTCGGCGGAAGGAGACCCATCGTGGCCTCGCGGTATCGGATAGGCATCGTGCCCAAGCTCGACCGGCCGTTCCCGCGGCCATGGACCGATTGGGTGCGGTTGGGTGTGGTTGTCACGCTGTTGGTGCTCGCGGGCGCGGGTTTCGTCACCCGTACGACGCTGCAGCACCTGGTCACCTGCAACGACGGCTGGAACCCGAGTACAAACGCCTGGCAGGCGGGCCAGCACTGTGTCGGATTATCCGAGGGCGCTTACGCTTTCGGGCTCCCCGCGTTCGCGCCGGTGATGCGCGTCATCGACGAGCAGAACCGCACGGCGGCCGACCATTGCCCTGGCACCTCGGCGACCATCGGTGTGCTGCTGACGATGACCGATGAGCTGGCAGGCAGCAGGGCGTTGCACGAACTGGAGGGCATGGCGGCCGGTCAGCGGGTGGCCAACGGCACCGGGTGCCTGCATCCGATGAGGCTGGTGGTCGGCCAGATCGGTGATTACGGGGGCAACGGCGATCCGGTGGGCGTGGCGCGCACGCTGGCCGCCCGCGCCGACGTGGTCGCGGTCGCCGGGATCGGCGTCAGCGACCAGGCCACCGCGGCGGTCGCGGAAGTGCTTGCCGCGGCGAAGATCCCGATGGTCGCGGACGCGGTGACCGCGGAGGGATTCGATCAGAGCGGCTCGCGCGACGACCACCCCGAATTCGACCGCTGCGACAGTGACATCACCTATCCGAAAGGCATCGGCAAGGACTACTACTACCGGATCGGGTTCCGGAATGCCGTGCAGGTGCGCGAGATCGGCGCGGTGGTCAGTACGCGGCCGGACTTCGTCATGGTGCCGATCGGCGGATCGGACCCGTACACCTGCACCACCGTGCCGTTGCTGCAACGCCAGTTCGGCGGCAATGTGCTCGAGGTCAAGTTCGACACCACCGAGCCGAGCACCGTGCCGCAGACCGCGAAACGGGTGTGCGCCCTCGCGAAGGACGTGACGATCGCCTACACCGCCCGCGGCCGAGATCTGGGCAGGCTGATGTACAGCCTCGACGAGGTCTACCAGAACGGTCAGTGTGCCGCATCCTCGATCACGGTGGTGAGCACCGAAGACGCGAACCGGTTGCGGTCCACCGAGTCGGACCGCGACCTGGAGGATCTCCGGACGAAGGCGCTGGCGTCGCGCAGCTTCGCCGACGGGCGGGTGCGGGTGCTGTGCACGCTGCTGGCCGGGGCGGACGGGCCACGGCCGGGCAACCCCAACTGGGCCGTGTTCGAAAGCGCGTTCCGCGACGCGGGTTTCGATGTCGGGCACGTGGGCGACGGCTGGGCGGTGAATGCCTACGACGCGGTGACGACGATCGCCACCGCCCTGCGCGGTCTGCCCAAGATCACGCCGGTGCAGCGCAGTCAGGTCAATACCACCATCAGCGGCTTCTCCGACCCGGCGACCGCGGTACCCGGCGCGGGCGGCCCGCTCATCTTCGACAACAGCGGCAACCGCACCGGCCCCGGCCCCGAGGTGGTCCGGATGTGCCCGGTCACCGCGGCGGTGGATCGGCCGCGGTACGTCCCCACCGTCCCGGTCGAGCCGGGTGTGCCCATCCCGGACTGCCCGCGCTGAAGTTTGTGTGTCCGATCACGAATGTCCGGCTTTTGCTCTAGCGTGGGCACGATTGGTGCCGAGAGGGGCTGTGGATGCGTAGCGGGATGTTGAGTCTGGCGCGGTTGCGGGAACTGGTCGCGGTCGGGGAGATCGATACGGTGTTGGTCGCGATGACCGACATGCAGGGTCGTTTACAGGGAAAGCGTTGCGCGGCACAGTATTTCCTGGACGAGGTGGTGCACCACGCGACCGAGGCGTGCAATTATCTGCTCGCCGTCGACGTGGACATGGCGACGGTCGACGGATACGCGATCTCGTCGTGGGACACCGGCTATGGGGACTTTGTGCTGCGGCCGGACCTGACCACGATGCGCCTGCTGCCGTGGTGGCCGGGCACCGCGCTGGTGCTGTGCGATGTCGAGAAGGTATCGGCGGAGGGCGAGCCCGTCGGGGTGTCGCCGCGGCAGGTGCTGCGCGCGCAACTGGACCGGCTGGCCGAGCGGGGGCTGCGCGCGTTCGTCGGGACCGAACTCGAATTCCTGGTGTTCGACGACAGTTACGAGGCGGCGTGGTCGGCGGGCTATCGCGACCTGCGCCCGGCCAACCAGTACAACGTCGACTACTCGCTGCTCGGCACCGGACGCATCGAGCCGCTGCTGCGCCGCATCCGCACCGAAATGGACGGTGCGGGAATGTATGTCGAGTCCGCCAAGGGGGAGTGCAACCCCGGCCAGCACGAGATCACCTTCCGCTTCGACGAGGCGCTGACCACCTGCGACAACCACAGCATCTACAAGACCGGCGCGAAGGAAATCGCCGCCCAGGAGGGGCGCAGCCTCTCGTTCATGGCGAAATACAATGAGCGCGAAGGTAACTCGTGCCACATTCACCTCAGCCTGCGCGGTGAGTCCGGCGAGGCCGTGCTGGCCGGGGACGAGGCCAACGGATTCTCGCCGCTCATGCGGCATTTCGTCGCGGGCCAGCTGGACTGCCTGCGCGAGTTCACCTATCTGCTCGCGCCGAACATCAACTCCTACAAGCGATTCGTGCCGGGCAGCTTCGCGCCGACCGCCGTCGCCTGGGGCCGCGACAACCGGACCTGTGCGCTGCGCGTGGTCGGGCACGGACAGTCGCTGCGGCTGGAGAACCGGGTGCCCGGCGGCGACGTGAATCCCTATCTCGCCGTGGCCGCCGCCATCGCGGCCGGGCTGCACGGCATCGAGCATCGGCTGCCGCTGGAGCCGGAGTTCACCGGCAACGCCTATCGATCGGAGCGGCCGAGGGTGCCGCGCACGCTGCGCGAGGCCGCGCAGCTCTTCGGGGACAGCAAGGTGGCGCGGACCGCGTTCGGTGATGATGTAGTGGAGCACTACCGCAACGCGGCGAAGGTCGAGCTGGACGCCTTCGACGCCGCCGTCACCGACTGGGAGCGAATTCGTGGATTCGAACGACTCTGAGGCTTTACCCGCTGGAGTTGTGCATACCGGGCCGCGTCCCGTGATCGGCCTGCCGACCTATCTGGAGCCCGCGCGTTTCGGCTCGTGGAATGTCGACAGTGCCGTGCTGCCCGCCAGCTACGTCCAGATGGTGGTGGAGGCGGGCGGCATCCCGGTTTTGCTGCCGCCGATCGGAGTCGCCCGGCCGGAGCTGGTGGCGCGGCTCGACGGGTTGGTGCTGACCGGCGGGGCCGACGTGTCACCTTCGCGATACGGCGCGGCGGAGCACGCGCTCACCTACACCCGGCCCGATCGGGACGAGTCCGAGTTCGAGCTGTACGCGCTGGCGCGGGCGGCGGCGCTGCCGGTGCTCGCGGTGTGCCGCGGCCTGCAGGTCGTGAATGTCGCGTTGGGCGGCACGCTGAGTCAACATCTGCCCGACCTCGTCGGGCACGCCGACCATTCGGGCACCGTCGGCGGCTTCACCGTCACCGAGGTGGTGACCGTGGCCGGCAGCAAGGTCGCGGAGATCGCGGGGGCACAGGTGAAGGCCAACTGCCATCATCATCAGGCGATCGACGTGCTTGCCACGGAACTGGTGGCTACCGCGCACGCGGCGGACGGCACGATCGAGGCGGCGGAAACGCCGGACGGCCCGTTCCTCGTCGGCGTGCAATGGCACCCGGAGGTGGACGCGGTCGACCGCCGGTTGATCAGGGCGCTGGTCGTGGCGGCCGAAGACTATCGAAGGGAGCGGAATTCGTGACGACAGCGCAGGTGGTCAACCCGGCGACCGAGCAGGTGGTGGCGCGGGTCGACCTGGTCGGCGAAGCCGAGACCGACGCCGCGATCGAGCGGGCACAGCGGGCGGCGGCGGGGTGGCGCGAGGTGGCACCCGGCGACCGGGCCCGGCTGCTGCGCCGGTTCGCCGAAGCCGTCGACGCGGATCTGGAGCGGCTGGCCCAGCTGGAGGTCGCCAACTCCGGGCACACTATCGGCAATGCGCGCTGGGAGGCGGGCAATGTCCGTGACGTGCTGCACTATGCGGCCGGTATCCCAGAACGGTTGCTCGGCAACCAGATTCCGGTGGCGGGCGGTGTCGACATCACCTTCCACGAGCCGCTCGGCGTGGTCGGGGTGATCGTGCCGTGGAACTTTCCGATGCCGATCGCGGCGTGGGGGTTCGGGCCCGCGTTGGCGGCGGGGAACACGGTGGTGCTCAAGCCCGCCGAATTGACGCCGTTGACCGCGATCCGGCTCGGCGAGCTCGCGCTCGAAGCGGGCTTGCCGGAACACGTCTTTCAGGTCCTGCCAGGCAAGGGTTCCGTGGTCGGGCACCGGTTCGTGACCCATCCCGCCGTGCGCAAAGTGGTGTTCACCGGTTCCACCGAGGTGGGCACCCAGATCATGGCCGGTTGCGCGCAGCAGGTGAAGCGGGTGACGCTGGAGCTCGGCGGCAAGAGCGCCAACATCGTGTTCGCCGATGCCGATCTGGAGCGGGCGGCGGCCACCGCGCCGTACGGTGTGTTCGACAATGCCGGCCAGGATTGCTGTGCGCGTTCGCGAATCCTGGTGCAGCGCAGTGTCTTCGACAAGTTCTTGGAGCTACTGGAGCCTGCGGTTCGCGGGGTGAAGGTGGGTGATCCGACGCTGGAATCCACCGAGATGGGGCCGCTGATCTCCGCCGCGCATCGCGAGCGGGTCGCCGCGTACATCGAGCCGTCGACCAAGGTCGCGTTCACCGGCGAGCGGCCCGACGGCCCCGGATTCTGGTATCCGCCAACGGTTGTGCTGCCGGACGCGCCCACCGATCGGGTACTCACCGAGGAGGTGTTCGGCCCGGTGGTCGCGGTGCTCCCGTTCGAGGACGAGGCCGACGCCATCCAGATCGCCAACGACACCGAGTACGGGTTGTCCGGCTCGATCTGGACCAACGATGTCGGCCGGGCGCTCCGCGTTTCCCGCGCCGTCGAGGCCGGGAACCTCTCGGTGAATTCGCATTCCTCCGTGCGGTATTGGACGCCGTTCGGCGGCTTCAAGCAGTCCGGCCTCGGTCGTGAACTCGGCCCCGACGCAGCACTCGCGTTCACCGAAACCAAGAACGTCTTCATCGCCACGCGGTGAACGCTGAACACGCCACGGCCGACTCGGTCGGCCTATCGTCCCCCTAATCTGACAGGAGATGCCTTGCAGCGCTTACAGGATCGAGTCGCCGTCGTTACCGGCGGCGGGAGCGGCATCGGCCTCGCCACGGTCCGCCGCTTCGCCGCCGAGGGGGCGGAGGTCGTAGTCGCCGACATCGACGCCACCACCGGCGCGGCGGCGGCCGCCGAGGTCGGCGGTTTGTACGTCAAGGTTGATGTGACCGACGAGGCGCAGGTCGAGGGACTGTTCCAGACCGCGGTCGACAATTATGGCGGGCTCGATATCGCCTTCAACAACGCGGGAATCTCACCGCCGGAAGATGATTCGATCCTCACCACCGGCCTCGACGCGTGGCGGCGAGTCCAGGAGGTCAACCTGACCTCGGTGTACCTGTGCAGCAAATACGCGATCCAGCACATGCTGGAGCGTGGCAAGGGGTCGGTCATCAACACCGCCTCGTTCGTCGCGGTGATGGGCGCGGCCACCTCACAGATCTCCTACACCGCCTCTAAGGGCGGTGTCCTCGCGATGAGCCGGGAACTCGGAGTTCAGTTCGCCCGCAATGGCATCCGGGTGAACGCGCTCTGCCCCGGGCCGGTGAACACGCCGCTGCTGCAGGAACTGTTCGCCAAGGATCCGGAGCGGGCCGCCCGCCGCCTGGTGCATATCCCGACGGGACGCTTCGCCGAACCCGAGGAGATCGCCGCCGCTGTCGCGTTTCTCGCCAGCGATGACGCCTCGTTCATCACGGCATCGCAGTTCTTGGTGGACGGTGGCATCTCCGGCGCCTATGTGACGCCGTTGTAGAACATCGTTAAAAGTGAACTCCCGCAACACTTCCTGGGGAAGTGTTGCGGGAGTTCACTGCGGTCGGCCGCGTGCGCACAGTGTGTCGCGGCCAGATGCCGTGGATCTAAGGCGTCGCCGGGGGAGTTGCCGGTGAAGCCGCAGCAGGAGTCACTGGCCCAGTAGGTTGCTCAGTTCGCTCAGGCTGTGGGTGAGCCTATCCACCCTGTCCGCCAGCCCGGAGTCTGCTGGGCTACCCGCACCGCCCGATTTCAACGGGTCGCTTTGCGGGGCCGGGCTGCCTCCGGTGCCTGCGCCCGCTCCATCTCCTGTTCCCGCGCCTGCGCCGCCTTGCTGAGCCCCGCCACCCGCGCCCGCGCCGCCTTGCTGGGTCGCGCCGCCTGTGCCACCTTGCTGAGCTGCGCCGCCATCTGCGCCTGCGCCGCCTTGCTGGGTCGCGCCGCCTGTGCCACCTTGCTGAGCTGCGCCGCCATCTGCGCCTGCGCCGCCCTGCTGGGCCGCGCCGCCGCCTGCGCCTGCGCCGCCTTGCTGAGCTGCGCCACCGCCTGCGCCGCCTTGTTGAGCTGCGCCACCGCCCGGCCCGCCTTGTTGAGCTGCGCCGCCACCCGCGCCTGCGCCGCCTTGCGGGGTCGTGCCTGGCGACGATGGTGCCGGGGCACCCGCAGCGGGCGGCGGCTGGAACGCGTTGGCTTCGGCAACCCCGGCGAACAAGAGTGTCGCGGTCAGCCCTGCGGCGGCCGCGGTTCCTAGCAGGATTTTCATGTGTAGCCCCTTCTCGTCTCGAAGTGGTACATGAGTGCAGGTTTGTTCAAACGATCAACCGCTAGCGGTTCGGCACATTGCGTAAAAATGCCCGACTTACCGGGGCGACGCAGATCTTCGATAGACAGGCCATCAGGGGCGCCGCACGGTCCTCCGACGGGTTGGCCGAGAGGTGCCGCCGGGTGTCGTCGCCGAGCATCGGACTCGGCGACGACGCCGAACAGTTCGGGTCCGCGTCGACGCCGCAATATCGCCATTGAATAGCGGCCGCCACACTGGAGCTGAACTCCGGATTGCCGGTGGCATTTTCGCGCGAACCAACTTGCTGTTCAATCGTGGCATCGCGCGCTTGCGCGATGCCACGGCGGTGGCTGTCAGCCGGTCGGCAGTAGGCCCTTCGGTATCATGTTCGCGCCCGGCAGGCCGCCCAAATCCGGCAGGCTCGGTGCTCCGGGGATGCCGCCTTGCGCACCGCCCTGAGCGCCACCTTGTGCGCCACCGGCGCCCGCGCCACCTTGTGCACCGCCCTGAGCGCCACCTTGTGCGCCACCGGCACCGCCTTGTGCACCGCCCTGAGCGTTACCTTGTGCGCCACCGGTGCCGACGCCGCCTTGCGCGCCGCCCTGGGCGCCACCGGCGCCGCCCTGCACACCGCCCTGCACGCCGCCTTGAGTGGCGGGCGGTGCGGGCTGCGCGGGTGGCTGCTCCGCTGCCGCGACTCCGGCGAACAGTAGTGATGCGGTCAGCCCGGCGGCAGCCAGGTTCGCGATCTTCATGTGATTCATGTGTAGCCCCTTCTCTAGTCGAAGTGGTACATGCGTACATGCTGATCAAACGTTCAACACGTTAGTGGCTCACATCACAATGAGCAAAACTGGTCGGTACGCAATGGGCTTGACGTGGGGGAATTGGTCCGTTTCGGCCCGGCGTTTCGGTGCCGCGTTCGGCAGACCGCCGAAGAAAGCAGGCGGCGCGGCCCGACGGGGAGGATTTGGTCAGCTCAACGCGTCTGGGCGGAGCTGAAACCGGTGCGCGTCGTCGCCGAGCGGTCGCGCGGCGACGACGCCGAACAGTGCCAATTTCGCTTCGACGCTTACCCTTACCGGCGGGAGGGCCGGTTGCCGCCGAGGTGGCGGCGGCGCGGGTGATTGATGCCTGCGTCGGGCGGCTGATGGGCTGTTCAGGTGCAGAAGTGCACCGAGGGGAGGATCAGCGGGACTTGTGTGCGGTGTCGGAAGGCGGGGTGGTGTCGGAGCTCGTGCCGGGAGCGTTCTTACCGCCGTTGGTGCCGGTCCCGCCGGTGCTGGGGGTATTGGTCCCGCCTGTGCTGGGAGTATTGGTGCCACCGGTGCTCGGGGTGCCGGTCCCGCCGGTGCTGGGAGTATTGGTTCCACCGGTGCTAGGCGTGCCGGTCCCGCCAGTGCTCGGGGTGTCCATGCCCGTGCTGGGCGTATCAGCGCCCGTGCTCGGCGTGGTCTTGCACTTCTTCGGATCGCTCGAGGTGGTGTCGCCGTCGCCGGTCTGGCCGGTCGTCTTGCCGGTCGCGCTACCGGTATCGAGGCCGGTCGGCAGGGCTGGCGGCTTGCTGTCGCCGTTTCCGCCGTTCTGCGCACCGGAGGTGGTTTCTTCCTGCGTCGTGCCGGACTGGCCCTTCTTGCTGCCGTCCGTCCCACTCTCGCCGTCCGGGCACGCTGGGTCGTTGTCGGTCTGACTTGCCACCGTGAATCCGCCGACCGATTGATCGGTCTGGAATGTATTCGCCCCGGCGGCGCCGGTTAGCAATAGTGTCGCGGTCAGCCCTGCGGCGGCCGCGGCTCCGATCTTGCCAATCATATGTGTAGCCCCTTCTCGTTTCGAAGTGGTACATGCTGTGCAAACGTTCCACACGTTAGTGCCGATACTTCGAAATGAGCAGGACGCCGGTAGTCCAGGCAAGTCACTCGCGATCACGCCTCGTCAACCCACCGGAACGGAATTGGAATTAATCGAGTGCTGCATTTATCGAGCGCAACCCATTCCCGAATCAGGTGAAATTAAACCCAGGAATCGGAACCGGCCGATAGTGCACGGGACACGGCGGAGGCGCTCAGTCGTGTCCCGTACACGGCTCGGTCAAGGGGCTACGGCGGCCTTGCCGGGGAGCAGCGAGTCCAAGCTGAGGTCGTCGCCCGCGTCGGGGACTTCCGTGCCGCGCAGCGACGTTCCGGCGGTCTCTCGCAGGAAGCACCAGGCGACGAGGCCGATGAGGCTGGCGCCGACCATATAGGCGGCCGGGAACAGCGACCAGCCAGTCCATTCGATCGCGGCCTCGTTGACCAGCGGGGCCGTGCCGCCGAAGGCCGCGGTGGACACGTTGTAGGCGAGCGCGAAGCCCGCGTAGCGGACCTGCGTCGGGAAGATCGCGGGGAAGGTGGAGCTGATCGTCGACAACTGCGGGACGTACAGCAGACCGAGCACGATGAAGCCGGTGATCGCCCACCCGGTGCCCTGGCCCATCAGCCAATACATCGGGATGGCGAGCAGGCCCAAGCCGACCAGCGAGAACAGCCACATCGGCCGGCGGCCGACCCGGTCGGACAGTCGACCGAAGAACGGCAGCACCAGCATCATCACCGTCTGGCCGATCAGCATCATCGTGGTGGCGGTCGATTCGCCCATGCCGATGGTTTTCTGCAGGTAGGTGGGCTGATAGGTGAGCAGCGTGTAGTTCACGACGTTGAGGGCGACGACCAGGCCGGCCATCGTGAGCAGCTCGCGTCGGTACGTGGTGACCAGTTCGCGCAGGCCGCGGAGGCCGCCGGGCGGGTGCTTGGTGTCCTCCTCGGCGACCTCGCTGAACACCGGGCTCTCGTCGAGCTTCGAGCGCAGGTACCAGCCGACCAGGCCGAGAGGGACGGCGAGCAGGAACGGGATGCGCCAACCCCAGCTGTGCATCGCGTCGGAGCCGAAGGCGAGCTGGCAGACGAGCACCGTCGCGGATCCGCCGACAAAGCCTGCGAGCGTGCCGAATTCGAGGAAGCTGCCGAGGAAGCCGCGTCGCTTGTCGCTGGCGCATTCGGCCAGGTAGGTTGCGGCGCCGCCGTATTCACCCCCGGTCGAGAAGCCCTGCACGACGCGCAGCGAAATGAGCAGAATCGGCGCGAGCACGCCGACCTGGGCATGGGTCGGCAGGATGCCGATGGCGCCGGTGGCCGCGGCCATCAGCAGAATCGTGGTGGCCAGCACCGCCTTTCGGCCGATGCGGTCGCCGAGCGGGCCCCACACCATGCCGCCGAGCGGGCGCAGCAGGAACGAGACGGCGAAGCCGAGCATGGTGCCGAGTGTGCCGAGATTCCCAGGGAAGAAGGCGTCGGTCAGGTAGGTGGCCGTTGCGGCGTACACACCGTAGTCGAACCATTCGGTGGCATTGCCCATCGCGGAGGCGGCGACCGATCGCCGTAGTGGAAATTTCGCTGGGTCCCCGTCAGTCACGTGCGTGTCCTCTCCAGTCCGACGAGCGGACCTCGTTTCGGCCTGCCTCCGGGTCCTGACACCAGAGACTTGGCACGAATTAGACCGATACCCACGTTTCAATCGGCGCAAACAGTGACGTCCTGGTGCGTACGCACCGGACGGGCGTCACGACCTGCGATGAAGTGCGTGAATGTCAAAATGATAACGAATTGATAACGGTGCCGCAACCGGGCAGCGCTTGCTCGTCGCCGAGATCGCTCCGGCAGCGCGGCGAGCGCCGTTGGTCAGGCCGGCGGTCGTCGCCACGCTGTCCCGCCGAGCGCGGCGCCGAACAGCACAACGCAGGTCCATCCGAACCAGTTGCCGAATCGCGCGTACACGGTATTGCCCGAGGTCAACGGAATTTCCGCGAGTACGGCCCTGGTCACCGTGATATCGGTTGGCGCGGAAGCGAGTACGCGCCCGCGGGAATCGCTCGCCACGAGTTCGCCGAGTTGCGCCGCTCGTGCGACACCCATCCCGGATTCGACGCTACGCATGACCGCCATCCGGCTGTGCAGCCAGTGGTCGTTGGTGAAGTCCAGGGCGGGAACCAGCAGCAACGTCGCACCGCGGCGCCGATTCGCCAGGACGAGGTCCGGATGGTCCAGGTCGAAGCAGACCGCCAGGGCCCAGGGCTGGCCGGGAACGCTCTGCCACTGTGTGCCAGGCTGGTGCTCGTCCTCCAGTCCGGGAATCAGGTAGTGCTTCGCGTACTGCACGCCGGAGGGGTAGTCGATCGCGGCGTTGTAGCTGATGCCGCCGGTGGTGTGGATCAGTCCGGCGACCACGTCGATGTTGCGTCGAGTCGCTACCTCCGTCAGCGGCCCTGACAGCGCCGCAATGGTGGAATCGTCAGCGCGCCAGGACTTTTCCGGAAGCACGACTACTTGCGCGCCCTGGTCGGCCATTTTTTCGATCTCGCCGACGACCCGCGCCACCATGTCGCGGCCGTCGGCGGACTCGACCGGAACGTAGTCCGGCGGCTGTGTCACCGCCACCAGCCCGACCCGCACTGTCGCACTCTCCTGCGGCGTGGCCAACCGCCAGCCGCCGAAGGCGCCGAGCGCACTCAGCACCACCGCGGTCGCCCCGCCCACTCGAAGGCGTTGTGCCCGAGTAACTTCCGGCGCGCCAAGCACCGCTGCCGCCGACGGCACCAGCAGAATCAGAAAGGTCACACCCCATGAACCGGTGAGCGAGGTCGTCTGAATCACCGGCAGCACATCGGCCTGGGTGTAGGCGATGCTCCACCACGCGCCGAACGGGCCCGCCACCGCGAGCAGGAATTCCACCGTCACCCATCCGGCGGGCAGCGCGACCACCGCGAATCCGGGTCGACCGCGCACCAGCAGCGCCCGCGTCACCGTGACGATCCCGCCGAACAACAGGGCCGTTCCGCCGAGCAGCAGCACCGTCACCGGAACCGGTTGTTCGAGGGTTTCGGTGAAGTAGGGCCAGATCTGGAGCTCGCCGCCCAGCCACGACAGGGCGCCCGCCGCGAACGCCGTCGCCGCGGACACTCGCGGCGCCAACAGCAATACCGGCAGCGGCGCAAGGAAGGCCAAGCCGGGCAGCGGTCGCAGGCCGGTGCCGAAATGCCACAGCAGCGCGGAGATGACGGTCGCCGATGCGGCGAGCAGAAAGCGTTTCACCCCTTCGATATTCGGCGTCCGAGCCGTCCCGCACATCGCCGCGACGACTGAGCTCGACCTCGCTCGTGCGGCGGATCAACTCGGCGGCGCCGAGGCTCCCGGCTGTACCAGACCCGCCTCGTACGCGAACACCACCGCCTGTACCCGATCGCGCAGGCCGAGCTTCGCCAGCACCGAGCTGACATGGGTCTTCACCGTGTGCTCGCTGACCACCAGCGCTGCGGCGACTTCGGCGTTCGAGAGCCCACGTGCCAACTGACGCAACGTGTCTCGTTCTCGCTCGGTCAGCTCGTCGAGGCGGCGCGCGAGCTCGGGCCGCGGGTGCCCGCGCTCGGTGAGCTCGGCGATCAAGCGCCGGGTCACCGTCGGAGCGAGCAAGGCCTCGCCCTTGGCAACGACGCGAACCGCGTCGACCAGCTCCTCGCGGCGAACATCCTTGAGCAGGAACCCGCTTGCCCCGGCTCGCAGGGCATCGAAGACATACTCGTCCAAGTCGAACATGGTGAGCACCAACACTTTCGCTGAGGCCTCGGCACAGATGCGGTAGGTGGCGGCCACGCCGTCGAGGCGCGGCATTCTGACGTCCATGACCACCACATCGGGTGCCAGGGCACGAGCTTTGTCGATCGCTTCCAGCCCGTCGGCGGCCTCGCCGACCACGGTGATATCCGGTTGGGCATCCAGGATCAGGCCGAAGGCGGCGCGGAACAGATCCTGGTCGTCGACGACGAGTACGCGCACGGTCAACCCCGTTGTCCGAGTGGCAGTTCGGCGGCAACGTCGAAACCGTTGCCCGAGGGGCCATGCCGCAGCGTTCCGCCACTGCCGGTGACCCGTTCGCGCATCCCGAGCAGCCCGTACCCGCCGGGCTTCGTGCGCGCCGGGCCCACGCCGTCATCGGAAACCCGCACCGTCAGTAGCTGATCCGACCAGCCGAGCGAGACCCGCACGCCGGTGGCACGGGCATGTTTCCTGGTGTTGGTCAACGCTTCCTGCACCAAGCGATAGGCGGTGACGGCGACATCGTCGGACACCGCGCGCCGTGGTCCGTTCTCATCCAGCGACGCGGCGAGCCCACCCTGGCGCGACAGCTCGACCAGGTCGGCGATCGCCTCGATGCCGGGTTGGTGTCGCGGGTCGGCCGATTCGCCGCGCAACGTCTCGAGGCTGCGCCGAAGTTGCTGCACCGCAACGCGGCCCGTCTCCGCGATGCTCGCGAAGGTGTCGTCCGCCCGTGCGCGGTCGGTGCCGGTGAACAGCGGGCCGGTCTCGGCTTGGACGATCATCGCGCCCACCGAGTGCGTGACGATGTCGTGCATGTCCCTGGCGATCCGCAGGCGTTCCCGGTCCAGCGCCGCAACCCGTTCCTCGTCGAGCCTGCGGGCGCGTTCCTCGAGCATCTCGATCTGCGCCCGCCTGGCTCGGACACCGGTGCCGAGCGCCCAGGCGGTGAGGAAGGACATGGCCGCGTAGGCATAGGAATCCGGGCTTTCGTCGGGAATGACCAGGGACAGCAGGATGCCGGCAATGCCGGCCAGGAAGGCACCGCGCCGTCGCACGGGCGGGCTGTACGCGGCGATGGTGTACGCACAGACCACGGTGCCGTAGGGCAGCTCGGGCATGGCGTGCAGGCAGGCGAGCACGGTGATCGCCGGACCGACGACAAGGAAGATGGTGAGCGGCGCGCGCCGCCGCCACAACACCGGCCCGGAGGCCATCGCCGACAGCCCAGCACCCACCACGGCTGGCCCGCGAGCACGGCGGGCAGCACCGTGGCAATGGTGATCACCGAGGTCAACACGAGATCGACCACGCCGAGCGGGAATCGCTCGCACCGTTCGGTGACCCGCCGCGTCACGTCGTCGACGGCACCCGCGGCGCGGGTGACCGCATTGAAAGGCCTCACAAGCATCAGTGTGGACTGTCCGCGCGCCCCATGGCCTCACTCTCCGGGCTGATACCCCTCTCACCCCTGCGGATGAGGTTGTGGCAGCACGGCTTCGGGGCGGCCCTCAGCCCCGCTGCTCGGCCAAAAACTCTTCCCACGTCCGCTGCCCGAGTTCGGTGCCATCGAAGGTCAGGTTCGTGCCCGCCCGATACACCTTGCCCGCCTTGCCCGGCATCCGCACCGGCAGCAGCGGCCGCCGCTTTCCGCTGGCCCGCAGGTAGCCGCGCACCAGCTCCGCCAGCCCGTACACCGTCGGTCCGGCCAGATCCGGCACCTGCCCGGCCGGTTCGTCCAGCGTCAACTCGACGAGCCGAGCCGCGACGTCACGCGAATCGACCGGCTGCAGCCGCACCCCGCCCGGAATCGGCACCACCGGCAGCTTTGCCAGCGAGCGCACCGCCTTGAACACGAGATCATGGAACTGCGCGGCTCGCAGCGTCGTGAACGGCACGCCCGACTCGGCGACGATCCGCTCCGCGTCGGCCTTGGCTTTGAAGTATCCGAGCGGAATCGTGTCCGCCGCGATGACCGAGATGTACACGAGGTGCCGCGCCCCCGCCCGGGCCGCCGCGTCCACCAGATGCCCGGTGGCCACCTCATCGCCCTTCGGGCCGCCCGCGAGATGCAGCACGACGTCGGCCCCGGTGACCGCCGCCGCCACCCCGTCGCCCGTCAGCAGGTCGCCGGTCACATACTCGATGCCGGCCGCAGGCTCATGCGCATTACGGCTCAACAGCCGTACCTTCGCGCCCGCGTCCAGCAGCAACGGAACCACATGCTGTCCCAGCGTGCCGGTGCCTCCGGTAACCAGAATCGTCCCAGTCATGATCGTTCCCTCTCGTCCGGACCGAGAGTCCGCCTCCCGGCCGCCTCGGCAGCTCTTCACCGATATGACGAGACCGGGTGCGAGAGTGTGACACGCGGACCTGCGATCAGGGCTTCCAGTGCTGGAAGATCTGCATCACTTCGGGAGGCATGGGTGGCGACGCGCGCCGCGTGGGGTGGGGATCAGCTGCTCGCGGGCCAGGTTTCCTCGATGATCAGCCGGTCCGTGCGCACCGCCGCCGCGTGATGTTCGGCGACCAGGTCGGGCGGGTAGGTGGGCCAGAGGGTGATGGCGCCGCTGGCCTTGTCGATGGTGCTCACCGTGCCGCCGATGGGCAGCGGGCTTGGCGGAGTGCGGGTTTCGGTCGGCGGGGGTGGGGCGAAGATGGCGACGACCACGAAGCAGCTGTCGAATTCGGTGATCCGGTTGGTGATCCCGCGTCCGGCGTCGTCGTCGAAGGACAGGTAGCGCTCGGTGAGGCGTTCCGCTTCGGCGAGCGTCACCGGAGTGGTGCACTCGGTCGGGTAGGCATGGATGTCCATGGTGTCGACGGCGGCCACCGGTGGTGGCGCCAACTCCTTTCCGCAATCCTGGTGCCCCACTGTGCCGTACACGCGCGGAGGTTGCTCGCGTTGTCCGGGATTTGCTGTCGGACGGTGGAGTTTGCCGGTCAGTCGAAGTGCACGGTGGCGAGCATACGACGAGCAAGGACTTCGGGGTCGGTGTCGGCGGCCAGGCTCGAATTATCCAGTGCCCCTTCGCGCCACAGCGCGGCGAAACCGTGCACCAGCGACCAGGCGGCCAACTGTGTGGCCTGCTGCTGTTCGACGTTGCCGGGGTGGATGCCGGACACGCCGGAGCGCAGCGCGCCCGCGGACCGGCGCCGGGCCTCGTCCAGGCGCGGATCGTCGGCACGTAACAGGCTGTGCCGGAACATCACGTCGAAATGCCCGGGGTGTTCCCGCGCGAACCGGATGTAGGCGACGGCGACGTCGCGGAAGCCGGCACCGGCCCGCGTCAGTTCCGCGGTGAGCAACTCGAAGCCCTCGATGGCCAGCGCGGTCAGCACGCCGGCCCGGTCGCCGAAGTGGTGTGCGGGTGCCGCGTGCGAGACGCCCGCGCGGCGGGCCAGCTCGCGCAGCGAGATCGCGTCGATGCCGTCGCTCGCGATCTGGTCGGCCGCCGCGGCCAGGATGGTCGCCCGCAGATCCCCGTGGTGATAACCGCTTTTCGCCATGGATCGATAGTGCCCGAGAATCTAGTCATTGACAAGTTTGCGGGCCGGCTCTAATCTTTCCAGTGTCAAGATTGATCGTCGGAAAACGTAGGAGACCCTGATGGCCCCGCTGGTTGTACTCGCCGTCGTCACCGCATTGGCCCGGCTCATCGGCTGGCTGGCCGGACCCGAGTGGCTGAACTCCTGGCCGCACGCCGTCACGCTCGGCCTGGCCGTCATGTTCGTCCTCACCGCCAGCGCCCACTTCCTGTCGCCGCGCCGGGAGGCATTGGTGGCGATGGTGCCGCCGAAACTGCCGAACCCGGCCGCGCTGGTCACCCTCACCGGCGTCTTCGAGCTGGCGGGCGCGGGCGGCCTGCTCATCCCGGCCACCGCGAAGCTCGCCGCGGCTTTGCTGATCGTGCTGCTGCTCTTGTTGTTCCCGGCCAACATTCGCGCGGCAAAGGCGGAGCTCGGCATCAAGACCATGCCGCTGCCGCTGCGCACCGTAGTTCAGGTCGTCTTCATCGCGGCGTTGGGTCTCGTCCTCTTCGGCTGAGTAGCCGAGTACGAGAAAGCCCGTCCCGGCAACGAGAACCGTTGCCAGGGCAGGCTTTTGCCGGTGGTGGGCCGCCGTCGACGGCGTTAGCGGCCTACAGCACGGCTTGGGTCTGGGTCACCTTCGCGACGAGCTTGCCTGCGTCGTCCCGGATTTCGGTCTCCACCACGATGAACGTGCGCCCCGCGTGCAGCGGCGTCGACGAGGCCGTGGCATAGCCGGAGCGGACCGCCCTGACGAAGTTGGTCTTCGATTCGACCGTGGTGGTACCCGCCTTACCCTCCGGCAGATTCAGGTAGGCGCACACCGCGCCGGTCGCGTCCGCCAGCGACATCAGCACGCCGCCGTGCAGCGCGCCGCCGAGGGTGCAGAGCGATTCGTCCCAGGCGATGCGGCTGCGCACCAGCCCGGAGCCGTGCTCGAGCACCTCGATGCCGAGCCGCTCTGTGAACGGCATGGTCTGGTGGAACAGCTTGGTACCCGGCTCATCGATCATGATCGCGATCCTGCCCGATGTGTCGCGGCTGGTCGATTACCCGCGAGGTAACGCTTACCGATCGGGCCAGCTGCGACGCTGTGCGGCATGGGTGGCCACCGCGACGATCACCAGCGCCGCAATGCCGCCGCCGAGCAGCATCACGGTGGCGGGCGAGCCCCGGTCCACCACTAGACCGCCGACCAGCGCGCCGAGCGAGAATGTCGCCTGGAACGCGGCGGTGAACAGCACCGAGGCCGCCTCGGGCGCGTTCGGCGCCGCCTTGGCGAACCAGCCCTGGCTGGACACCGGCACCGCCCCGTATCCGATGCCCCAGACGAACAGCAACACCAGTGCGCCCGCCTCCCACCGGCCGAAGACGGGCAGCAACAGCATCGCGCTCGCCATCAAGGCCGCAGCGCCCGCGAAGGCGGTGTGCGGTCGCCGCACGATCGTGGCACCGCCCAGGAAATTGCCGAGAATGCCTGCGACACCATAGATCAGGAGCAGCAGCGTGATCATGCCCGGCCCGATGTGGGTGACCTGTTCGAGGAACGGTGTCACATAAGTGTAGGCACCGAACTGCGCGAGTACGACGAGAAACGTTGCCAGCAAGGCGAATCGGACATTGATCCCGCGAAGCAGTCCGCGCAGCACCGCCACTCGGGTGACGGTATGAGCGGGCAGCGGCGGCAGGAACGCCGCCAGCATGCCGAGCACCACCGCCGAGAGCGCGCCGACCACCACGAATACCATTCGCCAGCCCGCGATTTCGCCGAGCAGGGTGCCAGCGGGCACGCCGAGCACGGAGCCGAGCGGCACCGAGGAGAAGATCACCGCATTGGCCCGGCTCGCCGAAGTCGCGGGCACCAGGCGTTCGGCCAATCCAGCCGCGATGGACCAGAACCCGCCGATGGTGATGCCGATCAGGACCCTGGACGCCAGCACGACCCAGTATGCAGGCGCGACCGCCATCAGCGCGTTGGCAGCTACGAGCAGAAACATGAACAGGCACAGCATGATTCGGCGATCGATCCGACCGGTGGCGACGGTCGCCACCGGCGCGGTGACGGCGGCGATCAGTCCCGGCATGGTCATCATCAGCCCGGCCATGCCGTCGGAGATGGTGAAGTCGGCGCCGATCGAGGTGAGCAGGCCGATCGGCAGGATTTCGGTGGTGACGATCGAGAAGATGGCGATCGTCACCGAGACGACGGCGAGCCAGCCGGTCAGTGCGCTGCGGGCGGGTGCCGGGGCGGGGGCGATGAGAACTGTGGACACCTGGCCAAGTTCAGCAGCGACCCGGTCGCGGCTCTGGCGGGTTTACGCCATTGCCGTATCGGGGCGAAAACCCGCTCAGCCGCGCCCGGCACGCATCGGCGCGAGGAACTCGGCGTTCGTCTCGGACTTGCGCAGGCCTTCCAGCAGCAGGTCGAGGGCCTGCTGGTTGTCCAGGGTGGCGAGGGTCTTGCGCAGGGTATGGGTGGCGGCGAGCTCGTCGGGTGTGAGCAGCAGCTCGTCCTTGCGAGTGCTGGACCGGCCGATATCGACGGCGGGGAAGACCCGGCGATTCGCGGCGCAGCGGTCCAGCTTGAGCTCGGCGTTGCCGGTGCCCTTGTACTCCTCGAAGATCACCGTGTCGGCCAGCGAGCCGGTCTCCACCAGCGTGGTGGCGATGATGGTGAGCGAGCCGCCGTTCTCGATATTGCGGGCGGCGCCGAGAAAGCGCTTGGGCGGGGCGAGGGCGGAGGCCTCGACGCCGCCGGACAGCACGCGGCCGGAGCCCGGACTGGCCAGGTTGTAGGCGCGAGCGAGGCGGGTCAGCGAGTCGAGCAGGACCACCACGTCGCGGCCCATTTCGACGAGGCGTTTGGCGTGTTCGATGGCCAGTTCGGCGACCGCGATGTGTTCGCGGGCGGGCTGGTCGAAGGTGGCCGCGGCGACGTCGGCGGGCACCGCCCTGGTGAGGTCGGTGACCTCCTCTGGACGCTCGCCGACCAGCACCAGCATGAGCTCGCATTCTGGGTGGTTCTTCGCGATGCCGTGCGAGATAGCCTGCAGCACAGAGGTTTTACCGGCCTTCGGGGGCGCGACGATGAGGGCGCGCTGGCCCTTGCCGATCGGCATGACGAGGTCGGTCACGCGGGTGGTCATGGCGTGCTGTTCGGTCTCCAGGCGGAGGCGTTCGTTGGGGTAGATCGGGACCAGGTCGGCGAAGGTGGGCCGGTGCCGGATCTTGTCCGGCTGCTGTCCGTTGACGGTGCCGACGGTGAGCAGCGGCGCGGGTTTTCCGTTGGTGCCTGCGGATTGTGTTGTGCCGGTGAGGAAGTCGCCGCGACGCAGGCGGTGTTCGCGGATCAGTCGTTGCGGCACGGCGAGGTCGCGCGGTCCGGGCAGGTAGCCGTCGAGGCGCAGGGTGCCGCGATTGTCGTGCAGGTCGAGGATGCCGGTGACGGTGCGGGTGGAGTGCTGTTCGGCCGCTGGGTCACCGGTGAATGTTTCGTTGATTGTGTTGGTGTTCATGGGATTTCCTTCTGGGAAGTGAGTGTGGGTACGGCGAACGGCCGTGAATGCGACGGCATGGTGCACGTCGCGGGCAGGGATCCTCGGAGGTATTCCGGAACGGCTCTGTTGACCGGGTCGGAAAAGGGGGGATCTCGAAATTCTTGTGGGAGAACTACCTACATCCACAAGGAGAAGACGTCGCCGAGAGTACAGCTTCGATCATCGGCGCGCAATGCCCTCGATCAACTCAACGACCTTCATCGCAGAAGTATTCCCGTGCGCGGTGGGGCGGCAAACAGGGGTCGGGCAACGACGACGAGGCCCGGCAGGCGACGAAGCGTCACCTGCCGGGCCTCGGCGGTATGTGGTGCTGTTTACCCGTAGACGGAGCTGAAGAACTGGACCGCGCTGGCGATGCCGACCGGAACGCCGAGCAGGATCATGCCCGCCGCCGCGCCGAGGGCGATGCCGACGCCCGCGCCCGCGATGCACAGGCCGATCGGACCGGCGAAGAACGTCGGAACGACCAGCGGTGCGCCGATGATGGCACCCGCGACACAGCCGAGTGCGCCACCGACAATGGTGCCGACCAGCGTGCCGATGGCGGTCGCCAGGCCGAACTGGGTGGCGGCCGTGCTCAGCGCGGTATTGAAGTCGACACCGGCGACGTCTTTCGCGTCCACCGGCTTCAGCATCGCGGCGGGGTGCGCGTCCGCCACGTCGGTGCTCGGGGTGAAAGTGGCGGTGTTGCCGTCGATCTGGGCCGCAATGGGCCATTCCATGCCGTCTTTGAGATAGGTCAGCGGCATACCAGCAACCAGATGTCCTTGATTATCCAGAACCTGGAATTGCGTGCCCTGTGTCGTCAACGACCCGGCCTCGGTCTTCAGCACAACCGATTTGTCGACCACGTTCGCCGTGTAGTGGATACCGGGCAGAATGTCGGTCTGCACGGTCGACCCCGGGGCGGGAGCCGGCGCGGCGGGCTCTGCGTAGGCGGTGCCGCTAGTGATCCCGACAGCCGCGATGACCAGTGTGGACGCGGCAGCGAACTTCTTGACCCTCATACTTTGTGAACACTTTCCTCAGCAGGAGCACCGTCGGCACTTCGGGGAGCACGAGTCGGCGCGGCCCATCAATACGAACCTCTGCAAAGGGTCGTCGCAATTTATTTCGAGGATGTAACAGGGGCTGTTAGGGAAACGTCAAATACAAGTGGAATGCGTTAAAGAAACATAAATTCAGACATTTGGTTAACTCTTGGCATCCGATAATGTGGCGCGCGACACGTTATTTCGTCCAACGCGCGGATTCAGCTGATGCGGGAAACCACCGCGCCCGGCAGGCGTGGCAGCAACACGTCGAGCGCGCGCCACGGCCACGCCGGGACGCAGGCCCGCCGCTGCTCCTTCTCGATCGCGCCGACCATCGCGGCGACGCCCTTGTCCAGCGGCGCCACCAAGCGCGTATCGCCCGACTTGGCGGCCATGTCGGTGGCGATGAACCCGGGCAGCAGCGTGGTGACCGCGATCGGCGATTTCGCCAATTCGGTGCTGAGCGCCTGCCCGAGCGCGGCCAGACCCGCCTTGCTCGCCGAGTATGCGGCCTTCTTGCCCGGCAGCCCGCGCACCGCGCTCATCGAGGACACCAGCACCAGATGCCCGGCGTGTTGCGCGCGGAAGATCTCCAGCGCCGCCTCGGCCTGCGCGAGGGCGCTGACGAAATTCGTTGTCGCCGTGGCGATATTGGCGCCGGCCCGGCCGCTGCCGATAACCGCGCCCTTGCCGAGACCTGCGTTGACGATGACCCGGTCCAGGCCGCCGAGCTCATCGCGCAGCTCGCCGAAGACCCGGGGTACCGCCGCGTGCTCGTCGACGTCGAGCGCGCGGACCGCGACGGTGATGCCGGGATGGGCCGCGACGAGTTCATCGCGCAGCGCCTCGAGCGCGGTCAGTCGCCGCGCGCACAGCGCGAGGTCGCGGCCCTTGCTCGCGAAGTCGCGTGCCATCGCGGCACCCAGACCCGCGCTCGCGCCGGTGATCAGAATCTTGGTCCTCGTCATGGGCCTGACCCTAGCGAGGCATCGGCGTCAGCCGCCGAACGATCCCGTGCGCGGCGGCGGAGGCAGCAGCCGCCACGGCCCGCAGTTGGTGGTCTTGAAGCCGACATCGGTCGGCTTGATCTCCACGCGGACCGGGCTGAGGCGGGTGAAGTTGTTGCCGATGATGTAGTTCATATCGGTGTTGTCGCCCGCCACCTTCCACAGCCTGCGCCAATCGCAGCCGGCGGCCGGGTCGGGTGTGCCCGGCGCCTCCCAGACGCCGGGGAAGATGTCGACGCCCACCAGGTAGACGCCGTCCGACGGCATGGCGTTCGCGGGTTCGGCCGCCGCCGTTCCGGCTCCGAGCAGGGTTACCGCGGACGTCATGGCGCCGGCGATGAGGAGCGTGCTTGCGCGCATGGCGATGTTCTCCCTTGAATCGTGCTGCAACCGCCGCGCAGCGGCTGACCTGGGAGATCCCCAAATCTCCGGGGCCAAGATTTACCAGACGTCTTGGCGGAATGTGCTGCATTCCACATTTCTTGTGCGGATGCATTATCAAATCGCGCACGATGTTGTCATCGGCCTGGCGCGCCGCGATATCCGAGGTATGACATGTGCTCGGCTCGAGTCCGTCCGGATGGTGCGGCGGTCGACGTCGTGCGGCGCGCACTGCGCGGGACTGTGCACCGACGCCGGGCTAGCTGCGGTGCTGGCGACCGACCGGGCGTTGCTGCATTGGCGGGCGCTGCGTGCGCTGGGCGATAGCGGACTGGCCGAGCAGGCGGTGCAGGAGTCATTGCTCAGGGCGTGGCGCTCGTGCGCGTTCTTCGACAGCGCCAAGGGCAGCGTGCGGACCTGGCTGCTGGCGATCCTGCGCAACGTCATCATCGACACGGTGCGCGCGCGAGCCGCCCGGCCGGGGGACACCGGCTGGGACGAGGTCGGCGAGCTCAGCGACGTCCGCTACGCGCATCCCGATTTCTCGGACCGCCTGGTGGACGGGCTGCTGGTCGCGGAGCTGCTGGCCCGACTGCCCGGCCCGCAGCGCGAGGCCGTGGTCGAGGTGATCCTGCGAGATCGCGCCTATCAGGAGGTGGCCGACGACATCGGGGTTCCGGTCGGCACGGTGAAGACGCGGGTGCACTATGCCCTGCGGTCGCTGCGCGGCCTGCCACGCGGCGCCTGATTGCCCGCGAACACGCCGCCGCAGCGGTAACGGTTGGATAACTGGGGTTGCTATGCTGGTGCTCGCGTTGCGAGAGTGAACCACTGGGTTTGGTGTTACTAATGGGAAGGGAGGGGTGCCCTGTCCCGGGGCACCGACCGAACATGAAGCAGCCAAGCATCATCAGGGCCGGAATCTGTTCCGCCGTCACGGCCGCGGTCACGGTGACGCTGTCCGGTTTCGTCCCGGTCACCGCAACGGCAGATCCGGCACCGCCGGACCTGACCACCAAGCTCGCGGGCAAGACCGTGTTCCTCGATCCCGGCCATCAGGGTTCCGGGCACGCCGAGAACGTCGCCAAGCAGGTCAGCGACGGTCGCGGCGGCACGAAGGACTGCCAGACCACCGGCATGGTCACCGTGAACGGCGTGCCCGAGCACACCATCAATTGGAATGTTGCGCAGTTGGTGAAGACCGCGCTGGAGCAGTTCGGCGCGCAGGTGAAGTTGAGTCGCCAGGACGACCAGGGCTGGGGCGGTTGCATCGATGACCGCGCCAGGGCTGCCAACGAGTCCGGTGCTGCCGTCGCGGTGAGCATTCACGCCGACAGTGCGCCCGCCGACCAGCGTGGCTTTCACCTGATCGTGCCCGAGCTGCCGATCCCCGACGCGACGATCAACGCGATCCAGTCCAATGCGGGTCTGGCCGCGTCGACCGCGATGCGCGACGCCTACCTGGGGGCCGGGTTCGTTCCGGCGAAGTACGCGAGCGCGGACGGTCTGATGCCGCGCAAGGACATCGCCGGGCCCGCGCTCACCGCCGTGCCTGACGTGTTCGTCGAGATGGGTAACGGTGCCAACGCCGAGGATGCCGCGGTATTGGAGAGTAAAGAAGGTCAGCTGAAGCATGCCGTCACCATCACCACCGGGCTGGTGGGTTATCTGCTCGGGCCGCAATCGGTGACACCGAATGTGACGGGCGAGCGGCCCGCCGCGGCGCCCATGCCGCAGCAGCATCCGGCGGCGGCCGACCCGGCGGCGGCCGGGCCGCAGGCGCCGGCAGCGCCGCAGGTCCAGCCGAATTCGGCGCCGTTGCAGCAGCATCCGGCCTCGACTGAAGCGCCGGCGGGTGCGGCGGCACCGCAGGCGCTGACCGAGCCGCAGGTGCAGGCGCCGCTGAATTCGCCGCTGCAGCCGTATCCGGCGTCGACTGAACCGCCGGCGGGCGCGGCGCCGCAAGCCGCGCCACAGCTCCAGTCGAAAATGCCGCAGTTCCAGCCTTATCCGGCGTCGACCGAGCCGCCTGCGGGCGCGATGGCACCCCAGGCCCAGGCGGCACCCCAGGCCCAGGCGCCGCAGGTTCAGGGCGCGCCCCAGGTCCAGGCGGCACCGCAAGGCCAGTCGTCACCCTTCACGCCTCCGGCACAAACCGGCCCCGACACCTCGGCCTGGCCGGGCACTACCCAGCAGTCGCAGACAGCGCCGGGCACCAAGCCGACCGTGCCGGGCGAGTCCAGTGACATGTCGTCCGTCCGCGAGATCATGGACATGGTCCTGACCCTGCTGATGCCGCTGGCCAAGTCCCTCGGCGTGGACAACAACCTGGTCACCGCGGAGATGATCAACCTCGCCTACGCGTTGGCGGCCAAGTTCATCGCCCCCGCCAAATAGCACCATCGCACGGCCGGACGTCACCCTCGCCGAGGGTGACGTCCGGCTTTCGGGGGCCCTTGCGCCGCCCAGTATGGTGGTCGGCGTGGCTGACCGGATTCCTGTGGTGATCGTCGCGGGGTTTCTCGGTTCCGGGAAAACTACGCTGCTCAACCACCTGTTGCGCAACAGCCGAGGCACTCGAATCGGCGTGGTCGTCAACGACTTCGGCGCGATCAATATCGACTCGATGTTGGTCGCCGGACAGGTCGACGCGATGGTCTCGCTCGGCAACGGCTGCGTCTGCTGCGCCGTCGACGTCAGTGAATTGGATGAGCTGTTCACCCGGCTCGCGCAACCGCGCGCCAAGATCGACGTGATCGTGGTGGAGGCGAGCGGCCTCGCCGAGCCGCGCAACCTCATCCGGATGGTGGTGGGCAGCGACAATCCGCGCATCCGCTACGGCGGCCTGGTCGAGGTGGTCGATGCCGAGCAGTTCGGGGCGAGCAGCGCGCGCCACCCCGAGCTGACCACGCATCTGCGGCTGGCGGATCTGGTGGTGGTCAACAAGGCCGACCGAGTGCCCGCCGCGCAGCTGAGCGCGTTGCGACAGGACATCGCGGAGCTGATCGGGCAGGTGCCGGTGTACGCGACCACGCACGGGCGGCTCGATCCCGGCCTGCTGTTCGACGAACCGTTGCGCGAAACCCCTAGGCTCGCCGAGCAATTGAGCTTCGACGAGCTGCTCGACACGCACGATCACGACCACACCGAGCACCGTCATCTGCACGACGACTACCTCAGCGTCTCCTTCACCAGCGAGCAGCCGCTGGATCCGCGCGGCTTGGTCGGCTTCCTGGAGGACCCGCCGCCCGGCCTGTTCCGCGCCAAGGGTTTCGCGGCCTTCGCCGTCGCGGACGAGCGCCGCAAGTTCGTGCTGCACGTGGTCGGCCGCCACCTCGTCTTCGAGCCGGCGAACTGGGCACGCGGCGAATCCCGCACCACCCAGCTGGTGCTGATCGGCGCGGGCCTGGACGCCGAGATGGCAACGAAACGGCTGCAGGACACCGTGCACCTCGACGAGGCCCCGCTCGACCCGCAATCCATGCTCGGCGTGTGGCGCTACACGCCGCACTGAACCCACCCACCCCGTCGGCTGCGCCTCCTGCCGTCCCCTAAGTTCACCCACCCCGTCGGCTGCGCCTCCTGCCGTCCCGAGCTCACCCACCCCGTCGGCTGCGCCTCCTGCCGTCCCGAGCTCACCCACCCCGTCGGCTCCGCCTCCTGCCGTCCCCTGAGTTTGGCGCGTTCGGCCCGAATCTGGCGCGTTCGGTGCTAGCGGCGGGGTCGGGAGGACATGAGACTGTCCTGGTGCCCGCCGCGTCGGCACGTGCGCAATGGTGCGAGCATGCCGCGCGTGGTGTCGGGTCGGCGCACCGATTCATATCCGAAACGATTCGTTCTGCGACCGATGGGAGTTTTCCGTGTCAGATTCGCTGGAGAGCGCCACCGCGTACGTGATCGAAGCGCTGGAGGCCAAGGGCACCGCCACGCGCTACGACTTCGACGTTCCCGGCATTGTGGCCGAGTCACATGCCATTGCCAACGGCTGGAATTTCCGCACGATCGAGGACACCACGTTCTGGGGCGTCGTGGCGCGTTTCCTCAGATCGTGACGCCTCAGTCGAAGCGGGCCGCCTGCTGTCCGCGGGGCGCGGCCGTCCAGCGCCGGGCCGCGCGGCGCATCGAGCCCGCGTCGGAGTAGCCGAGCAGTTCGGCCTGTCGCGATCGGCTCAGCGGACCGCCGGAGGTGGCCTTGCTGAGCCGGGCCGTGCGGGCCCGATCCAGTTCCCGCCGCCACGTGGTGCCCGCCTCCATCAAACGGCGCTGCAGCGTGCGCGGACTGGTGGCCAGCCTGCGTGCCACCCGATCGAGCGAGGTATCGCCGGTTTCCAGCGCGTCGGCCAACGCGGCCGCGACCCGCTCCGGCCAGGCGGTGGCCAGCGGTGGCGGTGGCGGCAATGCCTCGGCCAGCGGCTGCAGTATCGCGGCGAGGACCGGATCGCTGGTGGTCAGCGGCAGATCCATGTCGCTGGCGCGAAACACCATGGCGTCCACCGGTGCGTCGAATTCGATCGCGGCGGTGCCGAAAACCTCGATGAAAGTCGCCACCTTGGCCGGCGCCGATTGACGCAGTGAAATCCGCAGCGGAACAACCGGCTCGCGGACCACCCGCCTCGCCCGGCTGAGCACGGCCGCCAGCCCCCACAGTTGGGTGAGGTCACGACCGCGGCCTTCGCCCCTGATCATGTCGAGGTAGAGCGTCACTTCGCCGTCGCGCTCAGTGACCAGGTCGAAGCGGTGATTGGTGGTGACGGCGGTGACGTACGGCCCGCAGGTCGCCAGGCCCGCGCCGAGGGTAGGCGCGGTGGAGAACAGGTAGTCGTACAGGCCGAGAGTGGGCAGTTGGTAGCGCCGCGCCACGTTCAGCGCGACGTCCGGATCGCCGAGCCCGTGTTCGCCGATCTCCCACAGCCGGGAGAAGGTGTGGCTCGGCAGGTGCACGTCGTCACCGGCCATGGTCCACTCGGGCAGCCCGGTCTCGCGGATCAGCCGATCGCGATCGAGACCGGCCGCACTGAGCTGAGAGATGACGAATCGGTGCAGCAAAACCTGATCGGTACCCATCGCGTCCTCCCGCGCCTCCGCCGAACTGCGTGTGCGGAAACGCTATCTCCGGCGTGTTGATTCGTCATGGGGTTCTTGTCACAGATCGGTTAACCGCAGGCGTTCACCCATTCGGATAACCCGTCGGCGAACAGCTGTCTTTTCCAGATCGGCACCTCGTGCTTGATCCGGTCCACCAGGGCCGCGCAGGCGGTGAACGCCTCGGCGCGGTGGGCGGCGGCGACCGCGACGACGATCGCGTCGTCACCGACGGTCAACGCGCCGATTCGATGCACGGCCGCGACCGGCAGGCCCGCTGATTCGGCCAGCTCGGCACAGACCTTGCGCAGGAAGCGCTCGGCCTCAGGGTGCGCCGAGTACTCCAGCGCGGAAACGGCCTGTCCGCCGTCGTGGTCGCGGACCTTGCCGGTGAAGACCACGACCGCGCCGTAGTGCGGTCCGGTCACGGCGGCCTCGACCGCGGCGGCATCGAGCGGCTGGTCGCTGATCCGGGCCAGCCGGGCGGTGGGTTCAGTGGTTGTCATGGCTTCCGCCTCCGGCTACTTGCGCGAGCAGATGTTCCAGCAGCGGTTCGAGTACCGCCATGCCGTCCTTGACGCCGCCCGGGGAGCCCGGCAGGTTCACGACCACCGACCGTCCGGCCAGCCCGGCCACGCCGCGGCTCAGGGCCGCCAGGGGGAACTTCGCGGTGCCGCGCTGGCGGATCGCCTCGGCGACGCCGGGCAGTTCCCTGGTCAGCACGGCGAGGGTGGCCTCAGGGGTGGCGTCGGTGGGGGAGGCGCCGGTGCCGCCGGTGCTGATCACCAGCGCTGGTTCGAAGCGCAGCGCGTCGGCCAGGCCGACGGTGATGTCGGCGTCCGCGTAGACCAGTGGTCCGCGTACCGAAAAGCCCAGACCGGCAAGCCATTCCGTGAGGACGGGACCGGTGGTGTCGACCCGGGTGCCCGCCGCCGCCCCGGTCGAGGCGACCAGGACAACCGCGGAGCGTCCTTCCGAAATGGGCGCCGGTGCCGCGTTATTCGCGTCACTCGCCACTGATTCGTTTACCTCGGAGACTGCGTCGGGCCCACTCGGTGCGTATTCCGTTGCGGCGCCGGCATGGTGACCGTCAGTGTGTCCGCCGGACTCGGGCCGCACCCAATGCCCGTGCTTGCCACCCTCTTTGGTGAGCAGCCGCACCCCGTTGAGCGTCGCCGCCGGATCGACCGCCTTCACCATGTCGTGCAGCGTCAACCCGGCGACCGCGACCGCGGTCAGCGCTTCCATCTCGACGCCGGTGGGCCCCTTGGTCTTCGCGGTGGCCTCGATGGTGATGGTGGACTCGGTGAAGCCGAATTCGACCTTCACCGAAGACAGCGCGAGCTGATGGCACAGCGGGATCAGCTCCGAGGTCTTCTTCGCCCCGGCGATGCCCGCGATCCGTGCGGTGGACAGCACGTCGGCCTTGGGCATGTCGTCGGCCCGCACCAGCGCGATCACCTCGGCGGTGGTCAGCAGCTCTCCGCCGGCCACCGCGATGCGGGTGGTGTCGGACTTGGCGCTGACATCGACCATGCGGGCCCGGCCCTCGCCGTCCACATGGGACAACTCACTCATCGAAAACTCCTGGTACAAGGCGGTTCACAGCGACCACACACGGACGACGGCACCTGCGGGTAGCGCGGTGACCTCGGCGGGAATATCGATCAGCACGTCCGCCGACGCCATGCTCGCGACGAGATGAGACCCGGGGCCGGACACCACCTCCACCGCCTCCGGATGCCGGTGCAGCGCAGGAAGATCGCCGCGCGTGGCGCGAATCAACTTGCCGCGCAAGAACTGTCGCTTGCCGTGCGGCGAGCGTGCCACTTCGTTGCGTAGCGGCAGCTCGTAGCTGGCGACCTGCGGCAGCCCGGCGAGGGCACGCAGGATCGGCCGGGCGAACACCTCGAACGACACCATGGTGCTGACCGGATTGCCGGGAAAGCTGAGCACCGGCACCCCGTCGACAACGGTCAGGCCCTGCGGCCCACCCGGCTGCATGGCGACCGAGCCGAACGTGCCGCCGAGCGGTCCGAGGACGTCCTTGACCACCTCGAAGTCGCCTTTGGACACCCCGCCGGAGGTGAACACCACATCGGCGGATCGGGTCGCGTCGGCCAGCACCTCGCGGAACTGGCCGGGATCGTCGGTGCTGTGCGCGACCGAGACGACGCTGACCCCGTTCGCGGTGAGCGCGGCGGCCAGCGCGATGCCGTTGGAGTTGTAGATCTGGCCTGGCCGCAGCGTGCTGCCCGCGGGCACGAGTTCGTCGCCGGTCGTGATGACCGCGGCCCGGACCGCGCGGAACACCGGCACGGCCGGCAATCCGACCGCCGCGAGCGCCGCGATGTGCCGTGGCTCGAGCGTGCTGCCCGCGGGTACGAGCAGCTCACCGGCCCGTACATCGGTGCCCGCCTCACGCACGAATTCGCCTGCGCTGCGGCCGCGTTCGATGGTCACGGTGCCGTTGCCGGCGTGCACGTCCTCCACCGGGACCACACAGTCCGCGCCGGGCGGGATCGGCGCGCCGGTCATCACCTTGATCGCGGCGCCGGGCGGCAGCGGTGTCTGTCCGGCATTGCCCGCCGCGACGACACCGGCCAGCCGCAGCGTCACCGGCGCGACCACCACGGACGCGGCGCGCACCGCGTAGCCGTCCATCGCCGAGTTGCGGAACACCGGCAGATCGACGGGGGAGCGGAGGTCCTCGGCGAGCTGCCTGCCGAGTGCCTCGGGCACCGAGACGGTTTCTATCGTGCGCGCGGCGAGCGGCCGCAACAGCTGTTCGATGCTGTCTCGGTAGTCGTCGACAGGCCGGGCCGAGACGCTGGCGGGCCGAGGGTTCATGTGCGCCAGCCTAACGTCCGCTGATCAAGGTCAATCGGCCGTCTGGCTTGTGTGAACCTCACAATCTCGCGGCGCGCGCGGTGCGCTATTCCGTACCTTCCGCGACTGACCAACGACGGACGAAGGTCATAATGGACAGGTGACTCTGGTCGAGATGGGGATTCCTGCCGTGCGTTCCGGGCGGCCCTCGCTCGACGGACGCCCCGATACGCCGTTCCTGCTCGACCGATTCGGGCGGGTGGCCCGCGATTTGCGCGTCTCCATCACCGAGAAGTGCTCGTTGCGCTGCACGTACTGCATGCCCGAGGAGGGGCTGCCCGCGATACCGCACGATGAACTGCTCACCGCCGCGGAAATCGTGCGCCTGGTGACGCTGGCGGTGCGCGAGCTCGGGGTGGCGGAGGTCCGGTTCACCGGCGGCGAGCCGTTGATGCGGCGCGATCTAGAACAGATCATCGCCGGCTGTCATGAACAGGTGCCGGGCACGCCGTTGGCGATGACCACCAACGGCATCGGACTCGAGCATCGCGCCAAGGCGCTGGCCGCCGCCGGACTGAGCCGGGTGAACGTCTCGCTGGACACCGTGGACCGGGCCGGATACGCCGAGCTGACCCGGCGCGACCGGCTCGGCTCGGCGCTGGCAGGCATTCGCGCCGCCCGCGACGCCGGATTGGCCCCGGTCAAGGTGAACGCCGTCCTCATGCGCGGAACCCTGTCCGGTGCGGCGGATCTGCTGCAATGGTGCCTGGACGAGGCGTGCTCGCTGCGGTTCATCGAGGAGATGCCGCTCGACGCCGACCACGAATGGGCCCGCGCCAACATGGTCACCGCCGCCGAACTGCTCGACGTGCTCGGCACCCGCTTCCAGCTCACCGCGGCGGGCCGCGACGATCCCTCGGCTCCGGCCGAGAAATGGCTGGTCGACGGCGGCCCCGCGACCGTCGGCATCATCGCCTCGGTCACCCGCAAGTTCTGCGACACCTGCGACCGCACCCGCCTCACCGCCGACGGCATGCTGCGCTCCTGCCTGTTCAGCGACCAGGAATACGACCTGCGTCAGGTGCTGCGCTCCGGCGCCGACGACGCCGAACTGGCCACGCTGTGGCGCGGTGCGATGTGGAACAAGTGGGCGGGCCACGGCATCGACATCGAGGGCTTCGTCCCGCCGGAACGCACGATGGGAGCCATCGGTGGTTGAGATCCGCTACTTCGCCGCCATCGCCGACGCCGTCGGCAAGGACCGCGAGACCCTCGACCTGCCGGCCGGTGCCACCGTCGGCGACCTGCGCTCGTCGCTGGCAGCGTCGTACGGACCGGGCCTGGACAAGATGCTGTCTGTGTGTGCGTATCTGGTCGGCGACGAGCTGACCCGCGACCCGCGGATGGCGTTGACGCCGAGGGTCGACGTGCTCCCACCCTTCGCCGGTGGCTGATCGGCACACGGTCCCGGCCTGCCGAGAGTAGAAATAATTTCGCGGCGCGTAGAGAACCCCGCGCGGTGTTCGTCGTCTGAGTAGGGAAGGGCATCAGGCTCTTCCATTCGAGGAAGGTTGGCGACCATGCACTACTTGGCGACGATTGTGGGCAGCGGGCAGACACCGGCGCCGGAGAGTCCGGAGTTCAAGGCGGGGGTCGAGCGGTACGCGGCCTTCCAGGCGGCGGCCGGCGCGGCGATCTCGGGCGGCGCGGCGCTGTTCCCGGCGGCCACCGCGATCAATGTCCGGCGCAGCGGCGACCAGACGTTGATCACCGACGGGCCGTTCACCGAGCAGGCCGAGGTGGTCACCGGTTATTACGTGTTCGACGCGCAGGATCTGGACGAGGCCATCCAGCTGGCCCGCCGGATTCCGGCGGCCGAGAACGGCACGATCGAAGTGCGCCCGATGGCGATGTGGGCGCCGCCCGGCGTGCCCGGCGCGGACTGGTGGCTCGCGCTGCTGTGGGAGTCGCCGGCCAACTTGCTCGCGCCGGACAGTCCGGAGTGGGCCGCGATGGCGACCGAACACGGGCAGTTCGCGGAGAAGGTCGGCGAGGCGATCCGCGGCGGCGGGGCGTTGCAGCCGCCCGACACCGCGACCATGGTGCGCGTGCGGGACGGGCAGCTGCTGCTCACCGACGGGCCGTTCACCGAGGGCGCCGAGGTGGTCGACGGACTCTACGTTTTCACGGCGGCGAGCCCGGCCGAGGCCACCGAGATCGCGGCCCAGATCCCGCGGGGCCCGCAGGGACGTTCGGAGCTTCGGCGCATCGTCGACCTCGGCTTCTGACCGTGCCGGGCCCGGCCATCGCGTTCGACGGCATCTATCGCGCCGAATTCGGCCGGGCCCTGGCCACGGTCGCCAGGATGGTCGGCGACCTCGGGCTGGCCGAGGACGCGGTGCAGGAGGCGTTCGCCGACGCGTTGCGCAGCTGGCCGGATCGCGGCATGCCCGCGAACCCGGGGGCCTGGATCACCACCGCGGCGCGCAATCGCGCGCTGGACCGACTGCGGCGCGAGTCGGCCAGAAACAGCAAGGAGCAGGACGCCGTCCTGCTGACCGGGCCGAGCGAGGAGATCGACATGTCGCCGGTAGCGGACGACCAACTGCGGATGATCTTCACCTGCTGCCATCCGGCGTTGTCGCCGGAGTCCCAGGTCGCGCTGACGCTCCGGTTGGTGTGCGGATTACGGACGTCGGAGATCGCCAGGGCCTTTCTGCAACCGGAACATACAGTGGCCCAACGCCTTACCCGAGCGAAGGCGAAGATCCGCCAGGCGGGTATTCCGCTGCGGGTGCCGCCGGCGCCGCTGTTGCCGGAGCGACTCCCCGCGGTGCTGGCATGCATCTATTTGGTCTTCACCGAAGGGTATTTCGCCACCTCGGGTCCGACCGCCGTTCGGGATGAGCTGTGCGACGAGGCGATTCGGCTCGGCAAGTTGCTGTGCGCGCTGCTGCCCGATGCGCCGGAGGCGCGATCATTACTGGCACTGATGCTGCTCAACGACAGTCGCCGCGCCCAACGGCGAAGTGCGGAAGGAGAATTGGTGCCGATCGAGGAGCAGGATCGCGCCGAGTGGAATCGGGCGCAGATCGAGGCGGGTCTGCGCTGCCTGATCTCGGCCGCCGCGGCGGGCACCGGCCCGTACCTGGCGCAGGCGCGGATCGCAGGCGCCCATGCGATCGCGCCCACCTGGGAGCAAACGGACTGGGCCGCAATAGTTTCCGGCTACGACGAACTGCGCGCCTATTCCGACTCGCCCGTCATCCTGGTGAATCGCGCGATCGCCGTCGGGTTCCTGCGCGGCTTCGCCAGCGGCCTGGCCGCCCTCGACGAGATCGCCGACCATCCGCGCTTGGCCGGTGCGCATCTCGTCGCCGCGACCCGCGCCGACCTGCTCAGGCGGGCCGGCCGCTACCCGGAAGCCGCTACGCACTACCGCATCGCGCTGGACCGCACGTCCAACGAGCAGGTGCGCCGCTTCCTGTCCCGCCGCCTCGCGGAGGTGACGGCGGAGTAGTCGAGGTGCCGCGCCGAATCTCGTTGTGGCGACCGGCTGCCCGCTGATCCGTGATCGGAAACGCTGAGTGTGCGGGCGGATTGCCAACCCCGGCAACGCATTTCCCCACAACAACTGGGGTTTCATCCAGGCGACACGCCACTTTAACCTCCGATCCATCGGGATTTATCCGTCCCTGTGGAGGAGCTGACTATGCCCCGAATCTTCCGCAGTGCCACCGCCGGTCGCGTCATCGCGACCGCCGCCGCGCTGCCTCTCGCGCTATCCCTCGCCATCGCGGGATCCGCGTATGCCGACCCAAGTCCGCCGCCAGGGCGACTGGCCGACTCGATCAAGGCGCCCGCCGTCAAGCAGCATCTGGAAAAGTTCCAGTCGATCGCCAATGCCAACGGCCGCACCCGCGCCGCGGGCACCGCAGGCTACGACGCCTCCCGCGACTATGTGGCCGGCGAGCTACGTCGCGTGGGCTACCAGGTCACCTTGCAGCCGTTCACCTTCCAGTCCTTCCGGGAACGGACGACGGCGGTCTTGGAGCGGGTCTCGTCCGCTCACACGGCGTATAAGGCAACTCCGACCGACCGTAGCCAGCTCGGTGACTTCACCACGTTGACCTACTCGGGCTCGGGCGAGACGAAGGCGACGGTCCAGGGCGTCGATCTCGCCTTGTCGCCCGGCTCGTCGGCGAACGCCTCCACCTCCGGCTGCGAGGCCGCGGACTTCGCCGGGTTCACCCGCGGGAATATCGCGCTACTGCAGCGCGGCACCTGTACGTCCGCCGACAAGGCCCGAAACGCCCAGGCCGCAGGGGCTTCCGGGGTGATCATCTTCAATGCGGGCCAGCCCGGCCGCACCGACACTTTCGCCGAGCCACTCGACGAGACCGGCATCACCGTGCCGGTGGTCGCCACCAGCTTCGCCGTCGGCAAAGACCTTGCGGCCACAGCGAATACGGTCGTCCGGCTCAAGACCGACACGGAGGCGCTCCCCGCCACCACCTACAACATCCTGGCGGAGTCTCCGCAGGGCAACCCGGACAAGGTCGTGATGGCCGGGGCGCACCTGGACTCGGTGCGCGCCGGGCCGGGCATCAACGACAACGGTTCCGGCAGCGCGGGTCTGCTCGAGGTCGCCTTGCAGATGGCAACGACCCCACCGAAGAACAAGGTGCGCTTCGCCTGGTGGGGCGCCGAGGAACTCGGCCTGGTCGGCTCCAAGTACTACGTGGCGAATCTGTCCGCGGCCAACCGCGACAAGCTCGAGCTCTACCTCAATTTCGACATGATCGGCTCGCCGAACTACGCCTACAAGATCTACAACGGCAGCCAGGGCCCGGCCGGTTCCGCCCAGATCGAGCAGGACTTCAACCGGTACTTCGACGCCAAGGGCCTGCGGCACAACCGCGCGGCGCTCGACGGCCGCTCGGACTACGGCGCGTTCATGCGGGCCGGAATCGCGGTCGGCGGCTTGTTCACCGGCGCCGAGGGTATCAAGACCAGTCAGGAACAGCAGTGGTTCGGCGGCCAGGCGGGCCGCCCCTACGATTCCTGCTATCACCGGTCCTGCGACACCACCACCAACATCAGCGACAAGGCGTTGATGGACAACACGGGCGCGATCGCCAACGCGATGCAGACCTATGCCGCCAGCGATGACCCGCCCGGCACCGCCCGCACCGCGGAAAGCCCAACACACGAGTAGCGACGTCAGCGGTCGGCGATAGCGACGACTTGGGTGAGGGCGGCCACGTGCCCGCCCTCACTTAAGGTCAGTCGCGCCACCAGGTGTCGAGTGGTGTTACCGGAACGGCCCGCTTGTGCCGCGTGTTGAGGTAGATCGATTCGATCCGCTCGGCCACCTCGGGCGTGACGTCCTTACCCTCGAGGTAGTCGTCGATTTCGCGGTAGGTCAGGCCGAGCGCTTCCTCGTCAGGCAGTGACGGCCGGTCGTCTTCCAGGTCGGCGGTCGGTACCTTCGACCAAAGATTTTCCGGCGCACCCAATTCCCGCAGCAGCGCGGCACCCTGATGCTTGGTGAGACCGGTCAGCGGGGTGAGATCGACGCCGCCGTCGCCGTACTTGGTGAAGAAGCCGGTGACCGCCTCGGCCGCGTGGTCGGTGCCGACCACGAGCATGTTCTCCTGACCGGCGAGCGCGTACTGGATCACCATGCGCTCGCGCGCCTTGATATTGCCGCGCACGAAATCCCGGAGCTTGTCGATCTTCAGCGCGGAGGCCACCTCGCCCGCGGCCGCGTTGGCGCTCGGCCGCACATTCACCGACACCGTCTTATCCGGCTGGATGAAGCGCAGCGCGGCCCGCGCGTCGGCCTCGTCGGACTGCACGCCATAGGGCAGACGCACGGCGATGAACGTGGCGTCCGCCCCGTCCGCTCGCAGCTCTGCCGCGGCCAGCTGGCACAATCGGCCGGTCAGCGAGCTGTCCTGGCCGCCGCTGATGCCGAGCACGAAACCCTTTGCGGGAGTGGCGTTCAGGTAGTCCTTCAGGAAATCGATCCGGCGCCGGACCTCGTCCTTCGGCTCGATGCTCGGTTGAACGCCCAACTCGGTGATGATCTGTTCGCGCAGGTTCCGCATGGCAGCCCACTTTACTGTTCATTCACGCCGAGACAACGCGTCGAACGACCGCTTCCCAATTGTCCCCGATCTGATCGCGGCTGTAGCCCAGTGCGCGCATCTGATGCATGACGAGCGCGGCGCTGAGCGCGCCGAGCAGACTGTCGGCGACCAATGGGATGTCGCCGGGCATGCTCGCCTGCCGCAGCAACATCGACACGTGCGCCTTGAGCAACATGTACGGCGCACCCGAGTAACGGTCGGCCGCGTTGCCGACCTCCGCGGCGCGATACAGCTCGCCCTCTACATCGATATCGAGCAGTCGCGCGCGACCGAACGCGACGAGCCGCTCTACCGGCGCCGCACCGGGCCCCAGCGGCGGCGGCCCGAACATGAACGCCTCCTGCGTCTTGCGCTCGGAGTGGTCGAGCAACGCCATCAGCAATCCGGACCGGTTGCCGAACCGCCGGAAGACCGTGCCCTTGCCGACCCCGGCCCGCTTGGCCAGCGCGTCCATGGTGAGGCTGTCGACGCCTTGCTCGCGTACCAGCTGTTGCGCGGCGTCCAGCAGCAGCTGCCGGTTGCGCGCCGCGTCGGCGCGTTCGGGCGGTCCGGCCGTGCCTGGTTCGGGTGGTCCGATGCCGAGCAGCGGACGCGCCCCGGACAGGGGCGGATCCGATGTGGGGGAGCTCACAGCAGGCACGCATTCTCCGCGGGAAGTAATCGGACCACGGTCCGGTTAGTCATCAGTGAAAGTTCGGACACCACACACTCAGTACACCAGGAGTCGCAATGAGCGAGCGCAGCGAGCACATCATTGATACAGCGCCTTTGGCGTATGGCGAAGCCATCGGCAAGACCCGCATCCTCGCTCTCGTCGGAAGCCTCCGTGCGGCTTCGATCAACCGGCAGCTCGCCGAGACCGCCGTGCAGACGGCTGCCGAAGGCGTCGAGGTCACCATCTATGAAGGCCTCGCCGATATTCCTTTCTACAACGAAGACCTCGATGTCGAGGGCGCGGTACCCGCCGCGGCGCAAGCCCTGCGCGACGCCGTCGCCGCCGCCGACGGCCTGCTCGTGGTGACCCCCGAATACAACGGCACCCTGCCCGGCGTGTTGAAGAACGCCATCGACTGGGCCTCCCGTCCGTACGGCGCCGGCGCCATCAAGGCCAAGCCGACCGCCGTGGTCAGCGCGTCGATCAGCCCGAACGCCGCGCAATGGGCACACGGCGACGCGGTCAAGTCGCTCGGTGTGGCAGGCGCGCGCGTGGTGGAATCCGCCCACCTGCACTTCGCCACGATCGGCGCGCGGTTCGGCGCGACGCACCCGCGCGAGGATGCCGAGGCGCTCACCGAGCTGGCCGCCACCGTGCATGAGCTGGTCCAGGCCACTCGGGGCGAATACGCCGCCGTGTAAGCTTCATGTCCGGTCTTCCCGAGGGTCATCTCCAGGTGTTGGAGGTGACCCTCTTCGTCTGATCGGGGAGTTTGCTGGAAATCAGCTGCGGTACGAAATTGTGATCTGCACCACGGTCGTGTCGGGTTGCGAATCGAGCGTCCAGGTACTTACCGCCTTAGAATTTCATCAATGTGACTCGCAACATGTCGTGTTGGATGAATCTGTCGGCCACTAGGTGTAGTGTCTTCGGTACTGGAAGACGGCAAGGCACCCCGCTCTGCGAGCACCAGCCCGAAGGGGCTGAGCAGGGGATTCGAGTCCAGATCCAGGAGTTTGCGCAGCAAGGTCGGAACGTGCATCGCTAGGTCGCTCGAACGATCGGCATACGGATCACAGGCTGTGGATCAGGCACAAGGAGAAGAGGGATACCAATGACCGTCACCGTGTACACCAAGCCCGCTTGCGTCCAGTGCAATGCCACCTACAAGGCCCTCGACAAGGTCGGGGTGGACTACGAGGTGATCGACATCTCCGAGAACGACGAGGCGCGTGACTACGTCATGGCCCTCGGCTACCTGCAGGCCCCGGTCGTCGTGGCCGGTGAGGACCACTGGTCCGGCTTCCGTCCCGACCGCATCAAGTCGCTCGCCACCGTGGCGGCCTGACCGCTTCCACTTTTCGTTCCTCCGAGAGGAGAGGGTGACCGTGTCCGAACAGGCCGCGCTCGTCTACTTCTCCAGCGCCTCGGAGAACACGCATCGCTTCGTCGAGAAGCTGGGCCTCCCGGCAACTCGCATTCCACTGCACACCGCCGATTCGCTGCGCGTCGACGAACCCTTCGTGCTGATCGTCCCTACTTACGGGGGCGGTCGGCACGTCCTGGGTGGGAACAGATCCGACAAGGATTTCGTGCCGCGGCAAGTCGCCAAGTTCCTCAACGATCCGCACAACCGTGCTCTGCTGCGCGGGGTGGTCGCGGCGGGAAACACGAACTTCGGCGATACCTACTGCTATGCGGGAGACCTGATCTCGCGTAAATGCGGGGTGCCGTACCTGTATCGCTTCGAACTCATGGGAACCGCCGAGGACGTCGAGCGCGTCCGAGAGGGATTGGGATTGTTTTGGCAACAACAACGACAGCACCGGCCGGAAAAACGGCTCGCTTAGAGCAGTCATCGGGCCGCGGTGCGGAGGCCGGCGAGGTCATGGACTACCACGCCCTCAACGCGATGCTGAACCTGTACGGCCCGAACGGTGAGATCCAGTTCGACAAGGACCGTGAGGCCGCGCACCAGTACTTCCTGCAGCACGTCAACCAGAACACCGTCTTCTTCCACAACCTGGACGAGAAGCTGGACTACCTGGTCGACGAGAAGTACTACGAGCCCGAGGTGCTCGAGCAGTACAGCCGCGGCTTCATCAAGCAGCTGTTCAAGCAGGCCTACGCCAAGAAGTTCCGGTTCCCCACCTTCCTCGGCGCGTTCAAGTACTACACCTCGTACACGCTCAAGACCTTCGACGGCAAGCGCTACCTGGAGCGGTTCGAGGACCGCGTCTGCATGGTCGCGCTCACCCTCGCCGCCGGCGACGAGGTGCTCGCGGGCAAGCTGGTCGACGAGATCATCGACGGCCGCTTCCAGCCCGCCACCCCGACCTTCCTCAACTCGGGCAAGAAGCAGCGCGGCGAGCCGGTGTCCTGCTTCCTGCTGCGCATCGAGGACAACATGGAGTCCATCGGGCGCTCCATCAACTCCGCGCTGCAGCTGTCCAAGCGCGGCGGCGGGGTCGCGCTGCTGCTCAGCAACATTCGCGAGCACGGCGCGCCGATCAAGCAGATCGAGAACCAGAGCTCGGGCGTCATCCCGATCATGAAGCTGCTGGAGGACTCGTTCTCCTACGCCAATCAGCTCGGCGCGCGGCAGGGCGCGGGCGCGGTGTACCTGCACGCGCACCACCCGGACATCTACCGGTTCCTGGACACCAAGCGGGAGAACGCGGACGAGAAGATCCGCATCAAGACCCTCTCGCTCGGCGTGGTGATCCCCGACATCACCTTCGAGCTGGCGAAGAAGAACGAGGACATGTACCTGTTCTCGCCGTACGACGTGGAACGCATCTACGGCAAGCCGTTCGCCGATATCGACGTCACCGAGAAGTACTACGAGATGGTCGACGACAAGCGGATCCGCAAGTCGAAGATCAAGGCGCGCGAGTTCTTCCAGACCATCGCCGAGCTGCAGTTCGAATCCGGTTACCCGTACATCATGTTCGAGGACACGGTGAACCGGGCCAACCCGATCGCGGGCAAGATCACCCACTCGAACCTGTGCTCGGAGATCCTGCAGGTGTCGACGCCGTCGGTGTTCAACGACGACCTGTCCTACGCCAAGGTCGGCAAGGACATCTCGTGCAACCTCGGGTCGCTCAATATCGCCAAGGCGATGGACTCACCCGACTTCGCGCAGACCATCGAGACGTCCATCCGGGCGCTCACCGCCGTCTCCGATCAGACGCACATCTACTCGGTGCCCTCGATCGAGCAGGGCAACAACGAATCGCACGCGATCGGCCTCGGCCAGATGAACCTGCACGGGTACCTGGCCCGCGAGCGGGTGCACTACGGGTCCGAAGAGGGCATCGACTTCACCAACATCTACTTCTACACCGTCGTCTACCACGCGATTCGGGCGTCCAACCTGATCGCGAAGGAGCGCGGCAGCTACTTCGGTGGCTTCCCCGAGTCCAAGTACGCCAGCGGTGAGTACTTCGACAAGTACACCGAACAGGCGTGGGAGCCGAAAACCGAACGGGTGGCCCAGCTTTTCGCCGACGCCGGGGTGAAGATCCCGACCAGGGACGACTGGCTCGAGCTCAAGGCCTCGGTCATGGAGCACGGCATCTACAACCAGAACCTGCAGGCTGTCCCGCCGACCGGCTCGATCTCCTACATCAACCATTCCACCAGCTCCATCCACCCGGTGGCGTCGAAGATCGAGATCCGTAAAGAAGGCAAGATCGGCCGCGTCTACTACCCGGCCCCCTACCTGGACAACGACAACCTCGAGTACTACGACGACGCTTACGAAATCGGCTACGAGAAGATCATCGACACCTACGCCGCCGCCACCCAGCACGTGGACCAGGGCCTGTCGCTGACGCTGTTCTTCAAGGACACCGCCTCCACCCGCGACCTCAACCGCGCCCAGATCTACGCCTGGCGCAAGGGCATCAAAACCCTCTACTACATCCGCCTGCGCCAAATGGCGCTGGAGGGAACCGAAGTCGAGGGTTGCGTCTCCTGCATGCTGTAGGGATCACCTAGGTCTTACCGCGAAAACCTCAGTGCCATGGCTGCACTGAGGTTTTCGTGTCTCGTTGTTACCTTCTCCCGTCTGCTCCCGTCAGATAGGTGACGACCCGGACATGCCGAGGTCGTCTGGGCGACAATGAGAGTGGAGAACAGCGGTGCTGACCAACATCATGTACGTGACGATCTATGTGACCGATCAAGACCGGGCACTGGCGTTCTACACCGAAGCGCTCGGCATGGAGAAGCATGTCGACTACGCGGGGCCGGATGGACGGTTTGTGACCGTCGGTGTTCCCGGTAGCACGGTCCAGATCATCCTGTGGTCACATGCGCCGTCCGCAGGGCAGCCGGTCGCGGCGCCCGCGGATGTGGCTCCCGGTCCGATTATTCTCGAATTCGATGACCTGAGAAGGGATTTCGAGGTGCTTCGCGAACGAGGCGTGACATTCACGCAGTCCGAACCGGAGGACTATCCGTTCGGCGTCCGGGTCGAAGCGGTAGATCCGGACGGCAACCGGATCTCGCTTCGTCAGCAGCGTCGCGCCGAGGGCTGACCGCCCGGACCCGGCGGCCGAGGACTAGCGCGACCGCGCGCTGGGCAGCCGGGCCGCACTGACCTGACCGGTCGAGCGAACACGGGGGCCGTCGCGGCAACGGCTCCCCGTGTTCGAATACTCAGGCCAGAGCGGGGGCTACCTCGCGCTCGAAGAGTTCGATGCCGGAGGTGTCGTAGGCGGATTCGGGGAAGTTGAAGATGGCGTAGCCGAGGCCGAGATCACGGATGGGGAGCAGGCGTTCGATGATCTGTTCCGGGGTGCCTACCGCGAAAGACGGGCGAAACATGTTGTCTACGTAGGTCTTTGCCTGGTCATCGCCTATCACCGAGGCCAGTTTCGCCTGGACCGCGGAAAGTCGTTCCTCCACTTCGGCTTCGGTGGCCGCGATCACCGCGTTGAAGTTCGAGGAGCGCACGATGGCGTCGAAATCGGTGCCGACGTCGGCGCAGTGCGCGCGCAGGATTTCGGACTTGGCCGCGAATTCGTCCGGCGCGCCGCTGAAGTTGGTGTACTGGGCGTACTTCGCCGCGATCTTCAGTGTCTTTTTCTCGCCGCCACCCGCGACCCACAGCGGAATCCCACCGTCCTGCAACGGAAGTGGCCGCACGATGGCCTCGTCGACCTGGTAGTGCTTGCCGTCCAGCGTGGCCTTGCCGGTGGTCCACGCCTGCCGGAAGATCTGCACGCCCTCGTCGAGCCGAGCCAGCCGCTCGCCCGCCCCCGGGAAGCCGTAACCGTATGCGCGCCATTCGTGTTCGTACCAGCCGCCGCCGATGCCCATCTCGACCCGGCCGCCGGAGATCAGGTCGACGGTGGCCGCGACCTTCGCCAGGTAGGCCGGATTGCGGTAGCTCATCGCGGTGCACATCTGCCCGAGCCGGATCCGCGAGGTGGACGCCGCGAACGCCGACATGAGGGTCCACGCCTCGTGCGTGGCCTCCTCGGTCGGCACCGGAACGGTGTGAAAGTGGTCGTACACCCACAGGGACTCCCAGGTGTCACTGGCATCCGCGCGTTGCGCGAGATCCCGCATCACCCGCCACTGGTCCGCCGGGTCGATGCCGACCAGGTCGAGCCGCCAGCCCTGCGGAATGAAGATGCCGAAGCGCACAGATTTCTCCTTCGTTGTTTGCCGCAAACCTAGTCAATCATCCCGTGCTGGGCTTCTCCCAGAGGGAGACGTGCTTGCGGCTCTCAGTGGTGAAAGGTTCGCCCGTCCAACCACTCCAGCGATCGCGCAGCCGTAGCCCGGCGAGCTGGGCCATCAGGTCGAGCTCGGCGGGCCACACGTAGCGGAACGGGATCGATCGGTATTCCCCTCGGCCGTCGACGATCTCGAGGTAGTTCGAGCTCAGCTGCTGGGTGGCGACGTCGTAGCGGTCGAATGCCCAGCTGGTCGGGCTGTCGTGCAACGGGACCATGGTCTGGCCGGGTGGCAGGCTGCGCAGGTCGGGCACGCCGACCTCGATGACGAAGCAGCCGCTCGGTTCGAGATGGGCGGCGACATTGGCGAAACAGGCGACCTGCTCGGCCTGCGTCGTCAGATTCATGATGGTGTTGAAGACCAGGTAGGCGACGGAGAACGGGCCGTTCACCCGGGTCGTGGCGAAGTCGCCGATTGTCACGCCGATCGCGGCGCTGTCGGGTTTGGCGCGCAGCCGGGTGACCATCGCGGGCGACAGGTCGATGCCGTGCACCGGGACGCCGCGGCGCGCCAGCGGTAAGGCGACGCGACCGGTGCCGATGCCGAGCTCCAAGGCCTGGCCACCGTCCGCGAGCCGGACGAGCAACTCGACCATCGGTCCGACGACCTCCGGCTCGAACAGTTCCGCGTACGACTCGTCGTACCTGGCCGCTACACGCTCGCCGAAGTAGTCGTTCATCGCCGGACCGTACCGCGCCGAACTCGCACGGCGCACACACTTTTCAGGTGTGCCCGGCCGAATAGGTCAGCGATCGCGGCGTTGCCAGGTGGTCCAATAGCGGTCGTCGTTGGGCGGCGAGTCGTTGGGCGGGAGGACGATCGGGTCCGGCTCGCCCGGGGTGATCTCCGGTGCGACCTCATTGGTCGGATAGGGATGCGAACTATGGATCGGCGTGGCACCGGTCTTGGCCGCGTGCCCGACCGGATGCCCGGCGAAATGCCTTTCCAGCAGCTCGGCGCCGCGCAGTGTGCCACCTGCCGCGGCGAATCCGGCGGCAACCGCGCCCGCGCCGGCGCGGCAGGCCATCGCCGTGTCGATACCGGCACGCAGGGTGGCGACGGTGAGCCGTTTCGCGGACACCCAGCTGCCCGCCTCGTTGCTGACCACGCGCCGCGCGACCTCGGACTGGCCGCGGCCGAACGGCACCACGCACACCGGAACGCCTGCGGCCAAGGCCTTTTGGGTGATCCCCATGCCGCCGTGCGAGACGACGACGGCGGTTCGGTCCAGGAGCAGCTGATGCGGCACGAACTGCTCGACCCGCGCGTTCTGCGGGACCGTGAACGTGCCCGGGTCGATCGCCCCCGAGGTGACGACCGTGTACAGCCCGCTGTCGGCCAGCGCGTCCATCGCGGCCTGCGCGAGCTTGCCGTCGTCTTGGAATTCGGTCGAACAGGTCACCAGCGCCAGCGGCCGATCGATCTCGTTCAGCCACGCGGGCGGCTCGGCGTCCGGCGCCCACAGGCCCGGCCCGATCTGATGGACCGAGGGCGGCCAGTCGCCGCGCGGATCGTCGAACGGTGGTGCGGTGAAGTTGAGCATCAGCGGCGGCTGCCGGAGGTAGTCGACGGTGTTGTCGAGCAGGTCGAGCCCGTAGTACTGGCGCATGTGATTGAGCTGCGGCAGCACCTCGTTCCAGCGGCGATCGAGGAACCAGCGCAGGCTCTTGTCGCGGGTTCGGCCGAGCAGGTCGGCGCGCGGCCGCAGTCCGGGGCCGAAGGGCGGCGCGTCATGGGAGGGGATCGGCAGCAGCGCCGGTGCCCACGACGCCCACGGCAGTCCGCTGGCCGCGGCGAGGATGTTGGCGCCGGGTGCGGTGATGTCGATCAGCAGCGCGTCCGGTCGTTCGGCGATGATCGCGCTGCGCAAGGCCTGGATTTCGTCCGGGATGCGGGCGATCAGCGCGCGAAGCGTCGCGCGCAGGGTCGCGATCCGCGAGGTGGTCGCCCAGTCGTCGAGGGTGTCGCGCGCGAGCACCGGCGGTAGTTCGCGCACCGTGATACCGAACGGCTCCAAGGCCTCCTCGCTGCCGGGCAGCGTCAGCACGGTCACGTCGTGGCCGCGCGATACCAGCTCCGCCAGGACCGGCGCGATCGGATACAGGTGTCCTCTTGCCGGTGAGGTGAATGCCAGTATTTTGGTCATGCAACAGGCTAACTTGTAGCTAACCGCTGCGTCACCTGTCCGGAGATAACGTTATGGGCCGTGCAATTGAGGCGAGGTAGGCGATACGGAGGTCCATAAGGCGTGATAGCAATGGATTTCCGGCTGGAGGTCGTGATGACCGGTCCGTCTGCTGGGCGGGAACCAAACTTGAAGTACGAGAGAGCCCTGAGCGCGTCATGGCTTGCATGGCAAACGGTGGGTGAGATCGGAATGGGTTGCCGCCCGCACGGACCGTTACCGTTTATACGAGACTCCGGCCCGCGAGTACGTCAGGCGTGAGGAGATATATGACGCGCACCATCGGTCTGCTGCTGTTCCCCGGAGTGGAAGAACTCGACGCGGTCGGCCCGTGGGAGGTGCTCGCCTTCTGGACGCAGTACTACCCCGACGACGGCTATACGGCGTTCACGTTCTCCATGGACGGCGGGCCGATCAAGTGCGCGAAGGGCCTGACGATCGAGGCGGAGTACTCGTTCGACACCGCGCCGCGCCGCGACGTGCTGATCTTCCCCGGCGGCCGGGGCACCCGGCCGATGATCGACGACGAGGCGATGCTGACCTGGACCCGGGCGCAACGCGCAACGACACCGCTGATCGCCAGCGTGTGCACCGGCTCGCTGGTCCTCGCATCGGCGGGCCTGCTGGCCGGGCGGCCGGCGACCACGCACTGGAAGTCACTCGATCGGCTGGCCGAACTCGACCCCACCATCCAGGTCGACGCCGAGCAGCGATATGTCGACGACGGCGACATCATCACCTCGGCGGGCGTCTCCGCGGGCATCGACATGGCACTGCACCTGGTTCGGCGGCTGGCAAGCGCCGAGCGCGCCGAAGAGGTGCGCCGCCTCATCCAGTACGACCCGATGCCGCCGATCTGACCCGCTGCGCGGGAAGGAAATTCGCTCGCCTCGACACGGCTGTCCGAGTCATGCTTGGACGGAAATGACGATAGATAGACAACCAAGACTCGGCGTCGATTTCGGCCGGGTCATCCAGGGGGCGGCCTTGCGGGCCGGTGCCGCGGACACGGTATTCCTCTCCGGCGGACTCACCGAGGCATTGCGAACCCCGCCCAGCCCCAACGCTTTCGACGTGCTGCCCCGGCTGGTCCAGCTGTTCGAGGGCAGAGCGTGGGTGATCTCCAAATGCGGGGAGCGGATCGAACAGCGTACCCGGCAATGGCTCGACCACCACGACTTCTACGACCGCACCGGGATCCCGCGCGACAACCTGCGCTTCTGCCGCAAGCGCGCGGACAAGGCAGGCCACTGCGCCGAACTCGGCATCACGCACATGATCGACGACCGGATCGATGTGCATTACGCGCTGCGCGATCTGGTGCCGCATCTCTACCTGTTCGGCGCGCAATCGGAGCAGGCTCCCGACTGGCTGTGCCATGTGCGGGCTTGGCCCGATGCGGAGGCGGCTGTCACAGCCACGCTGGTCGACTGACCAGCGCGATCGTTCATGGTCAACACTTCAACCGATTGCCTGTATTCTGCACAGGGATGCTTTCGCATCCGATCAACGTTTCACTGATGGTGCAGGCGAGTCAGGTCTGCGGCAGCGACGAGAAGGAGGTGGGGTTGCATGCGCAGCGAACCTCCCAGTCGAAGGCCGCGCGGCGTCGCCCCTTCGCACTCCTGAGTAGTCAGCGACGGTTGGGGCGGGCGCCCGCGGTGTGAATCTCGCGCTCCCATTCACTCACGCATATCGCTGAGGACACCCCATGTCGCAGACCGATGTCATCGAAGTACGTCCGACGCTGTCCGAGTCACTGCAGGACATCGCCGACAGCCACCGCGTCGACGCCGCACTCGCCTGGCTCGACAATCACCCGCCGCACGTCATCGCCGACCAGCTCGCCCGGATGGACGCCGTCCAGGCCGGGATAGCGTTCCGGCTGCTCGACAAGGACCTGGCGCTGGCCGTCTTCGAAGAGCTCGAACCGGTCGACCAGCAGCAGATCCTGCAGGGCCTGCGGGACCAGAGCTTCCGCGACCTGATCGAGGGCATGGCGCCCGACGACCGCGCCCGCATGCTGCGGGAGGCGCCCGCGAAGGTCGCCAAGAAGGTGCTCGCCGGGCTGAGCCCGCGCGAGCGGCGGATGACCGCCGCGCTGCTCGGCTACCCGGAGGGTTCGGCGGGCCAGTACATGACCCCCGAGGTCGTCGCGCTGCCACAGAACCTGACCGTCGCCGAGGCGCTGACCATGGTGCGCGCCAAGGGCGCCACCGCCGAAACCGTCTACACGCTGCCCGTCGTCGACGCGGGCAGGCGACTGACCGGCATCGTCGAACTGCGCGAGCTGGTGCTCAGCAAGCCGGACACGATGATCGCCGAACTGGTCGTCACCGAACCGGCCTGCGCCCGCGCCACCGATTCCGCCGAGAAGGCGGCTCGGCTGATGCGCGAGACCAACGACCTCAACATGCCCGTGGTGGACAGCGAGAATCGGCTCGTCGGCCTGCTCACCATCGACGACGCCGTCGAGGTCATCGAGGCCGCGGACAGCGAGGACGTGGCCAGGCAGGCGGGTTCGGCGCCGTGGGAGGGCCACTACATGGCCGCGGGCGTGTTCCAGCTGGCCCGCTATCGCGCGATGTGGTTGCTGCTGTTGCTGTTCGCCGCGACGCTCACCGTCAGCGTCACCGACATGTTCGAGGGCACGCTGCAGCAGGCCGCGCACCTCGCGCTGTTCATTCCGCTGCTCATCGGCGCGGGCGGCAACGCGGGGGCGCAGGCCGCCACCTCCTGTGTGCGTGCGCTCGCCGTCGGCGAGGTGCGGGTGACCGACCTTTTCAAGGTGATCTGGCGCGAATGCCGGGTCGGTCTGGTGCTCGGATCCATGCTCGCCGCAGCGGGATTGGTGATCGGCGGGCTGTTCGTCGGTCCGCGTGTCGCGGTGGTCGTCGGCATCACCCTGGTGCTGATCTGTGGCTGGGCCGCGACCATCGGCGGCACCATGCCGTTGCTCGCCAAGAAGTTGCGCATCGACCCCGCGGTGGTGTCCGCGCCCATGGTCACCACCCTCGTCGACGCCACCGGCCTGATCATCTACTTCACCACCGCCAAGCTGGTCCTCGGTATCTGAGGGGAGCCGTTTAGTTCACCTTCAGGAGTCCGCATAAATCCGTTCGACTTGCTAACGTCGGAGCGATTCGCGAGGGACGACGGCGGGGTTCGGTGGACGGCAGCGGCACGAGCGTGCGTCGGGTATCGACCAGGCCGGGCAGTGAAAAGGTGCCCGTGCGTTGATGTTTCAATTACTCGACTTTTCCGTTGACGGCCGCATGAGGGGCGCATGAGACAGATTTTGTACTCGGCGATGATCGCGCTGGCGGTCTCGATCACCTTGACACCCTTGCTGATCAAGGTGATGACCAGGCTGAAGATCGGGCAGGAAATCCGGGCCGAGGGACCGGCCAGCCACCAGGCCAAGCGCGGCACGCCGCAGATGGGTGGCATCGCGATCCTGATCGGTATGTGGGCGGGGTATCTCGGCGCGCACCTGATCGGCATCCGCCACGATGCGGAGGGGATTTCCGTGTCGGGGCTGCTCGTGCTCGGCTTGGCCACCGCGCTGGGTGTGGTGGGTTTCCTCGACGACTTCATCAAGATCCACAAGCGACGCAACCTAGGGTTGACCGCGACCGGCAAGTACATCGGCCAGCTTGCCGCCGCGGTCGTCTTCGGGGTGCTCGCGTTGCGGTTTCCGGACAGCACCGGGCTGACGCCGGGCAGTCGGCACATGTCCTACGTGCGTGATGTGGAGACCGTGTCGTTCGGGCTGGTCGGGTTCCTGCTCGTGGTCAGTTTCCTGGTGGTGGCCTGGTCCAACGCGGCGAACATCACCGACGGCCTCGACGGGCTCGCCGCCGGATCGATGAGCTTCGCGCTCGGCGCCTACGTGATCATCACCTTCTGGCAGTACACCAATTCCTGTGCGGCCACCCCGAACGCCGGCTGCTACGACGTCCGCGATCCACTCGACCTCGCGGTGGTCTGCGCCGCGGGCGCGGGCGCCTGCATGGGATTCCTGTGGTGGAACGCGGCACCGGCCAAGATATTCATGGGCGACACCGGTTCGCTGGCCCTCGGCGGAATGCTCGCCGGGCTGTCCATCACCACCCGCACCGAACTGCTCACCGCGGTAGTCGGCGCGCTCTTCTTCGCCGAGATCCTCTCCGTCCTGCTCCAGATCGTCGTCTTCCGCACCACCGGCAACCGACTGTTCAAACTGGCCCCCTTCCACCACCATTTCGAACTCAGCAACTGGGCCGAAACCACCGTCATCATCCGCTTCTGGTTGCTGGCAGGCATCGCCTCCGCCGTCGGGCTGATGCTCTTCTACGGCGAATATCTAGCCGCCATCGGCTGACCGGAGGTACCACCCTCGGGGGTGATTTCCGCACCCCGTTGCGGCTCAGCTACCTCCCAAGGGTGCCTTATGGAGTGGTCGCGTTTGCTCGAACATTGGTTCAGACAAGCAACGCAACAACTTTCACCAGAGGGATTCGACTTTGACACACTTCATCAGCCGCGCCGCCGCGGGACTGTTCTTCGGAACTGTGACCGTCGCCGGCATTGTCGCTGTTCCCGCCACCGCGAACGCCGCGCAGCCGGACGACATCGTCACGATCCAGCAGGTGTCCAGTGGCCGCTACGTGGACGCGTGGGCCGACGGCTCGCACGACTACAACGTGGTCACCCGGCCGAAGCAGGGCGACGCCAGCCAGCAGTGGCGCATCCACTGGGATCAGAGCGGCACCGGGACCGGCACCGTGCAGCAAGTGAGCAGCCATCGCTACCTCGACGCCCACGAGATCGAGTCCCTCGACTACCACCTGGTCACCCGCCCCGCCCAGAACAACCCCACCCAGGTGTGGCACATCAATTCCATCGGCGCAGGCAAGTACACGATCCAGCAGGCCTCCAACAACCGCTACGTGGATGCCCATGAATACGCCGAGAAGGACTACGGCGTAGTGAGCCGCACTGCTCAGAACAACCCGACCCAGCAGTTCGTGCTGGTCGTAGTCGGCCACTGACCAGTAGTGGTTCCACTGAAGTGGCACTGGTGAACGTCGACCAAGTGGTACTGGTGAACGTCGGTGCGGCAGGCAATGCTGGAAAGCATGTACGTCCCCGCACATTTCGCTGCCGATGAGCAGGCCGTCAACGACCTGCTCAGCCGGCACGGCGCCGCCGATCTGATCACCGCGACGGCGGACGGCATGGTCGCCACCATGCTGCCGTTCGTCTACGACGCTGGCGCGCAGACGCTTCGCGGTCACCTCGCCCGCAACAACGATCAGTGGCGGCGGACTGCGCTCGGTGACGCACTGGTCATCGTGCGCGGTCCGGACGCCTACGTTTCCCCGGCCTGGTATCCGAGCAAGGCCGAACACGGGCGGGTGGTCCCCACCTGGAACTACGTCACCGCGCACGTCTACGGACGGCTCACCGTGCACGACGACCCAGCCTGGGTCGAACGGCTCGTCCGTGACCTGACCGAAAAGCACGAGTCGGGGCGCCCGCAACCGTGGTCCGTCGACGACGCGCCGGCACAGTTCATCTCGGGTCAGCTGCGGGCGATCGTCGGAGTCGAACTGGCGATCACCCGCATCGAGGCCAAGTTCAAGCTCAGCCAAAATCGCCCCGCCGCCGACATCGACGGCGTGTACTCCGGACTCGCCGCCGACGGTCACGAAACCATCGCCGATGCCGTGCGTCGAGCACCCACGGTGTGAAACCCGATCTCGCCGAAGCGATTAGGTGTCGGTGCCCGAAGATATGATCCGGTCGTATTTTTCGATGCGGTAGCGGACGAGGGGAGGGCTCGACCCATGAGCAGCAGCGGGAAGTCTTTGGAATATCGTGTGCATGAGCTAGAACGGTGGCGGGATCAGCAAATCACGCGCGATACTGTCACAGTGACCGGATTCGAGGAGAAGTTCGACGCCGTCCACGCCAGCCTGGGTGAGATTCGCGCCAGCATCGGCGTCTTGGACAGCCGTATCGGTGTCTTGGACAGCCGTATCGGCGATTTGGACGGGCGCTCGGTTGCGTCCCGGTTGATATCGATGAGTATCGACATCGGTAACCTGCTGTCTCGGCAGGAGTCGATGGAGACCCGGCAAGGGTCTATGGAGACTCGGCAAGGGTCTATGGAAGCTCAGCAAGAGCGCATGGGGACTCGGCTGGAGTCTATGGAGTCGGATGTCGGCTACATCAAGTCCGATGTCGCGCAGATTCTGCATATTTTACGGAAGCCCAACGGCGACAAGTAGTTCGAAATAGCGTACGAGGCCCCCACCGGCAGTGGGGGCCTCGTACGGTCGGTATGTCTATGGGCGGATGAGACTGTCGTGGACGACCGCCGAACCACCACCGCGTGTGCACCTGAACCATCGTGCGTGAGTTATATCGATGGTCATACGCCGAACTCCTTTGCTATATCGAGGATGAGAGCGTGGCTGTCGGCCTCGGTCAATGCCAGGCGTTCGAGGTCGGTGTGCGCGGATCGGTACGCCGAAATCTCCTCGGGACGCTCCAAATATAGATCGTCGGTGAAGCCTTGGACGTAGACCACCGGTGGCTCTGTCAGATGCGTGGTGGGATGCGGGGGAAACTCGAGTAGGACGAAGGTGCCGAACGTCAGAGCCTGATAGGTGCCTGCCGAAGTCGGCACCACACGCACCGAAACATTCTGTCGCTGTGCGGTTTCGGCGAGATGCGTCAACTGGCTGGCCATGACTCCCGAGTTTCCGGTCGAGCGGCGTAGCGCCGACTCGTCGAGGAAAACATCCAGTGTCAGTGGATTGGCATCACTGAAAAGTCGAGCCCGTCGCAGGGTCACGATATCGATCGTCGTCTCGACATTCGATTTCGGCCTGCTCGGGTTCTCGAGCCACAGCATCGCGCGGCGGTACTCGTTGGTTTGCAACATTCCGGGCAGGAACGTTGTCTGATAAGAAATAATCCGGTGCGCCGCGTCCTCCAATCCGAGGAACAGCTCGAAGCTCTTGGGGATAGCATCGTCGAACGCATGCCACCACCCTTTGTCCCTCGTCTCTTCGACGAGCGTCAGCAGTACCTGCGTCAGTTCGGCCGATACCCCGTAGATTTCGCATAACCGCTTGACGAACAACGGGTTCAACCGGGTCGGGATTCCGTTCTCCATGCGCCAGAATGTTTGTTTGCTGACACCGATCTGATTCCGCGCGGCTTCCGAGCTCATACGCGCGGCCGCACGGGCGTTGCGGAGCTCGCGGGCCAGTAGCCTGCGCGGAAGGGTCGAACCAGTCGTCATGGCTGCATCTCCGAAGGGTTGCTGAAGAGGTGGTCAGTAATGGAACGCATAGGTGGCAGCAACCGTGGAACATTCCAGAAATGCTGGCGAGCTCAGTTCTGGAATGTTCCACTGTTTCGCTGCGATATTGCACTGGTCGTGTGAAAGCCGACCCCAATCGGCCTCCGTGCTCATACAATCAGCTGACTGTAATGGTTGTGCACGAAATTGCCGAATTACCCAGTGCCGCACCGCAACAGGAACAATCCAGAATGGCAATTCCTTTTCGGAAAGGGCTTATTTGCAAGTCGTCGAGGGCATGAAATGGCGACCGAAAGTGTCTCGCCGCGGACAGTGCTCTGCCCCGGCACTCGGAGGGGAGTGCCGGGCACCGCGCGGCCACGCTGTACGGCACCCACACGCATTGACCGCGCATTCGCGGGAGCCGCGACGGCCTGGAAGGCCGAACACCTCGACGGCCCCGGGGCGGCGGGTGCACTCCGACCGGAGCGCGCCCGAGGCTGCGAGCGGGCGTTGACCGCAGCCATTAACGAGGTCGCCGGTGCTCCCGCGCTAGCCGCCGAGCTCGGCGCGACCGGCCGGGCCGCCACGCAGGTGAGAGCCCCCATCGACGTGAGTCATATGGTCGCCAAAAGACCTTGTAAAGCAACCTTTTGACTCACGTCGATGATCGAGGACGACCTTTGACTCACCTCGATTGCGGAAGATCCCTCAACGGGACCACAGCCAGTCCTCACGCTGGGACCTACGCGTTGCCCATGCCAGGCCGCGGCAGAGAAAGCCGGGTACCGTTGAGGGGTATGTGAAAGAAGAAGCAGGTATGCGGAGTTGACCTATCTGTCGCTTGGTCTGGTTTTGCCCGAGATCGGGTGGTGGCTGGTTAGGTGCCGAGGTCGAAACGTTCGGCGAAGCGGGACATTTCGTCGAATAGGTGCTCGGGATCGATGCTGCCGATGACGATTCGGGTCACGCCCTCGGCGGCGAGCCCTTCGACGCGTTCGGCGGGCATGTCGATCGAACCCCACCTTGTGTACTCGAGTGCCGCCGGATCTCGGGCTGCGGCAATGGCTTCCGCTTTGGCGAGGTCTAGTTGGCCGGCGCGTTCGAGGGGGCCTAGCATGCCGCCGGGGAAGTAGCCGTCGCCGCGTCGGCCGGCCCTTCGGGCGGCGGCGCGACTGGAGCCGCCGATGTGGATCGGTAACTGGGGCACCCCATGGGGTTTCGGGAAACTGACCAGTGAGTCGAAGGTGAAGAACTCGCCGTCGAAGCTGACGCCGTCCGCGCCGCCGGACCACAGCAGTCGCAGCACATCGATCGCCTCGTCGGTTCGTCGGCCGCGGGTGGCGAAGTCGACTCCTGTCGCGGTGGCTTCGCCGGGCAAGGTGCCGAGGCCGACGGTCAGCAACCGCATGCGGCCGCGGGACAGCACATCGATGGTCGCGAGCCGTTTGGCCAAGACCACCGGGTGCCGATACGGCAGCAGTAGTACGCCTGTGCCGAGCAGGATCCGGTCTGTGGCCGCGGCGACGAAGCTCAGGCAGTCGAGTGGATCGGGGTAGGGCAGGGTGGGGGGCATCTCGAAATTGCCGACCTTCGCGCCGGGATACAACGCGATGTGGTCCGGGAGATACAGCCCTTCGAATCCACAGGCTTCGGCGTGCTTGGCGAAGGCGATGATCCGGTCGGGGTCTGCTCCGTAATACGGTGCGCTGTAACTGATCGCAAACTTCATCGAGCGTTCCTCGGGTGACGTGGGCAGCGGACGATCGCGCCACCGGTCTATCGAAACCGGTTGCCGGACAGGTGGTTACCCGAATTCGCAGGCAGGCTCGGCACCGGCCAGCCGATGCCGGAGTTCCGCCTGCAGCGCGGTCAGCCTGGTGAGCGCCTCGTCCACCTCGTCGAGCTTGCGCCGCAGCACCGCGACCGAGTCCGGGCAACCGTCACCGGAGCTGCTGCCCGCCCGCAGGCAGGTGACGAACGGGCGGATGTCGTCGAGGTCGAAACCGTCCTCTAGCAGCGTCCGAATCTTCCGGACCACCGGCAGTTCCGTCTCGTCGTAGACGCGATACCCGTTGGTGGAGCGTCGCGCCCGCACCAGCCCGTGCTGCTCGTAGTACCGCAGGGTGCGGGTACTCGTTCCGGCCTGTTGCGCCAGCTCACCGATCAGCATCCGACCTCCTCCGAGCGACCGTCACGGCCACGCTAAACGTTGTCGCCGGTGTCAACGCAAGCGTCGCCGCGCACCATCCCGGGACGCGAAACGGCGGCGGAAGAATCCGCCGCCGTTGTCACCGGGTGAGTCGCTCAGAACTCCCAGTCTTCGTCTTCGGTGTTCACGGCCTTGCCGATCACATAGCTCGAACCCGACCCGGAGAAGAAGTCGTGGTTCTCGTCCGCGTTCGGCGAAAGCGCCGACAGGATGGCCGGATTCACCTCGGTCTCGTCCTTCGGGAACAGGCCCTCGTAGCCGAGGTTCATCAGCGCCTTGTTCGCGTTGTAGCGCAGGAACTTCTTGACGTCCTCGGTGAGGCCGACCTCGTCGTAGAGGTCCTGGGTGTACTCGACCTCGTTGTCGTACAGCTCGAACAGCAGCTCGAAGGTGTAGTTCTTCAGCTCCTCGCGCTCGGCCTGGCTGACCAGCTCCAGGCCCTTCTGGTACTTGTAGCCGATGTAGTAGCCGTGCACGGCCTCGTCGCGGATGATCAGCCGGATCAGGTCCGCGGTATTGGTGAGCTTGGCCCGCGAGGACCAGTACATCGGCAGGTAGAAGCCGGAGTAGAAGAGGAAGCTCTCCAGCAGCGTCGAGGCCACCTTGCGCTTGAGCGGATCGTCGCCGTTGTAGTAGTCCAGCACGATCTCTGCTTTGCGCTGCAGGTTGCGGTTTTCCTCCGACCAGCGGAACGCGTCGTCGATCTCACGCGTGGAGCACAGCGTGGAGAAGATCGAGCTGTAGCTCTTGGCGTGCACCGACTCCATGAACGCGATGTTGGTGTACACCGCCTCCTCGTGCGGAGTGAGCGCGTCCGGGATCAGGCTCACCGCGCCGACCGTGCCCTGGATGGTGTCCAGCAGCGTGAGGCCGGTGAAGACCCGCATGGTCAGCTGCTTCTCATCCGGGGTCAACGTGCCCCACGAGGGGATGTCGTTGGACACCGGAACCTTCTCGGGCAGCCAGAAGTTGCCGGTCAGCCGGTCCCAGACCTCGGCATCCTTTTCGTCGGGCACCCGATTCCAGTTGATGGCCGATACCCGATCGATCAGTTTCATCCTGCCTCCACACCTTTCCCGAGCCCGCTGCCGTGACGGATTTTCTCTCCCCCGGACACTACTCCTTGGGGGTGACAAGTCCGTGCAGCACAACACCTTGTGTCGCTGCGATGCGTGTCACCGAGGCGAGATACGCCGGGAGCCATCGCGTGCGGCCCCTATTCTGCGTCACGATCGCGCGAACAGCCACATCGGTGCTGGCGCGCCGCGCGAGATCGCTCATTGTTTGCTTGCGAACTGCTCGTGCCCCGCGGCGAGCGGGCACCACCGGATGAACGAGGCGCGACACGTTTGCCGGACCCGGACCGGGGGTCGTCACGACCCGGTGACCCGCCCGCCGATCTGCGCCGATTTCGCCTGTTCACGGGCTACGTTGGGCCGAAAGGTGTGCCACGCGTTTCGGAAGGAGTGTGTGTTATGACCAGTCCCGGTCCCGCCCGGCCCGGCCCCGTGCTCAATGACATGACCATCTTCGCCGGCGTCCTCATCCTCATCACCGGCCTACTGCATCTGCTGTCCGCGATAGCCGCCATCGCCGGCCGCGATATCTTCGTCGTCACCAAAGACCAGGTCTTCCTCGTCGACGTCTCCGCATGGGGTTGGATCCACCTGGTAATCGCCGTCCTGATGCTGATCGCCGGCTTCGGCATCGTCACCGGCAAAACCTGGGGCTACCTGGCCGGCATCGTGATGGCCTCGATCAGCATTCTCGACAACTTCCTCTTCGCCCCCATCTACCCGTTCTGGGCCCTGGTCATCATCGCCATCGACGTCCTGGTGATCTGGGCCCTGGCCCGCCAATTCTCCGTCCAGTAACGCCCGAAACCCTCGGCCCCGGTACCCCTTTCGGACACCGGGGCCGAGTTGCGCCGTCCTATGGCACACCATCGAGAGCCTCGCTCGGCAATCGCCGCAGTCATGTCACTCATCGCTGGGGGAGTAGACCGAACCAGCCGGGTCCGGCTCGAAGTGTCGCGGCGCGCTGGCGAATCAGCGAAATCTGATCCCCCCCCCCTGTGAAAAGCGACGTCTGAGTGGAGCGTTGGTTGCGGTGGCGGCGGTAGCGCAACGTGCGGGAGTCTACGATCGCGCCGGGGGACAAGGCAGAGGCGGACATGAGCAGGCCCGTATCTTCCATGCCGCGCATAGCCGCCCAGCCTCCGGTGGCGAGCAGGAGGTCGCGGTGCCACATCACACCGGCGGGGTGTACAGGTAAGCGGTCGGTCGTCCACGCGTCGATCAGTGCCCCTCGGGGGAGCAGGCCTGGCGCGAACGAGATCGGAACATCCACCAGCTCACCGGAATTCAGCAGGTCGCTAGCCGTGCCGACGGCGAAACCGGCGGACGGGTGCCGGTGCAGTGCGGCGCTGAGTACGGCCAAGGCTGTCGGTTCGAGTTCATCGTCGGCGTCGAGATTCTGAATCAGGGCCGCGGCGGCGCGACCGAGCGCGACGTTCCGGGTGATGGCCGGGCCTTCGCGGGTGCCGTTGAACGCCAGGCGGGTTCGTGGATCGTCCGCGGCGCCGCAGTCGATCAGCATCGCGCGCACCGCCGCGGCGTCGCCGTCGACCTGCACCAGCCAGTGCCAGTCCGGATGGGTTTGCGCCCGCAGTGACCGCCACGCTGCTGGCAGGTAGCGGGCATACTCGGCGTGCACCGCTGTGACGACCTCTACCCGCATATCGAGCAGTGTGCCATCGTGACGATCATGGTCCGGATGTGGTAGGCAGTGAGCTCGGGCACGCTGGGGTCGTCGGGAGGTAGGGGCACGGATGGATCACGTAGTTGTCGAACAGGCACTCGCGGCACTTGCGACCTCGGGTTCGCGACAGCTGGACCGCGACTGCGATCGCTACGCGCGGCGGTATATCGCCGAAGGGGTGGAACCGCAGTTCGATGTCAGCTCAGTGGATTTCGGCAGCGACCCCTACTTCATCTGTGCCGACCGATACTGGAACCACCGGATGGCGGCCGAACCGACCCTGCAGACCGCTGTCGAATGCGCGGGGTGGCTCCGCGAGCACGTCGCGCCGGGCTGCCGCACCGCGATACGCGAAAAGTGGGCTCTCGGTTACGCGTTCATCACCCGCGACTCGGTGGAGTCGCTGGACGAGGTTGCCGACGCGACCCGTGACATCGTCGCCAACGACGACCAGGAGTGCAGCCGAGCCTATTTCGCCACGCTGTATCACGCGGGAAAGCTGCGCGCGAACTTCTGCTTCGACGAGCTCAACCAGTTCCTGCAGTCCTCGCCGCTGACCATGGCCGCCGGATCACACCGCGAGACACCACTTTTCGTCGCACTGCAAGCCTTCGCGGCGTTCGGCAGCCGCCGGTTCACCGAGGAGTACGCGCGCAGCTTGTTCGACCGCGCATGGACCGCGGCCAACCGGAGCTACGCGGCAACCGATATCGCGCTCAACGGGCTTGCCGTCGGCGTTCCCTTCGCTGGCCAGGGCGAACTACTGCGCGCCCACGCCGAAGCAGCGCTGGCCGAGCACCCCGACAACCACATCTTCTACTACCGACTCGCCACCGGCCAATACCTGTGCGGCGCCCACGATGCCGCGCTGAACAGCATCGACACGGCCCTGCGACTGCTGCCCGCGATCGGCTGGCGAGTCAGCCACGAGCTACTGCAAGGCCAATATCTGACCAAACGCGAAGCGATCCTCAACGGACGCACCGAAGCGCACCGCGCTGCGGCCGACCGCGAACGCGTACAACACCACGAGCACTCCATCGCCGGAATGGCCGACACCGTGCGCAACTCGATGCTGCGCACCATCGAGGTCGTCTCGATCTTCGCGGCCGTCATCGCCTTCGCCGTCGGCTCCCTGAACATCTCCCTGAACGGCAATCTCCGCCTAGCCGACCGCCTCTGGATTGTCACCCTTCTAGGCGCCGGCCTCCTGCTCTTCGCCCTCCTGATAGTTGGCGGCAGCTGGCTCATCGCCCGCCGCCTCTCCGGTGAGCGCGGCGATTAACGGTTACCTTCTGCTGGCCCGGCGGTAGCCGATGGTGGCCGGGATGGCGAACAGGATGATGGCGCCGAGGGACCAGGCGAGGGTGAGGGTCAGGGGGCGGGCCAAGGGGCCTTCCAGGGCAAGGGCTTTCATGGCGTCTACGGCTACCGACATGGGTTGGTTGCGGACTACCGGTTGGATCCATTGGGGGTAGGCGGCTAGGGGGACGAAGCCGGTGCTGAAGAACATCATCAGGGACGTGAGGATGGTAATGCCTTCTACCAGGGCGGCTTTGGCGGTGAAGACGGCCACCGAGGTGACGACGGTGGCGAAGGCGAGGCCGAAAAGTACTGGTATGGCGAGGAATAGGAGGGTGGGCAGGGCGCCGTGGTGGAAGCGGAAGCCGAGCAGGTAGCCCACGAGGATGATGGTCAGGGTTCCGGCGAAGATGCGGCAGCCTTCGGCGAGGATGCGGGACGCCAGGCCGGAGGCGCGGTGCACCGGCAACACCCAGAAGCGGGCGAGCAGGCCCGCTTCGCGTTCGCGGCCGAGCAGGACACCGCAGGAGATGGCCCCGGACACGGCACCGGTAATGGTGACCATCGGCACGGAACCGTACAGCGCACTGTCGCCGGTGAACTTCCGAATCTGGCCGCCGACCACCGTTTCCAGCATGATCAGCAGTAGACACGGGATGATCAGGGCTTCCAGCAGCGTGATCGGGTTGCGCACCCAGCGCAGCAAGAGGCGTTGCGTCTGAATCAGTGTGTGCCGCACCAGCGATGCGGGCGACACCTCCGAGTCGCCGTGGATTTCTTCGGTGCGATCGGCGAGTAGTGCCATCACGCCCTCCCCGAGCTCAGCCGGAGGGTCAGCGGAATACTCAGGACGAGGATCGCGGCCGTCCAAGCCAACGACGGCCCCATCAGCGACCACGTCACCTGTCCCGCGTTCCCCGATGTGTCGCCCGCCAGCGCGCGCAGGGCGAGCACGAACTGCGACACCGGTTGATCGCGCACGAACGGCTGCACCCACGCCGGAAACTGGTGTGCCGGAGCCAGGCCCGCGGACAGCATGCCGAAGATCAAGGGCGGCAGCACAAGTGCCTGGGTGACCGCCTCCGGGCTGCGCGACACCGTGCCGATCACGTCCGCGCCGAGCGTCAACGCGGTGCCGATGAGCATCGACAACAGCAGGAAGCCGATGGTGTGCGCGGTGTCCAGGTAGAACCGGAACCCGATGACGTAGCCGCAGGCGATGGCGGCGCACAGGGAGAGCGCCAGCCGGAAGACGTTGCCGGACATCCGTGCCCCGGCGGGCACGAGCCGCCCGACCGGCATCGATCCGAAGCGCCGATTGAGGCCCGCCACCGAGTCGGTGGCCGAGCGGAAGGCGGCCGAGATGGCGGTGAACGCGGCGGCCTGTAGCACCACGAGCGGCATCATGAACTGCGCGTAGCTGCTGAATCCGGTGCCCGCGAACGTCATCACCGTCTTGAGCGGAATGTAGAACCCCGCGGTGAAGGTCGCCGGAGCCAAGAGCGAGGTCAGCACCTCACCGGTCTTGAGCGAGGGCACGATCAGCCGCGTGGTGAGTACCCACCACTGCCGCGCCCGGTCCGGTGTCGCTCCGACATCGGCCAGCCAGGTGCCAGCGGTCATGAGACCGCCTCCACATCAACCGCTTTCGCTCCGTCGGTGGAGGCGAGGTGCCCGGTCAATTGGAGGAACACATCATCGAGCGACGGCCTGCGCAGCGCGATATCGACCAGTTCCACCTCCGCTCCGTCCAAGCGGCGCAACGCCTCCGCGAGTGTCTTCGCGCCATCCGGCGCCGGGATGGTGATGCGGTCCGAGTCCGGCGTCAGCGCGGCCCGATTGTCTTCCGGCAGAAGAGATCCGAGCGCTTCGGCAATCACGTCCAGATCCTGTAGGTCCAGCGGCACCACCTCGCAATAACTGCCACCGGTGCGCGACTTCAGTTCGTCCGCGGTGCCCTGCGCGATCACCACACCGTGATCGATGACGATGATCCGATCACTCAGCGCGTCAGCCTCTTCCAAATATTGGGTGGTGAGCAGCGTGGTGATGCCCGCCTTCTTGAAACTGCGCACCAGATCCCACACCCCTTGCCTGCTGCGCGGATCCAGCCCGGTCGTCGGTTCGTCGAGGAACACCACGTCCGGCCGGACGACAAGACCGCAGGCGATGTCGATACGCCGCCGCATGCCGCCCGAATAGGTGCCGACCCGGCGACTCGCCGCGCCGGCGAGATCGAACTCGGTGATCAGCTCGTCCGCGCGGGCCCGGGCGGCCCGCTTGCGCAACCCCATCAGCCTGCCGAACATCACGAGATTCTCGTAGCCGCTGAGCATGTCGTCGAGCGCGGCATACTGCCCGGTCAGCATGATCGATCGACGCACCGCCGCGGGATCGGCGACGACGTCGTGCCCGGCGACGACGGCCCGTCCCCGGTCCGGCGCGATCAGCGTCGAGAGGATGTTCACCATGGTGGTCTTGCCCGCGCCGTTCGGGCCGAGGATGCCGAGAATCTCGCCCGGCGCCGCCGTGAAATCGACTCCGCGCAATGCCTTTACGGCGCCGAAGGATTTCTCTACTCCCTCGACGACAACGCCCTGATCGGAATTCATGCCTGTCCCTTCGCCTGTTCATCGAGTACGCGCGCGATGATCGGCAGCACGTGCGGTGCGGTCAGCTCGTTGTGGGTGACGTCGATGTCGTAGTTGATGACCGTGCCGGTCGCGTACGGCCCCCAGCCGTCCGGCCCGACGGCATCGGAGCTGTCCACGGTCGCGCTGAAATACAACAGGTCACCGTCGAATACCGGTCGCTGATACCCCGATCGAGCGCGCGCCGCGACGTTGTACGACTCGGTCAGTCGCTCGATCATGTCCGCGTCGACGATTGTCACGCCGCCGAGCCGATCGCGGATGAGGTTCGCCGCCTCGGCCGCGGTGGCCTCGGCGGGCACGTCGTGGATCCCGAAGATCGCGCCGAAGCTGTTGACGAAGGCCCCCGCGGTGAGTTGCTCGACGTCGGCGCTGTCGATGTCGGCCGACTCCGAGTCCAGCAGCGCGACCAGGCCGACCTGGTCGCCGGTCTGCTGCAGCCGTACCGCGATCGCGTGCGCGATCAGCCCGCCGAACGACCAGCCGAGCAGGTGGTACGGGCCGGACGGCTGGATCGCGCGGATCTCGCGCACGTACCGGTCGGCGAACTCCTCGATCGAGCGCAGGGGCGGTTCGTAGCCACTGAGATCCGGTGCCTGCAAGGCGTAGATAGGGCGGCCTGGCCGCAGCGCCTGCGCGAATCCGAGGTAGCTCCACGAGATTCCGGACGACGGGTGGATACAGAACAGCGCTGGCCCGGTGCCCTCCGTTCGGATCGGCAACACCACGTCGAGTCCGAGCGTGGCTTCTAGCGCGGGTTGACTCGCCGCGACCGCAGCGGCTTCCTCTGCCGCAGCGGCTTCCGCTGCGGGAGTTCCGGCGAATTCGGCTGCCGCACGGAGTGCATCGACCCACAACCCCGCCAGCTCGGCGACCGCACCACGGTCCAGCAGCGTCTTCGGATAGGTGAAGTCCGCACGCAATCGCGCACCAACTAGCACCGCGTTCACCTCGAGCACCGCCAGCGCCGGAGTCCGCGGATCGGCAACGGTGGACAGGTCGCCGAACTCATCGGTCGATGTCCAGCCCAGGCCGTCGAGCCCGGCCGGGACAGCACCCGCCGAACTCCGGCCGCGGTAGCTGAAGCTGACCTGCCCCAGATCGGCCACGCCCAGTGGCGATCTCGTATCGGCGTTGAGGTAGCGCAGTAGTCCGAACCCGATCCCCTTGTCCGGCACCGACTTCAGCTGATGCTTCACCGCACGGACCGCCGCGCCCATCGCCGGACCACCCGCGAACGCGTCATCGACGTCGATGTCGTCGAGCTCGAGTCGCACCGGGTAGCTGGTGGTGAAGGAGCCGATCGTGCGGGACAGCGCGGCCCCGGGGATCGTCCCGTCCCGCCTGCCGTCCCCCTCGAGCCGGATCGTGACGCCCGTCCCGGTCTCCCCGGATCGCCGCGCACGCCAGCGCCCCAGCGACAGCGTGAGCGCGGCGAGCAGGGTGTCGTGGACGGCGCCCGCGAACTGAGTGGGCAACGTGGTGAGTACCGCGGTGGTGACCTCCTCCGACACCTCGCAACGCACGGTGCGCAGCGTGTGTGCCTGGTCAACGGTCGCGTCCAGCGCACGAGCACTGAGCGGCGGGTCCGCGGCCGCGAGCACCCCTTGCCAGTGTCCGAGCTCGAAAACTCGCTCCGCCGAACGGGACTCATCTACCAGGGCGTGCGCCCACCGACGCATCGACGTGCCGGTTTCGGCGAGCACCGGGGCGTTGCCGACCGACACCTGCGCCCAAGCGGCCATCAGGTCCGGCAGCAGAATGCCCAAGGATGCGTCATCGATCAGCAGCCGGTGCGCCAGCACGATGAGACGGCCCGCCCTGGTACGCGTACCGGCATCACCTACCGGATCGAGCCAGATCAACCGCAGCACAACGCCATTCGCCGGATCCAGTCGATTCGACTCGGAACGCAGTTCCGCGGCAACGTATTCACGCAGCTCGACCGGATCCGCGGCGCCATCGAACTCGATCCGGCGCACCAGTGCGTCGACATCGACCGAGCCGGGCTCGCGCACCGATAGCCGCCAACCAGCCACCTCGTTCACCAGCCGTGCGCGCAGCATGTCGTGCCGGTCGACGGCCGCCGCGAGGGTGGCGACCAGCTGTGTCCGCTCGATGCCGATCGGCAGCTCTAGCACCGCCGTCCGAGACGAACGGAGCTGCCCGCCTTGCTCGATCAGGTATCGCATCATCGGCGTGAGCGGCACGTCGCCGATGCCGCCGCCGGGCAGCTCGGTCAGTGTCACCGCTGTGCCATCGGTGTCCACCGCCGCGGCCAGGGCGGCCACGGTGCGGTGCTCGAACACCTGCAGCGCTGTGCAGGAGATGCCCCGCTGCTTCGCCCGGGACACCAGCTGGATCGCGAGGATGCTGTCACCGCCGAGCTCGAAGAACGAATCATCGACACCGACCTTGTCGCGACCGAGGAGCTCGGCGACGATCTGCGCCAGTGCTTCTTCGGTCGGTGTCCGGGGCGCCCGATACTTGGTCTCGTCGGCGCTGAATTGCGGCGCGGGCAACGCTTTCCGGTCGAGCTTGCCGACCGCGGTGAGCGGGATCTCGTCGAGGACGACGAAGGCGGACGGGACCATATAGCCGGGCAACGTCTCTGCCGCGATGGCGCGCACCCGGGCGATATCGAGCTCCACGTCCGGCTTTCGCACCAGGTAGGCCGCCAATGCGGTCGACCCCGCCGGCCCCGCGACACCCAGGGTGAGGGCGAAATCGACGCCATCCACCCGGCCGAGCACGGCATCGATCTCGCCGAGCTCGATCCGCTGACCGCGCACCTTGACCTGGAAGTCGGTGCGGCCCAAATATTCCAGTGTCAGCTCGCGTTCCGCGTCGGACGACGAGCGCGTCCAGCGCACCAGGTCGCCCGTGCGATACATCCGCTCACCCGGTGCGCCATAGGGATTCGCGACGAAGCGGCCCGCGGTCAGGCCATGCCTGGCGTGGTAACCCCGCGCCAGCGCGTGCCCCGCGAGATAGAGCTCACCCGCGACGCCGACCGGAACCGGATGCAACCGCCCATCGAGCACCATGGCGGCCGCCCCACGAATCGGCGGACCCAGGGAGACGGACGCGCCGGCGTTCAAAGCGGAACCCGTTGCCACCACGGTGAACTCGGTCGGCCCGTATAGATTCACCATCTGCCGGTGCGGTGCCCCGCGCCGCCGTGCCGGGTTACCGCGACCGTCCTGATCGATCGCGTCGGAGCCGATCCAACGCTCGATGAGCTCGGCACCCACCGCCTCGCCACCCACCGCGAGCACCCGTACTCCCGAAACCTGCGCGGGATCAATGGTGGCAAGCGCGGACGGGGTGATCATCACGTGCGTGACCTGCTCCGAGTCGATCAACTCGGCCAGGGCGCTACCACCGAAGACCGCCGCGGGTGCGACCACGGAAGCACCACCCCAACCGAATGCCATCAGCGCCTCCAGAATCGAGGCGTCGAAACTCGGTGAGGCGACATGCAGCACGCGGGAGCTCGAATCCAGGTCGAGCAGGTCACGTTGCGCCGCAACGAAGTCGGCGACACCACGATGCGGGACGGAGACTCCCTTGGGCGTGCCGGTCGATCCGGAGGTATAGATCAGCCAGGCGGCGTTGTCCAGCCGGATCGGTCGCGGCAACTCGCTGTCGCGCAGGGGGCGTGGGCTCGCGGCGGACCAGCGTTCCACGAAACGCAACTCATCGAGCACCAGCCACTGCGTGCTGTCCGGCAGCATCGATCGGTAGGCGACCGTCGTGAGGCCCACTCGCGCACCGGAATCGGTCAGCATGTGATCGATCCGCTCGATCGGATGCTTCGGATCGACCGGCAGGAATGCCGCGCCGACCTTCGCGGCCGCCCACATGCCGGTGAGTAGGTCGGGCGAACGCGGCAGGCCGAGGGCAACCACGGTTTCCGGCCCCGCGCCCGCTTCGAGCAGGAGCCGAGCGAGCCGATTGGCGTGCGCGTCGAGTTCCCGGTAGGTCGTCGTATCCCCGGCGGCAACAACGGCGGGACGATCCGGATAGCGGGCCACGGTCGCGGCGAGCAACTCGGGAAGTGTTGTTGTCGCGACGCTTTCGAGGCCGCGCACCGGGACCAGCGTCGCTCGTTCGCTGTCGTCGAGGATGTCGATATCGGCTAGGCGCACCTCCGGCTCGGCAAGCACGGTCGCGAGCACGGCTCGCCAACGGGTGGCCAACGCCGCCACCGTCGCCTCGTCGAACAAGTCCGTCGCGTAGGTGAGCACACCGGCCAGCCCCGCCGGGCCGGCCGCGTCGAAACGCTCACGCAGGTCCAGCGTCAGATCGAATTGCGAAGCGCCCCGGTCGAAGTCCTCCACCTCGAACCGCAGGCCGGGCAGTTCCAGCACCGGCTCGACGAAGTTCTGCAGCGACAGCGACACCTGGAACAGCGGATGGTGCGCCGTCGACCGGGCCGGATTCAACGCCTGCACCAGCCGTTCGAAGGCCACATCGGTGTTGGCGAAGGCGTCGAGATCGGCCGAGCGGACCGCGGTGAGGAAGTCGAGGAATCCGGCACCGGGTTCGACGGGTGTGCGCAAGGCGAGCGTGTTGACGAACATGCCGACGAGCTCGTCGAGGGCTTCCTCGCCGCGCCCGGCCACCGGCGTCCCGATGACCACGTCGTCGGTGCCGCCGAGCCGGGCCAGCAGCAGGGCGAGTGTGGCGTGCACGACCATGAACACGCTGACGTTGTGCGCACCGGCGAATTCGACCAGGGCACTGTGCAGTTGGGCCTCGACGGCGAAATCGAGGTCGGCGCTGCGCATCGTCTGCACGGCGGGCCGCGGCCGGTCCGCGGGCAGCTCCAGCACATCGGGCGCCCCGGCGAGGGTGTCGGTCCAGAACCGAACCTGCCGCCCCGCCACCGATTCCGGATCGGACTCGCTGCCCAGCACCTCGCGATGCCACAGCGCGAAATCGGCATACTGGACCGCCAACGGCACCCTAATTGTTTCCGCGCCGGCAGTGCGTTCGGAGTAGGCGGCGACGAGGTCGGCGGCCAGCGGTGCCATCGACGCGCCGTCCGCGCTGATGTGGTGCACCACCAGCACGACAACATGCACCGAACCGGCATCGGCGGATACCGGAGCGCCACGCACCGAATCCACGGAATGGCCGGATGACACGGCCGCTACCCCAGCCGACGGACTGGAGGATACGGCGGGAGTACCGGCGAACGGTCCTGACGACACCGGCCCGGAACCCGCTGTGCGAGCGGACGGAACCGGCACATCTGCGCCAGCGGTCGCCGCGGGCCCGTGCGCCGTGGGGTCTCTTGATTCGGAGCCCGCCGCGATTCGGAACAATCCGACGCGCAGCGGCGGCTCCTTGGCGATGTCGAATCCCTTGCCCGCCAGCGCATTGATCCGATCCCGCAGAGGCGCACCGTCTTCGGTCTCGACCACGGCCAGTGCGGGCGCGGCCGGCTCGACGCCCATGATCACCTGGCGCGGACCTTCGGAGTCGGCAGGATAGATCGTGCGCAGGCTCTCGTGCCGTTCGATGACATCGGCCAAGGCCAGGCGCATCGCATCGACGTCGAGTACGCCGGTCAAACGCAGGGCGACCGCGATGTTGTAGGCGGGCGAGGCGGGATCGAGTCGATTCATCACCCACATCCGCTGCTGCGCGGGCGACAACGGAATGCGATCCGGCCGGATCCGCGGCGCGAGCGCTAGGCGGCCCGGCTGACCGCCGCTCGGGACCACCCGCCCGGACAGCTGCGCGACGGTGGGCGCGTCGAACAGATCCCGCAGCGCGATCGTCGAGCCGAGCGCCGAATTCACCCGGGCGACAACCTTGGTCGCGCTGAGCGAGTTGCCGCCGAGCTCGAAGAACGACTGGTCCACGCTGACCCGCTCGCTGCCGAGCACCTCGCCGAACACCGCGGCCACCGCCTGCTCCACCGGAGTGCGCGGCGCGAGGTAGGGCCGGTGGGTGTCCGAGAAGTTCGGCACCGGAAGGGCTTTGCGGTCCAGCTTGCCGACCGGTGTCAGCGGAATGGCGTCGAGTACCACGAGATAGCCGGGCACCATGTACCCCGGCAGCTCACCGGCGATCCGCACGCGCAGTCGCTCGGTATCCAGCTCGACGCCCTCGGCGGGCAGCACATACGACACCAGCACGGTCGCACCGGTGGGCCCGGCCCGGCCGATCGTCACCGCGTACTCGACCTGCTCGTCGCGCGAGAGCACCGCGTCGATCTCACCGAGCTCGATGCGCAGGCCACGGATCTTGACCTGGAAGTCGCTGCGCCCCAGATACTCCAGCTCATAGTCGTCGCGTCCGGCAACCCAGCGCACCATGTCGCCGGTCCGGTACATCCGCTCGCCTGGCTCGCCGAACGGGTCGGCGACGAACCGGCTCGCCGTCATCTCGAAACGGTTGAAGTAGCCACGGGCGAGCGCCGGTCCCGCCAGATACAGCTCACCTGCGACGCCGACGGGCACCGGCCGCAGCCAGGTGTCGAGCACCATGTTCGCCGCGCCGCGGATCGGGCCGCCGATGGTGATCGGTTCGCCCGCAACGAGTTCCGCCGGGCCGGTGGCCCAAATGCTGAATTCCGTCGGACCGTAGAGGTTCACCATTCGCCGACCGGCCGACCAGCGCTCGATCAGCTCCGGTGTCGCCGCCTCACCGGCCACCGACAGCACCCGCAGGTGGTCGAGATCGGTCGGTTCCATGGTGGCCAGTGCGGACGGCGTGATCACCGCATGGGTCACCCGCTCGATGCGCAGCAGTCGTTCGAGTTCCGCGCCGCCGTAGACATCCGGCGGCGAGACCACCAGCCTGCCGCCCGAGCCGTGCGCTGTCAGCAGCTCGAATACCGAGGCGTCGAAGCTCGGCGAGGCCACCTGCAACGTGCTCGCCGTCGGATCGAGGTCGAGCGAATCGCGTTGCGTCGATACCAGATTCGCGATGCCACGGTGACTGAGCAGTACGGCCTTCGGCTTGCCGGTGGAGCCGGAGGTATAGATCAAATACGCCGTTTGGTCGATATCGATCGGACCACCGCGCTCCGCGTCGGTGATGGGGTCGGCGGAAACGGTCATGACCCGGCGAATGGTGTTCAGGTCGTCGAGCAGCAGCCAGTCGATGCTGCCGGGCAGCGTCTCGCCGGTCGCGGTGACCGTCACGCCGATGGGCGCCCGCGAGTCGGTGAGCATGTGCTCGATCCGCTCGACCGGATAGTTGGGGTCCAGCGGCGCGAAGGCCGCGCCCGACTTGGCCAAGGCCCACACCGCGACTACCGATTCCAGCGATCGGGTGAGGGCGAGCACGACGAAAACCTCCCGCCCGACACCCCGGCTCAACAGCAACCGTGCGAACCGGTTCGACCAGGCGTCGAGTTCGCCGTAGGACATGGTGAGCTCGCCCGTGCTGACCGCGATGGCGTCGCTGTCGATCGCGGCACCGGCGGCCAGGATCTCGGGCAGCGTCCGCGCGGGCAGCGACTCCGGGCCCCGGACCGGAAGCAGCGCGGCACGTTCGATGTCGTCGCAATACTGCAGCTGTGAGACAAGGGCACGCGGGTTGTCGGCGAGCTGGGTGAGCAGCCCGACGAAGCGATCCAGTAGCGGTTGTGCCGCGGCGGGATCGAGTTGATCGGCCATGAATTTCACGCTGACGCGCAGCGTGTCGTTGCCGTCCGTGCCGCGCAGCGGAATGACCATGAGGTTCAACGGGTATGGCGTCGCGTCGGTGCCTTCGACGTCGAGCACCCGCATGCCCGCGATGTCGAGCGCCTGCGAGATGGCCGCGCGGTCGATCGGGTAAGACTCGAAAACGGTGAGGGTGTCGAACAATTCGGCGAGCCCGACGGCCTGGTGGATCGCGGCCAGCCCGACGTGCTGGTGATCCATCAGCCGGGCCTGCTCGGCCTGCAGGCGGGCGAGCAGATCGACGACCTCCTCGGCGGGGTCGAGCCGCACCCGCACCGGCAGCGTGTTGATGAACAGGCCGACCATCTCTTCGACACCGGCCAGCTCCGGCGGCCGGCCGGACACCGTGCCGCCGAACACCACATCGGTGCGGCCGGTAAGCATGGCCAGCAACATCGCCCAGCTCGCCTGCACGAGTGTGTTGACCGTGGCACCGGATTCGCGAGCGGTCGATGCCAATCGCCCGACGGTATCGGCGGACAGCTCGGTCGACACCATCCCGGTCTCGGTCGATTCGATGCCCGCCAGAGTGGGCACCGCGCGGGTCGGGGCGTCGATCCCGGCCAGCGATTCCGCCCATGCGGCAATCGATTCGGCGTCGTCTCGCTCGTCCAGCCAGGACAGGAACTCACGATAGGAATGCGCGGGTGGCAGCGCGGACGCGTCACCCGAGGTGACATACAGCGCGAGCAGCTCGCGCACGAGCAGCGGCGTCGACCAACCGTCCAGCACCAGATGGTGATTGGTGAGGACGAACCGGTACGCGTCGGCGGCGGTCCGGATCAGCGTGCACCGGATCAGCGGCGGCCGGGTGAGCTCGAATCGGGTGCGGGCGTCCAGCGCGATCACCCGGTCCAGTTCCCGCTGCCGCGACTCGGGATCGGCCAAATCGGTCAGATCTACGTCCTGCCACTGGATCTCGGCGTCGGCCAGGACGAGCTGGCGCGGGCCGTCGTCGGTCTCCACGAAGGCGACCCGCAGGTTCTCGTGCCGGGTCACCAATGCCTGTGCGGCGGTGCGCAATCGGGTCGCATCGACGGTGCCGGCCAGGGTGAGCAATGACTGCACGGTGTAACCGTCGGCGGTGTCGGAGTCGTACAGCGCGTGGAAGAGCAGGCCGTACTGCAGCGGCGAGAGTGGCCACACGTCGGCGAGGTCGGGGTAACCGCGTTCCCACGTGTCGATCTGCGGCTGAGTCAGCGGCACGAGGTCGAAGTCGGAGGGCGTGCGCCCGCCCGAGCCTTTGGACTCCGCGTGCGCGGCGAGTGCTCGCAGCGCCTCCGTCCACAGTTCGGCGAGCCGCGCCACGTCGTCCGCGTCGAGCAGCCGAGAGGCGTAGGCCCAGGTCACCTCCAGGCCCGCGTCGGTGCGGACGGCGTTGATGTCGACGACGGCGGCCAGCGGAGCGCGATCGTCTTGCGTGGCCGCGAAGCGTCGCGGCAGCCAAGGTGCCGTTTCGGAGCCGGTGTTCGCCCGGCCCAGATAGTTGAAGCTGATCTGCGGGATGGGGCTATCGGCCAGTGCCGCAGCGGATTCGGCGGCGAGGTAGCGCAGCATGCCGAAGCCGATGCCTTTATCCGGCACCGTCCGAAGCTGTTCCTTCGTCGTCTTGATGGCAGCGCCCGCCGCCGAACCACCGGCGAACGCGTCGGCGAGATCGATGCCCGCCAGGTCGACCGCCACCGGGTACACGCTGGTGAACCAGCCGACCGTGCGCGCGACATCGGCGCCGGGCAGGATCTCCTCGGCGCGCCCGTGCCCCTCCAGGGTGAACAGCGTCGTGGTCCGGCCGCGCCACCGGCCGACCGCCATCGCAAGCGCGGCGAGCAGTACATCGTCTGCGCCGCAATGGAATCGATCGGGCGCGGTGCTCAGCACGATCTGTGCGATCGCCGGAGCGATCACCGTCTGATGGTGGGCCATGGTTGCGACCACATCGACGGCCGGATCGGGCAGATCTGTGCCGAGTGCCGGATCGGGCGTCGCCAGGATGCCCTGCCAGAGCGGCAGTTCGGCGGCACGCTCACCGGCCTGCTCGGCCTGACCGTGTGCCCAGCGCCGGAACGAGGTGCCGACGGGAGCGAGTACGCCGCCCATGGCGGCGGTCGCCAGATCCGGCAGCAGGATGCGCCACGAAACACCGTCGGTCACCAGATGATGCGGCACGAGCCATAGCACCGGCTCGGTCTCTTCGATGAGCACGAAGCGCGCGACGACGCCGGCCGCCGGGTCGAGCAGGTCTGCGGCACGCTGCAATTCACGCTCGCGCGTCTCCGCCGCATCCGCACCGGCCGCGACGGCCTCCACCAGTGATTCGGCATCGATGGCGCCGCGCTCGGCCACCGTCCATTCCCAGCCGTTGTCACCCCGCCGCAGCGAGGAACGCAGCAGATCGTGATGGTCGAGCAACGCCTGCACCGCCGGGACGAGGTGCCCGCGCTGGAAGCCGACGGGTAAGCCGACGAGCACCGCCTGGCTGAACCGCGGCCAACTGTCACCCTGATCCAGCATGGCGTGCACGATCGGCGTGAGTTCGACCGCGCCGACCCCACCACCGGGCAGCTCGTGCACCACCTGCGCGCGCACCTCGGTGGCGACGGCGGCCAGCGCGGCAACGGTCTTGCGCTCGAACACATCCCGCGCGCTGAGCCCGATGCCCGCCGCCTTCGCCCGCGACACCAGCTGGATGGATACGATGCTGTCACCGCCGAGTGCGAAGAAGCTTTCGTCGACGCCGACCGTTTCCAGCCCGAGCACCTCGGCGAACAGTGCCGCCAGCGCCTCCTCGCGCGGTGTGGAAGGCGGGCGGCTGACGATGGTCCGCGCCCCGAAATTCGGTGCGGGCAACGCCTTGCGGTCCACCTTGCCGAGCGGGGTCAGCGGGATATGGTCGAGCACCATCACCACAGCGGGCACCATGTAGGCCGGAAGTGTCTCCCCGGCAGCGGCTTTCAGTGCCTCGGGGTGAACTTCGGCGCCGGGCTTCGGCAGCACGTACGACACCAATGCGGTGGCACCGGCGCCGGTCTCGGCACCGAGGGTGATCGCGAAGTCGATGTCCGGTTGCCGTTGCAGCGCGACGTCGATCTCGCCGAGTTCGATGCGGAAGCCGCGAACCTTCACCTGGAAGTCGCTGCGGCCCTGGTACTCCAGCTCGAGCCGCCCGCCGCGGGTGCGCCAGCGCACCAGGTCACCGGTGCGGTACATCCGCGCTCCGGCTTCGTAAGGGTTGGCGACGAACCGGCCCGCGGTGAGCCCGTTGCGCTGGTGATAGCCGCGTGCGAGTCCGGCCCCCGCCAGATACAGCTCACCGGTGGTGCCGGGCGGAACCGGCCGCAACCAAGGGTCGAGCACCACGGCGCAGACGCCGCGCACCAGACTGCCGATGGTGACAGGTGCGCCGGGCACGAGCGCCTCGCTCAACGTCACGGTCACCGTGGTTTCGGTGGGCCCGTACCCGTTCAGCAGCGTGCGGCCGGCCCACTTGGCCACCAGCTCGGGCGGGCAGGCGTCGCCGCCGACGATCACGGTGCGCAGCTCGGGCAGCGTCGCCGGATCGAGTGACCCGACGACCACCGGCGTGACATTGAGGTGGGTGACGCGGTGGGCGCGCAGCACCTGCGCCATCTCCTCGCCCGCGTACGCGGCGGGCGGTACGACGGCGAGGGTGGCACCGGCGGCCAGGGTCACCAGGATCTCCTCGACCGAAATGTCGAAGCTCGGCGATACCGCGTGTGCCACCACAGCATCGGCGGTCACCCCGAAGCCAGCGGCCGAGCCGGTCGCCAGGTTCGCCAGTCCGCGATGCGAAACCAGCACGCCCTTGGGCAATCCGGTCGATCCCGAGGTGTAGATGATGTACGCGACCTGGTCGAGGTGCATGGCGACGCTGATGGCGCTCGCATCCTGTTCGCGCACGTTGCGCGCGGTTGCCTCGTCGTCGAGGATCAGCCAGTTCACCTTGTCCGGCAATGACTTCCGTGCGGTGGCGACGGTCAGGCCCGCAACCACACCGCTGTCACCGATCATGTGCTCGATCCGGTCGGCCGGATAGGTCGGATCGATCGGCACGAACGCCGCGCCCGTCTTGGCGACCGCGATCATCGCGAGCACCGACTCCGCCGACCGGGGGATCGAAATGGCCACGGCGCGTTCAGGTCCGGCGCCGGTGGCGATGAGTACCCTGGCCAGCCGATTCGTTTGCTCGTCGACCTGCCGATAGGTGAACGAGGTCGTCCCCGCACGGATCGCCACTGCCTCGGGATCCAATGCCGCACCGGCCGAAAGGAGTTCGGGCAGCGTGCAAGGCGTGCCGCCCGCAGGCCCACGGGCAGGCACCAGCTCGGCCTGCTCGTCGCCGGACACCACCGGCACCGTGGACAGCGCGGCCTCCGTTCCGGCGGCGAGAAACGCGTGCAGGAACAACAGGAACCGGCGATGCTGTGCCGCCAATTCGGCGTCGCTGTACAGGTTTCCGTTGCCCTGGAAGTCGATATGGGTGCTCTCGCCGCCGACGCCGGGATAGACGTTGACGAACAGATCATCGATCAACCCGGAGGTCAGCACATGCAGCCGCCCGGTGACCGCGCCGAGCTGAATCCTGGTGTCCACCATCATCAGGTTCACCGAGGGGCCGAACGACGCGGCCTCGTCCATCGGCCAGCCGAGATCGCGGAAGATATCCTCCTGCCGGTAGCGCTGCCGCCGCAGCGCCCCGGTCAGCTCGCCCTGCGCCGCCCGGATCACGGCACCGACCGTCGTGGTCGGCGTCATGGTCAGCCGCAGCGGAACGACATTGGCGATCATCCCGCCGGACCGACGCAGAATCGCGGTGGTGCGCGCCGAAACAGGAAGGCTCAGCACCACTTCCGGAGCACCGGTCATCGCGGCGAGATACGCCCCGAACGCCGCGACCACGGTCGGCGCGACCCCCGACGAGGCGGCCTTCGCGACGGTGTCGAGCAGCGCCGTGGTCTCCTGCGGCAACGCGCCGGCAACCCGGCTCGGGTGCGCGTCGACATCGGCGGTGCGCCCGGCCAGGCTCACCGGATCGGCCATCCCGCCCAGATGGTCGAGCCAGTGCTCCCGGTCGGCACCGAAACGATCCGAATTGCGATAGGCCAGATCGGCCTCGACGATCTTGCGCAGATCCTCGGCCTTCGCGGCGGGCGGCTCCTTGCCTTCGACCGCCGCGTTGTACAGCTCGCCGGTGCGCTGCACCACGGTCAGCGCGCCCATGCCGTCCAGCACGATGTGATGAATCCGCGAGTACCAGTACCAGCGGTCGTCGGCGAGCCGCAGCATCGCGACGCACACCAGCCGGTCCCTGGTCAGCTCGAGCGGTGCCTCGTATTCCGCCCGCATCCAAGCGTGCGCGGCGGCCGCCGGATCGCGCTCGCCGCGCAGGTCCAGAGTGAGCAGGCTGTCATCCAGGGAGGTGTCCACGAACTGGTACGGATGGCCGTCGACCTCGATCAGCCGCAGATACCCGGTGCCGAACTCGCGCCCGGCCTGCCGTGCCGCGCCGCCGAGCGCGTCCAGATCGATCGGTCCGCGCAATTCGACGTACTGGGCGATGGAAATCGGGGTGTCGCCCGCGATGTGCTGGGCGAACCAGATGCCGCGCTGAGCCGCGGACAACGCGAAGGCGCCTTCGGGCAGAGCTCCGCCGGTCTCGAGGGGCGAGGGGAGAGGCTGTTGCATGAATAGTCCTACGTTCTTACCGCCCGCAGCCGTCGCGGAGTGACCGCCGCCAGCCACCGGGGTAGTGGTAGTACCCTGCCGCACAGCTCGCGACAAGATTCATTCTGAACCGATGACGTGTGCACCGATGCCGTTTGCCGCATGTCGGGCAAACATGCCGCCAGGCGCGCCCGAACGTCGTCGGGGTGCGCCCGGGGATCAGGCCGACATGGGCAGCTGGTCGGCCTCGGTGAGCGGTGCGTCGGAACCGGCGAGGTAGCGCTGCAGGGTGGAGCGATCGTCCAGCACCAGCCAGGAGATCGCGTCGGTGAGTTCACCGCGCCGCGCCTTGGTGGTCACGCCGACGGTGGTCCCCAGCATGAACGTCCCGTCCACGGCGACCGGTACCGGTGTGCCGCCGATCTTGACGACGGCCCGCTCGGCGACCACGGACTCGATCTCGTCGGTGATGGCGATGGCGACCCGGGTGCCGGTGCGGGCGCCGATCCTGAGCAGCAGCCTGGCCAGCCGGTTCGACCAGCGATCGAGCTCGGCGTAGGTGAGCGCGCAGTCGGCGGTGGACACCACGACCGCGTTCGGATCGACCTCGGCGACGGGCCGCGCGAGCGGCAGGTGGCGGATGTTGCCGGCGAGCGTATCGGTCAGCGTGTGCATTGTGGTCGTCCCTCGAAGTCTCGGTGAAGAGGTTCTCTTGCGTACCTCTAAATCTCGTCTACGAGGGGAAACTTCGACAGCAACCCAAGCGCTGGTGGTGGTACCTCCCAGGGTGGAGAAATCTGCACCCTGGGGGTACTGCGGAACTAGACCACCTGTCGGTTGCTGTCGCGGCAGGTCAATCGGTGACGAAGCCGTTGAGCGTGCCGTTCAGATCGGTGAGCAGGGCGCGGGCGGCGACGAGGCCGTTGCCGTGCCAGACGGTGTCCTCGACGGCGAAGACGCGTTTGTCGGTCGCGGCGCCGAGGTCCTTGAAGTCGTCGGTGCGCATCACCGTCTCGCCGTGCTTCTTGCCCTGTTCGCCGGCGAGGATCACGTAGATCAGGTCGCCCTCCACCTTGGTGGCGAACTGGTCGGGGGCGACGTCGAAGGAGGGGCCGCGCTGCGCGGCGGGGCGCTGCACCCCCACGTCACCGAGGATCTGGCCCGCGAAGCTGTTGTTGCCCTGAACCTCGTTGGTATCGGCGGTGAACCGCAGCAGCGAGGCCTGGGTCTGCGGGGCGGAGATCGCGTTGCCGATATCGGTCGCCTCGGTGCGGTAGTTCTCCAGCGCGGTGTCCGCGGCCGCCTTTCGGCCCAATCCCGTTGCGAGCGCGGTGAATTCGGCCTGCCAGCTGTTGTTCGAGCCGACCAGCACGGTGGGTGCGATGTCCCGCAGTGCGTCGAAACTCACGGTGGCGGTGGGGATGTCGCCGAGGATGAGATCAGGGTGCAGATCGGCGATCAGCGCCGGATTCGGCTGTGCGGCCGTGCCGACGCCGGGAATCTTCAGCACGCCGGTGCCGAGGTAGGCGGGTTGCGGGACCGGGCCGTCGAGGGTGACCGCGCCGACGACGCGTTCCCACAGACCGACCGCGCACACCGCGTCCAGCGCCGAGGTGGTCAGTACGACGATGCGCTGCGGGTCGGCGGGCACCTCCGAGACGCCGGCGGCGTGCGTGACGCTGCGCGTGCTGCCACCGGCCGGATCGGGTGCGCTCGGCAGCGCGCAGGCCTTGGTGGTGTCGCGCTCGAGCCCGATGACGCCCGCACCGGCGATGTTGGTGGTGGTGTGGACGATGCTGCTCGCGTCGTCGGGCTTACTGCTGCAGCCCGCCGCGACGACGGTCGCGCATAACGCCGCGACGGCGACGATCCGGCGCGCCACGCGGGCGGTGCCGGATCGGGGTGAAGCTGTGCGGTTTCGGGTACGAACGAAGGCGCTCAGCGGCATGCGGGTGAGGGTACATGCGTGGACGCGGCCGGCGGGGGAGAGGTCAGCGCCGCCGCGTGCCGTATTCCATGGCGTGCACGAGTCGGCGGGCGGCCGGTATGCCGCACACCGGCCTCGGCCGCGCGGAATCCCGCTGTCGGACAGGGAATTCCGCGCGACCGCGGGATCAACCCTTGTCCCCGCCGATGCTGAACCGCGCGCCGGTGACATCGGTGACCGTCGCCAGCCTGCCGAATTCGCTGTCCTCGGGCGGCCGGACCACCGCACCGCCCAGCTCGACGACCTTGGTGACCGTCTTGTCCACATCGTTCGCGCCGAAATACACACCCCAGGCCCCGGGGACACCCTCGGGCAGGAACGCCGAGGCATCGAGGACACCACCCAGCATCGGGCTGTTTGAGTGAATGGTGGTGTAGCGGAACTCTTCTGCGTCCGAGATGGTGAACGGGTCCTGCCAGCCGAAGACGTCACGGTAGAAATCGAGCGCGGTGCCGTAGGCCCGGGTGTGCAGCTCGAACCAGGACGGCACGCCCTCGTTGTCGCCCCATTTGCCACCGGCGACCAAGGCAGCGGTCTCGATGCCACGGAAGGTGCCCGCCTGCCAGACGCCGACGCCCGCGCCGCCCGCGTCGCCGAGTACGGCCATGCTGCCGAGATCGCCGACCTGCATCGGCGGCACCACCACGGAGCCACCCTGTGCGACAGCCTTGTCCGCGGTCGCCTGGATATCGGTGCTGGCGAGGTAGACGGTCCACTGCTCGGGCGCGTCGGTGTCACCCTCGGTGTGTCCCATCGCGCCCGCGACCGCGAGACCCTGCTGCCGGAACGTGACATATCCGCCGAACTCCTCGGGTGCGCGCTCGGCGGTCCACCCGAACAGCTCGCCATAGAACGCGATGCTGCGGTCGAGATCGGAAGAGTAGAGATCGACCCAGCAGGGATCGCCGGGCTTGGGCTGGTTCTGGTCGGTCATCGCTGGTCTCCTTGGCAGGGGTGGAACACTGGTCACCGATATAGACGTCTGCCGCGAACGAAACTCATCGCTGCCGCCGGGTCCGCCCACCAACGAAATACGACACAGAGTAGGACCCGTGCGGATTGCTGCGGCAGCACGGTTTACGATTCCAGAAGCGCAAGCGAACTGTCGTCTGTTCCGACATGGGGATGGATGCAAGCAGCGGAGCCTGCGGAGCGAACCTAAAGGCACCTTCAGGAGGATCAGTGACTGCGGTAGAGCCCCAGCCAGTCCAGCAGTTGGAAGCGACTCGGCCGTATCCGGCACGGACCGGGCCGAAGGGTTCGTATCTCTACAAGATGGTCACCACCACCGACCCCAAGGTGCTCGGGGTCATGTACCTGGTGACCGCGATGAGCTTCTTCCTCGTCGGCGGTCTGATGGCCCTGATGATGCGAGCCGAGCTCGCGCGCCCGGGTCTGCAGTTCCTCTCGCCCGAACAGTTCAACCAGCTGTTCACCATGCACGGCACGATCATGCTGCTGTTCTACGCGACCGCGATCGTGTTCGGCTTCGCGAACATCGTGCTCCCGCTGCAGATCGGCGCCCCTGACGTCGCCTTCCCGCGCCTGAACGCGTTCAGCTACTGGCTGTACCTGTTCGGCGGCACGATGGCGACCGCGGGCTTCATCACCCCGGGTGGCGCCGCCGACTTCGGCTGGACCGCCTACACCCCGTTGACCAGCATCCTGCACTCGCCAGGTGTCGGCGCCGACCTCTGGATCCTCGGCCTCGCCGTCTCCGGCCTCGGCACCATCCTCGGCGGCGTCAACATGCTCACCACCGTCGTCTGCCTGCGTGCCCCCGGCATGACCATGTTCCGGTTGCCGATCTTCACCTGGAACATCGCCGTCACCAGCGTGCTTGTCCTGCTTGCCTTCCCGCTGCTCACCGCCGCGCTGTTCGGCCTCGCCTACGACCGCCACCTCGGTGGCCACATCTACGATCCGGCGACCGGCGGCGTGCTGCTCTATCAGCACTTGTTCTGGTTCTTCGGGCATCCGGAGGTCTACATCATCGCGCTGCCGTTCTTCGGCATCGTGTCCGAGATCTTCCCGGTGTTCTCGCGTAAGCCGATCTTCGGTTACACCACGCTGGTCTACGCGACACTCGGCATCGCCGCGCTGTCGATCGCGGTGTGGGCGCACCACATGTACGCCACCGGTGCCGTGCTGCTGCCGTACTTCTCGTTCATGACGTTCCTGATCGCGGTTCCGACGGGCGTGAAGTTCTTCAACTGGATCGGCACCATGTGGCGCGGGCAGTTGACGTTCGAGACGCCGATGCTGTGGTCGATCGGCTTCCTGGTGACCTTCCTCTTCGGTGGTCTCTCGGGTGTCATTCTGGCCAGCCCGCCGCTGGACTTCCACGTCACCGACTCGTACTTCGTTGTCGCGCACTTCCATTACGTGCTCTTCGGCACCATTGTGTTCGCCACCTTCGCAGGCATCTACTTCTGGTTCCCGAAGATCACCGGCCGGATGATGGACGAGCGCCTCGGCAAGTGGCACTTCTGGACCACCTTCGTCGGCTTCCACACCACGTTCCTGGTGCAGCACTGGCTGGGTGCCGAGGGCATGCCGCGTCGTTACGCCGACTACCTGCCCAGCGACGGTTTCACCACCCTGAACACGATCTCCACGATCGGCGCGTTCATCCTGGGTGCCTCGATGTTGCCGTTCCTCTGGAACGTCTTCAAGAGCTTCCGCTACGGCGAAGTTGTCACCGTGGATGACCCGTGGGGCTACGGCAACTCCCTCGAGTGGGCGACCACCTGCCCGCCGCCGCGGCACAACTTCTACGAGCTGCCGCGGATCCGGTCCGAACGTCCGGCGTTCGAGCTGCACTACCCGCACATGGTCGAGCGGATGCGCGCCGAGGCGCACGTCGGCTGGGGCTCGGGTAAGCACGCCACCGACGTCCACGAAGGCGCAGTGGTCACCAAGTAGGACTCAGTAACGACGACGAGTGTGCACCTGCTGGTCAACGGCGGGTGCATGCGCGTTTACTCTGCAAATGGTTACGCATACGGCCCTTCGCATGTGTCAATTGCTCGCCGCGAGGTGCTTCGGTTAGGCGGGCGCTGGTGCCGAGGTGTAGGTCGCTGCTGGAGCTAGTTGCAGTACCGGAGCGACGTGACAACGAGGTCAAGCGCAACTTCTAGCCTGGAGTGGATCAGTTGGCCGACACCACCGTTCTCGTCACCGTCACCGGACCCGACCGTCCCGGTGTGACGTCCGTGCTGCTCGCGGCGATGTCGCGGCACCACGTGAGCCTGCTGGATGTCGAGCAGGTCGTCATTCGCGGCCGGCTGACCCTCGGCGTGCTGGTCACCTGTCCGGGCGACCCGGAGTCGCTGCAGGACGAGCTCGAAGAGGCAATGAATACCGTCGGCGTGCACGTCGACGTGGAGGTCGACGCCGCGATCGGCCGGGAGCCGATGTCCACCCACGCGGTGGTCATCCTGGGCGCCCCGGTCACCGCGCACGCGTTCAGCGCGGTGTCGCGGCAACTGGCTGCCCTCGGCGCCAATATCGACACCATTCGCGGGATCGCGGACTACCCGGTCACCGGGATGGAGTTGCTGGTCACCGCGACCGACACCGGGGCGGGCGCCGACTACCGGCTGCGCACGGCGCTGGCCGAGGTCGCGGTGGCCGAGCGGGTCGACGTCGCGGTGGAACGGGCCGGGCTGGCCCGCCGGGCCAAGCGCCTCATCGTGTTCGACGTCGACTCGACCCTCATCCAGGGTGAGGTGATCGAGATGCTCGCCGCGCACGCGGGCGTGGAGGAGGAGGTCCGCAAGGTCACCGAGTCCGCCATGCGCGGCGAGATCGACTTCGGCGAATCGCTGCGGCAGCGGGTCGCGACCCTCGAAGGCCTGGACGAGTCGGTGATCGAGGAGGTGGCCGACCGGATCGAGCTGACCCCCGGCGCGCGCACCACCATTCGCACGCTGCGCAGGCTCGGCTTCCGCTGCGGCGTGGTGTCGGGTGGCTTCCGTCAGGTGATCGAGCCGCTGGCGCACGAACTCGAGCTGGACTTCGTGCAGGCCAACACCCTGGAGATCAAGGCGGGCAAGCTGACCGGCCGGGTCGTCGGCGAGATCGTCGACCGCGCGGCCAAGGCCACCGCGCTGCGCAAGTTCGCGGCCGAGGCCGGGGTGCCGATGGAGCAGACGGTCGCGGTCGGCGACGGCGCCAACGACATCGACATGCTCAACGCGGCCGGCCTCGGGGTGGCGTTCAACGCCAAGCCAGCGTTGCGCGAGATCGCCGACGCGGCACTGTCGCACCCCTATCTGGATGCGGTGCTGTACGTCCTCGGCGTCACCAGGCACGAGGTAGAGGCCGCCGATGCCCGCGACGGAGGGGTGCGGCGGGTGCCACTCGTCGAGCAGTGAACGGCCAGTAGCACCGGAGCGGCCACCCGGCGGGCGCACCCGATACCAATGGCCGGATCCGGTCGGCACCGTCGGTAAGCTGGCGCCGACCAGGATCGTCAGGGCGAAATCGGAGGGTGCGTTGCGGAAATCTCTGCTTGTGCTGCTGCTCGGGTTGGCTGTTGTCGGGTGCGGCAAGAACGATTCGTCCTCGGACGCGACCTCCTCGGCCGCGCCGAGCTCGAGCCAGGGGCCCGCCCCGGTGACGGCCGGTGAGGGCGACAACGGACAGGAACGACAGGTCGCCGTCGGGCAGTCCCTGGTGGTGACGCTGCCCTCGAATCCGTCCACCGGATACCTGTGGCAGATCACCGGGCTGGACGCGAATCTGCTTCAGGCGCAAGGTGATCCGGGGTTCAAGCCGGATCCGGACGTGCCGGTCGCGCCCGGCTCCGGTGGCGGCGCGGTGTGGACCTTCGTCGGTAAGGCCGCGGGGATCACCAAGCTCTCGATGGACTATCTGCGGCCGTGGGAGCAGGGTGTCGAGCCCGCGCAAACGTATTCATTGACGGTCAAGGTGGAGTGATGTCGAGCATCCCGGAATGTGGTGCCGGAGTCCGGGACGAGCGGGAAAGCCCGGCTCCGCCGGTCGAATTCGATGAGGAGGGGTTCCGCGTCCGGCACGCGGAACTGGCACAGGGCTACGGCGGCGCGGGCGACCCGGACGATCCGGCCATGGTGCAAGCCATGCAGATCGTGCTGCACCTACCCAAACTGGATCCGCCGCCGCGTAGCGCGCTGCTTGCCGCGGCGGCGACCGCGTCGGTGGCGCTGTGTTTGGACGCGCGGGTCGGTCCCGGCGGCGAGTGGGCGCCGCGCTACCTGGCCTGGAAGCGCTCACGCATCCGCAAGGTAGCCCGGCGCGCCCGCGGTGCCCAGTGGCTCGTGGCGAACGAGGTGGACGGTGTCACAGTCGATTTCGACGGTGCGCAGGCACGAGCGTTCGTGCCGGGGCCGGTCGGTGACCTCGACCCGCGGATCAGGCGTTTGCAGATCGGTGGCACCGACCTCGAGCACGACGACCCGGGTCCCGCCGATCCCGAACTGCCGGTGCTGTGGGTCGCCGCCGAACTGGGCATGACACTGGGCAAGGCCGCCGCGCAGGTGGGTCACGCCAGCATGTTGCTGGCGGGTGCGTTGACCGCGCAGCAGGCATTGCGCTGGGCCGAGCAGGAATTCCGTTGCTCCGTAAGGGAAGCCGATGCGCGACAATGGAAGGCATTAGTCGATGAGGTCGCGCGCGGCACGGCGGTGGCGGTGCGCGACGCCGGGTTCACCGAGGTGGCGCCCGGCTCGATGACGGTGATCGCGGCGCCGGCCCGGTCGACGTAGCCGCCGGAAAACGCCCGCGCTGAATGAGCGTTGCGCGGGTCGGAATGGGGTATCACTCTGAGCAACTTCACCGAGGACGTTGTGCCCTACCTTCGCTGAGCCCGCTGGGCGGAGGCTGAATATATCGGCATCGCGGCCTTGCCGACCGAAGGAAGGACCAGCTATGACGACGCTGCTGGTGATTCTCGCCCTGTGGGTGCTCCTGTCGGTTCCCTTGGCTCTCATCGTGGCCCGGCTGCTACACAAGTCGGACGATGAGGACCATCACCATCCCGACCAACCCGACGACCAGCGCGTTCGCGATCTCTTCGCGCTCGGCCGCCGCCGCTGACCCAAGCGACACGCTTTTCAGACCCGCCCGCGTTGGCGAGTAGCCGGGCGGGTGGGCCAAGATGGACCGCGTGCCGCAACCGGATCCCGATCTGCTCATCGATTTCACCGACGTCACCGTTCGCCGTTCGGGCCACACGCTCGTCGGCCCGGTGACCTGGCAGGTCGAGCTCGACGAACGCTGGGTCGTGCTCGGCCCCAACGGCGCGGGCAAGACCTCCCTGCTCCGCATGGCCGCTGCCGAGATGCACCCGACCTCGGGCGCCGCCCATCTGCTCGGTGAGGTGCTCGGCAAGGTCGACATCAGCGAGTTGCGGCCGCGGATCGGCTTGTCGTCCGCCGCGGTCGCGGGGCGGGTGCCGCGGGACGAGAAGGTCAGCGATCTGGTGGTGTCGGCGGGGTACGCGGTGCTCGGCCGCTGGCGCGAGCGCTACGACGACGTCGACACCGACCGCGCCGTCGACATGCTGGAAAGCCTAGGCGCGGAACATCTTTCGGACCGAACCTACGGCACGCTGTCGGAGGGCGAGCGCAAACGGGTGATGATCGCCCGCGCGCTGATGACCGATCCGGAACTGTTGCTGCTCGACGAACCGGCCGCGGGGCTCGACCTCGGCGGCCGCGAGGAACTGGTGGAGCGCCTCGGCGATCTCGCCGCCGACCCGGACTCGCCCGCCATCGTCCTGGTCACCCATCACGTCGAGGAGATCCCGCCCGGCTTCACGCACGGGCTGTTGCTCAACGAAGGCGAAGTCGTCTCGCAAGGTCTGCTCACCGACGTGCTGACCTCCGAAAACCTGAGCGACGCCTTCCGTCAGTCCATCGCGCTGGACCGCGTGGACGGCCGCTACTTCGCCCGCCGCGCTCGCCGCGCCGGAAAGCACCGCACCCGCTGACCCGCTGCCCGTGACGGCGCTCACCAAGCGCGCGTTAGGGTGCAGGGGTGAGTGAGACAAATGCGCAGGCTGACTCTCAGCCGGTCCCGTCGCCCAAGGACGCGTCGACGGTGATGCTGGTGCGCGATGGCGCTGCCGGACCCGAGATATTCCTGCAGCGCAGGGTTGGCGCGATGGCCTTCGCCGCAGGCATGACGGTGTTTCCCGGCGGCGGGGTGGATCTGTCGGACGGTACGGCCGATATCGAGTGGGCCGGGCCCGAACCCGCTTGGTGGGCCGAGCGTTTCGCCACCACCGAGCCGCGTGCCAAGGCGCTCGTCTGCGCCGCCGTGCGTGAGACGTTCGAGGAATGCGGTGTGCTGCTTGCCGGTCCGACCGCCGACACTGTCGTCTCCGACACCACCGGCTATCGCGAGGCGCGAGGCCAGCTGGAACGCCGCGAGCTCTCGCTGGCCGGTTTCCTGGCCGCGGAAAAACTGGTGCTGCGCGCGGATCTGCTTCGGCCGTGGGCGAATTGGATCACTCCGGTGGTCGAGCCGCGGCGCTACGACACCAGATTCTTCGTCGCGGTACTGCCCGCCGGGCAGCTGGCCGACGGTGCCACCTCCGAGGCGGCCGAGGTGCAGTGGCGTACGCCGGCCGAGGCGCTGGACCGCTGGCGGGCAGGCACCGACATCCTGTTGCCGCCCACCTGGTCGCAATTGGACGCGCTCGGTGAATTCGATTCCACCGCCGCGATTTTCGCCGCCGAGCCGGTCATCGAGCCGATCATGCCGGTCCTGTCCGCCGACACCGGCGCGCGAATGCTGAGTTTCCCGGACGGGGAGCGCTACTTCGCCGGTCTCCCGGATGCGAGCAGGCTCAAGGGATCCGTCCGCAAGTGAGGCAGCGGACGGCCGGTAGCGTGGCGTCCCATGGCCGAATTCGTGACCCTGGATCTGCTCGAGGGTGATACCGCGCGCCGCGTCGCCGTCCTCCGGATCGCCCGCCCGCCGATGAACCTGGTGAACGCGCAGCTGGTGCGGGAGCTGGCCGAAGCGGCCGACATCGTCGCCGCGGACCCGGCGGTCGCCGCGGTGCTGCTCTACGGCGACGAGCGCGTCTTCTCGGCGGGCGACGACCTGACCGAGCTGGCCGGGCTGAGCGAAGACCAGGCCCGCGCGATGGCAGGCGACCTGCAGCGCGACCTCGGCTGCCTGGCCCGGCTGCCGCAGCCGACCGTCGCGGCGATCAGCGGCTATTGCCTCGGCGGCGGCCTGGAACTCGCGCTCGGCGCCGACCGGCGGATCATCGGCGACAACGTCAAGCTCGGCCTGCCGCAGATCAAGGCCGGGCTCATCCCGTTGGCCGGGATCCGGCGGCTGTCCCTGCTGGTCGGGCCGGGACCGGCCAAGGATCTCGTCTACAGCGGCCGCTTCGTCGACGCCGAGGAAGCTCGCACGCTGGGTCTGGTCGACGAGGTCGTGCCGCCCGACGACGTATACACCGCCGCGCTGACGTGGGCTCAGCAGTTCACCGCCGGCCCGGCCCGCGCCCTCGCCGCCGCGAAGGCGGTCTTCGAGGCGGGCCCGCATGGGCTCGACCGTGCACAGACCGAATGGTCTGATTTGTTCGGCACCGAGGACCGTCGAATCGGGACCGAGTCCTACCTGGCAGACGGCCCGGGCTCGGCCGCGTTCGTCGGTCGGTGAGTGGTGCCTGATGGCACGCGTGTTGCTACTGCACACCGGTCTATTTCGTGCTGCCCGCCGTTACGCCTGATTTCGTGAGTACTGGGGTAGCTCGTCGGGTGCGCCCGGAACTGGGCTAGCACCTGACCGCCGTGCCGGTGGCGGAATCGAGTTGTACACCCGACCGGCAAAATAGGCGCAGAGGCAGACACGCTAGGCTTGGCCTCCATGACGGTACGTCCCGACGACCCCGCGCCTCACCCGCACGCAACCGAGGCAGAGGTCGAAGCAGCGCGCAAGGATACGAAGCTCGCCCAGGTGCTCTATCACGACTGGGAAGCGGAGACCTACGACGACAAATGGTCGATTTCCTATGACGAACGCTGCATCGAATATGCCCGCGGCCGGTTCGACGCGGCCGTCGGCCCGGCGCCGCTGCCGTACGACCGGGCCCTCGAACTCGGCTGTGGCACCGGCTTCTTTTTGCTGAACCTGATGCAGGGCGGTGTGGCCAAGTCCGGCTCCGTCACCGACCTGTCGCCGGGCATGGTGAAGGTCGCGCTGCGCAACGCCGAGCACCTCGGCCTCGACGTGGACGGCCGGGTCGCCGACGCCGAAACCATCCCGTACGAGGACGACACCTTCGATCTCGTGTGCGGGCACGCGGTGCTGCACCACATCCCCGACGTCGAACTCGCGCTGAAGGAATGCCTGCGCGTGCTCAAGCCCGGCGGGCGCTTCGTCTTCGCGGGCGAGCCGACCACCGCGGGTAACTTCTACGCGCGTTGGCTCGGCCGGGCCACCTGGAAGGCCACCACCACCGTCACCAAGCTGCCGCAGCTGGCCGGGTGGCGGCGTCCGCAGACCGAGCTCGACGAGTCCTCGCGGGCCGCGGCGCTCGAGGCGGTCGTCGACCTGCACACCTTCGATCCGCGCGACCTGGAGCGGATGGCCGGTTCGGCCGGTGCCGTCGACGTCAAGGCGACCACCGAGGAGTTCGCGGCCGCGCTGTGGGGCTGGCCGGTGCGTACCTTCGAGGCGGCCGTGCCCGACGAGAAGCTCACCATGGGCTACCGGCTGGCCATGTTCAAGGCTTGGCAGCGGCTGAGCTGGCTGGACGAGAATGTCATGCGCCGGGTGGTGCCGCGTCAGTTCTTCTACAACGCGATGATCACCGGCGTGAAGCCCAGGGGGCTGGAAGGCGGCGGAGCCGCCGGGGCGGATGAATTCAGCCTTTCCGCCGAGTAGTGGGCTACAGCTTCAGTCGAGAAGATGTCGCTTTTCTCGGGAGCACAGCGGGCACTGCCGCGCTGACCGAGGTGGATCGGCTGGAGCTGTCCCCAGCGACGCACCTGCGTGATCTGGAGCGGGTGCGTCGCGAACACGGCGCGTGGGCGGCGGCGCTCGTCGAAACGGTGCGGTTGCGCCGCAAAGCGGGTGCCAAGCTCATCGACGCGGGGGACTGGCTGTTCACCGACGACGCACTCCAGCAGGCGACCCCGACGTTGGTCGCCCGGCAGCGGGCTGCCCGGTTGGCCGGGCGGGCCGTGCACGATGTGACGTGTTCGATCGGTGCGGAGCTGGCCGAGCTGGCGCGGGTGTGTCCCGCCGTCATAGGCAGCGATCTGGATGACGCGCGGCTGTCGATGGCCGCGCACAACCTCACCGGACGCCGAAACGTGTTGCTGGCCAAGGCGGATGCGCTGGTGCCGGTGAGCAGGGGCACCGTCGTCATCGCCGATCCCGCGCGGCGCGCGGACGGTCGGCGCACGCACGACCCGGCCAAGTTGCAGCCGCCGCTACCCGACCTGCTCGCCGCGTACCCGGACCGTGATCTCGCCGTAAAGTGCGCCCCCGGACTGGATTTCGACCGACTCGACTGGGCTGGTGAAATCGAGGTGGTCTCCCTCGACGGCGCGGTCCGCGAGGCGTGCCTGTGGTCGGCGGGCCTGACCGAACCCGGGATCACCCGCCGCGCGACCGTATCGTCCTCGGCCGGAACATCTTTCACCCTCACCGACGCGAACCCCGACGAGATTCCCGAACAAGACCCCGGTGACTGGATCATCGATCCGGACGGCGCCGTCGTCCGCGCCGGGCTGGTCCGCCACTACGCCGCGAAACACGGCCTCTGGCAACTGGACCCACGCATCGCCTACCTCACCGGCAACACCGTCCCGCCGGGGACCCGAGGCTTCCGCATTGTCGACCGTCTCGACTACCGCGAGAAAACCCTCCGCGCCGAACTCCGCCGCCACGACTGCGGCCCCCTGGAAATCCTGATCCGCGGCGTCGACGTGGACCCCGACAAACTCCGCCGCACCCTCAAACCCCAAGGCGCCCACCCCTTCACCCTGGTGATCACCCGAATAGGCCGCACGCCAACGGCTTTCCTGTGCACCGCCGTCGCAGCCGCGCGCTGACCGGCGGCTGCCTCAGCGCTCGGGTTTGAAGACGAACAGTTCGCCGATGCGGGTGGCGACGACGACCTCGCCCTGTGCGCCGATCGAGGTGCCGGTGGTGCTGCCTTGCGCGCCGGGCAGGACATCGGAATCGATGGTGCTGCCGGTCTTGGTGTCGAAGGTGATGAGGTTCAGGCCCTCGCCGATCGCCGCGGCGGTGTAGCCGGTGCCGCCCGCGGTTTGCACCGGGGTGCCGCGCAGGTCGAGGTCCTTACGCTCCCAAGCGATTTCCGGCGCGTCACCCTTGTCGCGCAGCGCGAGCAGGTAGCCCTCGTCGCCGGACGGGATGATCAGGCCGTCGCTGGACACCGAAATGCCGCCGCGCGGCGTCCATTCCAGCGGCTGCACCCATTTGGTGCGTCCGTCGGCGGTGTCGACGGCGATCAGCCGGTTGGTGTTGTCGCCCACGTAGACGGTCTTGCCGTCGGTGGAAAGGGTCGGGCTGGTGGCGCTGCCGCCGAACAGCAGGTCTGCGCTCCACTCCTGCTGGATCTTGTTGTCCGCGTAGCGGAGTGCGACGAGCGCGGCGGTCGGCTTGCCCGGCTGCCATACCGTGACGAAGAAGCGCCCGGTGGCGGTGTCCAGGGCCGAGATGTTCGCGACCGGGCACTGCGGTTCGCCGGCGTGGCAATCGCCGAGGCCCTGCCCGGCATCCGGCCAGGTGAGGTTCGGGTTGTTCAGGAAGTCCGGCTGGCCGAGCAGCTGCACGGTGGAGACGACGCGCTGGCCGGTCTGCCGGGAGAGCACGTCGACCTGACCGGACTGGGTGACCGTCAACAGGTTTCCGTCGCCGGTGAACTGCGCCGAGATCGGGGCGCCCGCCACCGTGGTGCGCCACCTCGGCTGGCCGAGGTAGTTGAAGGAGATCACCGCGCCGACGTTGTCCTTGTCGTCGCCGACATAGACATTGGTCATGCCGTCCACCACCGACGGCGTCGCGATCGCGGTCGGGCCGAGCCCGCTGCAGAAACGCTTGCGCCCGGTCAGCATCTGGAAGGAGTAGAGGGTGCAGGTCGGCGTGTTCGTGGTGAGGAACAGCTGTCCGTCGGGGCCGATGGTGACCGGCTCGGCGATCGGGCCGCCGATCGGGCGCGACCAGCTCAGCCCGATCTTCTTGGCGCCGGTCACCGGACTGCTGCCACCGTTGCGGCCGTCGTGATACGCGGCGGGCCAGCCCTTACCCGGGCCGACCGCGATGTCATCGACATCGGTGCCACAGCCTGCCACTGCCAGCGCACCGACCGCGGCCAGCGACGCAACTACCCGCAGCCGGGACGGTCGCCACATGGAACTAGCCAGTACGCCACTTCGCACCTGCTGCACTCCTGTCGTCGTTTCCGCTCGCACGAGACTAAAGCGTGCCGACCCACAACTCTGGAGCGACCCGGTTCGGGTGTACGCGTGTGGATTCGGGGGCGCCGCCCGCGGCGCAGCAGTCACTGTACGGTAGGGGCCCGCGCGAGTGTACGAGTCCTGCCGTTGCGGTTCGCGCGCGTGCGCGGTCCGCGCCCGAATCGACGCCGACCGCGCCCGTTATGCTCTACCCGTCGTCATCGAGGTGGCGACGAGCCGTTGGACCACGACAGGAGAACCGTTCGTGACGAGCATGTGGGGCGCACCGTTGCGCTCGCGCTGGCGAGGATCGCGCCGCCGGGATCCGCAGCAGGCGCGCTTTCTGACCGCGGCGTCGCTGCGCTGGGTGCTCGCGAACCGGGCGTACACGCCCTGGTACCTGGTGCGCTACTACCGGCTGCTCAAGTTCCGGCTGGCCAACCCGCACATCGTGTTGCGCGGCATGGTCTTCCTCGGCAAGCGGGTGGAGGTGCATGCCACCCCCGAGCTGGGCCGGATGGAGATCGGCCGCTGGGTACACATCGGCGACGGCAACGCCATCCGCTGCCACGAGGGTTCGCTGCGCATCGGCGACAAGGTGGTGTTCGGCAAGGACAACGTCGTCAACACCTACCTCGACATCGAGATCGGCGAATCCACCCTGGTCGCCGACTGGTGCTACATCTGCGACTTCGACCACAAGATGGACGACATCACCCTGCCGATCAAGGATCAGGGCATCGTGAAGAGTCCCGTCCGGATCGGTCCCGACACCTGGATCGCCGCCAAGGTCACGGTGCTGCGGGAGACGCGGGTCGGCCGCGGCTGTGTGCTCGGTGCGCACGCCGTCGTCAAGGGCGAGATCCCGGATTACAGCATCGCGGTCGGCGCGCCGGCCAAGGTCGTCAAGAACCGCAAGGACGCCTGGGAGGCGAGCGCCGAGGAGCGCGCGAAATACCTTGCGGCGCTGGAAGATATCGAGCGTAAAAAGAACGGCGCCAAGACGGCATGACGCGCTACGCCGCACTGTTGCGCGGGATCGCGCCGAGCAACCCGAATATGAGCAACGAGAAGTTGCGCGGCGTGTTCGAGAAGCTGGGGTTCGAGCAGGTCGCCTCGGTGCTGGCGAGCGGCAACATCGTCTTCCAGAGCGCCGACACCGACGTCGGCGATCTCGAGGATCGGATTCAGCAGGCGCTCAACGCCGAATTGGGCATAGCCGGTGGCACCATCATCCGCAGTTACGAAGAGCTGCAAGCACTGCTGGACACCGATCCGTTCCCCGGCCTCACCCACGGCCGCGGCACCTACCTCATCGCCACATTCCTCAAGGACCGCGAAAAGGTCGCCCGCAAGCTGCCCGACCAGCCCGATCCGCTGGCCCGCGTGGTCGGCTACGACAAGCAGTGCGGCACCTACCTCGCGGTGATCGACAACAGCGAACCCGGCAAAACCCCGGACTTCATGAGCTGGCTCGAAAAAACCCACGGCAAAAACATCACCACCCGCACCTGGCTCACCGTCCAGCGCATCGTCAAAAAGATGGCGCCCTAGCGGTATTCGCGCTACTTGGGGTCGCGCTCGGGGAGGGGGCGTTCGACGATGGTTGGGCGGCCGAGGGGGTTGCGGACGCGGCGTTTGGCGGAGTGGTAGACCTGGGCGGTTTCGGCGGCTACGACGTCCCAGGCGAAGCCGGCGGTGAGGCGTTCGCGGGCGGCGTAGGCGCGGTCTTGGGCGGCGACGGGGTCGTCGAGGGTGGCGCGGGCGGCGTCGACCAGGCCGTCGACGTCGGCGGGGGCGAAGGAGGCGCCGGTGACGCCGTCGATGACGGCCTCGCCGAGTCCGCCCGCGGTGGAGGTGATCAGCGGGGTGCCCGCGGCGGCCGCTTCGAGCGCGACGATGCCGAAGGGTTCGTAGCGGCTCGGCAGCACGATGGCGTCGGCGCCGTGCAGCCAGCCGAGCAGTTGGGCGTGGTCGAGTTGGCCTGCGAAATGCACCGCGCGGGCCACCCGGTGCACCCGAGCGCGCTCACGCAGCCACTCGAATTGGGTGCCGATACCGGCGACGGTGAGCGTGGTGCCGGGGTGCGCGCGGCGGATGCGCGGTAACGCGGCGATCGCGTCCTGCACGCCCTTCTCGTATTCGAGCCTGCCGACATAGAGCAGGCGCGGCGGCCCGGTGCGCGGCGAGCGTGGCCGAAATGTCCAGGCGCCCACGTCGATTCCGTTGCGGATCACCGTCATCGGCACTCGCTCGGGGCCGTAGAGCCGTTCCACTTCGTCCTGCATCGAGGCCGAGCAGGTGATCAGCGCGTCGGATTCGTTGGCGAGCCACCACTCGACGGAATGCACCTGCCGATTGACCTTGCCCGCGACCCAGCCGCTGTGCCGTCCGGCCTCGGTGGCATGAATGGTCGAGACCAGCGGCACGTCGTAGTACTCGGCCAGCGCGATGCCGGGGTGAGCGACCAGCCAGTCGTGCGCGTGCACCACGTCGGGCGCCCAGCCGTCACCGATGCCGGGCTTGCCGAGCGCGATCCCGGCCCGCACCATCGCGTGCCCCATGGCCAGCGTCCAGGCCAGCATGTCCTCGCCGAAGTCGAAGCACGGCGGGTCCTCCGCGACCGCGACCACCAGCACACCCTCGGCGATGAAGGAGTGGGTGGGATGGGTCGAGGAGTCGGTGCCGGAGGGGCGGCGGGCCAGCACGACCACCTCGTGGCCCGCCACGGCCAGCTCGGTCGCCAGGTGATGCACATGCCTGCCCAACCCGCCGACCACGACCGGCGGGTACTCCCACGACACCATCAAGATCTTCATGCATGTCCTTCTGCGCTGGACGCGGCGTGCTCGGCGGCCGCGGCGTAGCTTCCTCCGGGCCCGGCCTTGCCGAGTCGTCGCGCGTCCACACCGGGGAAGAGTCCGTCAGCCGACCCCCATCCTGCCGCCAACTGCTGTGCTTTCGCGAGTTGACCCGCTCCGACGGCGGCCGCGATCTCCCGCACGGCGTGCGCGTGCCGGTGCGCGCGGTCGCGCGCGTAGCCCGCGGCGGAGTCCTTGCTGACCATGAATGCCCAGTCGCTGGACACGGTGAGGATGGCTTCGCGCAGCAACTGGTCGGCGACGTTGTCGCGCAGCGCGGGCGCACCGTCGGCGGGGCGCATCTTGTCGACCGTGTCCAGGGTGAGCCGCACGATGTCGTCATTGAGCTCGACCAGGTCCTGCACCTGATCCCCGGCCCAGACCCGCCAGTCTTTGCCGGAGCCCCAGGACGAATCGGCCAATGGCACCGGCGCACCGACGAATCCGCGTTCGCGCGCATCGGCCAGCGTGCCGACATCGACGCCGGCCTCGGGCAGCGCCCGCAACACCTGGGCCAACCATTGCGGACCCTCGTGCCACCAGTGGCCGAACAGTTCGGTGTCGAACGCGGCCACCACCAGCGCGGGCTTGCCGATCCGCGCGGATTCGCTGATCAGTCGCTGGCGCACCGTCTGGACGAAGTCGTCGACGTCGCGGCCGATCGCCGCGGTCGCGAGTTCCGGGTCGTAGGGCGCCTTGTCCGGACCGGCCACCGTCTTGCCGGTGACCCGGGACGGTTTGAGACCGGTCGCATGGTCGTAGTGATGAAAGTCACGGTAGGCGCTCTGGCCCGGGTAGCCCGATTTCGGCGACCAGACCCGGTAACTCACCTGCAGATCGCGCCCGAACGCGACCACATCGGACTCGCGGACCGGGCGGCCGAGGGTGGTGTCGCCGCGCAGCGCGGGTCCGTCGACCATGAAATGGGTCACACCGGCGTCGGCGTAACCGATCTCCATGCCCGGTGTGTAACCGCACTCCGGCGCCCAGATGCCGGTGGGCGTATGCCCCCAACGGTGGCGCGCGTCGCTCAGTCCCTCGGTGAGCTGGAACTGGCGCAGCCGCGGATCGAGCAGCGGCTGGAACGGGTGAGCCAGTGGGCCGCCGAGCAATTCGATGGTGCCCGCGTCGATCAGCCCGCGCCAGACCGGAGCGGCGCCGTGCCGCCAATGCTCCTCGAAATCCGCCAAAGCCGCTGTGGCCAAACGATGTTCGTGCCTACCGAGGGCGACGTTGCCTGCCATCGCCGCCTCGTCGGCGCGCAGTTGCCAGTTGCCGAGCCAGTGGTGCATGCCCGCGAGGCAATGCGGGTCGTCCAGCTGCGCCGCGAGCACCGGCGTGATGCCGAGGCTGAGCAGATGCGAACGTCCTTCGGCGGCAAGCGTTCTCAGTACCTCGGCGACCGGAAGGTAAGACGCCGCCCAGGATTGGTAGAGCCATTCCTCGCCGACCGGCCACCGGCCGTGGTGCGCGAACCAGGGCAGATGGGAGTGCAGGACCAGGCTGAACTGACCCGGAACCGCAGCGTCGCTCAAGGCTTCACCGCGATGGCGACCAGGTCCAGGCTCGCGTCGACGTCGTCGGCGATCAGGGTGAAGTCGTCGATGGTGACGGCCGCGACGTCGGCGGTGAGATCGGCGGGCCACGGTTCGCCGGCCAGCGCGCGCTCGATCTGCGCGTCGATGAACGACCCACCGTGCTTGGCGTCCAACGCCTTCAGGCTCGCGCCGTGATGCACGCCGGTCATCTGCGCGACCTCGAAGCCCGCCTCGACCAGCAGCTCGGTGAGCTCGGCGGCATTGAGTTCGCGGGTGTGGAACGGGTTGAGCGGGGTATCGCGACCGGGCGAGAAGGTGATCCGGTTCGGCGTGCTGATCAGCAGCTCGCCGCCGGGTCGCAGCACCCGCAGGCACTCACGGAGGAACTGGCCCTGATCCCAAAGATGTTCGATCACTTGAAAATTCACCACGACGTCGACCGAGGCGTCGGGCAGCGGCAACGCGGCCAGGTTGCCCTGGATCATCTCCACCCGCGGGTACCTGGCGCGCACGTGCTCGACCGCGCCGGTGTCGTAGTCGACGCCGGTGACCTTGGTGGCCACCGAGGCGATCATGTCCGCGCCGTAGCCTTCGCCGGATCCGGCCTCCAGCACGGTTTTTCCGGCACAGCGGTCGAGCAGTCGGGCGTAGGCGATCTCATGCCTGCGGAACCAGTAGTTCTCCTCGGCGATGCCGGGGACGGTCCGTTCGCCGGTCAACGGCAGCGGTTCGACGGCGCCGTTGGTCGTCTCCCGGGCGCCGGTCATGCCCGTCAGGTCGTCCATTGCGGCAGGGATCACAGCCTCGCTCATCGCTCCGACGTTACTGGTACTGAGTGTTTGCGGGATACCCGCACCCGGTCACCGGGATGCCCCTGCCCGGTCGAGATAGACCGTTCGGCATGGGTGCTCCAGCCCGGCACGATATCGCTGGGTCTGGCGTTATGAGAGAGAAGCGGCTAAGTTACCCACGAGTAACTTAACGTAGGGTAGTGTCACGCCCTGAGCTACTCACCCGGACGTACGGCGCCGCCTGTGCGACCACTCCATACGTGTAACCAGAACAGGAGGTCGACGAAGACCGATGCCGAACATCGTCGTACTCATCAAGCAGGTTCCCGACACCTGGTCCGAGCGCAAGCTGACCGATGGTGACTACACCCTCGATCGCGAAGCCGCCGACGCCGTCCTCGACGAGATCAACGAGCGCGCCGTCGAAGAAGCGCTGCTGATCAAGGAGGCGCAGGGCGGCGAGGTCACCGTGCTTGCCGCCGGTCCGGACCGGGCCACCGAGGCCATCCGCAAGGCGCTGTCCATGGGCGCCGACAAGGCCATCCACATCAACGACCCGGCGATCCACGGCTCCGACGCGGTGCAGACCGCCTGGGTGCTGGCGAGCGCGCTCGGCCAGGTCGAAGGCGTCGAGCTGGTCATCGCGGGCAACGAGGCGACCGACGGTCGCGCCGGTGCGGTCCCCGCGATCATCGCCGAGTACCTCGGCCTGCCGCAGCTGACTCACCTGCGCAAGCTCACCATCGACGGCGACAAGATCACCGGCGAGCGCGAGACCGATGATGGCGTCTTCAAGCTGGAGGCCACCCTCCCGGCCATCGTCAGCGTGACCGAGAAGATCAACGAGCCGCGCTTCCCGTCCTTCAAGGGCATCATGGCCGCGAAGAAGAAGGAAGTGCAGACCTTCACGCTGGCCGATCTGGGCGTCGACCCGTCGACCGTCGGTGTCGCGAACGCGGGCACCACCGTCACCGGGGCCACCCCGAAGCCGCCGCGCACCGCGGGCGAGAAGATCGCGGACGAGGGCGACGGCGGCACCAAGATCGCCCAGTACCTCGTCGGTCAGAAGATCATCTGATCCCGCCGATCTGCTTAGGAGAGAACACAAATGGCTGAAGTACTTGTGCTCATCGAGCACGCGGACGGTGCGATCAAGAAGGTCAGCACCGAACTCCTCACCGCCGCCCGCAACCTGGGCGAGCCGGCCGCCGTCGTGCTCGGCACCGCGAGCACCGGCGAGAAGCTGGCCGACGCGCTCGCCGCGGCCGGCGCGGAGAAGATCTACATCGCCGAATCCGACGACGTGGAGAACTACCTGCTCACCCCGAAGATCGACGTGCTCGCCGCGCTGACCGAGCAGGTCTCCCCGGCCGCCGTCATCGTCGCCGCCTCGGCCGAAGGCAAGGAGGTGTCGGGCCGCCTCGCCGCCCGCATCGGCTCCGGCCTGCTGGTCGACGTAATCGACGTGAAGTCCGACGGCACCGCCGTGCACTCCATCTTCGGTGGCGCGTTCACCGTCGATGCCAAGGCCACCGGCGACGTGCCGGTGATCTCGGTGCGCCCCGGCGCCATCGAGGCGTCCGCGCAGGCCGGTGCCGGTGAGAAGGTCACCGTCGAGGTGCCCGCGCAGGAAGACGGCATCGTCAAGGTGACCGCCCGCGAGCCGATCGTCGGCGGTGACCGTCCGGAACTCACCGAGGCGAACATCGTCGTCTCCGGTGGTCGTGGCGTCGGTTCCGCCGAGAAGTTCTCGGTCGTCGAGGAGCTGGCCGACTCGCTCGGTGCCGCCGTCGGCGCCTCGCGTGCCGCGGTCGACTCCGGCTACTACCCGGGCCAGTTCCAGGTCGGCCAGACCGGTAAGACGGTCTCGCCGCAGCTCTACATCGCCCTCGGCATCTCCGGCGCCATCCAGCACCGGGCAGGCATGCAGACCTCGAAGACCATCGTCGCGGTCAACAAGGACGAAGAGGCCCCGATCTTCGAGATCGCGGACTACGGCATCGTCGGCGACCTGTTCAACGTCGCCCCGCAGCTCACCGAAGCGGTCAAATCGCACAAGGGCTGATCGCTCGCTTCGCGCGATAATTGGTGGCCTCGACTGGAAGTTCAGTCGAGGCCACCTTTTTCGTTGCTGGGTGACGGTCGGACCACGGCAGCTATTGTCTTTGTGGGGCGCTGCACGGTGCATATTCTGGGGAATCAGGGGGGTTGCATGGTGGACGTCGACGGCAACGGGAGTACGCCCCTGGGCTCGGTGTCATCGGCGCTGGACGGCGGTCTGCCGATGACCGCTCGACAGGAACAATTCAGCCTCGCTTTCATACATATGGTTGCCGCTGCGGCAGGCTGTTCCATCAAGAGTCACCTGACTGACTACGACGGAGTCGACATCACGATTGCGTCGTCTGCTGAGTACGTGCGGTACTACTGCCCTGAGTTCGAGATGCAGCTCAAATGCACGACACAGTGGCGGTTGCTCGGTGCGGAACACCTGGCATGGTCGCTGGAGCGCGATCGGTTTCTCAAGCTGGTAAACCCGAAACGGTTCGCCCCGGCGCTGCTCGGCGTCCTTCTCGTCCCTGAGGATCCTGCACAACTGCTGGATCTCTGAAGCAGGTTTGACCAGTTCGAGCCGAATGTACTGGCAACATGCGAGAGAACTCGGCGTGATCGAGGATGGTAAGGCCAGCAAGACGGTCCATCTGCCTAGGGCAACCTGTTTGATGTGGACAGCCTTCGAGGCATCATGCACGCAATCGGGGAAGGAGGTCAGTGGTGAAAGAGGTTCCGCTCGACGGTCTCCAGGAGATCGCCTCCACTTTGTCGCCGCCCGCCGTGTCTCAGTACCTCGCGAGCCACGATTGGCAGCTCGAGGCCCGGGACCAAGACGTCAGAGAGATCTGGCGGCTTCCGGGCGCGGACGGTCCGCTGGGCCGTGTCATGTTGCCGCTGGCTACTGACTATGCCGACTTTCCTGTGCGTTTTCGTGACACGCTTCAAGCTCTTGCCGCCATTTATGATTGGAATATCGGGCAGCTGGCCGAGCGTATCGTTGCGGCCCGTGCCGATCTTTTCTTCGTGCGGCTCGATCAGGAAATGACGGATGGGACAATCCCTTTTCGGCAAGCCGAGAAGACTCTAGAAGCACTTTTTACTATGATGCGGGCCGCCGCTACAACTGCTGATGATCCAACTAATTCGCACCGCGGTCGGAGGTCAGCCATTGTCACCGAATTTCTCGAAGATGACATCCGGTTGGGACACACGAAACGGGGCAGTTTCGTATTCACCGTCGTAACTCGTCTGGGTGAAGTTCTGCCGTCAGACGAGGACGGGTCGCCTACTGTGCCTTTTCCGCGCAAGGTGATGACGACGCTGGCCACTGGTTTGCAGTCGACTCGACAGCTTGCACTCGACTGGGACGAAGGTGCACTCGACCGGGCCGCGCAACTGGGCTTGAGCGCAAGTTTGGTGGAGTCTGTGCAGGAGCTCACCCAGCCAGAAACGCTACGCGCACTGGAGTTATCGTTCGATTGGGCGGCCGCTGAGCCACGCCCTGACGTCGGTACTTCGCGAATCATCGTCGATCGCAATGCAATGGCAGGTCTGCCCCGCGTACGGGAACGGTTGGTTCGGCGCGAGGAGCCGCCTCGTTATGTGACGCTGCTCGGAACGGTTCGTACCCTTAATCGAGATGATTCCGGTGATGAGGATCAAGAGGCCAGCAGTATCGTGTTGTCTACTCATGTAGACGGCCGCCCGCGAAAGGTCCATGTTCCGCTGACCGGCGAGGACTATGCGTCGGCAATTCGTGCGCATCAGAGCAAGCAGCCAATTGTGGTGTCAGGCGATCTGATATTCGAGCGTGGTGTTTGGCGGCTGACCGGAACAATCAATGTAGATCCCAACTTTCTGGACCGCGGGATCTGACCGCGGTCGGCGGTTAACGGCCGGTGTCGATAGATGCTCCGAAACTTGGGGCCAAGTCTCCAGTCGGCCGGACTGGTTGTGGGGGAACGTGTTCCAATGCGGCACGGCAGGTGCGATAGCCTGCGGGTATGGCTGTTCCTACTACTCGGATGCTGGTGCTCGCCATCGTCCGGCTGCTGCAACCGGTGCATGGGTACGACGTTCGGCGTGAGCTGCTGTCCTGGCATGCCGACGATTGGGCGAATGTGAAACCGGGATCGATCTATGGCGCGCTGAATACCTTGCAGCGTGACGGGTTGATCGCGATCGAGGGGGTCGCGCAGGAGGGGGCCCGGCCGGAGCGGACCACCTATCGGCTCACCGGGGAGGGGGAGAAGGAGTTCGGCGAGATGCTGCGCGAGTCGTTGTTCTCCGCCGAGCAGCCGAAGAATCCGTACTTCGCCGCGGTCGCACTCTTTCCGGCCGCGCCGCGCGATGACGTCATCGCCGCGTTGCGCAGCCGGATTCTCAAGTTCGAGGCCGAGCTGGTGTTCGTCGAACGCGACGTGGTTCGGATCTTGGCCGGCAGTGGCAATCCCGCGGAGGCCGAGCCGCACCACGTAGCCGATGCGATGCGCTTGACCGCCGACCACATCAAAGCAGATCTGAACTGGTCGCGAAAGACGTTGGAACGCATCGAAACCGGTGAACTCGATGTGTGGGGTGGCGTGAACGACCGGATGAGTACCTGGGAACCACCGATGTCATGATCAAGCCTGAATAGTAAAGCTTGACTATTTAGTCGATTGTTCCTACCGTAAGCGGCGTGGAAACAATCGACACTGTTCGTGGCCGCACCCGTACCGCGGTCATCGAGGTGCGTGGGCTTGCCCGAACCTTCAACACCAGAACCGGTCCGGTCGAGGCGGTCAAGGGGGTCGATTTCGCCGTGCACGACGGCGAAATCCTCGGTCTCCTAGGCCCGAACGGCGCGGGCAAGACAACTACCCTGCGGATGATCAGCACGCTGATCGAGCCCTCCGCGGGCGAGGCGACCATCTCCGGCGCCGACCTGCGCACCGAGGCGCGGACCGTGCGTTCGCGGATCGGGTATGTCGCGCAGGGCGGCATGACCAACGACCTAGAACTCGTCATTGACGAATTAGTGCTGCAGGCAAGGCTTTTCGGCCTCGACAAGGCGCAGGCACTGCGCAATGCCGAAGAGCTGATGGCGGCGCTCGAGCTGGACGGCCTCGCCGGGCGCAAGTGCGCCCAGCTGTCCGGTGGCCAGCGGCGGCGCGTCGACATCGCGCTCGGCCTCATGCACGGCCCGAAGCTGATCTACCTGGACGAGCCGACCAGCGGCCTGGATCCGCAGAGCCGGGCCAACCTGTGGGAACACATTCGGCGACTGCGGGATCGGGGCACCACGGTCGTGCTCACCACGCACTACCTGGACGAGGCCGACGCGCTCTGTGACCGGCTGCTGGTGATGGACCACGGCGTCGTCGTCGCCGAGGGCTCGCCCGACGAACTCAAGCGGCGGATCTCCGGCGATGTGGTCAGCCTCGAAATCGCCGACGAGCAAGCCGATCTCGCGCTCGAGGTGGCCGAGGCGGTGCTCCAGCCGCGGTCGGCGGTTCGCGCGGAGGACGCGGGCGTGACGGTGGTGCACCTGACCGTCGAGCGGGGTGACGCCGCGGTCGTGCCGTTGCTGCGGGCGCTGGACGAGCGGGGGATCGCGGCGGGTGCGATCACCGTCAAACGGCCGAGCCTCGACGATGTCTTCCTCACTATCACCGGACGTTCACTGCGAGAAGGGAATCGATCATGAGGTTCGCGCACGACACCGGGCTGATCTTCTGGTCTCAGCTGCGGGCCAACCTGCGCAACCCCATGTGGGTGATGATCGGGCTGTCCCAACCGGTGCTGTATCTGGTGCTGTTCGGTCCGTTGATCAAAGGGATCGCACCCTCGCTCGGCACCGATATCGACCCGTGGAAGATCCTTACGCCGGGCCTGGTCATTCAAACCGGGCTGATGGGTTCGTTGTATGCCGGATTCGCCATCATCTCCGAGCTGCGTGCGGGAGTCATAGAGCGGCAACGGGTTACGCCCGCGGACCGGGGTGCGCTATTGCTCGGCCGGGTGCTCAAGGACATGGTCGTGCTGATCGTGCAGGCCTTGGTCCTGGTCGGCGTCGCGGTGCTGGCGTTCGGATTGCGGCCGGACCCACTGGGTTTGGTGCTGTCGGTGCTGCTGATCGCGGTGATGTCGGCCGGTCTCGCGTCGGCGTCCTACGCACTGGGGCTCTGGGCCAGGGACGAGGGCACGCTTGCCTCCGTGCTCAACACCCTGACCTTGCCGATCATGCTGCTGTCCGGGATCCTGCTGCCGATGGCTGTCGGGCCGGATTGGCTGCGGTACATCGCGAAGGTAAACCCGTTCTCGCACACCGTCGATGCCGCACGAGCGCTGTTCCGCGGCGACTTCGGCAGTGCCGATGTCTACCTCGGCACCGGCATTACCGTGGCGGTTGCCTTGGTGCTCATGGTGATCGGTGCCCGCAGCTTCGCCGGGGAGAACGCCTGAGCGAAACACGCTCGTGCACTGAAGGATTGATAGCGAACGACCCTGAGTCCGCTCGGGGTCGTTCGCCCGTCACTCAGCGATGGAGTCCGGCGAGCAGCGTGGTGAGGATCGGTGAGCGGCGGACGTCGCTGCGCAGCACCGCGGAGACCGGGATGCGCAACTTCTGGTCGGCCAGTTCGAGCACGACCAAGCCCTCGGTGGAGCTTTCCGCGTAGAGGACCGTCCACGCGTCGGGTCGATTGATCAGCTCCAAGGTCGCGGTGTGATCGGGCGGGATCGGCGGCCCGAAGGTCGGCCCGGTGGGCAGCTCGGCGAACGCGGACCGAATCACGGTGTGCAGCAGCACCTGTTCCTGTTCGGGCGGCAGCAGCAGCGGATGCCGGCTCAGATCCGACAGCGTCACCGTCTCCCTGGTGGCCAGCGGGTGCGCGCTGGAGGTGGCGATCACCAGATCCTCGACCCACAGCTGCTCCACCTCCAGGCCCGGCTGGTCGACGCTGCCGCGGATGAGCGCGAGGTCGCAGTCGCCGTCGGCCACCGCGGTTATCCGCTGCCGGAACGGTTTGATCACGAACTCGATCTCCGCCTCGGGATGCGTCGCGCGGGCGCCCGCGATCGCCGACAGCGATCGGGTCGCGAAGGACATGTTCGCGGCGAGCCGGATCCGCGGGCCGGCGGTGCGCACCGCGGCCCGGATCGCCGACTCGAGGCTCAGCATCTGTTTCGCAAGGGGAAGTAGCCGTGCGGTGGCGTCGGTGGCCACTACTGATCTTGTCGAGCGCTCGAACAACTGCACGCCGAGATCGCGCTCGAGCCGGGAGATCTGATGGCTGATCGCCGACTGTGAGATAAAGCACCTCGCGGCGGCTCCGCTGAAGCTGAGCTCCTCGCAGACGGCCACGAAGTAGGTGAGCTGCCGAAGTTCCACAGCGCCTCCGATTAATGACGGATCGAGATAAGAGTCATCTGAATTATGCGCCCTAACTCCTGAAATATCTTCGTTCCCGATGACGGTTGGTAATGAGAGAAGGAGGCTGTCATGCAGTACGTGGATGCGGGAATCGAAACCGCGGGTGTCGTCATCGTCGGATCGGGGTTCGGCGGACTTTCCGCCGCCAAGCAACTTGCCAAGTCGGGTATCGATTACGTGCTGATCTCCAGCACGCCGGAGCACCTGTTCCAACCGTTGTTGTACCAGGTAGCGACCGGTGTGCTGGCATCGGAGGAGATCGCGCCGCCGATCGCTACCATTCTGCGCCGTCACCGCGAGGCCGACGTGCGCCTCGGGAAGGTGGTCGCCATCGATCCGGACAAGGCGATCGTCACTTATGAGCACAACGGCGAGCAGCGCCGGATCCGGTACGGCTCGCTGATCGCCGCCACCGGCGCCAGCCAGTCCTACTTCGGCCGCGACGATTTCGCCGAGAAGACCTTTTCGCTCAAGACCATCGACGACGCGAAGCTGCTGCGCGCGCAGATCCAGCGGGTCTTCGCCGAGGCCGCGGGCGCCGATGAGGAGACCAAGCGCAGGCTGCTGAGCTTCGTGGTGGTCGGGGCGGGCGCGACCGGCGTCGAGGTGGCCGGTCAGCTGAAGGAACTCGCGAAAAGGTATTACCACCAAGAAGTTTCGGTCACCCTGGTGGAGGGTGCCGGCGAGGTGCTTCCGCCGTTCGGCGGCGGACTGTCCGAATACGCGAAGAAATCGTTGACCCGCACCGGTGTCGACGTGCTGCTCGGCACCTTCGTCACCGACATCGAAGAGGACAAGGTCACCGTCAAGGACAAGAGCGGTGTCGAACGCGGCATCGCGGCGGAGACCATCGTCTGGTCGGCGGGCGTGCAGGTCGGCGGGTTCGCGAAGGTGCTCGCGGAGGCCACCGGCGTCGAAACCGACCGGGCCGGAAGGCTGTTGATCAATCCCGACCTGACCGTCGGCGGCTACGCCGACATCTACGCGATCGGCGACATGACCTCGCTGAACGGCTACCCGGGCCAGTCGCCGGTGGCCATGCAGGAGGGCAGGCACGCCGCCGACATCATTCGCCGAAAGAAGCAGGCGGGCACCGCGTTCAAGTACTGGGACAAGGGCAGCATGGCGGTGATCAGCCGGTTCAGCGCGGTGACCAAGCTGAACGACAAGATCACCTTCCGCGGCCTGATCGCCTGGTTCATGTGGCTCGCGGTGCACCTGTTCTACCTGGTCGGCTTCCGCAACCGCTTCGCCGCGGTCGCCTCCTGGCTGGTCGCCTTCATCGGCACCGGCCGCCCCGGCTTCGCCGAGGTGAACAAGACCGCCGAGCCGGCCCGCGCAGTGGAGCGAACGGCCGCTTGAGGTAGCTCCTCCGTCGATAGCCGCATCGCGAAGTCTTCGCGATGCGGCTCTTTCGCGATGGCGCCGCAGGTCGAAATGTGTTCGCCGAAAAGGGTTTAATCAGGAAAAAGACGCGGCAGCGGCGCGCGGGCACGAACGGGGCGCGACGGTCCGGTGAACGCTCGGTGTGATCAGCATCTCGTTCACCGAACCGGCATCGCGGCGACACTTCGGGGTTGCTCCAGCGCAGTGTGCGGCTGGGTTCATTGACGATATGACTATTACGTCCGTGTTGACAGCCCCGGCGCGCTCGACGGACTCCGGGGTGGAACGGTCACGGTACTCGCTGGTCGTCTCGTCCGACGCAGAACACCGCGCGGCGGCGCAGCGACTGCGCTACGGAGTGTTCGCGAGCGAGCCCGGATTCCATATCCCCGACAACGGCACCGGCCTGGACGCCGACCGGTTCGATGAGCACTGCGATCACCTGCTGGTCCGTGACGACCGCACCGACGACTTCGTCGGCTGCTACCGAATGCTGCCGCCGGACCAGGTCGCCGCGGCGGGCGGTTACTACACGGCCACGGAATTCGATCTCTCCCAACTGGATCCGGCAGGGCGCCGGATCGTCGAGATGGGCCGTGCCTGCGTCGTCCCCGACCACCGCAACGGCTCGGTGCTCACCCTGATGTGGGCGGGCATCCTGCACTACATCCAGCTCACCGGTTACGACTGGGTGATGGGCTGCGTCTCGGTGCCCATGCAGGACAGCCCAACCGACGAACCCGGCGTGAACGTGCGCGGCGTGCGCGACCTGCTGCTCGGCAGGCACGCCTCCGATCCCGAACAGCGGGTGCACCCGATTCGCCCGGTGGTCGTCGACGGCAAAACCCTCGACGACATGACCCCGCCCGCCCGCCCCAAGCTGCCGCCGCTGCTGCGCGGCTACCTGCGCCTCGGCGCGGAGATCTGCGGCGAGCCCGCGCACGACCCGGACTTCGGGGTGGCCGACTTCGTGGCCATCCTCGGCCTGGACACCATCAACACCCGCTACCTGAACCGATTACAAGACGCCGCCGCGACCTTCGACGGGGGACGGTGAGACTGTGGTCTTCGACGCGCCGCCCGCACAGGCCACCGCACACGCGTGGATGCCGTCGAGCCCGTGTGGGCTCGGCTGCATCGAGCCGATCGACCAGGTCGGCACCGGCCGGGTGATCGGCAGGCTGCTCGGCGTCGCCGGGCTGCTCGTCAGCTTTCCGATGGTGAATCTGGTTACGCCACAAGGTAAACGCGAACGACTGCAGCGCGGTTACGCGCGAACGTTGTTGAGTTGCCTCGGCATGGAATTGCGGGTCGTCGATCGCCGGATCGACCCGGACGAGCGCGGTGCTGTCGATGAGGGCAGCACCGCGCCCGCCGTTTATGGGCCCTCCGGTACCGGCGTCATGGTCGTCGTCGGGCACATCGGCTGGACCGATATCGTCGCGCTCGCCGCGGTGCAGCCGCTCGGCTTCGTCGCTCGGGCCGACATGGTCGATTGGCCGGTGCTCGGCAAGCTGGCGACGCTGATGCGGGTCATCCCGATCGAACGGGAAAAGCTGCGCGCGCTGCCCGGGGTGATCGCGCAGATCAGTGCCAGGCTCACCGCGGGCGAGCGGATCGCGGTGTTCCCCGAGGGCACCACCTGGTGTGGTCGCGCGTACGGCAGCATGCGGCCCGCGCTGTTCCAAGCGGCGATCGACACCGCGACTCCGGCCCAGCCGGTGCGGCTGCGCTACCTGGATCGGCACGGGGCCCAGTGCACGGTGCCCGGATTCGTCGGCGAGGACACCTTCGCCTCGTCCGCCCGTCGGGTGCTGCGTTCGCGCGGCATGGTCGCCGAGGTGGTCCTGGAACCGGTGCAGCAGCCGGGTTCCGATCGACGCGATCTGGCGCGTCGCTGTGCGGCCGCGATCCGCGGCGCGGAGCTGTCGCGGCACGGTGCCCTCGACGCCACGGTGTGGATCGAGGCGGGCAAGACCAGGGTCCAGGACCCGTCGGTCGCCTCGGACGTACCAGAGGTCCGCAGGCCGCCTCGTCGGCTGCGTCCCGTGTTGCGCGGTCGAGGCCGCCGGGTCGAAGCGGTCGGCGGGTAAGCGGGCACGGCGAACCGTCAGCGGAGCACGTACAACGCGCTGGCGCACATCACGCCGGTGAACAACGGCCAGAACAGTAGTTTCGGCAGCAGGTTCTCGTGCCAGGTGACTATGCGACGTTGCGCCCCGGTGATGAGCAAGGTGGCGTTGACGGCGATGAGCAGGGTCATCAGATAGAGCGCGAAATACCAGCATTCGATGTAGGCGATGCCGGTCGAGCCGGTCTCGGCGCGGACGGCATTGTCGTTGACGGCGACGACAAGGACGGTGCTCACGGAGAAGCCGATGATGGCGAACGCGGTGAAGCCCGAGATGGTGCGGCGGTCGGGGTCGGTGGTGATGACGAACAGCGACAGGAACAGCAACAGCGCCAACAGCACTACCGGCACGATTCGCCCGATCAGCGGGCCGGTGATATTTCGCTCGATACCCACGTTGAAATACAGTTCGGCAGCTTGGAATCCGGAGTCGTTGCCGGAGTATTCGTTCGCCTCGTGGAACAGGCTGAAAGCCGTGTAGCTCGGCGTCCAATCGCCGAGCACGATGGTGCGGGTCAAGCCGACGAACTCGTCGGACTTCGACAGGTGCGAGGGGATCGCCTTGAAGTCCGGTACCAGCTGAACCGGCTGCGACGGATCGGCCGAGCGCATGCGCAGCCAGACGTTCTGATGATCGAGTGGATAGTTCCGATAGTCGAACTGCTGGCGAATCCGCGCGGTGAACGGGAAGACATCGACTCGACCGTAGGGGACGGTGAAGCCGGTGGCCCGCTTCGCCGCCGCCATCTGGTCCTCGGCTTCGGGGAACACGACACCGTGGGTGACATTGTCGGGCAATCCGGGCGGGATGACCTGCCAGACATATCCCGAGACCTTGACGGTGTAGGCATTGTTGAACTCGATCGAATTCAACATCACGCCGGTGGGTAGCCGATACACCGTCGTGTCGCTGGGGAAGCGTTCGGCAACAGTGCGGTTTACCTCGTCGTCGTTGTGCACGACCGCGCCAACCGGGCTGTCGGTCATCTGGTGGTGTCCGGCGTTACGCCAAGAATACACTGTGCCGCAAGCGAATAGCGCCGTCAGCGTGAGCGATACCACCCAAAGCCACCGGGCATACGATTTACCCGATGGAGCGACCTTGGTCTCCTGAGCCACCCACAAAGGGTAACTATGCGGTAGCCAATTCTGCGGAATTGCGGCCCGCGCGGCGTCGGGGCGATCGATCACGACCGCGAACATCCGCAAGCCATGGCCTGGGATGTTCGGTGACCAGTCGCTGCGCGCTACCGAGCGAGTTGTAGCGCCAGGGTGAGGCAGGCTTAGCCGGGGAATCGCGTGCGCTGGCGTCGGACCGTATCCCGCCACGAAATACGGTCCGATCCAGCGGCTTCGGGCTAGCGGATGTCGATCGTTCCGTCGAACATCAGCGGGGTCGGGCCCGGGTTGCAGGTTTGGAGCATGCTCGTCGGCATGGGGACGCCGTAGCCGATCATGTTCGGTTGGCCGTTCTGGCCCTTGGCGACAGTGATTTGGATCGCCATGGCATCGGGTGCGAAGACCATCACCGGTTGGACGGTGGTGATGGGATACACCAGCGACACGGTGTTGCCGTTGACCGTCAGGCACGTGACGGGGCCGGTTACCTTCACCGGGAGCGGCATGCTCCCGAGCTCACCAGCGGCCATATAGGTGCCGGTTGCGGGGCCGTCACCCTGCCCCTGTGCCTCGATGTGCAGGATGTTCATTCCTATTACCTGCATGTTGCCGTTGATCGACACGCTGGCAGGCTCTGCCGACGCCGATCCTGTCGCCGCAAGCGTTGCCGCTCCCGCCAATGCCACGGGCAAAGCGAAGCGAGTAAGCCAAGAAGCCATTGAAAACACCTTCCACGGGTGGGGATATGCCCGCCGGATACCCGATGCGGGAACACCCATGCGACACAATCTCGAATCGGCAAGTATTGGCAACCCGGACGCTTTAATTGTGCTGACCAGCCGAAATAGGTTACTCGGCAATCTATTCCGGCACGGTGTTGCGGATCGGCGCGGCATCACGGAATTCGGATTACGCCGAGTTCCGGTATCCGGCGGCCCGCGTCTTCTCGTCTGCGACCCGCACGCAGAAGCAATAAGCGAGCATCCCAACGAGATACCCGGACACGCCCAGTGCCAGCAGGCTGACCACCGAGAACAGCAACGGGCCCCATGGCCCGCATCCCGGCACAGCGAGTTCCACTCGGAACTACTCGAGCGGTTCGGGACACGATGGCCGTGTGGCAAGGACGCGCCGGTACCGGGAATACCGGCGGGCCGGCCGCGGGTTGCGCATCGTGGGTGAATCGTCGATACCACGTATACGGCAAGGGGCACCCCCAAGGTGTGCAGGTCAACGCTGGGATAGGCTTATTTGGTCATGAAGGCGGGTTACTCGGGTCCGGGCCACGGTGCGGCGGCCCATACGGTTTACCTCGATCATGCGGCCACCACTCCGATGTTTCCTGCCGCTATCGAGGCCATGACGGCTGCGCTCGGCACGGCGGGTAACGCGTCGTCGCTGCACGGCTCGGGCCGCGTCGCCCGGCGGACGCTGGAGGAGGCGCGCGAGTCGATCGCCGCCGATCTGGGCGCCCGGCCCTCGGAGGTCATCTTCACCTCCGGCGGGACCGAGAGCGACAATCTGGCGGTCAAGGGCATCTATTGGGCGCGCCGGGATGCCGACCCGCGCCGGACCAGGATCATTGTCAGCTCGGTCGAGCATCACGCGGTGATCGACGCGGTCGAGTGGCTGGAGAAGCACGAAGGCGCCAGGGTGACCTGGCTGCCGGTGGACGCCGAGGGCGTCGTCTCGCCAAGCACGCTGCGCGCCGCGCTGTCGGCCAACCCCGACGACGTCGCGCTGGTGACCGTCATGTGGGCGAACAACGAGGTCGGCAGCATCCAGCCGATCGGCGAATTGGCCGCCGTGGCACAGGAATTCGGCGTGCCCATGCACAGCGACGCGGTGCAGGCCGCGGCCCAACTGCCGATCGACTTCGCCGCGAGCGGATTGTCGGCGGCCAGCTTCGCCGGGCACAAGGTCGGCGGGCCGCACGGCGTCGGCCTGCTGCTGCTCGGCAGGCAGGTGCCGTGTGTGCCGCTGCTGCACGGTGGCGGGCACGAACGTGACCTGCGTTCCGGCACGTCGGACACCGCGGCCGCGGTCGGCCTGGCCACCGCGCTGCGCCAGACGGCGATCGAATTGCCCACGCGCACCGCGGAATTGACCGCGTTGCGGGACGCGCTGATCGACGGCGTGCTGGCCATCGAGCCGGACGCGGTGCTCAACGGCGCCCCCGGCGACCGGCGGCTGCCCGGCAACGTGCACTTCACTTTCCCCGGCTGCGAAGGCGATTCGCTGCTGATGCTGCTGGACGCGGCGGGGATCGAGTGTTCGACCGGGTCGGCCTGCACCGCGGGTGTCGCGTCGCCGAGCCACGTGTTGATCGCGATGGGTGTCGAACAGTGGCAGGCCCGCGGGTCGCTGCGTTTTTCGTTGGGGCACACCTCGACTCGCGCCGATGTGGACGCGTTGTTGGGTGTCTTGCCCCAGGTGGTTGAGCGGGCCAGGGCCGCGGGTCTGGCCGGTGCGAAGGGAGGTGTTTGATGCGAGTACTTGCCGCGATGAGTGGTGGTGTTGATTCGGCGGTGGCGGCGGCGCGTGCCGTCGAAGCCGGGCACGAGGTGGTAGGCGTGCATCTCGCGCTGTCCGCGTCGCCGGGCACGTTGCGTACCGGGTCGCGTGGCTGCTGCTCGAAGGAGGACGCGGGTGACGCGCGGCGGGCCGCCGACGTGCTCGGCATCCCGTTCTACGTCTGGGATTTCGCCGATCGCTTCAAGGAAGACGTGATCGACGATTTCGTCGCCGCCTACGCGGCCGGTGAGACGCCGAATCCGTGCCTGCGCTGCAACGAGAAGATCAAGTTCTCCGCACTGGCCGATCGCGCGCTCGCCCTCGGCTTCGACGCCGTGGTCACCGGTCACTACGCGCGGCTCGACGACGGCGTGCTGCGCCGGGCCGTCGACGCGGACAAGGACCAGTCCTACGTGCTCGCGGTGCTGAACGCGCAGCAGCTGTCGCGCGCCATGTTCCCCGTCGGCGACACCCCGAAGCCGCGGATTCGCGAAGAAGCCGCCGAGCGTGGGCTGGCCGTCGCGAACAAGCCGGACAGCCACGACATCTGCTTCATCCCGTCCGGCGACACCCAAGCGTTCCTCGGCGCGAAGATCGGCATCCGGCCCGGTGCCGTGGTCGATGCCGACGGCCAGAAGCTCGCGGATCACGAAGGCGTGCACGGGTTCACGATCGGTCAGCGCAAGGGGCTTGGGCTGCCAGGCCCGGCCGCTGACGGTAAGCCGCGCTACGTGACCGGCATCGATCCCGATTCCGGCACCGTCCGCGTCGGCTCGGTCGAGGACCTGCAGGTGTGGGGCATCGAGGCGGAGCGCGCGATCTGGACCTCCGGTGCCGCACCGGACGGGCCGATCGAGTGCGTCGTGCAGGTGCGCGCGCACGGTGGCACCGCGCCGGCCATCGCCGAGGCGGTCGGCGACGGGCTGTCCGTCCGCCTGCGCGCGCCGCTGACCGGCGTCGCGCGCGGCCAGGCGGTGGTGCTGTATCGCCCGGATGAGCTGGGAGACTTGGTGATCGGCAGCGGCACCATCTCCGGTACCGGCGGCGTCGAGAGCGCCGCGCTCGGCAGCGACGTCGGGTCCGCCGCCACGCGGTGAGCCCGGCCCGCGCGCCGATGTGCGAGGGTTACCCCGAGGCCGCGTCGCAGGGCGGCGATTCGCACCGGATCGCGGCCGGTCGGCGAGTCTGCCTCGCACACTGATCAGACCGCGATCGGGCCTCCGGTGGCGCACCACGATCGACTGACGGAAGCGAACAACGGTGTACCAGAACGCGAAAGGCACTGACATCGACCGAGTGAGCGACGCCGAGGACCACCCCGCATCGAGCGGATTGCGCGGCGGGATCGCGACCGGCGTCGGTTCCTGGCCGGGAGTGGAGCCCCGCGAGGCCGCCACCACCGTGCTCGGCGAACTGCCGGATCTGCCACATCTGGTGGAACTTCCGGGTCGCGGCGCGGGCGCGGACATGATCGGCCGGATGTCGGCGCTGCTGGTCGACATGCGATTCGACACCACCACCCGGGGCTATCGGCTCGCGCCGCGTCCGGGCGGGGTGTCCCGACGCGCTCGCGATCTGCTCCGCGGCGACCTCGACGCCCTCGAAGAGGCATGGGAGACAGCGGGTTCGGCGGGCTCGGGCCGTCCGATCAAGCTGCAGGTGGCCGGTCCGCTGACTCTCGCGGCTCAGGTCGAGCTGCCGAACGGACACCTGGCGGTCACCGATCCCGGTGCGCTGCGCGATCTTTCGGAATCCCTGGCCGAAGGCCTGGTGAATCATGTCGCCGAGGTCCGCAAAAGACTCGGCGCGGAAGTTGTGCTGCAACTGGACGAACCGTCGCTGAACGCCGTACTCGAAGGCGCCCTCAGTGGCGTCAGCATGCTCGACAGCGTCCGGTCGATGCCCGAGCCCGAAGCGCTCGCCATCCTGGACACGATGATCGCCACGCAGTCCGCGCCGGTTCTGATCCACAGCTGCGCCGAACCGCCCGCCCTCGCCTTCCTGCGCCGAAGTACCGCCGCCGCGATCGGATTCGACGTCGCCACGATCGGCACCCGCGACCTCGACAGCATCGGCGAAATTCTGGACGCCGGCAAACATCTGGTTCTCGGCCTCGTCCCGACCACCGCCCCCGCCAGCCCGCCGACCTGGCGCGACATCGCCGAACCGGGTGTCCGGCTCATCGACCGCCTCGGCTTCGCGCGCACCACGCTGGCCACTCAGGTCCTGGTCAGTCCCGCCTGCGGCCTCGGCACCGCGTCGCTGACCTGGGCCCGCAAGGCCGTCAGCCTGACTGCCGAGGTCGCTCGCGCCTACGCCGAAGACCCCGAGTCGCTCACCTTCGAGGAGCCGTCGGGGATCGCCTGACCCGCTGGTGGTCGTCGTAGGCCCGCACCTGACATCCAGTGCTGCGACGTGCGCTAACACTGCCGTGGGATGTCGGTGGCCTCCGCTAATGTGCGTTGGGTGAGTGACAGTGGTGCGGTGAACGATGGCGCGAGCGCGGCGGCCCCGGCGACGGCGGAACAGCGCGTCGAGTGGCAGCGGCTGGCGGACGAGGTGCGCGAGCATCAGTTTCGCTACTACGTGCGCGACGCACCGATCATCACCGACGGTGAGTTCGACACGTTGCTGCGGCGGTTGCAGGCGATGGAGGAGCAGCATCCCGATCTGCTCACCCCGGATTCGCCCACCCAGCTGGTCGGCGGCGGCTTCGCGACCGACTTCACCGCGGTCGATCATCTCGAGCGGATGCTGTCGCTGGACAACGTGTTCGACTTCGACGAGCTGCGCACCTGGGCGGCCAGGGTGGAGGTCGAAACCGGATCCGATCTGCACTATCTGTGCGAGGTGAAGATCGACGGTGTCGCGCTCAACCTGGTCTACGAGAACGGGCGGCTGGTGCGCGGCGCCACCCGCGGCGACGGGCGCACCGGCGAGGACGTCACGCTCAACGCCCGCACCATCGAGGACATCCCCGGCGAGCTCACGCCGACCGCCGAATTCCCGCTCCCGACGCTGCTCGAGGTGCGCGGCGAGGCGTACATGCGGCTAGAAGATTTCGAGACGCTCAACGCGGCCATCGTGGCCGAAGGTAAACCGCCGTATGCCAATCCGCGCAATACCGCGGCGGGCTCGCTGCGGCAGAAGGATCCGGCGGTCACCGCCCGGCGCAGGCTGCGGATGATCTGCCACGGATTCGGTCGCATCGAGGGCTACGCCCCTGCCTCGCAGCACGAGGCTTACCGCGCGCTCGCCGCGTGGGGTCTGCCGGTGTCCGAGCACACCAGGCTGGTGCAGGGCATCGACGCCGTCATCGAGCGCGTCGAGTACTGGGGCGTGCACCGGCACGACATCGAGCATGAGATCGACGGCCAGGTGATCAAGGTCGACGAGATGGCGCTGCAGCGTCGCCTCGGCTCCACCTCGCGGGCCCCGCGCTGGGCCATCGCGTACAAGTACCCGCCCGAGGAGGCGACCACCAAGCTGCTGAACATCGAGGTGAACGTCGGCCGCACCGGCCGGGTCACCCCGTTCGCGGTGATGGAACCGGTCTCTATCGCGGGCTCGACGGTCTCGATGGCCACCTTGCACAACGCCTCGGAGGTCAAGCGCAAGGGCGTACTGATCGGCGACACGGTCACCATCCGCAAGGCGGGCGATGTGATCCCGGAGGTGCTCGGCCCGGTGGTCGACGCGCGCACCGGCGCGGAGCGCGAATTCGTGATGCCGACGCACTGCCCGGCGTGCGGCACCGAATTGGCGGCACAAAAAGAGGGCGACGTCGATATTCGCTGCCCCAACCAGCAGTTCTGCCCGGCGCAGCTGCGCGAGCGGGTGTTCCATGTCGCCGGCCGCGGCGCGTTCGACATCGAATCGCTCGGCTACGAGGCCGCCAATGATCTGCTGAAGTCGCACGCGATCACCGACGAGGGCGACCTCTTCGACCTCGACGAGGCGGCGCTGCTCACCACCACGCTGTTCGCCAATAAGGACGGCGAGCTGTCCGCGAACGGCAAGCGGCTGCTGGAGAACCTGAACACGGCCAAGAACCGGCCGCTGTGGCGGGTGCTCGTCGCGTTGTCCATCCGGCACGTCGGCCCCACCGCGGCCAGGGTGCTCGCCCGCGAATTCGGCAGCCTCGACCGCATTCAGCACGCCTCGTCCGAGGAGCTGGCCGCCGCCGACGGCGTCGGCCCCACCATCGCCGCCGCGGTCGCGGAATGGTTCACCGCCAACTGGCATCACGAGATCGTGGACAAGTGGCGTGATGCCGGCGTGCGGATGGCCGACGAACGCGACGAGTCCATCGAACGCACCCTGGAGGGTTTGTCCATCGTGGTGACCGGCTCGCTGGAAGGGTTCTCCCGCGACGGCGCCAAGGAAGCGATCCTGGTTCGCGGTGGCAAGGCCGCCGGGTCGGTGTCGAAGAAGACCGCGTTCGTGGTGATCGGTGACTCGCCGGGGACCAAGGCCGCGAAGGCGGAGGAGCTCGGCGTGCCGATTCTCGACGAGGACGGGTTTCGGTTATTGCTGGAGGCCGGCCCGGAAGCGGTCGCACCGGCGACAGACGCCGACGCCGACGCCGACGCCGACGCCGACGCGGACGCGGACGCGGACGCGGAAGAGTAAGCGAGCAACCGGTCTTCGCCGACGATGTGTGCCGTCGGCGAACAGCGCTTGACCTGAACTTCACTTCAGGTATGAGGATGGAGCGGTAGGCAACTACCAGGAGGTTCTCATGGTTCGTCCCACCGCACTGATCACCGGCGCGTCCGCCGGATTCGGGCTGGCGCTCGGTCGCACACTCGTGCAACGCGGCTGGCGGGTGATCGGCACCGCCCGGCGGGCCGAGCGGTTGGCGCGGGTATCCGAGGAACTCGGCGCCGCGTTCATCGCGATTCCCGGCGATGTGACCGACCCGGCGCATCGGGCGCTGCTGGCCGAAACCGCAAGGAGCGCAGGGCAACTCGCGCTGGTCGTGAACAATGCGAGCAGGCTCGGGCCGAGCCCGCTGGTCCGACTCGCCGACTACCCGCTCGACGAACTCGACCTGGTCTATCGGACGAATGTCCTCGGCCCGCTCGCGGTGCTGCAGTTCGCGCTGCCGCTGCTGGCGCCAGGCGGCAGCGTGGTGAACATCAGCTCCGACGCCGCGATCGAGCCGTATCCCGAATGGGGCGGCTACGGTTCGTCGAAGGCGGCACTCGATCAGCTCACCGCGATCCTGGGCGCGGAGCATCCCGAGCTGTCCATCTATGCCTTCGATCCCGGCGACATGCGGACCGAGATGCACCAGGCGGCCTTCCCCGCCGACGACATCTCCGACCGGCCCGAACCGGACACGGTGGTGCCCGCGCTGTTGCGACTACTGGACGAGAAACCCAAGAACGCGCGTTATGTCGCAGCCGATTTCGCGGTGGGCCGCGCCTCATGACGGTCACGCTGGCGCAGCGCTCGTTCGTCCTGCCGCCCGAACGCAATGCCGTCGCCCCGCCGGAGGCGCGCGGACTAGCCCGCGACGAGGTCCGCTTGCTGGTGGCCGGAGATCAGCTCACGCACGCGCAGTTTCGGGAACTTCCGCAGCACCTGCGTCCGGGAGACCTTGTGGTGGTGAATAATTCGGCCACCCTCGCCGCGGCAGTCGACGGCAGAACGGGCGGCAAGCCGATCGCCCTGCACTTCGCGACCTGGCTGGACGACGGCGGCTGGGTGGTGGAGGTGCGCACCACCGCGCGCACTCCCTATCCCGCGGAGGAGCTTTCGGCAGGAATGGTCATTCAGCTGCCGGAGGGCGCGCGAGCCACGCTCCGCGCACCCTGGCTGGCCGGTGCGCGGCGCCTGTGGGTCGTCGACGTCAGCACTGATCCACGGTGCCTGCTCGAGGTTTACGGCTACCCGATCACCTATTCCTATGTCCCGCAACGATGGTCCGTCTCGTACTACGCAACGGTCTTCGGTCGCGTTCCTGGAAGTGCGGAAATGCCCAGCGCGGCAAGGCCGTTCACCGAACGTCTGGTGCTCGATCTGATCGCCGCCGGTGTCGGGATCGCGCCGATCACCCTGCATACCGGGGTGTCCTCGCCGGAGGCGGGTGAACCGCCGAGCCCGGAACGCTTCGTCGTCTCGGATTCGACCGCCCGCACGGTGAACGACGTGAAGGCGGCGGGCGGTCGCATCATCGCGGTCGGCACCACGGTGACCCGTGCGCTGGAGACCGCGGCCGATCCGTCGGGCCGGGTGCGCGCGGCGCGCGGCTGGACCGAGCTGGTCCTCGGCGACGATCGCCCGGCCCACGTGGTCGACGGGCTGATCACCGGCTGGCACGCGCCCGGAGCCTCGCACCTGGATCTGCTGGTCGCGGTGGCCGGCGAAAACGCCGTGCACGCGGCCTATTCGGCGGCATTGGACACGGGGTATCTCTGGCACGAGTTCGGCGACAGTGCCTTGCTACTGCGCGGGCGGTGCGGGCCGGGGCAGGTGGGCGGTGTCAGTTGGGGGTGACGGAGACGGTGGCGCTCTGCTGGCCCCCGATGATGAATCGCCCGCAGGTGCCATTGCTCAGTTCGAGCCGCGTCGGGACCGGCTGCTTCTTGGCGTTCAGGTAGATGGCCTCGGCGACGACATCGGCCCCCGTCATCGAGCACACCTTCGAGATCGTCTCCGCGCTGTAGCTCGCGCTTCCCGTCTGACAGCGGGGCTCGGCATTGGAGAAGAAGATTCGAGCGGAGCCGTCCGCGCACGTCTCGGCGACGGCCTGTGGCGCGACGACCACAATCGACCCCAAGCCGATGGCGGCGGCGACGGAGCTTCGGAATACCAGACGACGAACCGTCATACCTATCGTTACCCATCAGTGTCGAACGTTTCCAGCAATAACGGCACACGAACAAGTCGTGGCGTCCAGCATGCTAACCCGTAACCAGCGTCTTTGTCGGGGATCGGTCCGCTCCTACTACTAATGCGGGCACTATGCGCATCAGCTATGAATCCTTTCCGGGCTTGTTCGCGGTACGCGCGGGTAAGCCCTGCTGTCGCGGCATAGCGGCGGGGACGAAAGGATGTCGGGATGCTGCGCAGTTTTCAGGTGACGAATCACAGATCGCTGGCCGAGGGGCAGGAATTGCGGTTGACCAAGGGCGGTGGACCGGTGGCCGTGCCGGTAACCGCCATCCACGGTGCCGCCGCGGCGGGCAAGACGAACCTGATCGATGCGCTCGCGCAGATGCGCGACGCGGTGCTGCACTCGGTGACCGGCTGGGATCCCTACGCCGGACCGGCGCGTTCGCCGCATCTCGGATTCCCGGACCGCCCTTCGGAATTCGTCGCCGGATTCGTCGCCGAGGGGGTGCCGTACACCTACGGGTTCCGCCTCGACAACGCGGACGTGACGGCCGAATGGCTGTACACCCAGCCGCGCTCGCGCAAGCGAATCGTGTTCGAGCGCAACGGCGACCAGATCAAGATCGGGCCGATGTTCGAGGCGGCGCGCTACGGGATCGCCGCGCTGGTGCCGCTGGTGCGCCCGAATGCGTTGCTGCTCAGCCTCGCCGGGCAGATGTACGCCGATGCGCTGGTGCCCGCCTACCGCTGGTTCGAGTCGATGCTGGAGGTGCAGCTCGGTCCGGCCGACCCGGCCGCCATCGCGCACCGGCTCGGCGGTCACATCTCCCGGTCGCCGGAGCACGCGGCGCGCCTGCTCATGCTGTTGCGCACCGCCGAACTCGGCATCGCCGATCTGCTCATCGCGGAGAACGATCCGATGTACGCGGATTACCTGCGCGAGTTGGACGCCGACATCGCCGCGCTCGGCAAACAGATCGAACTGTGCGCCACCTCGCCCGGCTTCGCCGACCGGCTGCTGCAGGAGAACGGCTTCACCCCGGTGCTGCTGGAGCGCGAGCTGACCAATCTGAAGGCCGCCAGGGACGCGTTGTACGCGCGGATGGTTGCCCGGCGCGGGGTGGGCCTCGGCCTGGTGCACGACGGCATCGCGAACCCGTTCGACATCACCGACGAATCCGCCGCGACCCAGTCGCTGCTGCGGGTGCTGCCGACCATGCTCGACGCCCTGGACTCGGGCCGGGTGCTCGCCATCGACGACATCGGCGCGCGGCTGCCCGCCGAGGAGACCGACCGGCTGATCCAGCTTTTCCAGAATCCGGAAACCAATTCCCATGGCGCCCAACTGATCTACACCACGAACAACCGCGCGCTGATCGATCGCGGCAACGGGCGCTCCTCGCGCACCCGCAGCGCGGTCTGGCAGGTCCGCCGCACCGAGCACGGCACCAGCGAGCTCGCCACGGTGTAGCGACCGGCGGATGTGCGAGATCGCCCGCCGGGCGCAATAGCATGGGCACATGCTGGAGTTCGGAATGCTGTTGATCATGATCATCGCCCTGGCCGGGGTGGTCGCGGTCTATCTGCGCGGTCGCGGCGGCTTTCGGCCCGCGACGGGGGAGACCGGCACGCTCTACGTCACCGGTGTGAGCCCGCGTCCGGATGATCTGGCGGGTGAGCAGTTCGTGACCATTACCGGCAACGTGACCGGCCCGACGGTGCAGGGGACCGTCGTGTACGGGCGCTTCGCGTGGGACGTCAACGCGTGGCCGTCGATCGGCGATCTGATCACCGTCGCCTACCCGGCGGGCAAGCCGGAGCGCTGGCAGATCGTGCATCCCGGCGCCCGGCCTGGTCTCGGATCCTGACGAAGGCATGTGTGACGTAGACCGTGCTACGTCGAATGGCACCATGCCAGGTATGGATGCGAAGGCAGGTATCGGTGTCGAGAACGCGGGTTTGGTGATCCGGACGGCCCGGCCGGACGAGTACCCGGCGATCGGTGAGCTGACCGTCGAGGTCTACGTCGGCGACGGTTTCGTGCACGCGGACACCCCGTACGCGGCCGAGCTGGCCGACACCGCGCATCGCGGCGCCTCCGCGCAACTCCTGGTGGCCACGCACGCCGACCGGATCGTCGGCTCGCTCACCGTCGCCCGCCCCGGTACTCCCTACGCGGAGATCGCGCGTCCCGGCGAACTCGAGTTCCGCATGCTCGCCGTGTCGAAGTCGGCGCGTGGGCTCGGTGCGGGAACGGCGTTGGTGCGCACCGTGATCGACATCGCGAAGGCGGAAGGGTTCCACGCCGTAGCCCTCACCACGATGCCCGCCATGATCGATGCACGCCGCATCTACGACCGTTTCGGTTTCGTCCCGACACCGGACCGCGACTGGCACACCCCTTCGGGCGAATTACTCACCGTCCTGCGCCTGGACCTCCAGAACTGACGCCCAACGGCACCGCTGTTCGTGCGGTTGTCTCGTTGGGAGTGCGATATTTCGACCGCGAAAAGTCAGCCGAGGACGGTGGCGACGATGCCGGCGAGGTAGCCGAGTCGAGCCACTTCCGACGGGCGGAAGTCGGGTCCGCCGGGGCGGCCGAGCAGCAGCACCTTGCCGGTGTTGCCCAGGGGTGCGGCGGCCAGTTTGGTATCCATGTCGCGCCAGATCTCGGGGACCCACTCGGATTCGGGATCGAGGATGGCGGGCTTCTCCAACGGCATCCACGGCGCCGAACCCGCTTGTGTCTCCGGCGCACTCGGGCTGCCGACCACCCGGTAGGCGCCCTGCGGACCCATGTCGATGATGGTGCTCCAGCCGACGCGCAGCACCCGGGGCACGCCGTCGACGAGCACCTGCAGCCGGTCGTCCTTGGCGCTGGCCACCTGGTCGATGAGTTCGAGTTCGCGATGGGTGTCCAGCACGCCGGAGTACGGGCGGATGGAGTCGACGCGCACATCGCCGATCGATTCGGCGGCGGTGATCAGGGTGTCGGGCAGCGCGCCCTGCGGCACCTCGACGACCAGGTCGTCGACGGCGAAACCGGCGCCGCGCTCCACCACGTCCAACGAGAGAATGTCGGCGCCGACGGAGCCGAGTGCGAGCGCGAGGGCACCGAGGCTTCCCGGTCGATCCGGAAGTTGCACGCGGAGCAGATACGACACGTGCGTTCCTTTCCTAGGGCGGCCGAGGCTCTGAACGGATACCCGGGTCACGCAATACTTACACCCCCGCGCCCCGGTAAACGACTCGAAGTACGGCCAGTGATGTACGCCACGCGGCGATTTCGTGACAATACGGCGTGTCGAGCTAGTTGGGAAACCGTGTCGTCGAACCGGATCGACCGAATCATTGCCGTGCGCGGCCCGCCAAGCCTACCGCCGGGTTCGGACATGAGCGTCCGGTGTCGCACTGTTGTGGCTAGGCTGCGTCCGATATGCGATGTTCGGGCGATTAGGCCGTATTCCTTTGTGTCCCTAGGTCGCGATCGCGCTGGGGTCGAGATATCGCAGCTCCGATCCTGCATCGAAGTAGCGGTATCCGGGTGCGGCCGTGCGGCGTGATCGTGTGGGCCGAGGCATGGGCGGCGGGGGTTGGGTCGGCGGCGGTGGCTAGGCTGTACCGGTTGGATATGGCGTGTCCGTTTCGGGTGGGCCGTATCCTGTTGCGTCCCTGCGACGCGATCCCCACTGTTGACACCGAAGCCGAAAGGGGTCCCGCGGTGCCCGCCATCTCCCGTGACGAGGTAGCACATCTCGCCCGGCTGTCCCGGCTCGCGCTGTCCGAAGCCGAACTGGATCAGTTCGCCGGTCAGCTGGATTCGATCCTGAGCCACGTGCGGACCATTTCCGAGGTCGCCGCCGCCGATGTCCCGGCCACCGCGTCGCCGAACCCGACGACGAACGTGACCCGGCCCGATGTGGTCGTGCCCTGCCTGACCCCGGAGCAAGCGCTGTCCGGCGCCCCGGCGGCCGAGGAGCAGAAGTTCGTGGTTCCGCAGATTCTGGGAGAGGCCGAATGAACGCCGCATCGCGTAGCGATCCGATGGGGGGCGGTGGCCGGGAGACGGGTGGGCCCGACCTGACCACGCTTTCTGCTGCCGAGCTTGCCGACAAAATTCACGGCGGCGAGGTGTCCTCGGTCGAGGTCACCCAGGCACATCTGGATCGGATCGGCGCGGTCGACGGCGAGTACCACGCGTTCCTGCACGTCGCGGGGGAGCAGGCGCTCGAAGCGGCCGCCGCGGTCGATTCGGCGATCGGCTCCGGTGCCGCGCCCGCGTCGCCGCTGGCCGGAGTTCCGTTGGCGCTCAAGGACGTATTCACCACCACCGACATGCCGACCACCTGTGGATCGAAGATCCTGGAGGGGTGGGTATCGCCCTACGACGCGACGCTGACCACCCGGTTGCGCGCGGCGGGCATCCCGATCCTCGGCAAGACCAACATGGACGAGTTCGCGATGGGTTCGTCCACCGAGAACTCCGCGTACGGCCCCACCCGTAACCCATGGGACACCACCCGCATCCCCGGCGGCTCCGGCGGTGGTTCCGCGGCCGCGCTGGCCTCGAACCAGGCGCCGCTGGCCATCGGCACCGACACCGGCGGGTCGATCCGTCAGCCCGCCGCGGTGACCGCGACCGTCGGCACCAAGCCGACCTACGGCACGGTGTCGCGTTACGGCCTGGTCGCCTGCGCGTCCTCGCTGGACCAGGGCGGCCCGTGCGGGCGGACGGTGCTCGACACCGCGCTGCTGCACGAGGTGATCGCCGGGTACGACCCGCGCGACTCCACCTCGCGCAACGTGCCGGTGGCACCGGTCGTCGCCGCGGCCCGCGAAGGCGCCAAGGGTGACCTGAGCGGTGTGAAAGTCGGTGTGGTGAAGGAACTTCACTCCGACAGCTACCAGCCGGGTGTGCTCGAATCCTTCGACGCCGCGGTCGCGGTGCTGAAGGAACTCGGCGCCGAGGTGATCGAAGTGTCTTGTCCGCACTTCGAATACGCGCTGTCGGCCTACTACCTGGTGATGCCGTCCGAGGTGTCGTCCAACCTGGCCCGCTTCGACGCGATGCGCTACGGCCTGCGCGTCAGCGACGACGGGTCGCACAGTGCCGAGCAGGTCATGGCGGCCACCCGCGCCGCCGGATTCGGCCCGGAAGTCAAGCGCCGCATCATGATCGGCACCTACGCGCTGTCGGCCGGTTACTACGACGCGTACTACGGCCAGGCGCTGAAGGTCCGTACGCTGATCGCGCGCGACTTCGACAAGGCCTACGAGCAGGTCGACGTGCTGGTCTCGCCGACCAGCCCGTTCACCCCGTGGAAGCTGGGCGAAAAGGTCGACGATCCGCTGGCCATGTACCTGTCCGACCTGTGCACCCTGCCCACCAACCTGGCGGGCCACCCCGCCATGTCGGTCCCGTCGGGGCTGAGCAAGGACGACGGCCTCCCGGTCGGCTTCCAGATCATGGCCCCCGCCCTCGCCGACGACCGCCTGTACCGCGTCGGCGCGGCCTACGAGGCCGCCCGCGGCCCCATCGCCTGACGGGTCGTCGAACTTCGCACACCTGCTCGAGACTTCGCACACCGGCCAGCTAGCTGACACGTATGCGAAGTCTCGACGGGGTGTGCGAAGCAGTCCTGGCTGATGCCCGCGAGGGCAGATGCGACTTCGCAGACGTCCTCGACGTAGGTCTGCGACCGTGCCGCAGAACATCGAAATCCGCACTCCCTCTTGGGATCCCGCACTCGGAATAGGGCCCTGGTCCGGGTGCGGCTCCCTAGAAAAAGTGCGGATTTTGCCGGTGGTGGCGGGGGTCAGGTGGTGCGGAGGTATTGGGCCTGGTCTTTGACGCTTGTGGTCATGGCGGCGAAGCCGCGTTGCAGGTGCTTGCCGAGTAGAGCGACCACTACGGGGTGTAGCCAGCCCGCGAGTTCGAAGTGGGATTCGTAGCGGGTGCGGTTGGTGTCGAGGGGGGTGAGGGTGTGGGAGCGCAGGCTGTGCAGGGTGTTGAGGGGGACGGGCTTCATGGCGTAGCTCAGTTCGTGGCCCGGGGTGTGCGAGCGGATGAATTCGCGTTGGCGGCGGGGGCGGGCGCCGAGGTGAACCAGCATGTCGATCGGCTCGCCAGGGACCAGCGAGCTACTGCATTCGCTGACGAACGGATTCCACTCGCCGAAGCGGGGGAAGTCGGTGAGCACCTGCCAGACGAGCTCGGCGGGCGCGTCGATGTCCACGGTGGCGTCGATGACAAAGGCCATGCCGCCAATTAGAACACGTTCTAAGGGTTGTTGATCTCGCGGAGCATCTGTCAGCACGTGCCCATCGCGGTGCCCTGGTCGATGCCGTAGCGATGGCCGTGGCCTGCGGGGGCGTTGAGGGCGGCGAGTAGGTCGGCGGTGGTTTGGACGAAGCTCAGGATCGGGAGCCACCGGGGCAGTGGGGCGTCCAGGCGGGCGCCGGTCAGGGCGGGGGCGCGCCAGAGTAGGGCGGGGGACCAGTGGACTACCGGGTCCGAGCTGTTGGCCAGTACGGTCGCGCCGGCGCGGTGTACCTGTCCGGCGGGTGGGCCGGCCCAGAGGGTGGCGCAGGTGCGGCGATCCTGGTCCGCGTCGTCGGCGAAGACCGAGCTGCCGCCGATGGCGCCGAGGCTCTGGCCGTAGAGGTAGAGGTTGGGCTTGTGGTCGAGTGTGCGGATTCGATTTTCGACGGCGGTGAACAGCGCCCGCGCGGCGGTGACCGCGTCATCGCGACCGAAGACGAAGGTCACCCAGCTCGGGGCGTACGAGTACTGCAGGCCGACGAGGGCGACGTCGCCGCCGAAGCGCTGATCGAAGCCGCGCACGGCGTTGCTGTCGATCCAGCCGGAACCGGTCGGCACCATCACCACGAGGTTGGACCGGGTGAAGGCGCCGGTGCGATCCAGCTCCCGAACGGCCAGCGCGACACGGGATTCCAGATCCGGCGCCGACTCCACCCCGACGTAGACCCGAGCCGGTCCCGCACCGCTGACGAACTTTCGTCCCTCGGCACCGAGCGACGACCAGCGCACCGCCGACTCCGCACCACCCGAGGCGTCCGAGATCGGCTGCACCAGAGCAGGATCCAGTGCCGCGTTGGCGCCGGCATACGCCGTCTGCCGCCAGCCGACCACCATGGGCGTCGCGACGAGGTACAGAAACGCCGCCACGGCCGCGACCAGCGAAACCCCACGCGCCCACCCCAACTTGCGTAGCACCCAACCCATCCCACGGGAGAACCCCACGAACACGCCGGTGATCAGCACCGCCTCGATCAGCCACCGCGGCCAGTAATCGGCCCCGATCGGCGCCGTGCTCATCGCCGCTCGCACCATGTTCTGCCAATGTCCGGCCAGTGCCGCCGCGCCGATCACCAATGCCGACATCACGATCAGCAACGGCTGCCGCACCCGCGGCAACCGCTGATTGATATCGAAACCCCAGCGCCGCAGCACGAATCGGACGATCCCCGCGATACCCAAGGTCAGCGCAACCAGCAATCCGGTCAGTACCGCCTGCGCATCCGGCGTCCGAGGCAGCAGCCCCGGCGCCAGCGATGCCAGCGTGCCCGCCCCGAACGCCAGCGCCGACCCGATCCGCGGCCGCGAGAAGCGCTGTACCGCAGTCGATGCCGTGGCAATCGCCCACTTCGGCCGACGATCGTCACGCAGCGCAGTTCGCGCCCGCAGATCATCGAAGCCGAACGTCGTACCCACACCGACCGGCCTCGAATGCGTGCTCGTCATCGCTGAACCCCCAGCACCGCAGCACCATTCAGCGCCCGACCCGAACCGGCGACCGGTCGAACCCGCTTCTTGTTCCGCACCGTGAGCACCGCCCCGAGACCGGCCATGCCCGCCCCGAGCACTCCGAGCATCGTCCAGCTGGTCGCCGAATCAGCGTCGGCCGCACCGAAAACCGACTCGACGACCGGCGCGCCATATCCCTGTCGCCGCGAATTCAGATCGACGAAGGTGAAAGCGATCGAGGCCATCGCATTGCACCGAGCCCGCGAGAACGAATCGCCCCGGCTGTCGCAAGCCTCGTGCATATGCCGTTCGAGGGTGTTGTCCAGCGCCTGGCGCGCCCACGGCCCGAGCGGCTCGCCGCGCTGCTCGGCGTAGCGGAGCAGGTCGTACCCCAGGTCGTGCGCCTTGCACGCGGTCTCGAACTCGGCGGGCAGGGTCACCGGTGACGAGCAGTCACCCCGTGGATTCACCACCAACCCGTCGACGGTGCTCGGCCGATAGCCGAACTGCGCGGTGAAGTCGTCCGAGATGGCGGCCGTCGAGCCGGGGCCACCCGAGGTCAGCTCGGCGACCGCCGCGCTGGCCATGCTGCTCTCGATCGGTGCGCTCGCGGCCGCGGCCTGCGGCGCGGGCGCCAGGAAGACGCCCGCCGCCATGGTGGTCAACGCCACGGCGGTCAGTGCCGCGGTGCGCCGCATCGCGAAACTCGTTGCCGCCGCGGACCTCGCGTTGGTCGGTGTGCTCATGATCTACAAGCTAGGGATCCGCCCCGCTCGCGGGCCTCACGCCGGAGAGCGGTATCGGTGGCCATGCCGCCGGGGGAGCCCGGTCACGGCCTCGCACCTGGGTACGGGGTACGAAATCACCCGGGGGTATGACGTGGCAGCACGCTGGACTTTCTAGGGTCGTAGGTATGAAGCAGCAGATCCGTGCCCGGAACAAGCGAATGAGCGGACGGATGCGGTTCGACGCCTTGACGGTGATCGTCGCCCTCATCTTCTTCGCGGTGGCGTGGCCGACGCTGCACCTCACCCATGCGGTGCCGGTCGCGGTGCAGCCGTTCATCGCGGCCCTTGCCGCGTTCCCGGTGCTGCTGGTCCGGGTCAACCCGGCGCTCGGCTGGGCGATCTCGGCGGGGTCCGGGTTGCTCATTTCCCTGGCCATCCCGCATCAGCCGAACAACGATATGCCGATCCAGGTCGTGCATGTGCTGACGCTGTTCGTATTGCTGCTCGCGGTGGCGGTGCGGGGGACGGTGCCGATCATCGGTGTGGCCTGGGCCGCGACGTCGCTGCTGCTCGGCACCACGATGGCGAGCGAGGCAGGCGGAAATTCGGTGTGGGGCTGGCCGATCGCACTCGGCGCGGTGGTGCTGTTCGGCCTGCTGGTGCGCTGGCTGGTGCAGTCGCGCAAGCAGTTGATGCAGCAGGAAGAGGTGACCGAGGTCGAGCGGGCCCGCCGGGCGATCCTGGAGGAGAAGGCCCGCATCGCCCGCGACCTGCACGACGTGGTTGCGCATCACATGTCGCTGGTGGTAGTGCAGGCGCAGACCGCGCCCTACCGGGTGGAGGGGGTAACCCCTGCCGCCCGTGCCGAATTCGAATCCATCGGCGCTACCGCCCGGGAGGCGCTCAACGAGATCCGCGGCATGCTCGGCGTGCTGCGCAGCGACGGCCAGGCACCCGAGCACGCGCCGCAACCCAAGGCCGCCGATGTGCCGAGCCTGTTCGAGGGCGCGTTGCGCGCGGGTGTGCGGATCGCCTGGACGGTCGACGGTGTGCTGGAGACCGTCCCCGACACCGCCGGTCTCGCGCTCTACCGGATCACCCAGGAGTCGTTGTCGAACGCGTCACGGCACGCGCCGGAGGCATCGATCCAGGTGCACCTGAGCGTCGGCCCGATCGTGGACCTCGTCGTCAGTAACGGCCCCACCGCCACGGTGGCACGTCCCGTCGGCAACGGCGGGCACGGCATCGCGGGCATGCAGGCCAGGGCAGTCGCGGTCGGCGGCGAGCTGACCGCGGGCCCGAGCGCCGACGGCGGGTTCCAGGTGCACGCGCGCATTCCGCTGAGCCAGTCGGTGACACTCGACCCGGCGCTGCTCGGTCAAGCCGGTAACTGAGCCGTCTCGCTCGCCGCGCCCGCGTCCGCTTAGGGTAGGGCTGTGGCAATAACCGTGTTGATCGCTGATGACCAGGCGATGGTGCGGCAGGGCTTCGGCGCCCTGCTCGCCGCCCAGACTGACATCAGCGTGGTGGGGGACGCGTCGGACGGGAAGATCGCGGTGGCCGAGGCCAAGCGGCTGCGCCCCGACGTGGTCCTGATGGACGTGCGGATGCCGGAGATGAACGGACTCGACGCGGCTCGCCTGATCCTGGCCGCCGGGTTCGACCCGCCGGTGCGGGTGCTCATGCTCACCACGTTCGACATCGACGATTATGTGTACGAGGCGCTGAGCATCGGCGCGAGCGGGTTCCTGCTCAAGGACGCGCCCGCCGAAGAGCTGGTGCGCGCGGTCCGGGTGGTCGCCGACGGTCAGGCCCTGCTGGCCCCGACCGTCACCCGGCGCCTCATCGCCGACGTCACCCGCCGCCGTTCCGCCACCCGCGCGAAGCCCGCGCCCGCGCTGGCCTCGCTGACGCCGCGCGAGCGCGAGGTGCTGGAGCTGATCGCGAAGGGCATGTCCAACACCGAGATCGCGGAGTCGCTGTTCGTCGCCGAGCAGACCGTGAAAACGCATGTCTCCAAGGTCTTTTCGAAGCTGAACCTGCGCGACCGCGCGCAGGCGGTGGTGCTGGCCTACGAATCAGGTCTGGTCACGCCGGGCTGACGCGCGGCCCGTCACTGCGCGCAGGTGCCGCCGCGCAGCTCGGCCAGGTGCCTGCCGAGCAGCACGGCCATCCGGCTGAGGATGGCCGTGGCGTCTTCGTAGGTGCCCGAATCGGCCTGTGCCGCAAGGGCGACGGCGACCATGCCGGATTGCGTCGGCACCACGCCGAATTGGCGGACCGTGTAGATGCCGGTGTCGTCGTCCGGTCCCCAGCCGCCCTTGAACGCGGAGCCCGCCAAAGTGCCGAGCCCCCAGGACTGATCGGGGGTGATCTCCGACATCAGCTCGGTCACCTTGAACGTCTGCGGCAGGCACGGCAGCCGGGACGCGAACCGCGCCTGGTTGGCCAGCGTCCACTCGGTCTGCCCGAATGCCGTGTAGTCCAACTTGGTTCGCGGCCCGGCCACGGTGGTGGTGGAGTCGGCGCCCTCGTCGATCACTTCCTGCACCGCCTCGGCGGCGGCCTGCCCGTCACCGAGCGATTGCCAGAGTTCCTCTGCCGCATCGTTGTCCGAGACGGTGATCGCGGCCTCGGCGTCCTCGAAGATGCTGGTGTCCGAGTCGTGCCGCAGTGCCGCGATGGCCAGCGGGACCTTGATGGTCGACCAGGCGATGCCGCTGGTCCAGTCGCCGAAGATGGTCATCCGGCCGCCGCCGACCGGCATGATCGCCAGGCCGACCTGGCCGCCGAGGGAGGGCTGCAGCTGAGTGAAGTCGGCGGCCAGCGAATCGGGGATGGACACCGAAAGGCCAGGGCGGAACGATCCGGCGGTATCGACGACGACCGCGGGCCGGTCGGACTTGTGCCGGTCGCCGGGGAGCAGCGCGCACGAGGTCAGGCCGAACACCGCGACCAGGGCCGTGGCGCGCAGCACACCGCGCAACGCAGCACCGGTACCCGTCGACTTCACCACGCGTCCTCCCCACCACCCATCACTGCGTGTCATCGCTGTCAGTCGGCGGTGCAAAATTTAGCTCATCGGTCCGACCCGGTCGGTAACCGGGCGTAAGGCCATTATGAACGCGCCGTACTTCGTTGACGTGACCATGATGTCTCTCCCATAGTTTCACCGATTTTCCCCGAGAATTCGAAACCGCGTGGCCACGGGGTTACCGGCTATGCTCCAAGCTCTGTATGACGCGCTCGGACGTGACATCCGGGGGCCGCGGTTCGATGGAAGGGATTGTGTTGCTGACCAGCGGTGCGGTTTTCGCCGGGTTCACCATCGAGAAGCTGCTCGGTCAGGGTGGCATGGGATCGGTGTACCTGGCTCGCCATCCCAGATTGCCACGGCAAACCGCGCTCAAGCTGCTCAACCGGGAGCTGTTCACCGATACCGAGGTGCGGGCGCGGTTCGAGCGGGAGGCCGATCTGGCCGCGCAACTCGATCATCCGAACATCGTCGCGGTGTACGACCGCGGCACCGAGGACGATCAGCTGTGGATCTCCATGCAGTACGTGGACGGCGTCGACGCGGCAACGGTGACCCCGCGCAACCTGCCGCCGGAGCGGGCGGTGCAGATCATCGAAGGCGTTGCCGGGGCACTGGATTACGCGCACGGCATGGGCGTGCTGCACCGCGACGTGAAGCCGGCGAACATCATGCTGGCCCGATCCAGCGGCGGGCACAAGGAGCGGGTGTTCCTCACCGACTTCGGAATCGCCAGGCTGCGTGAGGATTCCACGCACCTGACGCAGACCGGGATGTTCACGGCGACGCTGGCCTACGCGTCGCCGGAGCAGATGACCGGCGCGCATCTTGATCACCGTTCCGATCAGTACTCGCTGGCGTGCGCGCTGTTCTGGCTGCTGACCGGCATAGCGCCGTTCGACTCGCCCGCACCGGCCGACATCATCCGTGGCCACCTGCAGCTGCCGCCGCCGTCCGCGGCCGCGCGGCGGGCGGGCCTGCCGCCCGCGCTGGACACGGTGATCGCGGTGGCGATGGCCAAACGTCCCGACCAGCGGTTCGCGTCCTGCCTCGACTTCGCCGCCGCCGCACGGCAAGCGCTCACCGCGCCGGTGCCCGCCACGCCGTACACCCCGCCGCCGGCCCCGACGGTGCTCGCCCAGCCGTCGAGCCAAGGCCAGTACCCGCCGAACTACGCCACGTCGGCCCCTACCTACGCGGCACCGCCGCAGTACGCGTCGAACCCGGTTGCCGGGCAGCAGTTTCCGTCCGCCGGTTATTCCGCGCCAGCACAGAACTCCGTTGCCGGACCGTCGTTCACCCCGGCCAGCGGTGGTTACTCGCCGCCTAACCCCGTTGCCGGGCAATCCTTCTCGCCGCCGCCGATGGGTTATGCCCCGGCGAACCCCGGCCCGGCCTACCCGCCGCCCGCGCGCCGTTCGAACACGGGCCTGATCGTGGTACTCGTGCTGATCGTCGTGGTCGTGCTGGCGGTCGCCGGAATCGCGATAGCGAAACTGGGAAAGTCGGATCCGGCGTCGCCACTGGACTTCGGCAAGACACCCGGATCGGGCACGCCCGCGGATCCGGCGGCCGTCGCCAAGGCCTTCCCGAAGATTCTCCCGCAGGGCGTCGACACCCAATTCGGGATCGGCAGCGGCAAGGGCTATCACGACAAGACCTGCTTCCTGGACACCGCCAAGGCGGGCGGAAAAATATCCAGCGACGACAACGCCCCCGACTTCCCGAACTGGCAGTCCGGCTGGAACTGCTGGGGCGTCCCGATCAACGAGCCCGACTTCATCGTGGTCGCCTTCAAGACGCCCGACGACGCCAAAGCGGCTGTGCGCGACCTGCCGTCGAACACCAAGGCGACCGAACGCAACGGCGGCAAGTCCTACCCGACGTACCGGTGGCAGAAGTCGGCAAGCGGTTTCCCGGACGGGTTCCTGGTCGTGAGCTTCGACGCCGATCCGGCGCGGTCGAGCTATTTGTTCTTCGCCAAGGTGACGCTCACCGACAGCCAACCGGACTCCGGATTCGGCATGACGCAGCAGAAGTTCAAGGCCTGGTTCGCGGACCTGCCTTTGTAGCCAACGGAATTCAGTCGACGGCCAGCGCTTCCACGATCGGCATCCGGCCCGCGCGCAGTGCGGGCGGTATCGAACCGAGCAGGGCGAGCGTGAGCGCTGCCGAACCGTAGACCAGCAGCATCGGACTCGGCTGATAGACGATGTCGATGGTGAGCGCGTGCGCCATGGCGACGGTGGCCAGGTATTGCACGGCGGCGCCGACGACGAGACCCAGTGCCGCGCCGACCAATCCGATCCCGGCCGCCTCGGCGAGCACCGAGCGCATCAGGAACTTGCGGTTCGTGCCCATCGCCCGCAGCACGCCCAGTTCCCTGCGGCGTTCGAGCACCGACAGCATCAACGTATTCAACAGGGCCACCGTGGCAACCAGCACCACGATCCAGAGGATGGCGTTGCTCATCGCCGAGCCCTGCCGAATGCTGGCGGAGACAGCGGTGACCGCGGCCGCGCCGGTATCCACGTGGATCTCCGGCGGCACCACCTGCCGCACCGCGGCCTGCACCGCCGCGTGGTCGGCGCCGGGCGCGAAGTCGACCGTCACGACCGTCTCGCCCGGCCGCTCGTACCATCGCCGCAGCACGTCGACGTCCATCATGACCACGCCCGATACCGCCGAAAAGTACGGAATCACTTGCCGCACAGTGACGGTGTGTTCGCCGGTGGGTGTCGGCAAACGCAGCTGGGCGCCGACTCCGACGCCGAGCGATTTCGCCACATCACGCGATACCGCCACGCCATCACCGGCGGACAGCTGTGCGACGACCGCGTCGTCCAGCTTGCCCATCTGGGATTCGCGCGCGTTGGCCGGATAGCCCTGCAGCATCACCCTTCCGGTGCCGAGCGTGGCGAAGGCCATCTGCGCCGGGCTGACCCGCTCGACGCCGGGGACCGCGGCGATCCGGTCCACCAGTCCGGCGGGCAGCAGCGGACCCGTCGGGAACTCCGCTATCGGGGCGGGGCTGATGTACAGATCATCCTTGGCCAGGTCTTGGAAAGAGGCGGTTGCGGAGTCGACCATGTTGCGCGACGCACCACCCATGGTGACCGTGGCCGCCACGCCGATCAGCACGGTCATCGCGGTCGCCCACACCCGGCGCGGCGCCCGCTCCAGCGTGGTCGCGCCGAGGGCACCGGGCGCGCCGAACAGGCGGGCGGTCGCCGCGGCGGCCCGGACCAGTGGACCGGTCGCGGCGAAACAGAGCACGATGGCCGCGGTGAACGCGGAAGAGATGGCGGCCAGCGAATAGCGGCCAAGGTCCAACTCGGCGATCACGATCGCCAGCGCGGCCAGCGCGAGGCCCGCGACGGTCGCGGCCCAGCGCAGCAGCGGGCTCGTCACGTCGGTGCGGCCGACGCCGACCGGTACCAGCGCCTCGATGGGTTCCACCTTGTACACCTGGCGCGCGGCCAGGCCGGCCGCGGCGACGCTGGCGACCACACAGGCGCCGATCGCGACCGGAATCGCGTAGCCGGGCACCAGGTACTCGGTGCGCGCCTCCACCGACGACACGATGGCGGCGGGCAGCTGGCCGATCGCCATGCGCCCCATGACGATTCCGAGCAGCGCGCCGACGCCGCCGCCGAGCACGCCGAGCAGCGCGGCCTCGGCGAGCAGGTCGCGCACCATCGGCCCGCGCTTGCCGCCGATCGCGCGCAACAGCGAAAGCATGGGCCTGCGCTGGGCGATCGCCATGCTCATCGCGTTGTAGATGAGAAAGGCCGAAACGATCAGCGCCGCAACCGAAGCCATCATGGTGGAGTACCGCACCAGCTGCACCGCGCCGCCCGCCTGCGCGGTGCGCAGGCTCGGCTCCGCGACCACGGCACGACCGTCGACGACCTTGGTGAGTTCGGCACGCAACGTGTCGACCGGGGTGCCCGGCGCCGGGATGATCTGAATGGAATCGAGCCGCCCGACCCGCCCGGTGACCTGCTGCGCCAGTCCGAGCGGTGCCGCGACGAGATGGCCGCCGTTGAGTTGCTTCGAGGTCGCCTTGTCGAGAATCCCCGCGACAGTGACGGTTCCGGAGCCGAGGGTGAACCGCTCGCCCTCCGCGTGCCCCATCGCGGCACCGACCAGGACGCCGTTGGGCACCGCAAGCAGCTTGCCGATCTGCGCCGTCATCGGCCCGGCCAGCTCGCTGCCCAGCGCGCCGATATTCTGGTCCGCCCCGATCAGCAGCGCCCGATCGGAACCCGAGCCGATCTGCGCGCGCAGCATCGGCACCGCCTTCTCGACCCCGGGCGCGGTCGCGATCCGTGGCAGCAGTTGCTGATCGAAGCCCGCGTCGGTGACGCCGGTGACCTCGAGCGCGGCCCGGCCGCCGAGGCTGTGCGTGAGCCGGTCCACCGACCCGGTGACCGAACCCGAGATGCTGAGCACCGCGACCAGCAGGCCCGCCGACACCCCCATCACCACCAGCGACATGGTGGTACGCCCGCGGTGCCCGAGCAGTTCGCCGACGTTGAACAGCCGCAGTCGATCCCATGCGGCGCCGATCACGCGCGGACCGATCGCTCGGTGCGATCGTTCGAGCCGATCCGCCCGTCGTGCAACGTGATCACCCGGTCGCAATGGGCGACCGCGTCGTTGTCGTGGGTCACCATCACCACCGAATTGCCGGATCCGGCTATCTCGCCTAGCAATTCGAGGATCGAGGCGCCGGTCTTGGAGTCCAGGTTGCCGGTGGGCTCGTCGGCCAGGATCAGCGGCGGATCCATGATCATCGCGCGGGCCACCGCGACCCGCTGCATCTGACCGCCGGACAGCTCGGCAGGCCGATGACTCGCCCGATCGCTCAGCCCGACGAGGTCGAGCAGCTCCAGCGCGCGCGGCTTGGCCTTGCGTAACCCGGTGCCGTCCAGCAACTTCGGGATCGCGACGTTCTCCCACGCGGACAGCGTGGGCAGCAGGTTGAAGAATTGGAAGATGAAGCCGACGCGGTGGCGGCGGAACTCGGACTGGCGCTCATCGTCGAGCGACCCGATCTCCTCACCCTGGAACAGGATCGAACCCGCGTCCGGGGTATCGAGGGCGCCGAGCAGGTGCAGCAGCGTGCTCTTGCCCGAGCCGGAAGGCCCGATGATCGAGGTGAATTCGCCGGGTTCGATCCGCAGGCTGATCTCGTCGAGCGCGCGGACCGTCTGCTCACCGACTCGATATTCCTTGGTCACCCCGGATAATTCGAGCATCGCGGTATTCGACATCGTTGTCCCCCCACCTTGTTCGGTCGGTCACCAGTTCAGTGTCGCGCACTTATCGCGCCAGCACCGCTGCCTCATGGTTGCGGCGACGATACTGTGCATCCAGGACGGCGCGCAGCACCGGCTGCTCGGCGGCCAGCTCGAGGTAAGCATCGATCGCCGACTGTCCTTGTGCCAGCGCTTGATCCAGCTTCGCGTCGAGATGGATGTTCCAGCGATAGCGCAGGGCAAGTAACACTCCGTCCGCACCGCCGAACAGCCGCTCCAGCTCCGGGATTTCGGTGAACAGCCGTGGATCGGCTGGATCGACGGCGGCGCGAGCCAGGACGGTGTGCACAATTTCGGTGCGGGCGTGCTGATCTTTCCAGGACATGAGCCTCGCCTTTCCGTGTGACGCTGCGACTCACGCTACGGCCGAGCCGGTCCGGCTGTCTTCGTGCCGGAGACCCGAATCGATCTCCGCCCACGGTAGGAGAAACGACCCGCTCCCGGAACGATGTACGGGCCAGGACCGGGCAGTTAGCCTTACCGGATGGGTGTGATCGGCGTGCCCACCCCGGCGCGTGCATCGAGTCTGGTGGCCCGCGCGTACCGGCGCGTGGTGCTCGGTCTGCGCCGCTCCGGCGACCGCGTCGCCGAGTTCGCCCGACACCCGGTGACTGTGTTCCAGCGCCGGGTCGAGGAACTCCCTTTCGACTATCCGCCGTCGGTCATCTTCGTGGTCGATATCGCGGTGTGCCTAGTCGCCATTGTGGCCGCGATCCAGCGGCACAGCTACTTCCCGACCGCCCTTCCGATCCTTGCCGTGCTGCTGACCACCGCCTTCGGACCGATGTACGCGTTCCTCGGGGTGATACCGCGGCCGGTGACCCTCGCCCTGCTCGCGATGGGGGCCGAGGCGCTGTTCCTGCTGCAACCGGTCTCGCCGGACTTCGCGCCGTTCGTGCTAGTCGCGGCGGCGGGCGAGGTGGCGGCGCTCACCGGACTGCGGGTCAGCGTGCCGATCACCGCCGCGATGATGCTCGAACTGGTCTTGTTCGACATGTACGGCCATCTGTCCGAGGGCTTGCCGACCTACCTGGTCACCGTGCTGGTCACCGTCGCGTTCGGCTGGATGGCCGGGCTGCTGCTGCAGTATCAACGCCGATTCCTCTATCAGGAACGTGGTTATCAGGACATCCGCGCGGCCCAGGCCGCCGACGAGGAACGCCGCCGGATCGCCCGCGAGGTGCACGACGTGATCGCGCACTCGCTGAGCATCACCCTGCTGCATCTCACCGCGGCGCGGCACGCCCTGCAGACCGATCGTGAGGTAGACGAGGCGGTGGATTCGCTCACCGAGGCCGAAAAACTGGGCAGGCAGGCCATGGCCGACATCCGGCGCACCGTCGGGCTGCTCGACGCGCGGCCGTCGAAACTTCAGCCGGAACCCGGCGTCGAGGACATCGCGAGTCTGGTCGGCGATTTCGCCAGGGCCGGGCTCGAGGTGCGCTACGTGTGCGCCGAGGATCTGCGCGCGGTGACGCCGGCGGTCGGTCTCGCGCTGTATCGGATCGGGCAGGAGTCGCTGGCCAATGTCGTCAAGCACGCGCCGGGTGCCGCCGCGTCGATCCAGGTCGCGGTGGATAGCGCGTCGGCGATATTGACGGTGGACAACACACTGCCCGGCGGTCTGCCCGCGCAGCGGGGAGCCGGGATGGGTGTGTCGGGGATGGTGCAGCGCGCGGAACTGCTCGGCGGCCGAATGATCGCGGGTCCGTGCGACGGCGGCTGGTCGGTCCGGGTGGCTATTCCGCTCGCTCCGGCTCGCGCGGGGTTCGGGTGCGCAGCGTGGGCCGGGATGTCGCACGGCGGCTCGTCGGCGATACGGGAATCGTGATGAGACACCATCGCGACTGGAAGGAGTCCCTGTGACAGCGGCATCGCCGTCGAGCGCCGACGACGCGGTCACCGTGCTGGTGGTCGACGACCAGGAGTTGGTCCGCGGCGGCCTGCGCCGCATCCTGCGGCGCCGCGACGGATTCGTGGTCGGCGAATGCGCCGACGGCGACGAGGTGCTCGCCGCGGTGGTGGCTCAGCGGCCCGACGTGGTGCTGATGGATCTGCGGATGAAACGTGTCGGCGGCATCGACGCCACCCGCGTCCTGCGCGCTCGCGACGGATCACCGCCGGTGCTGGTGCTGACCACCTTCGACGACGATCAGCTGCTCTCCGGCGCGCTGCGGGCGGGCGCGGCCGGCTTCATCCTCAAGGACGCGCCCGCCGAGGATCTGATTCGCGCGGTGCGGATGGTCGCGGGCGGCGGCGCCTGGCTCGACCCGTCGGTCACCGGACACGTGCTGTCGGCCTATCGCACCGTGCGGCCGAGCCCGACACGCGCCAACACGCGGTTGTCGGAGCTGACCGCGCGCGAGTACGAGGTGCTCGAATTGATCGGACGCGGCCGGGTGAACACGGAGATCGCCCGCGAACTAGGTATTTCCGAAGTCACCGTGAAAAGCCATGTCGGACACATATTCGGCAAGCTCGAGCTGCGAGATCGGGCCGCCGCGATCGTCTTTGCGTTTGACCACGGGGTGGTGACACCCGGAGAATCCAACCTTTGACGGGCAGGCGTCGCGAGAGTTATGCGTGCACTCCTGGCCCGGGATGTGGAGGATTGACGGGGTGGAGTCACCTGGGCCGAGAACCGGTACACGGTTCGGGCCGTACGAATTGCGATCACTGCTGGGCAAGGGGGGGATGGGCGAGGTATACGAGGCCTACGACACGGTGAAGGACCGGGTGGTGGCGGTCAAGCTGCTGCACGAGGAACTCGCCGGTGACCCCGCCTACCAAGTCCGGTTCCGGCGCGAATCGCAAGCGGCGGCGCGGGTTGCCGAGCCGCACATCGTCCCCATTCACGACTGGGGCGTCATCGACGGCGTGTTGTTCATCGACATGCAACTGGTGCCCGGCGTCGACCTGCGCACGCTGTTGCGTTCGGGAGGTCCGCTGAGTCCGGTTCGCGCGGTGGGCATCATCGAGCAGATCGCGAGCGCGCTGGACGCCGCACACGCGGGCGGCCTGGTGCATCGCGACGTGAAACCGGCGAACATCCTGGTCACCGCGGCGGATTACGCCTTCCTCGCCGACTTCGGCATCGCGCACACCGAGGGCGACAGCGCCGTCACGGTGGTCGGCATGGCCGTCGGCTCCTACATCTATATGGCGCCGGAACGCTTCGACGTCGCCCAGGTCACCGGCCGCGCGGACATCTACTCGCTGTCCTGTGTGCTGCACGAGTGCCTGACGGGGGCATCCCCTTTCCCCGCGGCCAGCATGAATGTGCTGATCCGGTCGCATCTGTCCGATCCGCCGCCGCGGCCGAGCGCGCAGCAGGCGGGCATCCCGGCCGGACTCGACGCGGTGATCAGCCGCGGTATGGCCAAGAACCCGGCCGATCGATGGCCGACCGCGGCCGCGCTGGCGTTGGCCGCGCGGGCCGCGCTCGCCAGCGCGCCCCCGACGAGTACGCCTCCGGGAGGGTCGCCTTCGACCGGCTCCGCTCCGGCGGACGCGCCCGCGGCCAACGTGCCGCCGCCGACCGGACCGATGCTGGTCGTTCGCGCGCCGGGCGCGGTGCCGCCGGAATCGACGGGGGAGATCTCCGCCGTGATCCTGCCCGGCGCGCCGACCGTGGTGCGGCCGACCGAAATCCAGTTCACGACGCTGTCCTCGCCGCAGGAGCCCGCGCCGCCGTTCGGGCCACCCGCGCGCTGGACACCCGAGCAGGGACTGCCGCCGGTGCGGCCGTTCCCCGACGCGCACCTGTACTCGGAGCAGTCCGGGGGGCAGGCGTATTCGGCGCATCCCGGTGGCGGGCCGTATCCGGATCGCGCCGGGGGACAGCAGTATCCGGATCAGCGGCCGTACCCAGGACGACCGGGAAACCAGCCGTATCCAGAGCAGCCCGGCGGGCGGCCGTATTCGGAACAGCCGTTCTCGGATCGGCCTGGGGGACAACCGTATCCAGGGCGACCGGGAAATGAGCCGTACCCGGATCAGCCAGGCGGCCCGCTCTACCCGAATCAGCGTGGGGAACAGCCGTATTCGGACGAGCCCGACGCACCGTTTTCGGGCGGCCGTGGGGCGCACCCGTATGCGGAACCGCCCGTGGACGTGCCGTTCACGGAACATCCAGGGGCGAAGGCGTATTCGCAGAGTGATCCCTACGTAGGCGGGCAAGCGTATTCGGACGCCCCGGGCAACCATCCGCCACCGGCCGACGACAATCCCCCCGATTACTCAGCGACCCAGGCGTATTCGGCCCCGGCCGGGTACTCCGCCCCGGAGGCATATTCCGAGCCCGACGAGTATTACGGATCCGGCGGCTATTCCGCGCACGGCAGCCATGCGCGCCCCGACCATCCGCCGCAGAGCAACTACGCGGCCCAGAGCGAGTACGCGGATCAGGGCTACGCGGACGACTACGACGACTATGAGCCCGAGGAAGATCCATACGCCTCGACCGGCAAGCGCCGATCCGTCCTGCTGCCCATCCTGATCGGTGTGGTGGTGATCGTGGTGGTCGCCGTCGTCGGTGCGATCGGCTGGCAGGTGTTCAGCTCCCGCAACGTCGCACCGCCGACCGAGCAGCAAGCCGGTGCTCCGGTGCCGACCGCGAGCCCGCAGGCCCCGGCACCGGGCAGCTCGTCGGCGCCGCCGGTCGCGTCCAGCCCGGCCAAGCCGACGACGGTCACCCTGCCCGCCGGCGCCAAGCCGTGCATCCAGGGCACCTCGACCTCCGGCACGTTCACCAAGTCCGCCACCGGATCCGCCGCGACGACCTGTGCGTTCGCCGAGGAAGTCCGGCGGGCGTACGCCGAAACCACTACCGCGAACACGGTTTCGCGGGAGGGGCCGCGCACCGTGACGGCGACCAGTCCGGTGACCGGACGGACCTACACGATGAATTGCCTCAGCGAAGGCCAGCTCGTCACATGCAGTGGCGGCGAAAACGCGGTGGTGTATGTATATTGATCGATCCCGTGCGGCTCGAGTGCGAAAAGCATTGGGCTGTGCGGCATTAGCCATGTTCCTGGTGGCCGGATGCGGATCCGGCAGCGACGGTTCCGCCTCGGACGAGACCAGCATTACGGCGGCCGCGTCGCACGCGGACCAGAAGGGCCTGTCCATCACGGTTCCCGGCACCCTGGCCGCCGCCGTCGCCGAGCTACAGGCCGGTGTGCGCGGCAAGGTCGGCATGGCGATCATGCCGGTCGGCGGCGACCAGGTGGTCAGCTTCGGTGACTGGACCTCCGGGCCCGCCTGGTCAACGATGAAGGTGCCGTTGGCCATTGCCGCGTTGCGGCTCAGCGGTGGCAATCCCAGCTACGCCGCGACGGCCGCGATCACCGCCTCCGACAACGCCGCCGCCGACACGCTGTGGCAGTCGCTCGGCGGCAATCAGCAAGCGGCACAGGCGGTGCAGCAGGTACTGCGCGAGGGCGGTGACGCCAAGACCACCGTGCCCGCCACCAGGTCCAGACCCGAGAATTCGGCCTTCGGTCAGGCGGACTGGTCACTCACCGACCAGGTGCGGTTCGCCGCGCACCTGCCGTGCCTGCCGGAGTCGGCGCCCGTGATCAATCTGATGGAACAGATCCAGGCGGCCCAGCGCTGGGGCTTGGGCGCCTTCACCGGCGCCGAGTTCAAAGGCGGTTGGGGTCCGGACACCGCGGGCGCGTATCTGGTCCGGCAGTTCGGATTGATCTCGACCCCGTCGGGACAGATCGCGATCGCGTTCGCCGCGCAGCCGGACTCCGGCGCGTTCTCCGACGGGATGACAATGCTGGACAAGCTGTCCACCGTTATTTCCCAGCACTTGGACGAGCTGTCCGGCGGTCGCTGCCCCGCCTGATCCGCCGGACTTGACCGGGTAACGGGTACCCCTGAGAATCCCGACTTATCGGATGTAGGGCGCCGGGTGCGACGATGTGCCGGGTCGCGCACGTGAGGTGGAGGTGTCGGGGTGGACGGACCGCGAACGAGGATCGGGACTCGATTCGGTCCATACGAGCTGCGCTCGCTGCTGGGCCGCGGCGGCATGGGCGAGGTCTACGAGGCCTACGACACGGTGAAGGACCGGGTCGTCGCGGTCAAGCTGCTGCCGCCCGCGCTGGCGAAAGACCCGATGTTCCAGGAGCGGTTCCGCCGCGAATCGCAGGCGGCCGCGCGGGTGGCCGAACCGCACGTCATCCCGATCCACGACTGGGGCGAGATCGACGACGTGCTCTACATCGACATGCGGCTGGTCCGCGGCCACGATCTGCGTTCGGTGCTGCGCGGCGAGGGGCCGCTGACCCCGGCCCGCGCGATCGGCATCATCGAGCAGATCGGTGCCGCGCTGGACGCCGCGCACGCGGAGGGTCTGGTGCACCGCGACGTCAAGCCCGCCAACATCCTCGTCACCGCGTCGGACTTCGCCTACCTGGCCGACTTCGGCATCGCCAGGTCCGCGAAGGATTCCGAGATGACCGCCACCGGTGCGGCCGCGGTCGGCTCCTACAGCTACATCGCGCCGGAACGCTTCGAGAACGGGCCGATCACCGGCACCGCCGACGTCTATTCGCTCGCCTGCGTCCTGTTCGAATGCCTCACCGGCACACAGCCTTTCCAGGCCAATGAGATGAGTGTGCTCATCCGCTCGCATCTTTCGATGCCGCCGCCGCGCCCGAGCACCATCAGGCGAGGCGTACCAGCGGCATTGGACGAGGTGATCGCGCGCGGCATGGCCAAGCGGCCGACGGACCGCTACTCGACCGCGGGTGGGTTGGCGTCCGCGGCGAAGTCGGCGCTCACCGGGCGGGCGGTGGTCGCGGTGACGGAGTTGCCGACCGACCGGATGGGCTTGGTGCGGCCGAAGGCACCTCCGACGGTGGTGTTCCCGGCCGTCGGGCCCCAGCCGATCGCGAATGTCCCTCCGACGGACGCGATTCCGCGTCGGCCCGGCGACAGTCAACTCGGATCCAGCCGGATCACGCGGCCGCCGGAACCGAGTCGCGAGGTGAGCCGCCGCAGTGAAGTCGTTCGGCGCGAACCCCTTCGGGCCCAGGAGTCGAACCGCGTCGAACGCCCGGATACCAGTCCGCGCCCGGACACGGTGGTGCCCGCCGCGGCGGACAAGCCCGCCGCGACACCGCCGAAGCGCCGGTCCCGCGCCAAGTGGTTCCGGGTGGCCGGTGCGCTGCTCGTCGTGCTCGCGCTCGCGGGCGTCGTCGGCTGGCTCAAGCGTGACGCGTTTACCTCCGGCCCCACCGCCCCGACCCTCGCGCCGGTGCCCGCCACCGCCAGGGGATGCGCGACCAAATACCCGCCCGCGGGCCGCTTCACCTACTCGGCGATCGGCAACGGCGTCACGTCGTGCGACTTTGCCGAGGAACTTCGCAAGGCCTACGGCGAGGGTTCCGACGCCGACGGCCACCGCCAGGTGATCGCGTTCAGCCCGGCCACCCAGCAGAACTACACGATGGAGTGCGTCACCCGCGAAGGCCTGGTCACCTGCACCGGTGGGGACAACGCGTTCGTCTACCTCTACTTCTGACGCTCACGAAAGATCGTGGTCCACCCACGTTTTCCGGTGAATTATCGACGTTCGCCGAACCTCGGAATCTGTCGGTGCCGCCGACACTCGCGTGCCTTCTGAGTGAATCAGCGGCGTGGTACTTACCCAGGCTTCCCGGGGGTCGTCCTGCCATGTGCGGCCGGGCGGGGCAAGATAGCGGCCATGCGCATCGGAGTCTTGACCGGCGGCGGAGACTGCCCTGGACTGAACGCGGTCATCCGTGCCGTCGTTCGCACCGCGAACGGCCGCTACGGCGACGCGATCGTCGGGTTCGAGGACGGTTGGCGCGGTTTATTGGAGGATCGCAAGATCCAGATCCACAACGACGACCGCACCGACCGGCTGCTCACCAAGGGCGGCACCATCCTCGGCACCGCCCGCACCAACCCCGACGTGCTGCGCGCGGGGCTCGGCCAGGTCAAACGGACGCTGGACGACAACGGCATCGACGCGCTCATCCCGATCGGCGGCGAGGGCACGCTCACCGCGGCGAGCTGGCTGTCCGACGAGGGCGTCCCGGTCGTCGGCGTGCCGAAGACCATCGACAACGACATCGACTGCACCGACGTCACTTTCGGCCACGACACCGCGCTCAGCATCGCCAGCGAGGCGATCGACCGGCTGCACACCACCGCGGAATCGCACCAGCGCGTGATGCTGGTCGAGGTGATGGGGCGGCACGCGGGCTGGATCGCGGTGAACGCAGGCATGGCGGCGGGCGCGCATCTGACCCTGGTGCCCGAGGTGCCGTTCGACGTCGACGAGGTGTGCGCCATGATCAAGCGCCGCTTCCAGCGCGGCGACAAGCACTTCATCTGTGTCGTCGCCGAAGGCTCGCATCCCGCCGAGGATTCCGGTTTCGCGTTGCGGGAGGGCGGTATCGACGAATTCGGGCACGAGCGGTTCACCGGTGTCGCCCAGCAGCTCGGCGCGGAGATCGAACGCCGCATCGGCAAGGAGGTCCGCACCACGGTGCTCGGCCACGTGCAACGCGGCGGCAGCCCCACCCCGTACGACCGGGTGCTGGCCACCCGGTTCGGCCTGCACGCCGCCGAGGCGGTGCACGCCGGACAGTTCGGGCAGATGGTCGCGCTGCACGGCAGCAACATCGATCTCGTCCCGCTGGCCGAAGCCACCAAGCAGCTCAAGCGGGTGCCGGACGAGCGCTACCGCGAGGCCGAGGCATTCTTCGGCTGATCGGTCGAATTCGCCAGGGCCACAGCCGATCAGCGCAGCCCCGGCCGTGCCGTCCGGCCCGCCGGGTTACGCTGGCGGGCATGGCCGACTTACACGTCAACGACCTGCCGGAGCCCGACGTCGCCGTGCTGCGCCGTCGGGCCCGCGCCGCCGGACTCCCGCTGCTCGGTTACGTGCGCGAGGAACTGATCGCGCTGGCCGACCGGCGCTGCGCCGACGACACGGTCGTGGAATTCCTCGAGTCCGAGGGCCGCGAACTCATCCCCGAGATCGACACCGCCGCCATCGCCCTCATCGAGATATACGACCTGCCCGCCGCGGCCCTGCGCACCTTCGGCCGCCGCGCCTTCGCCACCGGCCACCCGCTCAGCGACTACGTCCGCCAAGCCCTCATCACCTCCGCCCGCCGCAGCACCTTCGACGACGTGATGCTCGAATTCCACGAAGCCCAAGACCGCGACCCCAGCTTGAACATCGACCTGGAATCCGTCGCCGCCTCGGTCCGTTACGCGCGCGGGGAGTGAGCACCCATGTGACCACCAGCGATGGTCGCCAGGTCGAGCAACCAGAGCCGGAACTCCCGACCGCTGAGCTTCGGCGGCGGATGGCCCGTTTCGCCGATGGACCGAGCGGAGCATCGATCATCGCCGAAATCGACGCAGTCTTCGGTGCAGACCGGTTGGATGACTGAAACCGGGCCTTCTCGGCACTTGCGTGTTTCGCGACCTTGCGTGGCTCTCGGAGTGACGAGTTGCCTTCTGCGCAGAGGTGATTCGGACCGATAGGTCGATGGGTACGCTTCGGTAGCGGATCGGTTCAGCCGGGAGAGGCAGTGTTGGTATCGCCGATATCCGGGGGCATCGGGTGGGCGGTCGTCGGCTATGTCGTGGTCATCGGGGTCGGCAGACTGCTGCTCACCAGGGACACGATCATCGACCAGCTGGTCAATCGGGCGTTGCTGTGGTTTCTGATCGGCTTGATGCTGTATCGGTGCACACCGACGCCGAGCGTCAGCAGTGTGACGAACCAGCTGGCGCTGGGGTGCGTCGTGGTGCTCAGCATGCATCTCTACGGTCTGGCCCGGTTGGGAGAGGCCGGTGCCGATCCGGAAATGACCTGGCGGCGCCAGCGCGTCTACTGCGCGGTCGCGGTGCTCTCGACGGTGGTGACGATGCTCGCCGGTCCATTCGCCGGACAGGGCGGGCGGCTGGTCGAGCACAACCTGAACTGGGGCGGGCTCGTCTTCTGGACTGCGAACAGTGCTCCGCTGATGGCAATGACGCTGGTGTTCAGCCGGTTGTGTATGCGAGAACTGCGCATGGAGAACCCGAGGCCGCTGGTGCGGGCGCTGTACGTGCTGATGCTGCTGGACTTCGTGCCGATCTATCTGGATGTTGTGCTCTGCGCGGGCGAAATGAACTTGGGGTGGCAGCTGCGTTATCCACATATCGTTCGGGAAGAAGTCGCCTTCGTCATCATCGGCGGCGTCGCCACCACGCTCGTCGCGGGCCCGATGGTCGGCCATCTGATGGAACTCGCGGGCCTGGATCGTGACGGCCGAATCTGCCACCGCCTGCGGCCGCTGTGGCGAGACGTCACCGGCGCGGTACCGGAGATCGTGATGTACCCGGCCGCCGGCGGGCTGTCCCGGCGCGACACGACCGCCCGCCTGCTGCGCATGACCGTCGAGATACGTGACGCGCTACTGCATCTCGGTCCCTACCTGGCCGCCATGCCACCCGGTGCGGGGCCCTCGGTGGCCCACCAGGACGGATCCGAGGTGCGGCTGAGGGATTACGCCTGCCGTCTTGCGGAGGCGGCTCGTGCACGGCGGACGGGAGCCGTGCCGCCCGGCTCAGTGGTTGTGCCGCAACCCATTCCGGCCGCGCAGGATTTCGACACCGAACTCCGCCAGCTGCTGGACCTGGCTCGGGTCTGGCCTGCTCGCACCGGGACAGTCCCCGCGTCGGCGGCACGCGTTCGAGCGAGGTTGTCACCGGCGGTCGGTACTGTTGATTCATGCGCACTGGGCGACTGATCGCGTTGGTCTTGTTCGTTGTCGGTGTGCTGGTCGCGGGTTGCTCGTCGGACTCGAACCCGCCGGAGCCGACCACCGGTGACTGGCACGGGGACATCGAGATCCCTGGTGGGCCGCTCGCGGTCGGCGTGACGTTCACCGGCAAGGACACGGCGACCATCGATATCCCGTTGCGGGGCATGACCGGCACGCAGTTGAAGGACGTGCAGTCCAGCCGCGAGGGGGTGTCCTTCGCGATCGCCGATGTCCCCGGCGACCCGAAATTCCACGGCACCTACGACCAGGGCGCCGATCGGATCGCGGGTGACTTCACCCAGAGCGGAAAGACATTCAAGCTGTCGCTGCAGCGCGGCAAGATCGCTCCGCTGAATCGTCCGCAAACGCCGAAGGAGCCGTTCCCGTACAAATCCGAGGACGTCACCTATCGCAGCGGCGACATCGCCATCGCGGGCACGCTGACCAAGCCCGAGGGCAGCGGCCCGTTCCCCGCGGTCCTGCTGATCACCGGCAGCGGACCGCAGGATCGCAACGAAGAACTGTTCGGCCACAAGCCTTTCCTGCTGGTCGCGGACACGCTGACGCGCGCGGGCTACGCCGTCTTGCGCTCCGATGACCGAGGCGTCGGCGGGACCGGCGGAAAGCTGGGCGACGCGAATTACCCGGACCTGTCCAATGACGCGGCAGCAGGCGTCGGATTCCTGCGTGGCCGCCCGGACATCGACCCGACGCGCGTCGGACTGTTCGGGCACAGCGAAGGCGGTTATCTTGCGCCGCTGGTGGCCTCGCGTCCCGACAGCGGTGTCGCGTTCGCCATCCTGATGGCCGGTCCGGGTGTGCCGGGCGCCGATGTGCTGGTCGAGCAGACCCGATTGATTGCCGCCGCCGGTGGTGCCCCCGCCGACGAGGTGGACACTCAGGTGCGGCAAACCACTGAGCTGGCAGCCATTTTGAAGGTGGGTGACCTGGCGGGTGCGAAGGACGTGGCGCGCAAGCAGAACGCCGCCTTGCCGCCCGAGAAGCGTGCCCCCGAGTCCGAGGTGGACGCCAGAATCAACCCGTACCTGGCCGCCCTGGTCTCCTACGATCCGGCACCGGCGCTGAAGGCCCTGCGCATTCCGGTGCTCGCGTTCTACGGCGGGAACGACCTCCAGGTACCACCCAGCCAGAGCGAACAACCGATGCGCGACAACCTCGCCGCCGACCCCGACGCGACCGTCCACGTGTTCCCCGGCCTCAACCACCTGATGCAACCCACCAAGACCGGCCTGCCCAGCGAGTACAGCAGCATCGAGACGACCGTCTCGCCGGAGGTCCTCACCTTCGTCACGGGCTGGTTGACCCAGCGCATCCAGCCGAAGTAGGCGGCGAGGAGCCCGTGTGCTCCCGCGCGGAGCTGTACATAGAATGTTCGGCATGAGTGCACCCACCCTCGACTTGATGGACTACTCGGATGTCATCGCCCGCTTCGAGCCGGTGCTTGGCCTGGAGGTCCACGTCGAGCTGAACACCGCGACCAAAATGTTCTGTGGCTGCCCGACCGAATTCGGTGCCGATCCGAACACCCAGGTGTGCCCGGTGTGCCTCGGCCTGCCCGGCGCGCTGCCGGTGGTCAACGAAAAGGGTGTGGAGTCGGCGATCCGCATCGGCCTGGCGCTGAACTGTTCGATCACGCCGTGGGGACGGTTCGCCCGGAAGAACTACTTCTACCCGGATCAGCCGAAGAACTACCAGATCAGCCAGTACGACGAGCCGATCGCCACGGAGGGCCACCTCGACGTGCTGCTCGACGACGGCAGCACCTTCCGGGTGGAGATCGAGCGCGCGCACATGGAGGAGGACACCGGCAAGTCGACGCACGTCGGCGGTGCCACCGGCCGCATCCACGGCGCCAGCCACTCGCTGCTCGACTACAACCGGGCCGGCGTGCCGCTGGTCGAGATCGTCACCAAGCCGATCACCGGCGCGGGCGAGCGCGCGCCCGAGGTGGCGCGGGCGTACGTGACCGCGCTGCGCGAGGTGCTGAAGTCGCTCGGTGTGTCCGATGTGAAGATGGAGCAGGGTTCGCTGCGCTGCGACGCCAACGTGTCGCTGATGGAGATCGGTGCCAAGGAATTCGGTACCCGCACCGAGACCAAGAACGTGAACTCGCTCAAGAGCGTCGAGGTCGCCGTCCGGTTCGAGATGCGCCGCCAGGGCGCCGTGCTCGCGCACGGCGGCACCATCGTGCAGGAGACGAGGCACTTCCACGAGTCCGACGGCTCCACCTCGTCGGGCCGGATCAAGGAAACCTCCGAGGACTACCGCTACTTCCCCGAGCCGGACCTGGAACCCGTTGCGCCGGAAGCGGAGTGGGTCGAGCAGCTGCGCGGCACCATCCCGGAATACCCGTGGCTGCGCCGGACCCGCATCCAGTCCGACTGGAACCTGTCCGACGAGGTGATGCGCGACCTGGTCAACGCGGGCGCCCTCGATCTGATCATCGCGACCGTCGACGCGGGTGCTTCCGCGGGCGAGGCGCGCTCCTGGTGGGTCAACTACCTCACCGAAAAGGCCAAGGAGCGCGAGGTTTCGCTGGAGGACCTGCCGATCACCCCCGCGCAGGTGGCCGAGGTGATCAAGCTGGTCGAGGCGAAGACCGTCAACAACAAGGTCGCCAAGCAGGTCGTCGACTTCGTGCTGGCCGGTGAGGGCGAGCCCGCCCAGATCATCGAGTCCAAGGGCCTCGGCATGGTCAGCGACGACAGCGCCCTGCAGTCCGAGGTGGAGAAGGCGCTCGCTGCCAACCCCGACATCGCCGAGAAGATCCGTTCCGGCAAGGTCCAGGCCGCAGGCAAGATCGTCGGCGACGTCATGAAGGCCACCCGCGGCCAGGCCGACGCGGCGCGCGTCCGCGAGCTGGTGCTGGCCGCCTGCAGCTGAGGTGCTCAGCGCGTTGCTGTTCGGGTACAGCGCCGACTGAACCTGTTCGCGCACAACCGATAGCGCAAAGGGCCGACTCCGCGGAGTCGGCCCTTTGTCGTTCGCCCCGCAGACTAGTCCGGGCCGTTGCCACCGGCCTGCGGCGGCGGAATACGCACTACCCGATCATCATTCGGGGTCGGCTGGCCGTCGGTCTTGTTGACGGTGCCGACCCAGATGGTGCCGTCCGCGCCGACCGCGGCGCCGCCGAGCTGGCCGTACTTGTCCTGCGCGACCAGGGTCGGCGCGGCGGTAACCGCGTGGGTGGTCGCGTCGGCCGCCGCGATGGCGAGGGCCTTGACCTTGGTGAGTGCGATCGCGACGCCGTCGGTCGCGGCGGCGCAGCCCGCGACACCGGGACGGTCCGGCCAGGTCCACGCGGTGGTGACCACACCGTCGGCGCCGAGCCGCTGCAGCCGGTCCTCGACGGCGGTGCGGTCGGTGATCCAGACGCTGTCTTTGCTGTCCCGGCAGACATCACCCGCGACCCCGATGCCCGACACCGCGACCTCCGCGGTGGCGCCCGGCGCGGGGGAGTTCACCCGCAACAGCTTGCCCGCCAGCGAGGACGGGGAGTTCGCGGCACCGGGATTGCCCGCGTCGCCGGTGAGCACCAGCATCTGGGTCGGCGTGGCGAAGTCGATGGCGCCGTGGTTTCCGCTGGGCCCCTTCGGAATTCCGGTCAGGATATCCTTGGGCGCACCACCGCCGGGGGCGATGCGGACCACCCGATTGTCGCTGGGCGTGGTGATGTAGGCGTAGATCAGCCCGTCCTCCTGGAAGGTCGGGGAGAGCGCGATGTCGTTGAGCCCGCCGTCACTGGAGCCGTCCACATCCACCCGCGCGAACTCCGACGGCGGCGTATCCGGCGCCACCTTGAGGATGCGTCCGGTGCGCCGCTCGGCGACCAGCGCGCCGTCGCCGAGTGCGACCAATCCACCCGTGGTGTCCAGGCAGGTCGCCACCACCGCCGGATCCGGGTCGATGCATGGCCCACTGGGCCGGGTGGTCGACGTCGGCGGCTGCGACGGTTTCTTCGGGTCGATGTTCGCCCCGTGCAGCGTCGGCTCCGGCGTGAACGGGCTCGACGCCGAATCATCGAACCGCGCACATCCGGTCACCAGGACCGATCCGAGCGCCAAGCTCACCGCAACGCGACCAACGACAACCAACCTCATAGCTCAGACGTTACGGAAAACCGTCCGGCACCGCCCCTCCGGCCCACCGATGCGGGCCAACGGGTTTTGCTGACATCGGCCGGTGCCGTCCTATGTCCCGCAAAATCCCTGGCGTCTACCGGCATGGCTTGTACTCAGCACAAATGCCAATTGCGACAGAAGCGGCACGTTCACCGGCTCGTGTCAGCGGAAATTTGTCGACCACCACGCCGTGGTGTTAGGGGCCCGCTGTAGGGCGGCGCAGCATAGGGTATTGGCCGTGACCGAGAAGCCGAAAGACACATCCGACCCCTCGGCGGCCCGCAGTATTGTGCCGTCCACGGCTGAGCAGTCGGCGGTGTCGTCCACCGGTCGAGGTGTGAGTTCTCCTTTTGATTCGCCGACCGAGCAGTTTCCCAAGTTGACCAAGGACGTCCCGCGCACCGACGACGAACTCGGCCTCGACCCGCAGGTGCCGTCGGTCGGCGACTCGCCGGACGCGCCCCCCGCCTACGCCTACGCCAGCATCCCGCCCGCCGCGAACGCGCCGAACGAGACCGGCAGGCTGCGCCGCCGCAACGGCGACAGTCGCCGCGGCACACTGGATTTCGGCCTGTTCCTGCTGCGCCTGATCGTCGGCGGCGTCTTCATCTATCACGGCCTGCAGAAGCTGACCGGCTGGTTCAACGGCCCCGGCCTCGACGGCACCCGCGACATGATGGCCAGCGGCGGCTGGGACCACCAGACGCTGGCCGCCATTCTGGTCACCATCGGCGAACTCGGCGGCGGCGTCCTACTCGTCCTCGGCCTGGCCACCCCGTTCGCCGCGGGCGCGGTGCTCGCGGTCATCCTCGACGCCTGGGCCTGGAAGCAGGGCATGATCCCCGGCTTCCAGTTCAAGGCCGCGGTCCCCACCGGCGTCGAACTCGAAAGCATTCTCGCGGGCACCGCCGCCGTCATCATCCTGACGGGCCCCGGCCGCTGGGCCTTCGACCGCAACCGAGGCTGGGCCACCCGCCCCTTTGCCGGGTCCTTCGTCATCCTGGTGCTGGCCGTCGCCGCCGCCATCGGCACCTACTGGTACCTCCACGGCGGCAACCCATTCACCGGCATCGGCCCGTTCGACTAACCTGCCCGACCCCCAAACCTCCGGCGCCCCTCGCACTCCCGAGGGGCGCCGTTCGTCTATCCGGCGTCGAATGGGACATCGCCGAAGCAAATATCGAGTGGCGGCTCGCCACGTGCCGTTCGTCACCACACGACGCCGGTTGGCTGGGTCGAGCGGAGTGTGGCTGCGGCATTGTCGTGCCGCCCATCACGTTTCGTTCGCTGACTCGTGTATGTCCTCGCGGAAGCATGCGTGGTACGCGGCTGCGGTAAACATCGAGTAGCGCTCTCCCCTGTGTACCGCTGACGGTGCGGCAGAAGTGGAGCGGAGGGTCTGCTTTGGGGGAGAACACGATCCGGCGCCCTTCGGGGAAAGGGCGCCGGATGGGTGGTTGGGGTTGAGGTGTGCTTACGGCACGTGGCGGACGGCCCCCTTGTCGGCGGAGGTAGCCAGCGCGGCGTAGGCGCGCAGGGCGGTGGTGACGGTGCGGTCGCGGTTGAGCGGGTGCCAAGGCCGTTCAGAGGCTTCCATTTTGGCGCGACGCTCGGCGAGCACGGCGTCGTCGACGAGGACCTCGAGGGCTCGGGTGCTGACGTCGATGCGGATCTGGTCGCCGGTTTCGATCAGACCGATGGTGCCGCCGCTGGCCGCCTCGGGGGAGATGTGGCCGATGGACAGGCCCGAGGTGCCGCCGGAGAAGCGACCATCGGTGATCAGCGCGCACTGCTTGCCGAGACCGGCGCCCTTCAGGAAGGCGGTGGGGTGCAACATCTCCTGCATGCCCGGACCGCCCGCGGGACCCTCGTAGCGGACCACGAGCACGTCACCCGCCTTGATCTTCTTGCCGAGGATGGCCGAAACGGCTTCCTCCTGGGATTCCACGACGAGCGCGGGCCCCTGGAAGGTGAACAGCTCCTCATCGATGCCCGCGGTCTTGAGCACGGCACCGTCGGGAGCGATGTTGCCGCGCAACACAACCAGGCCACCCTCCCGGGTGTAGGCGTGCTCGAAATCGCGGATGCAGCCGCCGGCGGCATCGGTGTCGAGCGAGGACCAGCGGTTCTCGGTGGAGAACGGCTCGATCGTGCGCACGCCACCCGGCGCGGCGTGGAACAGCTCGATCGCTTCCTCAGAGGCCTTGCCGGAGCGGATATCCCAGGCGTCGAGCCACTCGTCGAAGCTGCGCGTGTGCACGGTGCTGACGTCGGTTTCCAGCAGGCCTGCGCGCCGCAGCTCGCCGAGGATGGCGGGGATGCCGCCGGCCCGGTGCACGTCTTCCATGTGGTAGTCGGAGTTGGGTGACACCTTCGACAGGGTCGGCACCCGGCGGCTGGTCTCCTCGATGGTGTGCAGATCGAAGTCGACCTCACCCTCCTGCGCGGCCGCGAGGGTGTGCAGCACCGTGTTGGTGGAGCCGCCCATCGCCACGTCGAGCGCCATCGCGTTGCGGAAAGCCTTGGCGTTGGCCACGTTCCGCGGCAGCACGGACGCGTCGTCCTCGCGGTACCAGCGGTTGGCGATGTCGACCACCACGGTGCCCGCCCGCTCGAACAACGACCGGCGCGCGGCATGGGTGGCCAGCGTAGAACCGTTGCCGGGCAACGCGAGTCCGAGCGCCTCGGTGAGGCAGTTCATCGAGTTCGCGGTGAACATGCCCGAGCACGAGCCGCAGGTCGGGCACGCGGACCGCTCGACCTCGCTCAAACCCTCTTCGGACACAGCCTGGTTCGCGCTCGCGGAGATCGCGGTGATCAGGTCGGTCGGCGCCTGCGCGACACCGCCGACGACGACGGCCTTACCGGCCTCCATCGGCCCGCCGGACACGAACACCGTCGGAATGTTCAGTCGCATAGCGGCATTCAGCATGCCCGGGGTGATCTTGTCGCAGTTGGAGATGCACACCAGCGCGTCGGCGGTGTGCGCGTTCACCATGTATTCGACCGAGTCGGCGATGATTTCGCGCGACGGCAGCGAGTAGAGCATGCCGCCGTGACCCATCGCGATGCCGTCGTCGACCGCGATGGTGTGGAACTCTCGTGGCACGCCGCCCGCGGCGCGCACCGCCTCGGCCACGATCTCGCCGACGTTCTTCAAGTGCACGTGGCCGGGCACGAACTGGGTGTAGGAGTTCGAGATGGCGACGATCGGCTTGCCGAAGTCGGAGTCGGTCATGCCGGTGGCGCGCCAGAGTGCGCGGGCGCCTGCGGCATTGCGGCCGACGGTGGTGGTGCGTGAACGAAGCGGTGGCATTGATGGTCCTCGATCTGGGGTCGCGGGGGCTGGGGTGCGACTGCGCAGAGTTAGCTCGGCGGCCGCTCCACGGTACTCCCGCGTGGGTATCGGCCTACCTGCCGGTCAGTGCGGCTCGTGGCCGTCGCCGGTGAACCGTTCTCGGTGTCAGTCCGTGCTGGTGTCGCCGCGAAGGGTGTTCGTCGACGCTGACGGTGTCGCCGGAGTTGCCGGGCCGTCGGGCAGCGGTGTGCGAGCCGGAGATCGGTCCTCCCGACACGGGCACTGCTTCGCCGACAACATCCTACCGGCGGTGATTGTTCCTGAAACCGGCGCGCGTGCCGCCTGCGCCGGTCAGGTGACGGCGGCGAGCCGGCTACTTCGTGGTGTCTTCGCCGCCATCGCTGGTGGCCGGACTGTCGGTCGCGGTCCCGTCGGTGTCTGCCTCGGCCACGTCGTCGGTGCTGTCCTCCGTCGCGGCCTCGTCCGACTTCGGCGCGGCAGGCGGCACCGCGTACGGATCCGGGATGCGGCCCTGCGACGCGAGCGCGAGATCACGCACCCGGTCGTAACTCACCGCGGGCAATTTCATCTCGGTGCCGTCGATCAGATCCGCTCGGACGTATCCACGTTTCGGGATACGCACACCCTTCAGCTGAGACCAGTCGAGGTGTCGCGACCCGAAAACCGTCCGTAAATCCAGCCCGGATTCGGAGACCGTGGTCTGCGTCCGCAGCACCCACACAGTCACCGCCACGGGAATCAGCAGCAACCACCACAATCCGATCGGCCAGCCGACGAACATGAAGAACACGCACATGAACAGGATGAACACGCCTAGGAAGGCCAGGCGTGGGATGCGGATCACAGTGGCGGCCGAGCCGCCACCCGTGTCCGATCCCTCGGGCGCGGTGTGGGACGATTTAGCCGGTGGCACGGACTGATGCGGTGATGACACACCACCATCCTCGCATCCTGGTGAAGGACCCAAGCAGCCGCACTATCCCACATAATGGGACCTGTTTGACTCTTCGGCTCACGCACACATACCGTCATGCGCGTGAATCGAAACGAGCTTCTCGTAATCGGCCGGCGCGTCCAGCGTTGAGCCTGACTATCTGAGTCGAATACGTCAGCTCGCGTTGCGACGCGCCACCCTCGAACAGCCATGCGCTGTCGGGGGCTTTTTTGTGTTCGGGTGAATATCCGCACGTGGCAAGTCGCAAGACACCGCATGTCAGATACAAATCCGGGGTCAGAACGACAAGCAGTTAGGAACGAAGACGGTGAGTGCACCAACCGCACGGCCCGGGCCATCGGCCCGCAGGCCAGCGCCCTCGGCTAATCAGCCGGCAGCGCCCGCTGGCAGTTCGACGACGTCGGCCAACCGCCGCCAGCTCCCGCCCGAGCGGGTCACCGGCGCGCAGTCGGTCGTCCGCACGCTCGAGGAGCTCGGCGTCGACACCGTATTCGGCATTCCCGGCGGCGCGATTCTCCCGGTCTACGACCCGCTGTTCGACTCGACCAAGGTGCGCCACGTGCTGGTCAGGCACGAGCAGGGCGCGGGCCACGCCGCGACCGGTTATGCCCAGGCCACCGGCAAGGTCGGCGTCTGCATGGCGACCTCGGGTCCCGGCGCGACCAACCTGGTCACGCCGATCGCCGACGCGCAGATGGACTCGGTGCCGATCGTCGCGATCACCGGCCAGGTCGGCCGCGGCCTGATCGGCACGGACGCCTTCCAGGAGGCGGACATCTCCGGCATCACCATGCCGATCACCAAGCACAACTTCCTCATCACCGAGGGCATCGACATCCCGCGGATCATCGCCGAGGCGTTCTACCTGGCCTCCACCGGTCGCCCGGGCGCCGTGCTCGTCGACATCCCGAAGGACGTGCTGCAGATGCAGACGACCTTCAGCTGGCCGCCGGAGATGCGGCTGCCCGGCTACCGCCCGGTCACCAAGCCGCACGGCAAGCAGGTGCGCGAAGCCGCCCGGATGATCTTGGAAGCCAAGTCGCCCGTGCTCTACGTCGGTGGCGGCGTGATCAAGGCCGATGCCTCGCCCGAGCTGCTCGAGCTGGCCGAGATGACCGGCATCCCGGTGGTCACCACGCTGATGGCGCGCGGCGCGTTCCCGGACAGCCACCAGCTCAACATGGGCATGCCCGGCATGCACGGCACGGTGGGAGCCGTTGCGGCACTGCAGCGCTCGGATCTGCTGATCACCCTCGGCGCCCGCTTCGACGACCGGGTCACCGGCCAGCTCGACTCGTTCGCGCCGGACGCGCGGGTGATCCACGCCGACATCGACCCGGCCGAGATCGGCAAGAACCGGCACGCGGACGTGCCGATCGTCGGCGACTGCCGCGAGGTGATCGTCGAGCTGATCGAGACGTTGAAGGCGGACCCGGCGGCCAAGTCTCCGCTGCTCGACCTCACCGAATGGTGGAAGTACCTCGACGGCATCCGCAAGAGCTACCCGCTCGGCTGGACCAAGCCAAGCGACGGCTCGCTCTCGCCCGAGTTCGTCATCGAGGCGCTCGGCCGCCTGGCCGGACCCGACGCCATCTACTGTGCCGGCGTCGGCCAGCACCAGATGTGGGCCGCGCAGTTCATCAAGTACGAAAAGCCGCGCACCTGGCTGAATTCCGGCGGTCTCGGCACCATGGGCTACGCCGTCCCGGCCGCCATGGGCGCCAAGATGGGCGCGCCGGACAAAGAGGTGTGGGCGGTCGACGGTGACGGCTGCTTCCAGATGACCAACCAGGAGTTGGCCACCTGTGCCGTCGAGGGCGTGCCGATCAAGGTCGCGTTGATCAACAACGGCAACCTCGGCATGGTCCGCCAGTGGCAGACGCTGTTCTACCAGGAGCGTTACTCCAACACCGACCTCGGCACGCACACCCTGCGCATCCCCGACTTCGTGAAGCTCGCGGAAGCCCTCGGCTGCGTCGGCATCCGGGTGGAGCGCGAGGAGGACGTGGAGGACGCGATCCGGCAGGCGCAGGCCATCACCGACCGTCCCGTGGTGATCGACTTCATCGTCGGCAAGGACGCCCAGGTGTGGCCGATGGTCGCCGCGGGCACCAGCAACGACGAGATCATGGCCGCCCACGGCATCCGCCCGCTGTTCGACGACGACGAGCAGGCCGCCGAGCCCGCCGTCATCCACGAGGCGATGTCGCACGAGAAGAACAAGGTGACTGAGGCATGAGCACCACGCATACCCTGAGCGTCCTCGTGGAGGACAAGCCGGGTGTCCTTGCTCGAGTGGCGGCGCTGTTCTCCCGGCGCGGCTTCAACATCGAATCGCTCGCGGTCGGCGGCACCGAGATTCCGGAGATCTCCCGGATGACCATCGTCGTCACCGTCGAGGACCTGCCGCTCGAGCAGGTCACCAAGCAGCTCAACAAGCTGATCAACGTCATCAAGATCGTGGAGCAGGATTCCGACAGCTCGGTGGCCCGCGAACTGATCCTGGTGAAGGTCCGCGCCGATGCCAGCGTGCGGACCCAGGTGATCGAGGCGGTTACGCTCTTCCGGGCGAAAGTGATCGACGTCTCCCCGGACGCGCTCACCGTCGAGGCGACCGGAACCCGGTCCAAGCTCGACGCGCTGCTGCGCATGCTGGAACCGTACGGAATCCGGGAGATCGTGCAGTCCGGTGTCGTCGCGGTCGGCCGTGGTCCGAAATCGATCACCGCGACTCGCTAGCGCTCGCCGCGGTGCCCGCGCTGTGTTCTTTGGGTCAGCCCAAAGGGCGGGCTGACCGGCTAGCGCTCGCCGCGGTGCCCGCGCTGTGTTCTTTGGGTCAGCCCAAAGGGCGGGCTGACCGGCTAGCGCTCGCCGCGGTGCCCGCGCTGTTTTTTGCTAAATCGCTTCCAACTAAACAACTTTCAGACCTAAGCAAAGTATCCAGAAGGGAACCAACCAAGTGGCAGTCGAGATGTTCTACGACGATGACGCCGACCTGTCGATCATCCAGGGCCGCAAGGTCGCTGTCATCGGCTACGGCAGCCAGGGCCACGCGCACTCGCTGAGCCTGCGCGACTCCGGTGTCGAGGTCAGGGTCGGCCTCGCGGAGGGTTCGAAGTCGCGGCCGAAGGCCGAAGAGGCGGGCCTGACCGTCGGCACCCCGGCCGAGGTTTCGGCGTGGGCCGACGTGATCATGGTGCTGGCCCCCGACACCGCGCAGGCGTCGATCTTCACCAACGACATCGAGCCCAACCTCAAGGACGGCGACGCGCTGTTCTTCGGCCACGGCCTCAACATCCACTTCGGCCTGATCAAGGCGCCGGAGTTCATCACCGTCGCGATGGTCGCCCCGAAGGGCCCCGGCCACCTGGTGCGTCGTCAGTTCGTCGACGGCAAGGGTGTGCCCGCGCTGATCGCCGTCGATCAGGACCCGAAGGGTGAGGGCCAGGCGCTCGCGCTGTCCTACGCGAAGGCGATCGGTGGTGCCCGCGCCGGCGTCATCAAGACCACCTTCAAGGAAGAGACCGAGACCGACCTGTTCGGTGAGCAGGCGGTGCTCTGTGGTGGCACCGAAGAGCTGGTCAAGACCGGCTTCGAGGTCATGGTCGAGGCCGGTTACGCGCCCGAGATGGCGTACTTCGAGGTGCTGCACGAGCTCAAGCTCATCGTCGACCTGATGTACGAGGGTGGCATCGCCCGGATGAACTACTCGGTCTCCGACACCGCCGAGTTCGGTGGCTACCTGTCGGGCCCGCGGGTCATCGACGCCGACACCAAGAAGCGCATGCAGGACATCCTCAAGGACATCCAGGACGGCACCTTCGTCAAGCGCCTCGTCGCCAACGTCGAGGGCGGCAACAAGGAGCTCGAGGGTCTGCGCAAGGCCAACGCCGAGCACCCGATCGAGGTCACCGGCGCCAAGCTGCGCGGGCTGATGAGCTGGGTCGACCGGCCGATCACCGAAACCGCCTGAGTTTCAGCTGATCAACGGCCCGGCACCGAGGGGTGCCGGGCCGTTTGTTGTTCGCAGGACGGGTGGCGTCCGTAGCCTTCACCTATGACGTCACTCGCTGCCGCCGAAGTCATCGCGTTCGCACCGTCGACCGACTTGGCTCGGTCGCGCCGGTTCTTCGGCGAGGTGCTCGGGCTGGAGGTCGTCGAGGTGACACCGTTCGCGTGTGTGGTGCGCAACGGGGGCACCATGATTCGGGTCACCGCGGTGGAGAAACTTGTTCCGCAGGCCTTCACGGTGCTGGGATGGGCGGTCTCCGATATCGCGGGCACCGTCGCTGAACTTGCCTCGCGCGGTGTGGAATTCGTTCGATACGAGGGAATGGACCAGGGCGACAACGGTGTATGGACCACACCGGGCGGCGACATGGTCGCGTGGTTTACCGATCCGGACGGAAACGTGCTGTCGCTCACCGAATTCGTGAGCTGAGTCGCAACCAGGGCGTTCGAAGGGCCAACGAACGGGACGGCCCGGCGCCGAATCGGTGCCGGGCCGAAATGTTCTAGCTGCTGCCGAACAGTCCGTGCGGACGGTTCTGGCGGAACTGCCAGAACGGATCCTGACCGTGGCCGCGGTCCGAGAACGGGCCGTTGTTGCAGCTCCAGTCCTTGAACGGGCCGAAGTCGCAGTTGCGGTCATGGTGCGGATGGTGGCGGACCTGGGTAACGCCCGGCACGCCGAGCTGCGCGTCGGCCGACGCTGGAATAGCCAACGCGGTCAACGGAACCGCGACGATCGCACCGGCGACAGCCACTCGAGCCAGCATGCGGCGCGAATTAGTGGACTTGGTTGTGGAGAACAACATGGATCCTTTCACTCTGCGGTGAACTGTTCGTTCACCATCCCCCGCTGCGGTCTGCCCACGCGAGCGCACGGCGGTCGCGTGGGCAGGTCGGGATCAACTGTGTCGCCGCTGCTTTGCGAGCGCCCCCGGCAAACCCGGCACAGCACCGACTGCACGGTCTCACTCTCGCGCATTTCGCCCGAAAGGTCACGGGTGTTGGCACGTCTACGGAAATTTTCAACCTGGGGTACTAGGGGTTAACCCTCAGTGGCGCAACAGGCCCCGAATATCGATGGCACCGATGTCAGGGCCTCGCAGGTCGGTGCTATCACGGTGCGGATCAGATCGTCGGCTCGGGGTTGTCGTCGCGGGTCTTTCGGCGGTCGTACCACTCGACGAGCAGCGGGGCGCCGATGCCGTGCAGGACGACGCTGCCGACGACAACGACCAGGGTCGTTCCGATGACGAGGTAGGCGGCTTCGTCCTGCTGGAGCTTGTTGAACGCGATCAGCGCGAAGACGATCGACGCCACCCCGCGCGGGCCGAACAGGCCGAGCATGGTCCGTTCGCGTCGGGTGAAATTCGAGCCGAGCATCGAGATCGCCACAGGTACGCTGCGGATCAAAGTCAGCGCGAGCACCCCGTACAGCACGACCTGCCAGGTAAGCCAGGTGAGGCTCGCGGCCGCGACATTGCCGACCGCGAACCACATGGCCAGGCTCAGGAATTCGGTCACGTCCTCCGTCAGTTCCAAGGGTTCACCAGGGATGTCGCGCCGCGTTTCCCGATACGCGACACCGGCGAGGAACGCGGCCACGAATCCGTTGCCGTTCAGCCAGACGGCGAGGCTGAAGGTCAGCACGGGCACCGCGAGTGTCCCGATGCGGACGGCCCGAGAATCCGTCCAACCCTGGCCGACTGCCACGGACATGCAGTATCCGGCGGCCGCACCGAGCGGAACGCCTACGAGCACCGCCTTCAGCACCGCAGGCACTGCCTGCCCGAGAGCGTGCATGGCCTGATCCGAACCGGGGCTCAGTTCGGCAGCGGCCAAGGCGAACAGGAAAATCGGCGCGACCAGCCCGTCGTTGAATCCACTCTCGACGTTGAGCGCGTGCCGAACCCGTTGCGGTACCCGGGAATCGCGGACCGATGTCTGCGTCGGCACCAGGTCGATCGGCACAACGATGCAGGCGATCAGCAGGATCAACGGCCACGAATTGCCAGGCAGCAGTACGTTTCCCAGCAGCAACGCGGCCGCAAGGCTCAACGGAAAGGCGAGGAACAACAGCCGAACGACCCCGGTCCTGCGTTCGGACAATCCGTTCCGGACCTCGGTGGCGTCGCTGAACAGAAACAACGCCAGCAGGAATTCGACGATCTTCAGCGCCGCATCGGTATTGATAGCCGCGGCCAGCCAGTGGTCGCTGCTCCAGCCCACCAGCATGCCGACTACCACCATTGCCAGCGGGGCGGTGACCTTCCAGCGGGCCATCGATTTCGACAGGCTCGACCAGATGAGGATCACGGTCATCGTCGCGGCGATCGCAAGCAGCATGGAGACCCCGATCCGTCAGGGACGCAGGATGAGTCGGATCGGATCGCCCTCTTTGCGGACGAGCCGGTCGACGACGGCGGGCGCCTCAGCGAGCGGGAACACCCCGCTGATCGAGCGCGAAAGGTCAAGGCGCCCACCGGCGGTCAGCCGAATCAACTGCGGCACGTGCGTCGGACCCGAACCGTAGTGTCCGCGAATCTGCTGCTGAGACACCACGAACGGCGCGCTGTACTCGATGGTCAAGGGCTGATTGACGATGCCGACCAGGACAAGTCGTCCTTGGTGCGCCAGCACGCGGACCGCCTGCTCGCGCACCGCGGGTACGCCGGCGAAGTCGAACGCGGCATCGATCCCTACGCCGCGGGTGGCCGCCCTGACCTTCTTCGTGAGCTCGGGGTCGGTCGAATCGAGCGCCAAATCGGCCCCGAGCTCGACTGCTCGCTCCCGGGCGGCGGCATTCGGGTCGACCGCGATGATCGGATAGGCGCCGACGATGCGCAGCAACTGCACCGCGTGCGCGCCGAGTCCGCCTACACCCCACACCGCGACGGCCTGCGCGGCGCGGACGTCGCCCGTTGCCGTGATCGCGGCCCACGGTGTCGAGACCGCGTCCGGGATGATCGCCGCCTGCTCGAACGGCAGGCTGTCCGGGATCGAGATCACCGACTCCGCCGTCGCGAGCGCGTACTCGGCCCATCCGCCGTCGTAGTCGACACCCCGCGTGTAGACCACGCCCTTACGCAGCTCGCCCGCCTGCAATGCCACCCGGTCGCCGAGGGCGAGCCCCGTGACCTCCGGCCCCACCTCGGCGATCGAACCGGCCACCTCGTGCCCGAGCGTGACCGTGTCGCCCGCGAGTAGCTGTGGCTGCAGGCCGCCGTCGATGAGGTGCACGTCGGACAGGCATACCCCGGCGGCTTCCACCTTGATCAAGACCTCACCCAGGCCGGGGGCCGGTTTCGGGACCTGCTCCAGGGATAGGGTGCGCGAGGGAATGTGCAATCGGGCCGCAAGCATCGTTTCCATGCGAGTCCTCCGCGAATAGTTACCCGAAAGGGGCGAGCGTGACGGACGTTATCAGGAAACAAGATCAACGGGGCAGCGTGGTTGCCTGGTACGGGTGGACGCTCCGTCGTGTCCCGCTCGAGCATGCTGGCCGACTGTTCGCTGATGGTGTGCCCGGCGGCGTGTGGCCGGGTTCGGTAGGCCGGATCGCACATGCTCAACGGTGTTGTGCGAGTGCACGCGCCGCAATGTCCCGTTCGAGCGTTGGCGGGTCTCTCGGCGCACCGGCGCTGGTGGTGTGCCCGACGGCGTGGGGCCGGGTTTGGTGAGCGCGTGCACATGGTCAGCGGCATTGCGCAAGTGAACGCGCCGTCATGTCCCGTCGAGTGTTGGCTGGTGTCTCGGCGCACCCGCGCTTGCGATGTGCCCGGCGGCGTGTGGCCGGGTTCGGTAGGGCGGATCCCACATCGTCAACGGCGTTGTGCGAGAGTCCCGCCGAGTGTTGGCTGGTGTCTCGGCGCACCCGCGCTTGCGATGTGCCGACGCCGTGGCCGGGATCGGGATCGGGTAGACCCTGGAGTCTGGCGTGATCGACGGGATACGGCAGTGCTGTTGTGCGAGCAGGCGCTCCGCGATGTCCCGTTCCAGTGTTGGGCTGTCGACCTCTTGGTGCTCGGGCGCAGCTGATGTCAACGACGTATCTGCAGTCGATAGATTTAGCGTGATCGACGGGATACGGCAGTGCCGTCGTGCGAGAGGCGCTCCACCATGTCCCGTTCCAGCGTTGACCTGCCGACCTCTTGGTAGCCGGGCGCAGCTGACGTGCAACGACGTAGCTGGAGTTGGTGGATCTGGCGTGATCGACGGGATGCGGCAGTGTCGTGCGAGTAGGCGCTCCACTACGTCCCATTGATAAGGGCACCGCAGGCACGGTGAAGAGGCCGACGCTGGCAGGGAACATGCCAGAACACGTCGTGCCTCGCCGTGGGTACCGAGGTGGTGACCTACTCGACGTTGCGCGCACCACCGTCGGGGTCGGCCGGATCGAGGTGCCAGCTCCTGATGCGGCGGGGGTGGATGCGGATGATGTCGTTGGAGAACCACTCGGGCGCGACCGGGGGAACGTCCACCGTCAGGGTCTCTACCACGCCACGGATTTCGACGCCGCGGCCCCAGCCCGGCTTGACGGCGCCGGGTTCGTCGGGAGTCATGTCATCGATCAAGAGGCTGACCAGCGGGTTGGCCAGGATATTGCGATAGCGTTGTGTCGCAGCGTGATTCGGCCCGCCGATATCGATGGTGTCGTCCGGATTGAGGCGGAACCCGAGCGGGCTGACCTGCGGCGCCCCCTCGGGTGAGACGGTGGCGAGGCGGGCCAAACTCTGGCTCGCGAGGTAGGCGCGTTCGATGTCGGTGAAACTCATAAGGCGACCCTAGAACCTCAATCGCAGTTCAGATCAACCCTCGCGACACCGCGCGGATCTTGAAGGCACCGAGTCCAGGCGATCTAGACTGTTACTGATGAGTAAGTTCTTCGGCTCTGTCGACGAGGTGACCCCGCGGCTCACCGATGCCGGGTACCTCCCGTCCATCGACATCGCCACCGCCGTCTTCCTCGCCGACCACCTCGGCAAGCCCCTCCTGATCGAGGGGCCTGCGGGCGTGGGCAAAACGGAGCTGGCCAAGGCCGTCGCCACCGCGTCGACCGCCGACCTCATCCGCTTGCAGTGCTACGAAGGCATCGACGAGGCCCGCGCCCTCTACGAGTGGAATCACGCCAAACAACTGCTCCGCATCACCTCCGAGCGTGCGGGCTGGGACGACACCCGCGACCACGTCTTCACCGAGGACTTCCTTCTCGCCCGTCCGCTCCTGGCCGCCATCCGCAACCCGGACCCCACTGTGCTGCTCATCGACGAACTCGACAAGGCCGACGTCGAACTGGAGGGCCTGCTCCTCGAGGTGCTCGGCGACTACCAGGTGAGCATCCCCGAACTCGGCACCATCACCGCCGTCCGCAAACCCTTCGTCATCGTCACCTCCAACGCCAACCGCGACCTCTCCGAAGCCCTGAAGCGCCGCTGCCTCTACCTCCACATCGACTACCCCACAGCCGAATTGGAACGAGCCATCGTCCGCATGAAGGTTCCCGAACTGGACGAAGCCCTCGGCGAGCCGGTGGTCCGCGTCGCCGGAGCGTTACGTGAACTATCCCTGCGCAAGCCGCCCTCCATCGCCGAAACCGTCGACTGGGCAAGAACTCTCGTGGCCCTCGGCACCCGCTCGTTGACTGGTACAGTTGTCCGCTCAACCCTCGGCGTCCTGCTGAAATATCGAGCGGACCACCGCATTGCGTCCGAACGCCTGTCGTTGGACCCCGATGAGGGGACAGAGCGGTGAGTGGTCACTCAGTAGTCGCAGAGCTTGACCCATTCGAAATTTCCGTTGCGGTCGTCGAGATTGCTGGAATAGCCCCGACTTTCGAGCAAGAACAATCCGGCACCCTCGACGTACGGCACGGCGAGGTCGAAGTCGGTGGCGCGGTAGATGACCCACTTGCTGTCCCGGGCACCCAACATGCGCGCGTTCTCGGCGGCATCGAGGAAGCCCATGAAAGAGAAGTCGTGGGTCTCCCAAGAGCCGACGGTGCCATCGAAGTCAGGGAACGCCGACTGGTACGTATGCGCGTAAAAGTAGCCTCGCGACCCCCCCGACCCGGAACAGCTTCCAGAGGTGGAATCGGCGTGAGCCGACCCGATGCCGGTCAGCAGGGTAGCCACCACGGCGAAGAACGTGAACAGAACTCGCTTCATAAACCCCACGCTAAAGAGATCACCCGCCTGGACGATCATCACGACATCATCAGCGCCTCACCGGGCCGGTTTCCGATCTCGCGCCACGCACGCACCGCGCTGTCGGAGTCGTTCAAGTCGGAACGTGTGAGCTGTGACAGCCTGCTGACCGCCGACCTCGCCGCCGAGCAACTCGTGCTCGTGAACGCGGCCGCTCGAGGCCGGACAGCGGGCGGCGCATCGAACGCGAGCCTCGACGCCGAGTCCGTACTTCGCGCATTTAGTCGGTACTTCGCACCTCGGGCAGACATCCGTCGCCTGGGTCGGCAATCAAGAGCGTATGCGAAGCCGGCCGTGAATTCCGACAGAGACAGCATGACTGCGTCGCCACGCCGTGGCAGTGCAGAGACCGTCGGTCTCCGCGCGGCCGAGCAACTCGCACTCTTGGATGCGGACGCCCTAGGTCGGACAGCGGCCGGCGCATCGAACGCAGGCCGTGCAACCGACGCCGTACTTCGCACATTCGGTCCGTCCTTCGCACGTCTGGCAAACGTTCGAAGCCTGTGCCGGCGATCAAGCAAGTCTGCGAAGTACGCCGTGGATTCCTGTGGAGACAGCATGACTGCGTCGCCACGCCGTGGCAGTGCAGAGACCGTCGATGACCGCGTGGCCGAGCGATTCACGGTGTCCTCGAATGCCGTGGTCCGAATGGAGGCCGCGGCATGACCTCTACCCACCGCGGGCCAGCTGCTCCGCAACAGCCCTCCGACACGATCACCAATCGTCTCGTCGAGTTCGTCGGACTACTCCGCGACCACGGAATCACCGCGGGTCCTAGCGAAACCATCGACGCCGCAGAGGCAATGCTCGCCCTCGGACTGTCGGACCGAAACCGACTGCGCTCGGGGATGGCCGCCTGCCTGCTCCGTCGCGACGGTCAGCGCGCCGTCTTCGACCAACTCTTCGATCTTTACTTCCTGACGGCTGAACAGCCGCAGCCGACCGCGCCCGCAACGCCAGAATCCATTGAGTCACTTCGAGATCGACTCGCAGCTGCCTTGATCGAGGACGACCCGTCCGCCGCCACCGACCTCGCCCGCCAAGCCCTGACCGAACTCGGCGCGTACGGGGGAGCGGGCACCGGCCAATCCGACACCCCCGTCACCACCGCCTCCGGCGCAGGCTGGTCCCCCTACCTGACTATGCGAGCCCTGAACCCAGACGACCTCATTGCCCGCATAGTCGCAGGCACAAGCGGCGCAACCGAACTCGACGCCGCCGTCCGCACCATCGAAGCCAACCGCCGCCTCACCCAATTCCGCACCGCCGTCCAAACCGAGGCTCGCCTACGCTCCGCCCAACTCCGCGGCACCGAATACATAGCCCGCCGCGGCGTAGACTCCAGCCCCGACCAGATCGATTTCCTCGGCGCCCGCGAACAAGACCTAGCCGAAATGCGCCGCCTAGTACACCCTTTGGCCCGCAAACTGGCCACCCGCCTAGCCGCCCGCCGCCGCAAATCCGTCCGCGGCCAAATAGACATGCGCCGCACCCTCCGCCACTCCATGTCCACCGGCGGCGTCCCCATCACCCCCGTCCTCCGCTCCCGCAAACACGGCCGCCCCGACCTGGTAGTCCTAGCCGACCTCTCCGGCTCAGTAACCGGCTTCGCCGAATTCACCCTCCAACTAATCCAAGCCCTTCAAGACCAATTCACCAAGGTCCGCAGCTTCGGTTTCATAGACACCTGCGACGAAATAACCAACTTCTTCACCCCCGGGGAACCCCCGACCCCCGGCCTAGCCGCCCGAATAGTCCGCGACGCCAACGTAGCCCGCTACGGCAGCTCCAACTACGGCGAAGCCCTCCAAAGCTTCGCCGACAACTACCTCGAAGCCCTAGGCCCCCGCACCTCCCTGCTGATCCTCGGCGACGCCCGCACCAACCGCACCGCCCCCAACCTCCCCGCCCTCCAAACCATGTGCGACCAAGCCAAACACGCCTACTGGCTCAACCCCGAGCCCTCCCGCTCCTGGTCCACCGGCGACTCCGCCGCCAACGTCTACGCCGAACACATCACCATGCACGAGTGCCGCAACGTCAAGCAGTTGGCCGAGGTCGTCGGTCGACTCCTGCCAACGTGATGAGGATTCGGATCTCATCGTATCCGGCATCTCTTTAGAGGCTCGTCGAGACGATATTCTTTGATGGGGCTTGTAGCCCGCAACTGCTAGCCGTTAATTAATAAGCCAATCCGCTGGATCAGCGTTGTGCTGCCGCGTCTTCTATAGGCCATAGGTCAAATTGGCCCTGGGGAGAGTTTTCAGAAACGGGTGCGCTCTTCACCTGACGTTTCAGGTGTGCGGGTCCTGAAGATTTTAGATTGAGGCGGCGCTCGTGCATGTCGACCGGCTCGCTAATGCTCTGGTCCCGTTCTCGCGCGGCTTTCAGGACATTGATTATCGACTCGCCCACGGCCTTTGCCACAGGCGGCGGGAACGCATTCCCCACCTGGCGGTACTGCGCTGTCTTTCCACCTGAGAAGTCCCATTCGAGCGGGAAGCCCTGGATGATCGCAGCCTGTCGCACTGTGAGCATGGGGCCATCAGGGCCGAAAAGATCTCGGTTCTCCGTTTGTTTCTCTGCGCAGGTCTTGATGTCGTTGGCGACACCCATGCCTGAGATCCCCAGCTGCTTCCATGCGTTTTTCGCTCGGCTGGGTCCGAGGTCCGCACCGCCATGCTTCTTCGACCCGCCGACGAGCGTGGGTGCGATAGCTCCACCCTTACCTTTGAGCTCAGCATTGCGACTTTTCGCTTTGTCGTGCCACCGCTCGAAAGCCGCGTGAGCTTCCTCCGAGCGAACGCCGTCGAAGTAGGGTTCGAAACGTTCACGCATCGATGGTTCGAGCTTTTCCAGGACGCTGACTGGTTCTGTGTCTGTTCCTGTGGGTAATTCGTACGTGAGATTGCCGAGGATTTCTTTACGGAATGCGACCAGGATTGCGCGAGGTCGAAGTTGTGGCACGCCGAAGTCGGCGGCTTCCAATATTCCCCATGCGGGTTCGCTGTAGCCGAGGCGTTTCAGCCTGCTCTTGATCCGGTTGCGATATTCGTCGAATTTTGGATCCATGAGTCCGCGGACGTTCTCGATCATTACTGCTCGCGGTTTGAGGATCTTGACCAGCTCTAGCATTCGAGGGAAGAGGTCTCGCTCGTCGTCTTCACCTAATTGCTTTCCTGCGTGCGAGAACGGCGGGCATGGTACGCCGCCGGCCAGAAGGTCCAGCCCATGCTGTTGGAGCAGATCATGGCTCTTTTTCATGACCTCGGGATTATGGGGATCGAACTCGTTGACATCGGTTCCGAGGATGTCGCAGTTCTCCCGCTCCCAAGCCCACAACCGGTGGTCGTTGATGTTGAGTTCGAGGGTCTTGGCCGCGTACTGGTCGATCTCGACCAGTGCTAGATGGCCGAAGCCTGCCTGATGAAGGCCGACGGCTTGGCCGCCTGCGCCGGCGCAGATCTCGATCGATGTGAACTCGGGCTTGTTTGAAGTTGCGGAGGTGCGCTTCGGTGCGTCACGTGTCATGCCTTCGGCCCGTCATCACAGGTCAGTAGATGCACCGTGCGCTCGAGCACCACTCCGCATCCGGAGATCTGTTTGCTGGCGCAACTCTGTATGACGCGAAGATCGGTCACGCTGATGCCTTTCGATGCGGAGGCCAAGTTCGGGTAGTGGTGTGTGCGCGAGTATCTTTCCGTATGACACTCGCCTGCCTCGAACTGGGACAGATGTGACTGAGGGACGATCGGAAGAAGCTCGGAGTAAGGCCCACCAGCGGGGCCTCTATCCGGCTCCCCTCAACGAGGGACGTTCCCGCAACATGCGGGCCAATCGCAGATCCGGCACCAAACCGGAGATCGTGCTGCGCAGTGCGCTTCATCGGCTGGGGTATCGCTACCGCAAGGACTTCAGACTCGACCTCGGATCGATCAAGGTCCGACCTGACATCGTCTTCACGGCCCGCAAGGTCGCCGTCTTCGTGGACGGCTGCTTCTGGCATGTTTGCCCGGAGCACGGCCGACAGCCGACAACCAACGAATGGTATTGGGCCCCAAAGCTTCGCCGGAACATCGAGCGCGACCGAGCCGCGGATGTTGCCCTGGCGGAGGCGGGTTGGCAGGTGGTCCGCCTGTGGGAGCACGAGACTCTGGAGAACAGTGTGACTGCAGTCACCAGCATCTTGGATGGCGGACCCGAACATGTGAGCGATCATATGGGATCAGCGGGAAGTTGATCGAGGGACGCTCCGGACAAGCTAGATTTGCTAGCCGTGAGCGCCTCATTCAGGACAGAGTTGCTGGGATGGAAGCCGCCGGGCAAGAAGGACAAGAAGAACAAGCTCGGCTGGAAGTCGGTACCTAATTCTGCGGACACCGACAACGTCGCGAGCCTGCGCCTCGCTGCGCATATCCTTGAGCGACTCGGTGAGCCGAATCCGAACTTGACCGAGTTGACGCCTGATGCACCGCCAGCGAATCCAGGCGCGCTGCTAGAGGTGCAGGTGCTCACTAACTTGGCCAGCGAATTGCCGAAGTTGGATCCGCGGCGGGCATGGGATTTTGCTCGTGGGAGGAGCATCGTCGGGTACGCGCAATACCAGCATTTAGCTGGTGTTACCGCCGCGATCAAGCAAGATCCGAACCTTCGGGTGACGTTGGGCACCGACTATCTGATCAAACCTGACGTGCTGGTTGGAGTTTGCGGTACACCAACCAGCACAAAGCATCCATGGCTGCACGCTGCGATCGCATGCAAGTGGACGATTCGCTCCGACCGGGTCCAGAACATTCGCCACGAGAACAGCAACATGATCAGGCACAGACGTGGGCGGTTGCCTCACCTGGTGACGGTGACAGCCGAGCCGTTGCCGACGCGGCTCGCCTCGATCGCGCGCGGAACGGGCGAGGTTGACGCGACCTACCACATTGCCTACGAAGAGCTTGCGGATGCTGTTGCTGCACACGGCAGTTCGGAGCAGAAGGCGGCGTGGGAAGAGGTAACCAAACAAGGGCGACTTCTGGATTACCGGAGTCTGGCCAGGTCGTTGGTGGACTGGTAGCTGGCACGTTCAATTAATACCGATCAGCTTGTTCGGGCGAGCGCGCGGTCAAGCAGAGCGTCTGCGTCGACCCGCCGGTTGTGCTGTTGGAGGTAGCGGAGGATATACAGCACATCGCGCTCAGACCGGTTTCCGGCGTAGCTGATGATGGCTTCGGTCTCCTCGATCAGGCCCATATCACGGCAGGCGATGACGGCATTCGCCGTCTCTACAGGGGCGGCTGTGGCGCCGACGTGGCGAATAACGCCGATGGCGCCCTCGCGGTTGCCGACCGCGGCATACGCAGCAAGGTCGTCGGCGGCATCCCATTGCACCCCGACGGTCGCGCTGTTGCGCCGGTCCTCTTCGGGACGGGGGACCGGCGCAACACCAGGCGATACGACTCGGCCGGTCTCGGCCGGCTCACTCTCCACCCTGCGCCGAAGTTCGTCGAGCTCGTCCCATGAGATAACCTCCTCAGCACTTCCAGCGCTGGCCGACGCGAGACTGTGCAGCTCCCAGAGCTGTGCTTCCTTAGGGGCGCCCTTACGGTTGCCGTATGCCCAGTCCCACAGAACAGACTTGGTCAGATATCCGTACTCGAACCGGAGCTTGTACTTATCTGCCCCAGCCTCTTTCCGCAGTTCATCCAGCATCTCCGCGAGGTCCCTCTCGATTGCCCGCAGCGACGAACAGCCGGTCTGACGGATCAGGACACGGACGGCCTCGGCGAGGACCAGCCGAGCAGGTGACAACTTGCTGGGATCAAGGTCGGCAAACTGTTTTCGTCTCTGTGCCAGCATGATTCGCCTCCATCAACGTTGCCCTCCGAACCATCACATTCTCCTTGCTGGAACGTTCCTGGCAATAGGTTCCACGTGCTGCAGCTGTCCTGATTTCGGGACAGCAGAACCTGGGACACCGGCGCGCTACCGATTCCGGAGCCAATGCTGTTCAGTAGTTGGGAAGCTGGCACCGACGAGCATGGCACCATCGGCGCTGAATGAAGTCTGCTGATCCTTCGCCCTGGAAAGGTGGGTTCCACATGGCTGTGCCGTCGTGGGAAGATCCGAAGCTCGGTGCAATGAAGCGTGTGGCACTGTGGTTGGTGCAGAACGTCGGCATCGGAGAGCTGTTCACTAAATCTCAGCTTCGCGAAGCATTCCCTGAGACGTCACAGATCGATCGCCGTATGCGTGACCTGCGTGACTTCGGGTGGCGCATCGACACCAACCGTGAAGACCCGGCCTTGGGTTCGCACGAGCAGAGGTTCGTCACACAAGGGGACCCTGTGTGGGAGCCGGGCAAGGCGACGAGGAAGGTCGGCGTCACGGTTACGGCTGCTGACCGTCACGCCTTGCTGACCCGTGATAGCCACAAGTGCCGTTCGTGTGGAATCGGCCCTGGTGAGCAGTACACCGGGACCTATGTCGCCTCGCAGCTTGATGTTGCTCGCCGTCCGGTCCGTTTGCCTTCCGGTGAGATCAGTGTGCAGCTGGTGATCGAATGTAACCGTTGCCGCGTCGGGAGACGTGATTTGATCGCGGACCTAGGCGACGTCCTCACACGCATCGACCGCTTGCCTGCCTACGAGCGAAAGATGCTGGCCGGTTGGATTGAGCAGGATGCTCGCAGCTTTAGCGATGCCGAAAACCTCTGGGCGGCCTATCGAACGTTGCCAGCGGACTCGCGGGACCAGATCCGCGCGGCCCTGGTGGAGCCCGTGCCCATATCTCTGGATGATCCGGCCTAACAGCCTACCGATTCTATGGGCAGCCTTGCCGCTTTATTTCCTACCCGCTGAGGAGAACTTGAGATATGTTCACGGATTTCGGAAGCCCGCCGAATGCCGCCAGCACACGCGCGCTGGTCGAGCAGCGAGTGAAGGAGCAGCGAGAGAGTAACGGGATCCCGGAGACCTTGACCGTAGAGTGGCGCGGTCGGCCTCTGCATGTCGAGGTCATCGACATGCCGTTGGATGCTTTGGTCTACAACCCGGGTACGCACCGTATCCGGGCGCAGCGCAGTCTCGATTCAGGTCGCGATGCTGTCCTCACCGTAGATCCGTGGAGTTCCGAGGGGCAGGACTACCTGCGGCATCTGTTGACGGTCCGTCCCTCGGAGCCGGATCACCGCGACCCTGCATTCGATGAGCTGACAGATAGCCTTGAGCAACACAAACAAATTGAGCCTGGCCTGATCAATTACGATGGAATTCTCGTAAATGGCAATACGCGATGCGCGGCGCTTCGTGAAATCGGTATTGCCAGCATGCGAGTGGGTGTGCTGCCCGAATCTTGCACGTGGGACGACATCAATGATGTTGAGCTGTCTCTGCAGCTGCGTCCCGATCAGCGGCGCGACTATTCCTATATCAATAGGCTGCTCGCAATCGATGAGCAGAGAGTCCAGCTCAACCGCGAACTGCCGGTGATCGCCAAAGCGTTCCACACGACCACGAAGTCCTGTGATCGCGACCTCTGGGTCCTCGCGCAGCTGCGCGACCTGATCCAGCGCAGTACGACTGTCGGCGGGGCGTCACTGCGATTGATGGACTTCGAGGGTTCCAAAGAAAAGCTTTCCGAGCTTTACCGCGCCTACGAAAGTGAGCATCTAAAAAGCAAGGAGAGAGCCGATCTACTTCGAGAGGCTCGCTTGACCGCGATCGTGCTCGATTTTTCCAAGACTGATGTTCGGAATATCGATGCCGATTTTTACATTCGGTACTTGGATAAAACCCTGCCTGAGGAGTACAAGGTGACTGATTCTGATGCTCCGGCCACAGTTCAGATTCCTGGACTGAACAGAGAAGTGAAGGCGGCTGGAGCGGGAGTTGTCGCCGCGCGCGGCATCACTGATGCACTGCTACGGGCGAAGGCCGTCGAAACAGTCGGCGGGGCTGGCTCGTCTGCTGAGCATTCAGCTGCATTGGCCGTCATAACCTCGTACAAGAACTCTTTCGACCAGGCGATCGAGAGTGTAGGTCGGGACATTCGATTGCGGAAGAAACGCTTGGCTGCACCGGACCGGATCAACGAAGCTTGCAAAGATTTGGAGCAGTCTATCACCGACCTAGTCCTTTCTCGGGGCAATGCCAGTCTTGATGAGGGAGCGTTTGATGATGCTCTTGAGCAGCTCCGCATTGTCCTTGACAAGTTGGCGGTTGAGGCCCAGCGAAGTATCGACCTGCCGGGAGACGGTCTGACCTGGCTGATCGCTGCGACGGATATAAAGCAGCCACGGTTGTGAATGATGGTGAGAGCACACCATCGTTGCGTCTGGCCTTCGATGTGACACGTACACGTGTAGAACTGAGGACTTCTTCGGCGATCTTTCAGAGTGACTTTGCCCAGCTGACGGCGCGAGTTGCTACAGGCGGCCAGCGCGGCGCGTTGTCTGCTGAAGTAGATCTCGATGATTTCCTCGTGAATCTCAGCGAGCTGGCGGCCTGGACTCACCCTAACGTTGCCTGGGATCCAGACCTTGTGGCGCTTGTCAACGGAGTACTCGATGACGCCGACACCGTGGAGCGAAGTCTTGACAATGGGCTTGCTGGAAGCGCAGCTGATGCAGTCCAGCCGTCTGACGTCGTCGGCCTGCTAGGCGCACAATGGATCGCTGACCTTACAACCTTCCAACAGCGTGACATAGCGCGGCTGTTGTCGTTGCGCCACGGCGCCAACTTCAGCGTCCCTGGCGCCGGTAAGACCCGGGTGGCACTCGCGATCTACGCCGTGATGCGTGAACGCGGAGAAGCACAGCGGCTATTGGTCGTTGGACCGAAGTCGGCCTATGAGTCGTGGGAGTTCGAGAGCTCGACTTGTTTCAAGGCTGCGCTGCGAGCCACGGTGACGGGGCGTTCGGACGACCCCCTCGCTGAACTTCGCATCATGAACTATGAGCGGCTGGATCGCTCATTGAGCAGTCTCGCTGCCTGGCTGCGCGCGGAGCCCTCGATGGTCGTGCTGGACGAGGCTCATCGAATGAAGCTCGGGGCTAGCGGCACTTACGGCGCCGCCTGCCTGGCACTTGGTCCGCTGGCGGCCAGACGATTGATCCTCACCGGCACACCGGCCCCCAATGGAGCCAAGGACCTGGAGAACCTACTGTCGTTTGTATGGCCGGGCCACGGCAAACGCGTGGTTACCGAGGCGGTGGGTGGCGGCGACCTCGCTTATGCGAGCTCGGTACTACGCCCGTTGTTCACTCGTACGACCAAGGATGAGCTCGGTCTGCCACCGTTCGAGCCGAAGGTTCGTTACCTGGACATGCCTGCGATCCATGCGGAGGTCTATGAGGCTCTCAAAGGCAACTTCTCCGCTCGTGCAGAAGGTTCGCGCGGCAACATCGAGGCTCTGGGCCGGGCGATGCTGCGGCTGCTGATGGCGGCGATCAGTCCTGCATTGCTTTTACAGGGAACCAGCCAGTACGAGCCGCTGGAGTATCAGCTTCCTCCATTGGATCCCCACCCCGGCGACTCTCTGTACGAGCTGCTCCAGAAGCTCCCGCGCCTCGAGCTCTCACCCAAGTATCAAGAGACTCTGAAGATCGTCGCGGACAACGCTGCCGCCGGTCGTAAGACCTTGGTCTGGACAACGTTCGTGCGCAGCCTTACCACCCTCGAGAAGCTGTTGGGGGGGTACAACCCGGCTGTCGTTTACGGTGGCACGATCGACCGTGACGAGCAACTACGTCGTTTCCGCGAGGAGTCCGATTGCCATGTTCTGATCTCCAACCCTGCCACTCTCGGTGAGGGCATCAGCCTCCACCAGGTCTGCCACGATGCCGTCTACGTCGACCGTGACTTCATGGCCGGGCGGTTCCTGCAGAGCCTGGACCGCATTCATCGCCTTGGCCTTGCCCCCGGCACCGAGACAAGAGTGACTATCCTCGCGACCCGCGGCACGGTTGATGAGGTAGTGAAGCTGCGGCTGGACGAGAAGCTGGAGTTCATGGGGCGCATCCTCGATGACCCAGGTGTCCAGCAGCTCGCCGATCTGCAGGAGGAGCCGGCAGCTGGTGTCGGCATGGACGCAGCAGATGTGCGTGCACTCCTACGGCACCTCGACGCGTCTCCCTGTCGGGCGGAGTCCAACTAGGTGAGTCCCTGAACGGTTCTCACCGACATCGCGCGGGATCGCGATCTATCCGATCGGGCAGCTCTCACCGCCAAAATATTCAAGCAGCGCGGTTTGTTGCCTGGCCTTGTAGCGGCCACAACGAAATGGTGCTGCTCCCACCCGGGCTAGGGGTGGGAGCAGCTGTGGAAACCCCGGCCTACCTCCATAGACGAACTAGAACGGAGCTCACATGAACAGCGTAGCCATCTCGATTGGCGAGGCGCGCACCGCGCAGCCGTCGAGTACAACCGAGGCCAAAGTAGCGGGCAACGGACCTGTCCTGGTGCTGTCCCTCTGTCTCGTTTTCACTGTGGCTCTCGTCGTAGGCTTGGTGACGGGGATTCTGAGCCGGATTGACGCCGCCACGCTTGCCAAGGCTGTGATGTGCGGTGGCGCTGCCTTCGGCACGACGCTATTGATCGGAATTGCGCTGATCGCGGTGCTTTAGCACCGCCGCCCTCGGTAGCGACGATACCTCTGCTACGCGGGCTATGCTTTGACTACACATCCGGATGTCTGGGGAGTCATACGATGTCAAGCAGTCAGCTACCACTCGGGTTCACAGGTGAAGAGCATGATGAGGAGCTCGACGCAGTCCGGTTCGAGCTGTATCGGCTTGATCCGACCGGAGCGCGGGTAGCCAGGGTTCTTCGTGACACGTTGGATCAGCTGTACGACGGACAGCGAACGGGGCGGTGGAACTTCTCGCAGCTGTTCAAGACCGAGAAGACCCACATGGGAACCTTGGTCGAGATAAATCTGCAGCGTGAATTCGAATTCGAAGACGGAGACGCGACGGATTATCGAATTGCGGGGATTGAGGTAGACTGCAAATATTCTATGCGGTATGGCGGTTGGACCTTGCCGCCTGAAGTGGTCGGTCACATAGCGTTACTTATAACCGCTGACGACAATCATGCCACATGGAATGCTGGATTGGTTAGAGTGAAAGAATCGTATCTCAACCTGGGGCGTAATCGAGATGCGAAGACGACGCTTTCATTGGGAGGTCGAGCGGAAGTGCGCGAGTTGTGGCCGGATGTCAGATTCTTGGCACCTAATATCTATATCCAACTGGATGGGGTCACTCGAGATCGTATATTCTCGGCAAAGTCACGAGTGGGCAACCGGCACGGTCAGGCGCGGACCAATGAGCTGTTCCGATCGGTTCATGGGAGAATAATTAGGCGGGCCGAGATTGCCACGGTGGCGCAGCAGGATGACTTCATGAAGCGTGTCCGAACGAATGGTGGATCACGCACGGTTTTGCAAGGCGATGGCGTAATTATACTCGGGCATCAGGAACGGGAAGTGGCCGCCAAACTCGGCTTGCCGGTTCCGAGCAAGGGCGAATTCGTTGCTGCTCGTGTGACACCGGCCCGTATCGACAGGGACGATCCTGTTGCTGAGATTGACGGTTCGATGTGGTCGGTCGCCCGACCCGGCGATCCGACGGTGCCTGCACCCGTTATTTAGCGGTCTGGTGATGGTCGGTTAGCGCCACGGAACAGGGTTTGAACCCGGACGCTGGCTGTCGAACGTTGTTCGCCCGCAGAGTAGTTGAGGGCTTCGTGTCGGTGCCCTGCCGTAGCTTGGCCGACACAAACGAATGAGTAGAGCGGGCCCCGAGCTCGAGGTGGTTGACATGACAGTGCAAGTTAGCGGCGATGACGTCGCACAGCTCTTCGGTTCCGCAGGGAAGGCCAAGAGCAGGCTCCAGTGGTGGAAGACACTGCCGGGCCGCGAGTATGTCGCGGAGGAGGTCCTTTCTCACGTCAGCTCCGCCATCTTCGACATCGAACCTGAAGCGGTCCGTGAGCTCGAAACCGAGCATCCGCTCGGTGACTTGCGTGAAGACTACGACAACACAGTCCAACTCATCAGGGACTGGCGTCCAGATTTCGCGTTCTCGCACCTGTTTCACTTCTGCCTGGAAGACCTGGGCAGAGTCTTCAGTTGGCAAGAGTTTCGAGACGGCTGGTGCACGGTGCCGTCTAGGAAGCCCTGGCTGTGGAATCCCGCCAGGGATATACAACATCAGGCCGCAACCCACCTCGTCCAGCGCAAAGGTTTTACCGAAGACAGGGCGCTGGCAGCCGCACGCGACGCGTTGCAGTGGCGCATCGGCGCCTTCTACTACTCATTCCTCCGCGAGGCCTACGCATTGAGCTGGCTCCGCAAGCAGGGCCTGCCAGCGTTGTCGCATCCGCTCGCCGATGCGCTCTTCCGTGCCGACCTTTGGTGCGGCAGTTCCGTTGTTGGCATCTACATCGAGAACCCCCACTACCGTAGCGGTAAGCAAGGTCGCAAACATTCGGCGCAGTACTACCTCGAAGATCAGCGCCGCTTCAACTTCGTTGATCTGCGAATGGCAAAACCCGGAGAATTCGGCACAGTCGCGTTGCCTACCGACGATGAGATGGACCTCTGCGCAGACACTCTGCGGGCGCGGCTTCGTACTTAGTTTGGCTCGTTAGAAGCGGCGCTGACTGCCTGGCCTGATAGTGATACGTGGCTAGTGGCGGACTTCGGCGACCTCGACGGTGCGACGTTCCCTGCGGGAGAGTTCGCAGGCTTCGGCTACGTAGAAGGCTTCTAGGGCGTCGGTGGGGGTGCAGGGGTTTTCGGAGGTGCCGTTGATGAGGGAGATGAAGGTGGCTAGTTCTTCGGTGTAGGCGTTGCGGAAGCGGTCCATGAAGCCGGGGTAGGCGGGGTAGGGGGAGGCGGGGTAGTCGGGTTCGACTGAGGTGAGGGGGGAGCGGTCGTCTAGGCCTACGATGGCGTTTCCCTTGGAGCCCAGGGCTTCGAGGCGGACGTCGTAGCCTGCTCCGTTATAGCGGGTCAGGGAGATGGTGGCGAGGGTGTTGTTGTCGAGGCGCAACAGCACCGCGGCGGTGTCTATGTCGCCGGATTCGGTGAAGATGGGGTCGCCCTGGTTGGTGCCGGTGGCGTAGACCTGGGTGATTTCTCGGCCGGTTACCCAGCGGATGATGTCGAAGTCGTGGACGCCGCAGTCGCGGAAGATGCCGCCGGAGCGGGGTATGTAGTCGGCGGGGGGTGGGGTTGGGTCGAGGGTGGTGGCTCGGAGGGTGTGCAGCCAGCCCAGCGAACCGGAGGTGATGGCGGTTCTGGCGGCTTGGTAGCCGGCGTCGAAGCGGCGTTGGAAGCCGATTTGTACTGGGACTGTGGTGTTTTGGAGGTGTTCGAGGACGGCTAGGGTGCCTTCGATGTTCGCGGCGACCGGTTTTTCGCAGAAGACGGGGATGCCTGCGTCGACTGCCCTGGTGATCAGCTCGGGGTGGGAGTCGGTGGCGGTGGTGATGATCAGGCCGTCGAGGTCGGCGGCGAAGAGGGTGTCGAGGTCGGGGGCGAATTCTAGGCCGAGTTTGGTGGCGGTGGTGCGGGCTCGGTCTGGGTCGGCGTCGGCGACGATGACGTTGGCCACGTTGGAGAAGTTTTTGAGGGTTTCGGCGTGGGAGGTGCCGATGCGGCCGGTGCCTGCGAGGCCGAGGGTGACGGCTTTGTGGGATGTCATCGAGCTTCCTCCTGGTGAAATCACGACGTGCGATGTGGAACTGCCTGGGGCAGAGGATGTTTCAGCGGGTGGGCGCGCTCGTCGTCGAGCGGACGACGAGGGAGGGCTGGAGGCGGTGGCGGACCGGGTCGGTGCGGTCGGCGCGTAGGCGTTCGACGAGTGCTTCGACGGCCAGGCGGCCCATTTGGACGCGGGGCTGGTCGATGGTGGTCAGGGAGACGTGGCGCAGGGCGGCTAGGGAGGTGTTGTCGTAGCCGACGATGGAGACGTCGCCGGGGACGTGCAATCCGGCCTCTTCCAGCGCGGACATGGCGCCGACGGCGTTGAAGTCGTTGCCGCAGACCAGGGCGGTGGGGAAGTTGTTGCGGGAGAAGAGGTTCAGCAGCTTCTGCACGGCGGCCATGCCTGCGGAGTCGGTGTGCTCGCTCGGGACGACCATCGGTTCGAGGCCGTGCCGTTCCATCGCGGTGCGGTAGCCCTTGCGGCGGGGGGCGGCGCTGAACGCGGTGCCGCCGTCGAGGTGCACAATGCGCCGATGGCCAAGGGAGGCAAGGTGATCCACCGCGAGACCGGCACCGACCTCGCCGTCGTCGTTGACGGTGTCGACGTCGGCGAGGCTGGAGCTGCGGGACACCAGGACCAGCGGAGCCTGTTGTGCCGCATCGCGAATGGCGCCGGCAGGCAGGATGGGGGAGAGCAGGATGATGCCGCCGGGGCGGAACGCGAGCAGGCTCTCCAGGGCGGTGCGCTCGCGGGCGGCGCTGCGGCGGCCGGTGTTGAGGATCAGCTCGAGGCCGGATTCCTCTGCGGCGCTGTCCATTCCCTCGACGACATCGGCGAAGAAGGCGTTGTGCAGGTCGGAGACCATGACGCCGACGATGTTCGAGGTTCGGCTGGCCAGCGAGCGGGCCATGATGTGCGGCTGGTAGCCGAGGTCTTTGGCAGCCGCCAGCACTGCGCGGCGCCGGTGATCGCTCACCTTCGGTGAGTCGCGCATCACGAGGGAGACGAGGGCGCGGGAGACGCCGGCGCGCTCGGCGACGTCTTCCATGGTCGGTCGCGCCATGCCGCCTCCGTTCCGCGTTCGATGATCCGTGCAGTGTCGGACGTTACAAGGTTGTCGGGCGCGAATCAATAGAGCGCTCTAATCGGACTTTCTTCACTATCCGAGTTCTCGACGTTTCCGCTGGATGATCGGATATTACCTGGTAGTAGCGATATTCTGGCCAACGGTGCGCCTCTTGACACACTATGACCCACGTTACATAGTTGGAGCGCTCCAATCGCTTGGAGCGTTCAACTCGACATCGAAGGTCGGAGAAGTCCTGATGACCGAACCGCTCTACCCGCTGCGCCTCGCGGCCGCCCCCATCTCCTGGGGAGTGTGCGAAGTTCCCGGCTGGGGTCACGTGCTCGACGCGCACACCGTGCTCTCAGAGATGGCCGCGCTCGGCCTGTCCGCGACCGAACTCGGCCCGCCCGGCTATCTTCCGCGCGACCCGGACGAATTGCGCTCGTTCCTCGCGACATTCGGCATTTCCGCGGTCGGCGGATTCCTGGCGCTGGTGCTGCACGAGGATCCGGAGAGCGCGATCGCGGCGGCGAGGGAGAACGCCGCGTTGTTCGCTGCGACCGGGGCCGATGTGCTGGTGCTCGCCGCCGCGACCGGGCTCGGTGGATATGACGCTCGCCCGCAGCTCAGCGCGGACGAGTGGCGCACGCTCATCGACACTTCCGCCGCGATCCGCGACATCGCCGCCGAGCACGGTCTGCGTGCGGTGTTGCATCCGCACGTCGGTACGCACGTGGAGACCGAAGCCGAAGTCGAACGCTTCCTTGCCGATTCGGACCTCGACCTCTGTCTCGACACCGGTCATCTGCTGATCGGCGGCACCGACCCAGTGCTGCTCGCGCGGCGATATGCCGACCGGATCGGGCACATCCACCTGAAGGACGTGCGCAGCGCGGTCGCCGACGAAGTACGTGGCGGTGCACTGGAATACAGTGAGGCCGTGCGCCGCGGGCTGTATGCCCCCCTGGGCGAGGGCGATGTCGACATCGCCGCTCTGGTACACAGCATGCAGGCCGCCGGATACGACGGCTGGTACGTGATGGAGCAGGACACCGCCCTGCGGCCGACCGACTCGGCAGAGCTGCCGAGCCGGGACACCGAACGCAGCCTGCGCCACCTCGCGGCGCTCGCGACTTCCGCCGCACGAATCTAGTTGGGAAGTGATGACAACGATGTCTCTTCGAGTACGCCGAGGGTGGCAGCGATCGGGCCGGTTGGTGCCGTGGCTCGCCGCCGCCGCGGTGCTCGCCGCGTGTAGCGGGCCGGGCGCTGACGTGCCCGCCCCGACCAATTCGCCTGTCGCCGCAGGCAAACTGAACTCTGTCGCGGTGGTGACGCACGGCAGCCCCGGTGACGCGTTCTGGAACGTGGTCAAGAACGGTGCGGAGGCCGCGGGCAAAGACCTCGGCGTCCGAGTCGAATACAACTCGGCTGGCGATCCGGGCCAACAGGCGAAGCTGATCGACAACGCGGTCGCGCAGGGCGTCGACGGACTCGTCGTCTCGATGGCCAACCCCGACGCGCTACGGCCCTCCATCGAAAAGGCCAGGGCCGCAGGGATCCCGGTGGTGACGATCAACTCGGGGGAGAGCGAGAGCGTCAAGTACGGCGCCATCGGCCATGTGGGACAAAGCGAGTCGCTGGCCGGGCAGGCGGCGGGCAAGCGCCTCGCCGACGCCAAGAAGACCAAGCTGCTCTGCGTGATCCACGAGGCGGGCAATATCGGCGCCAACCAGCGGTGCGAGGGCGCGACAAAGGCCTTCGGCAACGGTACGACGCTGCAGGTGGACATCAACAACCCGACCGACGCGCAGTCCCGCATCAAGGGCGCGCTGGAGGCGGACAAGTCCATCGACGCTGTGCTGACACTCAATTCGCAGGTCGCCGCTCGCGCGGTGGACGGGGTGAAAGAGGCGCAGTCCGGCGCGACGGTCGCCACATTCGACCTCAATACCGATGTGGTCGAGGCTATTCGCGCGGGCAAGCTGTTGTTCGCCGTCGACCAGCAGCAGTACGAGCAGGGCTATCTGCCCGTGGTGCTGCTGCAGGCATACCGGACGAACCTGAACACCGTCGGTGGTGGCACACCGGTGCAGACGGGTCCCGCCTTCGTCGACAAGAGCAACGTCGATGCCGTCGCCGCGCTCGTGGCGCAGGGCACGCGCTGAGGCCAGGGAGTGGATGAAATGACTATTGCCACAAAGGCATCCGAGACCGATCCGGCAGCCGAACCGAAGGGGCCGACGCTGATGCAGCGAATGGTGGTCCGGCCGGAGATCGGTGCCGCGCTCGGCGCGCTACTCGTGTTCGTGTTCTTCTCGATCATCACCGATCGATTCCTGAGTCCGCTCGGCGTCGTGACCTGGCTGGACGACTCGTCCACGCTCGGCATCATGGCGGTCGCGGTGGCGCTGTTGATAATCGGCGGTGAATTCGACCTGTCGGCCGGTGTGATGACGGCGTCGACCGCGTTGGTCACCGCGCTGCTCGCGGTGCACGCGGGCTGGAACGTCTGGTTCGCACTGCTGGCCTCGTTGGTGCTCGCGCTGCTCGTCGGCGCGTTCAACGGATGGCTCGTGATGCGCACCGGATTGCCGAGTTTCATCGTCACGCTCGGCACTTTCCTTGCACTGCAGGGCCTGAACCTCGGCGTGACTCGAATGGTCACCGGAACTGTTCAGGTGTCGGGGATTCGGAGCGCGGACGGCTACAACTCGGCGGGCTGGGTGTTCGCCTCGACGCTGAACATCGGTGACGCCCGGATCCAAGCGTCGGTCATCTGGTGGGTCGTGTTGACCGTGATCGCCTCGATCGTGTTGGTGCGCACCAGGTTCGGCAACTGGATCTTCGCGGTCGGCGGCGCGCTGCAGAATGCGCGGGCGGTGGGCGTCCCAGCGAATCGGACGAAGATCGTGCTCTTCATGACCACGGCGTTCGCCGGGTGGGTCGTCGGCTCCTGCAGCATTCTGCGATTCGCCAGCGTGCAGGCGAATCAGGGGGTGGGCCTCGAGCTGCACTACATCATCGCCGCGGTTGTCGGCGGTTGCCTGCTGACCGGTGGTTTCGGCTCGGCCGTCGGTGCCGCGATCGGTGCTCTCATCTTCGGCATGGCCCGGCAGGGAATCGTGTTCGCGCGCTGGGACAGTGACTGGTTCATGCTGTTCCTCGGCGTGCTGCTGCTGGCAGCGGTGTTGGTCAACAACAGATTCCAGAAGCGAGCCGAAAGGGTACGCCGATGAGTGCACCACTGATCGAGGCCGTTGGTATCGGCAAGAGCTACGGCGGGGTCGTCGCGCTGCAGGACGTGTCCACCGTGGTGAACGCGGGGCAGGTCACCTGCATCCTCGGCGACAACGGCGCGGGCAAGTCGACGCTCATCAAGATCCTCGCGGGCGTGCACCAGCACGATCGCGGCGAGCTGCGGATCGACGGCCAGCCGGTCCGATTGTCCTCGCCGCGTGCGGCTTTGGACCATGGCATCGCGACCGTCTATCAGGACCTGGCGGTGGTGCCGCTGATGAGCGTCTGGCGTAACTTCGTGCTCGGCTCGGAGCCGACGACCGGACCGTTCCGGTTGCTCGATCGCCGCAAAGGTCGGGATATCGCCCGACAAGGGTTGGCGGACATGGGCATCGAGATCCGCGACATGGAGCAGCCGGTCGGCACGCTGTCCGGCGGTCAGCGGCAATGCGTCGCCATCGCGCGGGCCGTGCACTATGGCGCCAAGGTGCTGATCCTGGACGAACCGACCGCCGCGCTGGGCGTGAAGCAGGCCGGGGTGGTGCTGAAATACGTTGTCCAGGCCCGTGATCGTGGCCTCGGCGTCATTCTCATCACGCACAACCCGCACCACGCCTTCCCGGTCGGCGACCGGTTCCTGCTGCTCAAACGCGGCACGGTGCTCGGCTCGTACGAGAAGGACCAGATCGACCTGCCGGAGCTCACCCGGCAGATGGCGGGCGGCGCCGAGCTGGACGCGTTGCAGCATGAACTGGAGCGGGTGGTGTCGTGAAGGATTTTGCAGCGAGGTCTGGCGGGCGGCGGGCCGGACGTCCGTCCCCGAGCCGCATTGGACCGCTTCGGCACGACGCTCTCGGTGCCGAGCGATGTGGACCAGATCTAAGGCAACGACCGGTCGCCGTGCCTCGACGGGGGGCGGTGCGATGACCGGTGTGGAAGCCTTGACGATCGGGCGGGTAGGAGTCGATCTCTACCCGCAGCAGAGCGGTGTCAGGCTGGCCGAGGTGCAGTCGTTCGCGAAGTTCCTCGGCGGCACCGCGACCAATGTCGCGGTGGCGGCCGCCCGGCTCGGTCGCCGCAGCGCGGTGCTGACGAAGGTGGGCCCTGACGGTTTCGGCGACTACGTCCGAACGGCGTTGGCGGACTTCGGTGTATCGCCGCAGTATGTTTCCACTGCGCCGGATCTGCTGACGCCGGTGGTGTTTTGCGAACTGAACCCGCCTGCCGACCCGCCATTGCTGTTCTACCGCGCGCCCCTCGCGCCGGATCTCACTATCACCGAGAACGAGGTGCCGTGGGATCTGGTGGATTCGGTTCCGCTGCTGTGGGTTACCGGTACCGGGGTGAGCGCCGAGCCTGGACGCACCACCCAGCGCAGGATTCTCGAACGGCGCGACCGGCGCGGGCACACCGTGCTCGACCTCGACTACCGGCCGATGTTCTGGCCGGACGCCGAGACCGCCCGATCCGAGATCGGCTGGATGGTCGACCACGTCAACGTGGTCGTCGGCAACCGCACCGAGGTCCAAGTCGCCGTGGGCACAGCCGATCCCGACGAGGCCGCCGACCGGCTGCTGGCTCGCGGCGTCCGTCTCGCGGTGATCAAGCGCGGCGCCGAGGGCGTGCTCGTCGCCACCGAGTACGAACGCTGGACGGTGCCACCGTGCCGCGTCGAGGTGGTGTGTGGACTCGGGGCCGGTGACGGCTTCGGTGGTGCGCTGGTCCACGGCCTGCTCTCGGACTGGGACCCGCACCGCATCGCCACCTACGCGAATGCCGCCGGCGCTCTGGTGGCGTCACGGTTGGCGTGCGCGGACGCCATGCCGACGAACTCGGAGATCGAAGAACTGCTGTGCCGCTGAAGCGGCCGGCATGCACAAAATTGGAGGAACTACGGTGCATTTGACCGACGAACGCTGGCGCGAGCTGCTGCGCGTCCGCGCGACGGACCCGGCGGCGGTCGAGCGGGCATATGCGAAACGGGTCCGGCGCCCTAACCTGCTGGCGGACAAGGACACCCTGTTCCTGATCGCCGCGGACCACCCGGCCCGCGGCGCCCTCGGGGTCGGCTCGGACCTGACCGCGATGGCGGACCGGCGCGCGCTGTTGGAGCGGCTGCTGATCGCGCTGGCCCACCCGGACGTCGACGGCGTGCTCGGCTCGCCGGACGTGGTCGAGGAACTGCTGCTGCTGGACGCCCTGGACGACAAGGTCGTGATCGGTTCCATGAACCGCGGCGGACTGGCGGGCGCGGAGTGGGAGATCGATGACCGCTTCACCGGATACGACGCGGACTCGCTCGCCAGATTCCGCCTCGATGGCGGCAAAATGCTGCTGCGCCTTGTCGATTCCGACGCGGGCACGGTGCCGACGCTGCAAGCCTGCGCCCAGGCGGTCTCCGAGCTCGCGGCCAATGGACTGATGGCCATGGTCGAGCCACTGCCGTACCACCGCGACGAATCCGGTGTCCTGGTGATGAGCAAGGACGCGGCCTCACTGGCCCGTGCCATCACGGTCGCCTCCGGTCTCGGCGTCACCTCTGCCTACACCTGGCTGAAGATCCCTGCCCCGGAAGATATCTCGGTCCTCGATGCGACGACTCTGCCGGTCGTCGTCCTCGGTGGCGCCCCTTCCGGCGACCAGGTCGCCGACATCGCGTACTGGGACGGCGCTCTCGGCCACGACGTGGTCCGCGGCCTGGTAGTCGGCCGAACCCTGCTCTACCCGCCCGACGGCGACGTCGGCACCGCGGTGGATGCGGCGGCCAAGATGCTGAAGGAGACCCGATGAGCCACAGCCGCCTCGTGGACGTCGGCATTGGCCGTTCGCCGCGCACGAATCATCGCGGCGCAACCTGGGCGGCGCTCGGCTCAGGGTCGGCGGCCACCGGCCGAAACGGAGGAGCGCGATGAAGCTGCATCGACCGGCGGGAACGCTCAGCGGCAGTGGCGATTCGGTCCACCTCACCCCGGAAGACGCCGGGTGGACCTACACGGGCTTGCGGGTGCTGAACCTGCGCGCCGGTGCGGCCCGGACGCTCGAGACGGGGGAGTTCGAGGCGTTCGTATTGCCCCTGGCGGGGTCCTGCACAGTGCGCGTAGACGGCATGACGTTCGAATTGTCCGGCAGGGACTCGGTTTTCACCCGCGTGACGGACTTCGCCTACGTCCCGCGTGACGCGCATGTCGAGCTGGTAGCCGAGGGTGATGTGGAGCTCGCGCTCCCCATGGCACGCTGTACGAACCGCCTGGATCCGAAATACGGTCCCGCCGAACAGGTTCCGGTCGACATCCGCGGTGCGGGGCAAGCCACCCGCCAGGTCACCAACTTCGGCGTCCCCGGCAGCTGGGACCACGCCGACAAACTCAACGCCTGCGAACTGATCACCCCGGACGGCAACTGGTCCTCCTACCCGCCGCACAAGCACGACGAGGCGAGCGACTGCGAGGTCGTCAACGAGGAGATCTACTACTTCCGGATCGCCGGCCGGGACGGCATTAATCCGTCACGTGACGGATTCGGAATGCATCGGACCTACACCGCGGACGGCACCCTCGACGAAAACGTGGCGGTGCGCGGCGGCGACGTTTTTCTGGTCCCGCACGGCTACCACGGCCCATGCATCGCCGCGCCCGGCTACCCGATGTACTACCTCAACGTGCTCGCCGGTCCGGCCGCGGAGCGCTCGATGGCTTTCTGCGACGACCCGGCGCATACCTGGGTGCGCGGCAGCTGGGACGACGAACCCCTCGACCCGCGCTGCCCGGTCACCAACCACAAAGGACGGCTCGGATGAAACTGACTGCGGCACAGGCGTTGGTGGCCTGGCTGGTCGCCCAGCGCTCGGAGACCCTCGATGGCCGCGAAGTACCGTTGTTCCCTGCCGTTTTCGGCATCTTCGGGCACGGCAACGTACTCGGCCTCGGCACCGCTCTGCAGGAGCGAAGGGACGAAATCCCGGTCTGGCGCGGGCATACCGAGCAGGGCATGGCCCTGGCCGCCGTCGGGTACGCCAAAGCGACCCATCGTCGGCAGATCGGGGTGGCCACCTCGTCGATCGGCCCCGGCGCGCTGAACATGGTGACCGCCGCGGGCGTCGCGCACGCGAATCGCCTTCCGCTGCTACTGCTTCCGGGCGACACCTTCACCACGCGCGCACCCGATCCGGTGCTGCAGCAGGTCGAGCACTTCGGCGACGCGACCGCGACGGTCAACGACGCCTTCCGCGCGGTGAGCCGCTATTTCGATCGAATCACCCGCCCCGAACAGCTGATTTCCACGCTGCCCCAGGCGGTCCGGGTGCTCACGGACCCGGCCGAGGCCGGCCCGGTCACCCTCGCGCTGCCGCAAGACGTGCAGGCAGAGACCTACGACTTCCCCGACGCGCTGTTCGAGCCGGTCGTCCACCGCATCCTGCGTCCACGCGCCGACGAGCGCGCGCTGACCGACGCCGCCGCTGCGCTGCGCGACTCGACGCGGCCGCTGCTCGTCCTCGGCGGCGGCGTCCGCTACTCGGGTGCGGCCGGCATCGCTCTGGAATTCGCTGAGCGCCATGGCATTCCGATCGTCGAGACGACAGCGGGCCGCACCCTGGTGCCGCACGACCACCCGCTCTACGCCGGTCCGCTCGGCGTCACCGGCTCGACCTCGGCCAACGTGCTGGCCGCCGAGGCCGACCTGGTCCTGGCCGTCGGCACGCGGCTGCAGGACTTCACCACCGCTTCGTGGACCGTTTTCGCGCCGGAGGTCCGCCTCGTCACCATCAACGCCGCCCGGTTCGACGCGGTCAAGCACGGTGCGCTGGCGATAGTCGGCGATGCCGACGCCACGGTCCGTGACCTGGCCGAACGTACCCAGACGTGGCGCGTCGAACCCGAATGGACCGCACGCGCCGCCGCCCAGCGCGGCACCTGGGATGCCCACATCGACAAGCTGCGCGCCCACACTCCGGGCACCCCCAGCTACGCCCAGGTCGTGGGCATCGTCAACGAGCTCAGCACACCGAACGACTACGTCATGACCGCCTCGGGCGGCATGCCGGGCGAACTCGTCGGCGGTTGGCGCGCGGCGGGCGGTACACCCACCATGGACGTCGAATACGGATTCTCTTGCATGGGTTACGAACTCGCGGGAGCGTGGGGCGCGGCCATGGCGCACCCCGGCGGCGTGGTCACCACCATGCTCGGCGACGGCTCGTATCTGATGCTGAATTCCGAACTGTTCTCCGCGGCTTTCGCGGGCCACCCATTCGTCGCGGTCGTCTGCGACAACGACGGTTACGCGGTGATCGCCCGCCTGCAGGAGGGGCAAGGCGGCGCACCGTTCAACAACTTCTACGCAGATTGCCGCAGTACCCACGACGAGCCGCCGCGAGTGGACTTCGCCGCGCACGCCCGCGCGCTGGGCTGCGCCGTCTTCACCGCCGCCGATCTCGACGAATTCCGCGGTGCCTACGCCGAAGCCCGGGAAACCGCGGTCCGCGAATCCCGCCCGGCCGTGCTGGTGATCCGCACCAAGCCGTCGTCTTGGACGGAGGCGGGCGCCTGGTGGGAGGTCGGTGTTCCCGAGTATCTGGCCGGTCGCGCCGCCCATGACGAGGCGAAGCCGCGCCAGGTGCGTTACCTGCGGCCCTGAATACGAGACACGACGTGGGGGCTGCACGATACGGCGGAAAGTCGTAGGATGACTTAACGGCGCGTTAGTGCGCTGGTAGCGATGGCCTTTGCGGCACAAGATAACTGGGACGTGGCCGAGCATCGGCGACTACCTGCGTCGAGAAGGGGAAGGCCTGTGCGGACCGAGGCGAGCAGAGCGGGCCGGTGACCCTGAACCGGGTCGACCACACCGCGTTGGCGCTGTGGGCGGCGGCGTGTGCCGAGCACGTGCTGCCGCTTTTCGAGCGCGCGCGCCCCGGCGACGCGCGACCGGCCGCGGCGATCGAGGCCGCCCGCGCCTGGGTGCGCGGCGACCTGACGATGCCCGAGGCGCGCAAGGCCGCGTTCGCCGCTCACGACTCCGCCCGGGAGACCGACGGCGCGGCCGGTTCCGCTGCGCGGTCGGCCGGGCACGCGGCGGCGACCGCGCATGCCGCGGGCCACGCGGTGCATGCGGCGAACTACGCGGTGCAGGCGGCACAGGCGGATTCGTCGGAGGGGGACGACGAGCGCGCCTGGCAGGAAGCTCAGGTACCTGAACGCCTGTTCCGGGTGGTTTTCCCGGATCTTGGCCTGTCAGAGCATGGGAGGTGAAGACAACATTGCCTCGTCAGCGTTGTTTTGCTCACAGTTGACCGAGGAACATGTGGAGAAATTCGTCGGATCATGGCATCGTTGATCACGAGACCAGGCCATTCCATTTGGCAGAATCTGGCTCGTCTACAGAAGGTATGAAATGGCTCAGGGCATTGTGAAGTGGTTCAACAGCGAGAAGGGCTTCGGCTTCATCGCGCAAGACGGCGGAGGCCCCGACGTCTTCGTGCATTACTCGGCCGTTAGCGGCGCGGGTTTCCGGTCCCTCGATGAGGGACAGCGCGTGGAGTTCGAGATCGGCCAGGGCCAGAAGGGCCCGCAGGCGCAGGACGTTCGCGTCCTCTGATCTGATCGCTCCTAAGCTTTGAAAGGCCCCACACCGGCATGGTGCGGGGTCTTTCCCCATTTCAGGGGCGTCTTACGCCTTGGTGAACACCACATGGGTGACCGCGGCGGAGCGGACCACCGAGCTGATCGCGTAGCCGGGCAGCGTGCCGAGCTCGTCGTAGAGTCGCTCGCCGCCGCCGAGCAGGATCGGCACCACGGCCAGGTGCATCTCATCGACCAAACCCGCCCGCAGGAACTGGCGCACGACCGATGAGCCGCCGCCCAACCGGACATCCTTGCCGTCGGCAGCTTTGAACGCCTGCCGCAACACCTCCTCCGGGGTGTCGTCGACGAAGTGGAATGTGGTCCCGCCTTCCATCGGCAGCGACGGCCGGGGGTGGTGGGTCATCACGAATGTGTCGTGGTGGTAGGGCGGGTTGTCGCCCCACCAGCCCTGCCATTCCTCGTCCTGCCACTCGCCGCGAATCGGGCCGAACATGTTGCGGCCCATGATGGTTGCGCCGACACCGACAGCGCCCGCCTTGATGAAATCGTCGTCGATGCCGGTCTCACCGCCCTCGGTGCCGGACCAGTCGTGGCCGGTTCGGGTGGCGAAGACCCACTCGTGCAGGCCCATGCCGCCTTCGCCGATCGGGTTGTCGGAGGTTTGGTTCGGTCCGGCGACGTAGCCGTCCAGTGAGATGGCCAGGTTGTGTACGCGGAGCTTCGCCATGATGCCGTCTTTCTCTCTACTGCTTGCAGTTTGCAATCGCTTGCGTAGAGACTAAGCGCAACTGGTTGTATATTGCAAGCAGAAGTTCGAATCGGTTTCGCGGCGAAGGAGCGGTAGATGCGCGAAGTGGGACGCTCGGGGTGCCCGATCAACGCGACGATCGAGGTGATCGGCGATCGGTGGACCCTGCTGGTGCTGCGGGACGTGATGTTCGGCAACCGGCGCTATTTCCGGGAGCTGCTCGCCGGATCGGAGGAGGGAATCGCCTCGAACATCCTGTCCGACCGGCTGAAACGGCTGGTCGCGGCGGGTCTGCTCAGTCGCGAGGACAGCAGGCCCGGTCAGAAGGCGGAATACCGGCTGACCGAGCCTGCCATCGAGTTGGTGCCGGTGCTGGCGCACCTCGGCGCGTGGGGGTTGCGGCACCGGCCGACCACCAAGCAGTTGCGAGTGCGGGCCGAACTGCTCGAGGAGGGCGGCCCCGAACTGTGGGCGGAGTTCATGGACGAGCTGCGCGAGTCCCATCTCGGCATTCCCCGCCCTGACCCGGACCGGCCGACCGCGACGCACCGGCTGGCGCAGGCGTACGCGGCGGCCGTCGCCGAATCGTAAATGCGCGGTTACGACTGTGCGGTGGCCTCGGCCCGGAAGAACTCGGCGGTGAGACTCCTGGCCCGGTCGAGATCCGGATCCACCGTCTTCGGGAAAGCGGCTGCGGCCAGCTCGAATTCGGACTCGATGAACGCGGCGATCGGCATCGGCACTGTCCCGCTGCCCATTTCGCGGGTTCGCGACTTGAGCTCGGTCAACTCCGCTACTGCCGCAACAAGATCGGCGGGCAGGTCGGACTCGGCCATCAGTGTCGGCAGGTGCATCGGCGCGACCGCCACACCGGGGTGCTCGCGTAGCCAGCGCAAAGCCATTGCCGGGCGCAACGAATAGAAGACCTTCTTCAGTGATCGGTTGCGGTCGAACAACTCCCACTGCTTGCCGCCTAGATGTAGGTAGTGCCTGGCCACTCGGTGGCGGTCGGCGACCTGATCGGCCAAGGCGCGCAAGTCGTCTCGGAACCGGCTGTCACCGCGATACACGATCGGCGACATCAGCCATTCGATGAGCACGGCATTGCCCGCGACCAGCAGGCGCAGCGCCTTGGCCAGGTCCCAGCCGTTCACGTCGAGCAGCCCGGACAGCGGCGTCTCGAGCACGTCGCGGGTGCGCCACGGCGACAGATAGGTATCGAGGTTCGCGACATAGACGAACCGGCAGTCGTAGTCGGAATCCGGTGACGGGAAACCCCAAGCCCGGCTGCCGCTTTCGATGGCGAGCCGAATCGAGACGCGGCGCTCGCGCTCGATGCCGGCCAGCTCGAGGTCGATGGACCCGACCACCGTCGGGTCCATCGAAGCGGGGATCGCGCGTAGGGCCATGCCATGGATGCTAGGTCCCCCATGATCGACACCGCACCTGGTTTTTCGCTATCTCCGCAGCTTGGAGGCTTCCGACGAGCGGCTTGCCGCAGCGATCGTCAGTGCGGCGAGCACCAGCGCGCCGCCGAGCCACATGGCCGAGGTGACGCCGAACGCGTCCGCGGTGCGTCCGCCGACCGATGCGCCAAGGGCGATGGCGGCGTTGAAGACGCCCGCGTTCAACGAGGACGCCGCCTCTCGTGCATCGGGTGCGGCGGCGAAGACCCAATTCTGCGTGGTGACCGACACGCCGCCGTAGGACAGACCCCACGCCACCATCAGCACGACGGCGAGCCAAAGCGAGCCCCCGAGCATGGGGATCAGCAGCACGGCGCCGGCCAGCGGGATGCTGATCGTGATCAGCGTCCGGCGCGGGCTGCGGACGCCGGCGGTGCCCGAGCCGAAATTGCCGAGCACACCGGCGATTCCGTACACCAGGAGCAGGGTGCCGATGGTGCTCGCGCCGACGCCAGTCACCTTCTCCAGCAGCGGACGGATGTAGGTATAGGCGGCGAAGTGTCCGGTCACCAGGAACGCGACAACCACCAGCGCGGTACGCAATGGGGGCCTGCGGGTCAATCTCAGTACCTCGCGGAGCGGAACCGCCTGGGCAACAGTCGATCTCGGTAGCAGTGCGGCGGTGGCGACAAGCACCACCACCGCGAGACCGGCGGCGACGAGGAAGGCCGCACGCCACCCGGCGATGGCGCCGAGGTAGGTCCCCGCGGGGACGCCGATCACCGAGGCCACCGCGACGCCGCTGTAGACCAGCGAGGTGGCGGGCCCGATCGACCGCGCCGGTACCAGCCGCGCCGCCATGCTCGCCGCGATCGCCCACACCCCGCCGATGCCGATGCCGATCAGCACCCTGGCCCCGATCATGACGCCGAAGTTCGGCGCCCATGCCGCGCCGAGATTCCCGAGCGTCAGCACCGCGAGCAGCACACAGAGCACCAGCCTGCGGTCGGTGCGGCCGAGCGCGGCGGTGATCAGCGGTGCCGAGAAGGCGGCGACCAGGCCGGTGGCGGTCAGGGAGAGCCCCGCCGCACCCTCGGTGACCCGCAAGGTGCCGCTGATCGGGGTGAGCAATCCGACCGGAAGCATTTCCGAGGTGACGGCCGTGAAGGTGGCCCCGGTCACGGCCACGACGCCGAGCCAGCCGCGCAGCGCCGAATCGCGCGCTGCCGGTGCTGGACTCGCGATTCCTTGAACCTGTGTCATGGCTCCAGCCAACTGATCATCCCGGGCGGAAACAACGGCGAAGGTCTCATCGTTCTATGAGCTGAACTCATCGACGCTGGAGAGGGAGCCCATGAGCGAGCGCGGCGAGGCGGAGTCATGAGTCTCGAGGTACGCGAGTTGGAGGTTTTCCTCGTCCTCGCCGAGGAACTGCATTTCGGGCGGGCGGGGGAACGGCTGTACGTCTCGCAGAGCCGGGTGAGTCAATTGCTGCGCGCGCTGGAACAGCGGGTCGGCGCGCGGTTGATCGAGCGCACCAGCCGCAAGGTGACCCTGACGCCGCTCGGCCAGGACTTCCTGGCCGACCTGGGGCCGGCCTACGCGGCGTTGCGTGCCACGGTGGACAACGTCAAGGCCGCCGCTCGCGGGACGGAAGGGGTGCTGCGCATCGGCGTCCAGGGATCGTCCGGCGAGAACCTGACGGAGGCGCTCGCACTGTTCGAGCACCGGTTCCCCGCCTGCGTCACCGAGGTGATCGAGATCCCGTTGGCCGATCCGTTCGGTCCGGTGCAGCGCGGTGAGGTGGATATCGCGGTGGTGCTTTTGCCGATGGGGGAGAGCGATCTTGTTCTTGGACAGGTCTTTTCGGAGCAGCCGCAAATGCTGGCGGTGCACAAGGGGCATCCGCTCGCGGCGCGGACGAGTCTGTCGCCGGAAGAGCTGGCCGAGTTCTCGTTGATCGGCGTCCACGGGCCCGCGCCGCACTACTGGCGGCGGGCGCAGTCGGTGGATGTCACTCCGGGCGGGCGGCCCGTTCCGGCCGGTCCCGCCGTCGGCACCCTGTGGGAGGGGATCGAGTTGGTGGCGGCAGGCGAGGGCGCGATGCTGCTGTGTCACCCGACCGCGGTGTTCCATGATCGGCCGGAGGTCAACTTCGTGCCGGTGACCGGGTTGGCGCATTCGCGACTGGGCTTGGTCTGGCATCGCAACCGGGAAACCACCCGGGTGCGGGCCTTTTCGCGAGCTGTCGCCGCTGTGGGTTGATCGCCATTGCGGGTCGGCGAAATATAGTGCGCGCCAAGTTTATCCCGCACTGATGTTGCCGACCCGGATTACTGTCGACTGCGTATTGCGGCGATGCGCATAAGCCACCTTCTATGAGAGGCAATCGAGAAATTCGGACGGTTGTTACACGTTGAGCCGTCCCTGTCTGAAATGTCCGAGTCTTGCGAGTCTTATCCGCTTGCGATCGATTTCTTAGAAGATCTTTATGTTTATCGCGCGTTGGCCCCATGCGGCACCCGTTGAGGGCATACCTCGTGGTCAAGCCCCTGGTTCTCTGGGCACCTACCCCTAATGGTCACCTGACCAGGTGTTCTTCGTGATGTGACTGTAACCTGCATCACTAAATGCCGGTATTTCGTAACCGTCCATGTTCGGGCGCCGATGAGTCTTGTGTCAGCCAGTACGACTGGATTGTCTTTCAATGAAGAGGTATTTAAATGATCCCCGTTATCATCGACACCGGTAGCGCTGCCCTCGGCGGTTTCCTGGACACCTTCGGTGCCGCTTTCCACGGAATCCTCAACACCCTGTGGACGGGCTCCTTCGGCGGCCGCTGATTTTAACGTGATGGTCGATTGATCGACCGGGTCTCGCGCCCACTGAGCGCGATTCCGGAGAGGGCCCCGCACCGGGTGGTGCGGGGCCCTCCGCGTTTCGCTAACGCGCCGTCGCGTCGATCGGGTGGGCGCCGACCCGTGCGATCTCGGCCGCGACCCGTGCGGGGTGGGTCAGCTGTGGGTAGTGACCCGTGCCCTCGATCACGGCCAGCCCGTGCGGCACGGTCACCGAGAGCGGGTCCTGCGTGCCCGCGATGATCCGGACCGGCACCGCCACCCGCGCCAGCAGGTCGGCCAACTCGTTTCGCCGTTCGGGCGCACTCGCCTGGCGCAGCGCGGCGGTCGTGCGTGCCGCTACCCCTGGCCTGCGCAAGTTGTCCGCCGCGCTGTCGACCGCGGGCCCTGCGGGGATGCCGAGCCGTGTTGCCAAGGCGGCGGCCGACATTCGCCGCAATGCCACGGCGGCCAGCGGAGAACGCGGGAGCCACCCGGTCCGTGGCTGCAGGAACGCGGGCGACACCAGGACGACGCCCGAGATCCGATCCGGGTGTGCGGCGGCGTATCTCAGCACCGGGTCGCAGCCCAGCGAATGGCCCACCAATACCGGACGACTGCGTACCGAGCTCATCAATCGCGGTAGTACGTCATCGATCTCGCCGGGCGCGGATCGACCCAGCCCGGGCAGGTCGGCCACCAGGCTCGGTGCCGAGAGAGCGGCCCGTACCTCGGTCCAGGACGCACTGTCGACGGGCAAGCCGGGTAGCAGGACATAGTCCGGATGCTCCCGATCTCCGGAAACCCAAGTGCCGTCGACGAATCCGGCAGTCGGATCCGCCTCGACGGCGCCGAACCTGCTCGACACCAGATGATCGGCCCAGGTGCGCAGGACGGTTTCGGCGTGCGGCATGGTGATTCCGGCCGCGCGCGCGACGTCATCCGCGGCGGTGGTGTCGTACCGATCGTCGGCGATGAATGGAAGCGACTCGGGATCGGCGCCGGTCAGCGACCTCGGCAGCTTCTCGATCACGCTGACCGGAACCGAGAACCGCGGGGCGCGCACGCCGAGATGCCCGGCGAGCATCCGAATCAGGTCCGGCAGCACCGGGGTTCGGGGATCGAGGACGGTGAAGGACCGTCCCGCCGTGTCGTCCTGGCCCGGCAGGCTGATCAGGAAGGTCGCGAAGTAGTCCAGATCGACTATCGGAACGAAGGTTTCGCGACCGCCGGGGATCGCCGCGAGTCTGCCGTGCCAGAGATCATCGACGATGCCGGCGAGTCCGACGTATTGGCCAGGACCGAGCACGCTGCTCGGGTTCGCGATCGTGAGCGGTATGCCGCGCTCGGCCGCATGCCTGCGCAGCATCGGATCGGACTCGAACTTGGACGCGCCGTAAGCCCCTCTGTCGTAATGCTGTTCGCTCGAATCCTCGACGGTGATCCGATAGCCGGTGATGTGGACGACGCGACGCAGGGCGGGCAGCGCCGCGGCCCAGTCGAGCACGTGGAGCGCGCCGGTGACGTTCACGGCGTACGCGTCGTCCTTCCCGAGACCGAAGGCGAAGCGCGCCGCGCAGTTGTAGACGTCGCGGAGGTCGGTGGTCTCGAGGTCGCCGGGCAAGCCGAGATCCTTCGCGGTGACATCGCAAGGGACAACGGTGAGCCCGGTCTGATCGACGGCGCCGACCCGCAACCAGGCGGTGAGCCGTTCCTCGCCGCCCGGCCGGACCGCCGCGACGACGGATTCGCCCCGCTCGAGCAGCTGCGCAACCACCGCGCGGCCGATGAACCCGGCGGCGCCGAGCACGATGCTGTGGGACATGAAATCTCCTTAATAGACCGGTCTACATATTCAGTAGCCCTGCGAAAACTGTTGGCACAACCACTGACTCAGCTCAGAGCAGCGCGCGAATCGTGCGCGCCACCCGCTCGAGCGGCGCACGACTGCGCTGCGCACGAGCCAAGAGCAGGCCGCCTTCGATCATCGCGAGAATCGCGGCGGCCAAATCCTGCGCGTCGGAACGTCCGTCGGCCCGCAGCCGAATCCGTAGCGCCTCTTCCCAACTCGCGTACGCGGCCGCGCATTCGGCCTGGATCACGTCATTCGTCGCCGAAACATCGAGGGTGACCGTGGCGACCGGGCAGCCCTGATTCCAGTCGGAGGCTTCCAGTCGATCGCCGAACGCGGTGAGCAGACTGGTCGCCGCCGCGGCGGTACCGCCGGGCTCGACCGCGTCGATCAGCGCCGAGATTTCGTTGCCCGCCTCGGCCACCGCCGCCGCGACGAGCTGGTCTTTGCCGCCGGGGAAGTGGAAGTACAGCGAACCGCGCGGCGCGCCGCTGGACTCGATGATCTGGTTGAGGCCTGCGCCGAAGTATCCGTGCTTCTCCACCAGTCCACGCGTGGCACTGATCAGTCGGCAGCGCGTCTCGGTTCCCTTGGCACCCATGCGGTAACTGTAGACCGGTCTTCATATTTTGACCAATGCGGCATACTGACGACGGCCGCCTTACCAGGGGGTAGAACATGCCGAAACGACGCCCACTAAGCTGATCGGCGGTAATTGCCGACCCCTTTCCCCAGGAGTACTCCACCGTGAGCCAAGCAGGCCGTCCTGTTGTCCTGATCGCCGACAAGCTTGCCCAGTCGACCGTCGACGCGCTCGGTGACGGAGTCGAGGTTCGGTGGGTCGACGGCCCCGACCGCCCGGCTCTGCTCGCCGCTGTCCCCGACGCCGACGCACTACTCGTGCGCTCCGCGACCACGGTGGACGCCGAGGTGCTCGCGGCAGGCAAGAACCTGAAGATCGTCGCCCGGGCCGGCGTCGGCCTCGACAATGTCGATGTGCCCGCGGCCACCGAGCGCGGCGTCATGGTCGTCAACGCGCCGACCTCGAACATCCACACCGCCGCCGAGCACGCGGTCACACTGCTGCTCTCGGCCGCGCGGCAGATTCCGGCCGCCGATGCCACGCTGCGCGAGCACACCTGGCAGCGCGGCAAGTTCAACGGTGTCGAGATCTTCGACAAGACCGTCGGCGTGGTCGGCCTCGGCCGCATCGGCCAGCTGTTCGCCGCCCGGCTCGCCGCCTTCGAGACCAAGATCGTCGCGTACGACCCCTACGTCTCGCCCGCCCGCGCCGCCCAGCTCGGCATCGAGCTGCTCAGCCTGGACGAACTGCTCGAGCGCGCCGACCTGATCTCGGTGCACCTGCCGAAGACGCCGGAGACCAAGGGCATCATCGGCAAGGAGGCCATCGCCAAGACCAAGCCGGGCGTCATCATCGTCAACGCCGCGCGCGGCGGCCTGGTCGACGAGCAGGCGCTGGCCGATGCCATCAAGTCCGGTCATGTGCGGGCCGCCGGCCTGGACGTGTACGAGACCGAGCCGTGCACCGACAGCCCGCTGTTCGAGCTGCCGCAGGTTGTGGTGACCCCGCACCTCGGCGCGTCCACCTCCGAGGCGCAGGACCGGGCGGGCACCGATGTCGCCAAGTCGGTATTGCTCGCGCTTGCCGGTGAATTCGTGCCCGGTGCGGTGAACGTCACCGGCGGCAGCGTCGACGACGATGTCGCCCCGTGGCTGGACATCGTGCGCAAGCAGGGTGCGCTGCTCGGTGCGCTGTCCGACGAACTGCCGGTCAGCGTCGAGGTGCAGGTGCGCGGCGAGCTCGCGGCGCACGACGTTGCGGTGCTGGAACTTTCGGCGCTGCGCGGCATCTTCTCCGCGCTGGTCGAAGACCAGGTCACCTTCGTCAACGCGCCGGCCCTGGCCAAGGAGCGCGGCATCACCGCGCAGGTGAACACCGTGCCGGACAGCCCGAGCCACCGCAGCGTCGTCGACCTGCGCGCGGTGTTCGGCGACGGCCGCACCCTGAACGTGGCGGGCACGCTGACCGAGCCGCAGCAGGTGCAGAAGATCGTCAACATCAACGGCCGCAACTACGACATGCGCGCCGAGGGCGTCAACATGGCCGTGCTGAACTACGAGGACAAGCCGGGCGCGCTCGGCAAGATCGGCACCAAGCTCGGCGAGGCGGGCATCGACATCCTCGCCGCGCAGCTGAGCCAGGACGTCGACAAGGAAGGCGCCACGGTGATCTTGCGGGTCAACCGTGAGGTGCCCGACGCCGTGGCGGCCGCGATCGCCGAATCCGTCGGCGCCGCAAAGGTCGTCGTCGTCGACCTGTTCTGATCGCGTACGGGGGCGCGCCCACGGCTGGGCGCGCCCCCGATGAACAACGGAGCGTTGCAATGAAGCTTGCTGTCATTCCCGGCGACGGCATCGGGCCCGAGGTCATCGCCGAGGCATTGAAGGTGCTCGACGTGGTCCAGCCCGGCGTCGCGAAGACCGAGTACGACCTTGGCGCCAAGCGCTACCACGCGACCGGTGAGATCCTGCCGGAGTCCGTGCTGCCGGAGCTGAAGCAGCACGACGCGATCCTGCTCGGCGCGATCGGCGATCCGTCGGTGCCGAGCGGTGTGCTCGAGCGCGGGCTGCTGCTGCGCACCCGGTTCGCGCTGGATCATCACGTGAATCTGCGGCCGTCCAAGCTGTTCCCCGGTGTGACCAGCCCGCTGGCCGGCACCCCCGACATCGACTTCGTGGTGGTCCGCGAGGGCACCGAGGGTCCGTACACCGGCACCGGCGGCGCGATTCGGGTCGAGACGCCGCACGAGGTGGCGACCGAGGTCAGCACCAACACCCGCTTCGGCATCGAGCGCGTGGTGCGCTACGCCTTCGTGAAGGCGCAGGCCCGCCGCAAGCACCTCACGCTGGTGCACAAGACCAACGTGCTCACCTTCGCCGGTTCGCTGTGGCAGCGCACCGTCGACGAGGTCGCGGCCGAATTCCCTGATGTCGCAACGGCTTATCAGCACATCGATGCCGCGACCATCCACCTGGTGAACGATCCGGGCCGATTCGACGTGATCGTCACCGACAACCTGTTCGGCGACATCATCACCGACCTCGCGGCCGCTGTCAGCGGTGGCATCGGGCTGGCCGCCAGCGGCAACATCGATGCCTCCGGGGTGAACCCGAGCATGTTCGAGCCGGTGCACGGCAGCGCCCCCGACATCGCGGGCCAGTCCAAGGCCGATCCGACCGCCGCGATCCTGTCGGTGTCGTTGCTGCTCAACCATCTCGGTAATGCCGAGGCCGCGGCCCGCATCGAATCCGCCGTCGCCAAGGATCTAGCGTCACGCGCGGGCGCGGCGTCGACGGTCGAGGTCGGCGACCGTATCGCCGCCATCGTCTGAGCGAAACCGGCATCGGTCCCGGGCCGGAGCAAACTCCGGCGCGGGACCGATGGCCACGTGTGAAACGCGCGTGGGGTGGTAAACCATGGACTGAGTCCATAACGTGTGCCGCACTCTGCCGCCCATCGACGGACTTACCTGGTGAGACGGAGGTTCGGTGAGTGCGCAGCGCGGGAACGGGAGATCGCCGGTCGGTCCGTATGCCGGGCTGGACCTGCGTGATGTGCCAGGCGGCGGCAAGGGTTTCGAGCTCGAGGACGGCTGGCTGGTCGAGGTGGCCTGCGGGGCTCGGCACAATCACGTGACGCAACGGCTCGGCCGGTTCATCGATGCCGGCGCCGTCGGAGCCGCCGTTCATCTCTGTGTCGGCGGCGGCTGGGAGGTCAGCACGCGCAGCGGGGTGCGCAAGCCCGACATCATGGTGATTCCGCGCGAAGTCGCCAGGGCCGCCGTGGTCGCGGAGGTGCCGAAGCGGATTCCCGGATCCGAGGTGCGGCTCGCGGTCGAGGTGATCGCACCGGGCAGCGGGACCGAACGTACCGACCGGGTGCGGAAGGTGCGCGAGTACGCGGCGGTCGGCATTCCACAGTATTGGATCGTCGAGCATCAGCCCGAGGTCGTGCTGCATCGGATGGTGTTGGGTGACGGCGGGTATGGCGCCGATCCCGCTGTCTGTTCCGGCAGCGTCTTCGACGCGGTCGTCGACGCCGACATCCCGTTCCATGTCACCTTCGATCCCGCTGCGCTGCTCGCGGTTTGAGCAGGTTCGCGGTTATCCCATGCCGTGGTGGCGATTCGGGCGATGGTTGAGGCCGACCGCACGGCGGACGAATCCGATTGTCTCCCTGGCGATCTCGTCGTGGTGGCGGCCCGCGTCGAGATGTTCGACGGCACGGCCTAGTACGCCGTCGATGAGATCGGCCGTCAGGTCCGGGTTCGGGGTGTCGAGGGCGATGAGCGCCGCCCGCAGTGGCGCGGCCGCGTCGTGATGTGCGTCGGCGAGATCGCGGCGGGCCGCCTCGTCGCGGGGAATGGCACTGCCGAGCACGACGATGCGGTGCGCCCCAGCTGCGGCCAATGCCAGGGTGGTTCGCACGTATGCCTCGACCTGGCCCGCCGGGGTCTCGGCGCGTTCGACCGTGTCGCGCACGCGCTCGCCCCATTCCATCAGCGCGTCCGCCACGATGCGGAACAGGATTTCGTCGCCGGAGCGGAAGTACTTGTAGACGCTGCTGCGGGCGAGCCCGGCAGCAGCGCCGACCGTGGCGGGTGTCACCGCCTGCGGACCGCTCTTCAGCAACACCATGCGTGCGGCATCGAGCAGCGCGCGTTCCTGGTTCGCCCGGTGTTCGGCGACGGTTGGTGCGTCGATCCTCGGCATCGCACTCCTGGTGATAGCGACGGAATGTTTCTATTGTACTCGTTGGCGACAGCGTGTCGCCAACAGTGGCATGGTCTGCGGATGGCTGACTCGATCGTGCTTCAGTCTTATCGCGGTCGTCGCCGGCGGGGTGCGCGGTTCAGTGGTTGGAGTTGTCCAGTGGGCTGAATGGTGCTGTCGTACCAAAAGTGTTGTGTCCTAGTCGTTCCCGGCGTGAACCCGCAATTCTCGTCCGACGCATCCGGCAAAGGACGCCCGCTCCGGCGTGCGGAGCGGGCGTCAATCCAGCAGGGCCAGGCGGTTATTGGGACCGACGGTCGGTCGGGACCAGGGGGACGGCGGCGATGGCCAGCGCTGCCGCCAGTAGGTAGGCGGCGGCGAAACCGCTTGCGCTGATGAGCGCGCCGAACACCGGCGGGACCGCGCCCATCGCCAGATTCTGTCCAGTGTTCTGGATGCCGAGTCCGCGACCACTCCAATAGGGACCGGCGATTTCGGCGACGGCGGTGAAGGCGAGACCGTTGTCGGACACCGTGAGCACCGAGGCGACGACCAGCAACGGGATTGCGGCCCACCACATGTGGGTCCAGGCCGCCAAAGCCAGTGCGGCCATCGACAACACCGCCGCGATGGCCACGGTGCGCAACGGACCCAACCGGCTGCCGACCCGGTCGGACCAGGCGCCTACGCCGATTCGACCTGCGGCACCCAGGATTTGGGTGGCGGTGACCAGAATTCCGGCCGCGGCCAACGACCAGCCGACGTCGCGGTGCAGCCACAGCAGTGCGAAAGTCCACACTGTGCCCTGCGGTATGACGAGCAGCACAGAGACGGCATGGATGCGCCACAACGTCGTATCGCCGCGATAAGGATTGGCGCGCAACGCCGCATCGTCGGCGGTGGTGCCCGCGGGACGCGGCGGATCGATGATGCCGATCAGCGCGCCGACCGCGGCGATGCCCGCCATCGCCGCGGGAACCAAGATCGCCGCGGGCACACCGTATGTCGCGGCGACGGCGGGCACGGCCAGCGCGCCGACGCCGACGCCGAGCGGCTGGGCGGTCTGCCGGATTCCCATGGCCAGCCCGCGCCGATGCGGCGGAAACCAGCCGACGATGAGGCGGCCGCTGGCCCCGTTGGTGCTCGCCGCACCCACGCCGCCCAGGAACAGCAGTGCGCCCAAAGCGATGTCGTTCGTCGCGGCGGCCGCGGCGCCGCCGGCGATCAGCATCAGCAGCGGCCCGCCGATCAGCACCTTGCGCTCGCCGATCCGATCGACCACGTAGCCCCAGGCGATCAGCGTGCAGACCAGGCCGAGTGTGGGCATCGCCACCAGTAGTCCCGCGGTGGCCAGCGGCAGGCCGCGATCGGTCAGCGCGGGCAACAGGAAGGCGACGCCGTTCACGAAGACCGCGCTCGCGGCTTGCGCGAAGACGCCGAGACCGAGCATGGACCACCGTCGAGTCTCATCGAGCTGTGTAGTGGTAGCCATCGGTCTCACCTCTGTATCTCATTATTTGGGAATCAATTCCCATTGGATGAACAGTGCGGCTCACGTTACACCGCAAGGGCAAGTGGATTTCGGCGGCCGGATGTCGAACTGCTCACAGCAGGCGGGTATCGGCGGGGCGCGGCCGGGTGTACCGCTCGGTCGGGCGCGTTCGAGCAGGTGAAAGCCGGTCGATAGACTGCCCGGCATGCGTCTAGGTCGAGTAGCCAGTCCCGATGGGGTCGCGTTCGTCAGCATCGAGGGGGACGGAAGCGACAGCATCGCGAAGGAAATCGCGGAACACCCGTTCGGTACGCCGACGTTCACCGGGCGGAGCTGGCCGCTGGCCGATGTGCGCCTGCTCGCGCCCATCCTGGCAAGCAAGGTGGTCTGTATCGGCAAGAACTACGCGGCGCATGCGGCCGAAATGGGCGGGCCCGCACCGGAAGATCCAGTGATCTTCCTCAAGCCGAACACCTCGATCATCGGGCCGAACGCCCCGATCATCCTGCCGCCCAGCTCCTCTCAGGTCGACTACGAGGGCGAGCTCGCCGTCGTCATCGGCCGCCCGTGTAAAGACGTGCCCGCCGCCCGCGCGCTGGACGTGGTGCTCGGATACACCGTCGCCAACGATGTGACCGCCCGTGATCAGCAGCGCCACGACGGACAGTGGACCAGGGGCAAGGGGTACGACACCTTCTGCCCGCTCGGCCCGTGGATCGAAACCTCCTTGGATCCTTCGGATCTGGAGATCGTCACCGAGCTCGACGGCGAAGTCCGCCAGCGCAGCCGCACTTCGCTTCTACTGCACGACATTCCGAAGCTCATCGAATGGGTCAGCGCCGTGATGACGCTGCTGCCCGGCGATGTCATCCTCACCGGAACGCCGGAGGGCGTCGGTCCGGTACAGGCCGGACAGCAGGTGTCCGTGACCGTGGAGGGCATCGGAACCCTCATCAATCCCGTTGCCGCCAAGAACCGCTAGTGACTGCTTGCAGGTCACTCGAAACGGTCAGCTAGTCGAAAGAGAGCCATGACTGAAGTACGGGTCCGCTTCTGCCCGTCACCGACCGGGACGCCGCACGTCGGCCTGATCCGGACGGCGCTGTTCAACTGGGCCTACGCCCGACACCACGGTGGAAAATTCGTGTTCCGCATCGAAGACACCGATGCGGCACGGGATTCCGAGGATTCCTACCGCGCGCTGCTCGACGCGCTGCGCTGGCTCGGCCTCACCTGGGACGAGGGCCCTGAGGTCGGCGGCCCCTACGAGCCGTATCGCCAGTCGCTGCGCAAGGATCTGCACCGCGACGCGGTCCAGCGTTTGCTGGCGGCCGGCGAGGCCTACGAATCCTTCTCCACGCCTGAGGAAGTCGAGGCGCGCCACCGGGCGGCCGGACGCGACCCGAAGCTCGGCTACGACAACTACGATCGCGAGCTCACCGCGCAGCAGATCGAGGCGTATCGAGATGCCGGGCGCCCCGCGGTGATTCGGCTGCGGATGCCCGCCGAAGACATCACCTGGCACGATCTGGTGCGCGGCGAAACCACCTTCAAGGCGGGCACCGTGCCGGACTTCGCGCTCACCCGCGGCACCGGCGACCCGCTGTACACGCTGGTCAACCCGCTCGACGACGCGTTGATGAAGATCACCCACGTGTTGCGCGGTGAGGACCTGCTTTCCTCGACCCCGCGCCAGATCGCCCTCTACGGTGCCCTGCGCCGCATCGGCATCGCCGACTTCACGCCGGAGTTCGGCCACCTGCCGTTCGTCATGGGACAGGGCAACAAGAAGTTGTCCAAGCGCGATCCCGAGTCGAATCTGTTCGTCCATCGCGATCGCGGATTCATCCCCGAGGGTTTGCTGAATTACCTGGCACTACTCGGTTGGAGCATCGCCGACGACCACGACGTGTTCACCATGGCGGAGATGGTTGCCGCGTTCGACATATCGAAAGTAAATTCGAATCCGGCCCGATTCGATCAGAAGAAGGCGGACGCGCTCAACGCCGAGCACATCCGATTGCTGGAACCGGGTGATTTCAGCAACAGACTGCGCGAGTACCTGACCAAGCACGGTCATATCGGCGCCGAAATCGATGAGAAGATGTTCGCCGCGGCGGCCGAACTGGTGCAGACCCGTATCGTCGTGTTGTCCGACGCTTGGGAACTGTTGCGTTTCCTGTTGGCGCCCGCCGAACAATTTGCGATCGACCCCGCCGCGGGAGCCAAGAATCTCGGTGCGGAAGCAAATCAGGTATTGCAATCCGCTATTGCCGCGCTGGAGCCGCTGACGCAGTGGTCGACCCCCGTTATCGAAGAGGCGCTGAAAACCGCGCTGATCGAAGATCTGGGCCTCAAACCACGCAAGGCATTCGCGCCCGTGCGCGTCGCGGTCACCGGATCGCACATCAGCCCGCCACTGTATGAGTCGCTCGAACTGCTCGGCCGCGACACCACCCTGGCCCGGCTGCGCTCCGCACAAGAGTGGTCGGCCGCCTCCTGAAACTCCGGAATCGGCCGAAAACATGGCTTTGACCAGGCGATTTGTAGTTAACCCATAGCGGTTTGGTACTCTTCTTCTCGGCTCGGAACAAGGCCTCGCAGTCACCCAGACGCGAGGCTGAAACGCCTGGTCATTGGGGTATGGTGTAATTGGCAACACAGCTGATTCTGGTTCAGCCATTCTAGGTTCGAGTCCTGGTACCCCAGCGGAGAGATTGCTGTAGAGATCGGCCCGCGGCCGAAATCAACACAGCAGCTGGCGATTTGGTCGCCACGCTCCGGCCAGCTAAGCTAGCCGAGCCTCCTGATCGAAAGATCAACCAAAGGTGCTCCTCATGCAAACGAGAAGCAGTCCTGGCCCCGTCGTCTAGCGGCCTAGGACGCCGCCCTCTCAAGGCGGTAGCGCGGGTTCGAATCCCGTCGGGGCTACACCAGATACAAGGCTCATGCCCATGGGGCATGGGCCTTTTCTGGTTCCGCGTGTTTTTTGGGGGTGCAACCCCCAAACCCCGCCCGGCGGGCTTGCGCCCCCGGACCCCCGGCCGGGAGGCTTCGCCCCCGGCCGGGAGGCTTCGCCCCCGGCCGGGAGGCTTCGCCCCCGGCGCGCATGTGGGTAGGTATGCGGGGGAGCTCTCGTTTCCTGGCTTTTGCTTGGGCCATCGGCTGGCTCGATTCGCTCCGAAGGTGCCCTCGGCCGGGTACGACGAAGGCCCCCTGGTCTGGTGACCGGGGGGCCTTCTCGTCTCTTTTGCTATCCGCTCTTGCGGCGGAATTCGCGCTTGGTGCTGGCGTTGCCGTGGGTGGCGTTGGCGCCCTTGGAGCGGCCGTCGAGGTGGTCGGCGGTGCGGGCGTTGTGCTGGTTTTTGCGGTCGAGGGCCTCTTTGAACTTGCGCTTTACATCTTCGGCGCTGGTGGCCTCGGGGGTGCCTGAGCCGTGGGAACTATCAGATTCCGTCATCGCCGTCTCCTCGTGGTGGCGGCCGGGGTCGCGCCTTGCGGGCGGCGGGCCGGCCGATTGGTGTCGAACGGTTCGACGTTAGTCGTCGGCGGGGGTGATGTCAGGCCGATATCGGGGCGCGTCGGGAGGGCTGTGGCGCAACGCATAGGCAGGTCAGTCGAGGGGGTGGGCGGTGGTGCCGCCGAGGGGGAGCTGGGGGAGGCCGAGCTTGCGGTGGTCCCAGCTGCGGACGCGGTCGGGGACGACGCGGATGGCGGAACGCTTGTGGAGCATGGTTTCGACCATGGGGCGGACGTCTTCGCTGTAGGGGCCGGTGTAGCGCTCCCAGAGGCCGACGCCGACGGCGTAGAGCTTTTCGGGGTCGTCGATGATTTCGGCGTGGCCCTCGATGGCGACGCCGCGCAGCTGATCGTAGGTTTGGCCTGCCTCGATCATGCAGGTGATGCGGGGGTCGCGGCGCAGGTTGACGGCTTTTTGGGATTTGGTTTTGGTTTCGAACCAGAGTTCGCCGTCGATCAGCGCGTACCACATGGCCGTCAGGTGCGGTCTGCCGTCGGGGCCGAGGGTCGCCAGGGTGGCGACGCGGCTGCGCTCGAGGAACTCGCTGATCTCGGTGTCGGACATGACGATCTGTGCCCGTTGGTTGACTCCCATGGGCCTACTCTAGAAGGTGTTTTCTAGAACGTGTTACAGACGCTTGTGTAGTGCTTCCGCGGCGGCGACCAGGTCGGCGGCCCAGCGCGCGCCGGGGCGGCGGCCCATGCGGTCGATCGGGCCGGATACCGAGACGGCGGCGATGACGGTGCCGCCGGCGTCACGCACGGGGGCGGAGACGCTGGCCACACCGGACGCGCGTTCGGCGGCGCTTTGCGCCCAGCCGCGCTTGCGGACCTCGGTGAGTGCGCGTTCGCCGAAGACGGCGTCGGCGAGGATGATGCGCTGCAGGTCGGCGTCGGCCCAGGCGAGCAGGACCTTGGCGGCGGAGCCCGCAGTGAGTGGCAGTCGGGCGCCGACGGGCACGGTGTCGCGCAGTCCGACGGGCGGTTCCAGGGCGGCGACACAGATCCGCGCATTGCCGTCCAGGCGATACAGCTGGACGCTTTCGCCGGTGATCTCGCGCAATCGGGGCAGCACGGCCGACGCGGCTTCCAGGAGCGGATCGGTGGCCCCGGCGGCGAGCTCGGCGAGGGCAGGGCCCGGGCGCCACATTCCGGTGTTGTCGCGGGCCAATAATCGATGCACTTCCAGGCCGACGGCCAGGCGATGCGCGGTGGCGCGGGGCAGGCCGGTGCGGGCGCACAGCTCGTTGAGACCGCAGGGGTGCTCGGCGACGGCGTACAACACCGCCACGGCTTTGTCGAGGACGCCGATGCCGCTATGCTGTCTCATAGAACGATACTAGCGTCTCGGATGTTGGGAAATCTACTCTGCGGTCAGCGCGGTGTCGCATCTCCTACGAGGCATCCGACCTCGCACATATCCGAAAACTTGTGCAGCCGCCGCCGCGCGCCCAGCCCGGAGCGCGACCGGATGCTTGTCGAAAGGTGATCGAGAAATGGCACAGCCGCGCACCATGGCCGAAAAGGTGTGGGAGCAGCACGTCGTGACCCACGGTTCGGGTGAGGGCGTCGGGCGCGAGCCCGACCTGATCTACATCGACCTGCATCTCGTGCACGAGGTGACCAGCCCGCAGGCCTTCGACGGCCTGCGCGCGGCGGGCAGGCCGGTGCGGCGGCCCGATCTGACCATCGCGACCGAGGACCACAACGTCCCGACCATCGACATCGATAAGCCGATCGCGGACCCGGTTTCGCGCACCCAGGTGGACACCCTGCGCCATAACTGCGCGGAATTCGGTGTGCGCCTGCACCCGATGGGCGATCTGGACCAGGGCATCGTGCACGTCGTCGGCCCGCAGCTCGGCCTCACCCAGCCGGGCATGACGGTGGTGTGCGGGGACAGTCACACCTCGACGCACGGCGCGTTCGGCGCGCTGGCGATGGGCATCGGCACCTCTGAGGTCGAGCATGTCCTTGCCACTCAGACACTCTCGCTGCGCCCGTTCAAGACGATGGCGATCACCGTGGACGGCAGGTTGGCGCCCGGTGTGACGAGCAAGGACCTGATCCTGGCTGTCATCGCGAAAATCGGCACCGGCGGCGGCCAGGGCTACGTGCTGGAGTACCGCGGCGAGGCGATTCGCGCCATGTCGATGGAAGCGCGAATGACCATCTGCAACATGTCCATCGAGGCGGGCGCCAGGGCGGGCATGATCGCCCCGGACGAAACAACCTATGAATTCCTCGAAGGACGCCCGCACGCCCCGCAGGGGGCCGACTGGACGGCAGCAGTGGCCGCCTGGGAGGCGCTGAAGACCGACGACGGCGCGACTTTCGACGCCGAGGTGCACATCGACGCCGCCGAGCTCACCCCGTTCGTCACCTGGGGTACCAACCCGGGACAGGGTGCTCCCCTTGGCGAATCGGTGCCAGACCCCGCCCAGATCGCGGACGAGACGGCACGTGAGTCGGCGGCGAAAGCGCTGCGGTACATGGATTTGGCGCCGGGCACGCCGCTGCGCGAGGTGGCGGTCGACACGGTATTCGTCGGTTCGTGCACCAACGGGCGCATCGAAGATTTGCGTGCGGTCGCCGAGGTATTAAAAGGACGACGGGTCGCCGATACAGTGCGAATGTTGGTTGTACCGGGGTCTATGCGGGTGCGCGCGCAGGCCGAATTAGAAGGACTGGGTGAGATTTTCACCGCGGCGGGCGCCGAATGGCGGCAGGCGGGCTGCTCAATGTGCCTGGGAATGAATCCGGATCAGCTCGAGCCGGGCCAGCGCTGCGCATCGACGTCGAACCGTAACTTCGAGGGCCGACAGGGCAAAGGTGGCCGCACGCACCTGGTTTCGCCGCTCGTCGCCGCCGCGACCGCGGTGCGCGGAACCCTGTCCTCACCTGCGGATCTGGACTGACCGGACGCGATACCCTTACCGACTCAGGAGAATCAATGGAAGCCTTCACCGTGCACAAGGGGATCGGCGTGCCGTTCCGCCGTTCCAATGTCGATACCGATCAGATCATCCCGGCTGTGTACCTGAAGCGGGTGACCCGCACGGGATTCGAGGACGGACTGTTCGCCGCGTGGCGTAACGATTCGGACTTCATTCTGAACAACGAGCCGTACAACCGGGGCAGTGTGCTGGTAGCGGGTCCCGATTTCGGCACGGGATCCTCTCGTGAGCACGCCGTTTGGGCGCTGTCGGACTACGGCTTTCGGGTGGTGATCTCGTCCCGCTTCGCCGACATCTTCCGTGGCAATGCCGGTAAGGGCGGCCTGTTGGCGGCTCAGATGTCACAGAACGATGTCGAAATGCTCTGGAAGTTGCTCGAGGAACAGCCCGGACTCGAATTGGTTGTGGACCTCGAGGCGCGCACCGTGACCGCCGGAACCGCCGTGTTGCCGTTCGATATTGATGACTACACACGGTGGCGTCTGCTCGAAGGATTGGACGACATCGGGCTCACGCTGCGCCGCAGTGACACCATCGCCGAGTTCGAAAACGCAAGGCCAGCATGGAAACCCACTACCCTCCCAGCACGTATTTCGCAGTCCTAAACACCCTTGGGTGTTAGCTGGATGGCACCGGGGCCGATAGCTGGACGTGTGCTAAACCACATGAATTTTGGCGTGGCACATAGACTCTTGCCCATTGTGGGTTTACCGTGGTACCTAGTCGGTCCGACGACGGGCCATTAGTCTGCGGAGGATTCAATGAACAAGGCGGAACTGATCGACGTTCTGACCGAAAAGTTGGGTACTGATAGGCGCACGGCCACCGCGGCAGTCGAGCATGTGGTCGACACCATCGTGCGCGCGGTGCACAAGGGGCAGAGCGTCACCATCACCGGATTCGGTGTGTTCGAACAGCGCAAGCGTGCGGCGCGAGTCGCCAGGAACCCGCGCACCGGCGAAACCGTCAAGGTGAAGCCCACTTCGGTGCCCGCGTTCCGTCCGGGTGCTCAGTTCAAGGCCGTGATCGCGGGTAAGCAGAAGCTCGCCCAGAGCGGTCCCGCCGTCAAGCGCGGCGTGAATGCCCCGGTGGCAGCGAAGAAGGCGGCCGCCAAGAAGACGGCAGCGAAGAAGACCGCCGCCAAGAAGGCCACCCCCACGAAGGGCCCGGCCAAGACCACGGCGAAGAAGGCTGCCAAGAAGGCGCCCGCAAAGACCGCTGCTCGCAAGACGACTGCGGTCAAGGCGCCCGCCAAGAAGACGGTCGCCAAGAAGACCGCGGTGAAGAAGGCTCCGGCCAAGAAGGTCACCGCCGCCAAGAAGACGGTCGCCAAGAAGACCGCCGCCAAGAAGACGGTCGCCAAGAAGGCTCCGGCCAAGAAGTCGGCTGCCAAGAAGGCTCCCGCTCGCGGCCGCCGCTAGATACTGCGCCAGTACGGTATTGGCGCCGGATGACCGGCCGTAAGGCCGAATCATCCGCTGTACCGATCGAACACGGCCCCGGAAGCAAGCTTCCGGGGCCGTTTCGCTTGTCTAGGCCCATCTTTCAGAGCACTGATATTCGGTTTTTCCGATCGACCGGTCAGGACTTCACGAAGTCGGCGTTCAGCGACCGGTCCAGATGGTCCGCCGCGACCAGCCTGCCGTCGACGAAGGACAGCACCCACACACTGCCCTTGCGGTTGCGCGCGGACGGCAGCGTGATGCCGTCGCGCTCGGCCCACCACTGCAGCAGATCGGGAATCACCTTGCCCTGACTGCACACAACGGGCGCCTCGGTATCCGGTACCAGGGCGAGGATCCGCTGCCTGGTCTCGTCCTGCGCTGCGGCATAACCGCTTTCGGAAAGCAACGGCTCGAGGATGATCTCGGTACCGAGCTTCTCGGCTAGCGGCGTCACCGTCTGCACGCAGCGCACCGGATCGGCGGAGTAGATCTCAGATGCCCCGAACGCCAGCAGATTCGACACCAGGGCCCGTGCTTGGGCCTGCCCGGACCGATCCAGTGGGCGCAGCGGATCGGGACCGGAGAAGCGGTCTCGCCGACCAGCTTTCGCGTGCCGCACCAGCAGCATGGTGCGGGTGTTCGCGGGCAGCCGGGTGAACGCGCGCAGCACCTGCCGATCCATCGGGTAGGACAGCTGCTCCATCACCCGATCCAGCGAGTACCAATTCAGCACGTCCACTTCGTCATTCGAGGTGAACTCGCCGCCCGCCACCTCGGCTGCCCAGTAGTCGACCCGCTTCAGCTTGCGGTGTCCCGGAACGGGATAGGTGACGTGGCCGAGGTAGCGGCCGAGCTTGCAGTCGAGCCCGGTCTCCTCGCGGACCTCACGGACCGCGGCGAGCACGGGTGTCTCGCCGGGATCGAGCTTGCCCTTGGGCAGCGACCAATCCTGGTACTTGGGGCGATGCACGACGGCGATCTCCAGCGCGCCGTTCGTCGCCCGCCGCCACACCACCGCGCCCGCGGCGTGAATATTGGCGGTAATACGGGGATCCCAGAAGGGTCCCCCTTCCATCTCGTACCCCGTAGCACCACTCACTGCTGTTCGGGCCTCCGCATGCGCATCAAGAACTCTTGGTGGTCACGCACTTTGACGTCGTCGTCGCCCGCGTGCTCGGGCCGGGCCAGCCAGTTGCCCTCTGCGGTGAGTACCCAGCAACGGGTGTCGGGATGCAACGCGGAGTCGAAGACCTGCCGGAGCTGTTCGGTCAGCCGCGGATCCTTCACCTGTGCCATCACTTCCACGCGCCGGTCGAGATTGCGGTGCATCATGTCGGCGCTGCCGATCCAGTACTGATCCTGCGCCTGGAAGTGCATCACCCGCGAGTGCTCGAGGAAGCGGCCGAGGATCGAGCGCACTTCGATGTTCTCGCTCATGCCGGGCACACCGGGGCGCAGTCCGCAGATGCCGCGCACCACGATCTGCACCGGGACTCCGGCCAGCGAGGCCCGGTACAGCGCGTCGATGATCTCCTCGTCGACGATCGCATTGGCCTTCAACCGGATTCGGGCGTCCTTGCCCTGCGCCGCCAGTTCGGTCTCGCGCTGGATCCGCTCGATGATGCCCGCGCGCACCCCGTGCGGCGCGACAAGCAGGTTGCGGTAGTTCTCTTTTCGTGAGTAACCGGTCAGCGAATTGAACAGGTCGGTCAGGTCCGCGCCGATTTCCGGTGCGGCGGTGAGCAATCCGACGTCCTCGTAGAGCCGCGCGGTCTTCGGGTTGTAGTTGCCGGTGCCGATGTGGCAGTAGCGGCGGATGGTCGCGCCCTCGCGGCGCACCACCAGGCAGGTCTTGCAGTGCGTCTTGAGGCCGATGAGGCCGTAGACCACGTGCACGCCCGCCTGCTCCAGCGCGCGAGCCCATTTGATGTTGGCCTGCTCGTCGAACCGCGCCTTGATCTCGACCAGCGCGACAACCTGCTTGCCCGCCTCGGCCGCGTCGATGAGCGCGTTGACGATCGGTGAGTCGCCGGAGGTGCGGTAGAGCGTCTGCTTGATGGCGAGCACCTGCGGGTCGGCGGCGGCCTGTTCGATGAACCGCTGCACGCTGGTGGAGAACGAGTCGTAGGGGTGGTGCACCAGCACGTCGCCCTCGCGCAGCGCCGCGAACACGTTGCGCGGGGTCTCTCGCTCGCCGAACGCGGGCGGGGTGGCGGGCACATAGGGCGTGTCTTTGAGATTGGGCCGGTCCACCCCGTACACCTGCCACAGGCAGGACAGGTCGAGCAGGCCGGGCACCTGGATGACATCGCCGGGGTCGACATCGAGTTCGCGCAACAGCAATTCGAGCATGTGCTCGGTCATGTCGTCGGAGACTTCCAGCCGCACCGGCGATCCGAAGCGGCGGCGCGCGAGTTCGCGCTCCAGCGCCTGCAGCAGATCCTCGTCGCGGTCCTCGTCGACCTCGAAGTCGGCGTTGCGGGTGATCCGGAACGAGTGCTGCTCAACCACTTCCATGCCGGGGAACAGCAGATCGAGGTGCGCCGCGATCAGTTCCTCCATCGGCAGGAAGGCGGCGATGGTCGAGCCGGCGTCGGTGCGGCGCACCCGGACGAACCGATCGACGTTGTCCGGCACCTTGACTCGCGCGAAGTGCTCGCCGCCGGTGGCGGAATCCTTCACCGTCACCGCGAGATTCAGGCTCAGGCCGCTGATGTAGGGGAACGGGTGCGCCGGATCCACCGCGAGCGGGGTGAGCACCGGGAACACCTGATCCTGGAAGTGGCCCGAGAGGCGTTGGCGCTCATCGTCGTTCAGATCGGTCCAGTCGATGATCGCGATGCCCTCCGCGGTGAGTGCGGGCAGCACGTCGTCGAGGAAGACCCGCGCGTGGCGGTCGGCGATCTCCTGCGCGCGGGCGGCGATCAGTTCCAGCTGCTCGCCGGGCGAGCGGCCGTCCGCGGAACGCACCAGCAGACCGGTCTCGGCGCGGCGCTTGAGGCCGGCGACCCGCACCATGTAGAACTCGTCGAGATTCGACGCGAAGATGGCCAGGAATTTGGCGCGCTCCAGCAGGGACAGCGACGCGTCCTCGGCCAGGGCGAGTACCCGGGCGTTGAAATCGAGCCAGCTCAACTCGCGGTTGAGGTAGCGATCACGTGGCAACTGCTCGACCGTGGTATCGGTCTGCACCGGTGTCGCCGCGGGTGGCGGCGTAGGAAGCAACTGCTGCTTGACGGTTTCCGTATCGCTCATGCCGTTACCTCGCTGGGGCTCGGCACCGACACGCGCGGTGCGCGCTGGCAGTTGGATAGTTCGCTTCGCTCACTCACGCCAACGATCATCCCCTACGAACGGGGTGCGGTGGAGCCCGACACTATGATTGACATGAGGATCACCGCACTCTGGCGATCTCCTAGCACACTCGGCGAACCGGCTGGTGAACGCGATCCGGCCAGCCGATGTCGTGCAGGGCCACGCTGGTCGCACCGCCCGCGCCGAGCTCAATGGCCAGGTCCAGGTCGTCGGCCGTGTCGACATCCAGCCGTAAACCGGGCCAATCACCGATCAGGTCGATCGCACCCGCGGCCATGTGTTTGCCCGCCGAGCCGGGACCGAACCGCGGCTCGAGGTCGGCGACGGGGTCGCGGACAAGTAGCGCGGCCGTGCCGGTGCCCGCGTGATCGACCACGATCGAGCGCAGGCCGCGCGGCGCGATCGTCAGCACGTCGGCGAGTTCCGCCGCGCGCAACGCGGGCAGGTCGGCTTGCAGGGCGAGCAGATCGACCGCTCCGTACTGACGCCGCAACCCGGCCGCGGCGTCGGCCAACGCGGTATTCAGCCCGTCCAGGCCGGCCGGGCGTGGCTCGGGATGCGCCGCGGCGCCCATCGACAGGGCCAGGTCGGCGACCACCGGATCCGGCGTGACCACGGTGACCGAGACGATCCCGGGGACGGCCGCGGTGGCGGTCAAGGTGTCGGCGAGCATGGCAAGGACCAGCCGGGCCCGGTGTTCCGGGCGCAGCCGGTCGGCCAGTCGGCTCTTCGCCTGATCGAGGCTCTTCACCGCGATCACGGCATGCACAGCGTGCGGGCGCATGCGTCCAATCCTTCCATGGCATATTGGGCAGATGACGAGGGCGGCAGTAATGGGCGCGGGATCATGGGGGACCGCGTTCGCGAAGGTGTTGGCGGAGGCGGGAACCGAGGTCACCATCTGGGCGCGACGACCCGAAGTCGCCGAGATACTGCACACCCAACATCGCAATCCCTCTTACCTCACCGATATTCCGCTGCCCCCGCTGGCGGCCACCCACGACCCCGCCGTCGCGCTCGATGGCGCCGACATCGTGGTGCTCGCGGTGCCGTCCCAGTCGTTGCGCGCGAACCTCGTGGAATGGAAGGGGCTGATCGCGCCGGACGCGTCGCTGCTCAGCCTGGCCAAGGGCATCGAAAACGGCTCGCTGCTGCGGATGAGTCAGGTGATCGGCGAGGTCACCGGGGCCGACGAGAGTCGAATCGCGGTGCTGTCCGGTCCGAATCTGGCGCGCGAGATCGCCGTCGGTCAGCCCGCGGCCACCGTGATCGCCTGCTCCGATGCCGAACGAGCGGTGGCGCTGCAGCACGCCAGCGCCACCGGATACTTCCGGCCTTACACGAATACGGATGTGGTGGGCTGCGAGGTCGGCGGCGCCTGTAAGAACGTGATCGCCCTCGCCTGCGGCATCGCCTCCGGAATGGGGTTGGGCGACAACACCGTCGCCAGCATCATCACCCGCGGCCTCGCGGAGATCATCCGGCTCGGCGTGGCACTCGGCGCCGAACCGGCCACCCTCTCCGGCCTGGCCGGCGTGGGCGACCTGGTCGCCACCTGCACCTCGCCGCTGTCGCGCAACCGCTCCTTCGGACACGCGCTCGGCGCGGGCGGCTCGATGGAGACCGCGCAGGAGGCGACGCACGGACAGGTCGCCGAGGGCGTGAAGTCGTGCACGTCCATTCGCGCGCTGGCCGTCGAACACGATGTCGACATGCCGCTCACCACCGCCGTGAACCAGGTGTGCCACGAGGGCATGGCCGTCCGCGAAGCCGTCGGCAATCTGCTCGGCCGACGGATCAAGCCGGAGTAGTCGCCGACCGGACACGCGCCGCAGTTACGCCACTGGGTAGCGGTGGGGACCATGCGCCGCGACGGGTACGGTTCGGGGCATGACGAAGCGGATCCGGGTGGCTGTGGTTTTCGGCGGGCGGAGCAATGAGCACGCCGTCTCCTGCGTGTCGGCGGGCAGCGTGCTGCCGAACCTGGATCCGGCGAAGTACGACGTGGTGCCGATCGGCATCAGCGCCGAAGGAGCCTGGGTGCTGGCCGATTCCAACATCGCCGCCCTCGGTTTCCGCGATCGCACCTTGCCGTCGGTGGACGGCACCGGCACCGCGTTGACCCTGACCGCCGGGCCGGGCGGTTCGGGTGCGCTTGTCGCACTCGACGATCCCGGCGCCGCCCTCGGTTCGGTCGATGTGGTGTTCCCGCTGCTGCACGGACCCTTTGGTGAGGACGGCACCCTGCAGGGCATGTTGGAACTCGCCGGTGTGCCTTACGTCGGCGCGGGCGTGCTTGCCAGCGCGGCGGGCATGGACAAGGAGTTCACCAAGAAACTCCTTGCGGCCGAAGGCTTGCCGGTCGGTCAGCAGGTGGTGTTGCGGCCCGGCACCGCGACGGTGAGCGAGGCGGACCGGACCAGGCTCGGGCTGCCCGCGTTCGTGAAGCCCGCGCGCGGGGGATCGTCGATCGGGATCACGAAGGTCGACGACTGGGCCGCATTGGACGCGGCCATCGCCACCGCCCGTGCGCACGACCCGAAGGTGATCGTCGAGGCGGGCATCGTCGGCCGCGAAGTCGAGTGCGGCGTACTGGAATTCCCGGACGGTCGAGTGGAAGCCAGTGTGCTGTCGGAGATTCGGATGCCGGAGGAAGGCTCCGCCGCCGCGAACCCGGAGTTCTACGACTTCGAGACCAAATACCTCGACGACGTCTGCGAATTCGATGTGCCCGCGAAGCTGGACGACGACGTCTCCGACAATGTCCGGGAACTCGCGGTCCGGGCGTTCCGCGCGCTGGACTGTCAGGGCCTGGCCCGCGTCGACTTCTTCATCACCGCCGACGGCCCGGTGATCAACGAGATCAACACCATGCCCGGCTTCACGCCGATCTCCCAGTACCCGCGGATGTGGGAAGCCACCGGCATCGACTATCGGGACCTGGTGTCCATCTTGATCGACACGGCGCTCGCGCGCGGCACCGGTCTTCGCTAGGTCTCAGTTGGGCAGCGGGCCCGGGTCGAGCGGCTTGGCGGGCAGGTTCGCGGTGATGGTGTCGGAGACCGCCTGGAGCGGGGTGGGGCCGGAGCCGTCGGGAACGGTCAGCGCGATGTAGGTCTCGCGGTCGACGGCGAACCAGGTGCTCGCCTTGGCGGCTTGGTCGCGGGCCTCGAACCACTGGACGCCGTTCACGATCTGCAGGGCCGAGGCGCGGTTGAACTCGAGCGGGCGGTCCAGGCCGCAGCGCAGCACGATCGGGTCGCCGCCGTCGGCGTGCTGCCAGGCGCGGGTCGCCGGTGGGGAGGGTTCCACCAGGGTGGATTTGGTGTACTCGCCGAGTTCGGTCGGCAGCGCGGGGAGCAGGTTGGTGCAGGCCGGGCCGTCCGCGGCGGGGGCCGGGACCGGGCCGAGGACCAGCGGTTCGCGTTCGACCGGGGCGTTGCGGGCGAAGATCGCGATCACCAGCACGGCGACGACGAGCGCGACCGGCAAGGCCACGGCGGTCGCGATGAGCGCTGGGGAGTGCTGGCGAGCGGCAGAGCCGGTGCCGCTCGCCGCGGTGTCGGTGTCCGAGGTAGCGGATTCGGTGTCCGACGGACTGTCCCCGGGCGTGCTGCTCGCCGCCTCGGCGACCTGTCCCGTCGTGTCCTTCGCCGAATCGTGGTCCGACGATTCCGCCGCCATGCTCACCGATCCTTCCTGTTGCGCCGATCGGGCGGTCGGCGGCCGCGCAAGCGCGGCGGTGCCGTGACCGGCCCGGTAGCAGTCGATTGCCCTGAAAAGGGTACCTTCGGGTCGATTCCAGCCAGCAGCGCGTCTGAGAGGACCGGTCATCAGCGAGCACACGGGACCAAGGACGGTGCGTGAACTGGGGGAGTTCGCGCTGATCGAGCGGATCAACCGCGATCGGGTCCAGGCGCCGGGCGTGCTGCTCGGCCCCGGCGACGACGCCGCCCTGGTCGCCGCGCCCGACGGCCGGTTCGTGGTCACCACCGACATGCTCGTGCAGGACCGGCATTTCCGCCTCGACTGGTCGAGTCCCGAGGACATCGGCCGCAAGGCGATCGCGCAGAACGCGGCCGACGTGGTCGCGATGGGCGCGTGGCCGAGCGCGTTCGTGGTGGCACTCGGCTGCCCGGCCGACACCGCGCTGGAGGTGATCGACGGTCTCACCGACGGAATGTGGGCCGAGGCGACCCGGGCCGGTGCCTCCATCGCGGGTGGCGATCTGGTCCGCAGCCGCGACCTCGTCATCTCGGTCACCGCGTTCGGCGACCTGCGTGGCCGCCCGGCCATCACGAGAGCCGGTGCGCGCGTGGGAGACACGGTTGCCGTCGCGGGCCGCCTCGGCTGGTCGGCCGCGGGCCTCGCGATCCTGACCGCGGGCGCCGAATCCGACGAGTTCGCCGAAGCGCTTGCCGCGCACCGGGTCCCGCAACCGCCGTATTCGGCGGTGCTGAATGAGCACACCGAGACGGGACTGAACGCACTCACCGATGTATCCGACGGGCTATTAGCGGACCTCGGCCATATCGCCGAATTATCCGGTGTCGCTATTGATCTCGATTTGTCCGTATTGCATCACCAATCACTCGAGCGCGTCGCCGCTCGTATGGATGCCGATGCGGCGCAATGGATTCTGACCGGCGGCGAGGATCACGCGTTCGTCGGCACCTGGTCGGCCGAGTGTGACCTGCCCGCAGGCTGGCTGCCGATCGGCCGCGTGTCCGCCGGTCACGGCGTCACGGTCGACGGCGCGGCGCGGTCGGGCAGCGCCGGGTGGGAATCGTTCGGTGGGGCGGACTCGGCGGTCGCGAGCGAACCACGATAAGTTGTGCGGTCATGGGCGCGAAACCACTGTCGGAAATTATGGATCCGGGATGGGCGAAGGCACTCGAGTCGGTGGCGGAACGGATTTCCGCCATGGGCGAGTTCCTGCGCGAAGAGAACGCGGCGGGCCGCGGGTATCTACCGGCCGGTGAGAACGTGCTACGCGCCTTCCAGCGCCCCTTCGACGCGGTGCGGGTGCTTGTCGTCGGCCAGGACCCGTATCCGACCCCGGGTCACGCGATGGGCCTGAGTTTCTCTGTCGCGCCCAATGTTTCGCCGGTTCCGCGCAGCCTGGCGAACATCTTCGCCGAATACACCAAGGATCTCGGCCACCCGACACCGTCCTGCGGCGACCTGAGCCCCTGGTCGGATCAGGGCGTGCTGATGCTGAACAGGGTGCTCACCGTGGCGCCCGGCCAGCCCGCCTCGCATCGCGGCAAGGGCTGGGAGGCGGTGACCGAGCAGGCCATTCGCGCGCTGGTCGCGCGGGACGAGCCACTGGTCGCGATCCTCTGGGGCCGCGACGCGGCCACCCTCAAGCCGACTCTGGTCGAGGCCGAGATCCCCTATATCGAATCCGCGCATCCCTCGCCGCTGTCGGCGTCGCGCGGCTTCTTCGGTTCCCGCCCGTTTTCCCGAGTGAACGAACTGCTCGACGAGCTGGGTGCCGAACCCGTTGACTGGCGCCTGCCCTGAGCCGGTGTCTGTGTGTGATTTTTCTAGATTGATTTCGAGTGAGGAGCTTTTCCATGCCCAACACCACCGTTCGCGGCGTACTGCGCGGCACCACCGCCACCCTGGCCCTCTGTGCCGCCCTCGCGGGTGGCGCCGCGACCGCGAATGCCTCGGGGCTGCCGCTGGAGCAGGCCACCGACACCACCTCGGCACCGGCCGCCGGTACCTCGTCGACGCAGATCGGTGAGGAATTCACCTCCAACGGCTCCTCCACCATCTCCTCCTCGGTCAACGCCAAGGTGGCCTGCCTGCTGCAGCGCACCCTCAGCGCCTCCGGCAAGTGGGACTGCTGAGCTGAGCCCGTTCGGGAGGCTCGGCTGCGAACCGTAACCGGTTCTATGCGATCCTCGGTTTGTGAGTAATGCGAACAATCTTCTCGAGCCTGCGCCATTGCGGTTGCGCGGCTCGGGTGGGCTCGAGCTGGCCGCCGACCAGTTCGGCCCGGTCGACGGTCCGCTCGTCGTCTTCCTGCACGGCGGCGGGCAGACCAGGCACTCGTGGAAGCAGACCGGCGCGAAGCTCGGCGCCGCGGGCATGCGCGTGGTCACGCTGGACGCGCGCGGGCACGGCGACAGCGCGTGGTCCGAGGACGGCGACTACCGCCGCGACACCATGGTGCGCGACCTGCTACTAGTGCTCGAACAGCTCGGTGCGCCCGCCGTCGTGGTCGGGGCGAGCATGGGCGGCATCACCGGCCTGCTCGCCACCGCCGTCCCCGGCGGCGAGGCGATCAGCGCGCTGGTGCTCGTCGATATCGTCACCCGGCCGGAAAAGGCCGGTGTCGCGCGGGTGATCGACTTCCTCGGCAAGCACCGCGACGGATTCGACAGCCTCGAGCAGGTGGCCGACGCCGTCGCCGAATACCTGCCGCACCGGCCGCGTCCGAAGAACACCGACGGCCTGCTACGCAACCTGCGCGAGCGGGACGGCCGCTGGTACTGGCACTGGGACCCGGACATGCTGTCCGGCAGGGTCGAGGACGCCTCCGAGATGACCGATCAGCTGGAGGCCGCGGCGCGCAAGCTGACGATCCCGGTCCTGCTGGTGCGCGGCTTGCAGTCGGACGTGGTGAGTTCCGAAGGCGCCGCGGCGTTTCAGGAGTTGGTGCCGCACATGCAGCTGGTCGAGATCGGCGGTGCGGCCCACACCGCGGCCGGTGACGACAACGACTCCTTCACCGACGCGGTCGCGAAGTTCGTCTTGCAGACCAATCAGTGAGCTACGCGTAGTTCGGCTTGCGCTTCTCGACGAAAGCGTCGACGCCCTCGCGACCGGTCGCACCGTTGGCCGCGGCCGCGATCGCGTCGCGTTCGCGGTCGAGCTGATCGCCGAGCGCCGTCGAAGCGGACTGTGCCAGTAGGCCTTTGATGCTCGCATAGGTGGAACGTGGTCCGGCGGCGAGGGTTCGGGCCAGGTTCAGCGCCGCGGACTGTACTTCGTCGTCGGCGACCAGCCTGCTGAGGATGCCGAGCCGCACCGCCTCGTCGGCGTCCACCACCGCGTCGGTGAGCAGGATTTCGCGGGCCCGGCCGAGTCCGACGATGCGCGGCAGCGTCCAGGACATGCCGCCGTCGGGGCTGAGGCCGATGCCGGGGTAGGCCGGGCGCAGCTTGGTGCTCGGCCCGCCGAGTGCGATGTCGGCGGCGCAGACCAGGCTCATCCCGGCGCCCGCCGCCCAGCCCTGGACGCCGGCCACGACCGGGACCGTCGTCGCGTCGAGCGCGCGGACGAAGTGGTGCAGATCCGTTGCCAGGCCGTAGATGTGGGCGGCCCGATCGGCCGCGGCCGCGAAGCCGCGCACATTGCCGCCCGCACAGAAGTTCGCGCCGGTGCCGGTCAGCAGCACCGCGCCGACCTCGGAGCCGAGCGAGCGCAGCGCGGCGGTGCCCGCGACGATCCCGCCGAAGTCCATGGACGTGCCGTTGGCGGCGGTCGCGATGGTGATCTGCAGGACGCCGTCGACGGAGGTCACGTACCCGGCTTGCTCGGTGGAGGTCATGATCAAGCACCTTAGCGGGTGGATATGTACGGCTCGGACGGATGCGCGGTGGCCCCTGTTTCGTCACACCGCGCCGGGCGCGCGCACCATTCTGACTTCGATCGAAGGCGAGAAGGCCTCGACTCTGCTCGTGCCGTCCGGTGCGAAACCGTGTTTGCGGTAGAAGGCCAGCGCGCGCGGGTTCTGCTCGAATACCCACAGCGAGTACGGCTTCGATGGATCGAGCGCCGCGTGCAGCAGTTCGTGCGCGAGGCCGGTGCCGTACCACGGCGAACGAACGTACAGTGCGTAGAGCTGATGGGCGGGCACCGGTGGATCGTCGTGCGTCTCGCCCGCGCTGGCGAAGCCGACGACTTGGGTACCGGCCAGCGCCACCCAGGTGCGTCCGGGGTACTTGACCCGGTTGCGCTCCCATTGCTCGGCTCGCTGCTCGACGTCGAAGGCGTCCAGTACGTGCGCGGGAACCAGCTCGCGGTAGGCCTCCCGCCAGCAGGCGATGTGGCATTCGGCGAGGGGGTAGGCGTGCTCGGCCGCGAGCGGAGCGATGCGCCAGTCGGGCTCGGTCATTCTTGCCTATCGATGACTACGCCCCGGACCACCCGTGAGGGTGCCGGGGCGTGCGTCGGTCTCGTACAGGTCAGCCGTGGCGAATCAGCCGCGGACGACCTTGCCCGCCTTGAGGCAGGAGGTGCACACGTTCATGCGACGGGTGTTACCCGGCGCAACCTGGGCGCGAACGGTCTGGATGTTCGGGTTCCAGCGACGGTTGGTGCGCCGGTGCGAGTGCGAGACCGACTTCCCGAAGCCGGGGCCCTTGGCGCAGACGTCGCAGACGGCAGCCATAGTCGCGAACTCCTTCATGTCATGTGGAGGACCGTCGCCCGCGGGCAACATGTCCGGAAACAATGTTTGGCGTACCCCTGCCGACAGACATCGGCCAGCGCAAACCGGCAACGGCCACGCGAGGCAACCCTGCAAGGGTAGCTGGACCGCCCCCGATCCACCAAACCGGGTGCGCCGCGGACCTTACTGGCACCCGAGGCGGGTACCACCAGTATGTCGGCCGCGCCCGCTAACCTTGCGGGCGGTGCAGGTGGCGACGATCAAAGGGGTGACGGTGCCCGGAGTGCGGGATGTGATGGACGGCACGGCGCTGCTGCGCTGGGGCCGAGCCTGCCTCGACGGTTTGGCGAACCGGCGCGAGGAGATCAACGCACTCAATGTCTTCCCCATCCCGGACGCCGATACCGGCACCAACCTGCTCGCCACGATGCGCGCGGCGATGGACGCCGCGGCGGCGCGTGGTCCGGTGGCGGCATTGTCGGCGCACGACGTCGCCGCCGCGCTGGCGCGGGGCGCGACCAGCGGCGCGCGCGGCAACTCCGGCATCATCCTGTCGCAGGTGCTGCGGGGCATCGCCGAGGCGGTCCGGAGCGAGCCGCTCACCGCCGCCACGCTGCGCGATGGGTTGAACCGCGCCTCGGTCCTGGTCCGCGAGGCGTTGAGTGAGCCGATCGAGGGCACCATCCTCACTGTCCTGGACTGCGCGGCCGCCAGCGCGGCATCGTGTCCGGATACCTCGCTCGCCGAGGTGGCATTGGCGGCGGCCGACGGTGCCGCCAAGGCACTCGGCGATACACCGTCTCAGCTGGGTGTGCTGCGCGAGGCGGGGGTCGTCGACGCGGGTGCGCGCGGGCTGGTGGTGCTGCTGGACAGCCTGGTCGCGGTCACCTTCGGCGAGATCCCCGCCCGGCCGGAATACACCCCGCGTGACCCAGACATCGTGCGGTTCGCCGAGGACAATCGCGAAACCAGCTCGGCAGCACCGCAATACGAGGTGATGTACCTGCTCGCCGACACCGACCAGGACCAGTTGGCGCGGTTGCGCGCGCGCCTCACCGAGCTCGGCGACTCGGTGGTGGTCGTCGGCGACGGCGCACACTGCTGGTCCGCCCACGTGCACTGCGCGGACGCGGGTGCCGCCGTGGAAGCCGGTCTCGCCGCCGGAAAGCTCAGTGGGATCCGCATCGAGAGCTTCGCACTCACCGGACGCGAGACGCCGCACGACATGAGCTCCGGTCATCTCGTCACGCACACCACCATCGACTCCGCTAAAGAAGTCGACGGACCCGCCGACCGCGGGATCCTGGCGGTGGCGGCCGGTGCCGGTGCGGCCGAACTGTTCGAGGACGCCGGCGCGGTGGTGCTCGCTGGTGACGGCGCGGTGACCGCCGCCGACCTGCTCGCCGCGATCCGCGCCATGCCGAACCGCGAGGTGCTCGTCCTGCCCAACGGCGCGTTACCCGCGCACGACCTGGTCGCCGTCGGTGTCGCCGCCCGTGACGTGCACCGCGACGTGCTCCTGCTGCCGAGCGGATCCATGGTGCAGGGGCTCGCGGCGCTGGCCGTGCACGATCGCGGCCGGATCGCCGTCGACGACGCCTTCGCCATGTCCGAAGCGGCCGCGACCACCCGGTGGGGGTCGCTGCGCGCCGCACCGGAACGGGCGCTCACCATGGTCGGCACCTGCGAAGCGGGCGACGGACTCGGCCTGGTCGGCCAGGATGTCGTAGTGATCGACCATGATGTGCGCGCGGCCGGACGCACGCTGCTGGACCGGATGCTCGCGTTCGGCGGCGAACTGGTCACGCTGCTGATGGGTGCGGCGGCGCCGGACGGCCTGGCCGGCGAACTCGCCGCACACATCATCGAAGGCTTTCCCGGCGTGGAGGTCACCGTGTATTCCGGTGGGCAGCACGGGGATCTGGTGCAGATCGGAGTGGAGTAGATGGCGACCCTGAGTGATCGGCTCGACCATATTCTCGGCGTGAAGGCGGCGGGCTCGCTGGTCGACGCGTTCGACATGCACACGGTGGAGGATCTGCTCCGGCACTATCCGCTGCGCTACGCGACGCAGGGGCAGCCGCTCACCGAGGAAGAGCCGGAAGACGGTACGCACATCACCGTGATCGGCCGGATCACCAAGGCCGAGCTGCGGCCGATGCGCAACCGGCGCGGTTCGCTGCTGAAGGTGGTGCTGGACACCGGTTCTGGCAGCGGCCGCGGCGTCGACGTGACCTTCTTCAACGGTGACAAGGTGAAATACGTTGTCCGGGAAGGCCTTCGGGCGATGATGTCGGGCACCGTCAACTACTGGCGGCCCGGTCAGTGGAACCTGAACCATCCGGGCTATCTGATCCTGCCCGAGAACGACGACGAGACGGTCGGCGCGGTGAAAACCGTGCGCGGCGGCGGTGCTCTGCGCGGGCTCGCGCAAAGCGCGAAAGGCGCTGAGGGCGTGGATACCTCGTTCATGGAGCGGGAGTTCATCCCGGTGTACCCGGCGACCGCGAAGGTGCAGAGCTGGGACGTGCTCGCCTGCGTGCGCCAGGTGCTCGATCAGCTGGACCCGATCGATGATCCGCTGCCGGACGCGATCAGGGACGACCGTTCGCTGATGAAGATCTCCGACGCGCTGCGCCTGATCCACCTGCCGGAGCACAAGGCCGACATCGAGCAGGCCCAGCAGCGTTTGCGTTTCGACGAGGCGCTGGCGTTGCAGCTGGTGCTCGCCGAACGCCGCCACGAGGTGTCCGGCCGGGCCGCGCGCTCGTGCCCGCCGCGACCGGACGGCATCGCCGCCGAGTTCGAGAAGCGCCTGCCCTTCGAACTGACCGCGGGCCAGCGGCAGGTGATCTCGGAGATTTCCGCGGACATGTCGCGCACGCATCCGATGCACCGCCTGCTGCAGGGCGAGGTCGGCTCCGGCAAGACCATCGTCGCGTTGCAGGCGATGCTGCAGATCGTCGACGCGGGTCAGCAGTGTGCGCTGCTCGCACCGACGGAAGTTCTTGCCGCCCAGCACTTTCGGTCGCTGCGCAAGATGCTCGGCGATCTCGGCAACGCCGGTGAGCTCGGCGCGGGCGACAAGTCGACCAAGGTGGTGCTGGTCACCGGTTCGATGTCGACCGCGACCAAGAAGGCCGCGCTGCTGGCGGCGATGACCGGCGAGGCGGGCATCGTGATCGGCACGCACGCGCTGATCCAGGACAACGTCGAGTTCTTCGACCTCGGCATGGTCGTCGTCGACGAACAGCACCGGTTCGGCGTCGAGCAGCGAGATGCTTTGCGCGCCAAGGCGAAAGCGGGCACCAGCCCGCACCTGCTGGTGATGACCGCCACGCCGATCCCGCGCACCATCGCCATGACCACCCTCGGCGACCTGGAGACCTCGACGCTCACCGAACTGCCGAGGGGGCGTTCGCCGATCACATCCAAGGTCGTGCCGCGCAGGCAGCATCCGAACTGGGTCGATCGGGCCTGGGAGCGCATTGTCGAGGAGGTCAAGGCCGGTCGGCAGGCCTACGTGGTGTGCTCACGCATCGGTGACGACGAGGAGGCCGCCGGCAAGACCCGCAACGGCAAGTCGAAGGCGGCCGAGCCCGAAAAGGAAGGCCCGACAACGCAGGCCGCGCTCGACGTCTTCGAGATGCTGAGCGCGGGTCCGCTGTCCGAGCTGCGCGTCGGTCTCCTGCACGGCAGGCTGCCCGCGGACGAAAAAGACCAGGTGATGCGCGCGTTCAACGACGGCTCCGTCGATGTGCTCGTCTGTACCACCGTCGTCGAGGTCGGCGTGGACGTGCCGAACGCGACCGTCATGGTGATCGTGGACGCCGACCGCTTCGGCGTCAGCCAGCTGCATCAGCTGCGTGGCCGTATCGGTCGTGGCAAGCATCCCGGCTTGTGCCTGCTGGTCACCGATTCGGCGCCCAACGGTTCGGCGATGGCGCGGCTGGACGCGGTCGCCGCCACCACCGACGGCTTCGAACTCGCCGTGCTCGACCTGCGCACCCGCCGCGAGGGCGACGTGCTCGGTGCGGCTCAGTCCGGCACCGCCCGCTCGCTGAAGCTGCTGTCGTTGCTCGACGATCTCGAAGTCATCACCGCCGCACAGGAACTTGCCCGCGAGATGGTCGAAGCCGACCCCGGCCTGAAGAAACACCCCGGCTTGGCGAGCATGATGCACGCCGCGGTCGATTCCGAACGTCTGGAGTATTTGGCCAAGTCGTAACCGGCTGGCCGCCAATCGGGTCAGAAGATCTGAGCTTGTCGATTACCTGCCGGGTAATCGACACAACTCACCGCCCGCGCGAGGATCAACGGGTGATCGAGGTCGGAATTCTGTTGCCGAGCAGGGAAACCGCGATGGTCGGGCGGCACGACGCGTCGGGGGTGGTGCGTCTTGCGAAGGTCGCCGAAGACGCCGGATTCGACTCGGTGTGGACCGGTGATTCGCCGCTGGCGCGCACCAGGGTCGATCCGCTGACGCTGCTGGCGGCCGTCGCGGCCGCGACCGGCCGTATTCGCCTGGGTACCGCGGCATGGACCGCGACGTTGCGCCATCCACTGCTCGGCGCGCACCAGGCGGCGACCGTCGATCAGCTTGGTCCCGGGAGGCTCATGCTCGGTCTCGGCGCCGGATTTCCGCTGCCGGAGAGTCGGGCCGAGTTCGACGCGATCGGTGTCCCGTTCGACGAACGCGTCGGTCGCTTGGACGAGACGGTGCGAATCTGGCGCGCGGCGTGGTCCGGCGCTCCCGGCTTCGCCGGAAAGTATTGGCAGATAGACGATCTGGCCCGGGCGCTGCCGACCTCGACGCCGGATGGCCCGCCGCTCTGGTTAGCGGGGAGTGACACCCCGAAGGTGCTGGCCAGGGTCGCTCGTCACTACGACGGTTGGCTGCCGTACCTCCCGGACCCGGCCGCGTATGCCCGTGCCTGGGAAACGATCCAGCGGCAAGCGACCCGCGCGGTGACCCCCGCGATGTACGCGACGATCGTGCTCGACACCGACGCAGCGCGGGCGCGCACCGAGCTGGAAGGCTATGTACGCCAGTACTACCGCCGATCGCTGGCGGAAATGTCCACCATCCAAGCCTATTTCGGCGGCACCGCCGAGGCCTGCGCGGACTGGCTGACCCGATACCTGGACGCGGGCGCGACCCACTTCATCCTGCGTCTCGGATCTTTGGATGTACACCGCCAGCTCGACCTGGTCGCCGAGAAACTGCTGCCCGCCTTACGATCACGCGTCACAGCCTGAGCGGGGCTACGGACGTCCGATGCGCGGATAAGGCAGGTCGGTGCTGGTGTTCTCGGTGACCGCGAGCGGGCTACCGATGTGCGGGAAGGCGCGTTGTGGGCACGACGGCCGCTCGCAGACCTTGCAGCCCGCGCCGATCTGCACCGCCGTCGCCGGATCGTCGAGCTGCAGCCCGGATGAATACACCAGTCGCTCCGCGTATTCGATGTCGCAGCCGAGCCCGATCGCGAAGTTCTTTGTCGCGGTGCCGAATCCGTGCGGCGCGGTCATCGCGGTGCGCGCGATCCACAGGTAGCGCCGCCCGTCCGGCATCTCCGCGAGCTGCGGCAGGATGCGGCCGGGATGCGCGAACGCCTCGTGCACCACCCACAGCGGGCAGCTGCCGCCGACCCTGGAGAAGTGGAACGCGGTGGCGGACTGGCGTTTCGAGATATTGCCGGCGCGGTCGGTGCGGACGAAGAAGAACGGCACTCCGCGCTGCCCCTGGCGTTGCAGGGTGCTCAACCGGTGACAGATGGTCTCGAAGCCGACCTCGAAGCGCAGGCCGAGCAGGTCGATGTCGTAGTGCAATTCCTCGGCCGAACGCAGAAAACGCCCGTACGGCAGCACCAGCGCGCCCGCGAAGTAGTTGGCCAGCCCGATCCGCGCCAGCGTGCGGGATTCGCCGGTGAGCGAGGGTGTTTCGGCGAGCACGCCGTCCAGCTCGGTCCCGTACAGCAGGAACGCCAGGGTGGTCGCGATCTGAAAGGCGCGCTGCCCCGGCCGGAGTCGCCTGGCCAGGGTCAGCGTGCGGCTGTCGGGATCGTATTGCCGTTTCGGGATGGCCGGATCCGCGCCGTCGCCGCGGACCAGCACGGTTACCCCGGCGCGTTCCTCGATCACCCTGGCCAGTTGGCGATCCAGCGAGCCGATGGTCAGGCCGGACTGCTCGAACAGCTGCTCGGCGGCGATATCGAGCTGCGGGATGTGATTGTGATGGTCGTAGAAGAAGTCTCGGACGTCCTCGTAGGGCATGGGCATGCCCGGCGCGCCGGTCGGCGCGGACACCCGGGCGGAGAGCAGATCGAGCTGGTCGGTGGCGGCGCGCAGCCTGCGATGCATCGCGACGACGATCCTGGCGACCTCGGGCTGCCTGGTCGCCAGCTCCTCCACCTCGGTGAGCGGCGCGGTGTGCCCGCCCGCGGCGTCGATCAGCACCTCGTGCAGGTCGGACACGAGGCGCGCGTCCGAGTCGGCGGCGAAGAACTGGACGTCGAGGTCGAACGTGGAGTTGAGTTTCAGCAGCACCGGGATGGTGAGCGGGCGCTGATCGCGTTCCAGCTGGTTGAGATAGCTAGGTGACAGATCAAGCGACTTGGCGAGCGCCGCCTGGGTGAGTCTGCGTTCCTCGCGCAACCGCCGTAAGCGAGCGCCCGCATACATCTTCCGCACGGAAAGATCGTAGTCCTGGGTCTTCGCAATCATCGCATTTCCGAGGTTCTTCTACCTGGAAATATGCTGCTGCAAGGTATTTTGCGCGATGTCCCGGCTGCGTAGCATGCGAAGAGCCACATCGGGCGGGCGTGGCGGAGACACGCATCCGCTGCGCTCGCTATCAGTCGTCCAGGATCACCGCCTGTGCGGCGATCACTGTGGAGCCGTTGAAGGTGACCGCGGGGGAGCCGTACAGGCGGTAGCCCTGCTCGAGCAGGCCGCTGATCCGTTCACAGAAAGAGGCGTCATCGGCACCGGTGATCAGGCGGTAACGCAAAGGGTGGTCGTCCATGTTGCCAGCCTAGAGCGGGGCGCTGACAGTCGCTGCGGGTCAAGGGCTTCCGAACCGAGCAATTGCTTGGTTCAATCGAGAGGGCGTTGCGCACAACGCGGTTCGCCCGCCCGGCAGCAGAAAGTGAGCCCCGCCCATGCCGACTCCCGACGAACTCGTCCGCGATATGTGCCGAAGCTGGTCCGACCCGGACCCCGACCGGATCGCCGCCTTCTTCGCCGAAGACGCTGTGTATCACAATATTCCGATGGAACCGGTGGTCGGCCGCACCGCCATCCGCGACTTCCTCGTCGGCTTCCTGACCACCTTCGAGGGCGTCGACTTCGACATCCACCACCAGATCACCTCCGGCAGTGTGGTGATGAACGAACGTACCGACACCTTGCGCACCGCGGGCAAGGCCATTCCGCTCCCGGTCACCGGCGTCTTCGAGGTAGCCGACGGCGCCATCGTCGCCTGGCGCGACTACTTCGACATGGCCGCCATCAACCGCGCCTTCAACCTGGAAGGATGACCGACTCCAGTCCCGGGAAATCCGTGGCACCTGGCCGGAACCGAACCGCCACGTCACGCGTCGAAGGTGGATAGGGGCGATTCATGGAGTGGTTTCACTAGGTGCGAGGAGGGGTTGGCATGGATCGGTGCCCGGGGTGTCACACGGCGTGGCGACGAGGGATGAGTGCCAGATCGCGGCAGCAACCGGTCACGCGGGCCGTAGAGCCGTGCGAACGGTATACATCACGGCGGCGGCAGGCGCTACGACCGGAGCCTGAATCCGAGTAAGGCGCGGGGTCGGTGCCTCCCGCTGGGGCGGCGGCACCGACCTTCAGTGGGAGGCGTTCTCGGGAAGTAGATGCGCGAGTAGCAGTTTGATCAGCAAGAGGGGAGCGAACCAGGCCACCACGTGCGGGATGGTGAGCATGCTGGCGGCGATGGTGAGTGCGAGGGCGGTGGCGCCGAAGGCAATGGGGCGGCGTAACTCGCGTGGGGCGGTCGTGACGAGTAACGCGCCGGCCAGGGCCAGGCCATAGATGGTGGCCGCCGCGAGCCAGCTGAATCCGGGGACCACCAGGGCGAGCAGGAACGGCTGGAGGTGGATGGCGACGAAACCGAGGTGGTGCAGGGCGGTCCGGCCCGGCCGGTGGTACCAGCGCTTCGCCGACTCGGTCGCGTTGACGACCGCGCCGCCGAACATGTCGAAGGCGACGAAGGTGACTACGGCGCTGCCGAGCCAGGAGAGATCCGCGTGCAATGCCAGGCCGAAAGCCAGTGCGGCGCCGAGGAATGCGGCGCCGAAACCGGCGGCGACCTCGCCTGCCGTAGCGTTCGGGGCGATCAGTCGATCTGTGAGTGTCATCGACGGATTCCTTCCACGCATATCTGCACCACCGGCTCGGCCAGCGTGCGCAGGGGCACTGTCGGGTCGACCAAAGCCTGGATGAGGCAGCCTTCGATAGCTCCGACGATGACCGCGGCATGCCGTTCGTCGATGCCGGGTCGCAAGGTGCCGTCGGCCTGTGCCTGCCGCAGCAGATCCCCTATGGCCGAGCGATATTCGCGATATACCGCCGCCATATCGAGCGGCGGGTTGGCCGCCCAGACATCCAGCAGGACGCGCGCATGGTCGGGATGCGCGGCGAGCAGTTCGATCGTCCCTCGGATGAGTTCGGCAAGGCGGTCCAGCGCCGCTCCGGTACTGCGCTCGGCAAGCACCTGCCCCGAGCGTGCTGTGTAACTCTGGAAGACGCCGACCAGCAACGCATCACGGCTGTCGAAGTACAGGTACACGCTGCCCTTGGCGATACCCGCCTCGGCGGCGACATCCTCGATGCGGGAGGCGGCGAAGCCCTTGCGTGCGAACACGCGGACCGCGGCATCGAGGATCTCCTCTCGGCGGGCCGCTCGGTCGACTTTCTTCGGCATGCCACGATTATGAATGACTGGTCAGTCATAAACAAGAGGCACTGCTGGCCGGGCATAGTTCAGCCCCCTCCGAGAACACGAAGGGGGCTGAACTTCAGCGAACCGTCGAGGCGATCAGCGCACGGCGGCCGCGGCGGCGACCATGTTGCGCAGTGACGCCTCCACCTCGACCTGGCCGCGGGTCTTCAGGCCGCAGTCGGGGTTGACCCAAAGGCGTTCGGCGGGAACGGCTTTCAGTGCCGCGCGCAAGGAGGTGGTGATCTCCTCGACGCTGGGCACCCGGGGCGAGTGGATGTCGTAGACACCCGGCCCGACGCCGAGGTCGAAGCCCGCCGCGTTGAGGTCGTCGAGCACCTCCATCCGGGAGCGGGCCGCCTCGATCGAGGTCACGTCGGCGTCCAGCCCGGCGATGGCGTCGATCACCTCACCGAACTCCGAATAGCACAGGTGGGTGTGCACCTGGGTGGCGTCCTCGACGCCGGAGGTGGCGAGCCGGAACGACTGCACCGACCAGTCGAGGTAGGCCTGCTGGTCGGCCTTGCGCAGCGGCAGCAGCTCGCGCAGCGCGGGCTCGTCCACCTGGATGACCCGGATGCCCGCGGCCTGCAGGTCCACCGTCTCGTCCCGGATCGCCAGTGCGACCTGCCGTGCCGAGTCGCCGAGCGGCTGGTCATCACGCACGAACGACCACGCCAGGATGGTGACCGGCCCGGTGAGCATGCCCTTGACCGGCTTCGCGGTGAGCGACTGGGCATAGCTGATCCAGTCGACGGTCATCGGCGTCGGCCGCCGCACATCGCCGAACAGGATCGGCGGCCGCACGCAGCGGGAGCCGTAGGACTGCACCCAGCCGAGCTCGGTGGCGGCGAAGCCGTCGAGCTGCTCGGCGAAGTACTGCACCATGTCGTTGCGCTCCGGCTCGCCGTGCACCAGCACGTCGAGGCCGAGCTTCTCTTGTAGCGCAATGACATCGGCGACCTCGGCGCGCATCCGGCGGATGTATTCCGCCTCGTCGATCTCGCCCTTGTTGAACGCGGACCTGGCCAACCGGATCGCCGAGGTCTGCGGGTACGAGCCGATGGTAGTGGTCGGCAGCGGCGGCAGCCGCAGCTCTTGCTGCTGCAGCACGCGACGTTCCTCGGCGGGTGCGCGCCGGATCGCGTTTGGGCCGAGCTCGGCCAGCCGGGCCCGCACCTGCGGGTCGTGTAGCCGGGTGTCGGCCCGCCGGGCCGCCAATGCCGCACGGGTGTCGGCCAATTCGGTGCTGATCGCCTCGGTGCCGCCGGTCAGCGCGGTGGCCAGCAGGCGAACCTCGGCCACCTTCTCGGTGCCGAAGGCCAGCCACGACCGCAGCCGCTCGTCCAGCTTGGTCTCCGCGGCCAGCGTGTACGGCACGTGCAGCAGCGAGCAGGAGGTCGAAACCGCCACCGACGCAGCGGAACCGAGCAGCGTGCCAAGGGTGGCGAGCACGGCGTCGAGATCCGCGCGCCAGACATTGCGGCCGTCGACCACGCCGGCCACCAGCAGCTTGCTCGCCAGTGCCGGAATGCCCGCCACATCGGAAACGCTAGTGCCGGAGGTGAAGTCGAGCGCGACGCCCTCGATATCGGTGCTCGCCAGCGCGTTGAGCGCGGCATCGGCGTGGCCGAAGTACGTGGCCACCAGGATGGCCGGCCGCTCGGCCGACGCGGTCAGCTCGGTGTAAGTGCCTCGCACCAGCTCGATTTCGGCCTCGGTGAGGTCGGTGACCAGCGCGGGCTCATCGATCTGCACCCAGCCGATGCCTGCCTCGGCCAGCAGCCGGAGCAGTTCGCGGTACAGCGGGACGATGTCGGCGAGCCGGTCGAGTGGTGCGCCGCCGGTGGCCTTGGCCAGCTTCAGGAAGGTGATCGGGCCGACCACCACCGGACGAGCGGGCGCACCGAGCGCGAGTGCCTCGCGCACCTCGTCGAGCAGCTTCTCCGGGTTCAGCGAGAACGCGGTGTGCTGGTCGATTTCCGGCACCAGGTAGTGGTAGTTGGTGTCGAACCACTTGGTCATCTCTAGGGGTTCGATCGAGTCGTTACCGCGTGCGGCGGCGAAGTAGCGGTCGAGCGGATCGGCGATCCCGGCCACCCGCGGCGGCAGCGCGCCGAGCAGTAAGGCCGTGTCGAGCATTTGGTCGTAGTACGAGAAGGTGCCCACCGGGATCGAATCCAGGCCTGCCGCTTGTAGTTCGGCGAGTTGAGCGTGCCGCAGGTCGCGCGCGACAGTATGCAGCTGATCGGCATCGATCTTGCCTGCCCAGTAGGCCTCGGTGGCCCGCTTGAGCTCACGCCGCGGTCCGACCCTAGGTAGCCCGAGAACCGTTGCGGTGAACGGTGTCTGATTTACAACAGTCACGTTGTCTCTCCAGTGCTGGTGTCATGGGCCGTCGCCATACGGGCCACGCGGCTACCGGAGATACGCCAGGAGATTCCGACAACGGAGCCCCGACACATCAAGTACTGGTAGAACCGCGCGCCCAGGTCCACGAGGCGGTGGCCGTCGGATACGGCGTACCCGACACGGCTGGCAGGTCTTCGGACTCACAGGCACCGGCCTTGTCGGCCGACCTACTGGCCGTCGCTTCCCGGGCGTTGTGCGTCCAGTGCGTGTGACGGCGGTCGTTCCTGCTTACCGCTGCGGGACAGTCCCGGATTCTCACCGGGTTCCCTCTCGCCCGTCCGCCCTTTCGAGGCGGCCGAACTCGGCTCCGCAACACGACGACGGGGCTCCATCTCGTACGTGCGCGGTGAACCAGCTGCACCCACCAGCATAGGGCGCGCGGCGACAGCGCGGGGCGACCGGGCGCGGGAGCAGTGGCGCTCGAGCAGCAGGCACACCCCATTTGGTCATCTGTCCAAGTCTGTGAGGAAGCCCACGAGGTCGCGTGTAGCCCGCTTTTCGCATTTATGTCTAAAGTTGTTCCCTCAGGGGAGGGCTCCGGCGCGGGGATCTATAGCAGGAGTGCTTGTGGTGGCTGAACGGTCGGTATCGATCGTCATTCCGGCATATATCGGGACGGCCGACGGCCGTGATCTGCTCGATATACAACTAGGCGCCTTGACGCGTCAAGATTATCCGGGGGAATTCGACGTAGTCATCGCCGACAACGGCTCGCCGATCGACGTGCGCGGTCATATCGAAAGTCACCCACTCCGAGAGCGACTGAAGCTTCGGTATGTTGACGCGTCAGGCGGGCCCGGTGCCGCGTTTGCCCGAAATGTCGGAGCTAGCAGTGCTCTGGGTGAGGTGTTGCTGTTCTGTGATCATGACGACCGCGCGTACCCGAATTGGGTCAGCCGCATGGTCGAGTTCCTCGACGAGGGCTATGACCTGACTTGTTCTGCGATCGAGGGTGATTCGCTCAACGCGGAGCACCCGCGCCGCGTCGCCAACATCCCGGCACCTGACCAATTTCAGCCACCTGGCGTTTATGCGCCTGTGATCATCGGTACGAGCATGGCATGCCGCGCGGAGGTCTACCGTAAGCTCGGCGGCCAAGATGTCAGCTATGCCGCCAACGAGGATCTCGAATTCGGCTGGCGAGCGCATCGGGAGGGATACCGCCTCGGTTATCTGGCCGAGGCTCTCGTCGCCTATCGGTACCGTCGGGGTTTCCGTCCCGGCTATCGGCAGGGACGCAGCAGGGGCCTCGGTTTAGCGCGGCTGAACGCCGAATTCCCCAATAATGGTTTACCTGAGCTGCACCTTCCTGAAGTTTTGTTACGGATGATTCGGCTGCCTTTTACTCGTGGATTAGTCGCCGAGGAACGCGGACTGATGATCGGCCTCGCTGTCGGTCAGTTCCGCGGCGGCTTCCGGTATCGCACGATGCACTGGATCTGACGATGTGACGTCCCGGTGAACGGATCTTCACCACGCCGCGGTACCGGGCTGTGCGCAAGCTTGCGAAGGCCCCTTCCGTGTCTGTGCGGCGGCTGGGTCCGGGTACCTTAGGCCCATGTTCACCAAAGTTCTGGTTGCCAACCGCGGCGAGATCGCCATCAGGGCCTTCCGCGCGGCCTACGAACTCGGCGTGGGGACGGTAGCCGTCTTCCCGTACGAGGACCGCAATTCGGTCCATCGGATGAAGGCGGCCGAGTCCTACCAGATCGGCGAACAGGGCCATCCGGTCCGGGCGTATCTATCGGTCGACGCGATCGTCGACGCGGCCAAGTCGGCGGGCGCCGACGCCGTCTACCCCGGCTACGGCTTCCTGTCCGAGAACCCGGACCTGGCGGCGGCCTGCGCTCGCGCGGGCATCACCTTCATCGGTCCGTCGGCCGAGGTGCTCGAGCTCGCGGGTAACAAGGCACGCGCCATCGCCGCGGCCAAGGCCGCGGGGCTTCCGGTGCTGCGCTCCAGCGCGCCGTCCGCGGACGTGGACGAGCTGCTCGCCGCGTCGCACGAGCTGGACTACCCGATCTTCGTCAAGGCGGTGGCCGGTGGCGGCGGGCGCGGCATGCGCAGGGTCGCCGACGCCGAGCACCTGCGCGAGTCCATCGAGGCCGCGTCGCGCGAGGCCGAGTCGGCGTTCGGCGACCCGACCGTGTTCCTCGAGCAGGCCGTGGTGAACCCGCGCCACATCGAGGTACAGATCCTGGCCGATCAGCACGGCAATGTGATGCACCTGTTCGAGCGCGACTGCTCGGTGCAGCGCAGGCACCAGAAGGTGATCGAGCTCGCGCCCGCGCCGAACCTGGATCCCGAACTGCGCGACCGCATTTGCGCCGACGCGGTGGCCTTCGCCAAGGAGATCGGCTACAGCTGCGCTGGCACCGTCGAGTTCCTGCTCGACGAGCGCGGCAAGCACGTCTTCATCGAGATGAACCCGCGCATCCAGGTCGAGCACACGGTGACCGAGGAGATCACCGACGTGGACCTGGTGCAGTCGCAGCTGCGGATCGCGGCGGGGGAGACCCTCGAACAGCTCGGGCTCAGCCAGGAAACGGTCAGCATTCGCGGTGCCGCGATGCAGTGCCGGATCACCACCGAGGACCCGAACAACGGCTTCCGCCCCGACACCGGGCGCATCACCGCCTACCGCACGCCGGGCGGCGCGGGCATCAGGCTCGACGGCGGCGCCAACCTCGGCGCGGAGATCGGCGCCTACTTCGACTCGATGCTGGTGAAGCTCACCTGCCGTGGCCGCGACTTCGGCGCCGCGGTGTCGCGAGCCCAGCGTGCGCTCGCCGAGTTCCGAATTCGCGGTGTTACCACCAACATTCCGTTCCTGCTCGCGGTGCTCGACGACCCGGACTTCAAGGCGGGGCGGGTCACCACGTCCTTCATCGATGAGCGTCCGGAGCTGCTCAACCAGCGGGGGTCGGCGGACCGCGGTACCAAGATCCTCACCTATCTGGCCGACATCACGGTGAACAAGCCGCACGGCGAGCGGCCGACGACGGTTTACCCGCACGACAAGCTGCCTGCCATCGACCTGTCGGTGCCGCCGCCGGGTGGTTCACGGCAACGTCTGTTGAAGCTGGGCCCTGAGGGTTTCGCGCAGGCGTTGCGTGCGCAGAAGGCCGTGGGAGTCACCGACACCACCTTCCGTGACGCGCACCAGTCTCTGCTTGCCACTCGCGTGCGCACCAAAGGCCTGCTGGGTGTCGCCGGGCATGTGGCCCGGCTGACCCCCGAACTGCTGTCGATCGAGGCCTGGGGTGGCGCGACTTACGATGTGGCGCTGCGGTTTCTGTACGAGGACCCGTGGGAGCGGTTGGCGGCCTTGCGTGAAGCCGTGCCGAACATCTGTTTGCAGATGCTGCTGCGCGGCCGTAACACCGTGGGCTACACGCCGTATCCGGATCAGGTGACGCGGGCGTTCGTGTCCGAGGCCACCGCGACCGGTATCGACATCTTCCGTATCTTCGACGCGCTCAACAACGTCGATCAGATGCGTCCGGCGATCGATGCGGTGCGTGAAACCGGTACCGCCATAGCCGAAGTCGCGATGAGCTACACCGGGGACCTGTCCAACCCCGACGAAACCCTCTACACCCTGGACTATTACCTCAAACTCGCCGAGCAGATGGTCGACGCCGGCGCGCACGTCCTCGCGATCAAAGACATGGCCGGGCTGCTGCGTGCCCCCGCGGCCGCCACCCTGGTCACCGCGTTGCGTAGCAACTTCGACCTCCCGGTCCATGTCCACACCCACGACACCCCGGGCGGGCAGCTCGCCACTTACCTGGCGGCGTGGCAGGCCGGTGCCGACGCCGTCGACGGCGCCAGTGCCGCGATGGCCGGAACCACCAGCCAGCCAGCGCTTTCCGCGATCGTCGCCGCCGCGGCGCACAGTGAACACGACACCGGGTTGAACCTGTCGAACGTGTGCGATCTCGAGCCGTACTGGGAAGCCTTGCGAAAGGTGTACGCCCCCTTCGAGTCCGGGTTGCCGGCGCCGACCGGCCGCGTGTACACCCACGAGATCCCCGGCGGTCAGCTGTCCAACCTGCGTCAGCAAGCCATCGCGCTGGGTCTGGGCGACCGGTTCGAGGAGGTCGAAGCCAAATACGCTGCCGCGGACCGGCTCCTGGGCCGCCTGATCAAAGTCACCCCCTCCTCCAAGGTCGTCGGTGACCTCGCGCTCGCGCTGGTGGGTACCGGCGTCGATATCGAAGACTTCGCCGCTGATCCTGGTCGCTACGACATACCGGACTCGGTAATCGGTTTCCTGCGTGGCGAACTCGGCACCCCCGCGGGTGGCTGGCCCGAACCGTTCCGCAGCCGAGCGTTGGCCGGACGTGGTGCGGCCAAGCCGGAGACCCCGCTCACCGCGGCCGATGAGGCCGGGCTCGCGGGCACCTCCGAGGAACGCCGAGCCACCCTCAACCGGCTCCTGTTCCCCGCTCCCACCGCCGAATTCAACGCGCACCGGGAAAAGTACGGCGACACCATGGGCCTGTCGGCGAACCAGTTCTTCTACGGCCTGCGTCACGGTGAAGAACACCGAGTCCAACTCGAGCCGGGCGTCGTCCTGCTCATCGGCCTAGAGGCTATCTCCGAACCCGATGAGCGTGGCATGCGCACGGTCATGTGCATCCTCAACGGCCAACTGCGTCCCGTCGCCGTCCGTGATCGCTCCATCGCCAGCGACATCCCCGCCGCGGAGAAGGCGGACAAGGGCAACGCCGGTCACATCGCGGCCCCGTTCGCCGGTGTCGTGACGTTGGCGGTGTCCGAGGGTGATGCGATCGCGGCGGGCGACACCGTCGGCACCATCGAGGCGATGAAGATGGAGGCCGCGATCACCGTGCCGCGGGCGGGCACCGTCGGCCGGGTCGCGATCGGCCAGGTACAGCAGGTCGAGGGTGGCGACCTGCTGATCGAGCTGGCCGTGCGCGAGTCCGAATGACTCGGATCGTCGCCGGAACGGCGGGCGGGCGGCGGCTGCGGGTGCCGCCCGCCGGGACCCGCCCGACCTCCGACCGGGTGCGTGAGGCGCTGTTCAACGCGCTCGACGCGCGCATCGACTTCGACGGCATCCGGGTGCTCGACCTGTACACCGGGTCGGGCGCGCTCGGGTTGGAGGCGTTGTCTCGCGGGGCCGCGCACGCGTTGCTCGTCGAAGCCGATCGCAAGGCGGCCGCGGTGGTGCGCGGCAATATCGCCGACCTCGGGCTGCCCGGCGCGGAGCTGCGCCTCGCGACCGTGGCGAGCGTGCTGGCACTCGGTGGCGCGGGCGAATTCGACCTGGTCCTGTCCGACCCGCCCTACGCGGTCGACACCGACGCCGTGCTCGACGACCTGCGGGCGCTCGCCGACGGCTGGTTGCGCCCCGACGCCCTGGTCGTCGTCGAGCGGTCCAGTCGATCACCGGAAATCGCCTGGCCTGCCGGTTATTCGGCGATGAAGCCGCGCAAGTACGGCGAAACGCGCATCGAGATGGCGACTTTCGACTAGCCGTGTGGTTTCGCGCACCCTCCGTGCCGCGGGACCCGGCCGCACGATAGCGTCTGACCATGGCAGGAGCACTGTGTCCCGGGTCCTTCGACCCCGTGACCAACGGACACATCGACGTCTTCGCGCGGGCCTCGGCCCAGTTCGACGAGGTCGTTGTCACCGTCAATATCAACAAGAACAAGCAGGGCATGTTCACCGTCGACGAGCGCATGGAGATGCTGCGCGAGGCGACCGCACACCTGCCCAACATCCGGGTGGAGTCCTGGTATGGCCTGACGGTCGACTTCGCCAGGGAGCAGGGCATCACGGCCATCGTGAAGGGCCTGCGCGACGCGACCGACTTCGGCTACGAGATGCAGATGGCCCAGATGAACAAGAAGCTCTCCGGCGTCGACACCTTCTTCATCGCCACCAACCCCGCCCTCAGCTTCCTGTCCAGCTCACTGGTCAAGGAGGTGGCGACCTTCGGCGGCGACGTCACCGACATGCTCCCGCCGTCCGTGCACAAGCGCCTGCTCACTCGCCTGGCCGAGCTGGCCCGCCTCTCCGGGAATTCAGGCCAGACTCAGGCGCGTTGACTGCGACGTTGGCGCCCGGCGGTCATAGTCGGCGGGGGTTAGCCGGTACCCGGTGAGTTACCCATGTGCTCGTGAGATCAGTTGTCGAGTAGCGAACCATTGCGGTCGCGTGCTGCTCCACAGTGAGCTGACGCAAATCAGCCCCGGCCCCAAAGGATTTGGGACCGGGGCTGATTCCCCTCACTCGACGAGGCTTAGAAAACCAAGCCACGCAGGGCTAGGAAGCGCATGCCACCGACGACCGCGGTGATGCCGAGGATGGCCGTTGCCTCCGCGGTGCCGCCGATGGTCGGGGCCCAGACGTCCAGTGCCGCCAGGCCCGCGGTGGTGATGGCGAGGCCGACCAGGGCCAGGCCGCCGCCCTCCCACTGTGCGGTGAACCAGCCGACCCGGCCGCTGGCGTGGAAGGTGAGCTGGCGGTGCAGCTCGTTGGCGATCACCGTGCTGACGATCGAACCGACCACGTTGGCGAGCAGCGGGCCGATGCCGTGCATGGCGAAGAACAGCAGCACGTAGGCGATATTGCTGGACCCACCGACCAGCGCGAAACGAATCAGCTGGGCGAAGGCGCGGTCGCCGCGCAGGTAGGTCATCAACTGCTCGAACCGTGCCTGCGCCGGCGGTGCGGTGAGCACCGGGTACGGGCCTACCCACGGCATGAAGTAGCTGGTGGTGCTAACTCCCGCCGATCTCTGTAGATCCAGAACAGTCATTGTTTTTCCGATCGAACTCAAGCCTTCGGTGGGACAACAGCGACGGTGATCGCTTCCTTCCCGCCGACTCTTGATAGGTCCCGCTTTCACACAGTCGGGATCTGTCAACACTCGGCGGACCGGATAGCCCTTCCCTCTGGCTTCCACAATCCCGCGGTCCCGGTGGGGGCCGCGCTCGGGATGAAGACCTTGTCGATCTTCCTATTGACGATAACACGAAGCGGAGACATATCCTCCACTTGATTTGTGTGGCGTACAAGACACTGTGCCGACACACCGGAGGGTGACTCGGCACAGGCCGTGATGAGGGGCACACTTGGTCTCGGCGGACAGTTCGCCATTGAGTCGTAGGAGAGTGGGGTAGTCAGCATGTATCGCGTATTCGAAGCCCTCGACGAGCTGGTCGCCATCGTCGAGGAGGCGCGTGGCATTCCGCCCACCCGCAGCTGCATCGTGCCGCGCGGCGACGTGCTCGAACTGCTCGACGACGTGCGCGACGCACTCCCGGGCGAGCTCGACGATGCCCAGGACGTGCTCGACATCAGAGACAAGATCGTCTCGGATGCCCGCTCGGCCGCCGACGTCACGGTGACCAGTGCCAACGAGCAGGCCGGACACACCATCGGCGCCGCCCGCGAGGAGGCCGACCGCATCCTCGCCGACGCCAAGGCGCATGCCGACCGGATGGTCGCCGAGGCGAGCGCGCATGCCGACCATCTCGTCAGCACCGCGCAGGCCGAGGCCGACCGCGTCGTCGCCGACGGCAACGCCGAATTCGAGGCCGTCACCGGCCGGGCCCGCCTGGAATCCGAGCGCATGATCGACGCGGGCAAGGCTTCCTACGAGCGCTCGGTCGCCGAGGGCGAGGCCGAGCGGGACCGCCTGGTCGCGCAGACCGAGGTGGTGCGCGCCGCGCACGCCGAATCCGCCAGGGTGATCGACGCCGCGCACGGCGAGTCCGACCGGATGCGCGAGGAATGCGACGTCTACGTCGATTCCAAGCTCGCCGACTTCGAGGAGACCCTGAGCAACACCCTGCGTACCGTCGGCCGCGGCCGCCACCAGCTCCGCTCCGGCGCGGGCGCACCCGACTACGCCGCCGACTACCGCCGCTGACCCCGGCTGCTGTATTTGGGTCGACGCGAACCCTCGCGTATCGTGGTGTGGTTGCCCATTCCCCTCGATAGCGAAGTGAGTTCGTGATGTCCGCCGGTTCCAGTTCCGCCTCGCGTAAAGGCTCGGTCGCGCGCCGAGAGCCCGACGCGGCCTTCGTGCTGGACGTCCGCAGTCTCGGCCGCAGGGCCGGGACGATGCGTGAGTTCCAGCGCACCATCAGCACTGTCGAGCGGATCGGGCTCGATCTGATCGCGGTCCCGGTGGGTGCCGAGCTCGAGCTCGGCCTGCAGCTGCAGGCGGTCTCCGAGGGTGTGCTCGTCATCGGAACGGCGAGCGCGCCGATCGAGGGGGAGTGCTCGCGCTGCCTCGAGCCGTTCACGGACACGGTGAATGTGCACATCACCGAGCTGTTCGCCTACCCGAACAGCACGACCGAGCAGACCACCGATGACGACGACTCCTACCGCATGATCGACGACACGATCGACCTCGAACCGGTGATCATCGACGCGATCGGCATCGAGCTCCCGCTGCAGCCGCTGTGCACGCCCGACTGCGCCGGACTGTGCGCGGAATGTGGCGTCCGGATGGCGATTGCGGGATCTGAGCACTCGCATGAGATACTTGACCCTCGCTGGGCCGGGCTGGCGAAATTCGCCACTGCATCGCCCGGCAACGGCAGCCCCGACCAGGGTGCGGCCACAGCAGCAGACCAGTCAGCCGAAATGGCAAGCAATATGACAGAGGAGAAGTAGTCGTGGCCGTTCCCAAGCGCCGGATGTCCCGTTCCAACACCAGGTCGCGGCGCAGCCAGTGGAAGGCCACCGCGCCGACCCTGATCACCTGCCCGAACCGCGCCTGCGGCGAGAAGACCCTGCCGCACATCGCGTGCCCGTCCTGCGGCACGTACAAGGGCCGTCAGGTCACAGCAGCTGTCTAGCAGTGCAACCTGTCGTATCGACGTGATTGACGAACCCGACTCGTCCGATGGACACGCGAGCTTGCTCGCGGCGCTCGGCGTCGAGCTGCAGCCGGATCTGCTGCGCCTGGCGCTGACGCACCGGTCGTACGCATATGAGAACGGCGGCCTGCCGACCAACGAGCGCCTGGAGTTTCTCGGCGACTCCGTGCTCGGGCTGAGCATCACCGAGCGGCTTTACCACGAGCACCCGGACAAGTCCGAGGGCGAGCTGGCGAAGTTGCGCGCGAGCGTGGTCAACATGCACGCGCTCGCCGAGGTGGCGCGTCAGCTCGGCGCGGGTGGTCTCGGCGTGCACCTGCTGCTCGGTAAGGGCGAAGAGCTCACCGGCGGCCGGGACAAGCCGAGCATCCTCGCCGACGGCATGGAGTCGCTGCTCGGTGCGGTGCACCTGGAGCACGGTATCGACGTCGCGCGTGAGGTGGTGCTGCGGCTGTTCGCCGACCTGCTCGAGCGCGGACCCCGGATGGGGGCCGGCCTCGACTGGAAGACCAGCCTGCAGGAACTCACCGCCGAACGCGGTCTCGGTGTGCCCAGCTACGAGATCACCTCGACAGGCCCCGATCACGACAAGGAATTCACCGCGACCACCGTGGTCGGCGGCCGTGCCTACGGGCAGGGTGTCGGTCGCTCCAAGAAGGAAGCCGAGCAGAAGGCCGCGGGCACCGCCTACCAGGCGCTGACCGCCGAATCCTGATCGTGCCTGAACTTCCGGAGGTAGAGGTCGTCCGGCGCGGCGTCGCCGAGCACGTGGTCGGTCGCGTCATCGAATCGGTCGCGATCACCCATCCCCGCTCGGTGCGGCGCCACCTCGAGGGCTCCGCCGATCTCGCCGCGCGGCTGACCGGCTGGAAAGTCGAGTCCGCCGAGCGGCGCGGCAAGTATCTCTGGCTCACCTTCGATGAGCCGGACACCGCGCTGGTCGTGCACCTGGGTATGAGCGGGCAGCTGCTCGTGCAACCCGCCGACGCGCCGCTGGAGAAGCACGCGCACATCCGCGCGACCCTGAATGACGGCACCCAGCTGCGTTTCGTCGACCAGCGCACGTTCGGCGGCTGGGCGCTCGCGCCGCTGGTCGAGATGGACGGCACCCTGGTGCCCGAGCCTGTCGCGCACATCGCCCGCGACCCGCTGGATCCGCGCTTCGACGCCGAATCCGTGGTCACCGCGCTGCGCGCCAAGCAGACCGAGATCAAACGCGTGCTGCTCGATCAGAGTGTCATCTCCGGCATCGGCAATATCTACGCCGACGAATCCCTGTGGCGCGCAAAGCTGCACGGCAGCCGCATCGCCTCCGGCCTGTCTCGCCCCGCGGTACGCGGCCTGCTCGCCGATGTAGGCGCGGTCATGGGGGAGGCGCTCACGGCAGGCGGCACCTCGTTCGACGCGCTGTATGTGAACGTCAACGGCCAATCCGGTTACTTCGAACGATCACTCGCCGTCTATGGTCGCGAGGACGAGCCGTGTCGTCGCTGCGGCGCCCCGGTGCAGCGGGAAAAGTTCATGAATCGTTCCTCGTATTCTTGCCCGCGGTGCCAGCCGAAGCCTCGCGGTCGTTAGCGGACGCGAGCTACCTTTCTAGGTAGGCGGTTCGGGAAGTCGGTCCGGCCGTGGAGGAAGGACACATGCGCAAGCTCACGTATTACGTAGCGTCGACCATCGACGGATACATCGCCACCGAGGACGGATCGGTCGATTTCTTCCCGGTCGGTGGCGACCATGGGCCTGCGATCACCGCGCAATACCCAGAGACGCTGCCGACCAAGGTGCGCGAGTCGATCGGCATCGACAAGCGCAACCGCTACTTCGACACCGTGCTGATGGGGCGCAAGACACACGATTTCGGCGTACGTACCGGCACCTCGAGCCCGTACGCGCACCTGAAGCAGTACGTGGTGTCGACGACGCTGCCGGAGAACCCCGACCCCGACGTCGAGCTGATCGCCGCCGACCCGCTGGCGAAGGTGCGAGAACTCAAGCGCGACAACGGTCTCGGGATCTGGCTCTGCGGCGGCGGTGAGCTGGCGCAGGAATTGCTGCCGGAGATCGATCAGATCTTCCTCAAGCTGTACCCGGTGCTGCTCGGGCGCGGGAAGTCGCTGTTCGGCGCGGGCCCACGGCTGCCGGATGCGGCCAAGTTCCGGGTGATCACCAGCCGAGTGTTCGACGACGGAGTGGCCTTCATGAAATACAGCAGGATTCGTTAGCCGCGGTGGCGGAAGACGATTCGAGCGCCGCGGACCCGACGACAACGCCGGGTCCGGTGGAGGTGCTGCGCGAGATCGGCTTCTGGCTGGAACGCTCGCGAGCCGAAACGTATCGGGTCAAGGCATACCGGCGGGCCGCCGATATCGTCGCGGAGCTGTCCGATGAGGAGCGCGCGGCGCACCGGGCCGCGCGCAGCTGGCGCGAGATCGCCGGGATCGGGCCGAAGACCGCCGGCGTGATCGAACAGTCGTATTCGGGCGTGCTGCCACAGCAGCTGCTCGACCTGCGCAACGCGGCCAAGCCGATCGGCGCACCGGGTAAATCGCTGCGTGCGCGGCTGCGCGGTGACCTGCACACCCACTCGGACTGGTCCGACGGCGGCAGCCCGATCGCGGAGATGATGGGTGTCGCGGCCGCCCTCGGCCATGAATACTGTGCGCTCACCGATCATTCGCCGCGCCTGACCGTCGCCAACGGGCTGTCCGCCGACCGGCTGCGCAAACAACTCGACGTGGTCGCCGAACTCAACGACCGCCTGGCGCCGTTCCGCATCCTCACCGGCATCGAGGTCGACATCCTCGACGACGGCACCCTCGACCAGCAGGCCGAGCTACTCGCCGAACTCGACATCGTGGTGGCGAGCGTGCACTCGCATCTGCGCGCGGACAGCGCGGCGATGACCAAGCGGATGGTCTACGCGGTGGCCAACCCCAACGTCGACGTGCTCGGCCACTGCACAGGTCGGCTCGTCGAGGGCGGGCGCGGCACCCGTCCCGAGTCGAGTTTCGACGCGGAGATGGTGTTCGAGGCGTGCCGGACCTACGGCACCGCCGTCGAGATCAACAGCAGGCCGGAGCGCCGCGACCCGCCGTCCCGCTTGATCCAGCTCGCGGTCGAGATGGACTGCCACTTCTCCATCGACACCGACGCGCACGCCCCCGGCCAATTGGACTGGCAGGGCTACGGTTGCGAACGCGCGCTCGCCAATGGTGTTGCGGCCGAACGGGTCATCAACACCTGGCCGCTGGCCGGCCTGCTGGCATGGACCGAGTCGCCCGGCGCGTGATGGCCGTCGGGTTAACTGTTGCCGAATAGTTCTGCCGTTCTGGGGATCATGGCTGATCGCGGCTGAAAATGGCTGTCAGACAGATCTTGTGGGGGTGGGTTGACCGTTGGGCGATTTTCCTATTGAAATCGTGCTGGCGCTCATCGGTATCGCGGTGCCGATCGGTGCGTTCCTGTACGAGTTCGTGATCGTCGGGCGCAAGCGCCTCGGCTACCGCGTGCAGATGGACACGCCCGTCACCGGTGAGATCGAATCGGTGTTCCCCGGCGTGCTGCCGCAGCTGCGGCCCGCGCTGGACGGGGCGAGCCCGGATCTCAAGGATCTCTCGATTGTCTTGGTGCGCATCGAGAACAGCGGCGCGACCCCCATCGACACCCTCGACTACAAAGCGCCCGATCCGGCGCGGATCGGCCTGCACCTGCGCTTCCCGCAGCGCCTGGTGATCGGCATGGCGGTGACCGAACTCAGCGATCCCGGCCTGGCCGACAGCCTGGACGGTGACTCCGGCATCGCGGTGCGCGAGGACATGGCCGGGCATATCGGCGTCATCGATCTGCCCAAGGTGCCGTTGAATCGTGGTGAGCACTACAAGATCCTGGCCATCCTGCAGCGCTCCGAGGGCGCGGGGGAGTATCCCGTTCCGGTGCTGACCGGCGGCATCAAGGGCGGACGCGTCCTGGAAACCAGAAGCCGGACCGGCATTCCCCGAATGATGGTGGGGCTGACCATCTTCCTGGTGCTGGTGATCGCTGTGCAACTCGTCGTCGCGGCGTTCGAGCCGGCGCCGACCCCGCTGGAATGCGTCTCGGGCACGCTCACCGTTGTCGGGTCGTCCGCCTTCGCGCCGGTCGTGCAGGAGGCGGCCGATCTGTATGGGAAGCGGTGCACCGGAGCTCAATTCGCGTTCGGCTTCGAGGGCACCGAACGTGGGCTGGACCGGCTCGCCGAGCAGGGCAAGGACAATTCGGCGCTGCTGGCGATCACTGACGGGCCGAAGGGCAGCGGGTACCCCACGCTGCTGTACCGCCCGCTGGCGCTGTCGCTGTTCAGCGTGATCGTCAACACCGACGTCGGCGTGCGGAGTCTGACCGAAGCTCAGATCCGGGACCTGTACCTGGGCCGGGTCGGCAACTGGCGCGACGTGGGCGGTCCCGATCTGCCGGTGGTGCTGGTGAACCGGATCCCCGGATCCGGGACCCGAAATACGTTCGAGCGCAGACTACTCGGCGCGGATCAGCCCGGTCGTCCGCACGTGAGCTGCACCGCGATCAAGGGCACGGTGACCTCGGGCGCGGCGCACTGCGACGTTCAGGTGACCAAGGATATGCAGCAGGCGGTCGGCGAAATCCCCGGCGCCATCGGCTATTCCGAGTTCTCCGAGGCGTCGGACGCGGGTCTGCCGACCGTCGCGATCAACGGCGTCACCGCGAACCGCGACGCGGCGATCAATCGCACCTACCCGTTCTGGGGTGTGGAATACGGCTACAGCTACGGCGAGCTGCCCGGTGATTCGCTGGCCGCGGCTTTCCTGCATTTCCTGGTCGATCAGACCGGCAAGGACGTGCTGCGCGCGCACGGTAACGCGCCGTGCGCGGAGCTGCCCGACCCGGGCCGGTGCCTGCCGGATTCGTGAGCGCGCGTCACACTTTCCAGGCTTGTCTCGTCCATCTGGTGTAGGAGAAGACCGAGGAAAGGACGACGACGTGTCACGGATGAAGCTGGCGAAGGTCGCACCGGAGTTGTACCAGGCGTGGTTCGCCGCCGAGGCCACCATCCGCCGCGGCCCGCTGGACCCGGTGGTCCGGGAACTGGTCAAGATCCGCGCCTCGCAGATCAACGGCTGCGCGTACTGCATCGACCTGCACACGACCGATGCCAGGCTGGCCGGAGAAACCGAAAAGCGCATCTTCCAACTCAACGCCTGGCGCGAATCGGCGCTCTACACCGACGCCGAACGCGCCGCCCTCGCCTACGCCGAGGCGGTGACCAGGCTCGGCGACCATGGCGTGAGCGACGAAGTGTGGGCCGCCGTCGAGCAGCATTTCGACGAAGGCGCCGCCGCCGGACTGGTCGCGGTGACCGCAATGATCAACCTGTGGAACCGAATCGGCGTCCCCCTCCGCATGCAGCCCGACACGGACTAACCAACCGACCGAAGGTGCCCTTCATCCCACCAGACAGACCGAAGGGCCCCTTCGGTCGGAAGTGGGCCGGGTTAGTCCGTCGGGGGCAGCATCGGGCGAGTGAAGTAGTCCTCGACCGGTAGTGGGCCGGTGTAGCGGCGGCAGGGGCAGCGCACCCATTCCCAGGTGGCGGGGGCGATGGAGCGGCGCTCCTCGGCGTGGCATTCGCCGGCCTGCGCGTCGTGGATGGCGAGGTCGTGCCCGCATCCGCACTTCGCGACGCTCCGTATCGCCTTGCCGCCGGCGTTGCCGCGGTGGCCGTAGCGTCCGACTGCCCAGCCGACGCCGAGGATTCCGGCTCCGACAGCCAGGGTGATGGGATCGAACATAGGTTAATTGTACGTATACGTATGCGGACTGACTGTCGAAGGGCCCCGTTCTGTCGGTGGTATCGGCGAAGATGTCAGGCATGACGGAACTATCGCTGCGTGAGCTGAACCGAACCCTGCTGGTGCGTCAGATGCTGGCGCGGCGGGTCGCGATGACACCGTTGGAACTGGTGCGGCATCTGGTCGCGGTGCAGGGGCAAGAACCGAATTGGCCCTATGTGGGGATGTGGACCCGGCTCACCGACTTCGCGCACGACGACTTGGCCGCGCTGCTGCGGGAACGAAAGCTGGTGCGCTCGGCCATGATCCGCCGCACCGTGCACCTCGCCGACGCGCACGACTTCCGCTGGCTGCGCCCCACGGTGCGCCCGGTCGTGCACGCGGCGCTGCAGGCCGCGTACTACCGCGACGAGATCGAGGGCATCGATCTGGACGAGCTCGCCGCCGCGGGCCGGGAAATGCTGTCCGGGCGCATCCTGTCCCGCGCCGATCTCGGAACGCTGCTCGGCGAGCGCTTCCCGGGCAGGCACCCGCGCAGGCTCGCCGAGTCGGCCGAGCTGCTGGTTCCCATGGTGCACAGCCCGGTCACCGGGGCCTGGGGCAAATGGCGCAACCGTTCGGTCACCGTGGCCCTCGCCGACGAGTGGATCGGCGAGCCGATGGAGACGACACCGCACGCGGAGACGCTGATCCTGCGCTACCTGGCCGCGTTCGGCCCGGCCACCGTCGCCGACATGCAGGCATGGGCAGGTGTCACCCGGCTCGCCGAGGTGGTCGACGAGATGCGCACCCGCCTACGCGTTTTCACCGACGACCAGCATCGGGTGCTCTTCGACCTGCCGGAGGCTCCGCTGGCCGACCCGAATCTGCCGGTGCCCGTGCGCTTCCTGCCCGCGTTCGACAATGCGCTACTCGGCCACAAGGATCGGCGCCGGATTATCAGCGACGAGGATTACCGGCGGATCGCCAAGGAGGCGTCGGGCGGAGTCCCGATGTACCTGGTCGACGGTTTCGTGCACGGCCGGTGGTCTTTGGACGACAGCACTATTCGGGTTACCCCGTGGCATCCGTTGTCCTCGGCCGACGCGGAGGAGCTGCGCGCCGAGGCCGAGCGCATGCTGACTTTCGTCGTTCCCGGTCAGGACGGAAAGATCGTTATCGAAGGCTGAGTAGATATCCAGTCCCGTAGACATCTTCGATTGAAACTCGCAAAGGCCGCTCCACCTGGCGATCTCGGCAATCGATCAGCAACGTATCCGACTGCGTGGTTTGAGAAGTCTCCAATGAGGTACATCACTGGCGGCCCCCCTGATCGCGCGGCTAGCGACCAGGCCAACCAAGCCTGACGGACCGGCGGTGCAGCACCGGCTTCACCCCCCGCCGTGGCGGCCACCAGCTTGCGAATTGCTATTGGTTATGCCCAAGCAAATGGTTGTGTCCTGCACGGTGTGCCCTTTGGAAGGAGGGTCATGAGCGAGTTGCCCATGTCGGGTTCGGGTCAGGTTTCCACGTCGGACTTGCTGTCGATCGATCACAGCGGTTCCCGGTTTCGGATCGCGATGGTTGTGCCGCCGTACTTCGACGTGCCGCCCAAGGCGTACGGAGGTGTCGAGGCCGTCGTCGCCGATCTGGTCGATTCGCTGGTGGCCAGAGGACACGACGTGACGCTGCTCGGCGCGGGCGAGCCGGGTACCAAGGCGACGAAGTTCGTTCCGCTGTGGGACCAGATCTGCCCCGAGCGGCTCGGCGAGCCGTTCCCCGAGGTCTTGCACGCGCTCCGCGCGCGCCGGGCGATCGAGAAGCTGGCCGCCGCGGGCAGCATCGATATCGTGCACGAGCACACCTTCGCGGGCCCGCTGAACGCGCCGGCGTATAGGGGGCTTGGCTTGCCGACCGTGGTGACGGTGCACGGGCCGGTCGAGGGCGAATGCTATGAGTACTACCGGGAAATGGGCGATGAGGTCTCGCTCGTCGCGATCAGTGACCGGCAGCGAGAGCTGGCCTCGGATTTGAATTGGGCTGGGCGCGTGCATAATGCTTTGCATCCCGAGGAGTGGCCGTACCGTGCCGACAAGGACGACTACGCGCTGTTCCTCGGCCGCTTCAACGAGTGCAAGGCGCCGCATCTGGCGCTGGAGTCCGCGCACGCCGCGGGCATGCCGCTCGTGCTTGCCGGCAAGTGCAGCGAGCCGCCCGAGATCAAATACTTCGAGGAGCAGGTACGCCCGTTGTTGACCGACCAGGATCACGTGTTCGGCCTCGCCGACGCCACCGAGAAGCGAAAGCTGTTGGCGGGAGCGAAGTGCCTGCTGTTCCCGATCCGTTGGGAAGAACCCTTCGGCATGGTGATGATCGAGTCCATGGTGTGCGGCACCCCGGTCGTCGCGTTGCGCGGCGGCGCGGTGTCGGAGGTGATCGTGGACGGGGTGACCGGGCGCGTATGTGACGACCCGGCCGAACTCACCGCCGCCATCGCCGAGGTGCAGACCATGGACCCAGCTGCCTGCCGCGCGCACGTCGAGGCAAATTTTGGCGCCGACACGCTGGGTCGTGGCTATGAGCAGATCTACCGCAAGCTGATGCGGGCGCGGAAGCGGACCGGATTCCGTTGGTACGAGGATCAGGCCGTGCCGATGCAGGCCGCGGCGAGCGGACTCGCGTGACGGCGGATCCCACCGCCGCGCTCAGCCCCGCCCCCCTGAACTCCGGTGAGCCAACGGGTTTCGGTGGGGCGGGCGCGGTGACGCTGGTGGAAGGCGGCACCTTCTGCCTGTCGAACCGGCTCGGCGATGTCGAGCCGGGCCGCCCGCACGGACTCTTCTTCCGGGACGCGCGCGTGGTGTCCCGATGGGAGCTGCTGGTGGACGGCCATCCGCCGGAACCACTTTCGGTGCTCAGTCCGGAGGCGTTCGCGGCACGGTTCGTGCTGCGAAGACCACCGACGGCCGGGCTGGCCGACAGCACGCTGCTGGTGGTGCGCGAGCGGATCGTCGCCGACGGCATGCACGAGGTGCTCACGCTGGAGAACATGGGCCGCGAGCCCACCGCGGTCACTCTCGAATTGCATGTCGACGCCGACTTCGTCGACCTGTTCGCGGTCAAGGAGGGACGCGCCGGAAACGGCCGGTCCGAGGTGACGGTGGCCGAGGGCGAGTTGCTGTTCCACGATCGGGCGGATCGGACGCGCGGGCTCTCGGTGTCGGCGACCGTCGAACCCACGGTATTGCCAGGCACTTTAGTGTGGCGTGTGGTGGTACCCGTCGGCGAGATCTGGCAGACCGAGATCACCGCCCAGCCCACCCTCGGTAACCAGCGATTTCAGGCGCCCCTGGCACCGGGCGAGCACTACGGGGTCAGCGCGCCCGGGCGCAAGATCGCCGCTTGGCGGCACACCGCGACCGATGTCGCCACGTCGCATCCGGAGCTCGGTCAGGTGTTGCGGCGCACCGAAAGTGATCTGGGCGCTTTGCAGATTCATGACGACACCGGCGAGAACAGACCGTTCGTCGCGGCGGGCGCGCCCTGGTTCATGACGCTGTTCGGCCGCGACAGCCTGCTGACCGCGTGGATGGCGCTACCGCTCGAGGTCGATCTCGCCCTCGGCACGCTGCAGCAGTTGGCCGAACTGCAAGGGCAGACGGTTAATCCGCTCACCGAGGAGGAGCCTGGGCGGATCATGCACGAGATGCGCCGCGGCCCGGCGGGCGGATTGGTGTTGGGCGGCAACATCTATTACGGAACCGTCGATGCCACACCACTTTTCGTGATGCTGCTGGCCGAATGTCATCGTTGGGGCGCGGATTCGGAGGCGATCAGAGAGCTGCTGCCCGCCGCCGACGCGGCGCTGGACTGGATCAGGGATTACGGCGACCGCGACGGTGACGGGTTCGTCGAGTACCGCCGGGCCACCGATCGGGGTCTGGTCAACCAGGGATGGAAGGACAGCTGGGACGGCGTCAACGACCTGGACGGCCACGTCACCGAGGCGCCGATCGCGCTGTGCGAGGTGCAGGGTTACGTGCACGCCGCGCTGCTGGCCCGCGCCGAGCTCGCCGAGGCATTCGACGACTCGCACCGGGCCGGGGAGCTGCGTGATCAGGCCGCTCAGCTGCGCGGCAAGTTCGGCGAAGAGTTCTGGCTGCCCGAGCGCGGCTGGTATGCCATCGCGCTCGACAAGGGCAAGCGACGCGTCGACGCGCTGACAAGCAATGCGGCGCACTGTCTTTGGTCCGGCATCGCCAGCGACGCGCACGCCGCCGAACTGGTGCAGCGACTGTCCGGCCCCGAGATGGACAGCGGTTTCGGATTGCGTACGCTCGCCTCGAATATGGGCGCCTATAACCCGATGAGCTACCACTGCGGCTCGGTGTGGCCGCACGACACCGCCATCGCGGTGGCCGGGCTGCTGCGCTACCGGCACGTGCCGGGCGCGGTCGACCTGGCGACCCGGCTCGCCACCGGATTGCTGGACGCCGCAACGGCTTTCGACGGCAGACTACCCGAGCTGTACTGCGGCTTCCCGCGCGCGCGGTTCCCGACCCCGGTGCCGTACCCCACCTCCTGCTCGCCGCAGGCGTGGGCGAGTGCGGCGCCGCTGCTGCTGGTGCGGGCGTTCCTCGGCCTCGACCCCGACGTGCCGAACCGCACCATCACCGTGCGCCCGCTGGTGCCGCCGGAGTGGGGCCGAATCACGTTGTCCGCGTTGCGCCTCGGCCCGATCACCGTCGACCTGGAGGTGGAAGGCGCGCAGGTCACCGCCGCCCGCCTACCCGACGACTGGCAGTTGATCACCCGATGAGCGCGATCTTGGTATGAACAGCCCGGCATCGGGTACCCCACCGATGTAAGCATTTCGGTCATGCTTTTCAGGCTGATAGACAACGCAGGCTGGAGGCGCACCATGCAGACATCGCTGGATATGCGGGACCTGTGGAGCACACAGCACCGCGACTGCACGATCGAGCCCATGGATCTCGACATGGACCTCGCCCAATTCGTCCGCAGCACCCACGCGGGCCACGGCCCCGAATGCTGCCAATACCTGGCCGCCTCGGCCTACTACTTCGGCCACGCCGAAGTCGGCTGACACCGATTCCGGGCCCTGACCACCCGAGGCAGGAATGACGAAAGTCTGACGCTGCGGCGTGGCCGGGCCTGGAGTGGGCTCGGACCAGGCACGATCAGGGTATGACGCCAGTTCGAGCGAAAGTGGTCGTGATCGTCGCCCCGGCCGGGCCGCAGTCGAAGAAGCGTGGGTGATCGGCGTGCGAGTGCTGCTCACCGGCGCGGCCGGGTTCATCGGATCGCACATCCGCCGCGACCTGGTCGACGCCGGGCACGAGGTGATTTCGCTCGATCTGATGGTGTCCGCGGCACACGGGCCGGACGCGCGGGCCCCTGAAGGTGTTGAGCGGGTGGACGTTCGCGACGGCGCGGCGCTGGACACGGTGCTGCGCGGCGTCGACGTCGTCTGTCATCAGGCGGCGGTGGTCGGCAATGGGGTGAGTGCGCAGGACGCGCCCGCCTATGCGAGTCACAACGACTTCGGGACCGCGGTGTTGCTGGCGGCGATGGATCGTGCCGGATGCCGCAGGCTGGTGCTCGCGTCCTCGATGGTCGTGTACGGCGAGGGGCGCTATCGCGGCGAGCGTTGCGGGGCAGTCGAAGTCGGTGTTCGCCGGACCGAGGACTTGGACGCCGGAATGTTCGAGTACCGCTGCCCGGATAGCGGCGAGATACTCATCTGGGATTCCGTGCACGAGGACGCGCCGTTGCGCCCGCGCAGCCTGTACGCGGCAAGCAAACTCGCACAGGAGAATTACGCTTCGGCCTGGGCGGCGGTGACCGGATCGTCGGTGACCGCCCTGCGCTATCACAACGTCTACGGCGCCGATATGCCCAGGGACACACCTTATTCCGGGGTCGCGGCGATCTTCCGGTCGGCGCTGGAAGCCGGAGACGCGCCGCAGGTGTATGAAGATGGGGGGCAGACAAGGGATTTCGTGCATGTCACCGATATCGCCGCGGCCAACCTCGCCGCGGTGGAGCAGCCGCTGCCCGGCTTCGTCCCGCTCAATGTCTCCTCCGGACGTCCCATCACCATCCGGGAGGTCGCGGTCACGCTGGCGGCGGCGCGCGGCGGGCCGGACCCGGTGGTGACGGGGCGCTATCGCCCAGGCGACGTGCGCCACGTGGTCGCGAATCCGGACCAGGCCAGGCGCGCGCTGGGTTTCGCGGCGCGGGTGGATCCGGTCGACGGCCTGACCGAGTTCGCCTTCGCGCCGCTGCGCGGTAGCGCGGGGGTCTGTGCGCCCACCTTGTGATCGCGCTCAATTACCCGACAGCGGTAAGCGAACCTCGAAACGGCTACCGGTAGGCCGATTCTCGGCGGTGATGTCGCCGCGATGCGCCTCGACCAGACCGGCCGCGATCGCCAAACCCATTCCGCTGCCGGTGGGCACGCCGTCGGCGGCGACCGGCGAACGAGCCGCGGTGCCGCGGTAGGCGACCTCGAAGATCCGCGGCAGATCCGCCTCGGCGATGCCGGGCCCGGTGTCGTCGACCCTGGCCCACGCCTGACCGTCGGCGGCACCCGCCGAGATGGCGACCTCGCCGCCGGGCGGTGTGTGCGCGATGGCATTGGACACCAGGTTGGTCAGCACCCGGCCGAGCGCCTGATCGTTGGCCGCCACCACGATTCGGCGGTCCGGCTGCTCCGCCCGCAGCGCGACCTGCGCACGTTCGGCGGTCGGCCGGTTCGCGGCGAGCACCTCGTCGATCAGCTCGCGCAGATCCACCGGTTCCAGTTCGAGCCGCAGCGCGCCCGCGTTGATCTTCGACATCTCGAACAGGTCGTCGACCATGCGGGACAGCCGGTTGGTCTCGATGCCGATCTGCTCGGCGTAGGACGTCACATCGGCCTGCCCGCTGACCACGCCGTCCGAGAGGGCCTCGGCCATCGCGCGAATGCCCGCCAGCGGGGTACGCAGATCGTGGCTCACCCAGGCGACCAGCTCGCGCCGGGACTTCTCGGCCGCCCGCTCCTGCTCGCGGATCTGCTTCTCCCAGACCATCTTTCGAGCCTGTTCGCGGCCGAGTAGGACGGCTCCCGGCACGGTGACCGCCGCGACGATGCCGAGCACCACCGCGGTGCGCTGGAGTTGCTCGGTGAACATCAGGCCGCTGACGCCGATGATGCCCGCGAGGGTGGACAGCGTCGGAATCAACACCAGCACAGCCATGCTCGTGGTCACCGAGCGATTCCTGGTGGCGCGCAGGATCACCGCGCCGATCAACACCACCGGCACCGAGCAGGCCAGCGAGTACAGGATCAGCTGGGTGGTGTCCTCAGGCATCGACGGCTCCATTTCCCGGTTCGGTGCGCGCCCACGCGTACCCGCGACCCCACACCGTCTCGATGCGGTGGCGGGCGCCGAGTTTCGCGCGTAATCGCTTGATGTGCACGGTGACCGTGGACAGGTCGCCGAAGTCCCAGCCCCACACCTGGGCGAGCAGCTGTTCGCGGCTGAACACCTGCTGCGGATGCTGGAGCAGGAAGACCAGCAGATCGAACTCGCGTGGGGTGAGGTCCACCGGTTCGCCGTCGACCAGCGCGAGCCGGAACGCGGGACGCACCTCGATCGCACCGTCGCGCAGCGTCGGCGCGGCGTCTTCGCGCACCGCCTGGGTGCGCCGCAGCACCGACGCGACCCGCAATGCGAGCTCCCGTGGACTGAACGGCTTGGTGACGTAGTCATCGGCGCCCGCCTCCAGACCGAGCACCCGGTCGTCCTCGTCGCCGAGCGCGGTGAGCAGGATGACCGGGGTCTGCGGGCGCGGCCCCGAGCGGATCGCGCGGCAGATCTCGATGCCGTCCGGCGCGGGCATCATCACGTCGAGCACGGCCAGTTCGATCTGATCGCCGCAGTCCGCGAGCGCCGCCAAAGTCGCTGGGCCGTCGGCGGTTTCGCGTACGGTCAAGCCGTCTCGTTCGAGGTAGCGCCGCACCACGTCCCGGACAACCGGATCGTCGTCGGCGATCAGGATGGTCATCGTTTCACCAATTCGTCAGGAGCAGGTGAGCCAGCACGAGCGTTCCGATGCTCTGCACCGCGAGCCAGCCGCGGACGGTGGACCGTGGCAGGAAAGCGGGCGCGGCGAGCAGCCACATATCGAACGGTAACCAGATGCGTTCGGTTTCGGCCTTACTCAGCCCACTGAGGTCCGCGGCCAGGATCGCACACGCGCCCGCGGCAACCAGCAGCGCCGTCGGATCGAGGGCGCGCAGCAGGCGCGGCGACAGCGCGCGATGCAGGGCCGCGGCGGTGCCGAGGCCCACCGCGCAGACGGTCGCGGCCAGATTGCCCCACCACCAATACGAATACGGCCGGTTCTTGGCGACGCCCTGGTAGTAGCGCTCGACCACCAGGTGATAGCCGTCCAGCCACCAGAATCCGGCGAGGGTGAACGCCGCGACCACCACCAGCGCGCCGGCCAGCGCGGGCAGCAGCGGCCGAAAGGTCCGGCCCGCAAGCAGAACCGCCGCCGCGGGGATCGCCATCAACGTCAACCCGTAACTCAGGTAGCTGCCGAAACCGAACAGCACTCCCGCCGCGATCGCCGCGACGTAACTGCCGCCCGGCCGGGCGGCGAGCGCGAGCAACGCGACCGCCCACGTCGTGACCCCGGCGAACATCGCGTCGGCGGAAACGGCGATCCAGATGGCGGCGGGCGCCAGCGCCAGAAACGGTAGCGCGGCCCGTGCTCGATCCTCGTTGCCGAGCGCCCGCAGCGCGACCGCGACCGCGACCACCGCGCTGGTGCCGATCAGCATGCAGGCCAAGCCCGCCCAGGCGCTGCCGCCGAGCCCGATGCGATCCAGTAGCACGAAGAACAGCAGTGCGCCCGGCGGATGCCCGGACACGTGGGTGGTCCAGGAGTCCGGCTGGAAATCGAGGATGCGGCCGGAGAATTCGCGCAGCAGCACGCCGATGTCGGTCACGCCGCCGACCTCGTGCAGGTATTCGTTGGGATCGTTGAACCGCGCGGTGAATCCGCGCCGCCAGCCGTCGATCATCGCCAGCGAGAACGTCCAGCCGAGCGCCGTGACCCACGAGATCGCCAGCAACGACCGCCACGGTAGGCGCCGGGCCAACGCGGGACCGCGGACGACGACGAGCGCCGCGAGGACGATCGCGGGGCCGGTGCCCCAACCGACGTGCGGCAGCCAGGAACCGAATATCGGCGCGGCGGCGGCATAGAGCGCGCTCCGCCACTGTTCGCTGGCAATTCGCGGCACCACAAAGGCCGTGGTGACCAATGCGGCGGCGATGCCCGCGCCGATCAGGTCGCCGCGGCTGCGGACACGCGGCGGATCAGTGGTCGCGACCTCGGAGACGTCATGCACGGCTATCACGATAGGTGGGCGGTCGGCCGGTTATCGCTGTTCCGACTGTGTTTTCTGACGATGTCACTGTTTCGTCACAGGTTTTTCGGCCGTATCGCGAGTCCGACGGCTTAGCGTCATTGCCGTGACTCGAACCCAGGGTGATCCGGACGGAGTGACCGTGGTGATTCCGTGCCGAGACGAAGCTGATGCGTTGCCGGAAGTCCTTGCCGCCATCCCGGCGGGGTACCACGCGCTAGTCGTGGACAACGGCTCGACCGACGGGACGGCCGCCGTTGCCCGCGCCCGCGGTGCCACGGTGGTGCAGGAGAGCAGACCGGGCTACGGCGCCGCGGTCCAAGCGGGCATCGCGGCGGCGCGCACCGAGATGGTCGCGGTGCTCGACGGCGACGGATCGATGGATCCCGCCGAACTGCCCGGCCTTGTCGAATTGGTCCGGGGCGGAGCCGATCTCGCGGTGGGCCGCCGACGCCCGACCCGGGCCGGGGTCTGGCCGTGGCACGCCCGCCTCGGCAATCTGCTCATCGCGCGCAGGCTGCGGCGCAAATACGGTCTGCCCGTGCACGATATCGGCGCGATGCGGGTGGCGCGGCGCGGCCGGATGCTGTCGCTCGGCCCGTTGCACCTGCGTTCCGGATATCCACTCGAACTACTCGTCGGCGCCGCGGGCGCGGGGTGGCAGGTGGTCGAGCGGGACATCGCCTATCGGCCTCGGGCCGGGGGCGTGTCGAAGGTGTCCGGCTCCTGGCTCGGCACAGCGCGGGCCACCAAGGATTTCCTGGCGGTGCTGCGATGAGCCCTTGTCCGGCAACACTGTTAGTGATCGCGAAGGCGCCGATCGCCGGGTTCGCGAAAACGCGATTGACCCCGCCGCTGACGCCACAGGAGGCCGCGCGGGTGGCCGCCGCGGCACTGCTCGACACCCTCGACTCGGTGTTGCGCAGCGATGTCTGCCACCGAGTCGTCGCGTTCACCGGTGACCTCGCCGCCGCCGAGTGCAGCCATGAATTGGCCACCGCACTAGGCGAATTCGAGGTCATCCCGCAGCGCGGTGACGGGTTCGGTGCGCGGCTCGCCAACGCCCATGCCGACGCCGCTCGCCTCGGTGCACCGGTCCTGCAAATCGGCATGGATACCCCGCAGATCGGCCCGGACGTACTGACGGCGGCCGCAATCGAACTCGCAGCCGGTGACACGGCGCTGCTGGGGCCCGCCGACGACGGCGGCTGGTGGGCGCTCGGACTGCCGACCGCACAGCCTGCCCGCGTACTCGCCGACGTGCCGATGTCCACCGATCGAACCGGAGAACTGACCCGGAAAGCGCTGCAGGACTGCGGGTATCGGGTGAATTCACTGCCGCAATTCAGCGATGTCGACACCTTCGCTGACGCTGTCCGAGTTGCAGCGGAATCCGGCGGGCGCTTCGCCGAGACGTTCCGCCGGCTACACGAGCGCGGGTTGGTATCGCGATGACGGGCATGGACACAACGGGTTACGTGGCTCGGGTCGGCGCCGTCGACGGCGGCCGCCGCCTCGGTGCGGTAGCCAGTAGGCCCGGGTACGGGGCGGTCGCCCGATGATCGGCGCGGACTTCGACATCTTCGATCGTGCGCTGGCCGGGGAACGCTGCTGGATGCGTGCCGCGGACGGCACCAGGCACCGGCTGCCGACCAGACGGTGGCTAGGGCTCGCCGGTGTCGGCGATCGTCGTGCCGATCGCGCACTCACCAGCTGTTGCGACGGGCCGACCGTGGATCTCGGCTGCGGGCCGGGACGATTGGTCGCCGCTCTGCTGCAACGCGGGGTACTGGCACTCGGCGTGGATATTTCGCCGACGGCGGTCGCCATCACCAGGTTTCGTGGCGCGCCCGCGTTACGCCGGGATCTGTTCGGGCCCTTGCCAGGAGCGGGGCGCTGGTCGTACGCGCTGCTGGCCGACGGCAATATCGGGATCGGTGGCGATCCGGGGCGCATTCTCACGCGCACCGCCGATCTGCTGGCACCCGACGGTCTGGCGATCGTCGAATTCGGCCTTCCGGGAAGTGGTTCGGTGACCCGGCAGATTCGGCTGGAGTCGCGGTCGCGGGTCGGCTCCTGGTTTCCGTGGGCCTCGGTGGGGATCGACCACGCGGAACAGCTTGCCCGCGCGACCGGATTTCAGTTGCTCAGCACCGCCGAGGTAGGCGGAAGGCACATCGCCTGGTTGCGCCGCCGCGCTTCGCAGGCGGTGATCGCGTCATGAGCCGCTCAGTCGCTTCCGGTGGTGTCCGATGAGCGTGCACGAAACCATCGAGCGCGGTCGGACATTCGCGGCACGGTGGCTTCGCGGATCCGATGCGCGCGGGCCCGAGGTGGCCAGCCGGGTAGGGATCGCGCTCGGCTCGGCGATTCTGATCTGCTTCGTCACCGGACTGCTGAGCCACTGGATCCAACACCCGCCGACCTGGTTCTGGTGGCCCGTCCATCCCGTGTGGCTGTACCGCCTGACCCAAGGCCTGCACGTCATTTCGGGCGTAGCCGCGATTCCGCTACTGCTGGTGAAGCTGTGGGCGGTATACCCGAAGCTGTTCCAGCGGCCCGTCATCGGCTCGCCGCTGCGCATGCTGGAGCGCGGCTCGATCGCCGTGCTGGTCGGTGCGATCTTCTTCGAGCTGTCCACTGGTCTCCTGAACATCGCCCAGTTCTACCCTTGGAAGTTCTTCTTCCCTCCCGTTCACTACGCCGTGGCCTTCGTCGCGATCGGTGCGCTGGCGGTGCATTTGGCGGTCAAACTGCCGGTGATTCGGGACGCTTTGAGCCGTCCGATCGACTCGGAAACGGCCGGTGTCGATACGGAGAGCAGTGCCGATGCCGTTGCGCGGCGTCATGTTTCGCGACGTACGGTGCTGACCGCGGCGTGGGTTTCCGCGGGCGCGGCGAGCTTGGCGGTTGCGGGTCAAACCGTGCCGTTCCTGCGCTGGGCAGCCGTGCTCGCGCCGCGTAGTGGTGAAGGGCCACAAGGGGTTCCGGTAAACCGGTCCGCGCAAGCCGCAGGGGTGGTCGAGCTGGCGCGAGCCTCCGACTACCGGCTGAGCGTGCTGGTCGGCGATCGGCAACGCAGTTTCAGCAGGGACGAATTGCTGGCCATGCCGCAGACGCATGCTCGGCTGCCGATCGCCTGCGTGGAAGGGTGGAGCGCGTCCGCCGACTGGACGGGCGTTCGACTGCGCGATCTGCTCGCCGCCGTCGGGCCCTACCCGGGCGGAGACGTGCGATTCCGTTCGCTGGAGACCAGCGGCATCTATGCCAATTCGGTGTTGCCGCACCGCCATGCCATCGATGCGGACACGCTGGTCGCGCTCTCCCTGAACGGTGCGGCACTCGATGTCGACCACGGCTATCCATGCCGGCTCATCGCGCCGAGTCGCCCCGGAGTGCTGCAGACGAAATGGCTTTCGACGATCGAGGCACGCCCATGAACGCGATCCGAATCCTGTTGCTGCTCGCCGGGCTGTGGCTCGGCTGGTACGGAATCACGCTGGTGCTCGACTTCCCCCGGGCCGACGTGTGGTCGATCGCCCTGTGGTTCGCCGGTGGAATCCTGTTGCACGACGGGGTATTCGCGCCGCTGTGCGCCGCCGTCGGTGCCACCGCCCGGCAGCTCCTGCCCGGGACCTGGTGGGGACCGACGGCCTGCGGGGCGGTTTGCACGGTCGTGTTGGTCGCGATCGCTTTGCCCGTGCTCGATCGTGGGCACGCCATGCCGGACAACCCGAGCGTCCTCGACCGGAACTACCCGCTCGGGCTCGCCGTGGCCCTCATCCTGGTCTGGACGCTGGTGGTCGCCGCCGCGGTGCTGCGACGCACCGGCCATCACCGATCCCGTAATCCGCGCGGCGCGACACCGAGGAGTACCCCATGACCAGCTACGACGATCTGCGGGCAGTGTTCATCAACTGCACACTCGAGCGGTCGCCGGAGGTGAGCAACACCCAGGGGCTCGTCGATATCAGCGCCCGCATCATGGCGAAGAACGGCGTGCAGGTCTCGCACATTCGCGCGGTCGACCACGACATCGCCTTCGGCGTGTGGCCGGATATGACCGAACACGGCTGGCCGACCGATGCGTGGCCCGCACTGCAACGTCAGGTCATGGACGCCGACATCCTGGTGCTGGCGGGCCCGATCTGGTTGGGCGACAACAGTTCTGTCACCAAGCAGGTCATCGAACGTCTCTACGCCAATTCCTCGATCCTCAACGACTGCGGCCAATACGCCTACTACGGCCGGGTCGGCGGCTGCCTGATCACCGGTAACGAGGACGGCGTCAAACACTGCGCCATGAACGTCCTCTATAGCCTCCAGCATCTCGGCTACACCATCCCGCCGCAGGCCGATGCGGGCTGGATCGGCGAGGTCGGCCCCGGCCCCTCCTACCTGGATCCGGACTCCGGCGGCCCGGCCAACGACTTCACCAACCGCAACACCACCTTCATGACCTGGAACCTCCTGCACCTCGCCCGCATGCTCGAGGACGCCGACGGAATCCCCGCCCACGGCAACCAGCGCTCGGAATGGGACGCCGGCTGCCGGTTCGACTTCGAAAACCCCGAATACCGCTGATCTCTTACTGAACGGGACACAGCGGCGGCGAAGCACCGCCCGGCCAGCGTGGCTGTTCGGTCCGCTGAGCGGACTCGACGGCGCCGAACCTTGTCGCGCCCCTGCGCCGCGGTCGTACGATCGACGTGTGGCTATCGCTCAGTTGAGTTTGATCACCTTGAACTGTGCCGACAAGGAAGAGCTGGCGGGTTTCTGGGCCGCTTTGCTCGGAGGGGAGATCGTTTATCGGGCAGACGATTTGGCCGTGGTGCACACGGAGCGTGGGTCATTGTGCGCGCTGCTGGTGCCGAACTATCGGCCGCCGACCTGGCCTGGGGGTGATACACCGATTCACATCCATCTCGATCTCAAGGTGGATGATCTGGACGACGCGCAGGCGGAAGCCGTGCGATTGGGTGCGCGCCTCGCCGAGGTGCAGCCAGGTCCGGATCAGTGGCGGGTGATGCTCGATCCGGCGGGTCACCCGTTCTGCCTGACAGCGCGCGCCCCGTTGCTGCCCCTGGGTCCTCAGCCGAAGAAGCAAGAAGAGGGCTGAACTCTCATTCAGTGGCACCTGGTGACGGCGAAACGCGAGCGCGAAGGCCCGCCATGGTTTGTCACTCGATGGACGGAGGCCGGTGACGATGTGTCACCGGCGCTCCTTGGGGCTTCAGGTCAGCCGGGGAATGGGTACCGCTGGTCGAGGTCGAGGTTCAGCTGGACCACGTTGACGCGCGGTTCACCGAGGAAGCCGAGGGTGCGGCCGCCGGTGTGCGCGTCCACGAGTGCCCGCACCTGATCCGCGGAGATATTGCGAGCCTTGGCGATTCGCGCGATCTGCAGGTCCGCGTACCTGGGTGAGATGTGCGGGTCCAGCCCGCTGCCGCTGGCGGTGACCGCGTCGGTGGGAACCGGGGTATCGACGGACGCGTCGCCGAAGATCGGCACGATCCGACCGGCCGCGTAGTCCTCGCTCGGCTTGGCGCAGTCGACCTGGACACCGTGGTAGGTGGCCAGGAACGGCGTCGCCGGGCACGCCTGGTTGACGCTCACCACCCGGGTGGGATGCGAGACCTGACCGTCCGCGTCGCGCGGCCCGATCACCGAGAGCACCGCGCCGACACCGTCTTTCGTGCAGAACGGACGGCCGCCATCGACGCCCTCACGGTCGCCGGCCTCCTTGCTGCGGGCGCACACCGTGGACAGCAGGCTCAGCTTGACCTTCGCCGGATCGGCGTCGAGGGTGTCCACGATGCTCTCGGGCCCGAGGTTGCTGGCCGCGGTGGCCATCGGGTCGTAGCCGGTGCTGCCGGCGGCGGACGGGCGGCTCTGGAAGTATTGCACCATCGCCTTGCCGTCCGGATCGATGAAGGACTGCCCGATCAGGCTGGAGCCGACGACCTTGCCATCGACCTTGATCAGCGAGCCGTCCGCCTTGTCGTGCAGGCCGGGTATTTGAGCGACCGCGAAAACCGCTAGGGGATAGACGATTCCGGTGATCACGGTGAGCACGAGCAGCGCACGCAACGCGGCGAAGTGCTGCCGGATCCAAGTTGAAAACTGCATGTCAGGACATCCCAGGGAGGAGTTGGACGACGAGGTCGATGATCTTGATGCCGATGAACGGCGCGATGATGCCGCCGAGGCCGTAGATCAACAGGTTGCGGCTCAACAACTTCGACGCGTTGGACGGCGTGTAGTTCACGCCGCGCAGCGACAGCGGGATCAGCGCGACGATGATGATCGCGTTGAAGATGACCGCGGACAGGATCGCCGACTGCGGGCTGTGCAGCCGCATGATGTTCAGCGCGTCCAGCCCGGGGAACAGCGCGATGAACAGCGCGGGCAGGATCGCGAAGTACTTGGCGATGTCGTTGGCGATCGAGAAGGTGGTCAGCGCGCCGCGGGTGATGAGCAGCTGCTTGCCGATCTCCACGATCTCGATGAGCTTGGTCGGATCGGAATCCAGATCCACCATGTTGCCCGCTTCTTTGGCCGCGGAGGTGCCGGTGTTCATGGCGACACCCACATCGGCCTGGGCCAGCGCCGGTGCGTCGTTGGTGCCGTCACCGGTCATCGCGACCAGCCTGCCGCCGTCCTGCTCCTTCTTGATCAGCGCCAGCTTGTCCTCCGGCGTGGCCTCGGCGAGGAAGTCGTCCACACCGGCCTCATCGGCGATCGCCTTGGCGGTCAACGGATTGTCGCCGGTGATCATGACGGTGCGGATGCCCATCCGGCGCATCTCGTCGAAGCGCTCCCGCATGCCCTGCTTGACAACGTCTTTGAGGTGGATGACCCCGAGCAGCCGCGCGGTGCCGTCCCTGACCTCGCCGACGACCAGCGGCGTGCCACCGGAGGCGGAGACACCGTCGACGGTCACGCCGACCTCGCTCGGCACGTTGCCGCCTTGCGCGCGAACCCATTCGACGACCGCGCTGGCCGCACCCTTACGCAGCTGGTGCCCGTCGTGCAGGTCGACGCCCGACATCCGGGTCTGTGCGGTGAATTCCACCCAGGTCGCGCCCTTCAGCTCGCCAGGCGTGCGCTCACGCTTGTTGAACGCCTGCTTGGCATAGACCACGATCGAGCGACCCTCGGGCGTCTCGTCGGCGAGGCTGGACAGCTGGGCCGCGTCGGCCAGCTCGTCGGCCGAAATGCCCGGTATCGGAACGAATTCCGAGGCCTGCCGGTTGCCGAGGGTGATGGTGCCGGTCTTGTCCAGCAGCAGCGTGTTCACGTCGCCGGCGGCCTCGACCGCGCGCCCGGACATGGCGAGCACGTTGCGCTGCACGAGCCGGTCCATGCCCGCGATGCCGATGGCGGAGAGCAGCGCGCCGATGGTGGTCGGGATGAGGCACACCAGCAGCGACACCATCACGATCCCGGTGATGCCGTTGACGTCCAGCGCCGAAGTGTCCGGCACCCCGGGGTTGTTCGCCTTGGCGAAGATCGCCAGCGGCTGCAGCGTGACCACCGCGAACACGAAGATGATGGTGAGCGAGGCGAGCAGGATGTTGAGCGCGATCTCGTTCGGCGTCTTCTGCCTGCTCGCGCCCTCGACCAGGGCGATCATCTTGTCGATGAAGCTCTTGCCCGGCTCCTGGGTGATCTTGACGACGATCCGGTCCGACAGCACGGTGGTGCCGCCGGTCACCGCGGAGCGGTCGCCACCGGATTCCCGGATCACCGGCGCGGATTCACCGGTGATCGCCGATTCGTCCACCGAGGCAATGCCTTCCACGACATCGCCGTCGCCGGGGACGACCTGTCCGGCCTCGACCACGACATGATCGCCGCGCTGCAGTTCCGGTGCCGCGACACCCTCCTCGACGACCGGGCCGCCGGGCGTCCAATCCACCAAACGCCGTGCGACGGTGTCGGTCTTGGCCTTACGCAGCGTGTCGGCCTGCGCCTTGCCGCGGCCCTCGGCCACCGCCTCGGCGAGGTTGGCGAAGATCACGGTGAGCCACAACCACACCACGATCGCCCAGGCGAAGAAGGTGGGATCGCTGATCGCGAGCACCGTCGACCAGACGGCGCCGATCTCGACGATGAACATCACCGGGTTGCGCCACATGGTGCGCGGGTCGAGCTTGCGTACCGCATCGGGCAGCGAGGTCAGCAGCATCTTCGGATCGAGCGCGCCGCGCGGGACCCGGCCGGACTGCTGTGCCAGCTGCTGCTTGGACTCGTTGAACTCGTCCGGGACAATGACTTCGGTAGTGGGAGTTGTCATTTCAGTGGATTCCTTCGGCGAGCGGCCCGAGCGCGAGTGCGGGCAGGAAGGTGAGCGCGACCAGAATCACGGTGGTGCCGACGACCATGCCGATGAACTGCGGGCGGTGCGTCGGCAGCGTGCCGATCGACTCGGGGGTGTTGCCCTGCTTGGCCAGCGAACCGGCGAGCGCGAGCACGAAGATGATCGGCAGGAACCGGCCGAAGACCATCGCGAGGCCGAGCGCGGTGTTGTACCACTCGGTGTTGCCGGACAGGCCGGCGAACGCGGAGCCGTTGTTGTTGGCGGCGGAAGTGAAGGCGTACAACACTTCCGAGAGGCCGTGTGGTCCCGAGTTCGCCATCGAGGCGCGTTGTCCCGGCATGGCCATCGCAAGCGCGGTGCCTATCAACACGATCAGCGGACTGACCAGGAAATAGGAAGCGGCGAGCTTGATTTCGCGCGGGGTGATCTTCTTGCCGAGGTATTCCGGTGTACGCCCGACCATCAGGCCCGCGACGAAGACGGTGATCACCGCGAGGATGAGCATGCCGTAGAGCCCGGAACCCGTTCCGCCCGGCGCGACTTCGCCGAGCTGCATGTTGAACATCGTCATCATGCCGCCGAGGCTGGTGTACGAGTCGTGGAACGAATCGACGGCGCCGGTGGACGTCAGCGTGGTCGCGCCGGAGAAGGTCGCCGAATCGGCAACGCCGAAACGGGTTTCGACACCTTCCAGGGACGCGCCGATCGCGGTCGGCACGGTGCCGTGGTGCGCGAGCTGGAAGATATTGCTCAACGTCACGCTGACGATCGCGATCGTGCCCATCACCGCGACGATGGCCACGCCCTGCTTCTTACTGCCGACCATCCGGCCGAAGGTGCGCGGCAGCGAGAAGCTGATCACCAGGATGAGGAAGATCTCGAGCCAGTTGGTCCAGGTGGTGGGGTTCTCGAACGGGTGCGAGGAGTTCGCGTTGTAGAAGCCGCCGCCGTTGGTGCCGAGCTCCTTGATCACCTCCTGGCTGGCCACCGGGCCGCCGGTGATGGTCTGCTCGGTGCCGTTCAGCGTCTGCGCGACCTGGTCGTGCAGGTGGAAGTTCTGGATCACGCCGCCGGCGATCAGCACGATCGCGAAGACGAATGCGATCGGCAGCAGGATGCGGATGGTTCCCCGCACCAGGTCCACCCAGAAGTTGCCGAGATCGCCGGTGTGCCTGCGGGCGAAGCCGCGCACCAGCGCGACCGCGACGGCCATGCCGACGGCCGCGGAGACGAAGTTCTGCACCGCGAGCCCGGCCATCTGCACCAGGTGTCCCTGGGTCGACTCACCGGAGTAGTTCTGCCAGTTCGTGTTCGTCACGAAGCTGACCGCGGTGTTCCAGGCCAGCGCCGGGGTCATCTCGGTGCCGGGGTCGTTCAGGTGCAGCGGCAGCTTGCCCTGGACCAGTTGCAAGAAGAAGAGGAACAGAATGCTGACCGCGGAGAACGCCAGCACACTGCGGGCATACACGCCCCAGGTCTGTTCGACTTCCGGCTGCACGCCGATCGCCTTATAAAGGGCACGCTCCGCACGCGAGTGCTTGGTGTTGTTGTAAACCCGGAACATGTAATCGCCGAGCGGCACATGCACCAGGGCGAGCGCGATGATCAGGGACGCGATGAACGCGATCCCCGCCGTAGTCGTGGTCACCTAGAACCTCTCGGGGAAAAGCAGCGCCGCGACCATGTACACCGCGACGGAGATGGCGAGAACCACACCGATCAGGTTCGCGATCACAGCTTTTCCACCCCTCGCTGGATCAGCCCCAGCAGGGCGAAGATCGCCACGGTAAGCACCGCGAACACGACGACAGACATGATCAACCAACCTCCATCAAGCGCTCGTGTTGTGGAGCGCGCCTTGGCGAGTCAAGTCTTCGATAAGGCGCTAGCCGAGGTTCCTTACGACTCCTTTGCGCGACGAATGCTTGCCTTTGCGCTTCGTTTACACCCCGGCTCGGGATAACTGAAAGGATGCCGTCAAAGAGTGCGGCGATACCGTCAACACACCGTAAAGATCGAGGTGATCTTCCGATACGGGGGTAGTAGTGGAGAGCCGGCCAGGCGGACGATTCCAGCGCAACCGGTTGTTCGAGTCGGTTGGAGAAGGGAACGTCATGTCGGCTGTCACCGTCGCCCTGCTTGTCGGGTTCGTGTGCTGCACGCTGCTCATTCGCGCGCTGCGGTCCCGGGGCGATGAGCTGGATACCTCGCGCGTAGTCGTCGAAGACGACCGCGTCCGTGGTCTGCGCGGCACGGAGCCGGGGGTACTCGATGCGTGAGCTTCGGCCGCACCGCGCCGGTGCGGCCGCGTGGTGCTCGGTTCGACGCCCGCGACGCGCAATGATGAACGAGTGAAACGCGGCCAACTCCGGATCTACCTCGGCGCCGCGCCGGGAGTCGGCAAGACCTACGCCATGCTCGGCGAGGCACACCGGCGGCTCGAGCGCGGCCGCGACGTGGTTGCCGCGGTAGTGGAAACACACGGGCGAGCCAAGACAGCAGCCCTGTTGGAGGGCATCGAGCGGATTCCACCCAAGCTGGTGGAGTACCGCGGTACCGAGCTGCCCGAACTCGACATCGACGCGGTACTGCGCCGCCGGCCTGCCGTGGCGCTCGTCGACGAGTTGGCACACACCAACGCGCCGGGTGGTACGAACGAAAAGCGTTGGCAGGATGTCGAACAACTGCTCGACGCCGGCATCGACGTGATCTCCACGGTCAACGTGCAGCATCTGGAAAGCCTCAACGATGTGGTCGAGCAGATCACCGGCATCCAGCAGCGCGAGACCGTGCCGGACGCGGTGGTGCGCGGCGCGGATCAGGTGGAGCTGGTCGACCTCACGCCGGAAGCTTTGCGGCGCAGGCTGTCCCACGGCAACGTGTACGCGGCCGATAAGGTGGATGCGGCGCTGCGTAACTACTTCCGACCCGGAAACCTCACCGCGCTAAGGGAATTGGCGCTGCTGTGGCTGGCCGATCAGGTCGACGCCGCCCTCTCGAAATACCGGGCCGACCACAAGATCACCGAGCTGTGGGAGGCCCGCGAGCGGGTCGTGGTCGCGGTGACCGGGGGGCCGGAGTCGGAGACGGTGGTACGCAGGGCCAGTCGCATCGCGAGCAAGGCGAGCGCCGAACTCGTCCTGGTGCACGTGGTGCGCGGCGACGGCTTGGCCGGTGTGTCGACCGAACGCTTGAACCGGTTGCGCGAACTGGCGGGCAGCCTGGATGCCTCGCTGCACACGATCACCGGCGACAACGTGCCGACCGCGCTGCTGGAATTCGCCCGCGAGGTGAACGCGACCCAGCTGGTCCTCGGCACCTCCCGCCGCTCCCGGTGGGCGCGGATGGTCGATGAGGGCATCGGCTCCACGGTGGTGCAGCAGTCGGGCAAGATCGACGTGCACATGGTCACGCACGAGGAAGCCCATCGTGGCCTGCGCCGCGGTTCGCTCATGCCGCGCCAGCCGATCAGGGCCTGGCTCGCGGCCGTGCTGGTGCCGAGCGCGGTGTGCGGAATCGGCGTCGCGTTCCTGGACGGCTACCTGCAGCTCGGCGGTCTCAGCGCGGTGTTCTTCATCGGCGTCGTCGCCGTCGCGTTGCTCGGAGGTGTTGTCCCCGCGGCCTTTTCGGCGTTGCTGTCCGGGCTGCTGCTGAACTGGTTCTTCGCCGATCCGCGCTACAGCCTGACCATTGCCGAGCCGGACAGTTTCGTCACCGTGGTGGTGTTGCTGTTCGTCGCGGTCGCGGTGGCGGCGCTGGTCGATACGGCCGCGAAGCAGACGCGACAGGCGCGCCGGGCCTCGCAGGAGGCCGAATTGCTGACGTTGTTCGCCGGTGCCGTGCTGCACGGCGCGGACCTGCCCAATCTGCTGGAACAGGTCCGCGAGACCTACGGTCTGCGCGCGGTCAGCATGCTGTGCGGCGACGTGGTGGTGGCCGCGGTGGGTCTTGACGCACCGAAGCGCGCCGCCGACGCCGAGACCGTGATCCAGGCGGGCGACGCGTCGAGTCTGCTGCTGCTGGCCGGTCGGCCGCTGGCCGCCGCCGACCGGCCGGTGCTCAACGCGGTCGCCAACCAGGCGGCCGGGCTGGTCCGTCAATCCAGGCTCGCCGAGGAGGCCAGCGCCGCCGCGGCGTTGCTCGAGGCCGACCGGTTGCGCCGGGCGCTGCTCTCCGCGGTCAGCCACGACCTGCGCACGCCGCTGGCCGGGGCCAAGGCCGCCGTGTCCAGCCTGCGCAGCGACGACATCGAGTTCTCCGCCGAGGACACCACCGAATTGCTGGAAACCATCGAGGAATCGGTGGATCAGTTGACCGCGCTGGTCGGAAACCTGCTCGATTCGTCCCGCCTGGCCGTCGGCGTGGTGAAGCCACAGCTGCAGCGGGTGTATATGGACGAGGTGGTGCATCAGGCGCTGGTCAGTGTCGGGATGGGCGCGCGTGGGTTGCGGCGCGCGGCGATGGATCGGGTGAAGGTCGAGGTCGGCGACGTCTCGGTGCGTGCGGACGCCGGGCTGCTGGAACGGGTCGTTGCCAACCTGATCGACAACGCCTTGCGGCACGCGACCCGTGACACGCCAGTACGAGTCACCGCCGAACGCGAGGGCGACCGCATCTCCATCGCCGTGGTCGACGTCGGCCCCGGCGTGCCGCCGGGCACCGAGGAGCAACTCTTCGAGCCGTTCCAGCGGCTCGGCGACCGCGACAACACCACCGGTGTCGGACTCGGCCTCTCGGTGGTGCGCGGTTTCGTCGAGGCAATGGGTGGCACCGTGCACGCCGAACCGACCCCTGGCGGAGGATTGACGATGATCGTGGACCTGCCTGCCGACGAAACGGAAGCGAGCAGCTGATGATGGATGCATCGACAGTGGGAGCACCGCAGCCCCGGACCGCACAGGAAGCCGTGATGACCGACAAGAAGCAGGATGCCCCGGCGATCAAGGTGCTGGTGGTCGACGACGAACCGCAGATCGTGCGCGCGCTGCGGATCAATCTGTCGGTCCGCGGCTACGAGGTGATCACCGCGGGCACCGGCGGCGCCGCGCTGCGTGCGGCCGCCGACAAGCACCCCGACGTGGTGATCCTCGACCTGGGGTTGCCCGACATCGACGGCATCGAGGTCCTTGCCGGGTTGCGCGGCTGGACGTCGGCGCCGGTGATCGTGCTTTCGGCGCGCACCGACTCGGCGGACAAGGTCGAGGCGCTCGACGCCGGTGCCGACGACTACGTCACCAAGCCGTTCGGCATGGACGAACTGCTGGCCAGGCTGCGCGCCGCGGTCCGGCGCGGCGCGGCCGACACCGATTCGTCCGACCCGGTGGTGGTGACCTCGTCGTTCACCGTCGATCTCGCCGCCAAGAAGGTGACCAAGAACGACGAGACGGTGCATCTCACGCCCACCGAGTGGGGCATGCTCGAAATGCTGGTGCGCAATAAAGGCAAGCTGGTCGGGCGCAAGGAGTTGCTGCGCGAGGTGTGGGGCCCGTCGTACGCGACCGAAACCCATTACCTGCGTGTGTATTTGGCGCAGTTGCGGCGCAAGCTCGAGGACGATCCTTCGCACCCCAAGCACCTGCTGACCGAGGCGGGGATGGGTTACCGCTTCCAGGAGTGATTTTGAAGACACGACAGAGCGACTGATATCGGGAGTACATGGGTAACTCGCCGGGTACGGGCTGACTCGACCCCAATTTTTACCGCCGGTCGCCAACGAAACCCACGTGGCACACGAGTCTGGCCTGAAGACTCGGAGAGGCGGAACTGGCAGGATCGACCCATGGCTGAACAGACACCCGCGACCGCGGCTTCACAACCGACCCAACTATGGGTCGAGCGCACCGGAACGCGGGCGTACACCGGACGCAGCTCGCGCGGCGCCGAGGTATTGATCGCTTCGCAGGGCGTGCCCGGCGCTTTCACCCCCGGCGAGTTGCTGAAGATCGCGCTGGCCGGTTGCTCGGGGTTGAGCGCGGACTTCTCGCTCGCCCGCAAGCTCGGCGACTCCTTCGACGCGACCATCCGGGTGTCCGGTGACGCGGACCGGGAGAACGAGCTGTACCCGCAGCTGGACGAGACGTTCCAGCTCGACCTCAGCGAATTGGACCAGGAGGCGCGGGAGCGGTTGCTGGTTACCGTGCAGCGCGCCATCGACAAGGCGTGCACGGTGGGCCGGACATTGCAGGCGGGGACGAAGGTGACTTTGTCCTTCGATATCGAAGCCTGATGGGCGACGGCGCTGAGCTGGTCCGGTTGAGCGCGTGGGTGCACGGCCGCGTCCAGGGAGTGGGATTCCGCTGGTGGACGCGGTCGCGTGCGTTGGAACTCGGGTTGACCGGGCAGGCCACGAACGCGCGCGACGGGCGGGTACACGTGGTCGCGGAGGGGCCGCGAGACGACTGCGAGCGGTTGCTCGAACTGTTAGGTTCCGGGGACACACCTGGTCGGGTGACCTTGGTTGTGGAAAGCTGGGAGCCCGCGCGGGGTGATTTGACCGGATTCGAGGAGGGGTAGCGGTGGGCCGGGATAGGACGAGGACTCGACAGTGAGCACGCACAATCCCGGTGACGAGCGTCCGGGACACGAGCCGAACGAGCAGTCCGCCGCGGCGGAGCAACCGTCGAGCACGGCCGGGGCGCACGAGGCGAACACTCCCGGGCCGGGCGATACGGCGGCCTTCGGGCCGGGCGATACAGCCGCCCTGGGTACCGACGCACCAGCCCAACCGCCTATGCCCGGACTGCCTACCGGTTTTCCGGAACCTTCAGCGCCGCAAGAGGTTCCACCGCCTCGCGGCAGTGTGCAGCGGCAAGAGCCAGGCATCACCCAGCCGCGCCCGCCGACGGTGGCCGAGGCGCGGGCCAGGGACAAGGCGCGCAAGCGGGCCGAAGAAGCGCAGCAAGCCGCCGTCGCGGCAGGCGAGGCGAAGAAGCGCACGCGCAAGCGGGTGATGATCGGCGGGGTCGCGATAGTCGGGGTCGCGGCGCTGGTCGGCGGCGGGTACCTCGCCTACCGGGCGTTCACCGCGCCCGACAAGGTCACCGCCTCGTGTGTGAAGACCGAGAACGGTCAGGAGATCGTCGTCGAGGACCGCTACTGCGGCGACGGCCGTCAAGGCTTCGTCAGTGATGGCGGCATCGGACCCGGCCTGATCATCCTCGGCGGCGGCCCACAGTACCGCTATTACTACGGCGGCACGCCGACCATCGGCAAGCCGCCGACGGGCGGCACCACCGTCAAACCCAAGAGCGCCGAGATCAAGACGAAGAGCGGCACCACCGTGCAGCGCGGCGGGCTCGGCAGCAAGAGCACCGGCGGCGGATCGTAGTGCGGCGAGTGCGCAGTACGCCCCGGCCGGATTGGCGGCAGATCACCGAGAGTCAGGGCCTCGTCTACGGCGTGCCCGGCCGCGACGCCAGCGGTCAGCCACGGCCGTACTGGGACGAGTCGGTGTATTACGAGTTCGAGATGGACGAAATCCTCGCGCTGGAAGCCGATGTCGAGTTGTTGCACTCGATGTGCCTGAAGGCGGTCGAGCAGGTCGTGCTGACCGAGCGGTTCAAGGATTTCGGTCTGCCCGAATGGAGTTGGGGGCCGATCGCCGAATCCTGGCGGCGCAACGACCCTTACGTGTACGGCCGGTTCGACCTGCGTTACGACGCGCGGCGCCCGGCGAAACTGCTGGAGTACAACGCGGATACGCCGACGTCGCTGCTGGAGGCGGCGATCGTGCAGTGGCACTGGCTGACCGCATTGTATCCGGGCGGCGATCAATGGAATTCGTTGCACGAGAAGCTCGTCGAGCGCTGGTCCGAGCTGCGCGACACCCTGCCGACCGCGCAACTGCACTTCAGCTGGTCGGGGGCCGACGCCACCGGTGAGGACAACGTCACCACCGCTTACATGCAGGAGACCGCGGCCGAGGCCGGGTTCGACACCATCGCGCTGCCGATCGAAGAGGTCGGATTCGATACGGAGCTGGACCGTTTCGTCGATCTGGCCGAGGCGCCGATCGAGGCGATCTTCAAGCTCTACCCGTGGGAGTGGGCGCTCGACGACGACTTCGGCAAGCGAGTGGTCGCCAGCCTGCCGCAGACCATGTGGATCGAACCGCTCTGGAAGACGTTGCTCAGCAACAAGGCCATCCTCGCGATCCTGTGGGAAATGTATCCGGGGCATCCGAATCTGTTGCCCGCCTACCTGGATCAGCCCAACGAGCTCACCGAATACATCCGCAAGCCGAAGCTCGGCCGCGAGGGCGCCAACATGACCATTGTCGGCGCTGGACTGGAGACGGCCACCGGCGGTGTCTACGGCGAAGAAGGCTACGTCTACCAATTGCTCGATCCGCTACCGGAATTCGATGACATGCGCCCCGTGCTCGGCGCTTGGATCGTCGGTGACACCGCCGCGGGGCTCGGCATCCGGGAAACCGCCGGACTGATCACCGACGACGGCTCCGCCTTCGTCCCGCACCGCATCGCTCAACCCTCCTCGGAAGGATCATGATGACCGCAGTCGCCCTCGAATCGGGGTACTGGAGCTCGCTCGGCGAGGGTGTGGGAGCGATCATCCTCTACGCCCTCATCGGCCTGGCACTGATGCTCGTCGGGTTCTACGCCATCGACCTGACCACCCCGGGCAAGCTGCGCGCACTGGTCGTCCAGGGCAAGCCCAACGCGATCATCGTCGCCGCTGCGGGCATGATCAGCATGGCCTTCATCGTGGTCCTCGCCATCCTTGCGGTAGGCGGCGGCGGCAAACTCTCCGAAGGCCTCATCGCCGCCCTCATCTTCGGCCTCGTCGGCATCCTCGCCCAGGTGATCTCGGTCCGCGTCATCGAAAAAGCCCTCGGCATCGACATCGGAGCCACCCTCCACGCCGACACCTACACCACCGAAGTCCTAGTAGTAGCCGCCGCCCACTTCGCCCTCGGCTTGGTAGTAGCCTTCGCGATTCTGTAGTCGGCCGCGTCGACCAACCGGCGGTTACAGGTCGCCGAGGGTGCCGAACCACTGCACCATGAGAAGGTGCACCTCTCGCGCACGCTCATCGATGAGATAGACGAGTTGTCCGGCGTGGGCGGGCCCGAATGTCCACCGCCGAACCGCCCCCTCGGGGTTGTCGGCGTTCTGTGGTTGGGCCGCCCACGGTGTCAGTTCGAAGGACGCTGAGAATTTCGGCGAACTCGCGCAGCACCTCGGTGGGAAGTGCGGCGATCTGTTCGGTTGTGTCTGTGTCAGGGACGATGAGGTACACGCGGCGTGTTACCTCAACCTGCTTGCAACCGGTGTGCCAGTAGCACGCGGACGTCGTCGATGGAGACATCCGTCGAGCGGCCGCCGTCGGCTTGGATCCGCGCGGCTTTGTCGAGCATCCGCTGGTACGAGCCGGGCTCGCGGATCTCCATGACGGCGGTGTGCTGCCACTTGTTGAGCAGCGCGTGGATGTATTCGAGGGTGTGGGATTCCTTGGCGTGTTCGAGGACAAGATCCCATTCGCGGTCGAATTCGGCACGTAGTTCGGGGGTGAGGGCTGCCCGCAGCGCTGCGGGTTCCGCGGCGGGCACGGGGGTGTTTGCCGGGTCGGAGTGTGGGGCGGCCATGGCTTTCACGATAACCGGTGGGGGTGACAATGTCGCCGACCACAGTCCTGTTCGCCGACAGCACTCGCGTGCTCCGGACCTCGCAGTGGCTGCGGGTGATCCAGCTGGAGTCGATCTCATCTTAACCTCGTCATCGCTCGGCCATCCTCTCGCCGCTATCCGTCGGACGCGATACGACGCTGCTGGTCAAGTACTGCTTGTCGGACCCACAACCTAATCTGCGACCGCATTCGCTCGAGCAATTCTGTCTTAAGGAAATCCTTGAATCGCGGACGTTAGGGAGGTACCGTCAATGGACGAGTGGGAGATCTTCATAACCGACGAGGTGGAGCAGTTCCTCGATGCGTTATGGCAGAACGACCGCGCAACACACAGGCTGGTGAACCAAGCGATCCTACTGCTAGAGCGAACGGGGCCCGCGCAGGGCAGGCCGCTCGTGGACAGCATCGCCGGATCGCGGATCGCGAATATGAAGGAGCTGCGGCCGGGGTCCGCGGGCAACAGTGAGATCCGAATTCTGTTCGTCTTCGACCCGTGGCGCTCGGCCATCATGCTGGTGGCAGGCGACAAATCCGGTGCGTGGCAGCGGTGGTATCGGGACGCGATACCGCGAGCCGAAAGGCTGTACGACGCTTACTTGTCCGAGCGAGCTGAGGAGTTGCACCGATGACCACACACCGTCGCTGGCGCGATACGGAACACCTCGAACGCGCAATCGACGCCGCGGGCGGGCCGGAAGCATTCGAGGAAGGCGTCGACAAGCTGCAGGATCGCGCCCGGGGCTGGCGGCTCGCGGAACTGCGTAAGCACCGCGGCCTCAATCAGAAACAGGTCGCGGAGCAGATGGGCGTATCCGTGGCGCGAGTGTCGCAGATCGAACAGGGCGAGGTGTCTACCCGAGATGTGCTGGACCGGTACGTATCCGCCCTCGGCGGGGTGCTGAAGCTCGTCGCCGACTTCGGCGACGAGCAACTGCGCGTGGGCTGATTCGCCGGTTGGACGAGTGGGCTCCTCGATGTTGCCACGGCCACGTGCCACCTATGGGCACATGGTCAGTGTGGGTTGATGAGAGGGCTGGCTTCTTGCTCGAGGCGGTGATCGGGTGTCCGGTCGCGGCGGCTGAGGGTGGCGATCACGAATGCGGTGCCTGCGAGCGTCGCGCTGGTCCATAGTGCGGCTGTGGTTGTTTCGGTTGCGCTGATTGCCAGGCCTGCGATGGCCGGGCCGAGGGCGGCGCCGATGTTGAAGGCCATTGTGGCGAAGGCGCCGCTCAGCCGAGGGGCCGTTGGTGCCGCGGTGCTGACGATGCGGCCGATCACGGTGGAGCCGACCGCGAACGATACGCCACCGCCGAGGATTGCCATGACCAGCAGACCTGGCAGGTAGCCCGCGATCAGTGCCGCGGTGAGCCAAATAGGCAGCAGCGCAACCGATCCGGCCATGAGAATGACGTGTGCATAACGATCGGCATAGCGACCGCTGAGCGTGACGCCGAGGAAAGATCCGATTCCGAACAGCGCCAACATGATCGGCACCCATACCGGCCCGGCCCCGGCGACGGTGGTCGTGATCACCGCCAGATACGTGAAGGCGGCGAACGTTGCCGCGTTCACCACGGCGCCGAGAATCGATGCTATTCGCACGCGCGGTAGACCCAGCGTGCTCCACTCGAGCCGGAGGTCCGCTGGGCCTGTTTTCGCGGGGGCCGGTCGAACCAAGAGCCAAGTGCTCACCAGCGCAGGGACACTCACGGCGACGACGGCCCAGAATGCTGAGCGCCAGCCGAGGGTTTGACCGAGGAAGGCGCCGGCGGGGACGCCTGCGATGCAGGCGAGGGTTACGCCGGACAGGATGATGGAGGTGGCTCGGCCGACGCGGTGTGGGCCTGCCAGGGTGGGTAGGGCGGCGAGGGCGACCGCGAGAAAACCGGCGTTGGCTATCGCCGCGACCACCCGGGTGCCGAGCAGGACCGCGAAGGTGGTGGTGAGCGCGCCGACGAGGTGTGCGGCGATGAACAACGACAAGCATCCGGTCAGCGCGTGCCGAGCAGGCCAGCGTCTGGCGGCCATCGCGGTCAAGGGTGCGCCGACAACCATTCCGACCGCGAACAGCGAGGTCAGTAACCCGGCTGAGCCGAGCGAAACTCCGACGTCCGCCGCTATGGGCTGGAGTAGGCCCGACAGCATGAATTCCGATGTCCCCTGCGCGAATACGGCGACACCCAACACGAAAATGACAACAGGCACACAGACTCCCAGACTCTGTTCGACACCGAGCCACCCATCCGGCACACGGCAGCGGAAGGCGGCGGAGCTGATATCGCCCAGTACGGGCGACACGCGGGGTCGAACGACCGGGCAGGCAGGTCGTTTCGCGCATGGCGAGAGACGCCACCTGGTCGTTCGACAGGTGGCTAGAGTCTGGACGCCTCTGGAGAAGTCACGATCGACACCATAGCAACGGCACCGCGCGTGACCGCAAGGGATTTAGTGGCCGCGGGCGATCCAGTCGGACAGCGAAGGCTTTTCGACGCCGATGGTGGTGGTGTCGCCGTGGCCGGTGTGGACGGTTGTTTCGTCGGGGAGGGTGAGTAGGCGGGTGCGGATCGAGGCGATGATGGTGTCGAAGTCGGAGTAGGAGCGGCCGGTGGCGCCGGGGCCGCCGGAGAACAGGGTGTCGCCGGTGCAGAGGGCGGCGGCTTCGGGGAGGTGCAGGGAGACCGAGCCGGGGGAGTGGCCGGGGGTGTGCAGGATGTCGATGTCGATGTCGGCCACGGTGATTCGGGGCGTGTCGGCCAGGGAGCGGTAGTCGACGTCGGGGTGAGTCATCCGCCAGAAGGGGTCGTCGGCGGGGTGCAGGAGGATGGGGGCGTCGAGGCGGGTGCTCAATTCCGGTGCGACGGTGACGTGGTCGTTGTGGCCGTGGGTGCACAGGATGGCGACGACGTTGCGGGTGCCGACCGCATCGGCGATCGCGTCCGCGTTGTGTGCGGCGTCGACGATGAGCACGTCGTGGTCGTCGCCGATGAGCCAGACGTTGTTGTCGACGTCCCAGGTGCCGCCGTCGAGGGAGAAGGTGCCGGAGGTGACGACGCGGTCGATTCTCACAGGACCACCACCGAACGCAGCACATCGCCCGCGTGCATCGCGGTGAACGCCGCCTCCACCTGGTCGAGGGAAATGCGTTCGGTGACAAAGCGTTCCAGCGGCAGCCGACCCTGCAGGTGCAGGTCGATCAGGGTGGGGAAGTCGCGTTCGGGCAGGCAGTCGCCGTACCAGGAGGACTTCAGCGCGCCGCCGCGGGAGAACAGGTCGATCAGCGGCAGCTCGAGGGTCATGTCCGGCGTGGGGACGCCGACCAGGACCACGGTGCCCGCCAGGTCGCGGGCGTAGAACGCCTGCTTCCAGGTCTCCGGGCGGCCGACCGCCTCGATGACGACGTCGGCGCCGAAGCCCTCGGTGTACTCCTGGATCTTCTCGACCACGTCCTCGCTGGTCGCGTCGATGGTATGGGTCGCGCCGAAGTCGGTGGCCCAGGCCAGCTTCCGGGCGTCCCGATCGACCGCGATGATGGTCTTCGCACCGGCCAGCCGCGCGCCGGCGATGGCGGCGTCGCCGACACCGCCGCAGCCGAGCACCGCGACGGTGTCGCCACGGGACACGTTGCCGGTGTTCATCGCCGCGCCGATGCCGGCCATCACGCCGCAGCCGAGCAGCCCGGCGACCGCGGGGTCGGCCGCGGGATCGACCTTGGTGCACTGTCCTTCGTGTACCAGCGTCTTGTCGGCGAACGCGCCGATGCCGAGCGCCGGGCTCAGTTCGGTGCCGTCGGTGAGGGTCATCTTCTTGCTCGCGTTGTTGCTCGCGAAGCAGTACCAGGGACGACCGCGCTTACAGGCCCGGCATTCACCACACACGGCCCGCCAGTTCAGGATGACGAAATCGCCCACCTCGACATGGGTGACCGCGGCGCCGACGGTTTCCACGATCCCCGCGGCCTCGTGGCCGAGCAGGAATGGGTACTCGTCGTTGATGCCGCCCTCGCGATAGTGCAGGTCGGTGTGGCAGACGCCGCAGGCCTGTACCCGCACGACCACGTCGTGCGCGCCGGGATCGGGGATCACCACGTCGACGATCTCGACCGGCGCGCCTTTGCTACGGGCGATGACACCGCGCACGGTTTCCGACACCTATGCCTCCTAGGAGTTTTCGTCGACGCGAACCCTGGACGCCCGCGCGCTGAGCATCGTCCATACTGCCGCGTCCGGTGTGGTGATACCAGCGCCGGGGCCCGTCGGACCACACAGGGTTGACATTCCACTATGGAGGGTTCATTCTTGATGAACATTCCACTATGGAGGGTGGAACCGTCGACAGGGAACTGCAATGGAAATCTCGACTGGTACCCGCGCTTCGAACGCCGAACGTGAGAAAGTGGTGCGCCTGCTCGCCAGGCACATGGAGGATGGGCGGATCGACCTCGCCGAGTACGACCAGCGCACCGCGCAGGTGTACGCGACCACCACCACCGACGATCTGCAGCTGGTGCTGTCGGATCTGCCCAAACTGCCGAAAGAGTCTGCGGGCAAGGCGGATTCGCGTCCGCGCATGCCGATTTGGCAGAAGATCGAAGGTTCGAGCTGGCTCGGCGTGAGCGTGCTCGTCCTGTTCATCTGGGGCGCGATCTCGCTGAGCGTCGGCGAATTCACCTACCCGTGGCCGATCTGGGTGATCGGGCCGTGGGGCGCGGTGCTGGTGTTCCGGATGCTGACCGGATTCGAGTCCGGCCGGTATTCACGTCACATGGGCTGACGGCGGTCGCGACCGCCTACGGCCAAGGCGGCGTAGCGCTGTGCGATGTCGCGTGGCGGCCCGAGCCCGCGGCATTCGGCGGCGGGGTCGACCGGCGGCGGCGCGCGGGCGGCGACTCGTCGTACTCGGCGGGCTGGTCGGTCCATGACCGGGGATAGTCGTCGGGCTGTTCGCGCGGAGCCTGCCGCGGACGTGGCATGGAGCGCTCCGGCCAGGACGGCTCGGAGCGTTGCCGGGGCGGTGAAAGATGCTCGTATCGGCCAGCTTCCGCATAATCGTGCGGCACGGCCGAACCGCCTCTGCGCTGTCGTGGCAGGAATTCATCGGGGTCGCCGTGCCGCGAATCATACTGCGGCTGTGCGGGTTCCCTGCGATATGCCCGCGACGGCTGCTCCGGTGCGGCGAGCGAGGGTTGCTCGAGTTGTGCCTGGATGGCATCGAGCCGGCGGCGTCGTGCCCAAGCGTCAGCCGGGTCCTCGTGCGGCGACTGTGCGGGTGCGGAATCGTCCTGGGCCGACTGTGACCGTCTGCGGCGCTCGAGCGGAGGCCGTGTGTTCTCGTCCCGGACCGGCCAATGCGGTGCGGGGTCCTCGTGGTGCGGTGCGGGCTCGTCCTCCCACGCCGTCTGAGCCGGGGGCTCATACGGTGACTGGGTAGGCCCGAAGTCTTCATACGACGAGCGTGCCGAGGATTGCCACTGCGCGCGTGTCGGTTCCGGTTGATCGCGCGTCGGGGTAGCAGCGGCGTCCTCATACGGTGAACGCGCGGGCCCGAAGTCTTCGGGCGACCAGCGTGTTTGCGCGGCGACAGGCCAGCGCGCGGGTGCCGGTTCGTCGTGTGTCGACCGGGTCGGTTCGGGGTCTTGGTGTCGGGATCTGGAGGGGGCGAGGGGATCTCGTCGTGCGCGTGCGGGTTCTGGTTCGTCGTATGGCGACCGCGTCGGCTCCGCGTCTTCGTGTCGGGATCTAGAGGGCGCGACCGGATCTCGCCGCGAGCGTGCGGGCGCAGTCTGGATGGGGGCCGACTCTTCGTCCCGCAGGTCGGCATTGCGCTGTTCGCGACGGGAGCGGTTGGACGGCAGCTCGTTTCGGTGCGACCGCGCCGAAACCGGCTCGTCGCGTCGAGGAGTCGGACGGGGGAGACCGGGTTGCATGACCGGGAGTTCGCGCGTTTCCTGAGTCGCGCTCACGCCCTTCTCGCGATAGGTCGCCGGGATGTCGTGGGTGCGCAGCCAAGCGCCGGGGTCGTGGCGGCCGTGCCGATCCAGTTGCGGGACAACCTCTTCGAGCAGTTCGAGGATCTCACCCTCGTCATCGCCGAGGGCGGCGCGGATCTCGGCGAAGGTGTCGGGGTGGAAGACCCACATCCATTCGTAGGCGGGGTAGGTGCCACCCAGATCGTGGCCGTGGAAGACGAGGTCGCCGGAGCGCGCGATCTTCGCGCGCATCGACCAGCCCTCGGACTCGACCAGGAACTCGTGCGCCCCGGTGTGGGGTTCGTCGTCGGCGCGGAGCACGGCCGGTATCCATCGGCTTTTGCGTTCGCGGCTATGGGTTTTGCCGCGGCCGTCCGCAGGACCTCCGCGAATACCCGCCCGCTCCGGCTGAGGTTCCTCGTCGTCGTACTCGCGATAGTCGGTCAGCTTGACCTCGAACCACGCCGCACCGAGCCCGGCCGCCAACAACGCCCCCGCGATCGCGACCTCGATCCACTTGTCCGCCAACAAGGCACTCTTGCTGTTCTCACACGCGTATAGAAACAACAGGCAGCCGAGCACGAGCGCGGCGATTCGGGCAAGCCGTAACGCCGTACTGGTCCCGGCTGGGGCTGGCATCCTGTGGCGCTCCAAACATTCCCGCTGGCGAATCAGACTGGATCGTATGCGGCGACGTCGCCGGGCGGCAGGGCGTGCGGCGAGTCCGTCGGTCTATTGGTGTAAAGGTTCCGCTGAGGTCTCGAGTTCGTTACCTGCGGGCATCAACGTTCCCTGTCTGGGCGCGCTATGGTCCTGCGTGTGGTGGGCGCGTCGGTCGCCGCGCCGGATCCGGTGCGGTAGACAGTAGGACGACGCGTCCGGCAAACCTCGGGCACATCGAAATACCCGATATCGCGGGATGACTCGATAACCTACGTGTATCGCCGAAGCACCATACGGTCCGCGTTGGGCGTCCCGCGTCGGGGGTATTCGACACTCGGCGGATACCATGGCTGGTCGCCCGCGTCAGCTGACCAGGCAGAACACGGGAGCATGCGCGACGGGTAGGCGCGCGGAACCGGCGAAGGCCACCCATCGGAACCGGTGACGTGAGCGTTCGGCATGCCGAGAGGCAGCGTGCGTCACCACGGTGGGGCGGCGAAGGTCGCCGATCCAACACGGAAAGGTCGTCGAACTTGCATCTCAAGAGCCTGACGTTGAAGGGCTTCAAGTCCTTCGCGTCCGCGACGACGCTGCGGTTGGAGCCGGGTATCACGTGTGTGGTCGGTCCGAACGGGTCCGGCAAGTCCAACGTGGTCGACGCGTTGACCTGGGTCATGGGCGAGCAGGGCGCGAAGGCGCTGCGCGGCGGCAAGATGCAGGACGTGATCTTCGCGGGCACCGCGGGCCGCGCGCCGCTCGGCCGCGCCGAGGTCACCCTCACCATCGACAACTCCGACGGCGCGCTGCCGATCGACTACGCCGAGGTGTCCATCACCCGGCGGATGTTCCGTGACGGCGCCGGCGAATACGAGATCAACGGCAGCTCCTGCCGGCTGATGGATGTGCAGGAACTGCTCAGCGACTCCGGCATCGGCCGCGAGATGCACGTCATCGTCGGGCAGGGTCAGCTCTCGGCCATTCTGGAATCGCGCCCGGAGGATCGGCGCGCGTTCATCGAAGAGGCCGCGGGCGTGCTCAAGCACCGCAAGCGCAAAGAGAAGGCGGTCCGCAAGCTGGACGCCATGCAGGCCAACCTGGCTCGCCTCACCGACCTCACCACCGAACTGCGCCGCCAGCTCAAGCCGCTCGGCAGGCAGGCCGAGGTGGCTCGGCGCGCGCAGACCGTGCAGGCCGACCTGCGTGACGCGCGGATGCGCCTGGCGGCCGACGACCTGGTGACCCGCCGGGGCGAACTGGAGAGCCAGCAGAGCAAGGAAGCCTACGCCCGCGAGCAGCACATCAACGTGCACAGCGAACTCGACGCCGCCAATGCCGCACTGGCGCAGCAGGAATTCCAGCTGTCCCGGCTGACGCCGAGCGCCGAGGCGGCCGCGCAGATCTGGTTCCAGCTGTCCGCGCTGGCCGAGCGGGTCAACGCGACCATCCGGATCGCGCAGGATCGCGCCCGGCACCTCCACACCGAAACGCCGGTCGGCAGCGGCCGCGACCCGGAGCAGCTGGAGGCCGAGGCCGAGCGGGTGGAGGCCGAGGAGGCCGAGCTGCGCGAGGCGGTCGAGATCGCGACCGAGACCCTCGAAGCGGCCAGGGACGCGCTGGGCGAACGCGAGCACGCCGCCAAGGCCGCCGAGCAGGCACACCTGGCCGCGGTGCGCGCGATCGCGGATCGCCGCGAAGGCGTGGCGCGGCTGGTCGGCAAGGTCGACACGCTGCGCACCAGGGCACAGTCCTTCGACGGCGAGATCTCCCGGCTGACCACCTCGATCGCCGACGCCAGGCAGCGCGGCGAGGCCGCGCAGGCCGAATTCGACACGGTGCAGACCGAACTCAGCGAACTCGACGCCGGTGAGGCGGGCCTGGACGCGCAGCACGAGCACGCGACGCAGGCGCTCGCGCTGGCCGATCAGCGGGTGACCGAACTGCGCGAACAGGATCGCGAGGCGAGCAAGCGGGTCGCGTCGCTGTCGGCGCGGATCGAGGCGCTCGGCATGGGACTCGCCCGCCGCGACGGTGCCGCCTGGCTGGTGGAGCACCGATCGCAGGGTCTGCTCGGACCGCTGTCCGGACTGTTGCGGGTGCACGGCGGGTTCGAGGCCGCGGTCGCCGCCGCGCTCGGTCCGCTCGCCGATGCCGTCGCGGCGGACACCGGTGCGTCGGCGCACGACGCCATCCGCGCGTTGAAGGATGCCGACGGCGGGCGTGCCGCGCTGGTATTCGGTGCCGAGAGTGTCGGCCGTCCGCAGCTCGGCTCGCTGCCGGATGCCGCGCGCTGGCTCGCCGACGTGGTGGAGTGCCCGGACAGCGTGCGCGGCGCGATCACGGCGTTGACCGCGGGCATCGCCGTCGCCGACAACCTGGCCGCGGCCAGGGCGGTGGTGGCGGCCCGGCCGGACCTGCGGGTGGTCACCCGCGAGGGCGACCTCACCGGAACCGGTTGGCTCCTCGGCGGATCCGACCGCGCGCCGAGCCAGCTGGAGATCCAGGCCGACATCGACGGCGCCAAAACCGACCTGGTCGCGGCGCAACGCCGGGCCGAGGAACTCGAGGCGGCACTGTCCGGCGCGCTCGCCGAGCAGGCCGATCGCAAGGAAGCCGTCGACCAGGCACTGCTGGCGCTGCACGAATCCGATCAGTCCCTGGTCGCCATCTACGACCGGCTCGGCAGGCTCGGCCACACGGCCCGCACCGCGCAAGCCGACAGCGAGCGACTGCTCGCCCAGCGCACGGAAACCGAAGCGAGCCGGGAAGAATCGCTCACCTCGCTCGCCGAAATCGAAGACCGGCTGCGCAACGCCGAACTCGAACAGACCGAAATCGACTCCGACGGCACCTCAGCGGGCACCGAGACCGCCGGCCGCGAGCGCGAAGAGGCCGCCGCCGCGCTGGCCGAGGCGCGGTCGATGGAGGTGGAGGCGCGGCTCTCGGTGCGCACCGCCGAGGAACGCGCGGAATCCGTTCGTGGCAAGGCGGATTCGCTGCGCCGGGCCGCGCGCGCCGAACGCGAGACCCGTGCCCGCGCCGAACGGGCCCAGGCCTCGCGTAAGAAGGCGGCCGAAGTCGCTGCGGCAGTGGCGGAATCCGGTGCCCGCGTTGCCGCGGAGCTGGAAAAGGTGGTCGCCGAGGCGGGTGCCCGCCGCGACGACCTGGTCCGCCGCCGTGGCGAAGCCGCCGCCCAGGTGGAGCAGGTCAAGGAGCGGGTGCGCGCGCTGTCCACCCAACTTGCCCAGCTCACCGACGCGGTGCATCGCGACGAGGTGGCGAAAGCCCAAGCGGCGCTGCGCATCGAGCAGCTCGAGACGACCATCTCCGAGCAGTTCGGCATCGCGCTCAGCGACCTGATCGCCGAGTACGGCCCCGACGTGCCGTTGCCGCCGACCGACCTGGAATGGCAGGAGTACGAGCAGGCCAAGGAGCGCGGCGAACAGGTCACCGCGCCCGCGCCGATGCCCTACGACCGGCCGACCCAGGAACGCCGCGCCAAACGCGCCGAGAAGGACCTCACCACCCTCGGCAAGGTGAATCCCCTTGCGCTGGAAGAGTTCGCCGCGCTCGAGGAGCGCTACAACTTCCTCGCCACCCAGCTCGAAGACGTCAAGAGCGCGCGCAAGGACCTGCTGGACGTGGTCGCCGAGGTGGACGCCAGGATCCTGCAGGTATTCACCGAGGCCTGGGAGGACGTCGAGCGCGAGTTCGTCGGCGTCTTCGCCAAGCTGTTCCCCGGCGGCGAGGGCAGGCTGATCCTCACCGACCCGTCCGACATGCTCACCACCGGCATCGAGGTGGAGGCGCGGCCGCCTGGCAAGAAGGTCAAGCGGCTGTCGCTGCTGTCCGGTGGCGAGAAGTCGCTCACCGCGGTGGCCTTGCTGGTGGCCATCTTCCGCGCCCGCCCGTCCCCGTTCTATGTGATGGACGAGGTCGAGGCCGCGCTCGACGACACCAACCTGCGCCGCCTGATCGGCCTGTTCGAGCAGCTGCGCGAGAAGAGCCAGCTGATCGTCATCACCCACCAGAAGCCGACCATGGAGATCGCCGACGCCCTCTACGGCGTCAGCATGCGCGGCGACGGCATCACCCAGGTCATCTCGCAGCGTCTGCGCGGCCAGAACACGGCCCCGGTGGGTGCCGCCGCCAGCTGAGCCGCACACCCGCCGCCAGGTGCGCGGGTGGCGTCAGGGTGCCGCGCTGACCTGGTCGCTGTCCAGCAACGACTTGATCTGGGCGGCACCGGTTTCGGCGAGCCAGGCGTCGAAGGTGCGCAAGGCGGGGTGGATCTCGCGGAGGGCGGCGATGTCGGCGCGCCAACCGCCGGTCGCGCGCATCAGGCGCCAGGTGCGGGCGATCGAGTCGCCGAGTTCGGCGGCGGCCGCCTCGTCGAGTTCCTGGTAGTGGACCGGGTGGCCGGTGGCGTTGGTGATCGCCTCGGCCGCGCTGGAGGGGGTCACGGCATCGCCCGCGAGTTCGAGGGTCTTGCCGTGCAATCGATCCGGGTCGGCGAAGGCCAGCGCGGCGATGGCGGCGATGTCGGCCAGGGCAATGACTTTCATCGGCTGATCGGCGGGGAAAAGATGCCGGTGCACGCCGTCGACGATGCCGTCGACCGGGAAGCCGCGCATCAGGTAGTTCTCCATAAAGCGGACTGGGCGCAGCAGGGTGTAGCGGGTGCCGCTGGCCGCGATGGCGGCCTCGATGCGGTTCTTACCACTGGCGCCCCAGGTGTTGTCGCCGTCGCCGTGGAACGAGGCGATGCCGGTGAACACGATCTGTTCGACGCCCGCTCGGCGGGCCGCGTCGACCAGTGCCTCGCCGCGTTGCGCCTCGAGGTCGGCATCCCAGCCCCGCGGGCCGTGCGCGGCCGGTGGCACCGCGAAAAGCGCTGTGACACCGGCGAGTGCGGCGGGCAAAGTGTCGGGGGTGTCGAAGTCGCCGACGGCTAGTTCCGCGCCCGCGGCGGCCAACGTTCGCGCGGCGGGTGCGTGTGGGTCGCGGACCAGCGCCCGCACCGCCCGGCCATCCGCGAGCAGCCTGCGGGCGGTCGCGCCGCCCTGCTTGCCGGTGGCTCCGGTGACCAGGACGAGGTTGTGCTGAGGGGACATGCGTGCCTTCTCTGTCGATAGAATCGGGTCGGACAACCCGTATTTCCGACCATACGGGTGCCATGACCCGGTTGACCAGGTCAGGCAAGGGAAGGCCGTAACGAAATGACCGCTTCAGTCGACGCCGCGCCGAACACCGCGGCACGAGCCGATGCCAGGCGAAATCGCGCACTGGTACTTGCCGCCGCGCAGCGGGCGTTCGCCGAGCACGGCGCCTCGGTGTCGCTGGCCGAGGTGGCCCGTCGGGCCGGGGTCGGCGCGGGTACCGTCTATCGGCACTTCCCGACGAAATTCGATCTGCTGGAAGCGGTTATGCAGCAGCGCGTCGATCGGCTGGCCAAGCTCGCCGCCGACCACCTCGACGCGCCCGACCCCGGTGCCGCGTTCTTCGGTTTCTGCACCGAGGTGGTGGCGTCGACGCCCGGCAACGAGGCGCTGTGCGAACTGGTGCAATCCGACGACGGCTGGCCGCGCGCCTTGCTGATGAGCGCGGGTGCGCGCTTCCATCGGGCGTTGGGTGCGCTGCTGCTGGCCGCGCAGCGCCAGGGCGCGGTGCGCGCCGATATCGAGGTGTCCGATGTGCTGGCCATCTTCACCGGATGCGTTGCCATCCAACGTCTTCAGCAGTCCAAAGGGCAGCTCGACCGCACTGCCGCGATCGTCCTCGACGCCATGCGCGCCACGCCGGGCATAACGAATCCTGTCGCGGAAGCCAATGCGCGTAACGAATTGTCGGAACGTAACGAAACCGGCGAGCGGCACTGCCCCGTCTGCGACTCGACGGTTCGGCACACCGGAACCGGCCGTCGCCCGCGCTACTGCTCGGCGGCCTGCCGCCAGAAAGCGCACCGCCAGCGCACCGCCGCCCGGCGCGCATGAGCCGTGGACAACTGCCGCGCCTGCGGCTGGGATACCCGTTTGGGCGCCCGCGGTGGGCACGGATCTTAAGGGACATGCAAATTCACGGCAACGAGCGCGGCGGCAGAGTGATCTGAATCTCATTGTGCGAGGGGGAGATCGGATGGCGCAAAAGCGACGGGGGTCGAAACTGGACGTGGCATAGACGGGCGGGGGTGGACAGGGCCGGTCGGCAGCCGCGGCTCGCGCCACGGGCTGCCGCCGGGGATGGGCGGTTTACAACAGGTCGCTGACGTCGTTGGGCACGTCGACGGCGTATTTGCGGAGGATGTCCATCGAGATCACTTCCAGGGCGTTTTCGTGCGTTGCGGCCAGCACCACTGGTGCGGCGACACCGTCCTCATGCGCGTGCAGCCATCGCACGGCCACCACGCACCACCGGTCTCCTGGTTGTAGGCCCGGGAAGTTGTTCTCCGGGCGCGGCGTACTGAGATCGTTGCCGATGGACGCCTGATGTTCCAGGAATTCGGCCGTGACGACGGTGCACACGGTGTGGCTACCGAGATCCTCCGGCCCGGTGCTGCAGCAGCCGTCCCGGTAGAAGCCGGTGAGAGGATCGGCGCCGCACTCTTCCAGCGGCCCCCCAAGCACGTTTCGATCGGTCACGTCGCCGATCCTATTGCCACCGTGCGAGAAGTTCCGCAGGACAAGAAATCTCGGGGGTTGTGTCTCGGCCCCGGGGCGGCGTGGTAAAGCAGGTCGCTTCGTTCTGCAAGGATGGGCGCGTGAGTTCCGAAGCCTGGATCCTGATCGCCGTCGTCGCCGCCTTGCTGCTGGTGGTGCTTGTTGTCGGATTTGTCCGGTACAAGCGCTCCCGGGTCTCGCTGACGCCGCCGCCCGCCGACCAAGAACTGACCGACAAGTCCGGTGGTTACTCGGCGTCGGGTGGTTTCAGCTTCACCCAGGGCGGCACCGCGACCAAGGAGCCGCAGCCGGTCGAGCGGACCGACACCGACGGCCAGCCGCACGTCGGTGACGACGCGGCCATCCCGCGTGACGCACCGAAGCGCGGCATCACGAATGTCGCGCTGCCGGAGACCGACGTCGTCGAGGTGCCGGACACCGAATCCAGCACGGACGTGGCGGCCGCGCCGACGGGAACGGACGCGGGGTCCGTAGCGACGGGTACGACTACCCCGGCTGAATCCGGCACCGCATCCGCTGAATCCGGTACCGCGCCCGCCGAATCCGGCACCGCGCCCGCCGAGTCGGAGAATGCGTCTTCTGAATCGACCTCGGCCGAGCCGGGCACAGCTCCCACCACAACGAGTGCGCCTCAGACGGGCGCGGCCCCGGCCGGAGCATCCGCCCCGCTGAGCGGAACGGATGCGGCCCCGCCCGCGACGGCCGCCCCCGACACCGCCGCCGGCGCCGAAGCCCCCATTCCCCTCGAAGACATCGACCCCACCGCGGGCCGCCTCGTCCGCCTGCGCGGCCGCCTGTCCCGCTCCCAGAACGCGGTCGGCAAGAGCCTGCTCGGCCTGCTCGGCGGCGGCGACCTCGACGACGACTCGTGGGAAGAGGTAGAAGACACCCTGGTGCTCGCCGACCTCGGCACCGCGAGCACCGCCGCCGTGGTCAAGCGGCTGCGCGAGGAGATGGCCTCGCGCAGCGTGCGCACCACCGACGACGCCCGCGCGGTGCTGCGCGACGTACTGATCGAGGCGCTGCGCCCCGAGCTCGACCGCTCGATCCGCGCGCTGCCGCACGCCGACCACCCGTCGATCCTGCTCGTCGTCGGCGTCAACGGCACTGGAAAGACCACCACCACCGGCAAACTCGCCCGCGTGCTCGTCGCCGACGGCCGCCGCGTGCTGCTCGGTGCGGCCGACACCTTCCGTGCCGCCGCCGCCGACCAGCTGCAGACCTGGGGTGAGCGGGTCGGCGCCGACACCATCCGCGGCAAGGAATCCGCCGACCCGGCCGCCGTCGCGTTCGACGCGGTCAGCGCGGGCATCGACCGCGGCGTCGACGTGGTGATGATCGATACCGCGGGCCGCCTGCACACCAAGACCGGCCTGATGGACGAGCTCGGCAAGGTCAAGCGGGTGGTGGAGAAGAAGGCCGCCGTCGACGAGGTGCTGCTGGTGCTCGACGCCACCGTCGGCCAGAACGGCCTGATGCAGGCGCGGGTGTTCGCCGAGGTGGTCGACATCACCGGCGTGGTGCTCACCAAGCTCGATGGAACGGCCAAGGGCGGCATCGTCTTCCAGGTCCAGCACGAACTCGGCGTCCCGGTGAAGCTGGTCGGCCTCGGCGAGGGCGCCGACGACCTCGCCCCCTTCGAACCGGGCGCCTTCGTGGACGCCCTACTCGGCTAGGCCTGAATACAGTCCGACCGAAGGCGCCCTTCGCACTTCCCGACAGTATGAAGGGCGCCTTCGGTCGGTTCGGGTATGGCCGTATTAGGTGGGATGATTTCGAGCTATTCGAGTGCGTGGTGAAATTCGAGTTGGTATCCGTTGTGTTTGCGGTGAAAGGCACCGCAAACGGAATGTTTGCTAGCTCTACTCGCCGGTAACCGCATATCCCTTTTGTCCGGAGCTAGCCGCCGGTCCGCCCGGAAACTCGGGGCGTAAGCCACGAAACGTGGAAGCAACACAACTGGCCTATCCGTTCACGCAGGCGAAACACGCCAGCTCTGTGGATGAAACACCAAGTGAGCACCCTTCTGTGCAGGTCCATTTGCCGGAGTCGGCAGGGCCCGAGATGAGGAGGACTTCAAGGTGGCTTTTCCCCTTACCGGTGCACCGGACACTGGTGACACCGCATGGATGCTGGCGAGTTCAGCGCTTGTGTTGTTGATGACGCCCGGTCTGGCATTTTTCTACGGCGGCATGGTCCGTTCGAAGAACGTGCTGAACATGATCATGATGAGTGTCGGTGCCATGGGATTGATCGGCGTCCTATGGTCGCTGTACGGATACTCGACGGCATTCGGCGACAACAAGTTCGGCGTGATCGGTGACCCCGCGCAGTTCTTCGGACTGAAGGGTCTGATCGGTGGCAACTCGGTCGCCGAGGTCAAGGACGCCAGCGGCGCGGTGACCACCGCGGCGGCGAACATTCCCCTCGCGGGCACCATTCCGATGAGTGTGTTCGTCGCCTTCCAGCTGATGTTCGCCATCATCACGGTTGCCCTCATCTCGGGTGCGGTCGCCGACCGCCTCAAGTTCGGCTCCTGGCTGCTCTTCGCGGGCATCTGGGCCACGGTGGTCTACTTCCCGGTCGCGCACTGGGTCTTCGACTTCGACGTGAAGGACGCGGACGGCACCGTCGTGCACGAGGGCGGCTGGATCGCGAACAAGCTGCTCGCGGTCGACTTCGCCGGTGGCACCGCGGTGCACATCAACGCCGGTGCGGCCGGTCTCGCGCTGGTGCTCGTCCTCGGCAAGCGCAAGGGCTGGCCGACCACCGCGTTCCGCCCGCACAACCTGCCGTTCGTCATGCTCGGCGCCGGTCTGCTGTGGTTCGGCTGGTTCGGCTTCAACGCGGGTTCCGCGGTCACCTCGGGCGGCCTGGCCGGTTCGACCTTCCTCACCACCACCTTCGCGACCTGCGCGGGCATGCTCGGCTGGCTGCTGGTGGAGAAGTTCCGGGACGGCAAGCCGACCTCGCTCGGCGCGGCCTCGGGTGTCGTGGCCGGTCTGGTCGCCATCACCCCGTCCTGCTCCTCGGTGAACGTGCTCGGCGCGCTGATCATCGGTGCGGTCGCCGGCGCGCTGTGCGCCCTGGCCGTGGGCCTGAAGTTCAAGTTCGGTTTCGATGACTCGCTCGACGTGGTCGGCGTGCACTTGGTCGGCGGCATCGTCGGCACCCTGATGGTCGGCCTGGTCGCCGCGCCGGAGGCGGGCGCGGGCAAGACCGGCCTGTTCTATGGCGGCGGCGTCGATCAGCTGTGGCGGCAGGCGGTGGGTGCCGGTGCGGTACTTGCCTTCTCCTTCATCGCCAGCCTGATCATTGCCTATATCGTGAAGTTCACCATTGGGCTGCGAGTCAGCGACGAGGCCGAGGCGGTGGGCTTGGACGAGTCCGAGCACGCGGAAACCGCCTACGATTTCGCCGCGCTGGGCAGCACGGCACGTTCGGCCGTCAAGGAGGCATGACGAACATGAAACTGATCACCGCAATCGTCAAACCGTTCACACTCGAGGACGTCAAAACCGGGCTCGAGCAGGCGGGCGTGCTCGGCATGACTGTCAGCGAAGTGCAGGGTTACGGCCGCCAGAAGGGGCACACCGAGGTCTACCGCGGTGCCGAGTACTCCGTGGATTTCGTGCCCAAGGTTCGGGTCGAGGTGGTCGTCGACGACGCGTCCGTGGACAAGGTCGTCGAGGTGATCGTCGAGGCCTCCCGCACCGGCAAGATCGGTGACGGCAAGGTCTGGGTGACTCCGGTCGACACGATCATCCGGGTGCGGACCGGCGAACGCGGTACCGACGCTCTGTAACGAAGATCGATCGAGTGGCGGCCCCGCCTCCCACCGGAGCACCGGTCGGGGCGGGGCCGCGGCGTATGGATGGGTGGTGGGTTGTGGGTAGTAACGAGCACGACGGCAGAGCGGCCAACGGCGGCAAGGTATCCAATGGCGCGGCCGATCTGGTCCGCGCGCGAACCCAACTGCTCGACGGCGGTATGCCGCGCAACCCACGACTCGATGCCGAGTCCTTACGGCAGGCCCTCGTCGACCTCTACGAGCTGTGGCTTACCAGCAAGGGCACCGAACTAGGCATCACCAAGGACAGCGGCCTCGCCGTGGTCGCCGTCGGCGGGCTCGGCCGCCGGGAGATGCTGCCGTACTCCGATCTCGACCTGGTGCTGCTGCACGACGATGTCGACCCGGCCAGGGTCGCCGAGGTCGCCGACCAGCTCTGGTACCCGCTGTGGGACGCCCACATCAAGCTCGACCACAGCGTGCGGACCGTCCCGCAGGCGCTGCGGGTGGCCGCCGACGACCTGATCGCCGCGCTCGGCATGCTCGAGGCCAGGCACATCGTCGGCGATCACGACCTGAGCAACCTGCTGATCGGCGGGGTGCGCCGGGAGTGGCGGACCGGCATCCGGTCCCGGTTCGACGAGCTGATCGCCCAGGCCGAGGCGCGCTGGCAGCGCAGCGGCGAGATCGCGCATCGCGCCGAACCCGATTTGAAGAACGGGCGCGGCGGACTGCGCGACATCCAGTTGCTCGATGCCCTCGCCATCGCCCAATTGACCGATGCCATGCCGGGACTCGGCCCGGACGTGCCGGGAGGTGGCCTGAAACAAGCACATCGACGTTTGCTGGACGTTCGCACCGAGCTGCACCGGGTGGCCGGTCGAGCCCGTGACCAGCTACGAGCCCAGGATGCCGACGAGATCGGGGCGGCGCTGCGCATCGGTGACCGGTTCGATCTTGCCCGCACCCTGAGTGATTCCGCGCGGACGGTGAGCTACTCGGTGGATGTCGGATTGCGTACCGCGGCAAACGCTTTGCCGCGCCGCGGGCTGGCCCGCCTCCGTCGGATGCCCGTGCGCCGACCACTCGATGAGGGGGTGGTCGAGCACGCGGGGGAGGTGGTGCTGGCCAGGGATGCGCGGCCGCAGCGCGACCCCGGCCTCATCCTGCGGGTGGCGGCCGCGTCGGCACAGACGGGGCTGCCGATGTCGGCCACCACCCTCAACCGACTATCCGAAGACGCGCCCGAGCTACGCGAGCCGTGGCCCAAGGACGCGCTCAACGACCTGCTCGTGCTGCTCGGCGCGGGGCGCGGTGCCATCGATGCGATCGAGGCGCTCGATCGAACGGGCCTGTGGGGCAGGCTACTTCCGGAATGGGGAGCGGTGCGGGATCTGCCGCCACGCGACGCACTGCACACCTGGACCGTCGATCGTCATCTGATGGAGACGGTGTCCTACGCCAGCGCGATGAGCACCCGGGTCGCGCGGCCGGATCTGCTCGCCCTTGGCGCGCTGCTGCACGACATCGGCAAGGGGCGCGCGGGCGACCACAGCGTCGTCGGTGCCGAACTGGCCACCCACATCGGCCGCCGCCTCGGCCTGTGGCCGTCCGACGTGCGCACCCTCAGCGCCATCGTGCGCCACCACCTGCTACTCCCCGACACCGCGACCCGCCGCGACCTGGCCGACCCCGCCACCGTCCAGCACGTCGTCGACGCGCTCGGCGGCGATCCCGAACTTCTCGAACTGCTGCACAGCCTGGCCGAGGCCGATTCGCTGGCCACCGGTCCCGGTGTGTGGGGCGACTGGAAAGCCTCGCTGATCGGCGACCTCGTCCGGCGCTGCCGCCTGGTCATGGCGGGCGGCGAGCTGCCGACGCCGGAACCGATCGCGCCGGAACTGGTCGACAAGGCCAAGGCGGGCGGCGTGCACGTCGAGCTGAAGCCGGGGGAGGGCAAGTACATCTACACGGTCACCGTGATCGCGCCGGACAGCGCAGGCCTGCTCTCCGATGCCGCCGGGGTGCTCGCGCTGCACTCGCTACGTGTGCTCTCGGCCTCGCTCGGCGTCGAAGGTGATTCCGCCATCGACACTTTCGTGGTGACCCCGAAGTTCGGTGACCCGCCGGATGCGGGATTGTTGCGTCAGGAACTGATTCGCGCCATCGCCGGTGACCTGAACGTTCCCGCTGTGCTCACGAAACGCGAAGGCGAGGCGGGCGGCCTGGGGCCGAGCCAATACGCGCAGGCGCAGCCCCGGGTGCTCTGGTCAGATACCTCGGTGCCCGGGCAGGTGCTGCTGGAACTGCGGGCCGAGGACCGGATCGGAGTGCTGAGCAGACTCGCGGCCGCCTTGGCGGGCTGCGGTGCCGATGTCCGCTGGGCGAAGGTGGTCACCATGGGGTCCGCGGTCGTCGACACCTTCTGCCTCGACCTCGGCGCCGCGGACAGCCCGGACCGCAGGACGGACATCGAAAAGGCGATCCTGGCCGTCGTCCCGCGCCCGGCACCGAAGAAGCCCGCGGACGGCATGCCGGGGCCGGAGATCATCGGGTCCTGACCTTCGCTACCAAGTAACCAATCTGTTGCACATGATTTGCTGGAACCCATATCTCGAGGCTCCCTCACGTTCTAGTATCAGAGCGTCTGGCTATCGCTAGCATGAGGGGAGCACGTCGGTGGCAATTGAAGTTGTTTCGGCGTCGATGATGACGAGCGACGAAACCACGCATATGGCGCGGTGCGTCGGCGGGGATCGCTGGGTTGTTTCCTGGCTACCCGGTCGGACATTGACCGGACAGCAGGCTGTGACCGCCATGACCATCGCCTCCACGGTCGCCAACTCACGCATCCCCACCACCACGGAATGGGCCATCCTCGACGACCTGGCACTGGAACTGGGCTTGACCGCCCGCGAGGCGGTGTACATGGTGGCCAAGGAAAATCACGACTACCGCAAGACCGCCAAACCGCGTCGCCGTTCGCTGGAATAAGACCTGTTGTCAGCGTGGGAAATACAGCGACCGGGAAGCGAAATGCCCCGGTCGCTTTCCCGTGCGTTCCGTAGGGAGCGCTTGCGAGCCGTGAATGGGCGAGGCCGCCCCGTGCACAGACATGTCGGCTATCCCATTACCCTGGGAGGCAATTGACGTCCCCCGAGATCAGGAGCGCGATCGGTGTTCGAATCCCTGTCCGACCGGCTTACCGGTGCCCTCAAGGATCTGCGTGGTAAGGGGCGTCTGTCACCGGCCGACATCGACGCCACCTGTCGTGAGATCCGGCTTGCCCTGCTCGAGGCCGACGTCGCGCTGCCGGTGGTGCGCGGTTTCATCAACCGAATCAAGGAGCGCGCCAAGGGCGCCGAGGTCTCCGCGGCGCTGAATCCCGCGCAGCAGGTTGTCAAGATCGTCAACGAGGAACTCGTCGGGATCCTCGGCGGCGAGACCCGCAGGCTCACCCTGGCCAAGAACCCGCCGACCGTGATCATGCTCGCCGGTCTGCAGGGTGCCGGTAAGACGACCCTCGCGGGCAAGCTCGCCAAATGGCTGAAGGGACAAGGACATCAGCCGTTGCTGGTGGCCTGTGACCTGCAGCGCCCCGGCGCGGTCACCCAGCTGCAGGTGGTCGGCGAGCGCGCGGGTGTGCCCGTGTTCGCGCCGCACGGCGGCACCTCCATCGGCGGCGGCGAGAACGCGCTCGGCGTCAGCGCCGCCGACCCGGTCGAGGTCGCCCGCGGCGGTATCGAAGAGGCTCGCGCCAAGCAGTACGACGTGGTCATCGTCGACACCGCCGGCCGACTCGGCATCGATGAAGAACTGATGCGGCAGGCCGCGGGCATCCGCGACGCCGTGCAGCCGGACGAGACGCTGTTCGTGCTCGACGCGATGATCGGTCAGGACGCGGTCGCCACCGCGCAGGCCTTCCGCGACGGCGTCGGCTTCACCGGCGTCGTGCTCACCAAGCTCGACGGCGACGCCCGCGGTGGTGCGGCGCTGTCGGTGCGCGAGGTGACCGGCGCGCCGATCATGTTCGCCTCCACCGGTGAGAAGCTCGAAGACTTCGACGTCTTCCACCCGGACCGGATGGCCAGCCGCATCCTCGGCATGGGCGACGTACTCAGCCTGATCGAGCAGGCCGAGCAGATCTACGACCAGGAACAGGCCGAGGAAGCCGCCCGCAAGATCGGCAGCGGCGAGATGACGCTCGAGGACTTCCTCGATCAGATGCTCGCCATCCGCAAGATGGGCCCGATCGGCAACCTGCTCGGCATGCTGCCCGGCGCGGGCCAGATGAAGGACGCCCTCGCCGCCGTCGACGACAAGTCGCTGGACCGGGTGCAGGCCATCATCCGCGGCATGACCCCCGCCGAACGAGACAACCCGAAGATCATCAACGCCTCCCGCCGGCTGCGCATCGCCAACGGTTCCGGCGTCCAGGTCTCCGAGGTCAACCAGCTCGTCGACCGGTTCTTCGAGGCCAAGAAGATGATGGCGATGATGGGCCGCCAAATGGGCATGCCCGGCTCCCGCCGCGGCAACAACAAAAAAGGCAAGAAGGGCAAGAAGGGCGGCCGCGGGCCGACACCGCCGAAGGTGCGCGGTGGTCTGCCAGGCATGCCCGCGGGCATGCCCGGTCTCCCCGCCGGAATGCCGGACATCTCGAACATGCCCGCCGGCCTGGACCAGTTGCCCCCCGGCCTCGAAGGTTTCGACATCTCCAAGCTGAAGTTCCCCAAGAAGTAATCCCACCGCGGGACTTGTTCGCCGCGCACGAATTCGCCAGCTGTTTCGTGCGCGGCGAGCGGGTCGGTACGCGGCATCGTGCTGGACTGCCGCCGTTCGGGACAGTGGCGACTTCGCGCGGTCGCGCTGTCATGCAGGTGAAATGCGGAGGCTGTTATCGTCGGATCGGCGAGGTGACGACTGATTTCACGAGCACATGGGTAACTCGTCGGGGACCGGCTGACCTACCCCCTCGTTGCCGTCGGCCGCCAACGACACCAATGCGGCACCTAGGCCTGGCCTGAAGTCGCGGAGAGGCGGAACAGTGCATCTGCGGGGTGTGGTTCTCCCTGGGGAGGAAGTCCGCGACCTTTGGGTGCGGGATGGGCTGGTGTCGTTCGAGCCGGTTCCGGGTGCTGAAACACTGTGTCGCACAGGGTGGATCGTGCCGGGACTGGTCGACGCGCATTGCCATGTCGGGATCCGATATGGCGGGGGAGACGAGGATCGGGACGGGGCGATCGCGCAGGCCGAGACCGAACGAGACGTGGGCGCGCTGCTCTTGCGCGACGCCGGGTCGCCGATCGACACCCGGTTCATCGACGATCATGCGGAACTGCCCAGGATCATCCGTGCGGGCCGTCATATCGCCCGCCCCCGGCGCTACATCCGCGAGCTCGGCATCGAACTCGACGACGAACGCGATCTGCCGGAGATCGTCGCCGAGCAGGCCCGCTTCGGCGACGGGTGGGTGAAGATCGTCGGTGACTGGATCGACCGCTCCGCCGGCGACCTGCGGCCGCTCTGGAGCGACGCCATCCTCAAGGAGGCCATCGACGCCGCGCACGCCAACGGCGCCCGGGTCACCGCGCACGTCTTCGGCGAGGACGCGCTCCCCGGCCTGATCGACGCGGGCATCGACTGCCTCGAGCACGGCACCGGCCTCACCGACGACACCATCGAGATGATGGTCGAACACGGCACCGCCCTCGTGCCCACCCTGGTCAACATCGACACCTTCCCCGAAATCGCCGACAGCGCAGGCAAATTCCCCACCTACGCCGCGCACATGCGCGACCTGCACCGCCGCGTCCGCGGCACCGTCGCCAACGCCCATGACGCGGGCGTCCCTATCTTCGCGGGCACCGACGCGGGCGGCTCCATCCGCCACGGCCGCATCGCCGACGAAATCACCGCCCTATCCACGGCGGGCCTGTCCCCCCACGACGCCCTGGGCGCCGCCTCCTGGAACGCCCGAACCTGGCTAGGCCACCCCACCATCGAACCCGGCGCCCCCGCAGACTTCGTCGTCTACCAACAAGACCCCCGCACCACCCCCGAGATCCTGACCACCCCCTACGCCGTAATCCTGCGCGGCCGCCTCTACCCCCGCCACACCCCCGTCACCGCCCACCGCTAACGCGCCAACGCACCGAAGATCCGCACCCTCACTCGGGATCCGCACTCGCTCTAGGGCCCTATTCTCGGTGCGGATCCCGAGTGAGGGTGCGGATTTTGCGTACGGCGGGCGCGCGTATCGTCGGGCGGTATGAGCATTCGTCTCGGTTATCAGATGCCTAACTTCAGCTATGGACAGCCGGTTTCCGAGCTGTTTCCGACGGTGGTCGCGCAGGCCAGGGAGGCTGAGGCGGCGGGGTTCGACACCGTGTTCGTGATGGATCATTTCTATCAGTTGCCTGGTATCGGTACGCCGGAAGATCCGATGTTGGAGGCCTATACCGCGTTGTCCGGGATTGCCGCGGCTACTGAGCGAATTCAGTTGTCCGCCTTGGTGACCGGTAATACCTATCGTAATCCGGCGTTGCTCGCGAAGACCGTTACCACGCTCGATCTGGTCAGTGCGGGTCGCGCGATACTCGGCATCGGGGCGGGGTGGTTCGAGCTGGAGCATCAGTCCTATGGCTTCGAATTCGGTACCTTCACCGATCGTTTCGAGCGCCTCGACGAGGCGTTGCAGATCATCCAGCCGATGCTGCGCGGCAAGCACGCCACCTTCGACGGCAAGTGGTATCACACCGACAACGCGATCAACGAGCCTCGGCTGCGTGACGATCTGCCGATCCTGCTCGGCGGGTCGGGCGAGAAGAAGACCTTCGCGTTGGCCGCCCGCTTCGCCGACCATCTCAACATCATCTGCAATGCCTCGGAACTGCCGAAAAAGATGGCGGCACTGCACCAGCGCTGTGCCGAAGTCGGCCGCGATCCGTCCACCTTGGAGGTCAGTTACCTGTGCTTCCTGATGGTCGACGAGGACGGCGATCAAGCGCGCAAGGAACAGCGGGACATGCTGCGCGGCATCGGCGTCGATGTGGACGCGCTCTCCGAGGAAGAACGCAAGGAGAGCATCGCCGATCGGCAATTCGCCGGCTCGCCCGATGAGGTTGCCGAGCAGTTGCAGACCAGGGTCCTCGACCACGGCGTGCAGGGCATCATCGTCAACATGATCACCAACGGACATCAGTCCGGCGCGGTCGATCTCGCCGGACGCACGCTCGCTCCGCTGGTCCGTTGATCGTGGCAGCCCTGAAAACTGTTGGGGCGCGAAAACTTCAGAGCTCGATAGAATCGACCCTGTGACGACGACCACATCGCGGCGAGCGTCCTACGGCTTCGACGCGCCACCCATCATGCTCATGCTCGGCGTTCTGGCGATCGGCTTCCTGATCGCCGCGATCGCCAACGCGCTGGCAGGCAACACTGTACAAACGTGGCTGACCTTCGTGATCGGCCTCGTCATGGCCGCGCAGTTCGGACTGTTCCTGCATGCGACCCGCCGCGGCAAGTTCCGCGCGTGGGACGGCCTGCTCGACGATCTGGGACTGCGCGGCGATGAGCGACTGCTCGATCTGGGCTGCGGCCGCGGCGCGGTGCTGCTCGCCGCGGCGAAGCGGCTGCCGGAAGGGCGTGCGGTGGGCATCGATCTGTGGCGTTCGGTCGACCAGTCCGGCAACAGTATCGCCACCACCGAACGCAACGCTGTCGCCGAAAACGTCGCCGACCGCATCGAATTGCACACCGGCGACATGACCGCGCTGCCGTTCCGCGACGACGAATTCGATGTGATCGTCTCCAGTCTCGCCATCCACAACATCAAAGCGTCCGCGGGCCGGGCCGCCGCGGTACGTGAGGCGCTGCGCGTGCTGCGCCCCGGCGGGCATCTGGTACTGGTCGATATCGGCCGGACCGGCGAATACGAGACCACCCTCACCGCCAACGGCGCCCGAAGCCTCACCGCCCGTTCGCTCGGCTGGCAGCTGTGGTGGGGCGGGCCGTGGACGCAGACCCGCGCCCTCACCGCAGCGGCCCCGGCCGCGTAAGAGTTCTTCCGGTACCGATGAATTCGGTTGCCGCGCCGCGTCTTCTCCAGCAAAGGTTTCCGACCTGAGGAGCAACGATGCGGGATCTGATTGTCACCGAGAACATCACCCTCGACGGCGTGATCGAGGCCGCGGAATGGTTCAACGTGGCCAACGCGGCGGGGGTGGATCAGTCCGACATCACCGAGACGCTGAACGCGCACATGGCGGGTTCCGACGCGGTGCTGTTCGGGCGGGTCTCCTTCGAGCAGATGCGCGGGTACTGGCCAAACCAGACCGACGACACCAGCGGTGTCACCGACCACCTGAACATGGTGACGAAATACGTCGTATCCAGCACACTCGACGATCCCGAGTGGGCGAACACGGTGGTCCTGCGTTCGCTCGACGAGCTCCACGGAGTGAAGGACCAGCCGGGCAAGGACATCGTGGCGACCGGCAGCATCCAGCTTGTGCATGCACTCACCGCCACCGACCTGGTCGACGAGTATCGGCTGTTCATCTATCCGGTGGTCGAGGGCAAGGGCAGGCGGTTGTTCACCGAGGCGCTGGAGATTCCGGTGCTGCGACTCACCGAGACGCGCCCGTTCGATTCCGGGGTGGTTCTGCTTCGTTACCGCAGGTCATAGCCGTCGGATGAGGTTACTTTGGGAGCCGTATTCAAGACGGCCGACTGATCTCGGCAGGACATGGGTAACTCGTCGGGGACGGGCTAACTCACCTCTCCCTTCACCGTCGGCCGCCAGCGCTACAGGCGACGCACCTGAGTCTGGCCTGAAGTCGCGGAGAGGCGGGCAGGGCGATTTCAGGTGAACGCTGCCCGTCTGGCACAATGAACAACCGTCCTTCCGGACAAGTGTCAGCCCGTCTCCGGTTACGTACCGCGCGGCGGTCACACACTCCATGCGCTAAACCGGGCTCGCAGACCGTGCGGGTCGCTGAATTGCGCCGTGACCAACCTACGAAAGAGGCAGAACAAGCATGGCTGTTCGCATCAAGCTCACCCGCTTGGGCAAGATCCGCAACCCGCAGTACCGCATCGTCGTCGCCGACGCGCGCACCCGCCGGGACGGCCGGGCCATCGAGTCCATCGGCCTGTACCACCCGAAGGAAGAGCCGTCGCTCATCGAGATCGATTCCGAGCGCGCTCAGTACTGGCTGGGTGTCGGCGCGCAGCCGACCGAGCCTGTCCAGCGCCTGCTGGAGATCACCGGCGACTGGCAGAAGTTCAAGGGCCTGCCGGGCACCGAGGGCACGCTGAAGGTCAAGGCCGAGAAGACGTCCAAGCTGGACCTGTTCAACGCCGCGCTGGCCGCCGCCGACAACGCCCCGTCCGGCGAAGCCACCACCCCGAAGAAGAAGGCCGCCAAGAAGGAAGAGGCCGCCGAGGCGCCCGCCGCTGAGGCCGCCGAGTAATGAGTGCCGTTGTGGCCGATGCTGTCGAACATCTTGTTCGTGGCATCGTCGCCAATCCCGATGACGTCCGTGTCGAGCTGATCACCGGCCGCCGCGGACGCACCGTCGAGGTGCACGTGCACCCCGACGATCTGGGCAAGGTGATCGGTCGCGGTGGACGTACCGCGACCGCGCTGCGCACCCTCGTCGCCGGCATCGGCGGCCGGGGTATCCGGGTCGACGTGGTCGACACCGATCAGTAGATGGAACTTGTCGTAGGACGGGTCGCCAAGTCGCACGGCGTGCGCGGTGAACTGGTCGTCGAGATACGTACCGATGAGCCGGCGGCCCGGTTCGCGCCGGGCAACACGCTGCGCGGGCGGCTGGCGCGATCCAAGGAAGTCCGCGACTTCACCGTGGAGTCGGCCCGAGAGCACTCGGGCCGGCTTCTGGTGTTTCTCACCGGCGTCGGCGACCGGGACTCGGCCGACGCACTGCGCGGCACGCTGTTCTTCGTGGACAGCGAGGACCTGCCGCCGTCCGGCGACCCGGACGAATACTACGACCACGAACTCGAGGGGCTGACCGTTCAGCTCACCGACGCCACCGTGGTCGGCACCGTGCGCGAAGTGCTGCATTCCGCTGCGGGAGAGCTGCTTTCGGTGCAGGCCGCCGATGACGGCCGGGAGATCCTGATCCCGTTCGTGAACGCCATCGTGCCCACCGTGTCGCTTGCGGACCGGCTGATCGTCATCGATCCGCCCGAAGGCCTCCTCGACCCGGAATAAGTGGGTCGGCACCCGGTCGGTGACCGGGGTCTTGCGCCTACCCGGCCGACGTATACCTACTCGATGTCCCGCAGAGCACGGGGGATTACATGAAACTCGATGTCGTCACGATCTTTCCGGAATACCTGGAACCGTTGCGAACCGCGTTGCTGGGCAAGGCAATCGATAAAGGCCTGATCTCCCTCGACGTGCACGATCTGCGCGGCTGGACCCACGACGTGCACAAGTCCGTCGACGACTCGCCCTATGGCGGGGGACCGGGCATGGTCATGAAGCCCACCGTATGGGGCGACGCACTCGATGAGGTCTGCCCCGACGACGCACTGCTCGTCGTCCCCACGCCCGCCGGCGTCCCGTTCACCCAGGAAACCGCCCACCGCTGGGCCGCCGAGGACCACCTCGTGTTCGCCTGCGGCCGCTACGAAGGCATCGATCAACGCGTCTTCGACGACGCCGCCCGACGCGTCCGCGTCGAAGAGGTCAGCATCGGCGACTACGTCCTGATCGGCGGCGAGGCGGCCGTCCTCGTGATGACCGAGGCCGTAGTCCGCCTGCTGCCCGGCGTGCTCGGCAATCAGCAATCCCACCAAGAGGATTCGTTCTCCGACGGCCTCCTCGAGGGCCCCAGCTACACCCGCCCCGTCACCTGGCGCGACCTCGAGGTCCCCCCGGTCCTGCTCTCCGGCGATCACGCGAAGGTCGCCGCCTGGCGCCGCGAACAATCCCTCGCACGCACCCGAGCCCGCCGCCCCGACCTGCTCCCCGAGGCGGACCACTAACCCTCAGGGAAGCAAACCGTGGCGGCGCGCCGTGACGACGGCCTCGTGGCGGGAGTGCGCGTCCAGTTTCGTCATGGCGTTGCGGAGATAACTCTTCACGGTCTCGGGGGCGAGCGAGAGACGTTGGGCGGCTTCCTGATTGGTGCAACCCAGGGCGATTTGAGACAGCACGTCCAGTTCACGGCGCGAGAGGCGGGGCGCATCCGGAAGCGGGTCGCCGACCATCACCCGGATCAGGCGTTCGCAGACGGTGTGCAGGCGGCTACGGAGCTGGTCATCGCCGGCGGACCGGGCCATGCCGCGGAGTTCAGCGTGGATATCGCGGAGTTCCTCGGAGACGGCGGGGACCGTGTCGGAGGTGGGGATGGTCGTCTCTAGCAGGCGCAGGCGGCGGTCCACCTCGTCGCGGATGGTGATTTCGGCCGCGAGGCGGCGACCGGCCTGCACGACCAGGTCGGCGGTGCGGTCGCCGAGCGGGCTCGCGCTGCGGGTGGCGGCGTAGAGGACGGCGCGGGAGCGTTTGTCGACGACCACCGGGACGGCCACGATCGAGCGGAGTCCTTCGCCGGAGACCGGGCCGTCGTAGTGGTGGGTGATGCTGGAGGTATTGACGTAGTCGGTGACCGAGGCGGGGCGCCCGGAATCCATCACCCGGCCGCCGAGGCCCGAGGTGCGCAGCACGGAAAGGCCGCGCAGGCCGTTGGTGAACGTGCCGACGAATTCCGACAGCAACAGCGCGTCGTCGTGTACTTCCCCGCCGAACGCCACCGGCACCCCGGCCGCGCCCGCTACCCAGCGGATCTCGGCGCGCAACGCGTCCGCGTCACGCGGTCGCAGCAGTGCGGGGTGGATCATGACTCCACCTCGCTGGCGCTCGGCTCCGTCATGCCCCAGGGCGGGCTGCATCATGACTCCCTCGCTGCGCTCGGTCATGGGACTCACCCCTTTTCGGGGGTAGTAGCGGACTCGGTGTGACCCACATCCTATTGGGTGAGCTGGATCACGATGAGGAGTGGCGAAGATGGGTACCGACCTGAATCCCCGGGTGCGCGAACTGCTGGGCATGTACGACCGGCCCGACGCGTCCGCGGCGGACCTACTGTGCGATCGGCATCCGGCGGACAGCATCGCCTTCACCATCATCGAGCGCGATCTGTCCTCGATCGATCTCACCTACGGCGAGCTGCGCGAGCGGTCGACTCGCTTCGCCGCGGGGTTGGCGGAACTCGGGGTCCGGCAGCATGATCGGGTCGCGACGTTAATGACGAAGTCCACCGACCTGGTGGTGGCGTTGCTCGGAATCTGGCGTCTCGGGGCGGTGCATGTTCCGCTGTTCACCGCGTTCGCCCCGCCCGCCATCGCGTTCCGTCTGGACGCGAGCGGCACGTCGATCGTCATCGCCGATGCCGATCAGGCACCCAAGCTGGCCCCCGGCCCGGATATGCCCGCCGACGCGTCGTGGCAGGTCATCGTCAGCGGTGACGCGCCCGAGGGCACGCTGGGCATGGCGGACCTGCTTGCCGACGACTCACCCGGTGCGCCGGTCGCGGTGGGTGGTGACGGACTGCTGGTCGAGCTGTTCACCAGTGGCACCACCGGAACCCCGAAGGGCGTGCCGATTCCGCTGCGCGCGCTGGCGTCGTTCCAGGCGTATCAAGAGTTCGCCCTGGACGTTCGCGCGGATGACGTGTTCTGGAACGCGGCCGATCCGGGCTGGGCCTACGGCCTCTACTGGGCGATCATGGCCCCGCTGGCCAGCGGCGTCCGCAGCATCCTGTTGCACGCCGCGTTCTCGCCGACGCTCACCTGGCAGGTGCTGGAACGCTTCGGCGTCACCAACTTCACCGCCGCCCCGACGGTGTATCGCGCACTGCGTGCCGACCGGACCGCACCGCACCTGCATGCCACGTTGCGGCGCGCCTCCTCCGCGGGGGAGCCGCTGACCCCCGAGGTCGTCGCCTGGTCGCTGGAGCATCTCGGCGTCGCCGTGCGCGACCACTACGGGCAGACCGAGCACGGCATGCTCATCTGTAACTCCTGGCACGAGGCGCTCGACGCCGACGTCCCCGCGGGCTCGATGGGCCGATCGCTGCCCGGCTGGACCTGTGCGGTGCTGGCCGACAACGCCGACACCGTCGCGCCGACCGGTGAGCTCGGCCGCGTCGCCATCGACACCGAGAACAGTCCACTGCTGTGGTTCCTCGGCTACCTCGATGCCCCGGAACGCACCGCCCAGCGCTACACCGCGGACGGACGGTGGTACCTGACCGGCGACGCGGGCTCGCAGGACGAGAACGGCTGCTTCCGTTTCTCCGCCCGCGACGACGACGTGATCATCATGTCCGGCTACCGTATCGGCCCGTTCGAGGTGGAGAGTGTGCTCTTGCTGCACGAGCAGGTCGCCGAGGCGGCCGTCGTCGGCATGCCGGACGAACTGCGCGGCGAGGTGCTGGAGGCCTTCGTGGTGGTGCGCGACGGATCCGCGGTCGGCACCCGGCTCGAGGCCGAGTTGCAGGATCTGGTGAAGAAGAAGTTCGCCGCGCACGCCTACCCGCGCACGGTGCACTTCCTCACCGAGCTGCCGAAGACGCCGAGCGGCAAGGTGCAACGATTCGTGCTGCGGCAGCGGGGAAACAAGTGATGTCGAACCCGAGCTATGCGTCCGGCACCTCGGACACGCCGCTACTGGGTGACACCATCGGCGGCAACCTCGACCGCGCCGTCGCCGCCTTCGCGGGCCGGGAGGCGTTGGTGGACAAGGCTTCCGGTCGGCGCTGGACCTATCGCGAGCTCGGTGCCGCGATCGACGCGATGGCAACCGGCCTGGCCGCGCGCGGCATCGGGAAGGGCGACCGGGTCGGCGTCTGGGCGCCGAACTGTGCCGAGTGGTTCTTCGTGCAGTACGCGACGGCGAAGATCGGCGCGATCCTGGTCAATATCAACCCGGCCTATCGCACCAGCGAGCTGGAATACGTGCTGCGCCAGGCGGGCGTGCGGGTGCTGGTCGCGGCGCCGGAGTTCAAGACGTCGAACTATGTCGCGATGATCGAGGAGGTCCGGCCGAACTGTCCCAAGCTGGACCAGGTGCTGGTGCTCGGCACCCCGGAGTGGGAAGCGCTGGCGCGGACGGCGATCGATGCGGACCGCTTGGCTGTGCTCGCGGCGGAGCTATCCATCGATGATCCGATCAACATCCAATACACTTCGGGCACAACGGGTTTCCCCAAGGGTGCCACACTGAGCCATCACAACATCCTGAACAACGGCTTCTTCGTCGGCGAGCTGTGCGGCTACACCGACCAGGACCGGATCTGCGTGCCGGTGCCGTTCTATCACTGCTTCGGCATGGTCATGGGCAACCTGGCCAGCACGAGTCACGGTGCGACAGTGGTGATCCCGGCACCGGCCTTCGATCCGAAGGCGACACTGGCCGCCGTCGAGTCCGAACGGTGCACCTCGCTCTACGGCGTGCCGACCATGTTCATTGCCCTGCTCACCGAATTGGATTCCGCCACACCGGATCTGTCGAGCCTGCGCACCGGCATCATGGCGGGTTCGCCCTGCCCCGTCGAGGTGATGAAGCGGGTGATCGACCGGCTCGGCATGCACGAGGTGTGCATCTGTTACGGCATGACCGAAACCTCGCCGGTCTCCACCCAGACCCGCCGCGACGACGGCATCGACCGGCGCACCGCCACCGTCGGCCGGGTCGGCCCGCACCTCGAGGTCAAAATCGTGGACCCCGCAACGGGTCTCACGATGCCGCGCGGCGAGCCGGGCGAACTCTGCACCCGCGGCTACTCGGTGATGCTCGGCTACTGGAACGACGAGGCAAGGACCGCCGAGGCCATCGACGCGGCCCAGTGGATGCACACCGGCGACATCGGCGTGATGGACGACGACGGCTACCTGGCGATCACCGGCCGGATCAAGGACATGGTCATCCGCGGCGGCGAGAACGTCTACCCGCGCGAGATCGAGGAATTCCTCTACACCCACCCCGACATCCTGGACGCCCAGGTGATCGGCGTGCCCGACCCGAAGTACGGCGAGGAACTGATGGCCTGGGTCCGGATGCGCGAGGGCGCGCCGCCGTTGGACGCCACCGCCGTCCGCGAGTTCTGCGCGGGCAAGCTGGCGCACTTCAAGATTCCGCGCTATGTGCACGTGGTGGACGATTTTCCGATGACCGTCACGGGCAAGATCCGCAAGGCCGAAATGCGCGAGCTGTCCCGAGCGCTGCTCGGGTTGCCGGACGAGACCTGATATCGGGTGCCCCGATTAATGTGGTCATGTGACTTGCTGATGTAACACATAGGGTGAGACAAGGTCGTTCGTCGGGGATCTGATTTTATCTGGTCGCGAAAGGTCTAATATGTCAATCGGTTCGTTTTCACGTGTCCTGTCCTGTGTAATCGCCAGTGCCGCACCACTGCTCGCGCTCGCACCGGCGGCCGTCGCCGCGCCGGACAGTCCGTACAGCTGCTCGGGTCTATATCTCACCAGCGATGGCTCCGCAGAAGTGGAATCATGCATTTACGCGGAGAACGGTGTGCCGAGGGCATTCGGTGGACTCAATATCAAAAATGATTCCATCAACAATAAGAATTGCACCATGGTCGTTACGGTCGTAGATAAAGACGCTTATGCCGGCGGTGGCACCAATGAACAAATCGCCACCAGCGGTCCGTTCCCCTGCCTGAACGGCAGGTACCCCTCGCCGCCATTGACGGTGGACGCGGCATTCGCCAAGCCGGGGCATCGGTATGTCAGCTTCACCGCTGTCACCAAGAACGGTCAGACGTTCAGTCCTATCTACAGCCCGGAACTGGTCCTGCAGTAAGCGATTCGGCACATGCGCAGGAATTATCGAACCCGGTCGAGCGTGCTCGGCCGGGTTCGGCGCGTCCCGGGGTACGGGCGGCGGACGCGGCCGGACCAGCCGATGATGCGGCACGCGCGACCCGGTTCCACTGGGTGCGAGCCTCATGTCAGGCGGTCCCGGTAGTGTCTCCGGACGTGACGACAGCGCCCGAGACCGTTAGTGCAGAGTCCGACCCCGCCGTGCTTCCACCCGTGACGTCCGCCGGTGTCGCGAGCCAGGCCAGCGTGAACCGTCGCATCGCCGACGAGCTCGCGGTGCGGGAGAGCCAGGTGCGTGCCACCGTCGAGCTGATCGACGGCGGCTCGACCGTGCCGTTCATCGCGCGATACCGCAAGGAGGTCACCGGCGGTCTCGACGACGCGCAGCTGCGCCTACTGGACGAGCGCCTGCACTACATTCGCGAACTCGACGAGCGCCGCGGCGCGATCCTCGAATCCATCCGTGGCCAGGGCAAACTCGACGACGCGCTGCACCAGCAGATCATGCTCGCCGAGACGAAGGCCCGGCTCGAGGACATCTACCTGCCGTACAAGCCGAAACGACGCACCAAGGCGCAGATCGCGCGCGAGGCGGGCCACGAACCGGTCGCCGACGCGCTCATCAACGACCCGACCACCGATCCCGCGCAGTACAACGCCGAGCAGCTCGACGGCGCGCGGTCGATCCTGGTCGAGCGGTTCGCCGAGGACGCCGACCTGGTCGGTGAGCTGCGCGAGCTGATGTGGAACCGGGGTCAGGTCAAGTCGACCGTGCGCCCGGGCAAGGAAGAGGCGGGCGCCAAGTTCGCCGACTACTTCGAATTCGACGAGCCGTTCACCAAGCTGCCCTCGCACCGGATCCTCGCGCTGCTGCGCGGCGAGAAGGAAGACGTGCTCTCGCTGCACCTCGAGCCGGACACCCAAGAGCTCGAGCCGGGCGAGCGGTCCATCTACGAGGGCCGGATCGCGATCAAGTTCAACATCGCCGAGAAGGGCCGCGCCGCGGATTCGTGGCTGCTGGACACCGTGCGCTGGGCATGGCGGACCAAACTGCAAGTGAGCCTTGGCATCGACACCAGGATGCGGCTGCGGCAGGCCGCCGAGAAGGACGCCGTCGACGTGTTCGCGGCGAACCTGCGCGACCTGCTGCTCGCCGCGCCGGCCGGCACCCGCACCACCATGGGCCTCGATCCCGGCTACCGGACCGGCGTGAAGGTGGCCGTCGTCGACGCCACCGGCAAGGCAGTCGCCACCGAGGTGATCTACCCGCACAAGCCGCAGGGACAGACCGAGAAGTCCCTCGCCGTGCTCGGCGCGCTGGTCGCCCGGTTCGGGGTCGAGCTCATCGCCATCGGCAACGGCACCGCGTCACGGGAAACCGATGCCCTTGCCACCGAGCTGATCTCGCGCATTCCGGAGAACAAGCCGACCAAGATCGTGGTGTCCGAGGCGGGCGCGTCGGTCTACTCCGCGTCGGCGTACGCCACCCAGGAACTGCCGGACATGGACGTGTCGCTGCGCGGCGCCGTGTCCATCGCGCGCCGCCTGCAGGATCCGCTCGCCGAGCTGGTGAAGATCGATCCGAAGTCGATCGGCGTCGGCCAGTACCAGCACGACGTGTCTGAGACCCTGCTGGCGCGTTCGCTGGGCGCGGTGGTCGAGGACGCGGTGAACGCCGTCGGCGTCGACGTCAACACGGCCTCGGTGCCGCTGCTGTCGCGGGTCTCCGGCATCGCCGGGTCGGTCGCGGAAAGCATTGTCGCGCACCGAGATCAGCACGGTCCGTTCCGCAGCCGGACCGCGCTGCTCGAGGTGCCGCGGCTCGGCCCGAAGGCGTTCGAGCAGTGCGCGGGCTTCCTGCGGATCCGCGGCGGCGACGACCCGCTGGACACCTCCTCGGTGCACCCCGAGGCCTACCCGGTGGTCCGGCGGATCATGGAATCGACCGGACGCGACATCACCGAGGTCATCGGCAACACCACCGTGCTGCGCGCGCTGCGCGCCGACGAGTTCACCGACGAACGCTTTGGTGTGCCGACGGTGACCGACATCATCACCGAGCTCGAGAAGCCGGGCCGCGACCCGCGACCGGAGTTCAAGACCGCGGAATTCGCCGCGGGCGTGGAGAAGGTCGCCGACCTGGAGCCGGGCATGGTGCTCGAAGGGGTGGTCACGAACGTCGCCGCCTTCGGCGCGTTCGTCGATATCGGCGTGCACCAGGACGGTCTCGTGCACGTATCGGCCATGTCGCACAACTTCATCAAGGATCCGCGCGAGGTGGTGAACACCGGCGACGTGGTCAAGGTGAAGGTGCTCGAGGTCGATGTCGCCAGGCAGCGCATCGGGCTGTCGCTGCGGCTGGACGACGAGCCGGGCGCCACCGCGAAGGGCGAGCGGGGCGAAAACCGGCAGCGTGGACAAGGTGATCGCAAGGGCGGCGCGCCCGAGCGGCAGAATGGACAGGGCAAGAACCAGCAGGGCCGGAATCCTGGGCAACGGACTCAGGGCCAAGGCCAGGCGCACGGCGGCGGCAACCAACGCCGCAACGCGCCCGCGCCGACCGGTTCGATGGCGGACGCGTTGCGCCGGGCCGGTTTCGGACAGTAGGTCGGACGGAGGTTTCAGGCGCCCATGCGACGATGGCTCGATGAGGATGTGATCGCGCAGGGCAGGCTTCCGCTGCTGTGCTTTCTTCTCGGATTCATCGTCGGCTTCCTGTTGATCCGGCTCAGCGTCCGGCTGATCCGGAAACAGGTGCGCTGGTGGCCGGGCAACCTGCGGTCCGGCGGGGTGCACATCCACCACATGGTGTTCGGGGTGATCCTGGTGCTGGCGTCCGGCGTCGGCATGGTCACCCTGTACCAGACCGCCGACGCGACAACGGCCGCCGTGCTCGCCGCGGCCTTCGGTGTCGGTGCCGCCCTCACCCTCGACGAATTCGCGCTGATCTTCTACCTGCGCGACGTGTATTGGGAGGAGCAGGGGCGGACCTCGGTGGACGCGGTGTTCGTCGCGCTCGCGGTGACCGGGTTGCTGCTGCTGGGCTTCCATCCGCTGTGGTTGCTCGACATCAACGACTTCCGCAGTGACCCGAGCATCGAAGTGCGGGTGTTCGTCGTCTTCTTCGCGGTGGTGAACCTCGCGCTAGCCGCGATCGTCATCGCCAAGGGGAAGATCTGGACCGGCCTGTTCGGCATGTTCTTCCTGCCGCTGCTCTTTGTCGGCGCGCTGCGCTTGAGCCGGCCGGGCGCGCCGTGGGCTCGCTGGCGCTACTCCGATCGCCGCCGCCTCATGTACCGCGCCATCGTCCGCGAACGGCGCTACCGCCGCCCCGTCATTCGCGCCAAGATCTTCGTCCAAGACCTGGTCGCCGGTAAGCCCGACGTCGAACACGTGCTCACCGCCGCCGAGGCGGAGCTGACCCGCACCGTCGTCCCCGCCCCACCGGCACCGCACCGCCACCACCTCTCCCTGTTCCCCTCGGACCACGACCCCGAGCCGGTGGCCACCACCCCGGACCGCGACTGAGCCACCCGCCGCGCGAGAGTTGTGGTGGGGCGCAGGAATTGGGCGGGGCTGCGCGTTAGGGGGTCGGCAGCGGGAGGTTTGCCAGGCGGGCCGGGTCGGCGAGCAGGTCGATGGCGGTGATCTTGTCGTCGGCGACGCTGAAGGCGATGACCGACATCGGCGCGCCGTCGGCCGTACTCAGCAGGCCCGCAACACCATTGACCACGGCGTGCGCGACGTCGTAGCGGTTGGCGAACCGGTGGAAGGTGTCCAGTAGTCCGGCGACGGCGGGCGCGCCCCGGATGATCTGGATGCCACCGGCGCCGGCGTCGGCACGCAACACCACGTCGGGGTCGAGCAGGGACAGCAGGGCGTCGAAGCTGCCGTCGCGGGCGGCGGCGAGGAACGCGGCGACGGCGCGGCGCTGGCGGGGGAGGTCCGGGTCGAGCGGCGGGGCGCCGCCTTGGACGCGTCGGCGGGCGCGGCTCGCCATCATCTTGGCGGCGCCGGGCGTCTTGCCGAGGATCGGCGCGATCTGGTCGAACGGCAGGGCGAACATGTCGTGCAGCACGAACGCGAGCCGTTCCGCCGGATTCAGTGAGTCGAGCACCACCAGCAGCGCGATGCCGACCGAGTCCGCGAGCATCGCCTGCTGTTCCGGATCGGTGCCGTCGTCGAGGCGGACCATCGGGTCGGGCAGCTGCTCCTCGAACAAGTCCTCCCGCCGCGCTCGGCGAGCGCGCAACACGTCCAGGCACACCCGGCTCACGGCGGTGGTCAGCCAGCCGCCGAGGTTGTCGATGCCGTCCTGATCGGTGCGGGCCAACCGCAGCCAGGACTCCTGCACCGCGTCCTCGGCCTCCGTCAGCGATCCGAGCATCCGGTAGGCCACCGCGACCAGATGTGCGCGGTGCGTCTCGAATCGGTCGGCCAGGTATTCGTCCACGTGGTCTCCTCCGCATTGTCGTCCCACAGTGATGACGAAGCGCGGGCGCTAGGTGTGACAACTCGCGGCTTGTTACCTCTTCGCCGCCGCATCCGTCAGAGCGGCAACAGCGACGGAAGGAACGAAATCATGAACACCGGTACGAAAGACCTCGCACGGCGCGTTGCCTACCTGGGTGCCACCGGGGTCGTGCTCACCGAATCGGTGGTCGGCTCCTATTGGGACGTCGCCCGGATTCCTTACGTCCGTGACGTTTTCGATCGGCTCGAGTATCCGATGTATTTCGCGACGATGCTCGGCGTCGCCAAGGCGGCGGCGGTGGCCGCGATCGTGCTGCCCGGCTATCCGCGGGCCGAGGAATGGGCCTATGCCGGACTGACTTTCGTCTACGGCGGCGCGGCGGTATCGCACATCGCGGCCGGTGACGAGCCGAAGGCAGCGATCGGGCCGTTGGTGTTCGCCGGGCTGAGCCTGGCGTCCTGGGGGCTGCGGCCGCCCAGCGGCCGGCGCAATCCACTGACGTTGCTGCGCCGTTCAGCGGTGGCCTGAAATACCGAGAGAGGAGAAGACCATGAACGACGTACAGGGAACTGTCGCACCGGGATTCGAGGCGGTGCGTGCCGAATTCGCCGATGTGGTAGCCGAGGAGAACGGCGAATCCGGTGCGCAGCTGGCCGCTTTCGTGCACGGCAGGCCGGTGGTCGACCTCTGGGCCGGTCCGCAGGTGACCGGCGAAACACTGACCGGCCTGCTTTCCTCGACCAAGGGTGCCGCGACGCTGGTCGTGGCGCTGCTGGTGCAGGACGGAATGCTCGACCTCGATCGGCCGGTCGCCGCCTACTGGCCGGAGTTCGCCGAGGCGGGCAAGGTCACGATCACCTTGCGGCAGGTACTCACCAACAAATCCGGCGTGATCGGGGCCGACGGCGGCTTCCGTCCGGCCGAACTCGCCGACGACCGGCTCATCGCCGAACGCGTCGCCGGTCAACGGCCGTTCTTCCGGCCGGGTGTGTTGCAGGGTTACGGCGGATTCGTCACCTTCGCCATCCTCGGCGAGGTGATTCGCCGCGTCATGGGCAGTTCGATCCAGGAGCTGTTCGAGGAACGCATCAGAGCCCCCTACGATCTGGACCTCTATCTCGGATTGCCTGCGGCACTGGAGGATCGGTACCTGGCGATCCTGCCTTGGTCGGCGACGCCGGAGATGCGCGCCGCGTTCGAGGCGAATTCACCTGGTCCGTACAGCATTCCGGGTATCTCCTACAACCTCAATGCCGCTGGTTTCACCCCCGACGATGTGTTTTCGCTGCCCAACAACGCTGATGTGCGAGCGAACGGTCCCGCCTCGATGGGCGGTGTGGGTAGCGCGCGTGGCTTGGCCGCCATGTACGCGGCAGCAATCTCCGAAATCGACGGCCGGGCAGCGCTATTGAAGCCTGACATGCTCGCTGTGTTCACCACGATCCAGACCGCCGGTCACGATTTGGTCCGCGGCGACAACGCGCCCTACCTGGTCGGCTTCGAAGCCAAGGGGTTGAACTACCCGTTCTTCGGCGCGAATGCCTTCGGCCACACCGGCGCCGCCGGTTCCGATGGCTTCGCCGACCCGCACAGCGGTCTGTCTTACGGCTACACCCGCAGGCGAGCTGCCTTCGGCTTCAACGCTGCGGAGAACGAGAGACTGGCGGCAGCGCTGCACCGCGCCACTCGAAATGCGCAGGGCTAAACAGTAATTCGCTGTACGCGCGGCGGCGCCAGCGTGCCGTCCGGTGACAGCGCGACATGCATGCACGCGGCGATCAATGCGGTCTCGGCCACCGCGCAGAGCATCGCCTGCGCGAACGGGGCGCCGGGGTCGGCGGTGACCAGGTCGAACCACAGGTCGATCACCGCCGCACCGGCCACCGCCGACGCCACCAGTCGCGCTCGGGAGTCGTTGCGGCGCAACAACCCGGTGGTCAATCCGCAACCGGCGGCCAGAAACAGATCCAAGCCGACCCACGCCGACGACCAGTTCCGCACGTGCGCGGTGTCCGGCAACGTATTCCAGAGGACTGCGGCCCACGGCACCAGAGCGACCGCGCTGGCGGCGATGAACACGTGCGCCTTGTCGCGGATGAATCGGGTCGGGGAAGGGGCCAGGGCTGTCATTCGCATGACGGCCACGCTACGGCCGCAAAGAGTTCTTTGCAAACGTATCTTTGCAAAGAAAGCTTTGCTATCCTTCGTCGCATGGCACCGCGCAGAAGCGACGACATGACCAGCGCCGAGCGCACCGCGCTGTACCGCACGCTCGCGCACCCATTGCGCGGTCGGATCCTCGATTACCTGGGCAAATATGGCGAAGCGAACTCGGCGACGCTGGCCGAGGTGCTCGGCGAGAGCACCGGATCCACCAGCTACCACCTGCGCAAGCTGGCCGAGCTCGGCCTGATCACCGAGATCGCGGAGAAGTCGGCCGGTCGGGAGCGCTGGTGGAAGTCGCTGCCGTTCAGCCACACCACACCAGACCCGGCGAGCATGGCACCGGAGGAGTACGCGGCGGCGGAGCATCTGGCCCGGCTGAAGTCGGGCCACGACATCGAGCTGTACCTGCGAGCCGTCCGGGAATGGGCGGGCCCCGATGGTTGGGCCCAGGTGCAGCGGCACGGAACGTACCTGACGAAAAACCAGGTCGGAGAGTTCATGTCGGAGTATCTGACGCTGCTCGAGCGATACACTGTCGACCGGGAGAACGCACCCGATGGGGCCGAGCCGATGCGGATCCGCCTGTTCGCGGTGCCCGAGGCGCCGGCCTGATCCAGGGGCCGATTTTCCCCGCGACCCGCTGATCTGGCACAATACTCAGGTTGCCCTGGGAGAGTCTCTGCCCGGCGCACCCCCTTAATCGGAGCATGAACCGGTCGAGCACGCGATGTGCCGCCAGGGTCCTCTGTTCGCGCGAACCCATAAGGATGGAAATGAACACCCTTGACTTCGTCGACGAGAAGTCGCTGCGCAGCGACGTCCCCGACTTCCGGCCGGGCGACACCCTCAATGTGCACGTAAAGGTCATCGAAGGCTCGAAGGAGCGCATCCAGGTCTTCAAGGGCGTCGTCATCCGACGCCAGGGCGGCGGCATCCGCGAGACCTTCACGGTCCGCAAGGTGTCGTTCGGTGTCGGCGTGGAGCGCACCTTCCCGGTGCACACCCCGAACATCGACCACATCGAGGTCGTCACCCGTGGTGACGTCCGCCGCGCCAAGCTGTACTACCTGCGCGATCTGCGCGGCAAGGCCGCCAAGATCAAGGAAAAGCGCTGACGTAGCTTCTCCGCGCGATAGAGCGTCTGGTAGCCCGGCCTCGGAACTCAGTTCCGGTGCCGGGCTACTGTTTTCGGTGTGACAGAGCACAGTGAGTCATCGGCAGAGCCGGCTGACCAGGGGGTAGGGCGTCGCCGCGGGCGGCGCGGGAAGAAGCAGCGGCCGTTCTGGCAGGAGCTGCCGATCCTCGTCGTGATCGCGGCGGTGATCGCCGCATTGCTGGTCAACTTTGTCGGGCGGCCGTACATGATCCCGTCCGAGTCGATGGAAACCACGCTGCACGGCTGCGCCGGTTGCACCGGGGATCGCATCTACGTCGAGAAGCTGAGCTACTACTGGGGCGACCCGAAGCCCGGTGACGTCGTCGTGTTCGTCGGGCCGCCATCGTGGAACGACACTTACGAATCGAAGCGTTCCGACAACGCCGCCATGCGGGGCGTCGAAAATTTCTTCTCCTTCTTCGGTCTGGTGCCGCCGGATGAGAACGACTTGGTGAAGCGGGTGGTCGCGGTCGGCGGTCAGACCGTGCAGTGCTGTGACGCGCAAGGCCGAGTGCTGGTCGATGGCAAGCCGCTGGACGAGCCATACGCCACCTACACCATCCCGTACACACCCGGCCAGCCCTTCGGTGCCGTTGGCGGACGTGAGTTCGCGCCGGTCAAGGTGCCGGACGGCAATCTGTGGGTGATGGGCGACAACCGCAACAACTCGCGGGATTCCCGCGCGCACGCCCGCGATGAGCTCCACGGAACCGTCCCCGCCGGCAATGTTCGTGGCAAAGCGGTGTTCAAGATCTGGCCGCCGGGACGCATCGGGCCGGTGCGTTCGCAGGATCCGCAATCGAAATAGTGTGACGCCGATCGCACGGCGTCGGACGAGTCTCAGGGTGCCGGGCTAATCTGTTCGGCGTGGCAGACGAAAGTGGGTCGGTGTCGGTGTCCGATTCGGACGACGAGGGGGTGCGGTCGCGTCGTGGCAGGCGGCGGCGCGAGAAGAAGCAGCGACCGTTCTGGCAGGAGCTGCCGATCCTCGTGGTGATCGCGGCGGTGATCGCCGCGCTGATGGTCACCTTCGTCGGGCGCCCGTACGTGATTCCGTCGCAGTCGATGGAAACCACGCTGCACGGCTGCGCCGGGTGCACCGGCGACCGCATCTACGTGCAGAAGCTGAGCTACTACTGGGGTGATCCCAAGCCGGGTGACGTGGTGGTGTTCGTCGGCCCGCCGTCGTGGAACACGCACTACCAGTCGATCCGCTCCGACAACGCCGCCATGCGCGGCGTGCAGAACTTCTTCTCCTTCTTCGGTCTGGTGCCGCCGGATGAGAACGATCTGGTGAAGCGGGTGATCGCGGTCGGCGGCCAGACCGTGCAGTGCTGCGACGCGCAAGGCAGAGTCCTGGTCGACGGCAAGCCGCTGGACGAGCCGTACGCGCGCTACCTCATGCCGTACGTCCCCGGTCAGCCGTACGGCCCCGGTGGCGGACGCGAGTTCAAGCCGGTCAAGGTGCCCGAGGGCAATCTGTGGGTGATGGGTGACAACCGCAACGAGTCCGCCGATTCCCGCGCCCACATCACCGACGAACTGCAGGGCACCGTCCCCGTGGACAACGTCCGTGGCAAGGCCGTCTTCAAGATTTGGCCGCCGAACCGGATCGGCCCGGTCCGCTCGCAGAACGCCCAAGCGAACTGATCATCAGCGGCCGCAGCATAATTGGACGGTGGGGCAGAGCCGAGTGGTACAGAGCAATGGGTGGCCGCCGCGCGTGGTGATGCGCAAGGCCAGTGGGTTACGCACGCTCGAAGCGGCGTTGATCCGCAGCGGGCTCGGCCCGGTCGCCGGCGTCGACGAGGCGGGTCGCGGACCGTGCGCGGGGCCGCTGGTGGTCGCGGCCTGCCTGCTCGCGCCCAAGGCCTATGACAAGCTGTCCGGGCTCGATGACTCCAAGAAGCTCACCGAGGCGGTCCGGGAAGAGCTGTATCCGGTCATCATCCGGCTGTCGCTGGCCTGGAACGTGGTGGTTATCCCGTCCTGGGAGATCGACTCGATCGGCATCCACGTCGCCAATATCGAGGGCATGCGCCGCGCGGTCGCCGGGCTCGGCCAGGCGCCGGGATACGTGCTGACCGACGGGTTCCGGGTGCCCGGCATCCCCGCGCCGTCGCTGCCGGTGATCGGCGGCGACGCGGCCGCGGCCTGCATCGCCGCCGCCAGCATCCTGGCAAAGGTCACCAGGGACCGGATGATGGTCGATCTCGACGAGCGGTTCCCCGGCTACGGCTTCGCGACCCATAAGGGCTACAACACGCCCGACCACATCGCCGCCCTGCACCGCCTCGGCCCCAGCGACGAACACCGCCGTTCCTGGCGCAATGTGCGGGAGCTCGCGGGCCTGCGGCCGGTCGCCGCGGTGGCCGACGAGGCCGACGCGATGCTCGCGGGCGAGGTCGACTCGACGATGTCCGATGAGTTCCCAGCCATGCGTCCGGATAGCCGAGTGGCTACCGGCGCTACCCATGCGCGATGATGTCAGCACACGACGCAGCGCGGCGAGAAGGAGGACGTCCCACCCGATGAGTGCCGAGGACCTCGAGAAGTACGAAACCGAGATGGAGCTCTCGCTGTACCGAGAGTACAAAGACATCGTCGGTCAGTTCTCGTACGTGGTGGAGACCGAGCGCCGCTTCTACCTGGCCAACTCCGTGGAGCTGCGCCCGCAAAACGCCGACGGTGAGGTGTATTTCGAGGTCAGGATGAGCGATGCCTGGGTCTGGGATATGTACCGCCCGGCCCGCTTCGTCAAGCACGTCCGGGTGATCACCTTCAAGGACGTCAACATCGAAGAGCTCGAAAAGCCCGACCTGCGCCTGCCGGAGTAGCCGCCTAGCACGGCCCACCGACAACTCGGCGTCCGCCGAGACCCACGCACCGCGAGTTGTGCACAGGGCATCGGCTATCCACAGGGTTGGTATTTGCCCAGGTCGGCGCCCGAAGCCGAACCGCGGTGCCCGGCACGCTGGCCGGGTGACAGACAGAAAAGCGCTCGGCGCACACGGGGAAGAGCTGGCAGCACGATTCCTGCAGGCCGCGGGAATGGAGATCGTCAGCAGAAACTGGCGATGCAAATACGGTGAACTGGACCTGATCGTCCGGGATGCGGGCGCCACCGCGTTCGTGGAGGTGAAAACTCGGTCGGGGCTCGGATTCGGTATACCGGCCGAGTCGGTCACCTTCACCAAGCAGCAACGCATCCGGCGACTCGCCCTGCTATGGCTGGCCGAGCAGGACGGTCCGTGGCGGCACATCAGGTTCGACGTCGTCTCGGTGCTGCTGACCCGCGGGCATGAGCCGGTGATCGACCACCTCAAGGCGGTGTTCTGATGGCACTCGGCCGGGCCCACTCGGTCGCGGTGACCGGCGTCGACGGCCTATTGGTCGAGATCGAGGCCGATATCGGGCAGGGTCTGCCGTCGGTGCACCTGGTGGGACTGCCGGATACGGCGCTACAGGAATCGCGGGACCGGGTGCGGTCGGCGGTGGCGAACTCGGGGGAGAAGTGGCCGGACGGCCGGGTGATTCTGGCGCTCTCGCCCGCGACACTGCCGAAGATCGGCAGTGTTTATGACCTCGCGCTGGCCGTCGCGGTGCTCGACGCGTCGGGCGCGGTGCCGTCGGAGCGACTCGCGAAGACGGTGTTGCTCGGTGAACTCGCGTTGGATGGCCGCGTCCGGCGGGTACGCGGCATCCTGCCCGCGGTGATCGCGGCCCGCAATGCGGGGTGGTCCGCCGTCGTGGTGCCGGAGGAGGCGCTGGCCGAAGCCGGATTGGTCGACGGGGTCGAGGTTTTCGGGGCACCGAGCCTGCGCACGGTGGTGGCCTGGTTACGCGGTGAAGGCACGCTGCCCGAACCCAGCGGGCAGCTGCCGGAGCCGGTGCGTTCCGGCGGTGATCTGAGCGAGGTGGTCGGACAGGACGAAGCCCGCTGGGCGTTGGAGGTTGCCGCGGCGGGCGGCCACCATCTGCTGCTCACCGGCCCGCCCGGCATCGGGAAAACGATGCTGGCGCAACGGCTTCCCGGCCTGTTGCCACCGCTGTCGGAGTCGGAGTCGCTGGAGGTCACCGCCATCCACTCGATGGCGGGGGCGTTGTCCGGCGATCATCCGCTCATCACGATGCCGCCGTTCGTCGCACCGCACCATTCGACCTCGGTGACCGCGATGGTCGGCGGCGGTTCGGGCACCGCACGACCGGGTGCGGTGAGCCGAGCGCATCGCGGCGTGCTCTTCCTCGACGAGTGCGCCGAGATCGGTACCAAGGTGCTGGAGGCGATGCGAACCCCATTGGAGGAGGGCGAAGTTCGGATCGCCCGTCGCGATGGCGTCGCCCGGTATCCGGCGCGATTCCAGCTGGTGCTGGCGGCCAACCCCTGTCCGTGCGCACCCGCGCGGGACGTCGACTGCATCTGCGCGCCGCTCGCCAGGCGCCGCTACCTCGGGAAACTGTCCGGGCCGCTGATGGATCGCATCGATATCTGGGTGCAGATGCGCGGCCAGTCCGGTGCCGCGTTCAGCACCGAGGAGGCCGAAAGCAGTGTGGTGGTGCGGGCGCGCGTCGCGGTGGCGCGCCAGGCGGCGGTGCGGCGCTGGCAGGAGCACGGTTGGCTGACCAATGCCGAAGTGCCCGGCCACATTCTGCGTCAGCAATTCCGGCTGCCGCGCGAGGCGATCGCGCCGGTCGAGACGGCACTGCGGCTCGGACGGATGTCTGCTCGTGGTGCCGATCGCGCGATCCGAGTCGCCTGGACGGTCAGTGACCTGCGTGGGGCGGAGCTGCCGACCGCTCAGGATGTGCTGGCGGCGTTGAACTTTCGTCAGCGGGGTGCACAGTGAATGCGGTGGGCGCGAGCGTCGGGTCGGCGCTGTGTCAGGGTGGCATCGACCTTGCGGTGGGTGCCGCCGGAAGCAGCTGCGCACCGGTCGATATCGACGCCTACGAGCGACGATTGGCGTGGGTGTATCTGTCCCGGGTGGTGGCGGGGCCGTGTGCGCCGCTTTCGGCCTTGATCGAGTCGGTGGGCGTGGTCGAGGCCGCGCGCGCCGTGCGCGACTGTGCGTTACCGCAGTCGTTGCGTGGACCGACCGAGCAGCGGCGCGGATCGGATTCGGCCGCACGGGATCTCGACGTGATGGAACAGATCGGCGGGCGAGTCGTGACACCCGACGATCCGGAGTGGCCGTCGTGGCGACTGCTGGGCCTTGCGCAACTCGATCCGAGTCGTGACCGCGACTGTGCGGTACCACTGGTGCTCTGGGTGCGCGGTCCGAGGTCGTTGCTGGAATCGAGCGACCGGGCGCTGGCGGTCGTCGGCGCGCGATGCAGCAGCGGGTACGGCAACCAGGTCACCGGCGAGATCGCGGGTGACCTCGCGGCCCAAGGCTGGACGATCGTGTCCGGCGCGGCCTTCGGGATCGACGGCATGGCGCATCGCGCGGCGCTGGCCGTGGGCGGCGCCACCATCGCGGTACTGGCCTGCGGCGTCGACCGTCCCTATCCGGCCCAGCACGATCGGCTGCTGGCGCAGATCGCCGAGACCGGGCTGGTGGTCAGCGAATATCCGCCGGGAACCACCGCGCACAAACATCAGTTCCTGGCCCGCAACCGGCTCGTCGCCGCCCTGGCCGACGGCGTGCTGGTCGTCGAGGCGGGACTGCGCAGCGGAGCGCGCAACACGGTGAAATGGTCGCGGCGACTTGGTCGTCCGGCATTGGCGATCCCCGGCCCGGTCACCTCGGCCGCTTCCGTCGGCTGCCATCGGATGATCCGCGACGGCGAAGCCCTCCTCGTCACCCGCGCCGAAGAGGTGATCGACGAAGCGGGCCCGCTCCGCTTGTCGCTGCCAGGATCCGCGGGCCCGATCGCCTGCCCCGAGGATGCGCTGTCCGGCGACGAAGCCCTGGTCTTCGCCGCACTTCCGAAGATCGGTTCGCGCTTGCCCCGCGAACTGGCCCAACAATCCGGTCTGTCGCTGCCCGCTGTTCGTGCGGCACTGCCCGCCCTCGAACTCGCCGAGTTTGTCGGCACGGACGAGGGCGGTTGGTACCGAAAGCGAACCGGCCGCCGCCACCCAGAGGGCAAGTGACCAAGTGCAATTCACCCAAGAAACGAAAGCTGACCAAAATGTATGGTGCTGGTACCATAACCTCCATGTTGAAAAAGACGACAGTGATGGTCGACGAAGAGGACCTGGCCCTCATCAAGGCGGCTGCCGTGCGGGAGGGCAGGCCCGAGTCCGAGATTTTCCGCGAGGCATTCCACATCGCCGCACTGCGCACAAAACGCTGGGACGACGACTGGGACATCCCGAAGATCAATTCCGGCAGATCGCGGACCGCCGAGGAAATGGGGCAGGTGGTGCACGAGGCGATCGTGCGGCGGAACACTTGATTGTCATCGGCGATACTTCCGCCCTGGTCGCCGCTTTCGATACCGCTCATGCGGAACACGAGGGCGCGCGCATCGCTTTGGCCGCGGCGTCGTTGACGGTTATCTGCTCGCTGGTGCTGCTCGAGATCGAACACATCGTGACCCGAGACTTCGACCGGCAGACAGTGGGCGTCCTCAACGACTGGCTGCTCGCCCAGGAACCGCTCGGCCGCGTCGCCATACCGGCCCTGCCGAGCGACCACCTACGCAAGGCGCGCAGGGTGCAGGACCGATACGCCGATCTGCGACTCGACTTCACCGACGCGGTAAACGTCGTGCTGGCAGCCGAATACGAGACCGACGCGATACTGACCCTCGACCGCAAGGATTTTCGCGCGATCCGGCCACTGACCGGCGAGCAGGCCTTCCGGGTGCTGCCCGACGACCTGTGACCGGCGCGGTGGCTTGCCAACGGAGACAACTGTCAGGACGGTGGTGAGATGGAAGAACTGCCCGAGGACTTGGTGGCGCTGCTGGCCGAGTACAGCAGGCACCTGCGGCTCGGCCGGAACCGGTCGGCGCACACGGTGCGCGCCTACCTCGGCGACGCGCGTTCGCTGCTGGCGCACTTGTATGCCCGGTCGGCGGATTCCGCGGTGCGCGAACTGGATCTGATGCTGATGCGTTCCTGGCTGGCGCAGCAGGCCCAAGCGGGGGTAGCGCGGACCACGATGGCGCGGCGGGCTTCCTCGGCGCGCACCTTCACCGCGTGGCTCACCCAGACCGGACGGTTGACCGTCGATCCCGGACTTCGACTCGGTTCTCCCAAAGCGCACCGGGTGCTGCCCGCCGTACTCGGCCGCCAGCAGGCCATCGGCGCCATGGATGCCGCGGAATCCGGTGCCGCACAGCACGATCCGATGGCTTTGCGCGACCGTCTGATCGTGGAGTTGTTGTACTCCACCGGGATTCGGGTCAGCGAGTTGTGCGGCCTAGACATCGACGACGTCGACCGGGAGCGTCGAGTGGTGCGGGTGCTCGGCAAGGGCAACAAGGAACGCTCGGCGCCCTTCGGCATCCCCGCCGACGACGCGATCGGCAACTGGCTCCAGCACGGCCGAGCCGCCTTCGCCACGGCGGATTCCGGCCGCGCCCTCCTCCTCGGCCGCCGCGGCAAACGCCTCGACCAGCGTCAAGCCAGAACCGTTGTGCACGAAGTAGTCTCGTCCATTCCCGGTGCCCCCGACATGGGTCCGCACGGCCTGCGTCACACCGCCGCAACCCACCTACTGGAGGGCGGCGCCGACCTCCGTGTCGTCCAAGAACTCCTGGGCCACGCGAGCATGGCCACCACCCAGCTCTACACCCACGTCTCCATCGAACGCCTCAAAAAGGTGCACGACCAGGCCCACCCCCGCGCCTGAGGCGCGGCGAACCGGCTGTGCGCATCGGGTTTCGCCTGGCGGGCTCGTTCACCACCGCTCCCGCCGAGCTGGTCCGTGCCTGCCGGACGAAACCAGTCGCCGGGCCAGGACTTCGCCTTGTCACTGCCGATTGCTGTTGCGCTGTCAAGCGATTGGACGCTGCCGCGGACCGGCTCTAGGTGAATGGCGCGGCAATCAGGCTGCGGTGCAGTGGAGTACGTGGACCACCGCCGCCCCACGTACTGCGTGGTGGGGCGGCGGAGGTTTATCCGATCTCGACCGCAGACTCCTGTGGCTGCTCGGCCGGTGTGCGCCGGGCACGGAGCAAGGCCACGCCGAGGAGTGCGGCGGCGACGCAGAAGCCTGCGCTGATCCAGGAACCCGTCGACATGGCGGTGGTGAAGGCGGACTTGGCGGGCTCGGCGAAGCCGAGCTGGAATGCGGCACCGATGGATTCGCGGGCCGCCTCGGGGACATCGGCCGGCATGTTCTCGGTGAACACACCGGCGAGCACGCTGCCGAGTATGGCGATGCTGATCGCCATACCGACCTGCTGCAACGTGTCGTTCATGGCCGAGCCGACACCCGCGTGTTGGAGCGGAATGGCGCTCATGATCGCGGCGTACGCGGCCGGACCGGCCAAACCGCCGCCGATGCCCATGACCAGCATGCTGACCAGGATCAACACATATCCCTCGCTGACGGCGAGGATCGCGAAGGCCCCACCCATGACCAGCAGCCCGGCCACGATGAGCGTCTTGTTGCTGAGCTTCTTGCCCAACGTCGCGCCGAGACCATTGCACACGGCGGCGGCCACCGCGTAGGGCAGCAGCGCGAGTCCGGCCTTCATCGGCCCGTAGCCGAGCACGAACTGCAGGTACTGGGTAAGCATCAGCATCACCGCACCCATGCCGAACACCATCAGCAACAGCGTGAGCGCGGTGCCGGTGAAGTCCCGATTGCGGAACACCGCCAGCGGCAGCATCGGATGCTCGGACCGGCTCTCCCACACCACGAATCCGATCGCGCTCAGCACCGCCAGCGCGATCATGCCGATGTTCCACTCGCGTTCGATGATCACGTAGACCGTCGAGACGAGCGCGACGATGGACAGCAGCACACCGATCAGGTCGACCGATCGCTGCTCACCCTTGGACTCAGGCATCAGCACCAGCGCCGCGACGATGGCAAGGGCCGCGACCGGGATATTGAGCAGGAACACCGAGCCCCACCAATAGTGCTGCAGCAGCACGCCGCCCAGCGTCGGCCCGGCGACGATGCCGACCATCGAGACGGTCGACCACGCGGCCATCGCCTTGCGCCGCTCGTCCTCGGCGAAGGTGGTCATCAGGATGGACAGGGTCGACGGCATCAGCAGTGAACCGCCGACACCCATCAACACCCGCGCGGCGACGACCTGCCACGGCTCGGTGGCCAGCACCGCGACCAGCGAGGCCACGCCGAACACGGCCAGGCCGTAGATCAGCATCCGGCGCCTGCCGAATCGGTCGGACAGGCTGCCCGAGGTGAGTAGTAGTCCGGCGAAGACCAGCACGTAGGCGTCCAGGATCCACTGCACGTCCGACGGCGTGGCCCCCAGCTCGCGGATCAGCGACGGGATAGCGAGGTTGAGCACAGTGCCGTCGAGCATCAGCACCAGCAGGGACAGGCAAAGGACCCCTAGAATCCACCAGCGGCGGGGGTCTCGTACAACGTTCGATTCCACTCGCACAGCGTACGATGAACTCGAACAGTGTGCGAATCAATATAGGATTGGCCGGTGACCAAGCAGTTCGATTCGGTATGGCTCCGCGAACCTCGGCAACCGAAGGCGTCAGGCTTACGCCTGGACCACATCATCGGCGCCGCCGTCGAGATCCTCGATGCCGAGGGGCTCGAGTCGTTGAGTATGCGCAAGATCGGCGCCAAACTCGACGCGGGCGCCACCAGCCTCTACTGGTACGTCGCGAACAAGGACGAATTGCTGGAGTGTGTCCTCGACGAGTTCTGGGGCTTGGTGGAGGTCCCGGAGCCGGAGGAGGCGTCGTGGCGGGCAGCGCTGACGACGTTCGCCTACAACTTCCGGGACACGCTGCGCGCACACACCTGGGCGGCCTCGCTGATCGGTCAACTGCCCAGCATGGGGCCGAATGCATTGCGGCTCACCGATCGGCTGCGTCGTGCGTACATCCGCGCGGGCTTCCGTGGCGTCGACACCTACCTCGCCAGCGGCACGGTGATGTCCTATGTGCTCGGGGTGGTGACGCCGGAGATCGCGTGGGCCAAAACGTACGGCACCGTCGATATCAACCGGGATGTCATTGTGCAGATGATGGAGCAGGTGACCGGCGACTATCCCGAGATGATGGCGGATTATCGGAAGGACACGCCGATCGATCCCGGGGCCGCGCGAGCGATGGCGTTCGATTTCGGATTGCTGTGCCTGCTCGATGGTTTGGAGCATCGGCTGCCCGGGGCGTCCGGGGAGCGACCCGAGGGGTAGGGCGCATTCGCCGTATCCGATGCCGGGTGTGTTGCTAACCTGAAACGTGTTCTAGTTTGTCGACCGGCCGGTCCGGAGATGCGGTGTACCTGCACGGTTCCCGGCGTGGGTGCACAGGAAGGCGTTCGCATGAGCACCCACACCGTCCTGGGTCAGGAAGTTCGCATGCCGGTTCGTATCCGGCTCGCGCGCGCGTTCATGGCGAGCTACCTGGTCCCCGCCGACGCCGCCCAGCGGCTGATCGACTATTCCGGCCTGCGGGTGCTACGCCTGCCGGGCGGTCGCGCGATGTGTTCGCTCGTGTTCGTCGACTATGTCGACGGTGACCTCGGCCCGTACAACGAGTTCGGCGTTTCCTTCATGGTCCGGCACCACACCGCCGATCCCGCCGCCCGGTTCGGCGACCTCCGCGCCTTGGCGACGAATCAAGCCGGCGTCCTCATCCATCGACTGCAGGTCGACGGCGACTTCACTCTCGCGGCCGGTCGCGGAATCTGGGGATTTCCCAAGGAGCTCGCCGATTTCAGCGTGCGCCACGACGCGGGCGTGCGCCGCGGTGCGCTGCGTCAGGACAACGAACTCGTCGTCGATCTGACTGTCCGCCAGGGCATTCCCACCCCGCAACGGCGAAACATCGCCTCTTCCTTCGATGCCTACTCGCACATCGACGGCATCACCCGTTGCACACCGTGGCGGATGGAACCGTCCGGCATGCGCGCCCGCCCCGGCGGGGCCACCCTCGCCCTCGGCGACCACCCCATCGCCGACGAACTGAGGTCGCTGCGTCTGCCTCGACGCGCCGTCATGACCTCGACCATTTCCCATCTGGCGATGACCTTCGAGGACGCCGCCATCGTGTAGTAACGGGCGGCAACCAGCGGGAACCGCTCATCGAGTAACCGCATGATCACGGCCAGCGCGGTTCGTGGACGCACCAGGGACGGCCGGTTAGGGTGACGTAGCGGATTGTTTGCTCGCAGCACGATGCCGACCTGTGTGGGAGAGGTGCCCGTGAATTCCGACGACCATCGCCAGGTGCTGGACCCTGGCGACGGCCCAGCGGAATCACGCGGCGTGGTGGCGGTCGTGGTGCTGGTGATCCTGGTGTTCTCGCTGTTCGTCGAGATCGCCGGTGCGGGGCGCGGTTTCTATCTGCCGGAAGTAGCGTTGAGTGTCGTGATGACCGTGCTGTTCGGCGCGACGTTGCTCACCGGCCAACCGCTGAGCTATACCGTGACCCGCAAGATCCGGCTCGAACCGGCCGAGACCACAGACCCTGCGGCCCACATGTGGCCGCATCGCCGAATCACCTTCGCCTGGTTCGTCTTCTGGGCGGTGCAAGTGGCGGTGATGGTGCCGCTCTACCTGGCCGGCAAAGTCGTTCTCCTCGGCTCCTTCGCCCTGGTTGTGACGCTCGCGCTGACCTGGCTGTGGGTGCGCGACAGGTCCACGGCCCGGACCGGGGCGGTATGACGCTGCCTAGCCCCGACGCCGAGTCGGAGGACGGGGAAGAAGAGGTCGACTACCGGTTCACGCTGGCCAACGAGCGCACGTTCTTGGCGTGGATGCGCACCGCGCTCGGCCTGCTCGCCGGTGGTGTCGCGGTGCACACGTTGGTGCAGCCGTTCCGGATGGGCGGCGCGCGGCATGCGATCGCCTTGAGCTGCCTGGTGCTCGCGGTGGTCATTGCCGTTGGCGCGTACGCGCATTGGCGGCGGGTCGGCGTCGCGATGCGGCTCGGGCGTCCGCTGCCCGACACGGTGCTGGTGCCGATTCTGTCCGCGGGCATCGCCGTCGTTTCGGTGCTCGCGGGTATCGCGGTGTTGCTGCGATGAGCCGCGCCGGACTTGCCGCGGAGCGCTCCGCCCTGGCCTGGCGGCGGACGGCGGTGGCATCGATGATCACCGGCGCGCTGTTCCTGAACCATGCCGTGACCAACGGGTGGCGTCTCGCGTTGATCGCGCCGATCGGCGCGGCGGTCGCCATGGCGGCGCTGGCGGGCCTGAGTTACCTGCGCAACCGCAGCTTGCGCGAGGGCAGGCACAGTCGCGGCGGTTGGGTCGTCGCCTCGGCCACCGCGACAGTGGTAGCGGTCGCGGTCCTCGCGTTCGTTATCGAGTTCACCGACCCGTTGCCCTAGATATCCGCCGGCACAGCAACTGTGCACCGACTCCCAGGAGGATGACATGAGCGAACGAAGCGAGCGAATCGTGTGCCGGTGCGCGTCGCGCATGCCGGAGCCGAGCGTGAGTGCGGTGCGGAAATGAGCACCGCGACCGAACCGAGCGACTTCATCGTCGCGGAGCAGCAGCGCGTCGCCGCCGCGATGCCGTTCGCCGACACCGCCGATCTCGCGGACGCCGACCGCGGGTTCATCGCCGCGCTGGAGCCCGGCGTGGTGACCGCGGCTGACGGAACCGTGGTGTGGGACAACGACTCCTACGACTTCCTTGGCGAATCCTGTCCCGCCTCGGTCAATCCCAGCCTGTGGCGGCAGGCCGGACTGGTCATCAAGCAGGGGTTGTTCGAGGTCGCCGAGGGGATTTATCAGATTCGCGGGCTCGACCTGTCCAACATGACGCTGGTCGAGGGCAAAACCGGTGTGCTGGTGATCGATCCGTTGATTTCCGCCGAGACCGCCGCCGCCGGGCTCGCGCTTTATCGGGCGCATCGCGGCGATCGTCCGGTGGCCGGTCTCATCTACACCCATTCGCACGTCGATCATTTCGGCGGCGCGATGGGGGTCACCACCACCGAAGACGTTGCGGCAGGGCGTTGTCCGGTGCTCGCCCCGGCCGGCTTTCTGGAACATGCTGTGGCCGAGAACGTTTACGCGGGCACCGCGATGGCCCGCCGAGCGGGCTATATGTACGGCGCGGTGCTGCCGCGCGGACCGCTCGGTGCGGTAGGCGCGGGGCTCGGGCAGACCACCTCGGTCGGCACGGTGACCCTGATCCCGCCGACCGTCGACATCACCGCGACCGGGCAGGAGGAGACGGTCGACGGCATCAGGATCGTCTTCCAGATCACCCCCGGCACTGAAGCTCCCGCCGAGATGAACTTCTACTTCCCGGACCATCGGGCCCTGTGCATGGCCGAAAACGCCACGCACACACTGCACAACCTGCTAACCCTGCGCGGGGCGCTGGTGCGTGACCCGCACGTCTGGGCGAAGTACCTGACCGAGGCGATCAACCTGTACGCGCGCCGCTCCGACGTGGTGTTCGCCTCCCACCACTGGCCCACCTGGGGCACCGATCGGCTGGTGGAATTCCTTGCGCTGCAACGCGATCTATACGGATACCTGAACGACCAGACCTTGCGCCTGCTGAACCAGGGTTACGTCGGTGCCGAGATCGCCGAAATGATCACGCTGCCCTCGGCGGTCGAGGACAGCTGGCACACGCACGGGTACTACGGGTCGGTCAGCCACAACGTCAAGGCGATCTACCAGCGGTACATGGGCTGGTTCGACGGCAACCCCGCGCATCTGTGGGAGCATCCACCGGTCGAATCCGCCATCCGGCACGTGGAGTTCATGGGCGGCGCCGAGGAGGTGCTGCGCAAGGCGCGGGTCTCCTACGCCGCGGGCGACTATCGGTGGGTCGCCCAGGTGGTCAACTACGTGATCTACGCCGATCCCGCCAACGACGCCGCGAAAGCGTTGCAGGCCAGCACGTTCGAGCAACTCGGCTACGGCGCGGAGAACGCGACCTGGCGCAACTTCTATCTCAGCGGCGCCTACGAACTGCGCTACGGCTCGTTCGGCACGCCGACGAAGGCCAACGCGCCGACCATGCTTGCCGCGCTGACCGTGGAGCAGATCTTCGACGCCATGGCGCTGCGGGTGGACGGCCCGAAGGCGTGGAACCAGCGGGTCGTCGTGGATTGGCAGATCGGCGATGAAGAGCGGGTGCACCGGCTCGAGCTCCGCAACGGGCGATTGACCCATTACGACCGGCCGGACGGGGTGTCGCTGCCGGAGCCCGACGCGGTTTTCACGCTGAGCAAGTCGACGCTCATCCGAGTACTGCTGGTCGGCGACGATTTCGGGGTCGCGGCCGCCGCGGGGGACATCCTGATCGAGGGCGACGTCACCAAGCTGGCTGAGCTCGTCGGCGTATTCGACGCGCCGGACCCGGATTTCACCATCGTCACGCCGCGCGGAACGGTCGGCTAGCCGGCCCGCCTAAATCCGTTCGACTCGGAAACCGACTCTCTTTACGGTGGTGATCATGTCAACCGAACCGTCGACCGATCGGCTGCCCCTGCGTGGGCGCCTGCGTGCCGCGCTGTCCGTCGCCATGAAAGCGCGTGACCGTCAGGCCATCACCGCCCTGCGGTCCACCCTGGGCGCCATCGACAATGCGGAGGCCGTGGACGTCGGCGACCATCAGGCGGGCTCGCTGGAGAGCAGCGCGGTCGGCCTTGGCGTCGCCGAGGTCGCACGCCGCGAGCTGACCGAAGGTGACATCGAACAGATCGTGCGCGCCGAGATCGCCGAACGCCACACCGTCGCCGACGAATACGACGGCCTCGGGCGCTCGGAGCACGCCGAAGACCTACGCGCTCAGGCCAAAGCGCTGGCCGACCTGCTCTAGGCCCTTCGCCCACCGCACCTGTCGAATCACACCGAGGTGGGCAGGGCTTTGATGTACCGCCCGGCGATGAAGCGCTGGATGAGCCGAACCACCGGACCGCCGAGCCGGGTGTACCAAGTCCCCGGCCGAGAGAACGCGGTCACGACGCCGTACACCGACTCATCGGCCGGGTCGTATTCCACCGCGAACAGCTCCTCACCGATCTCCGGATGCCCCGGCAGGGTGCCGTAGGCGAACCCACGCTCATCCGGCGCGGCAAGCACGTACACCACCCGGCACGGCGCGATGATCGCCAACGGCCCGACGCCGAGCCGCACCGTCAGCCGGGTACCCGGCTCGGCCTGCACCGTCGACGCGTCATGAAAGACGCCCGTGCCCTTCTGCATCCGATAGTCCAGAATCGCCGCACCGGCATGCTCGAACAACGCGCGCCCGTGCCCGATCCGCCGCCGCAGCCGAAACCGGTGATATCCCTCCGGTAACTCGCTACTGGTGGCACCGACTTCCGAATAGGTGAACGGCGGATCACTGGGCTCCATGCTCTGATCTTGACCCTCCGCCGACACCGTTGGGAAGCATTCGGCAGCGTCTGTTCGGACACGCCGCGCGCCTCGCGCGGGCCACCCTCGTCTTGGTGTGTCTGTGTACGGCGCGGGGCGTTGGCCAGGGGAACTCAGGGCGGCGCAACCGGCTTCAGGCGTAGGGGAGTCAGGTGGAGCAGGCCGAGTGGGTCCAAATACTCACGTCGCCGTCGTCCACCACCTTCGCTGCGCAGTCCCCAGTGCAGACACGTCCCGCACCCTTCGTGCCCGGCTTCCAAGGTGCCGATCCGAGTACCCCGCTCGACCCGACGCCCGACTGAAACTTCGGCACGCACCGGCTCATACGTGGTCCGCAGACCACCCGGATGATCGATCGACACCACCGGCTTATCGGCCACCGTCCCGGCGAACACCACGATCCCGTCGCCGGCCGCCAGCACCGCCTGCCCCGGCGCACCGGCCAGATCGACCCCGCGATGCCCCGGCAGCCAGTCCTGCGCAGGCTTGTCGAACCGCCGCAGCACGATCGGCCGAGGCTGTAGCGGCCAGCCGAACGGCCCCACGGGCCCGGCTGTAGCGACCGGTTCCGCACCGGTCAGCAGGGCCAGCACGAGTCCGATGAGTACCGCGGTGCGGCGTGCACGGTTGCTTGGCAGCACGGGAGATCACTTGCTCGGCAACGCCAACGGGGCAGGCGAGACGAGCCCGCAGAACTCGGAATCACTCGGCGACATGAAAAACGGTGCGGGACCGACGTATTCGCAGAACTCGGGATCGAGCGGCGATATCGCGAACGGATCGAGGCCGCAGTCCGCGGCATTCGGTGACTCGACCAAACCCGAGGGACCGAAGGGCGCGCACAATCGCGGAACGCTCGGCGGCGCCGGGACCCGCACACCGTCCGTCACCCGCAGCGGCGCCGGACGCACCAGCCCGCAGAACGAACCCGTGCACGCCCCGAGCACGGGTTCGTTCCGCGGCGGCCCGCCGATAAAGGCCGCCGTATTCGGGCCTGCTCCTTCCCTCGGTTCAGCCGCAACAGGCGGCGCCGTCAACACGGCGAGCACAAAGAAAAGCGGTATGACCAGCGTGGTCATCGAGGAAATCGGAGTGGAAGGCATGCCACAAAGCCTCATCCGCCCCGCCCGATCGCGGTACCCCAACTACCCCGATTGTGGACAACTTTCTCGACTGTGGATATCTCCCGTTCCACCTGCCGCGACGCACTCCCGCACCTCCCCTGACAGGCCGATTTAGCGGCTGGACTCCTAAGACGTAGACTGGTTGAGCGGTCTGTGCCTGCATGGACCGACTTCGCGCGCCACCCGTGCTTGTTCGCAGCGGCGCTGTTCGGATCGACTCAGCAAAATCGGTTCGTAGCGGCGCCTGTGCGGAGCAGGGAATCGTCGGCTGGTCCCACCCTCGCGGTTCGGGTCCGACGGTTCGGAGGCGCCAGGGCAGCGAATCACCGATTCGCTGCGTCAACCGGCAACGAAAGAGAGATACGAGAGCTATGGCTGTCGTAACAATGAAGCAGCTGCTTGACAGCGGCGCGCACTTCGGACACCAGACACGGCGCTGGAACCCGAAGATGAAGCGGTTCATCTTCACCGACCGCAACGGCATCTACATCATCGACCTGCAGCAGACGCTGACCTACATCGACAAGGCCTACGAGTTCGTCAAGGAGACTGTCGCCCACGGTGGCACCGTTCTCTTCGTCGGCACCAAGAAGCAGGCCCAGGAGTCGATCGCGGCCGAGGCGACTCGCGTCGGGATGCCCTACGTCAACCAGCGCTGGCTGGGTGGCATGCTCACCAACTTCTCCACCGTGCACAAGCGCCTCCAGCGCCTCAAGGAGCTCGAGGCCATGGAGCAGACCGGTGGTTTCGAAGGTCGCACCAAGAAGGAAATCCTCATGCTCACGCGTGAGATGAACAAGCTGGAGCGCACCCTCGGTGGTATCCGCGACATGGCCAAGGTGCCCTCGGCCATCTGGGTCGTCGACACCAACAAGGAGCACATCGCCGTCGGCGAGGCGCGCAAGCTGAACATCCCGGTCATCGCGATCCTGGATACCAACTGCGACCCCGACCTGGTCGACTACCCGATCCCGGGTAACGACGACGCGATCCGTTCCGCCGCACTGCTGACCAAGGTCGTCGCCTCCGCGGTGGCCGAGGGCGTGCAGGCGCGGGCCGGCCTGTCCTCCGGCGACGACAAGCCGGAAGCCGGCGCGGGCGAGCCGTTGGCCGAGTGGGAGCAGGAGCTGCTCGCTTCCGCCGCACCCGCCGCCGACGCGCCTGCTGCTGAGGCGCCTGCCGCCGAGGCCCCCGTCGAGACTGCCGCTGAGGCCGCCCCGGCCGAGGCTGCCGTCGAGGCTCCGGTGGAGACCCCGGCCGAGGCCTGAGTCTCGTAACCCGCTGTTCCAGCGGTGATCATGATCGCGTGCGATCGTGATCACCGCTGCCCAGTATTTCCAGAACTTTCTCCGAAGGAGGCTCGCCCCCGATGGCGAACTACACCGCTGCCGACGTGAAGCGGCTCCGGGAGCTCACCGGCTCCGGGATGATGGATTGTAAGAACGCGCTGGTCGAGACCGAGGGTGATTTCGACAAGGCCGTCGAGCTGCTGCGCATCAAGGGCGCGAAGGACGTCGGCAAGCGTGCCGAGCGGACCACCGCCGAGGGCCTGGTCATCGCCAAGGGCGGCGTCATGGTCGAAATCAACTCCGAGACCGACTTCGTCGCCAAGAACGCGGAGTTCCAGGAGCTGGCCGACAAGATCGTGACCGCGGCCGCGGCCTCGAAGCCGGCCGACCTGGACGCGCTGAAGGCAGTCGACCTCGGCGGCCAGACCGCGGACGAGGCAGTGCAGGCGCTCGCCGCCAAGATCGGCGAGAAGCTCGAGCTGCGCCGGGTGATCTCGCTCGACGGCCCGGTCGCCGCTTACCTGCACAAGCGCGCCTCTGATCTGCCGCCCGCTGTCGGCGTGCTGATCGAGTACACCGGTGACGGCGACGCGGCGGCCGACGCCGCGCGTGCCGCCGCCATGCAGGTTGCCGCGCTCAAGGCGAAGTACGTGACCCGCGACGAGGTTCCGGCCGACATCGTGGAGAACGAGCGCCGCATCGCCGAGCAGACCGCGCGCGAAGAGGGCAAGCCCGAGGCCGCGCTGCCGAAGATCACCGAGGGCCGCGTCAACGGCTTCTTCAAGGACGTCGTGCTGCTCGAGCAGTCGTCGGTCACCGATTCGAAGAAGACCGTCAAGGCCCTGCTGGACGAGGCCGGGGTCACCGTGACCCGCTTCGCCCGCTTCGAGGTCGGCGCCAACTGATCGCGACCCGCGACCGTCCCGGCCGACGCCGGGACGCACCCGCGGGACCGGGTCTAGCCGCACTCACAGCACCATAGCGAGTAGACCCCCTGTCGACCGATTTGCCGGTTGACGGGGGGTCTTCTTATGCCGCTGAACACACATAGGGCAGGATAGGGGCCGCTCCGTGTTGAGGAGCCTTTCCGAGCTGCCGAATTCTTTGACGCACTTTGCCTGCCGAGAACAACGTTGACCGCCGAAGGAGAAGAACACCCATGACGGACCCGGGGATCGATCGCCCAGGATATCGCCGGGTGCTTCTCAAACTAGGTGGCGAGATGTTCGGCGGCGGCCGCGTCGGGCTCGACCCGGACGTGGTGGAGGCGGTCGCCGAGCAGATCGCCGAGGTCGTCGCGACCGGTGTGCAGGTCGCCGTGGTGATCGGCGGCGGCAACTTCTTCCGCGGCGCCGAGCTGGAGGAGCGCGGCATGGAACGCGCCCGCTCGGACTACATGGGCATGCTCGGTACCGTGATGAACAGCCTTGCGCTGCAAGACTTCCTGGAGAAGCAGGGGATCGAGACCCGGGTGCAGACCGCGATCACCATGGGTCAGGTCGCCGAGCCCTACCTGCCGCTGCGCGCCAAGCGTCACCTGGAGAAGGGCCGCGTGGTCATCTTCGGCGCGGGCATGGGCATGCCGTACTTCTCCACCGATACCACGGCCGCCCAGCGTGCCCTGGAGATCGGCGCCGAGGTGGTGCTGATGGCCAAGGCGGTCGACGGGGTGTTCACCGCCGATCCCAAGGTCGACGAAGACGCCACCATGTACTCCGAGATCACCCACAAAGAGGTCATCGAGAAGGGGCTCAAGGTCGCCGACGCGACGGCCTTCAGCCTCTGTATGGACAACCAGATGCCGATGCTGGTGTTCAATTTGTTGACCAAGGGCAATATCGCCCGAGCGGTCGCCGGTGAGAAGATCGGCACATTGGTTCGGTCCTGACCCCGCGACCCGCGGATCATGACGATGACGACGCTGTGGAGGAAACGGTCGTGATTGAAGAAGCGCTCTTCGACGCCGAGGAGAAGATGGAAAAGGCTGTCACGGTAGCGAAGGACGATCTCGCGGGCATCCGCACCGGACGCGCGAACCCGGGGATGTTCAGTCGGATCGTCGTCGACTATTACGGATCGCCTACCCCGATCACCCAGGTGTCCAGCATCACGGTGCCGGAGCCACGCATGGTTGTGATCAAGCCGTACGAGCAGGCGCAGCTCGGCCCGATCGAAACCGCGATCCGCAACTCCGATCTCGGTGTCAACCCCACCAACAACGGTGACATCATTCGCATTTCGGTGCCGCAGCTGACCGAGGAGCGTCGCCGCGAGCTGGCGAAGCAGGCCAAGGGCAAGGGGGAGGACGCCAAGGTGTCTATCCGCAATGTCCGCCGCAAAGCCATGGACGAACTGTCGCGCATCCAGAAGGATGGCGAGGCGGGTGAGGACGAGGTCGGGCGTGCCGAGAAGGACCTCGACAAGACCACCGCCAAGTATGTGGGCCAGATCGACGAACTGGTCAAACACAAAGAAGCTGAACTGCTCGAGGTCTGACGCTGACGGCGGCGCGCCGCCGATCGACGCAGCAGGCCGCCCGGGCGGGGGACGAACGGAACGACGAGTTGAGCGACGGGACAATCGTGGCCGAGAACGCCGCCGCGACCGGTGCGGCTGAGGAGCCGAGGCCGGTGAACGGCACAGCTGATACGAGGCAAGAGCACGTGCCCGATGCGGGAGCATCGAGTTACGAGCCCTTAGCCTCGGCTGCGGCGACCGGTCACGACGCTCCGGCCGCCGATGGTGCCGCGGCCGACGCGTCGTGGGCGGCGGATGCCGCGCTTACCGGGCCGACTTTGCCTGCCGTCTCGGCCGCCGAGCACGACCCGGAGGCACACGGTCCGAACGCGGTGCTCGCCGCGTCCCCACCGTCCGGTTCACGTGCGGGCCGGAACCTGCCCGCGGCGCTCGCCGTCGGATTCGGCCTCGGGCTCTCGCTCATCGCGATCCTGCTGTTCGTGCCGAAGGTGTTCATCGGTGTGGTCGGCGTCGCGGTGGGTGTCGCCACCTGGGAAGTCGCCAAACGTCTTCGTGAGGCCGATGTTCTGGTACCGCGGATCCCGCTCATCGTCGGCGGCCAGGCCGTGTTCTGGCTCGGCTGGCCATACGGTGCCAGCGGTGTCGCTGGTGCCTTCGCGGCCACCGCGCTGACCTGCATGGTGTGGCGCCTTTTCGACCACGGATTGCAAACCGCGCCGCGAAACTTCCTGCGCGACACCGCCATTGCCATCTTCACCCTGGCCTGGATCCCGCTGCTCGCCTCGTTCGCGACGCTGCTGCTGCTCGAGCCGGACGGCAACCTGCGGGTCCTGACCTTCATGATCCTGGTCGTCTGCTCCGACGTCGGCGGCTATGTCGCCGGGGTGCTGTTCGGCAGGCATCCGATGGTGCCGTCGATCAGCCCGAAGAAGTCCTGGGAAGGTTTCGGCGGCTCCCTGGTCTTCAGCGTCATCGGCGGCCTGCTCACCGTGACCCTGCTGCTGGATGCCAACTCGATGATCGGCGTCGTCCTCGGCGTCGGCCTCGTCCTCGTAGCCACCTGCGGCGACCTGATCGAATCCCAGATCAAGCGAGAACTCGGCATCAAGGACATGGGCACTCTGCTGCCCGGCCACGGCGGCATCATGGACCGCCTCGACTCCATGCTCCCGTCCGCCTTCGTCTCCTGGCTGGTCCTCAGCACCCTGCTCTGACCTGGCACTATAAATTCTTGCCAGCCTGTCGACAAAAATTCATACTCGCAGGATGTCCGATACCCGACCGTCGCGCGCCGAGATCGCAGTGCTGTCGTTGCTACTCGGCAGCCCTGCTCCCCAGCGTCAGGTCGGCATCGCGGACGCCACCGGCGTGACGCAGGCGCGGGTCTCGCAAATTCTGTCCGCCGCCGATGCACTCGGCTGGACGGAACGGGGCACCGACGGCTGGCGGGTCCGACGGCCGCGCGAGCTGTGCGAACGGCTTGTCGCCACCCGCCCGCCCAAGGTGGAGGCGGTCGAATCCTGGTACAGCCTCGACAGCATGCCGCGACAGATCGAGGTGGCGTTGGAACACGCCGCCGCGCAGCGAGTTTCGCTCCATGTCTGCGGCGACTGGGCGGCGGACCGGGTCGCGCCGTGGCGTATCCCGGACATCGTCTACCTGCATGCCGACGCGCGTTTGGAGCTGGAAGCCGCCGGTTTCGTCCCGGTCGACACGGGCCCCGCCGATGCGACCGTCGTGGTAACCGTCGGAAAACTCGCGCCAGGACTACGCCTCGACCCAGCCATCGCCACGGCGATGGGTGGTCCCGCTGCCCAAGCGTGGCCGCTCGCACCTATTACCGAGATAGCCAGGCACGTCCTCGCCGACGACCGGCCCGACGCCGCTGAAGCCGTGGCCGAGCTCGAACAGCGGTTCCTTCTCGCCCGCGACGAGCTTGTCGCGTGATCGAGCTGGCGATCGACAGCAGTTCGCGGGCCGAGGATGGTGCCTATCTTGCGCTGGCCGACGCCGCGGCGGCCGCACTGGATTCGTGGGCGGTGGTCGGTGGGCACATGGTCAACCTTCATGTGCTGCGCAGCGGCGTCTCGATTCCGTTGCGCGCCACCAGGGACGCCGATCTCGCAGTAGAGCTGCTCACGATTCGTGACGGCGTCTTGCTGGATCGATCGCGCGGCATATCAAGGCTTTCGCCTACGCGCAGCGGCTCACGCCGCGTGACGCCGAAGACATCGGGCGGCTGCTGGAATGCGGGTATGCGGATCGCGCGTCCTGGCCCCACGGAACCACTTTCGCCGATGCCCGGAACTGTTGCGGGAGCACTTCGACAGGCCAGGACACGCGCTACGGAAGTGGACCGGGAACCCAGCGCGCATCCGTGCGCTGGTTCGGGCACTGGCTGCTCCACCGCGCGGTTGACGACGCGGCTTGTCTGCTACGCCGAACCTGCCGAAAACTACTTCTTCGCGGCTCGGCGGAGCTGAAGAATGCGGACGCCGCCGACCAGCGCCATCACCAGCGCGCCGCCGATCACCGACAGCAGCACAGCGACACCGAGCGGCAGCGAGAAGTGCCAGAAGAACAGGCCGACCTGGACCTGGTCGAGGTTTTGCAGGATGAAAACCAATAGCACGATCAGGATCAGCGCGCCTGCGATCAGACCGATCCAGGTGTTACCGGTGCGCGAGGACAGCGACTGGCGACGCTTGGCGGCCGGCATCGCCGGTGGTGCGGTGGTGGCGGGCGGCGCACCGGCCGGGGGAGTCGTGGTCATCGGCTCGTCCGGGAAGGCCGGGTCGCGATCCGGCAGGTGTTCAGCATTGGTGGACATATCCCGATCATTGCCCACTGCTATGACAGTTACACGTATTTCCTCGCAACGAACTGGTCATGTCGGAGGCCCGGCATACGGGCGAGTGTGCGGCCTATTCGCCCAGATGGGAGAATGGACGAACTATGACCGTCTCCCTGCCCCTCGTTTTCGATGCTCCGCGCCGTGGCATGCCGCCTCGGCATCTCGCCGACCTCGACGCCGAGGGCAGGCGGGCGGCCATCGAGGAGCTCGGACTGCCGAAGTTCCGCGCCGACCAGATCGCCCGCCAGTACTACGGCAGGCTGCAAGCCGACCCGGAACAGATGACGGACCTGCCGGCGCCGGTGCGCGAAAAGATCGGCGAGGCACTGTTCCCGCCGCTGATGTCGGTCGTCAAGCACGTCGCCTGCGATGCGGGCGAGACGCGAAAAACGTTGTGGCGCGCGGGCGACGGCACCCTGCTGGAGAGCGTGCTCATGCGCTACCCCGACCGCGCCACCCTCTGCATCTCCAGCCAAGCCGGCTGCGGCATGGCCTGCCCGTTCTGCGCGACCGGCCAGGGCGGCCTGAACCGCAACCTGTCCACCGCCGAAATCGTCGACCAGGTCCGCGCCGCCGCAGCCGCAATGCGCGACGGCGAGGTCGCCGGGGGGCCGGGCCGCCTGTCCAACATCGTCTTCATGGGCATGGGCGAACCCCTTGCCAACTATAAGCGGGTAGTCGCCGCGGTCCGCCGCATCACTTCTCCGTCACCTGACGGCTTCGGCATTTCCCAGCGCAACGTCGTCGTCTCCACCGTCGGCCTCGCGCCCGCGATCCGCAAACTCGCCGATGAAGACCTCTCGGTCACCCTCGCCGTCTCCCTGCACACTCCCGATGACGAACTCCGCGACACGTTGGTCCCGGTCAACAACCGCTGGCCGATCTCCGAGGTCCTCGACGCCGCCCGCTACTACGCCGACAAGTCCGGCCGCCGAGTCTCGATCGAATACGCGCTGATCCGCGACATCAACGACCAGCCGTGGCGCGCGGACATGCTCGGGCAGAAACTCCACAAGGCACTGGGCTCGCGGGTGCACGTCAACGTGATCCCGTTGAACCCGACCCCGGGCAGCAAATGGGACGCCAGCCCGAAACCCGTTGAGGCCGAGTTCGTTCGGCGCGTCAACGCCCAAGGCGTTCCCTGCACCGTCCGTGACACCCGCGGCCAGGAAATCGCCGCCGCTTGCGGTCAGTTAGCTGCCGAAGGCTAAGGTCTCCCGGCCAGTAGGTGTTCTTGGTCAGTTCGATCGCCAGGGGCATTTTTACGAGGGCGCCAGCAACGCCAAATCGGACTGCCCTGCGCTGTTGGCTGTGGTGCAAGTGATTCGAATGCTCGGGGAGGGGCACGCCGACCGAGGTCCTACTGCCGGTGAGGGGGTGACTGGCATCGTTAGGAGTACAGTCCTTAGGGATGTACTCCTAACAGTCGATGGGTGTGAAGCGCATGGTGAAGCCGGAGCATTTGTTCGACCGGGCTGTCGAGTGGGACGGCCTGGTGTCGTTTGCGTCGCGGTCGGCTCAGACTGCGCAGCTCGGTATCGTGAGTGGTCGTAGGCGGATGGGGAAGACGTATTTACTCCGCGCGTTGGTCGAGCAGTCCGGCGGATTTTATTTTGGAGCGACGACCGCTACCGGCGCGGAGTCGTTGCGGCAGTTCGGCGCTGCGGTTGCCGAGTTCACCGGAGCCGAGGTACCTATCTCGTTCAGCAACTGGGATGACGCGATGGCCTATCTGTTCGGGTTGGCGGCGCGTGCCCGCGCGAACAACCCGATGCTGGTGGTGATCGACGAGTTCCCGTACCTGGTGAAGGCAGTACCCGAATTGCCATCGCTGGTGCAACGGGAGGTCGACCGGTATCAGACCGAACCGAGTGGAATCCGGATGCTGCTGTGCGGGTCAGCGATGTCGGTGATGGGTGGGCTGCTTGCGAGCAACGCGCCGCTGCGTGGGCGCGCCCAGTTGGAGTTGGTAGTCCGGCCGTTCAGGTATCGCGAGGCTGCGGAGTTTTGGAGTGTAGCTGTCGATCCTGCGCTGGCGGCACGGCTGCATGCGGTACTGGGCGGAACCCCGGCTTATCGGCGGCAGTTTCTGGCCGACGATGTGCCGGCCACTCTCGATGACTTCGATCCGTGGCTGTGTCGCACGGTGCTGTCGCCATTGAGTCCGCTTTTTCGGGAAGCACGTTATCTGCTAGCCGAGGAAGCCGAGATCCGTGACCCAGCGCTGTATCACTCGGTGCTGGCTGCGGTGGCACAGGGAAACAACACTCGCGGTGGAATCGCGGGCTATATCGGCCGCAAGTCGGTGGATATTTCCCATCCGTTGACGGTGCTGGAGGACTGCCACCTGCTGGCCCGCGAACAGGACATATTTCGTGCGGGCAAATCCGTTTACCGCATCACCGAGCCGTTGATCACTTTCTACGAGGCCGTCATGCGTCCAGCGTGGGCACGGCTGGAAAGTGGTCAAGCTCAGCAGGTTTGGGCGCGTTCGAAGGAGCGGTTCGCGGCTCAGGTCGCTGGCCCGCATTTCGAGGCCATGTGCCGGGAGTTCATGCTCGGCGACGGCATCGACATGCTCGGTCCGGATGCGGGATTCGGTGATGTCGGTGGTGGAGTCATCACCGACCCGACTTCTCGCAGCCAGATCCAGCTTGACGTAGCTGTCACACAGGCGGGGGATGGCGGCCACAGGGCGGCGGTGTCGCTGATCGGTGAGGCGAAGTGGGGCGTGACGATGGGCGTCAATCACCTGGATCGTCTAGCTCGGGCGCGAGAGCTGCTGGCAGGTAGTGGTCGGGATGTCTCGAGCTGTCGTCTGGCCTGTTTCAGCGGAGTTGGGTTCAGCGAGGCGCTTCGCATTCGGGCCGCCGAGGACCCCGAAATTCTGCTTGTCGGACTCCCTCAACTCTATGGTCGGCCCTAGTGCGTTCGAGGCACAAGGCGGGACCGAAACCCGTTGAGGCCGAGCTCGATCGGCGTGTTGATGCCCAGGGCGTCCCGCGCACGGAGCGTGACACCCGCGGCCAAAAATCGCCGGTTGCCGTCAGCTGACGGCCCAGGGTTAGGGCGTAGTTCGCCGTCTCTCTGCGTGATCGAATGCCGAACAAGACGAGCTGCGGTTTGAGCACGCGGAAACGGTCGGGGTCGACGGTGGTCAGCGTGCAACTAGACGAGCCAGGTCTTCGGTGGTTCGCCGTACTCGTCGAACTCAGACCAGTCCGATGGCCCGACAATCTGATCCCGAGGGTGACGTGTTCTTGGTGTCGGTTGGTGTGGCGCCGGGGCGGGAGTGTCGGCCCGCCTCGGTTGCGCTGTCGGTGCCAGCGCTGCGGTGCCGGTGGGGATCGGGAACAGGGCGGTCGGCCCCGTTGTTTCCGTCGCGTCGGTCGCCTGTCGAAGCTCCGGATCGAGTGCGTCGGTTCGGGATTCGTACAGCTGCCGGGTAGCGCGTTGAGCCGCATCGGTGATCGTTGTGGCCAAATGTGTTGTCGTAGTGGACCGGAAGGCCTCCGGAGAAATGTCGACCGCGGTGACGGTGCCGACCGGAGTCAATGCGACCCGGACGGTCCGATCGGTCGACGATGCTTCGACTTCGGTAGCGGTCGAAGCTGGAGCGCTCTTCGGCGGTACCGAATTCGGCTCGGCTGCCGACTCGGCGAACGCCCGTCCGGTTGCGATGATCGGCGCGACAATGTGTTTGCGGTGCGGACCCACCTCGTGTGCCGCAGTGTTGATGGCTTCGATGACCGAGTGGCCGAGATAGCGAGGGTTGCTGCGGCGGAACGTTTCCGGGGCAAGGCGGACCGAACGCACTGTGCCCGCGGCGTTTACGGTCACCTCGACGAGTCCGTCCGACGACCGTGCCGTCGCGGAGATCGTCGCCAATTGCCGGCCGATTCCCTCCAGTTCCGCCTGTTTCCGATCAATCTTCGCCAGCATGTCGTCGAAGTTGATTTGTTCCATTCGAACACCCCTGTCTCGCGCTGTCCGGTCGAGCGTAGATGAGATCGCCGTGGCTCGGCGTTCCGCATCGGACAATTCGGATATTGCGGGCATGTTGGCTGGCTGGGAATAGTGCTCGGCGTTCGAACGGTGCGAATGTTCGGTCGGTCGGGTAGCGTGCATCACGTTTGGATTGGGAACCGAAGGGGGCTGTGTGGCAAGCGTTTTGAACGTGCCGCCGACCGAAGACTTCACCGCCTTCAATGGGCTGGTGGCTAGGCAGGGGGAGCATCTGGGGCCAATGGTCGACTGGACCGGTAAAGAATGCTCGGACACCGACGGGCTGGATGGCTTGCTGGCGTTTATCAAGCCGTATGTGCCTGAGGCCGCACATTTCCTCGGCGACAAATTGAGACTGTGTCAGACCGGTATGGGCACGATCAAGGACAAGGTCACCACCGTCGATCGGGAACTTCGTACGGAAGATGAGCGGAATGCTTCCGCGATCCGCGCGCTGTTCCCGGAGGAGCTGAGCGGATTTCCGGATATCTCGACGGTCTCGGGTGGCGCGAACCTCGGTAATTTCTCGGACGAGGCCGTGACGCTGAAGACGCCCGATCCGCCGAAGGAATTCTCGCAAGGAGTTGTCGGGCGTTTGGCGGGGATGAAGTCCGGGCACGAGATGATCATCGCCAACAAGGCGTACAAGATGGTTACCGGAGAAAGCCTGATAGATCAGCTGTTCAAGCCATTGACCGGTGACTGGGACCGGCTCATGTATCTACACGACGCGTACGACACTCTCGGGGATGCGTGCTACACGGTCACCGCGACGCTCCGAAAGGGATCGTGGAAGATCGGTAGCGAGTGGAAAGGCGACACAGCGACCGCATTCGACTCCTACATGTTTCGATGGACCATGGGTCTCGGCGGTGTCGGTGACGCCGCCAAGGAAGTCGCAAAGGCGTGTAAAGACGGATACGACACCATCCTCACGCTCGTGCGCGCCGCAGTCGGCGCGATCGATCAGCTGATCGACTCGGCGATCAAGGCGCTGGCCAAGGAGGCGTTGGAGATGGTCGCGGGGGACGCCGCCATCGAAGTGGTCGGGCTAGGTCCGGAGGACCCCGTTGCGGATGTCGTCGCACTCGGATGGACGGCCTACAAAATGGTGAAGATCTATGAGAAGGTGCGAGCAGTGGTGCGCGGCGTGACCACGATCGTCACGATATTCAACAATATCGAGCAGGCTGCGAAGCAGATTCCGGACGCTATCTCGAAGGTGACAAAATCTGTCGGGAGTTTCATCAATGATGATCAAAGTCTGACGGATTACGTCGAGCAGCGTGGATTCGAATTCGAGAAGAACAGTGGATGGGACCCGATTCTGGGTGCCGCACGTATCGGCATGCTGCCGTCGGCGACGTAGGAATGTGAAATATGCAGAATTTGGCTGAACTCAGTGAATTTTCGGTCGTTCCCACCTATCGAGTTCGGAGCACTACCTTCGATGTCTTTCCGGCCGAGTCGAAGGACGCCGTTGCTCGAATGCGTCGTGACGAATCATTCTTTGGTGCGGAGTTGGAGCCATACGACGTCTTTACCGGGCCAGGTCTCGAAGAGCGAATCGGCTCGGTGAATCTGCGTTTCGCGGTAGACCTCGACGGCAAGCGGGTCGGTGAGGTGACGTCGGAGCGGATCCGCTGGGGGAGCTTGGGGCATGTCCGCGAGTTCCGTCAGGATGATCTGGGCGTCCTGGCCGGTGAGCAGGTCGGCCTCGGCGCGGTGTTCGCCCGCCGCCGCGGCATGAGATTCATCCCGCTGGCGGATATGGCGAATGATGTAGCGCGCGTGCACGTTCGGTACCGCGGTCCCGACAGTGCCGGTTTCGATGTGGTCAAACCCATGGGTATCTCGAAGCGCTGCCACTTCTCGGTGCATGACCCGCGGATCAACCGACTGCTGTTGCTGTCGTGTTTTATCCGCATGGAGATGGAAGAAGGCACCGACGTCCGCCAGTCGGTTGCCGAAGGAGCCAGAGACTGGACTCCTGCCTCCTTCCGCACCCGCGAGGACTCGCGCTACGACCGCATCCGTCGTCGGCGCAAGTCCCAGTAGCGCGAGGCGCGTCCACCTCCCCGCACCCCCGGCGACGAACCCCGCGACATGTTGGTTCCGGTGAGCAACCGTTGGCCGATCTCCGACATCCTCAACGCCGCTCGCTATTACGCAGTCAAGTACGGGCGCCGAGTCCATCGAGTACGCGTTGATCCGTGACGCCAATGATTGGCCGCGGGCATGGGCTGCACAGGGCGTGGGGTTCTCGCGTGCATGTCAACGTCGTTCCGTTGAGCTCGACTGCCGACCGCACATGGGACGCCAGCACGAAACCTGTTGAGGGCGAGTTTGTTCGGCGCGTCTACGTTCAGGGTGCCCCGTGCGCGGGGCAGGGGCACCCTGGGTGTGGAAATCGCGGCTGCTTAAGGATAGTAAGGCGGACTGGGGTCAGTATTCGTTCTTGATGACGAAGTAGGAGCCGCGAATGGTCCCGGCCAGTTTCGACTTCTGCCTCGCGAATTTGAACGAGGCGAGCTCTTCGGGGACTTCCATTCCCTCGGAGAGTTTGAATCCGACGGCCCGTTTCTTGGCGTCTTCGAGGGTGTACATCACGTTGATCGACAGGCCGCTCTCGTAGAAGACGTAGGCGATTCGGATGTTCTCGACCTCAAAGGATGTAGCTTGCAGCGGGCGGGAGGAGATGACGATGGCACGTTCCTCCTGAAGGATCTTGTTTACCCAGTCGATGGTCGCTTTGGCGTCGTCGGCAGGCTCGACTGTGAAGACATGGTCGTACTTGTTCTTGAAGTACCGGGCCTCGTTCGCACGCAAACCAGCGAGCGCCGCGGCGACGGGGGATGATTCCAGACCGGCGGTCGAGACCGTATCGAAGTCCACGGTATAAGGCATGGTGAATTCCTCAGCATGTGTCGTCGACGTTTTGAAGGGGTACGTTCATTTACTTTTGAACAGTGCTTCCGGATTGCAATCCTAGCCGTGGATCTGTCCAGCCCGGCCGATCATGAACGGAAGGGCTGCTCAAGGCGAGTCGGTGGGCCACGCAGCGATTAATGTGCCCCAACTGTTGGACGCGCCCGCGAGCATCCGCTCACGGGCGCATACTCCGATGTATCTGTCTTCAGCGCAACCGACTTCGGCACAACCGTTGTGAACGCCGTACATCGCCTGGCTGTGCTTTTCGAGGATGCAGCGAGGGCGTTTCCGCTTGTCTCGGTGAGACGAAAAGCGTTGGCGTGCAACAACTCCAGCGACGGAACGAACAGATTCTCGGCTCACTGCCGCCACTGGCGCAACCCCAAAACTGGAACCTGTTGCGATTTTTGCTGCATGATCGTCTGCAGCGGGGTCGACCCCCCGCTGCAGAGGGGGGCACCACTGTGCGCGCCCGTGCCGATCGAGACAAGCAGAGGCTCACAGATGACCAACTCGCACAATCCGCCGCCGCGGGTGCAGTTGCCCGACGATTTCTTCCGCCGCGCCTACGAGATCTACCCGAGCTTGCGGGAGGCCGGTGGCGTCCACGAGGTGACCTTTCCCGGCGGGGGTACCGCGATCCTGATCACCGACTACAAGCTGGCTCGTCAGGCGCTGGGTGCGGAGAGCCTGCGGAAGAACCCCGCCGCGACCACCAGTCCCGAGGTCAAGGAGTTTGCTGACCTCACGCTGCCCGCGCTCGCGCTGGCGGAGCGACTGCCGTGGTCGGATCCGCCCGAGCACACCCGTCTGCGGGCGCTGGTGGCCGACGCGTTCACGCCTCGGACCGTGGCCGCGCTCCAGCCACGTGTGCAAGAGATCGCCGAGCAACTGCTCACTGACCTCGCCACCGCCGAGGAGCCGGTCGACCTGCTACCGGCATACGCCACACCGCTGCCGGTGCAGGTGATCTGCGAAATCCTCGGTGTCCCTGCCGGGGATCACCAGCAATTCGGCGAATGGGTGCAGACGATGTTGCTGTCCCAGAGCCCGGGGCAGGAACGTGCTCGAGCAAGCAAGAAGTTCGCCTACTACCTCATCGAGCAGGTGCGTCAGCGCCGACAGCGAGCCGACCTGGTGTCCTGGACATCCGAGGACCCCTTGCCTGCTGATCTGCTGGGCACGTTGATCATTCGCTGCGATGCCGCCGTCGCGGACGACCCCGCTAACGCCGAGCTGCCTCCGGCGGACAGGCTCACCGCGGCCGACCGTGCCATCGCAACGAACACCACCGTGCTGCTGGCTGCCGGATACGAAACCACCCGCGGGCTGATCGCCAACAGCATCATGTTGCTGAGACCTGAGATCCGCGACGAACTCGTCGCCAACCCGGATCGCATCGACACCTATGTCGAGGAGGTACTGCGTATCCTGAGCCCGGGTCCGTTCGCCACTCTGCGATACACCACGGCACCGTTGCCATTGGGGCAGGTGGAGATCCCGCCCGGCCGGGTGGTCATCGTTGGCCTCGGCGCGGCCAACACCGATCCCACGGTTTTCGACGATCCACTGCAGGTGCACTTGGCCGACCGCAGCGGCCCGATCCATCTCGCGTTCGGCCTCGGCATGCACTACTGCATCGGTGCCCGACTGGCTCGGCTCGAAGGGCAGGTGGCGCTGCGGGCGCTGCTGGCGAGCTACCCCGACTTGTGTCTGGCGGCCACCCCCGCCGACCTTCCGTGGGCCGAGTCGATTCTCACCGCGGCGCCGCAGTACTTACCGGTCCGGCTCACTCCTGCTCGGGTTTGAGGGCATGGCGAGCGAAGACCGATCCGCGCCGGCCGCCACCCGACGAAACGCGGTGCCGCCGGTCAGCAGGCCGACGCTGACGGCCGGCCAAGCCGCGGTGCGAGATCGGCTGGCAAAGGCCAGGATCGAAGCCGAGCCTCGGCTCAGCCAGCAAGACCTGGCCGACCTCACCGGCCTGTCGGTCGCGACGATCAAAGCGTACGAGTCGGGCGCCAGGAAGGTGACCCATCGGACGTTGGCGACGGTCGCCGCCGTGCTGAAGCTGCCTGATCTGCACAGTTTGGAAGAGATCCTCGTCCAGGGCATTCAGCTGCAGCACGCGGTACCGGGCGAACGGATCAGCCCGGAACCGCGGGACAAGGCATGGGTGCACAGCATGCCCTTCCCCGCCGCGCTGATGATCCCGGGACTGCTGTGGGTTCTCGAGGCGAATACCGCCTACGAACGGCTCCATCCTGGCATCCGGGCGGGCAGCTCGTTCCTGGAGTGGCTGGTGCTCGACCCCCATTCCAAACACGTGCTCGGCGAAGACTGGTGGCCGGAAACGCATCTCGGTGTCTGGACGGCCACGCAGCTACGGCATCATTTCACCGGCCAGGACGATCTACGGGCGCTCGAAAGGATGTCGAGGGCGCCGGAATTCCAGATCATGTCGACCCGGCCCGCCGCACGTTTCTACGCCGGCCGCGCGAGACTGCACTTGCGCGATCACACCGGTCAGCGGGACTACTACGTCAACGTTCACCGAGACGCCAACCCGCTGCCCCGCACCGGCACACCCGCGCTGCCGCCGGTGCTCTTTCATTCGCTGATCCCCGTCGAGACGCGGTAGCGCCGGCTACTGCCCGGCGGTTCTTCGGAAGCGCTGGGGGTACGGGAAGTGCTACAAGTTGTAGACATTTTTCGTCCGGCGCGCCGAAAGTCGCTGGCCGCGTGCGTGATCGCGCATGAGGAGGCCGCGAGACGGTTGACAAGCGTCGGGCGTGGTCAAAGACTTCACCCATGACGATTGGAAAGCTTTAGGGCACATACCGTTAACGATCCGATCACCTGATCGAATCCGACATCAAGGAGGCGAACAGCCGACGACCGCGATCATTGCGGCGCTCGGCCGCATCTCAGGTTCGGAAACTGCGGACGCGCCCAAACATTCGCATGCCCAGCACCATCTGGGTTCCACTGACGGAATAACCAGGCCGAGAAGAACTTTCAGCAACAGATATTCTTCTTCAGACTCGGTAGCCGGAATCGTCGCACCATACCAGGCCATGCGCGGATAAGACGTTGCCCAGACGGCCCGGGACACGACCTCCGGACGGCACCGCATACCGGAGCATCCGCAGCGTCCAATGGTGCTGTCTACCAAGCCTGTCGGCGACCGCCGCGCATTAGTCGCGGCCACATCGTTCCCGCCGCTGAAGGTGCACTGCCTGGTCCGAGCAAGTACGGTCCCCCATTTCTGGAGGGGAGGGGACCGCACTGAGTGCTGCCCAATCGGTGCACCTTCAGGGGCGAGAACGGCTGGTGCGAAACCAGACTGTGCGCCCGGACCTCGCGGCCTAAGCGGCCAATGCTCCGCCCAGCAGGATTGCGCCGATGATGATCGCGGGCACGCCGAAAACGATGGTGCCGACGATGGCGCCGAGGGCGGCGCCGGGGATGGCGGTCACGATGCAGCCGCCGAGGAAGCCGGGGATGGTGAGTGCGCCGAAGGTGGGGATGGTCGCGGCGCCGCCGACCAGTAGACCGCCGAGCAGACAGCCGAGGGAGGCGCCGACCAGGGTGCCGATGACCGTGCCGAGTGCGGTGCCGATGCCGACGATGGTGGAGAAGTTCGACAACGCCGCGCCGAACGCAGGGGACTGTGGGTCCAAGGCGATGTCGTTCAACTGGTCGGTGGTGCCTGGCGCCGGTGTCGCGCTCGCGAGATCCACGCTAGGTGTCAATGTCGCGGTGTTTCCGTCGATCCGAGCCGCGATCGGCCACCGCTGGTTGTCTCGGTAGTAGCCGAGCGGGAACGCGGCCATCAGGTTGCCGGAGTCGTCGCGGATCTCCAGCCGGTCGTCGGCGGTATCGAGGGAACCCGAGTCGGTGACCAGGGTCATCGAATCGCCGCTTGCCTGTGCCGTGTATTGGATGCCGGCGGGGTCGTTATCGGCCTGTGCCGTGGTCAGCGAACCCGCCACGATGGCTGCCGTACACACCGACACGGCAACGAATTTCGTCGATACATTCATGCGCACACCACCTTCGATTCGGCCTGTTGGCACGGTGGTACCGCGCATCAGATCGGGTTTCGGACATGCTGCCGGGACATCGTGTACGCCGCGCAGCCCCGCTGACGATAGCCATCCCGCATGACGATATAGGTCCAAGGTAAGTCGGCGAGTCGCCACAAATAAGACTTGCTGTTGTTAACTGTGGCACAGGATCGCTAGCCGGCCGGTCGGCGAGACTGATCTTGGCCACCGGGTGCCGAGGGCTGATCGCACGGACCGAGAGCCAGCGGTGTCAGTGACTCGACAGAGTGCCCACCTGTCCACGGGGAACGCGGTCATGCCACCTTGTTACGATCTGCGCGCTACCGAGGAGGGTGGGTGTCGGACTTCAGGCGATTGCCGATGGGTGTGGATCCGTACAAACCGAGTTCGGCGCGGATCTACAACTACATGCTCGGTGGCAAGGACTATTACGACGCGGATCAGGAGTATGCCGAGCGGGTGCTGAAGGTTGCGCCGGACTCGAAAGCCTTGGCGCAGATGAGCCGTCGGTTCTTGCTGCGAGGTGTCAGGGTCGCCGCCGAAGCCGGGGTCCGTCAGTTCATCGATATCGGTGCGGGGATCCCGATTTCACCGTCTGTCCACGACGCGGCCTGCGAAGTCGACCCGTCGGCGCGGGTGGTCTCGATCGACTTCGACCCTGTCGTGTTCGCGCACGCCACCGCGTCGAGCTCGTCCGGTGATACGCCGATGCTGGCCGACCTTCGGCACCCCGACACCATGATCGATCGGCTGGCCGCGGAAGCGCTGATCGACTTCGACAAGCCGGTCGCTTTTCTGGTCGTCGGCGTCCTGCATTTCATCATGGACGATGAACACCCTGCCGATATCATCGCCCGATTGCGTGCCGCGATGGCTCCCGGCAGCTACCTCGTTCTCACCCATGCCTCGAGTGACTCCGACTCGCACTTCATCAGGCAGGCTACGGCCGCCACCAAAGGAAGTACGGCCGTGCCGAGGTTACGCTCGCACGCCGAGATCGCTTCCTACTTGGACGGATTCACCATCCTCGACCCCGGATTGGCCGTCATCCAAGACTGGCTTGACGATGACTCACCCGTCACGCGCGTCGAGATCCTCGGCAGCATCTGTTGCAAGCCGTAGCTCTCCGGGTGTCAGTGCAGCGTCTTTCGGTGCGTGTTGTCGAACGGGATGAATTCATCCGTTCGACCGGCGCGGAGCTTGTTGACCCATTCCGGGTCTGAGATCAGTGCGCGGCCTACGGCGGCGAGATCGAATTCGCCGCGCTCGTACTGTTGCACCAGTCTGTCGATGTCCGCGACACCGGCCGCGCCGTCTTTGGTGCGCAGGGCGCTGGTGAACTCAGTGTCCAGTCCGATCGAGCCGACCGTGATCGTCGGGACGCCGGTCACCTTCTTGGTCCATCCCGCCAGTCCCAGCACGCCGTCCGTCCCGGGCAGATCCTCGAAAGCGGGGAGCCAATGGCGGCGGGTCGATGCGTGCAATATATCCACGCCGGCGTCCACCAGCGGAGTCAAAACGTCTGCGAGTTCAGCAGGTGTCTGCGCGAGACGAGCGCGGTAGCTGTTCGATTTCCACTGCGAGAAGCGGTAGATGATGGCGAAGTCAGGGCCGACGGCCGCGCGGATCGCCGCCACCACTTCGGCGGGGAACTTGCTGCGTGACGGTATCGAGCCACCGTAGGAATCGGTCCGCAGATTCGTTCGTTCCCACATGAACTGATCGAGCAGGTAACCGTGGGCGCCGTGCAGTTCCAGTCCGTCGAACCCGACCCGCTGCGCGTCGAGCGCCGCGTCGACATACCACTGCCGCAGTTGATCGAGATCCTCGCTGCTGAGCTCATGCCCCAACGGATCGCCGTCGAGCGTCAGACCAGACGGGCTGACCGACGGGACATCGGGATTCAGGTCCGGTCGTTCGCCGCGGGTGACGCCGACATGCCACAACTGCGGAACAATCGCACCGCCGACCTCGTGCACGGCATCGACGACCCGACGCCAGCCCGCCAGGCTGTCCTGGCCGTATATCCGCGGCACCCGCGGGCTTTCGCCGGCTGCCGGATCGGGGATATAGGTCCCCTCGGTGATGATCAGCCCAACACCTCCCGCGGCCCGACGCCGGTAGTACTCCGCCACGTCCTCGCCAGGCACCCCCTCCGGCGAGAACTGCCGCGTCATCGGCGCCATCGCGAACCGATTACGCAGATGCAAGGACTTGAGCTCGAACGGCTCGTACAAGCCGTCGACGCCCTGAGTACGCGAGTCGACAATTTCGTTCGCAGAGGTCATGAATTAAGCCAACGTCACCGAGCGCTAGGTCCGTCCCCTTCTGGTTATGACCTAGACCACAGCCAGTCCAGGGGCGATCGGAAGGGGCCCTTCAGCTTCGGCAACGTGTACACATCGGCTTCGTCGACTGCTCGGAGCTGGTCGAGATCAGGCGCCGCGGTCACTGTTGATCAGCCTTGGTCACGCGCAGTTCGGCAACGTTGTCCGGCAGCTCCCTCGCGGCGGCGTGGGGCATGGTGGCGAGCGTCAATCCGAGTGTGTCCAGGATGCGCAGGGTCATCTCGAGGGTCGGTGAGGTCTGACCCGCCTCCAGTCTGCGCACTGATGACACACCGACATCGGCAAGGTCGGCCAGATCGAGTTGGGTCAGTCGCAGTGTGCGGCGTCGCTCGGCGATGAAGTCCCCGAAGGTTGCGAGCGGGGCGGTCTCGCTGCGTGTTCGCCGACGAGGGGCTGGTCTGTTCACTGATCCCCTCCTATCGTTGCTATTGCAGCGTTAGCGCTTCCGGCCGAAGGAATCGGCCTACTGAGTGACTACGTGTCATATCTTATCGATCTTATAGCAACGATAGCATCGCCAGCGGTGGGATTATCTGCGGCGCCCAGGCTAATCGTTGCTATAAGAATGTTAAGCCGAGGTTGATGGCTTACCGTTGGTTTGATTCGGCGCGTCGCTCGTAGCGGGAACGGGCGCGGTCGTAGGCCGTGTGCAGGAGTTCTCGGGTTGGTGCGTCGGTGTGGTTTCCGGGGTTTACGACTGCGAGCCAGCCTGCGGCGCCGTAGGTGGGGTGGGGGATGACTGTGTCGGTGACGCTGTAGTCGACCGCGTTGGTGGTGGGCTGCTGTGGTGGGTGACCGGTCCAGTCGATGAATGCTTCTTTCCCTGCGGCTATGTTGACTCGGAAGGTGTTGGGGCGGTTGAGAAGTGAGCTCTGATCGTCGGGGTAGTCCTTTGTCACGATGGTGGCGAAGGGCTGGGTGTTGGTGGGGACGGTGCCGTCGGGGGAGTAGTAGAAGAAGGTGTCGCCCCAGCTGATTTCGGGCCATTGGTCGCCGGCGCTGGGGCTGAGGGTGAGGACGCCGTCGAGGCTGGCTATGACGTCGATGATTTCGTCTATGGTCATAGGTTCCAGCGTCTCATTCAAGTGCTTGTGTGGACTTGGTGCGCGATTACGAGGAGGTTCGCGTGGAAAACCTCAAATCGCAGGGCAGGCGCACTGTCGATATCGCCCGGCGTGCTGGCTACTCGGTGCAGCAGGTGCGCAATCTCGAGCGTGACGGTGTGCTGCCGCCCGCCACGCGCACGGCAACCGGCCACCGGATCTACGGGGAGATACACCTGCATTCCGCACTTGCCTACCGAGCGCTTGCGGTCGGCGCGGGGCCGACCGAAGCCAAGAAGATTCTCCGAACGGTCCACTCGGGTCCGATCTCGGAAGCGCTCGCTCTACTAGGCGCGGCACACGCCCGACTGCACACCGAACGCATCGAACTCGGGCATGCCAAGCAGGCCGCCGCGTCGATCTCCGTCGAGCCGATCGATGACGTGCACAGCTCTGACTCCATGACCATCGCCGAACTCGCCGACGCACTCGGTGTTCGTCCATCGACGTTGCGGCACTGGGACATCGAAGGTCTGGTCATCCCCGGCCGCACCCGGCAAGGTGCGCGCCACTACACACCGAATCAGGTTCGGGATGCCCGAATCGTTCATCAACTCCGAAAAGCGGGCTACCCCATCGCGCACCTGCGTGCTGTGCTGCCGGAGTTGCGGCGCGCACACCGATCGGCGGACGTGCGGTCCGCGTTGGCCGCCCGGGACGCAGGCATCACCACCCGCGCCACCGCGCTTTTCGACGCCGCCGCGGAACTACGCGCCGTGGTTTCGCTGGCGACATGACTCTTCGACAGCCGTGGCACACCAGTGTCGGCGGACTCGGTTCGCTCGCCCCATCGGCGGCGAGATCGGTGATCGGCGAACCGAACTCAGCCCGCCGCCTCTGCCGAGCCGCACCGACCCCGGTCATCGAGTGAAATAGCTCGAACACAAACACAATTCGCTTCTGATTCGAGCAGGCTCACGCCGACGACTTGCGGTCGCTCGGCGGCAATGGCACGATTCGCACGTTCGGGGGGCTCGTTCGGATTCGCCGAACTCTGTGTTCGACAAACTTTGATGGGGGAAATTCGTGAATCTGGACTTCAGCGCCGACCCGCAGTTCTCGTGGTACGTGGTCCTGCTGTTGGTGAGTGGTGTGGCGATGATCGTCCTGTCCTTCGCTAAATCTCAGGGCAACGTGGGCCAAATACTCAACGCCGTCTTCGGCACACTGTTCGTGGGCTACGGCGTTTATCTCACCTTCATCTTCGACGGCGGCTCGTACTGGATGTTCTTCCAGGCATTCATCCTGCCCATCCTGCTGGTGTTCCAGTGGGCCAAGTCGCTGGGCCGTTCCGGCAACCGTTCCGCGTAGTCCCGGCCGCTGGCCGCTAACTGAGCGGGTGCGTCCAGGCTCACAATTCGCTCCTGAGCTGGGCGAATGCGGCGACCGCCGAGAAAAATAGTTTCGCGAAGCGGCAGGTGGCTACCCCTTGGAGAACGCCAGCGCTGGCCGGTGACGCCACGATGGCGTCACCGGCTGGTCGGCGGAATGGAGTTCGCCAGCACTTGGCGGACTGTCACGACAGCGGGAAGGAACCAAATTCATGTTGATGCTCACCCCCACCGCCATCGAGGTCGTTCGCAACATCACGTCCGCGGACGGCGCGCCGGAGGAGGCTGGTCTGCGAATCTCCACCGCGGACGGTGCCGAGACGCTGCAACTCGAAGTGGCCGCGATACCGGCTGAGCAAGATCAGGTCCTGACGGCCGAGGGATCGCGCATCTTCCTGGACCGGGAGGCCGCCGCCTTCCTGGACGACAAGGTCCTCGATACCGGCACCGACCGCAACGGCGAAGGTGGCTTCGTCATTGCCCAGCAGAGTCAGTTCACCACCGGTAACTGAGCCCGCCTCTCCGTCTATTCGGCCAGATCTAGGCGGCGATCGCCGTGACGGCCGGCGCTAGCGCTTGACGAAATCGGCAGAACGGCTTCCTATCTCAGGATAGGAAGCCGTTCTCGCTAGGGAAACTCGCGTCGGGTCTGCCGATAACGTGCGCGCGGATCAAGCGACGAGGGCGAGATGACTGCCCTTATTCGCCCCGCAGGCTCGCGTCATCAGGCGCGCAACGGCCTCGGCAACCCGACTCGGCTGCTCCATGATCACCGAATGCCCGGCACCCTCGACCAGCACGAAATCCGAATACTCGACGGCCGCGGCCATCGCGACGGAGTGCGACGGCGGCGTCATCAGATCGGCGGAACCGCACAGCACCAACGTCGGAATCCGCGAGAGCACCGCGAGCGTATCGGTCCGGTCGTAGACCATGAAGCCGCTCAAGAAGCTCGCCATCGTCACGATCTTCGTCTCGTTGTGCATCGCGTTGGCAAGGGCGAGCACGCGGGGGCTGACCCGTCGATTGCCGAACTCGGCAGTCCGGATGACGGGAGCGAAAACCTTGCAGGCCAACAGCTTCGCGTGCTGCATCAACACCGGTGCCTGGCGGACCGCGGCCTGGAAGACCGAAACGACCGGGTTGCGCAGCAGCCGCCCGAACCCGGCATCGGCTAGCCCGCTCGCCGCGGTCGCGATCAGCCCGACACCCACGATGCGGGTTCCGATCTCGTGCGGCCGTTGACTGACGTAGGTCAGCACGGCCATGCCGCCCATCGAGTGGCCGACGAGCACAACCGGGCCGGTGGGGGCCACGACATCGAGGACGTCGCGCAGATCGTGCCCGAGCTGCGGGAGGGTGTAGGTCTGCCGGGACGCCGCAGCCGAATCGCCGTGGCCCCGATGGTCGTAGCAGACCACCCGTGCGCCGGAATACTGGCGCAGCAGCGCGTCGCGGACGTCGGTCCAGGACTCGGTGCGCAAGCAATGTCCATGCAGCAGAACGACTGTCAGCTCCGCATTCCGTGGGCCGTACTCACGAACCGCGAGCGCCACACCGTCTTCGGTCGAGACCGTGACACGACGTTCCGCCGAGGTGACGATGGTGCTCGAGATCGACATCGGAGGCTCCGGTTCGCTGGGTGACAGGTTTAACTGTCCGCCACGGCCGGCGCCGACATCAGGCCCCCGAGTGCTGGGCTCGGTCCTCCAAGGTGGAGCAGATCACCACCCAGGGTGTGCGCTACCCCGGTCGATCCGCGGACGCCTGGAGCAGCCGTTCGTTGAGCTGTTTGCGCACCGCGTCGACGTCGATCGGCTCGCCCGTGGCGATGGACTTGTCCAGCTCGACGCAGGCTTGGGCCGCCGCGGTGGAGCGGGGCAGCATGACGGATTCGTACGCGCGCACCGCGTCGTCGAGGGTGGGGTGTGCGGCGATGGCGGCGGCCAGGTCGACGCCGTCGAGCATGGCGAGGTTGGCGCCGATGCCGAACGGGGGCATGAGGTGGGCGGCGTCGCCGAGCAGGGTGCGGCCGGGGACGTGGTCCCAGCTGTGGCCGACGGGCAGGACGAACAGCGGACGGTTGACGAATCCGCCGTCGCCGCAACGCAATAGGTCGAGCAGGCTGTCGTGCCAGCCGTCGAACAGAGTCAGTAGATGTTCGCGTACTGCCGCGGTGTCGTCCAGGTCCAGACCCGCGGTGGTGTACCAGTCGTGCGGGATTTCGAGCCCGGCGTAGACGCGGATGTGGCCGCCGCTGTTGCGCTGGGCGGACAGCATCGTGCGACCGGACTTGGCGATGGTGGTGCCGTTGCCGACCAAGCGGGCCAATGCGGGGTGGCGGGTGTCGGCATCGTCGAGGAACGTTTCGACCAGGGTGGTGCCGGTGTGCGTGGGGACAGCCGGGGAGAGGGCGGATCTGATGCGTGACCAAGCGCCGTCGGCGCCGATGATGAGATCGAACTGCTCGGTTGAGCCATCGCGAAATCGCAGGGTGGTGCCATCGACGGACTCGACAGCCTTCCCCCAGCGGATGGTGCCGGGGGTGAGGGATTCGAGGAACAGACCGCGCAGCTGTCCCCGGTCGATCTCCGGCGCGTAGTCCTCGGCCGGTTGCTGGTGATGCAGGATCTCGGCGGTGCGGGGGTCGAGTGCGCGCAGCTCCTGGCCTTCGGGCCGCGCCAAGGTCTGGAACATCTCGAACAGCCCTGTCGCGCGCAAGGCAACCTGCCCGGTGTCGGCGTGCAGGTCGAGAGTTCCGCCCTGGGTACGCGCGGTGGGGGAGATCTCTTGTTCGAACACGGTGACGGCACGGTCATGCAGTTGGAGGCCGCGCGCGCAGGCGAGGCCGCCGAGACCGGCGCCGACGACAGCGATGCGGGGGCAGGTGGAAGAACTCATGCCACTCATGAAACCTAACTCACTAAAAAAGTGCAATCACTAAACTTTGGTAGTGACTGCATCTTCATTGGGTAGGGTGGGCGGCGTGGACGAACCGATCGGGCGCCGCGAGCGCAAGAAGGCCCAGACCCGTACGTCGCTGGCCGACGCCGCGCTGCGGCTGTTCCTCGAGCACGGCTACGACCGGGTCAGCGTCAAAGACGTCGCCGAAGCCGCGGACGTCTCGGTGACCACGCTGTTCAAGCATTTCCCCAGCAAAGAGGCGCTGCTCTTCGACCTCGACGACGATCTGGAAGCTGGACTCGTCGCAGCGGTCCACGACCGCGCCCCCGGCCAATCCATCCCCGGGGCCTTAAGCGAGCACATCCTGTTGCGGGCGAACAAAGTAGCTGCGGAGGCTGCCCAAACGGCGGCCTTCACCCGCATGATCGCCGACACCCCGGTCCTGCGCGAATACGCCCGCCGCATGTGGCTGCGTCACGAAAACGCCCTGGCGAAGGCGATCGCGGCAGCCGTCGACGCCCCCACCGACGACCTTTCTTGCGCCGCACTGGCCCGCTTCGCCCTCGACGCCAGCGACCTCATCGAACGGCACCCCAACCCGCGCCGTGCCGCGGAAGAAATCTTCGCCCTCCTCGAAAATGGTTGGAACACAACCCATCCCGTATAGCTGATCGCCCCACCGCGCCGGTGGCACGTGCGATCGGGCATGGCGGATCTCGGAAACGCGGAATTGCGACCTGGCCCGCAGACGCAGATGGACTCGCCCTTCGCGAATCGGCCGCAGGTTATGCTGCGCTCGATCGGAAGGCGCGAGGGGAGGGGGCGTGGTGCTGGCTGTGGGTGACTCGTTCGCCGGTTACCTTGTCGAGGGTGTGCTCGGGCAGGGTGGCATGGGAACCGTTTATCGGGCTCGGCATCCGCGCCTGCCGCGACTGGTCGCGCTCAAACTGTTGCACCGGGCGGTGTCCGAGGACGAGGAGTTGCGGCGCCGCTTCGAATTGGAAGCCAATGTTGTTGCACGCCTGGATCATCCGGGGATCGTCGGGATCTATGACCGCGGCACCCAGGACGGGCATCTGTGGATTTCCATGCAGTACATCGCCGGTACCGATGCCGCGCGCGTGGATCCTCGAACCGCGCCGCCGGAACACGTCGTGCGGATCATCACCGACACCGCGGACGCGCTGGACTACGCCCATGGGCGCGGAGTGCTGCATCGTGACATCAAACCCGCGAATATCCTGCTGTCCGAACCGATATCGGGACGTGGGCCGCGCGCGGTCCTCACCGATTTCGGTATCGCTCGAATGCTCGACGCCGACACCAAGCTGACGGCCACCGGAACCTTCACCGCCACACTCGCTTACGCGTCACCGGAACAATTATCCGGCGAGCGGGTGGATCACCGCGCCGACCAGTATTCGCTCGCCTGCACGCTTTTCACCCTGCTGGCCGGACAGACGCCCTATCCCGCAACCAATCCGGGGCAGATCGTCGCCGGGCACATCACCAAACCCGTGCCACGGCTCAGCGATCGTCGCCCCGATTTACCGGCGCCGCTCGACGACGTGATCGCCCGCGCGATGGCCAAGCCGCGACACGAAAGATTCGCCAGCTGCAGCGAATTCGCGGAAGCGGCGGTGGCTGCCCTGTCCGGTCGAAGCGCTGTGCTCGGATCCCGAACGTCGCCGACCGTGCTGAACAGTCGACCCGATCCGGCAACCGCTATTGATGGCGATCTGCGGCGCCGCACTGCCCCGACGGCGCTGAACCGCCCATCGGGTCCGGTCGGCGAGTCCGTGTATCCGTGGCAGCTGACGCCGGTGGCGGGCCCACCCCGTTTGTCGGGCTGGACCGCGAAAACTGCCGCTGTCGTTGCCTTGCTCTTCGGCTTGATCGTTGGAACGGGTGCAGTCGGCGCAGTGGTCGACCTGGATACCGGACCTGACGCCGATGTGGCTACTCAGATCACCGTAGCGGTCATCGCCACCTCACTATCGCTGCTGCTGATCGGCGGTTCGTTGGCGCTACTGGCGCGAAAGCGCGTCGGAAGGCTGGTGGTTGCTGGCGGTTCCGCGATCGTCACACTTATCGGTGTGGCCGCCGTAGGTGCTTCTCTCACCGACCATGATTATGTCGTCTTGACAATTATTGGCTGGGTGCCGGTACTTTCGCTCACCGGGTTGTGGTGCGCGACGTCGCGCTCTACCGGCCGGTGGCTTGCGGGCAAGCCTAGATGAGTTGGCGTGCATAAGGACTGGGCGCGTGACAAAGGTGGGCCTCGTTGCGCGAGGCCCACCTTTGTGCTCGCGGGTTCTTATTTCAGGGTGACGTCATCCACGCTGTAGGACCCTTGGCCATACCAGCCGTGGACCCATACGGTGACCTTGGTGGTCGACGCACCGGTGGTGAATTTGGTGGAAAGTTGTTGGTACGCACCGCCGGTTCCCGGTGTCCAGGTGGACGTGTCGGTGGTTCCCGAGCCGGTGACGCCGAGGTAGACGTAGTTACCGTTTACCCATGCCGACAACGTGTACGCGTGATTCGGCTCGACGGTGATCTCTTGCGCGCATTGAGCGGTGTCGCCGTTGCTCGTCGCACCGGTCAGGGCGTTCTTGCCACCGTGCACCGGACTGGTGACGAGCGAGCCGAGGTTGCCCGCGCAAGACCACGGGGTCAGTGCGCCGCTTTCGAAATCGCCGTTGACCACACCGTTTCCGGTGGGCGGCGTCGTGGTTGTGGTCGGCGGAACCGTCGTGGTTGTGGTGGGTGGAACGGTGGTCGTCGTCGACGTCGGCGGCGTGGTCGGTGTGGTCGTCGGCGGGGTGCAGCCTGCGGCGCTACCGTCGACGGTCTTGATCACCTGGTTGAACAACGTCGATGCCGGATCCAGGTTTTCCAGCGAGTACATCATCGCGCCGCCGAGTCCCTTGCAGTGCAGGTAATCCGACTTGGCCTGGATGGATTGCAGCGAGTCGCCGCCCCAGAAGTTGGTGCCGTCATAGAAGTAGGCGGCCTGCGCTACGGGGTCGTAGAACGTGCGTGACGGATTGTCGACGACTCCGGACAGCTCCTTGTACATCCGGATGCCGGGGACGTTCCCGGAGGACGGGCCGCCCGGCGCCGGACCGGTCGCGGGTTGGAACAGCCCATGGTTGTTGCCGGGCTGCACACCCGTCCAACCGCGGTAATAGAACGGATAGCCGATGGTCAGCTTGTTCGCCGGGAAGCCACCGGGGATGCCGTAGGAACTGTCACCCGTGGTCCACGCGGTGACCGCCTCATCTATGTTGTATTTCGCGTTGCCCGGCGGGACCGGGTTCATCGGGTCGTCCGGCCTGCTGTAGATCGGATCCTGGAAGTTGGTCGGGCCCTTGGCATCCCACGCCCCATGCATGTCATAGGTCATGACATTGACGAAATCGAGGTAGTTGCCGAGGTTGTTGGTCTCGTAGTTGCGGATCTTGTCCTGCCCCGCCCCCACGGCCGCGGTCAGCGAGTAATGCTTGTTGTCGGTCACGCCCTGCGCGTCCAGCTGCTTGCGCAACTCGGCCGTCAGCAACGTGAAGTTCGCCCGGTCGGCGGGCGAGGCGTGGTTGCCGAGATGCCCGCCACCGCCGGGATACTCCCAGTCCAGATCGAGACCGTCGAAGATGCCCTTACCGGTTCCCGGGCCGCCGTAACCATCGGCCTTCGGCAGGTTGCCTTTGATGAACATGTCGATGCAGGAGGACGCGAACTTCTTGCGCGAGGCATCGGTCGCGGAGATATCGGAGAAGAACTTCGAGTACGTCCAGCCGCCGATCGACAACAGCACCTTGAGGTTCGGGTGCTTCGCTTTCAGCTCCTTGATCTGCTTGAAGTTGCCGACGATCGGGTCGTTCCAGGCGTCCGCGGTGCCGTCGACACTGATTGATGCGCCGAACGACTTGCCGTAGTCGGCGAATGAATCACCCGCGCCGTCACCGGCATTCGGGTTGTTCTCGTCCTGGCTCGCCGCCTTGTTCGCCTCGAAGCAGGTCAGGTCGGTGGGGTGGATGTTCGCGAACGCGTACATCATGTAGTCGAGCTTGCCCGCCATACCCGAGGTGTCGACGTTCTTGAGGTAGAAGGCGTTTTCGTAGACCGACCATTGGTTGTAGTAGCCGATTTTGACGCCGCCGGAGGTCGGGGGAGCAGTGGCCGCGGTCTGGGCCGGCGCGTTGGTGAATCCCACCAACACCGCCGCTATGCCGATCAATAGACTCGCGACCATTGCGACGAGCCCGGTAGATTTCGCCGTTCGCATGGGGTCCTCCCTATGGGGACATTGGATCGGTCCCCGATGAACGGAGTCGCATAAGGGTCAGCGAATCGTTCACCGCGACATTTCTGTGTGCGCGCGGCGATGGCCCGAAGATCGTAGGCGAACGAGAACCGAAATATGTTGTGCTGGTGGCTGTTCCGGTCGATGGGAGTGCCGCCGAGGCTGGACAGCCGTTTGAATCATGACATGAAAGAAGGCGTCCGGATCCCCAGTGTGAGAGTGGGGAACTCGGCACGTCAGCGCGTTATTTCCCCAGTTCCAACGGTATAGACGCACGGTTGTCGAAGGGGGAGTCTGGTGGCGAACCGATGGAAACGCCCGGTTCCTGCCGGTGGTTGCGCCGACAGGAATCAGGACTTCGAACTTCTCATGGCATGATCAATCATCCGGTGACAAGTCGACCCATCGAGTGAACCTCATCGACGTCGCCGCCGGTGATGAAGGACCACGGTGCGGTAAAGAATCCGTTGTCACCCCAACTCGATCCCCATGAATTCTCGATGGTGACGCCATTTGCGTCATATCCGACGATCGTCACCTCATGGCCGCCAACGGTGCGCTCGTTGCGCGACGGGTTGTAGCGGGAGTGGCCCGGGCCCAGGTCCATGAAACTCTGCCTGACCTCGAATCCGATCGGGACCGGCAGACCTGCCGAGATCGCGTTCTTGATGTTGGTCACCCGATCGCCGGAAGACAGATCCTTGGCGCCGGAGAGCTTGTAGTGCGCGGCATTTGCGCGCTCCGACGCGTCGGGCTGGGTGGTGTAGTCGAAATCGCCCTGCCAGTAGTGTGATTTTTGGTCGATCCCCTGGCTGGTCTCCATCGGCAAGGCGACGCCGGCCCAGGTGCCCTGGTCGTCGCCTTTCGCGATCTGTGCGTAGATGTACATCGGCGCCATCGGACCGCCGCTGATCTGCTGCTCGTTCATCAATACGCCGTAGCCGGTGTAACCGGTCGCCCAGGTCACGCAGGACCCGACCGGGCCCTGGTCGCCCGCCGGCGCCGCGAACTGCTTGAGCGAATAGGACGGCGGCGCCACGGCGGAGCCGACACGGACGGGCAGCGCGAATCCGGTGCTGGTGTCCCTGCCCTTGTTGGCCTTCGCGGCTTTCACATCGAATCCGAAGGAATGGTGCTTGAGTTCGGGTGACGTGGGCGGTTGTGCTTGCGCGATTCCCGCCGAGACGAGTCCGACGCCCACCGCGAATGCCACTGCGGCAGGCATGAATGAGTAACGCATGGTGACTCCTGATTGGTGATTTGTCCGTTTTGTCGATTTAGGGCGCAGGCCCTGATGCGCACCGGACGTCGAAAATTGTTGAACTGTGGAACAGTTCGGGCGTTCCGTTGCTACATTGCGAATGCTCCTCGCAAAACTTCAGTGCGGCAACAGCATTGGGTGTTGACATCATGTTTCGGATTGGGGACGTTCCCCACTTGCCGCCGTCGGAAGTCGCGGCGTAGCTTTTCCTGAAATTTCAATAACCCCGAAAGAGGGTGTCCGAGTGCTGTCGCGAAGAAAATTTCATGCCGTGATAATCGCCGCGACAGTGGTGATCATTTCGTTCGGTCATGGTGCATCGATCGCCGAACCGATATCTCCTGGAAAGGATTTCACCGCGCGCCCGACCGGACTGAAGGTCACCTCCGGACTACCCGGCGTCATCGAACCGCGGGTCATGGCCTCCGGTTCCCAAACGCTTCCCTATGCACAGCAAGTGCAAGAGTGGAATCAATGGTGCTGGGCAGCCGACGGCGCCGCCATCTCCACCTACCTCGGCCATCGCATCGCCCAAGCCGACTACTGCAAACTCGTGCACGCCACCGCCGGAAACAAGCTGTGCCCCAATGAGAGCGCCTCGCTGGAGGAGATCGCCAGCGCATTCAAGAAGATCGGCTTCAACGCGTCGGTCGGCTCCCCGTTCTCGATGACCAAAATCGCCGCGGAGATCTCGTCGAACCGCCCGATCCTCACCGGAATCGCATGGGCCGCGGGTGGTGGCCACGCCCAAGTCGTCTACGGCTACGACGCGGATACCGGCACCGTCACTTACGGAGACCCGTGGCCGACCTCGCAGCGGATAGTCACGCAGACCCTCGCGTCGTACACACAGAACTCCGAATGGGCATGGTTCGGCGAAGATTACGGAATAACGAAAAAGAAATGACCCGGCGCGCGCTCTACGTAGCAGCACTCCTGTGCGCCGCCTGCGCAATTCAAGGATGCGCGGCCCACGCCCCCGCAAATACCGACGTCAGCTCGGCAACCACCCCCGACGCCGACACGATCGACCGAGTACTCGAATCACCGGCGACAACCCAACTGGCCGCCTCATTCCTGCGATCCCAACAACCGCCGATCAACGAAACCTCGCCGCCTCTCCACCGAACCGGCGACAACGTGACGATCTACGCAACCAACCTCGAGTTCGCGACCGATCCCCAGTCCTCATTGCAAACCGCCGGCACCCCGTCATACATCGCCGTACCAGTAAGAATCGACCCCCAGACCGACCCCGACACAATCCAACTCACCCCGACCCCGCCCTACACCCCGCGAGCCATCGCAACAGGAACCGAGGAATCCCGAGCAGCCCAGTCCCTACCGCCCAACGCCCACCTACTCCTGGACTACCCCTCCCACACCTGGTTCGCCTGGACCCAAACCCAAGTCACCACAATCTCATCCAGCACAAACCCCGATATGAACGGGCGAGAATTCGACACGAACCAATTCAAACAATGGCTGACATCACGGTGAGTTCCGCCATGGCGTAACGCTGCGGCCTGGAGGCCGTCCGAGAACCCCTATGTGCGGTTTTTGGCGGGGCGGTTGGTGGCGGCGCGGCGTTCGGCTTCCTTGGTGGCGATTCGCTCGTTTTCCTTCAGGACCTCGGCGTAGGTTTCGCGTTCGCGGACCAGCCACTCCGGGGGGTCGGCGAGGAGGGCGGCGATTTCGTCGGCCGTGAGGGCGTCGGAGACTTCGGCGCGGGAGAGGCCGGAGTTGGAGACGCCCAGTTTGCGGGCGGTGATGTCGCGGGGGAAGGGGCCGGTGCGGCGGAGGTCGGTGAGCCACTCCGGGGGGTTGGTGCGGAGGGCGTCGAGGTCGGTGCGGGAGAGGGGGGTGTTGCGGAAGGATTCGGGGGCCGCGGGAAGGTAGATGCCGAGCTTGTTGGCTGCGGTCAACGGCTTCATCATCTGGGGGTTAGGTTCCGGGCTCACGACTCCACCTCGCTGGCGCTCGGCTCCGCCGTGCGCCCGAGGGGGCTGTGCCATTGATTTACTCGCTGTCGCTCGCTCATTGGAACCAGCGTATCGGGTGGCGATAGTGTTCCTGTCATGAGCCGGTTCGAGTCGATCGATGTCGTGCGGCTGCGGTGGTTTGTCGCGGTTGCCGAGGAGCTGCATTTCGCGCGGGCGGCGAAGGAGTTGAATATTTCGCGGCAGCGGTTGAGTCAAACGGTGATCGAATTGGAGGAGGAGCTGGGGACGAAGCTGTTCGTGCCCGGTGCGCAGCCGACGCGGTTGACCGAGGACGGGGAGGAGCTGCTGGGGGAGGCGCGGGAGTTGATCGCGCGGGCGGCGGCGGTTGTCGAGGAGGTTCCGGCCGGCCCTGCCGCGTTGCGGGTCGGCTTCGTGCCGGGGGTGACGGTGTCGAAGTGGACGCGGATCTGGAGTGAACGGTTTCCGGATACGTCGCTCGAGGTGGTCGGAGTGCCGATGGGCGAGCAAAACGTGGCGTTGCGGGAGGGGCGGGTCGATCTGTGCTTTGTCCGGTTGCCGATCGATCGGGACGGGATGAGTGCGATTCCGCTCTATCGGGAGCTGCCGGTGGTCGTGGTGCCGAAGGATCATCCGATCTCGGTGTTCGAGCAGGTGAGCATGGCGGACCTGGCCGATGAGCGGATGCAGGACGCCGCCGATATCGACGCAGTCGATGGGGTCATCGAACTTGTCGCGGCGGGCGTGGGTGTTGCCGTGGTACCGCATTCGATCGCTCGGCTGCACGCTCGTCGCGACCTCGTGTACCGCACGGTCACCGACGTCGCGGACACCGAGATCGCTTTGGCGTGGCCGACGGATCGGACCAGCGACTTGGTCGAGGATTTCGTGGGAGTCGTTCGAGGCCGTTCCGAGCGCAGCTCGCGGTCTCCGGCTGCGCGAGCCAAAAGCCCTGAGCCGCAGAAGAAATCAGCGGCGAAGCGGGCCAGTGGACGGCCGAGCCCGGCAAGGAACTCGGTCGCCAAGAAGAAGCCCGCGAAACGCCGAGGCCGCTAGCTCCCGGGCGAGCCGACCCACCCCGCCGAACCAATCGACTACAGCTGCACCTTCATTCGGGATCGGCACTCGCTTTAGGGCCCTAAAGCGAGTGCCGATCCCGAGAAAGAGTGCGGATTTGGCGCCGTAACGCCGAAAGCTATTCGCCTATCGGCGAGTTCAGCCGCAAACTCGGTTGAGTTGGTCGGTGACCGGGTCCAGGTCGCTGATGTTGTCGTCGGCCAGTGCGTTGGCGTAGGCGAGGATGACGTCCTTCTCGGCCTGTTCGCCGCCGCTCGCGGCGATGGACAGCAGCGTGACGTGCAGCGCCTTCGCGACCGGGGCCTCCAGGACACCGTTGGGGGATCCGTCGATGGCCTTGTTGATCGCGTCGACGGCGCGGCCGCAGGTCTCGGACTGGGCGTTGGCCGTCGCGGCGGGCAGCAGCAACAACGAACCGACGGCGCTGGCGGTCAGCAGCGCGGCGGCAAAAATCTTGGGCATAACGTCCTCACGGTCTGGTCAGCAGCGAAGGTCCGCAACCCGAATCGGATCGCGGACCTCTCGACGCAAACCGTACTAGACGGTTTGGCTCGATGAAAGCCGATATATCTGAGGGCATTCGGCCCAGCGGGACGCCCGACTAGCGCGGCTTGCGGCGCAGGAACGAGTCCCGGACCAGAATGCCGATGATGGCGAGGGCGAAACCGACCAGGAAGATGTCCTCGACATGTCCCTTGTGGTTACCGATGACCATCGCGACCAGGATGAACGCGACGATCCAGCCCGCGACGCGGAAGGTGCGGGGCGACTCACCGCTCCACCCCCACGCGGCGGAGGGAACCTCGGCGGTGTCCACGTGAGTGACGATGCCGCGCTCGGTGCTGGCGGGTTCGATTTCCGTGGCGGCCACGATTCGCTCCTTAGCTGGTTCGGGATGGACTGCTGCTCGATATCGTGACATACGACGGTGCGTCGTTGTAAGTCGGGACACGCTGTTCGGGGGACGGTAGCGGGTGGGCGGGTGGGCACCGAGCCTACTTTTGTGCGCCACAATGAACCCGTGTCCGACATTGTGAGAGTCCTGCTCCTCGGCAGTACCGGATCCATCGGTACCCAAGCGCTCGAGGTGATCGCCGCCAACCCCGACCGGTTCGAGGTGGTCGGCCTGGCCGCGCGCGGCGGTAATACCGAGTTGCTAGCCGCGCAGATCGCGGCCACCGGGACCCGCAATGTCGCGGTCGCCGACCCGAAAGCCGCCCAGCAGCTCGATATTCAGCTGGCGGGCCCGGCCGCGGCGACCGAACTCGTGCGCCGCACCGAGGCCGATGTCGTGCTCAACGCGCTGGTCGGCTCGCTCGGCCTGGAACCGACCCTGGCCACCCTGCAATCCGGTACCCGGCTCGCGCTGGCGAACAAGGAATCGCTGGTCGCGGGCGGCTCGCTGGTCACTCGCGCCGCGGCGCCCGGCCAGATCGTGCCGGTCGATTCGGAACATTCCGCGCTGGCCCAGTGCTTGCGCGGCGGTCGCGCCGAGGAGGTGGACCGGCTGGTGCTCACCGCTTCGGGCGGCCCGTTCCGCGGCTGGACCGCCGAGATGCTGGAATCGGTGAATCCCGCTGAGGCCAAGACCCATCCGACCTGGTCGATGGGCCCGATGAACACGTTGAATTCGGCGTCGCTGGTCAACAAGGGCCTGGAGCTGATCGAGACGCACCTGCTGTTCGGCATTCCTTACGACCGCATCGACGTCACCGTGCACCCGCAGTCGATCGTGCACTCGATGGTCACCTTCACCGACGGCTCCACCCTCGCCCAGGCCAGCCCGCCCGACATGAGACTGCCCATCGCGCTGGCCCTCGGCTGGCCCGATCGAGTCCCCGGCGCCGCGCTGGCCTGCGACTTCGGCACCGCCGCCACCTGGACCTTCGAGCCGGTCGACAACGCGGTCTTCCCTGCGATCGACCTGGCCCGCCAGGCAGGCGAGGCGGGCGGCAGCGTCACCGCCGTCTACAACGCCGCCAACGAGGTTGCGGTGCAAGCCTTCCTGGACGGCGCCATCCGCTTCCCCGACATCGTCCGCACCGTGGCCGCCGCGGTCGAGGCCGCCGGCCAGTGGCGCACCGAACCGAACTCGCTCGAGGAAGTACTCGCCGCCGACAGCTGGGCCCGCGAATTCGCCAGGGCCCGGGTGGTTGCCTGACCCGCTGGCGGCGATATCCCCAGCGGGCTCGGACTCGCCCGTCGACCGCCGCCTGGCACACTGAACACGCAGGGCCGTGCGGGGTCCGGTTACTGTGGTCGGGGTGCTCGCGGCCGTGACGGATGTGCGGGTCTAGGTTTGTGGGCGGCCGATCCGGCGGTCGCACTTCATAAAGCGAGCTGCGCTATGCAGGAGGGCTGCTAAACACATGGTCTACGCGTTGGGGTTCGTGCTGTTCGCGCTAGGCATCACGATTTCGATCGCGTTGCACGAATGCGGGCACATGTGGACCGCCCAGGCCACCGGCATGAAGGTGCGGCGGTACTTCATCGGTTTCGGGCCGAAGGTGTTCTCGTTCCGGCGCGGCGAGACCGAATACGGCCTCAAGGCGCTGCCGCTCGGCGGCTTCTGCGATATCGCGGGCATGACCGTGCTGGACGAGCTGGAACCGGAGGAGATCGACCGGGCCATGTACCGGCAGGCCACCTGGAAGCGGCTCGTGGTCATGTCCGGCGGCATCGCGATGAACTTCGTGCTCGGCTATATCCTGATCGTGATTCTCGCCCTCGGGTGGGGCTTGCCGCGGTTGGCGCAGCCGCCTGCCACCGCGCTCGGCAACCCGGGCTGTGTGGCACAACAGAATCCGGACGGCACGACCCAACCGTGCACCGGTGACGGCCCTGCCCAGCGGGCCGGCCTACAGCGCGGCGACGTGGTCAAGTCGGTGAACGGCGTGCAGGTACAGACGTGGAAGGAATTCCAGTCCGAAACCCAGAAGCAGTCCGGGCCCTTCACCTACACGATCGACCGTAACGGCCAGACACTCACTGTCCCGGTCACCCCGGAGCGCGTCGTGCGCTACCCGGAGGGGGGTGGCGCGGGCCGCGAGGTCAGTGTCGTGGGAGTCGGCCAAGACTTCAACGACCCGCCGGTCAAGTCCGGCGTGCTGGCCGCGCTCCCGGACTCGGCCGTGTTCACCGCCGATATGTCCGTGCGCACCGTGCAGTCGTTGGCGCAGTTGCCGCAGAAGGTCGGCGCACTGTGGACCGCGGTGACGGGTGGTGAGCGGGACGCGGAGACACCCGTCAGCGTGTACGGCGCGAGCAAGATCGGCGGTGAGACCGCCGAACACGGGCTGTGGAACATCTTCATCCTGGTGCTCGCCAGCCTGAACTTCTTCCTCGGCGCCTTCAACATCCTGCCGCTGCTGCCGCTCGACGGCGGACACATCGCGGTGGTGATCTACGAGAAGATCCGCGACGTCTTCCGTCGGCGGCGGGGGCTCGCGCCCGGCACGCCGGTCGACTATCTGAAGCTCCTGCCCGCCACATACGTGGTTGTGGTCATCGGCGGCGCGTACATGCTGCTCACTCTCGCCGCCGACATCGTCAATCCGATCAAGTTGTTCTGACCTTCGCCGGACGCGGTACCCTGTCGCCGGCGCTGGGGGACAGCACGTTGTCGTGGGCGTCACAGGGTGGTCGTTCGGCGTGCGCGGCTAAGCTCGGAAGGCGAACGGCCCACAATGTACGTACCGAAAGTAGGCAGCCGAAAGTGACCAGCACAATCGGATTGGGGATGCCCGCCGCTCCTGCGGCCGTTCTCGCTCCTCGACGCAAGACTCGCCAGTTGAGGGTGGGCAATGTCGGGGTCGGAAGTGATCACCCGATCTCCGTGCAGTCGATGACCACCACCAAGACCCACGACATCAACGCCACCCTGCAGCAGATCGCGGAGCTCACCGCGTCCGGCTGCGACATCGTCCGGGTGGCCTGTCCGCGTCAGGAAGACGCGGACGCGCTGGCGACGATCGCGCGCAAGAGCCAGATCCCCGTCATCGCCGACATCCACTTCCAGCCGCGCTACATCTTCGCGGCCATCGACGCGGGCTGCGCGGCGGTCCGGGTAAACCCCGGCAACATCAAGGAATTCGACGGCCGGGTCGGCGAGGTCGCCAAGGCCGCGGCCGCCGCGGGCATCCCGATTCGCATCGGCGTCAACGCCGGTTCGCTGGACAAGCGGATGCTGGAGAAGTACGGCAAGGCCACCCCGGAGGCGCTGGTGGAATCCGCGCTGTGGGAGGCGAGCCTGTTCGAGGACCACGGCTTCGGTGACATCAAGATCTCGGTCAAGCACAACGACCCGGTGATCATGGTGGAGGCCTACCGCCAGCTGGCCGCGCGCAGCGACTACCCGCTGCACCTCGGCGTGACCGAGGCTGGTCCGGCGTTCCAGGGCACCATCAAGTCCGCGGTCGCGTTCGGTGCGCTGCTGTCGGAGGGCATCGGCGACACCATCCGGGTCTCGCTGTCCGCGCCGCCCGCCGAGGAGATCAAGGTCGGCGATCAGATCCTGCAGTCGCTGAACCTGCGCCCGCGCAAGCTCGAGATCGTGTCCTGCCCGTCGTGCGGCCGCGCCCAGGTGGACGTGTACAGCCTCGCGAACGCGGTCAGCGCCGGTCTCGAGGGCATGGAGGTGCCGTTGCGGGTGGCCGTGATGGGTTGCGTCGTGAACGGGCCCGGCGAGGCGCGCGAGGCGGATCTCGGTGTCGCGTCCGGCAACGGTAAGGGGCAGATCTTCGTCAAGGGCGAGGTCATCAAGACCGTGCCGGAGGCGATGATCGTGGAAACCCTGATCGAGGAGGCGTTGCGCATCGCCGAGCAGATGGGCGTGGACGCGGGGGCCGGCGAGCCGGTCGTCACGGTCGGCTGATCCGCCGCCCAGGGCTGTAGCCGGACTTGGCCTGGTTCAGTTGAACGCTCCGCGAACTGTTGCGTTCGGCATAGCCGTACCACATCGCCGATATTCGTGGCAGGCTATCAACGTGCGGAGTCTGCTGGAGCCGACGCGCAGGGCGAAGTACGTCCCCGCGCGGCAGCTCGCGAACCGGGACCTGGGACAGGTCCTCCGAGTGCTGGATGCCGATCCGGTGGCCTCGTGCATGGTCGCCGCCCGGCTCCAAGAATTCGGTCTGGACACCAGTCGCTGTGGGCAGGGCGAACTGTGGAGTCGAGGCGCCCCGTCGGAGTCGCTGTGTTTCTCCGGTGCCAACCTGGTCCCGCTGCGCGGTGATCACGACGCGCTGCGGGCGTTCGCGGACCGCGCGCTCAGGTGGCCGCGCATCGCCTCATCGGTGGTCGGGCGCCGCGAACTGGCCTTGCCGCTGTGGGAGATGCTGGCCGACCATTGGGGTCCGGCGCGGGAACTGCGCGGCGAACAGCCGCTGCTCGCCCTCGTGCAACCGCCGCTGGTGGCCCCCGACCCGAACGTGCGTCGAGTGCGTCCGGATGAACTCGACCGCTACCTCTGCGCCGCGATCGCCATGTTCATCGAGGAGGTCGGTGTCGACCCCCGCGCGGGCGACGGCGGCCGCGGCTACCGGCGCCGCATTCAGAGCCTGATCGAATCCGGCCGTGCCTGGGCACGTTTCGAGGACGGCGAGGTCGTGTTCAAGGCCGAAGTCGGTTCGTTGTCCCGGCGCACCGGCCAGATTCAGGGCGTCTGGGTGCACCCCGAACATCGCGGCACCGGACTCGGCACGGTGGGCACCGCAGCCATCGCCAACGCGGTCGTGGCGTCCGGCCGCACCGCGAGCCTGTACGTGAACAACTACAACGAAGTCGCGCGTCGCGCCTACAGCACGGTCGGCTTCCGGCAGATCGCTACCTTCTCCACCATCCTCCTCGACTGACCACGCCGACGCTGAAAGCTGTTTCAGTGGAAAGAAACACGGAGCGGCGCGCAGGTTTGCTCAGCGTTGGCTATTACCATCGGTGCCGATGTCGACAGTGCTCACCCACCCCGCCGGCTCCGCCGGCTGCCGTCCCCCAGTGCTCACCCACCCCGCCGGCTCCGCCGGCTGCCGTCCCCCAGTGCTCACCCACCCCGCCGGCTCCGCCGGCTGCCGCCCCCCTAGGACTGATCCGCTGAGAAAACCGCTAATCGTCACGCTGGCTGTCGCGATGCTCGCGTTGCCCGCCGCCGGTTGCGCGCGTGGCCCGCAGGGGCCGGTGCCCGCGGCGGACGACTTCGTCACGGCGTTCGCGAAGCACGACCTGGCGGCTGCCGCCGACCTCACCAATCAGCCCGAAAAGGCCAGTGCCGCACTGGGTTCCGCGTGGAATCACCTGCAGGCCGAGAAGCTCACGGCGTACACCGGCTCGGCCAGGGTCAGCGGCGACACCGCCACTGTCGACTACACCTACGAGTGGCACCTGCCCAAGGACCGGACCTGGCGCTACACGGGGCAGTTGCAGATGGGTCGCAGCGGCGGCCGCTGGAAGGTCCGCTGGACCTCGTCGAACATTCACCCCAAGCTCGGCGACACCCAGACGATGTCGCTGCGGGCCAACCCGGCCCCCCGCGCGCGGGTGAACGAGCAGGCGGGCAGCGATGTGCTGGTGCCGGGCCAGGTGTCGCGGGTCGCGTTCACCGCGGCGAATGCCGCCGACCCCGGCGCGGTGGCGACCGCGCTGTCGGCGGCACTGAGCCCATTCGACCCGCAACTCACCCCCGAATCCATCCGGGACGCGGCCATCGCCGCCAAGGGCGCGTACACCGTCGCGATGCTCAACGAGAACGAATTCGACCAGGTGAGTACCGATCTCATCGGCTTGCCCGGCGTCATGATCACCTCGGAGTGGGACCTGGTGCCCACCGACCGCGCGTTCGCGCCGGACCTGCTCGCGCAGATCCGCAAGACGGTGATCGCCGAGGTGGACGGCAAGGCGGGCTGGAGCGTGGTCACCATGAACGCCAACGGCGCCGACACCGACGTGCTCACCGAGGTGCCGTCGCAGCCGGCACCGTCGTTCGCACTCAGCGTGGACCGCAACGTGCAGAACGCCGCGCAACGGGCCGTCGACCTGCGCGAAGAGCAGACCATGATGGTGGCGCTCCGCCCGTCCACCGGCGCGATCCTGGCGATCGCGCAGAACACGGCGGCCGACCGGGACGGACCGGTCGCGACCATCGGCCAGTACCCGCCGGGTTCGGTGTTCAAAACGGTGACGGCGGCGGCCGCCATGTCGACCGGCCTCGCCGCACCCGACACGGTGCTGCCGTGTCCGAACCGAATCACCATCGGGGACCGCACGATCCCCAATTACAACCTTTTCACGATCGGTGACGCACCGATGATCACCGCCTATGAGCGGTCGTGCAACACCGCGTTCGCCGACGTGGCCAGCAGGCTGCCGGGCGGCGCGCTGCACGAGGCCGCCGCGAAACTCGGTGTCGGCCCTGGCTATACGGTCGACGGGCTGCCGACGTTTTCCGGTTCGGTGCCGCCGTCGGACGAGCTGATCCAGCGCACCGAGGACGGCATCGGCCAGGGCAGGGTGGTGGTCAGCCCGCTGGGCATGGCCTTGATGGCGGCCACGGTCGCGCACGGCTCGGTACCGGTGCCGTACCTGATCGCGGGTCGCACCACGACGGTCGACGGCGCGGCTCCCGCGCTCGCGCCGCAGGTGATCACCGGGTTGCGGGCGATGATGCGCAGGGTGGTCACCGGCGGTACCGCCGAGCGGATCGCCGATCAGGGGGAGGTATACGGGAAAACCGGTGAGGCCGAGGTCGACGGCGGGTCGCACTCGTGGTTCGTCGGCTATCGCGGCGATATCGCGTTCGCGACGTTAGTGGTCAAGGGTGGCAGTTCCGACAACGCGGTCGCGGTCAGTCGCGACATGGTCGCCGCGCTGCCACCGGGTTACTGAGGCGCGCTGTCGTGCCAGGCTGCCTGATTGCTGGATGGGGCGGCACTGTCCGTGATCGCCGCCCCGGCGTCGCCGCCGTCGAGGATCTGCACGGTTGCCGCGCCGCCGAGGACGATGGCAACGCTGGCCAGAATGGTGGTGGAACGCTTCATTGTTCGGCTCCCTCGGGTCAGGGGGTGTCGACGGGGGGAAGGGTTCTAGCTGTTCCGCGCAGGGATGACCGCGCGAAGTTATCTGAAAGTTTGCTGGCTTTTGAACCGTAAACCGAGATCGATACACCGAACAAGCGCAAGTGGCCGACGACACATGGCAGCAAGAACATGGCGCAGATCACATTCCTGGCGAATCTCGGTGAGACTACCTCGGCACGGGTTGGTCTTTTCGTGGAATTCGCCAAACGCGAAAACAACTCACGCGGAACGGGCGGATCGGCCGGACCGTCGGCCATGCTGCGTGCGCTTTGTCGGCGCGCTCGGCTATGGCCTGCGGGTGTGGGTTAGTCGGCCCGGCGCAGGGTGGCGGCGAGGTGGTGTTGCAAGGGCTCGCCGACTGCCGCCATCCGCAATGTGTAATCGATGGTGTCGCCCTTCAGCTGAAATGTCCGGCCAAGGGCGGTAACGAGTTTGGCGGTGCTGGTGCGGCCGATGCTGGTGGAGTCGAATTCCATGTGCAGCGTACCTTCGGCGACATTCAGTGCGCCCTCGCATATTTCGGTGATGCCGGTGGGGTGCGCCAAGATCAATTCCACCCGGTCCGGGCTCGGGCAGCGCAGATAACCGGTTTCGGCGTGCATCGGTCGGCTGCCGTCGGCGGCGCGGGTGCGCTGCCGGTAGGTCAGGAACGGGCGCCCGAGATGGCCGAACCGGACTTCTTCCAGGTAATCGAACGACAGGATGGTCGGGTATTCGCCGTGCCCGTCGCCACGCCAGGTGCCGAGCAGCGGAGCCAAGGGGGCGATGTCGGGATGGGGTGCGATTGACGGTTGGGGTTCGACCACGGCGCACAGCCTAAACCTGTTGGTTCTCGGGGTGTTCGCATACTCCCGAATTCGGTTTCGTGCCTAAGGTTAGCGTCGCCTAATCGGTTGTTGCGGTGTTCGGCGCGCCGCGCTCGCCGACCCGATTATTCGACCGCTCGGCAAACGCGCTTCCGTTGAGGTGCAGTGCGTTTCCTGGTCTGACGCAAATGGCCCGCACTCCGAGGGTGCGGGCCATTCGTGTGCGCGGCGTGCTCAGAAGGAGCAGTCGGCGTTTCCGCCGCCCTTCAAGATCCAGAGCACCCCGCAGAAGATATCGGCTGACGACGAACCGGTCGGCGGCCCGGCGACGGTGTTGGCGGGGGTCGGTGCGGAGACCGGCGCCGCGGCCGCGAGGCCGGCCGGCGCGACGAGCCCGGCGAGCATGGCAGCAATAACGACTGTCTTTTTCATCATGCACATCCTTTACGTCGTATGATCTTGTCCCCGAGGAGTATTCGGTGCATGCGATTCGGGTGCATGCCCCCAATCCCTTTGCCGACGAGCGCAGTCCAGCAAACGTCGAGCGGGCCGTGGCTGAGTTGCCTACCGCTATGTCCCGTTCGGCGGTGGGTGGCCGCGTTTACCCGCGGCCGGTCGGGGCCGAGGGGCGCGGGCTGGTGTCTTCGACTTGGATTGCTGCTTCGATTTCGTCGACGGCAGTGCGAATCATGGCGCCGTACGGGGTTTCGGGGAGAGTGTGCAGCGTGGCCCGGGCGGCGGCGAGTTCGCGCTGGGCGGCGGCGAAGGAGCTCAGTCGGCGGTAGTTGTCGGCCAGGTTGAGGTGCAGGGACGGGTAGAAACCTTGGACGTCCAGGGAAGAATGATATTCCTGGGCGCGCGCGTCGGTGAGCGAGTCGGCGGCGTCCAGCGCGCGGATGTCCCAGGCGAGCGCCTCGGCCGCGTCGTCATATAGGTCGGCCAGGTAGTGGGCGAGGGTGCAGCGGTGCAGGGGGTCGCCCTGCGGGCCAAAGGAATCCCAGAGGGTGCGCAGGGCCTCGCGGGCCGTGTCGGGTTGGCCTTCACGCCCGAGCGTTACCGCGCGGGTGATGGCATCCATGGTGTCGTCTGTCATGGCTGGGGGTTCCTATCTGTTGATTGCCAGGTCGGCATGGCCAGAGTGGTGAGGTCGCCGTCGGTGGCGGACCGAAGGACGATCGGGCGGTCGGGCGCGGCGATGTCGAGCATCAGGTCTGGGCCCAATGCGGCGTGAATGGCGGGGAGCAGAGTCGTGATGTTGAAGGAGAGGTCGATGGCGGAGCCGGTCACCGCGGCGGGTAGATGATGTCGGTGGTTGCTGTCAGAAACGGTGAGGCCGGTGTGATCGACCTCGAATCGCATTGTGGCGGAGCTCTTTTCGAGGAGAGTGAGCAGTGGCGTGCGGGCCGTCACCACTCGGGTTCGCACCGGCGCGAGGCCGGACAGCACCGCTCGATAGTCGGGGAATGGTTCATCGATCACTCGGCAACGCCGCTCGGCACCGTCGCCGACCAGCGATAGCCCCTGATCGGTTGGGGCGGCAACGATTTCGTCCAAATGGCGAAGCCAGCCGATGATCGGCGTGAGATCACCGGCATCGACCACCACCGACCAGTCGTCACCGTGCCGATCCCGCGACACCATGGTCCGGGTCGAGAGCCGGTAGCGATCAGTGGCGGTGAGCGTCAACGAATTCGCGCTCGCCTCTACGAGAATCCCGGCAAGAACAGGTATTTCGCGGTCATCCGCCGCGGCGGCCCGTACCTGCTCGAACGCCTCCGCCAGCAGTGCGGCGGACAGCGTGACACCGTCGCCCATCGATCCGAGTGTTTGCTTGATCTGCTCGGCGATATCGGCGGCCGTCCGCGCGCGTCGCCGCAACTCGTCGACGTGCTCGTCCAACAGCCGCTCAGCGCGCCCGGTATCCCCGGACAGGATGTCGGAGATCGAATCGAGCGGTACCTCGATCGCCCGCAGGCGCCGGATCAACGCCGCGCGTTCTCGCTGTGCCTCGGTGTAGTACCGATACCCCGTGAGCGGATCGACCCTGGCGGGCGCCAGCAACCCGCAGTCGTCGTAAAACCGCAGCGCACTCGCCGTGAGCCCGCTCGCTCGCGCCAGTACGCCTATCGTGATCAACCCGTCGGACTCTGTCATCAGGTCATCATGGAGTCTCAGGTAGGCGGAAGGTCAAACCGCTCAGTCGGTGAGTGCGGTTTCCCATCGCCGCGACCATTCCCACACGCTCTGCAGCGCGGTGTCCAGTTCGGTTCCCGCGGTGGTGAGTTCATAGGACTTGTCCGCGTTCTTCACGATCAGCCCCGCGCCCTGCAGATGCTGCAGCCGCACCGAAAGCATGCTGGACGAGCAGTTGTCCATCCGTCGCCGCAGTTCGAGGAACCCGAGCGGTCCGGGTGCCAGTTCCCACAGCACGCGCAGTATCCACCGCTGTCCCAGCAGTTCCATCGCGGCCAGTACCGCCGGATCGATCCGGCCGGTGGGTGGCTTCGCCCCGCTTGCACTTCTCATTTAGAACTACCATAGTGATTCTGATTTAGAAGCAATCCGCCGGGCCGACGGCCCGCGATCGAGAGGAAAACGGTGGGCCATCCAGCCGGACAGCGAATCGTTCTGATCACCGGTGCCTCCCGCGGCATCGGCGCCGAAACCGCGCGCGTGCTCGCCGCCCGCGGCGATCACGTGATCATCAACTATCGCGAAAAGCTCAAGCGCGCCAAGGCGATCGCCGACGAGATCACCGCCGCGGGCGGCAGCGCCGCCACCGCGGGCGCCGACATCTCCGACGAAGCCGCCGCCCGCACGCTTATCGAAACCATTACTCAGCAATTCGGCCGCCTGGACGTCCTCATCCTCAATGCCTCCGGCGGCCTCGAACGCAACGCCGCCCCCGACTACGCCATGTCGATCAACCGCGACGCGCAAACCCGCCTCGTCCAATTGGCCGTACCCCACATGCCGCCGGGTTCGCGCATCGTCTTCGTCACCAGCCACCAGGCCCACTTCCACGGCCGCAAACCCGTCCCCGCCGACTACGAACCCATCGCCGCCAGCAAACGCGCGGGCGAAGACGCCCTCCGCGCCATGATCCCCACCCTCACCAGCCATGGCATCACCCTGCACACCGTCTCCGGCGACATGATCGACGGCACCATCATCGTCCAACTCCTGGAGCGCCGAAACCCGGCCGCCGTCTCCGCCCGCCGCAGCAACGCCCCGCTGCCCACCATCCCCGAATTCGCTGCCGCGGTAGCCGAAGCCACCACCAGCCCCGCCGAAACCGGCCACACCGTGTACGTCGGCGGACCCGACTACCTCATCGCCGACAGGGCCTGACCTGCGCGTTGTCGATCGGTCCACGGCCTGCCGAGGCGGCCTGGGCGGAGCCTGCGCGCGCATCGAGCAAGATTTGCCCGACTTGCGCAGGATTGCTGTCGGCGCCGGGTCGGCTGGGCATAGCCGCAGGTGATTACTTCCGAGTGGCAGATTAAGGTGTGGTCACTCGAGGTTTGCCGAGTTCGATTTATGCGGCGGCAGGCTGGTGGGGAGGTGGCTGACCAGCGCGTGTCGGATAACGGAAGTGGGTGAAATCGACGTGGAGGGGGGATGTCTCGTTCACGCTATCGATGTGTGCCAGGTGCGGGATGTGCTGCGGCGACGTCACCACCCGAGGGGCGGGGGCGTACCGACGCGCGGCCAGGCGGGGGCGCTGACATGAATCCGGACCGGACGCTGCCCGCGAAAGATCTACTGCTCGCCGCCTTCCGCGGCTTCCCGCACGACGACCATCCGATGCTGGAGGCGGCGGGCGAACTGGCCCAGCTGCACCTGGTGCGTGAGCGGACCCCGGCCGCCGAGTCGGTCAAGATCGATCGGCGGCGCATCCAATTGATGCGCACCATCGATCGGTGGGTCACCCTGGGAACCCCGGTCCCGGAAATCGCCGCGCCCGAGCACACCGAAACCGTCGGCAGAATGGTGGATCGGCTGGCCTGCATGACCGCGCAGGCCTTCGCCACGCTGGCCTTCGCGCCGGAGGCGGTCTTCTACGACGCCTGGGTGCAGATCGAGGAAATGGCCGACGGCTACCAGGATCTCATCGACGACCTGCGCACCGGCATCCGGCGGCTACCCGACGACCCGTACGACCAGTGGTGAGCTACTTCCCGCGCCCGAACAGCCGGAACGACCGATTCCGGCGCTGCGGCAGCGTCGCGTAGACCATGGTCATATCGGCGAACACCTCCGCCTCCCGCTCCCGATCGACACCGAACTCGCGGCGTCCGAGCACATGCTCGACCGACTGCGGCGACACCGAGGGCAGCATCAGCGCGAGCGCCGGCGGCGCCGGTGCGCGGCGATCGGATTCCCGCGTGCCGTGACCGAGCAGCATGTGCCCCACCTCGTGCAGGATGATGTGATCGGCGTTGCGGTCGGTGGCTTCGGCGTCGTAGATGATGAGGTCGTCGTGTTTGCGCGCGACCCACAGACCTCCTCCGCCGCAACCGATCTCGTTCACCAGGGCCTTGGCCGCGGTGTGCAGGCCGATGGAGCGGCCACGGTGCGCGGCGACGGCGGCGAGGTAGGCGTTCAGATTCCACGGGTTGGGGAGGGGCACGGTTCGGGTCGCGTCACCGAAACGAGCGTCCATGCTGGTCATCTCGGCACACATTACTCACAGCGTCGCGAGTAGTCACCTACCGATACGGACTTACCCGACGGGGGAATTGTCACGTCCACCAACAAGATCCACTACTCGGCGGGCGGTTCCGCCGCCGGGGGATCGGCATGCAGGTAGCGGATCAGCAGCTGATTCACCCCCCACAGCACGACGCCGATCGCGAGCAGGATCCCCGCGATCGTGTACTGCTGCGGATTGCGGTCGGTCCACGGCGTCACCAGGAACCCGCACGACAACGCGCCGATCACCGGTAGTGCCGTCGGCGTGCGGAAGTGCTCGTGTGTCACGCGATCTCGGCGCAGCACCAGCACGGTGACATTCACGATGGTGAACACCGCGAGCAGCAGCAACGCGGTGGTGCCGCCGAGCTCGGGCACCTCGCTGACGAAGGCGATCAGGCACAGCGCGAGCAGCGTGGTGAACAGGATCGCGATGTAGGGCGTGCGCCGACCGGAATGCACGCGCCCGAGCGACCGCGGCAAGACCCCCTGCTTGGCCATCCCGTAGAGCAGGCGACTGGCCATGAGCATGTTGATGAGCGCGGTGTTGGCGACGGCGATCATGCTGATGTAGGCGAACACATGCGTCGGGAACGACGGCCAGCCCACCCGCACCACCTGCAGCAGCGGGGTGTCGCCCTGGCTGAGCTCGGGGACCGGCACCAGCGCGACCGCGGTGATCGACACCAGCACATAGACGACGACGGTGACCGTCAGCCCGGCCAGCAGCACCTTCGGGAAGATCCGGCTCGGCTCCTTGCACTCCTCGGCCATATTGACCGAGTCCTCGAAGCCGACCATCGCGTAGAAGGCCAGCGTGGTCGCCGCGATGACACCGCCGACGGCAGTGCGGTCACCGGTATCGAATTCGGTGATCCGGCCGAAATCGCCGTCACCGGCGCCGAGTGCCCAGCAGCCGATCCCGATGACGATCAGCAGGCCGGTCAGCTCCACGCAGGTGAGCACCACGTTCAGCTTCACGCCCTCGCTGACGCCACGCAGATTGATCACCGCGATCACCGCCATGAACGCCAGCGCGATCACCGTGATCACGAAGCCCGTGCCGATATCCAGGTTGAAGGCCTCGGCGAAGTTGGCGGCGAAGGCCCGCGACGCGGTCGAGGCCGAGGTGATCCCGGAGCACATCACCGCGAACGCGACCATGAACGTGAGGAATTGGCGGCCGAACGCCTTGTGCGTGTAGAGCCCGGCCCCCGCGGCGTTCGGATATTTGGTGACCAGCTCCAGGTAGCTCATCGCGGTGACCAGCGCGACCAGGAACGAGACCACGAATGGCACCCATACCGCGCCGCCGACCTCATGGGCGACCTTCCCGGTGAGCGCGTAGACCGAGGAACCGAGGATGTCGCCGATGATGAACAGCAACAGCAGCCACGGGCCCATCACCCGCTTCAGCTCCGGTTCCGTTTCCCGCTGTGCGGTGACGTCGGCCATGTGGTCCCTCCCAGATGTTTCGCAACAGATGGTTGAAGTACCCCGAATCGGTCGAAAATAGCCGACCGGCGTTGGTTTCCGGCGTGAAGCCACCGACGGATGAACCGAACCGCACGCTATCTCGGTATCTCCTAGGACAGCCGCCCGCGACATGCGGACAAGTGCCGGTTCCCGGCAAACCGGCGCGGGTATCCGCAGGATGAGAGCGTGCAGATGAGCCTGCTGACGGTGTCGTCGCGGCCGCGGATCGGGGCGGTCGCGCAGTGGTGGGTGCTGACCTGCCGCCTGATCCGGCCGTTCTGGCGCAACGGGGAACTGGTCACCGCCGTCGTCGCGCCCACCGTGTTCACCCTCGGTTTCTACGTGCCGTTGAACCTGGTGATGAGCGTGTACGGGCACGGACTGAGCAGCTACGCGCAGTTTCTGATGCCGATGATCGTGATGCAGTCGGTGGCTTTCTGCGCGACCTCGGCCGCGTTCCGCGCGGCCAGCGACGCCAAGGACGGGCTCACTATCCGGTTCGGATCGATGCCGATGCCCGCTGCGGCCCCCTTGGCGGCGCGAATCACCGCCGCCATGTACCGCGCGGCGATCTCGCTGGCCGTCGCCATGCTGTGCGGCCGGGCGATCGGCGTCGAGTTCTACGGAAGCTGGTGGGAAACAATCGGGTTCGTGGCCTTCGGGCTGCTGGTGGCGTTGGCGCTGTGTCTCGGCGCGGACCTGATCGGCAGCCTCGCCAAGAGTCCAGAGGCGATCACGCAGGTGCTCATCTTTCCGCAGCTGATCCTCGGTCTGGTGTCCACCGGTCTCGCGCCCGCGCGCCAATTCCCGTCCTGGCTTCAGGGTTTCGCGCGCAATCAGCCGGTGTCGCAGTTCGTGTACGGGCTGCGCGCGCTGGCCGGTGATTCGAGCGGCAACGCGGGAGTCGTCGGATGGGCGGTGCTCGGGCCCGGTTTGGCCTGGGCGATAGGGATACTCGTGGTGTGCGGGGCGCTGGGTGCGGTGGTCGCGGTGCGGAGGTCGGAATGACCCGGGCGGATAGCCGCGCCGCGGATCTGCCGCTGGTGCACGGCCGGACCGAGACCTGGCGGCTGCTGATGCCGCAGACCGTCATCCAGACCCGGCGGCTGCTGCTGCGGTGGTGGCGTGACCCGTTGACCATGGTGCAGTCGCTGGTGTTCCCGGCGATGCTGCTGATCGTGTTGAATACCGTGCTCGGCAAGCAGATTTCGACGTTCTCCGGAGCGAGCGCGCTGTACGGCTCGGTGCCGATGGTGGCGCTGGTCGGGGTGATGTCGGGGTCGCTGGCCGGCGCGATCACGCTCGGCCGGGAACGGGATCAGGGCCTGCTGGCCCGGCTGTGGGTGCTGCCGGTGCATCGCGCGTCCGGACTTGCCTCGCGGATCCTCGCAGAGGGAGTCCGAATTCTGCTGTGCACCATGGTGTTGTTCGCGGTGGGGATGGCGCTCGGCTTCCGGTTCGAGCAGGGTGTGCTCGCCGGTATCGCCCTGTTCGGTGTGCCGCTGCTGTACGGGCTGGGCTTCGCGACGCTGGTCACCGCCGTTGCCGTGTTCAGCGCGAAAAGCGCACTGGTGGAGGCGGTCTCGCTCGGATCGTCGATCATGATGTTCTTCAGCACCGGCTTCGTGCCGCTGACCGCGTATCCGCGCTGGGCCGAGCCGATCGTCGCGCATCAGCCGATGACCTACGCGATCGACGCCATGCGCGGGCTGTCGCTGGGCGGGGCGGTGCGTGGCCCGCTGCTGGCCACCGTCGCGTGGTCGGTCGGCGCGATCGTGGTGTTCGCGGTGCCCGCGACGGTCGGCTACCGGCGGGCCAGCCGGAGTTAGTTACCGATCCGCGCGGCGGTTTCCATGATCATCTCCGCGGAGTCGCGCGGGCTCAACGCCATCGCGCGCAGCTGGTCGAAAATCACGCCGAAGCGCCGGATTTCGGGATGACCCTCGATCAGCTCGTCGCCCGCGATGCCCTCCACATACACCAACTCCGGATCGGCCGGGTCGTGGAAGTCCAGCAGGGTGAACGAACCCGCCATGCCGGGATGGGCGCCCGCGTTGAACGGCAGGATCTGCAGGATCACGTTCTTACGCTTGGTTTCCTGGAGCAGCCGATCCAGCTGGCCGTGCATGACCGCAGGCCCGCCGACGGTGCGCCGGATGGCCGCCTCGTCCATCACCACCCACAGCTCGAGTGGCTCCTCCTTGGTCAGGTTGGCGGCCCGGTCCATCCTGGCGCGCGCCCGGTCCTCCATGATCGCCGCCTCCACCTTCGGCATCGAGGTGTCGATCACCGCCGTCGCGTACTCCATCGTCTGCAAAAGCCCTGGGATGGTGGAGGTTTGGTAATGCCGGGCGGACAACGCCTCGGCCTCGAAGTTGATGTACGCCGCGTACACCTCCGACACGCTGCCCTCGTACGCCCGCGACATACCCGGCTTCAGTGCGTCCGACAGCAGTTCCATCGCGTCGTCGCGCTGCTCCTCGCTCACGGCGTACAGGTCGAGCATCGCCTGGAGGGTGCGCCGCTGCGGCCGCGCCTGCGCGGTCTCGATCCGATACAACGTGGTGACGTTGATCCCGGTCCGCGCACTCACCTCCTCTTTACTGAGTTCGGCGTGTTCGCGCATCTCGTGCAACATCGCGGCCAACCGGCGCAATCGCACGGTCAGCACGGTGCGCTTGCCTGCCATGCCAACATCCCTTCGGTCCCGCCCACAGCGGCAAATATGCGACATAGGCGCGTTCGTAGGACGAAAGCGTACGCTTTCCCACTCGTCAGGTTGACAGGTTTCCGGTTCCAAAGTTGCAGGTTCCATCCGCCGTGTCGTCGGCGATGAATAGATTTCGGTCCTCAGGACCCGGTGTCTTTCCGATCACCATCACGTCTGGATACTTCGCGGGTCACGACGCGGAGGAGAGCAGCACGGTGACGCTCGAGGGGGCCTGCCCCGGCGCGTCCGTCGGGAGCCTCACCGGGACTCTCCGCGTCTTCTGACGGCGGTCAGCCGCGCGCCAGCTCAGATGCGTTGCGGCTGAGCAAGTCCCACGCTGCGGTAACGTGCTCCTCGCGAGTAGCGGTGCCGCCGATGGCCAGCCGGAGGGTGAACGTGTCGCGAACCGTGGTGTGGGACAGATAGATTCGGCCGGAGTCGTTGATTGCCTGCAGTAGCTGGCGATTCGGCTCGTCGGGCCCGCGCAACCGGAAGCAGACGAGCGAAAGGGGATGTGGGGCCATCAGTTCGAAGCGATCGTCGGCGGCCACCCACGACGCGAACCGCTGCGCCAGCGCGACGCTGTGCCGAATGTGCGCACGCAGCCCTTCGGCGCCGTACCAGCGGATCACCGCCCACAGTTTGAGCGCGCGGAACCGGCGCCCCAGCGGCACCTGCCAGTCGCGATAGTCCACCACCGTGCCCGACTCACTCGCGCTGTTGCGGAGGTACTCCGGCACCACCGAGAGCGCGCCGACCAGCGCCGCACGGTCGCTGACATAGCACGCGTCGCAGTCGAACGCGGTGAGCAGCCATTTGTGCGGATTGGTCGCGTAGGAGTCGGCGTAGTCGGTGATGCCGTGATGAATCCACCGCAGTTCCGGGCAGATCGCGGCCACTCCCGCGTACGCGGCGTCCACATGCAGCCACGCGCCGAACTCGGCGCAGATCGGGCCGATCCGGTCCACCGGGTCGACGGCACTCGTGGATGTCGTTCCGACGGTGGCCATCACCAGCACCGGCGTGAGACCCGCGTCCACGTCGCTCGCGATCGCCGTTCGCAACGCCTCGGGGTTCATCGACAGGTCCGCGCGGGTTTCGATGAATCGCACCGACGCGGTGCCCAACCCCGTGATGCGCGCGGCCTTCTCCAAGGACGAATGCGCCTCGATCGAGGCGTAGACGCGGTAACGGCCACGGTCGACGCCGTCGGTCCGCGCGCGTCCGTCCGACTTCCGATGCAGCGCCGCGAGCAACACGACGAGCAGCGCGCTGGACGCGGAATCCTGGATCACGCCGCCGCCGCTGCCCGCGAAGGTGAAACGCTCGGGCAGTCCGAGCAAGCCCGCCAGCCAGTCGAGCACGTGCTGCTCCAGCTCGGTACAGGCGGGACTGGTCTGCCACAACATTCCCTGCACGCCGAGCCCCGCGGAGAGTAGCTCCGCGAGCACCGCCGGACCCGACGTGCTGGACGGGAAGTAGGCGAAGAATCCCGGATGCTGCCAGTGCGTCAGCCCGGGAACCACGATCGAGTCGAGGTCCGCCAGCAGCGCGGTGAACGGTTCGCCTGTCTCCGGCGGCGCGTCGGGCAACTCGGCCCGCACCTGCCCCGGTTTCACCTGCGACAACACGGGCAACGACGCCGTTCGATCCCAATAGTCGGCGACCCAGTCGACCACCGCGCGCCCGTGCTCGCGAAATTCTGCTGCGGTCATATGACGAGGTGGCGGGAAATCGGCCATGGCGTGCGCCTCCGATAATCGATCGCGCGGCTCATCCGGATAGGCCACGGTCTAAGAAAAGTGTTGTGGGCACCAAGGCTTCACGGATCGGAAACCTGGGGAAACCTGGTGTTCGACTTCGACGCGTAGGTTCACGCGGTATGACTGGGGCGGGTTCGACCTCGAAGCGGTTCGTGCACATCCTCGCTGTCGTCGCGGCGGCCTTGACCTTGGTTTTCGGGCTGTCGACGGGTGAGCAGGCGCCGCGGTCCGTGCGGGGCGATTCGGTCGTGCTGGTCAGTGCCGCCGTGCCGCAGCGCGCGTGGGACACGCTGGCGCGGATCGATGTGGGCACCTGGCCGCCGAACGACGGGTCCGGCACCAAAGGCGGTGGGACCTGGTCGAATCGGGATGCGACGCTGCCGAGCACCGATTCCTCGGGACGACGGATCACCTATCAGGAGTGGGACGTCAATATCAAGAAGCCGGGGCAGAACCGCGATGCCGAACGCATTGTCACCGGCAACGATCGTTCCGCTTGGTACACCGGCGATCACTACGTCTCGTTCACCCGAATGCGCTGAGCGGGAGCAATCAGACTCGGGCGCGGTTCGCAACCCGCCTTGACAGGTTATGCGCCGGAAACCGCGGCCCGAGTGGTTCGTGAGCAACCGGTTGGCATCCCTTCTGGCGCATGCTGATCCGCTATCAAGACGCGCGATCGACGCGCCGAAAGCGGGTCGGTGCGCACACGCCAAGTAGGTTCTCGCATCGCCCGAGGTCATCGACGATGCCCCCTGCTCACCAGGCGCTGAAGCTGTTGTCCAGCCGTGAGATCGGGTGTCTGAAGGTGCGCACGCAAGCGAGTCGCAGCAGTGCAGACGCACTCTTGCGTTCTTGCATCGGTAAGCGCATGATCCAGCTAGCCTAGTTGTGAACAACCGATCCGATGACCGGGATAACCGAATCGAGAGCCAATTATGTTGGTACAAAGCGTGTTGGTGTCGGGCGAACTCGAGGTGTGGAGATGAGTGCACCGACGGTGGGGGTCTTGCCAACTGCTCCGCAGTTATTGTGCGCCTTTCAGGGCCGCCGTTTCCAAGATCGGGAAATGCTGCGCTCCGCCCACGCGCTCGCCGAGCTGCATGCGCGCAGGCGGCAGGTCCGCGACACCGCGTTGATTGTCGAAATCGACTGCCGCCGAAGCGAACTTGTCGACGACATCAACGACTGGATCGGCAAGGAGATCCCGCAGCATCGCAACGGCGCCTCGCTGCACACGGAAAGCCTCGGTGCGGTGGTGGACCGGATGGCGCGCAGCTGGGTGGACGCGAACCAGGCCATCGACGTCGACGGCGCGCGCAGTGACAACACCCATAAACATTGGTACCACCTGGCAGAACTTGTCGATGGGTACACTGATTTGGTAACCGACGTGGCCGGCGGCCGTCGTCGTTTGCCCGAGCAGTGATCCTTTGAAGCAACGGATTCCATCGTGCTAGTGACACTGCCCCGACAGCGTCGCTTGCTACAAGGCGATGTCCCAGAGTTGTCATCCGACCAGTGACTTTCTCTGGACGATTACTTCGCCTGCACAGTGACGGCGGGCGCAACGGGGCGCCCCGCCCGGCGTGCCGCGTGGTCGACTGGCGCGGCACGCCCGCTGAAATTCTCCGCCCTCACTCGGCGATAATGTAGATTTCGTGCGCCGCCACCCGGACGTTGCTCTGCCCGTGCGTCCGCATTCGGGCGAGCAGCTCCACCCAGGTGGCCGTCCAGCCGAAGTGATTGCCGCACTGCGCGATCAACGCCAGCGCCGCCAACGCGGTCGCGCTGTCCACGTCGGCGGACAAGTCGCGCGCAAGGGTCGTCATGGTCTCGGCGTCGACCATCTGCCCGGTCCGCGCCAGCTGTATCCGCAGCTGTTCGGCCGGATAGACCACCAGGGCGCCCCGCGCCAGCCCGCAGGCCTGCTGGATCGACCGCACACTCGACGCGGCATCGGCCCACCGGATCTGGGCGAGCAGCAGATCGATCGCAAACCGTCGCCACTGCGTTTCGCCCGCCAATCGCTCGGCCACGATCACCGCCGTTGCCCGCGCCTCATCCGACTGGCCTGCCGCGGCGCCGAGATTGCTGAGCAGCGTCGAGAGCCGCTGGCGCGCGGGCAGATCGCGACCGGCGATCACGATGTCCTCGGCGGCGAGCAGCCGCTGCACCGCCGCGGGCACCTCGGCCCGGAAATCCCCGCCGACGAGCACCCGCGCGGCCTGCCGCCACAGCCCGGCCTCACCCAGATCGGCGAGCCTGCGGACCAGCATGTCGCCGGTGTCGGCGGGCGCCCAGCGCTGCCACCCGCTGAGCACGCGCATCGCCTCGGTGGCCAGCTGGACATCGGTGCCGCCCGCCATCTCCCGCACCAGCCCGGCCATCTTGCGCCGCTGCGGAATCGGCAGCAGCGCGGGCGTGAGATTCAAAGCCTCGCCCGCCACCGCCGGGTCGTGTGACGCCTCGGCGAGGATCTGCCAGGCCTCGTCGTGGTCGAGCAGCCAGCGGCACGCGAAGACCACCGCGCGTTTGACGTCGCGATGCTGGTTCGGGCGGTCCCAGATCGCCCGGATGGTGGCCATCGCCTCCGGTACTCGCAGCGCCGCGAGCAGCCGCACCCCCTCTTTCAGCGACGTGATCTTCGGCGAGTCGAGCAGCCGCGTGAGCGCGCCCGCGAGCCGGTCCGGTGCGACGCTCCTGGCGCGGGAAGCGATGCCGCTCACCGCGACTCGCGCCCGATCGGAGTCCACGTACCGGCCGAGCACGCCGATCGCGACCTCGACGTCGGCACTGCGGCCGAGCGCGGTGAGCGCCGCCTCCGCCACCGTGAGATCGGGGTGGTCGGTGTAACCGACGAGCCGCGCGAAGCTGCCTGGCAGGCGGCCCAATCGTTTGACCGCCCACGACTTCTCCCAGAGCGAAGACTCCTTCGACCGCACCAGCGCGGCGAGCGCCCGGGCGTACAGCTCGATCTGCCGCGGCGTCCATCCGTCGAAGCCCGCCGAAAAGTCGGGTACCAGACGCACCTTCGGCGCGATGAACCGGCCCGGCGTGGCATTGCTGAGCACCGCGTCGAGCAGATCCGTTCGGCGCGTGGCGATCACGTGCTGGACCCGCGGTAACGAGATGAGCGAGCGGTCCCGGTTCAGCAGGGTGGTGAGGTGTTCGTCGCGGGTGGCCGGGTTGGCCAAGGCCAGTTCCACCGCGCCGCGAATCACCGAGTCGTCGCGGGCGCCGCAGGCCCGAAGGATCAGTTGCTGCAATGGCGCGACCTGCCAGGCGCGCTCGTTCAGCCCGGCGGCCAGGCCGAGCGTGAGGCCCCATTCATCGCGTGCCGCGTCGCCGTCCAGCCGCCGGCGCAGCGCCGCGAATAGTCGGTGCTCGGCGCCGCGCGGCAGGTTGCGGTCCAGGTGCCGCAGCGGCAGCGAGCTGGCATGGGCCGCAAGACTTTCGGTGAGTCGCAGCGCCGACTCGGTGTAGGCCGGTTGGTCGGCGCGGGCACCGTGCACCAGCAGCGCGCGAGCCAGCACGCCGACCGCGTCGGTGGTCATGACCGATCGATCGCGGGCTTGCAGCGCGTCCGTACCCAGTATTTCCAGTGCCGGCAGATGTTCGGCGCGCAACAAGGTCGGCGGGATCTCGGTGACCGCCTGTAAAGCGATGCGCCGCACCGGGTCTTGTTCATTGCGCAGGCGACGCAGCGAATCGAGCAGCGCGCCGACCACCGCGGGATCGCGGCTGCCGACCGCGGCGACCACCAGCAGCGGGTAGGCCTCGGCCCGCTCGTCGGCCGTTGGGCGGCGGATGCTTTCGCGCAGCACGGGTTCGGCTTCCTCCCACGACAGCCGCGCGATCAGCCGTTCACGGACCGGCCGATCGTCGGAACCGCCTTGGCGCGCCAGCAATTCACGGGCAAGTGCCACCCGATCGTCCCGGGGCAGGCTGTCCAGTGCGTCGAGATCGACCTGCGCGGCATCGACGCCGGGCCGGATGAACACCTGCCGCACCAGCTCGGTGCGCCGGCTCGGCGGCAGTTCGTGCAGCAATCGCCGCCGGTGGTATCCGGAATACGCGGCGCACACGGCGAGTAGTCGATCGTCGGGGAGCGCACGCAAGGCGGTGAACACGGCACGTCCGGCGAGGCAGTTGCCGCGCCCGCTCGGATGCGCGATCAGCTCGACGACCGCACCGGGGTCGTGCCGAGTCAGCGCGCCCGCTATCGCATCCAAGCCCCTGATCTGCACGTACCGCACCGCCTGCGCGGCGAGCGCGAGTAAACGGTCCGGGTCGTGGCGAGCGAAGGCGCTCGCTCCGGCGGCGATGCGCGGCCACAGTTCGGGCCAGTCCGATTCACCCGCCTGGGCCGCGAGATCGGTGAGATAGCTGAGCACCGCCTCGGTGTGCCTGCGGCTCAACGTGCACCAGTTCGGCGCGGCGTAGGCGAACTCGGGCAGCTGCTCGGTGACGATCCGTGTCGAGCAATAGGGCAGGATCCGCGCCGCCTCGGCGTCCCCGAACAGCCGCCGGACCTCGGGCAGCAAGGCGTCGGCCAGTCCGGCGTCGCGCGTCCGTCGGCCGACCGCGCGATACAGCACGTGCCGCGTCCGGTACGCCATCCGTGGCAACCGCTCGACCAGCACCTCGGGCTGCACGCCGAGCCGGACCAGCGCGACTACCGCGCGCGATACGAACTCCTGTCCCGTCGAATCCAGTTGCCCGACAAGATGTTCGCGGTCGACGGCGATCGCGGCCAGGTGGATCGAAAGCACCCGCTCGTAGCGGCCCCGCCCCGCCAGATCGGTCAGCAACGCGCCGAGTTCCGCGGTACCGGCCAACCGCAGCGCCACCGCCGCGATGGCCCGGCGCCGCTGCGGCGCGGACAAGGGCTCGATGTCCTTCACTAGCTTCGTCGCCGGTGCTGCCATTGATCGACCGCCAACCTTCTCTCAGATGCGGAGGGAACCCCCGTAGTCGTTGTGAGGATATGTCGCGCACACCGGGTTTCGCCGGACCGCGATCGAAACGGCGGCCCGTGCGGCACCCCAGCCGCGGTCAGGTCGCGGCCGCGGCGCGTGCCTCCCTGCGTTGTCTGCGGCGGCGCAGGGAGCGGCGGATGCGGGTGGCGAGGAAGGCCACCAGCACCACCCCGATCAGCAGCAGGACGCCTGCGACGATGGCCGCCGGGAGCGGGTGGAAGATGGCGAGGGTCACGATGCCCGCGACCGAGACGTCTTCGGCGGTACTCGTCACGATATTGGTGACCGGTTCCGGCGAGGTGTTGATCGCCATCCTGGTACCGGCCTTGACCAGGTGGCTGGCCAGCGCGGTCACGCCGCCGACCGCGCCAACCGCCAGCTGGGGCAGCGAACCGTCCTGTCCCGCAAGCAAAGCCGCGATGACGGCACCCGCGGCGGGGCGGACCACGGTGTGCAGCGCATCCCAGAAGGAATCGAAGTACGGGATCTTGTCGGCGACCGCCTCGATCAAGAACAGAACCGCGGCGGCGATCAGCACGTCGGTGCGCTGCAGGGCATCCGGCACCGAGTCGGACAGGCCGGTGCGGCCGAAGAGGCCGAGCAGCAGCACCACGGCGTAGGCGTTGACCCCGCTCGCCCAGCTCGCGGTGAAGATCAGGGGAAGTGCTGACACGAAGTCATCCTAGGTCGAGACCCGACCCGGCGCCCTGACCGCCGCGCGCCGCTGGGCGGCCGCACCTTCCTCGGTGCTGGTCAGCGCAGAGTGGCCCGGCTACGCAGGCGGCCGAGCAGGATCAGCGCTACCAGGGTGACCAGGACCAGCAGCGTGGTGCTCGCGGCGGCGTCGAAAACCTCGCCGCGGTCGGTCTGGGCGAAGATGCCGACCGGCAGGGTCTTCCAGGTGGCCGGATAGACCATGATGGTGGCGCCGAGCTCGCCCATGGACAGGGCGACAGCCAGTCCGGCGGCCGCGCCGAGCGCGGGCAGCAGCAGCGGCAGCGTGACCTGGCAGAGCACCCGGACCGGACCCGCGCCGAGGGATTCGGCGGCCTCGCGGAATCCCGGGTCGAGGCGGTCGAGCGCGGCGGCGACCGCGCTGAACGCGTACGCCAACACCAGCACCGAATGCGCAAGGATGACAATCCATTTGGTGCCGCCGAGCAGCACGGGGCGCTCGTTGAACGCGATCAGCACGCCGAGGCCGATGGCCACCGACGGCACCGCGACCGGTAGATGGAACACCGCGTCGGTGCAGCGTCGCCACCAGCCGGGTGCCTCGCGTGCGGCCAGCGCCGCCCAGGTGCCGAGGATCAGCGAGACGGCACCGGCCAGCAGTGCGGTCTGCAGGCTCACCGAGAGGCTGGCCGCCTGCTCGCCGGACAGCGCGCGCCCGAAGTTGGCGAAGCCGATCTCCGACGGCAGCGGGCCGGTCCAGTGCCCGGCGAACGCGGCCGCGACGACGGTGGCGATCGGCGCGACGAACACCACGAACACGACGAGCGCGAAAACGGCGAGCACGACGGCCCGCCCGCGCTTGGTCCACATCAGCATCGCGTCAGTTCTCCTTCCTGGCCATGAACCGGGCGAAGATCAGCCGGTACCCGATGTACAGCGTGAGCGACAGCAGCACCTGCACCGAGGCGAGCACTGCGGCGCCGGGCAGATCGAAGGTGACGATGCCGCGGGTGTAGATCAGCGCGGGCAACGTGATCACGCCCTTGGCGCCGGTGAACAACACGATGCCGAATTCGTTGAGCGTCAACAGCAATACCAGGCTGCCGCCCGCCGCGAGCGCGGGCCACGCCTCGGGCAGCACCACCTGGCGCAGCACCCGCCATGGCGATGCGCCGAGACTCGCTGCCACGTCGAGCTGCTCGCGCGGCAGTTGCGCGAACGCGGCGAGCAGCGGGCGCACGACGAACGGCGTGAAAAAGGTGATCTCGGCCAGGATTACGCCGAGCGGGGTGCTCAGGAAGTTCAGTGCGGGCTCGTTGTGCCCGGTGATGCGGGCGATCAGCGCGTTCACCGCGCCCGCGGTGCCGTAGAGGAACGTGAACGCCAGCGTGATGAGAAACGACGGCAGCGTCAGCACGGTATCGATGAGCCGCCCGACCACCTGCGAACCGGGAAACGGCACGAAGGCCAGCACGATCGCCAGAATCGTGCCGAGCACCAGGCAGCCGGCGACCGAGCTCACCGCGATGAACACGGTGCGCCACAACGCATCCCGGAACGATTCCGAACCCAGCACCTGCGTCCAGACCGACGTGCTCCGGCCGGTCGGTGTCACGGTGGACTCGGCGAGGACCCGCACGATCGGGTACACGGCGATGAACAGCACTACGAGCAGGGGCGGCAGGCTCCACAGCACCGGCTGCCAATAGCGTTGCCGCGCGGGCCGACTCGGTGACTCCGGTGCGGCGATCGGCTCGAGTACCGCGGGGACGCTCATGACCGGCCCCCCTCCGCTGACTCGCCGCACACCCCTTGATCTCCCGCACACCGAATCGCATGCGATTGCGCGTGGGGGAAGTCAGCGGGTGTGCGCGAACTCTGGCTGCGCGTCATTTCTGGACCTCGATGGGGGTGGTGCGGCCCACGGGGCGGGGGATGAGTACTCCGGCCGGATCGGGGAAGCAGACACCGACCACGGCACCGATGGCGGTGTCGACCTGGCCGGGGACGTCGGCGGTGACCTCGTCGGCCAAGCCGTCGACGTCCAGGTACAGGCGGGTGGAGGCGCCGCGCCAGACGGCGGAGCGCACCGTACCGCGCAACGCGTCTCGCTCCGAGGGCGCGCCGACGCGCACGGTGTGCGGGCGTACGCACAGCAGGGCGGGCCCATCAAGGCCCCAATCCTCTTGGCCGACACCAGGTGTGGGCGCCTCGGCGCGCAACGTCTTGGCGCCGACGGTAACCAGCGCCGACCCGCCCGAAAGGCGATTCACCGTGCAGGGCAGCAGATTCGCACCACCCAGGAAGGCGGCGGTGAAGTCGCTGGGCGGCCGCCGCCACAGGTTCGCCGCGGTGTCGATATCGACCAGGCGCGAGGCACGCATGACCGCGATGCGATCGGCCAGCGCGAGCGCCTCGGACTGATCGTGCGTCACATACAGCATCGCCGTGTCCGGCAACGCCTTTCGCAGCTGCTGCAGCTCGCCGAGCATGGACTGGCGCAGTTGCGCGTCCAGCGCGGCGAGCGGCTCGTCCAGCAGCAGCACCTTGGGCCGGATGGCCAGCGCCCTGGCGATCGCCACCCGCTGCTGCTGGCCGCCGGACAATTCCCGGGGCAGCCGCTTGGCGTATGCGCCCATGCCGACCATGACCAGCGCCTCGGTCACCCGGGCGCCGATCTCGGTGCGCGGCACCCGGTGTGACTTCAACCCGAAGGCGACATTGCCGTGCACGGTCATATGCGGGAACAACGCGTACGACTGCACGACAACGCCGATGCCGCGTTTGGCGGGCGACAGGTCGGTGACGTCGCGCCCGGCCAGCCGGACCGCGCCCGAGGTCGGCCGGACGAATCCGGCCAGTGCCTTGAGCGCGGTCGACTTGCCGGAGCCGCTCGGTCCGAGCAGGGCGACGGTCTCGCCCGCGGCGACGCGCAGCGTGAAATCGGCCAGCGCGACAGTGGTTTTGCGGCCGCTGCGGTAGCTGACCCCGACCCGGTCGAACACGATCGCCGGTTCGGTGGCGGCGGGTAGAGACTGGGCGGTAATCGATTTCGTGAGTGCGTCACCGGTGGACATGTCGACTCCCTTAGTGGTTGACGGCGTTTCAGCTACCGGTGGCCTTCTGGTAGGCGGCCAGGTCGCCGTCCAGGTCGGTGAGCACCTTGTTCCAGTCGACCGGAAGCACCTCGACACCTTTGAGTGCCGCACTCGGCGACGGACCCGAGCCGGTGACCGGGGCATCGCGCAGTTCCGCGCGGGCAGGCACCGCGAAAGCGTCCGGGCCCAGCGTCTTCTGCACCTCGGCCGAGAGCAGGAACTCCATCAGCTTCGTCGCGTCGGACTTGTGCGGGGCGCCCTTGGCCAGGCCCATCACGTAGGGGACCGCGACGGTGGACTTCTTGCCGTCGGCGGCGGCCGGGAAGAAGACGGTGAACTTCGACGCCTTCTCCTTGATGGTGCTCAGGTTCATCTGCACATCGCCGTTGGCCACGGCCAGTTCACCCTTGTCGACCTTGGCCTGCAGCTTGCCCGTCGACGAGGACGGCCCGACGTTGTTGGCCTGCAACTTGTTCAGGTAGTCCAGCGCGCCCTGCTTGCCGAGCAGCTTCTGCAGCAGGATCAGCACGGCGGTGCCGTCACCGGCCTGGCCCGGCGTCGAATACTGCAGCTTGCCTTTGAATTCCGGCTTCAGCAGGTCGTCCCAGGTGACCGCGGTGGCGTCGACCGACGGGTTGGCGATGAAGCACAGGTAGTTGTTGGCCAGCGTGACGTACTTGCCCTCGGCGTCCTTGTCGGTCGCGGGGACCGTGCTGGTGTCGACGCCGCTGTCCTGCAGCAGCCCACTGGCTTTCGCCTTCTGGATGAACGGCGGCAGTGTGACCAGCAGGTCGGCCTGCGGGTTCGCCTGCTCCTTGTCGACCCGGTTGACGACCTCGCCGGAGCCCGCCTCGACCAGGTTGACCGCGATCCCGGTCTGCTGCTGGAATGCCGCGAACTGGGTCTGATACCAGGGCCCGACACCGTCGGCGGAGTACACCGTCACGGTCTTGCCGCTGGCGCTCTCGGTGCCGGTGCCGCCGCAGGCCGCGGTGGCCGCGACGGCCGTGGCGGTGGCGAGCAGTAGTGCGGTGCGGGCGAGGGTGCGTGCCAGCTGGGCCGGCGTGTACGAAGTACGCACGATGACTACAACTTTCGGTTCGTGAGGAGTGTCGGAGTCGAAGGGGCGGGTGGACCGTCAGCGGCGGGGCCGGTCGACGGAGTCAGGGGTGGTCGGCCAGTACCAGTTCGGCGAACTCGACCACCGACGGCACGACATGGGTGGCGCCCGCCGCGCGCAGCTGCGCGTCGTCGTGCGCGCCGGTGAGCGTGCCCGCGACGATCCGGGCGCCCGCGGCCACGCCGGTGGCGATGTCGCTGGTCGTATCACCGAGCACCGCAACGCGATGCACGGCGTCGGCGTGCAGTCGCAGCAGCGCGGTGAGGACCAGGTCGGGGTAGGGGCGACCGCGCCCGGCGTCGGAAGGCGCCAGGGTCAGGTCGGCGATGTCGGTCCAGTCCAGCGCGTGCAGGAGGCGATCCTGGGTGCTGCGGCTGAAGCCGGTGGTGAGTGCGACCTTGACTCCCGCGTCGCGCAGCTTGGTGATGGCTTCGGCCGCACCAGGAATCGGCGTGATGTCGACCTCGTCGATCAGCGCCTCGTAGGCGGCCTCGAACGCCAGGTTGGCTTCCTGAGCCCGGGCTTCGTCGCTCAGCAGCGCACGGAAGACTGCGATCTTCGACTGGCCCATCGTGTCCAGCACGTACTTTCGGGCCTGCTCGCGTTCCGGCCCTTCGGCTTCGATGCCCGCCGCGGTGGCGGCCACGTCGAACGCGCGCAGGACCAGACCGCCGTCGGCGACGGTGGTGCCCGCCATGTCGAGCACGGCCAGTTGAATGGTGTTGTCAGACAACGCAATCCTCACAAATTCAGCAGGTCGGCGGTTTGTTCGCCGAGCGCGGGTCCAAGGGTCATGCCGCGGCCACCGGGTCCGGTGATCACCCAGGTGTGCTCGCCTGCCTTGGCGCGGGTGACGATGGCGGCTGGATCTACGCTCTGGCTGTACACGCCGGCCCAGCGCCGAACCACCTGCGGCAGTTTGCGTCCGAGCAGTTCCTCGGTGACGGCGGTGAGGTGCTCGTAGGGCGCCTCGTCCACGTCGAACGCGAAGGGCTCGTCGTACTCGTGGGTGTCGCCGATGGTGAGGCCGCCATGGAGCCGTTGCACGCAGAGCAGCTGCATCTTGTGCTCGGCGGCGGTAGCCGACTGGGACTGTTCCCGATTGAGCGTGTCCACCTCGTCGCCCGCGAAGCCGGGGTAGTAGCGGAAGCTGTCGCCGTCGGCGATGGCGGTGGTGAGTGGCTCGCCGAGCGGAGCGGTCTGCATCATCTGCAGCCGGACCCGGCGCACCGGCAGGTCGTCGACCAGCTCGCGGGTCAGGCCGCTGTGTGCGGCGCCGGGGCAGGCCAGTACCAGGTCGGCGTCGAAGTGGCGGCCCTGATCGTCGCGCACGGTGGCACCGGCACCGGTGTCGATGACCGACCTGGCTTCGGTGCCGGCGTGGAAGGTGTAGCGGCCGCTGGCCGCCAGGTAGGCGCGCAGCGCGGGCAGCGCCTGCCGCGACTCGACCGCGGCGTCCTTCGAACAGTGCAGTCCGGCAAAGAATTTGCCGCGCACCGCGGGGTTGATCGCACGCACCTGCTCCGGTTCGAGCAGCTCGAAGCCGCGTGCGTCGGCCGACGGCCCGGCCGCGGCGGCCTCGGCGACGGCCAGCTCGACGGGCGTGCGGACCAGCGTGATGGACCCGGCGGGACGGAACCCGACACCGGGCACCCGGCCGCCGATCTCCTCCCACAGCTCCCGCGAACGCAGCGTGAGCTCCAGTTCGGCGGCCGAGCGGCCGGACACCCACACCAGACCGAAGTTGCGTACCGTGGCACCGCGAGCCTCGGTCTCCCGCTCCAACTGCACGACCTCGTGCCCACGGCGAACGGCGACCAGGGCGTGTGCGGTGCCGAGGATCCCGCCTCCGATGATGACCAATCGCATGGACCCATGGTGCACATTGGTCTAGACCAACGGGTGTTTCCTGCGGAAACGCCAGGTTAACAATTGGTATAGACCAATTGTGGGTATGCTGTGCCACATGGAAGCAACGGAGGTGGACGGGGTCGATGCCGGGGCGGCATCCGGCGAGATGTCCGGCGGGCGAGCCGAATTCGCGCTGCCCGACCGGCTGCCGAAGTCGTATCGGGTGCGCACCGAGCTGGAAACGATCCTCAGCGATCTGGCCGAGGGCGATCCGGTGCCCTCGGAACGCGATCTGGCGGTCCGGTTCGAGGTGGCGCGCGAGACCGTCCGTCAGGCGCTGCGAGACCTATTGGTGGAGGGTCGAATTCGCAGGCAAGGTCGCGGCACCGTGGTCTCCCGTCCCAAAATGGTGCAGCCACTGTCGCTTCGCTCCTACACCGAGGGCGCCATCAGCTACGGCCGCGTCCCCGGGCGGCTGCTCGTCGGCTGGGACGACGTCCCCGCCGACGCCGACACCGCCCGCGATCTGGCTGTCCCGGTTGGCACTTCGGTCATGCACCTGGAACGAGTCCTGCTCGCCGACGGCGAACGCATCGGCCTGGAAAGCACCTACCTCCCACTCCACCGCTTCGCCGGCCTCCGCACCACTTACGACCCCACGACCTCGCTCTACGCCGCGGTCCGTGACTCCGGCGTAATTTTCGGCCGAGCCACCGAACGCATCGAAACGGTGCTGGCCTCGCCGCGTGAGGCCGCACTGCTCGAATGCACCACGGCCTTACCGCTTTTGCTGCTGCACCGCCGCAGCCTCGACGCCGCGGGCGACCCGATCGAGCGAGTGCGCGGCCTCTACCGCGGTGACCGCATCGCCTTCGAAGCCCACCTCACGAAATAGCTCAGGCGGGGAACAGCCGGCCCATCGAGTGGATTTCGTTCACGTCGGCGCCGGTGATGAAAGACCAAGGGGCGGTGAAGAAGCCGTTCTTCCCCCAGTTGGGGCCCCATGAATTCTCGACAGTCACCCCCTGTGCGTCATAGGCGACGATGGTGACCTCGTGGCCGCCCAGGATTTTCTCGCGGGCTGAGGGATTGTAATTGTCGTGCGTGCCATCGAGATCCTCGAAGCTCTCTCTGACGTCGAATCCGAAGGGCACCGGCAGGCCGGATGCGATCGCCTTCTTGATGTTGGTGACGATGTCGCCCTTGGTGAGATCCTGGGCTCCGGACAATTTGTAGTGGGTGGCGTTCGCGCGTTCCTTGGCGTCTGGTTGGGTCGTGTAGTCGAAATCGCCCTGCCAGTAGTCGGTTTTGGTGTCGATGCCCTGCTGCTGTTCCAGTGGCAACGCGACGCCGGCGTAGGTGCCCTCATCGTCGCCCTGCGCGATCTGCGAGTAGATGAACATGGGGGCCATCGGGTCGCCCGCGATCTGCTGCTCGTTCATCAGTACCCCGTACCCGGTGTACCCGGTCGCCCAGGTGACGCACGAGCCGACCGGACCCTGGTCGCCCGCGGGTAAAGCGTACTGGCGCAGCGAATATGCGGTAGGTGGTGCACCGATCGTGCCCAGCTGAACCGGCAGCGCCGAGCCGACGGTGGTATCCCGGCCGAGGCTGTCGTGGGCGGCGGCGCGGTCGAGTCCGAACGCGTGGTGCTTTAGCTGCGGAGCGGGTGCGTCCGGGGCGGCGTGCGCGGTGCCGGAGGCCGCGAAGCCGATCCCCAGGGTGCATACGAAAGCGGCGGACAAGCGCGAATACTGCAAGGTTCCTCCTGCTGACCCCACGATCCATCACTTCCGGATGGAATGAGTTGTGAACTGATCAGGGAGTGTTCCAGGGCATTTCGGCGGCGACAATATAAAAGTCACCCTGATTCATTTAAGTCGATGTTAACGGTGGTGTCTCGCAAGTAAATTCAGGCAAGGCGCCCAGCCGCACTGTGATTCGAAGCGCCCGGATTGCGGCCGAGGGCGCGGATATGTACCGTGCCATGGTATTTCCGCTCGGAAGGATTGATCGTGGGGTCGAAATGGAAGCTGTGCTGCGCCGCGGTCGCGATGTTCCTCGCCTTCGCACTCCACGGATCCGCCGTCGCTGAGCCGGGTCCCGCCGACGGGCATTCTTACGGTTTGGTGGTGACGCCGAACCTGCCTCGGGTTCCGGAACCTCGCATTGCCGTCCTCGGCGCGCAGACCCTGCCGTATCTGCAGCAGACCCAGCGCGCGGATCAGTGGTGCTGGGCCGCCGATGGGTCATCGATAGCCACGTATCTGCACCGGCCGATCAGCCAGAATCAGTATTGCGCCCTGGTGCACGGCGTCAGCGCGGACGGCACGTGCCCCGATCAGGAGGCATCGCTCGAGCAGATCGCCTCGGCTTTTCGGGGGATCGGATTCGATGCGGCTGTCGGCGCACCTTTGTCGATGGCCAAGGTCATCGACGAGATCTCGGCCGATCGGCCGATCCTCACCGGCATCGCGTGGGCGGCGGGTGGCGGGCATGCGCAGGTGATCTACGGCTTCGACGTGGACGCGGGCACCATCACCTATGGCGACCCCTGGCCGTCCTCGCGGCGCAGCGTTACCCAGTCGCTCGACTCGTACACCCGGAATTCGGACTGGACATGGTTCGGCGAGGATTACGGCATCGCGCTCCGATGAGCGGACCGGTGCCGCGCTTCGCGATCGGGCTCTGGGCCGTCGGTCTGGCCCTGTCGGGGTGTGCGAATGACGGTCCGCCCGCGGCGGCCTGGGAGAGCGAGCCGGACAGCAGTGCCATCGACAGCGCGCTCGATACTCCGGCGGCGCAGCGTCTCGCGGGATCGTTTCTTCGATCGTCGAGTGCGTCGAACGATATTGGGGTCGCAACGCTGCGGCGAGATGGCGCACCGGTCACGGTGTACGCGACCTATCCGTCCTACAGCGACGAGCCCAGCCTCGAGCGCGCCGGAAACAAGTCCTATATAGCGGTGCCGGTTCACGTGGCCGGGCGCAGCGCCACCGATACGGTGCAGTTGGAACCGTCGCCACCGTATCTGCCCCGGGCGATGGCAACGGGGTTGGAGGAGACGAACCAACCACGTGCCGCCGATGCTCGACTGCTGCTCGATTACCCGACTCATACCTGGTTCGCCTGGACGCGAACTCAGGTCGCCGTGATTTCCTCGGGTACGACCCCGGCGTTGGCGGGCAAGACATTCGACGGCGAGGACTTCCACGCCTGGCTGCGAACGCGCTGACCCGCCGAGCCGTTCGCGTGCCGCGCACCCAATCGCGTGCCGCGCACGGAATCGTCATCGATTTCGTAGGCGGGCGCCAGTGTGCGCGCGGTGTATGGGTTCGCGCTCAGCCGAGCTGCGGAGCGACCTTCGTGCCGGCGATTCGATATTGTGCAACACATTGTCATGCGGCAGTGTGCTGATGCTGGTGTGCGGCATGAAGCGGTCCAGGCCGAGGGTGTCGGCGATCGGCCTTGTTCGCTTCCGATGAGGCTCATGACAGCCCTCTTGTGCATGTTGCTGGGTTGCTACGCCCTGTTCTTCGTGAAACTGCTGGTATCGGACAACTGCTAAACGGTGTTTTGTGAACGGTGACACATGAGTTGTTGTGATGTACTCCCGATCACACATCCTGCTTGTCGGAGCGGCAGGTAGTGGCATCGGTCCGTCGAGTAGGTCTTTCTAGGTAGTGGGTGCCGCAGGCTTTGCGGGCCGGAGCGGGTGCGTTCGGTCAGTGAGCTCGGCTTTCGATCACGTTCGACTCAGGAAGGAGGCACCAGGTGAATATCACCAAGTTTCGTGCGGCACCACGTCGTCGGTGGCCGTTGATTCTCTGTCTTGTCGCAGCATCCGTCGTGACCGTCGTTCAGACGGGGGCGGCCGCGGCGGATCCGCAACCGGTACCAGTTCAACCGGCCCCGCAATTCCCGGTGCCGCCCGCTCCGCCAGAACTCGATCCGGCCTTCTACGATCCGCCAGCCGATGTGGTGGCAGCGAAACAGCCGGGTGAGATCATCGCCGCGCGCGAGGTACATCTCGCGTTCTATTCCGTGATCCCGTTCAACATCGATGCCTGGCAGCTGTCGTTCCGATCGACCAACACCCGGGACGAGCCCATCGCGGCCGTCACCACGGTGATGAAGCCGCGCGGCGACAACGGCGGGCAGGCACGAAATCTGCTGTCGTATCAATTTCCTACCGATTCGCTGGCCCAGTACTGCCAACCGTCCTACGTGCTGCAGCAGGCGTCGGTTCCGGGCACGATCACCGGTCAGTTCGACGTCCCGTTCGAATTCGTCGCACCCCTCACCGGGCTCGGCGCGGGCTGGGTCGTCAACATGCCCGATCACGACGGCCCCAACACCGCGTTCGCCGCGGGACCGCTGGAGGGGCGGATCACCCTCGACAGTATCCGCGCCGCCGAGAATTTCGCGCCGGCGGGCCTGCCCGGTCGAGACACCAAGGTGGGTATCTCCGGATATTCCGGTGGCGCCATCGCCACGGGCCATGCCGCGGAACTGCACGCCTCCTACGCGCCGGACCTGAATATCGTCGGTGCGATCTCCGGTGGCAATCAGCCGGACCTGCGGGACACGATCGCGCTGGCCAACAACAATGTCGGCTCGGCGCTGATCATGGGCGGCATGATCGGCGTCTCGCGGGAGTACCCCGAACTCGACGCCTATTTCAAGCAGCACATGAACGGCTTCGGCCAGGCTATGTTCGGCTGGCCGAAGAACTCACTGTGCCTGTGGGGTGCGGGCATCCTGCCTTTCGTGAACATCACCGGTTTGTTCGACAGTCCCGACCCGTTCCATGATCCGGTGCCCGCCAAGGTATTCGACGCGATCTCGCTGGGTCATTCGACACCGGATATGCCGCGGTACCTGTACCAGTCCAATCCCGATGAATTCGCGCCGGTCGGCCCGGTGAATCGGCTGGCGGACAAGTACTGTCAGGATCCGAAGGCGCGAGTGACCTATGTCCGCGACAACTTCAGTGAGCACATCAGCCTTGAAATCATCTCGCTGGCAAAGGTTTTGACGTGGCTGAAGGATCGCTTCGACGGGGTGCCCGTGCCGGACGGCTGCGATATCCATCAGGAAGGTTCGATGGCCCTGGACCCGGCGTCCTGGCCGGTCTGGTTGCAAGGGGTGAACACCCTGCTCGGTGGCCTCCTGCAGCAGCCTATCGGCAGCCGCCGCTGATCTCGGGCGGCACCGCCTCCCGCGCACGGAATCGTCGGCGATTTCGTGCGCGGGGGCGCCGATGTGTGCGGCACAAGGTATTTCCACTCAGCTGACCTGCGGGGCGACCTTGGCGCCGAGCATAAAGCGGTCCAGACCGACGCTGCCGAGCGTGTCGATGGTGCCGGTGTCGAACAGCAGGCGCTGGGTCAGCTGGTTTTACCGGCGGCGTTCGTCATGGACCTGGCTGTGTCCGTGCGCGATTGCGGGGTAGGAGCCGGACGTCGTGGTCGACTCGGGCCGTGCGCATTGTCGCACTCGTGGCGGACTTCCCTCGGGTGCTTGTCAGCAGCCTGCCGATATGGCGCGCAGTCGTGGGTCCGTAGGTGGATCGGATCCGGGCCAGCATAGTCGCCAGATCGAGCTGATAGCCCTGTGGGGCAGGCGATTCGAGGACGAGTGCCGCGACGGTGGCGCCCAGATAGGCGGCGTTTACCGGATCTGCTCCGTAGCGCAGCCCGGCCAGGTATCCGGCACGGAATCCGTCACCCGCGCCCGTGCCGCCCACGATGGTGTCCGATGGCACGGCGGCGACCCGCTGGGCCGGTGCGCCGCCGCCGAATTCGACGAGCGCGCCGTCCGGACCGAAGGTGGTGATCCAGTGCCGCACTTTCGACAGGACCGTGGCGGTTGTCCACCCGGTTCGGACCGACAACAACTCTCGTTCGTTCTCGTCCGTGAATAGCAGGTCTGCGCCCGCCACGAGCGCCCGAGCCTCGTCGCGCTCGAGATCGGAAAGTCGCGGGGATGGACAGGCTACGAGCGGATATCCGCCCGCCAGAATGTGATGCGTGCGCGCGAGCATGACCTCGGGATCATCCGGCGCGACAACAACCCACCGCACATCGTCGAATTTCATCAGAATCGGCACTGGGTTGGCCGTGCCGGTCCGTTGCGTGTTCACCCCAGAGCGGGCCAGCCGGCGCTGCTGCTCGGCGAAATCCGGGCGCGCGGTGCTCACGAGGATCGGCGCCGCGCCTAAACGGGCGAGGCCATAACTGATATTCCCGGCGCCGTTCGCGATGGAACCGGTAACAACGATGCGCATTGTCGTGCCGCCTTCCGATCTAGATTTCGAGTAGGAGCCGGGTTCCGTGCAGATTTTCGGATTCGATTCGTCGATGAGCTTTCGCCGCCTCGGAAAGGGGGAGTAGTTCTACCGCCCTTGGACGGAACGATAAATCAAGCACATATCTATTGATGACAGACGCGGCCTCCTTCAGCTCGACCACCGTTGCCCTCGATATGACGAATCCGCAGATTGTCGCGTCCTTCATATAGAATTGGCCGGCAGGTAGCGTCGGTTGAGTGTCGGGGCCTGCGAGGAGCACGATTCTCCCTGTGGGAGCGAGTACCTCGACCGCTGATGAGAGGTCATTTCCGCCCGAGGTATCGATATAGAGATCGATACCTCGTGGCCCGAGTTTCATAATCTGCTCGACCATGTCGGTACGGTGGTAGTCGACCGCATGCGTCGCTCCGAGGCCAAGGCAGTAAACGTGGTCGCGAGGGTGCGCGGTTGCGATGACGATACCGCCCGCGTTCGCGATCAAGGTTACCAGTGCACCCCCGACGGAGCCGGCTGCTCCCCCTATCAATACCGTTTCTCCGAATGCTAGTTTGCCGCGGGCAAACGCCGCAAGATGCGCGGTGGCCGCCGGGTGCGCGACCGCAAGGATATCGGTGGGCGACGCCCCGGGTGGCAGGTGATATAGACGTTCGGCGGGGACCACCGCGAATTCTGCAGCCGCGCCCTGGCGCCTGTCGTGTCCGAGGCTGTTGCACCAGACCTGGTCGCCGGGGAGGAAATTTTCGGAATTGGACTCGGCGACATTTCCGACCAGATCGCGGCCGATGACGAATGGAAAATCGATCGGCGTGACATATCGTCCCGAACGAATCAGGGTGTCGACGCGGTTCACAGTGGTCGCGCTGACGCGCACCAAGACCTCGTCCCGTCCGGGTGTCGGATCGGGCAGGTCGCCGAACCTGATGTTCTCGGCCGGTCCCAATTCTTCGATGTAGGCGGCGCGCATAATGATCAATTTTCTCGCTCGCGGCCCGCTGGTCGAGCATTCCTCACCGCGTCTGTCAGGTCGTCGTGACCGGAAATCGCCCCGCTCGCCAAGCAGGGCGCCTTGGTGATCAAGCCGGTGCCGCTACCCATGGTACGGTCTCCGGAACGTTGGTCTAGTACAGGACCATTGTTCTACGGATGGGGCAGCGTTCTAGTGCCCGGATGGGATGTCGTCATATGCGCACCGTTGATGGCGTGGACCTGCGGAGTCTGACCACTTCGCTACGCGGCCCAGTCTTCACTCGAGACGACGACGGGTACGACGTCGAACGAGCCGGTTTTCAGACCGCCCGGTGGCATCGGCCCGATTTGATCGTTGGCGCGACCGGGCCCGCGGATATTCGCGCCGCTGTGAGCTTCGCGGCCGATCAGGGTTTGCCGGTCGGTGTGCAGGGCACCGGCCACGCCGTGTTGGCCGTCGCGGCGGCGGAAGGCGTGCTGATCAACACCCGACGGATGCGCGGTGTTCGGGTGAATAGCCAGACAGGTACGGCCTGGCTGGGTGCGGGGGTCCGGTGGGATCAGGTGATCCACGAGGCCGCGCAATTCGGCCTGGCACCACTGTCGGGCTCCGCCCCACACGTCGGTGCGGTGTCCTACATTCTCGGTGGTGGGCTCGGACTGCTGTCGCGGCGCTACGGGTACGCGGCCGACCATGTGCGCAGCCTCGACGTCGTGACCGCGGATGGCGAACTGCGGCACGTGACTGCCCGATTCGACCCGGATCTGTTCTGGGCGTTACGCGGTGGGCGGGACAACTTCGGCATCGTCACGGGTCTGGAGATCGATCTCATGCCGGTCGAGCGGTTCTACGGCGGGTCGATGACATTCGATCTCGACGAGGCCGCCGAGGTGGTGGAGGCGTATGTGCAGTGGACCGAGTTCGTTCCCGACGAACTGTCCTCGTCGATCGCGCTGATCTCGTTTCCTGACGCGGCAACCGTTCCGCCGCGTCTGCGCGGGCGGCGAATCGTTCAGATACGCATCGCCTATCTCGGCGGCGCCGAGGCGGGCGAGCGGTTGGTCGCGCCGCTTCGGGCGATCGCCACGCCGACGATCGACACCCTTGCGGAGCTGCCCTATTCGGCCGCCGGAACCATACACAACGATCCGGTCGAGCCCGTCCCCACCGAAGGAGACAACCTGATGCTCGGCCCACTGGGCATCGAGGCGGCTGCGACCCTGTTCGACCTGGTCCGATCCGGCGCGCCGGTGCCCCACGTCGTCGAGCTACGGCATCTGGGCGGCGCGCTCGCGTGCAGGCCCGCCGCAGGTAACGCGATCGGGCACCGTTCCGCGCATTTCGTGCTGGTGCTCGCGACCCGTTCGGATATGGCCGATGCCGATGTCATCCGGTACGCACATACCGAACTGCTGCACACGTTTTCACGCTGGAGCGCCGGCGGGCAGATGCTCAACTTCATGACCGGCGAGCGCGGCGCCCAGCACGTGCGCAACGGATACGACCCGGAGGATTATCAGCGGTTGGCCACACTGAAATCGCGTTACGATCCCGCCAACATTTTCCGCCTCAATCACAATATTCCGCCGGTAGCGCTGACTTCGGAGTAGCCACCGGGTACGGGCCAGAGCTGACAAACTGCCCCGAAATGTTTTGCCGCTGAGAAGATTTCGGTGCCAGGGTGGGCAGGGTGGCGGTGATGGACGAGGGATTGCTGGCGCCCGTGCGAGCGGGGAGCCGAACGGCACGACTGCTCGGCGACGACGCCTGGATTCGCGCGATGGTCGACGTGGAGCTCGCGCTGGCTCGCTCCCAGGCTCGGCTGGGTCTCATTCCGCCGGAGGCATTGCGAGCCATCACGTCGGCAGTACGGGAGAGCCGATTCGACATCCGAGCGATCGCCGAGGCGTCGCGTGGTGCGGCCAACCCGGTCGTGGCCTTCGTGGAGCACCTGCATCGTATGGTGGCGGTGGTGGACCCGGTCGCTGCCGACTACGTGCACTGCGGATCGACCAGCCAGGACATCCTCGACACCGCCACCATGATGATCTCGGCGCGCGTGCTCACCGAGATCATCGCGGACCTGGACGGCATCGTCGACGACCTCGCCCGGCTGGCCCAGCGGTTTCGGGATACACCGATCGCGGGGCGAACCCTGGCGATGCATGCCGTGCCGACCACATTCGGCGCCAAGGTTGCCGGCTGGATGCACGGCGTGCTCGATGCGCGCGATCGCCTGCACCGGTTGCGCATGACCGGACTACCGATCCAACTCGGTGGTGCGGCCGGAACAGTCGCGTCGTATGTCGAATGGGCACGGACCGGAAATTCCATGCTGGCCAACGCTTCTGCGGCGGAGATCTACGAGCGGCTGGCCGGAGAACTCGCGGGTGACCTCGGACTGGCACTCCCGGCCATGCCCTGGCATACCGTTCGCACGCCGATCGCGGACCTGGCCGGTGCACTGGCCACGACGTCCGGCGCATTGGGCAAGTTCGCCGTCGACGTGATCACGCTGTCGCGGACCGAGATCCTCGAGCTCTCCGAACCGACGGCCGCTGGCAGGGGTGAGTCCTCCGCGATGCCGCAGAAGCGAAATCCGGTACTGAGCACCATGATTCGCACCGCGTCCCTCCAGGTGCCCGCGCTGGTCTCGATCCTGTTCGGCGCGATGCTCGCGGAGGACGAGCGTCCCGCCGGGGCGTGGCACGCCGAATGGCAGGCGCTGCGTGAATGTCTGCTGCTCGTCGGTGGTGCGGCGCAGACGGCCGCCGAACTGGCGGTCGGCCTGACAGCGGACGCCGGTCGGATGCGTTCGAATCTGGAAAGTACGAGGGGGCAGCTGGTTTCCGAGCGGTTGTCGATTCGACTGGCCCCGCTGCTGGGTCGGGCAGTGGCGAAGAAGACGCTGCAGGCGGCGGCGTTCATGGCCTGCGACACCGGCCGGGCGTTCGCCGACATCCTCGCCGAGGATCCGGTGGTGTCGGCCCACCTCACCGCTGAACAGATTGCGGAACTCCTGCGTCCGGAGGGCTATCTCGGCGCCGCACCCGCCTTCGTGGATCGGATGTTGGACCGCCGCTGAGTCCCGACCGCAGCGACGTCACGACACAGTGGTGATGCGGGGCCGTTGGTCGTCGGTCACTCGCGTGCGGTGGGGTGCGCGCAGGATCTGCGCGAGGCCCGCCGCAACCACGAGTATCCCGATGTCCATCAGCAGCGCAATCGAATAGCCTTGTGCCGCAGCGTCCATAACGGTGTGGCCGGCCAGGTAGCTCGCTGTGACTCCGGTCGCCACGGTGTTGTACAACGCCGTGCCGAGCGCGCCGCCCACCTGCTGGGTCGCGTTGTACATCGCGGAGGCGGTGCCGGTGTCGTCCGAGCGGGTGCCCGCGGTGGCCGCGCTCGTGGTCGCCGTCATAACGCAGCCGATTCCGAGGCCGATGAGAATCTGCGACGGCAGCAGGTATAGCAGGAACACATTCGATGCGCCGGGGGTGAGCCGCACCAGGATCAACAGCCCCAGGGCGGTCGTCACCAATCCCGGTACCACCAGCGCCGCGATCGATACCCGGGCGAGCAGCCGCCCGGCGATCAGGGTCGAACCCACCGCGCTCGCGACCGTGATCACCACCAGGGTGAGGCCGGACCGCAAGGGCGAATACCCCAGCAGTGTCTGGGTGTAATACGTCATGAACAGGTAGAAGCCGAACAGGGCCACCTGCATCAGCCATATCGTCGCGAAGGCGCTGCTGCGGGCACGGTCCGCCAGGATCCGCATGGGCAACAGCGGATTCGGCACTCGTGACTCGACCGCGACGAACAGCGGCACCAGCGCGGCGCCGACGCACAGCAGCGCCAGCACGAGGGGATCGGACCAGCCCCGCGATTGCGCCTGATCGAGGCCGAAGACGACTGAGGTCACGCTCGCGATGCTGACCAGGGCTCCGGGGAAATCCAGGTGCGCAAGGCGGCCTGCGGGCTGGTCGCGCCGCAGCACCAGCGAGCCGATCAGCGCGCACAGCGCGATCGGAACGTTGACGAACAGGCACCAGCGCCAGTCCAGATACCGGGTGAGCAGCCCTCCGACGACCAGTCCGAGCGCGGAACCGCCCGCTCCCACCGCGGCGAAGACCCCGAACGCCTGTCCGCGCACCGCGGCCGTCGCGTCGGCGTAAGCGATCGACAGCAGTGACAAAGCCGCCGGGGCGAGGCAGGCCGCGCAGACGCCCTGAGCGGCTCGGGCCGCGAACAAGACGGGTGCGGCGGTGGCGAATCCGCCCAGTGCGGAGGCTGCGGCGAACCCGATCAAGCCCACGATGAAGGTGCGGCGATGCCCGATGGAACCGCTGATGCGACCGCAGAGGAGCAGTAGCCCGCCGAAGGTCAGGGCATAGGCGGTGATCACCCACTGCCGGCTGCCATCGGACATGTGCAGGTCGCGCTGCGCAGAGGGAAGGGCGATGTTCACGATGGTCGCGTCGAGCACGATCATCATCTGAACCAGGCTCACCACCAGCAATGTCGGCCAGAGCCGCATAGTTGCCCGGTCGTTCGTTTTCATGTTCCCCTCCGACCTCGAACCATCCATCCAACTAGAACATAGATCTAGTTCAGGATCAACGTTCCTAAATTGGATCAATGTGTCGAATCATGGGGGTGTGCCAGCTCAGTTGCGCCGTTGGAGATGCGCGGCGAGTCCGTCGAGCAGGTAGGTCAGGCCGTTCTCGAAGTTCGCGGTCCAATCGGAGCCGCCGAGATACCCACGCTCGGCGAGGGTCGGATACCGATCCGGTTGGGTCGCAACGAGTTCCTCGCTGGCGCGAATGTCTTCCTCGGACAGTCGCAGGCTCGACTCGCTCGCGGCCGAGCCTGCGACATGGCTGATCAGCGCCCAGCTCGCCGCGGAGATGTGGGGGTCGGCGAGCCCGGCCCGCACCAGCGTCGCCCGGAGAAATTCCATCCACGCGAGGAAGTTCGGACCGAGGAGCGGCCGCCGGTTCGCCGCCAGGCCGGCCGTCCACGGATGGCGGAGCAGGGTGGCGCGCCATCCGATGAGCAGGGTGGTGATATCGGCGCGCCAGTCGTCGCTGTGCCGCTTCGGGATCGGAGTCTCGCCGAAGATAGCGTCCACCGCGAGGTCGATCACGTCGTCCTTGGTGTCCAGATGCCAATAGAGCGTTGTGGATCCGGTGCCGAGTCGCTGGGCGAGGCGCCGCATGGTCAGGCGTTCGAGGCCCTCCTCGTCGAGCAGGGCGACCGCGGCGTCGATGATCCGTGCGCGCGTTATCGGCGGTTCGCTGCGTCCGGATGGTGACGGCCGCAGCCACACGCTGCGCGTCCGGCCGTCGTTGCGCCCGCTGTCCTGCGCACTGTCCACCATGAATTGCACCACCCTTATCGCTGAGTCGAACGACCTTCAGAGGGTAGTACATTGATCTGCACAGGATCATTGTTCTAGAGTATGGATCATCGTTCTAAAGGAGGAACATTGAAACTCTCCGTATTCGGTGCCAACGGGCAGACCGGGCGATTGGTCGTCAAGCAGGCGGTTGCCGAAGGTCACGAGGTCACCGCAGTCGTCCGACGTCCGCACGAGTACACGTTCAGCGCTGCCAACTTGACCGTCGCCAAGGCGGACGCGATGGATTCGGACGCGGTGAAACGCGTCGTCGCCGGTAGCGAGGGAGTGGTCTCGGCGCTTGGGAGTCAGGGCTACACCAAGGAGGAGGTCACGCTCTACTCCAGGGGCATGTCGAACATCCTCGATGCGATGGCGACGCATGACGTGCGGCGAGTGGCCTGTATCAGCACCACCGGTGTGACGTTCAAGGCCCCGCCCGGCGAGAACCTGTTCGTACGCTTCATCGTTCTTCCGATGCTGTTGCGCATGGGCCGCACCGCCTACGAGGACAACGCGCGCATGGAGCAGATCGTGCGGAGCAGCGAGGTGGACTGGACCATCATGCGGGCGTCGGGCCTGTTCGATAGCGACACCCGCACCAGCTACGAGATTCGTACGCCCCCCACAGCCGGTCACTACACCGCGCGCATCGACCTCGCCGACGCCCTGTTGCGCGCGGTCGTCGACGGGCGCCAGTCCCGTAAGACCGTCGAGGTGATCACGGTCGAGGGCACGCCGACCATCATCGATGTACTCCGCCGCGAGGCCTTCGGCCGCTCCCAATAGCAGAGACAAGCGGGTGGTGGTGCCTTTCCGGTCACCGCCACCCGCCGAGAGATTTGAATCATCTATTTATAGTTGGCCGACAGCAATGAGTTGGCAAACATGCTGAGTTGGGCTCAGTTGGCGGCCTGTTCGTCGCCCGATTCGTCGGCCACATAACCGTCCAATCGACGCAGGGCGTCAATCGCATGGGCGGCAGAGGCGAGCGTGACGTGTCGATGCCAGCCGGAGAAAGATCGGCCGGTGTAATCGCGAATTCCGACGTTCTCCGCAGTTCGCAAATTATCGGTCTCGACTCTGTTGAGCAGGCTGCAGAGCCGTAACAAATCGATGAACGGAGTGGACCGTATATTGGTCAGGTACAGCGTGCCCGAATCGTGCTCGCCGTACCTGCCCGAACCCATCAGGATAAATTCCCTGTCCTCGCCCCCGCCCTCGATGCCGAGCGAATCAACCGGCATGGTCACGCAGACGCTTGCCACCCAGCGGTCCCGACGTTCGCGGTGCAGGTGCATCGGAATTCGACGCCTGATTCCCTTGGTCGCCGCGATTATCTGTGCGGCGGCCATCGACTTGGTGGTGCTGTGCCCGATCAATGCCTCGTCGGCACTTCGGAGTGGTACCGATCCATCGATACGTGCGATCACTGATGCACCCGAATCGCTGAGTTTGCGCACCACCGAGGCGTCCATCTCGCGCGCGTCGAGCACCACGGGCCGGGCGGGTAGCGGCCAGGCGCGGATGTCCCGATACAGCTCCATCGCGCGATCGCCGAGGCCGCCCGATCGCACCTCGTCGGGAATGGCCGCGCGCCGACGCCGCATCTTGTCGTCCAGCCAGGCCTCGGACAGGTCGAGCCCCCAATTGACCGGGGTGCCAACCTCGTTCGCCGCCGCCCACACGCCAACGGCGCGCTGCGTGTTGAGTGCGCGCCCGGCCGATTGGACGAATCGGCGCTCCACTCCCACGGAGTGGCGCCCGGCCTTGAGGATGACCATGGGTTGTACGACCCATGCCTCCACCTGCAGACGCTCGAGCAGATAGGCGGCGAGTGCCTTGCGCATCGGCACCCAGTCCCAGGTGGATCCGTAGATGAAATGGTGCAGTCGCTGATCGGACGCCTGCCCCTCGGCCGACCTCGATATGCTGCGTATCGACTTTCGGCCGGATGTTTGGAGCAGGCCTCCGAGGTAATCCATCCCGCGGCTGCGTTGATCGCTCCGCGGGAGACCTGTGAATATTGCTCTGGAGATTTCTGAGAATACCGGATCGTACAAAGCCGTCGGCCCCCCGAGTTTCGTAACCATATATATCTGCAAAGACATGCGCCGGACGACGATACGTCATGCACTATGAGTATGGTAAAGCTCGTCTTTCGAGCAAATGAATAAGTTGAACTAGAGGTTACATTTTCGTGCATCCCTGTGCGCGACTGCAGCTGCTGCCCCCCTTCGTGAGATGGCCCACCGAGCGGGTGCCACCACGTACCGAATGACTTTGATGTTACCCAGCTGTTGGGAGAAGATCAACTCATTCCATATGGCATAGATTTTATGCGCAATCGCTGTAAGTCATTCCACTTGCGCAATCCGGCAGCAATCCATCGTGCGGTGCATCTAGGACCGTGATAGAACGTGGCTGGCGTTGAATAGTGCGCAAGAACAGACCCGGTTCGACGGCTGGACCCGATTTCTGAGGGCTCTTCGCGGCCAGCGGCCGCCGCCTGCGCAACTTCTTTGCAATCGTTCCCATCGGCGTCCGTACGAAAACACTTGACGTCCATGCAACAATACTTGACAAATTTCGCCCGACCTGACAAATTGCGCCCCTGGCGCTGACTTGACGTACTTGCCCGAGCGGCGTTGACTCGCCCGGCCCGTCATCCGCACTCTGAATTCCATGACGGACAATTTGACGAGGGTTGCCCTTTTCCGAATACAAGTCGATATCCATATCTTCGCGTCGCCCGTAGAGGTTTACGAAACGGTCAGCGATCTGCCGCGCAGCCGGGAATGGAGTGCGGAGTGCATCGGTGGGCAGTGGATTTCTGGAGCACCACGCGCGGTGGGGTCGGTCTTTCGTGGTGACAATGTTCGCGGCATCGGTGCGGTGGCTTGGGCGCCGGTGGTGCGGGGACAGTGGACCACAGAAGCCCAGATCGTGGCTGCGGAACCCAGCCGCCGCTTCGCCTGGGCAATGCGCGACAGCGCGGGAAATGTGCAGGACAGTCGCTGGTCTTTCGACCTCGAATCGACGGATTACGGCTGCCTTCTCGTGCACCGGTTCCACATGGGAACGGCCACTGAAGGAATTCACCGCATCACTGCCGATATGGATCGATCGACCTTCGAAAAATTCATCGAAGAATGGTCCGAGAAGGTTGCGGCGGATATGAAGGCAACGCTGGTCCGAATAAAAAGAATCGTCGAAGACTCGCGCCGATAGTCGTTCGGCCATTTAGGAAGGTTTTGAACAACGATGATATTGCAGCGCATCGGAAACCGTGGCATTCGGCTCGGCACCCTCTTCGAACGAGCCGCTCGGAATCACACGGCCAACCATCTGATCCTCGACCACGATCTCGACATCGCGCCGCAGCTGGGACGTCGGCCGACGATCGCCGAGGTCGCCGAGTTGGTCGACGACTGGTCTGCCCGCCTGTGGGCGGCCGGCGTGCGGCCCGGCGAGCACGTCGTCGTGTTCAAATCCAGTTCCTTCGACATCCCGCTGCTGGCCTGTGCCATCGCGCGGATCGGCGGCATCCCGGTCCTGTTGTCGCCGAAGCTGGACGGCGGCGTCGTAGACACGTTGGTGCGCCGGATCGGCGCCCCCTACCTGCTGACCGACCAGCCCATGCTGGCCGACGTCCTGAACCCCGCGATCTTCGATGCGGCGGGCCGGGTCCTGCTCGCCTCCGGACGTCATCCGAGGGCCACGGAGCTGTCGTCGCTCGATGCGGCCGAACGGATCACCCCGATCGCCGTCTCGGCGGACCGGCCGGCGCTGGTGACCCACACGTCCGGCACCACCGGCACGCCGAAGCTGGCGGTGCACACCGGCCGGACGTTGCAGGCCCGGTTTCGGCCGCAGGCCCTCGCGACGGGTCTGGTCCGCACGCGTCGGCCCGTGGCGATACATGTCTCGTTCGTCCATTCGCGTCTGTTCACCGCGCTCGCAGTCACCCTGCTGCGCGGCTTTCCGCTGCTCGTACTGGCCGACGACGATCCCGATCGGGTCGCTGAAATGTTTCTGCGGGTCCGGCCGGGTGCGATCGAGGCCCATCCCAATTCGTTCATGCGCTGGGAAGACCTGGCCGAAGACCCACGGCGGCCGCTGGCCTCGGTGAAATTCTTCAGCAGCACCTTCGACGCACTGCACCCACGAACCGTGCGGCGCATGCTCGACGCGTCGGATCACCGACTTCCGGTATTCGGTCAGTTGTACGGGCAGAGTGAGGTCGGGCCGGTCGTCGCGCGGGCGTTCACGAAGTTCCGCAGTCGAGCATCCGATGGTCGCTGTGTCGGTATGCCGTTTCCGGGAATGACCGGTATTCGCGTCGTCAGCCGCGGCGGCGGTCGTCCGTCCGCGGATTCGCCCGGATTCATCGAGGTACGCACCGACGGCCGGATCCTCACCTATTTCGGTGAGGACGATCGCTATGCCTGCCAGGAAAACGACGGCTGGTGGCGAATGGGCGACGTCGGCTATCGGACCCGGTGGGGCTGTGTGCATCTGCTCGATCGTGAGGTGGACATGATTCCCGGCTTCGGCAGCACGCTTGCCGCGGAGGATGTGCTGCTGAACTGGTTGCACCAGATCACCGAGGTGGTGATCGTCCCGAACGAGGACGGCGCGCCGATTCCGGTCGTGTGTACCAAGGACGACCAGCCGCTGGACCGAGAGGCCTGGCGCCTTGCCGCCGCGACGCTGCCGCCGATGTCGGACCCCGTGCAGTGGCGGCTGGCCGACCTACCGCACACCGCGACGACCAAGATCAAACGGCTCGAGCTCGCGCGCCTGCTCGGCGACGACCAGAACCGTTCCGACCAACCGCAGAGGGTGTAGATGTCGCACATCGTGATCGTCGGCGGCGGCATCGGTGGACTCGCCGCTGCCCTGAGTGTCGTGCGCAAGGGCCATCGGGCAACCGTCTTGGAGCGCGGCGACTTCGCCGAGCTCGGGCTGGGAATTCAATTGGCGCCCAACGGAATATCCGCGCTCGACGGGCTCGGACTCGGTGGCCGGATCCGCGAGATCGCCGTGCACGTCGACGAACTGCGCTTCTTCGACGGCGTGCGCGGACAGCAGGTGGCGAGCATGCCGTTGACCGAAACGTATCGGGCGCGCTTCGGCCATTCCTACGTCGTGATCAATCGGGGGGAGTTGTATCGGACGCTGCTAGGCGCCTGTCGTGAATATCCCCGGATCAACTTGGTCGGCGGCGTGACCGCGGTGGGCTACCAGCAGATCGCGACCACGGCCGCGGCCGTACTCGACAACGGCCACACCGTCGAGGGAGACGCGCTGATCGGGGCCGATGGCGTGCGCTCGGCCATCCGACGACAGCTGGTCGGCGACGGCGCGCCGCGGGCCGCGGGCATCACGGTGTACCGGTCGATCGTCCCAATGCATCGCGTGCCCGCCGAACTTCGGTGGAATGCGGTGAGCTGGTGGGCCGGCCCTGGACTGCACTTCGTCCACTATCCGATCGTCGGCGGGGCATACATGAATCTCGCGCCCAGCCGGGAAACCGGTGTGACAGCGGAACTCTCGGGTGTGCCCGTGACCGATACCGAGGTGCTGAGGCAATTCCGGCCACTGTGCGAGACTGCTCGACGGTTGCTCGAACTGGGCGAGGACTGGAAGTCCTGGGCGCTCGTCGACCGCAATCCAGTGCCGGACTGGACCGACGGGCGGGTCACATTGCTCGGTGATGCGGCCCATCCCAGCCTGCACTATCTGGCTCAGGGTGCGTGTCAGGCGCTCGAGGACGCGATCACCCTGGGCGATCTGCTCGACTGCCCCACGCGCGAAATACCGGACCGATTGTCGGACTACTGCGCACAGCGGCGCGAGCACACCGCCCGAATTCAGCTCGCCGCTCGGGACAGCATTCGGCTCTGGCATCCGGCCGGCGCCGCCGCCGATGCGAGAAATGCCGCCCTGTCCGCACTCTCGGTGTCGGAGCTACACGATCACATCGAGTGGTTGCACCGGCCCCGAACCTCTGCCGCAGCTGGTGAACAGGTGGTGCCCGATGTACCGCGAACACTGTGAGGTCTGCGTCGTCGGCATGGGACCTCGCGGCCTGTCGGTCCTCGAGCGATTGTGTGCCAACGAACGAGCGGCGCGATCGTGGCAGCGGCTGACAGTGCACGTTATCGACGACGCGGAGCCGGGCGCCGGCGCGGTCTGGCGCACGGACCAATCGCGGCATCTGCTGATGAACACGGTCGCCTCCCAGATCACCCTCTACACCGACGACAGTGTCCGCATCGAGGGACCCGTCGAATATGGTCCGAGCCTCTACGAGTGGGCCCGCGGGTTCGGCGTGGCGTCCGGCGCGGCGCAGGATCCCCGGATCCGCGCGGAGGTGGTGGCGCTCGGCCCCGACAGCTACCCGACCCGTGCCCTCTACGGCTGTTACCTGCGAGACTGCTTCCAGCGGACGGTGGCCACGGCGCCGGCGCACGTCGAGGTGCGGATTCACCGATCGCGTGCAGTGGCGATGGCCGACACCTACGGCATGGCAACCGGGCCGCAGGGCATTCGGCTGCGCGACGGCACCCGGCTCGATCGCCTCGATGCGATCGTGTTGGCGCTGGGCCATACATCGGTGCACCCGACCTCGAACCAGGCCAGGGTCGCCAGCTTGGCTCGCATCCACCGCCTTTGCTATATCCAGCCCGCCAATCCCGCCGATGTGCATCTCGATGAGATCGCGGATGAACCAGTGTTGCTGCGTGGGTTGGGGCTGAGTTTCTTCGACTACATGGCGTTACTGACCGTGGGACGCGGCGGCACATTCGTGCGAGCCGACGGGCGCTGCCGGTACGTCCGGTCGGGAGACGAACCGCGGCTCTATGCGACCTCTCGGCGTGGCCTGCCCTATCACGCCAGAGGCGAGAACGAGAAGGGCACATCCGGTCGACATGAACCTCGGATACTCACCGGCGTCCACGCGCTCGCACTGCGCGCCGCCCACCCGCTGCGATTCGGCGCGCAGGTGTGGCCACTGATCGCGAGGGAAGTAGAGATCGTCTATTACGAGGCGCTGCTCCGCGCTGTGGACAGGCAGGCCGACAGCGCCCGGTTCGTCGCGGAATATCTTGCGCTGCCGCTGGATTCGGATCCCGTCGCGCTCATCGACGCATACGGACTTGCCGATCGGCGATGGGACTGGCAACGCATCGTAGATCCGCTCGCGCACCGTCGGTTCGACGATCGGAATCAGTTCCGATCCTGGCTGCTGGATCATCTGGCCAGCGACGTCGCCGCGGCGCGCGCGGGCAATGTCAGTGGGCCCATGAAGGCGGCGCTGGATGTGCTGCGCGACCTGCGCAACGAGATCCGGCTCGCGATCGACCACGGGAGTCTCGATGGTGGATCGCATCGAGACGAACTCGACGGGTGGTACACCCCGCTCAACGCGTTCCTATCGATCGGTCCACCGGTTTCCCGGATCGAGGAGATGATCGCGCTGCTCGAGGCCGGGGTTCTGGAACTCACCGGACCGGGCACCACGATCGGCATCGACGTGCACGAGCCCGCATTTGTGGCGTGGTCGTCGCGCGTGCCGGGTCCGCCGGTCCGGTCGAAGATCCTGATCGAGGCACGGTTGCCCGAACCGGATCTCCGCCGGACCGCCGACCCGCTGCTGCGGCACCTGCTGGCGACCGGTCAGTGCGCCGATTACCGGATTCCGCATGCCGGGCAGGGGCCCTACGAGACGGGAGGCCTGGCCGTTACCGAACGTCCGTATCACCTCGTCGATGCCGCGGGCCGTCCGCATCCGCGTCGCTTCGCCTTCGGCGTGCCGACCGAGGGAGTGCACTGGGTTACCGCGGCCGGCATTCGGCCGGGAGTGAATTCGGTGACGCTCGTCGATTCCGACGCGATCGCGCGCGCGGTGCTCGGCGTGGCACCGGTAGCACCCGGGCGGGTGGTCGCCGATTCGATCATCGGCGGGGCCGATCTCGCCCAGGTAGTGGTCTGATGCCGCGCCCGCCGACAACATCCCCGCCGCTGCCGTGGGTGTTGTCGGCCAGCACGCCCGCGCGACTGAGCGCCGGTGCCCGTCGGTTGCACGAGCGGGTACTGGCACATCCGGAGTGGAATGTCATCGATATCGGTTACTCGTTGGCCGTTCGCCGTGGCGAGGACGGCTGCCGCGCAGTGATCATGGGACACGACCGGTCGGAATTGCTCGCCGGGCTACACGCGCTGACGCTCGGCGACTGCGGACCGAACGTCTGTATCGGGCGGCCGGTGGGCCGGCCCTCGACGATGTTCGTCGTTCCCGCGCCGGACGTCGACGCCCTGCTCGGTGCCCGGGGGCTGCTGCGGGAGGTGCCGGTGTTCGCCGGACCGCTGCGCCGGTGTTCCGCCGTCCTGGCCGAGCATCTGGGATGGGACGTCGCCGACCTGCTGGCGCGGGCCGACACCTCGATTCCCGACGCGGTCGAGGTGCTCGGTCCGGCCGGTTTCGCGGTGCAGGTCGCGCTCGCCATGGCCTGGCGGTCCTATGGCGTGGTTCCGGATCTGGTCGTGGGTGAGACCGGCAGCACGTTGGCGGTCGAGGTGATTGCCGGGCGTTTTCGCATGGCGGACGCGGCCGAGGCGATCGTCCGCTCACCGGCGCGCGCCCGGCACGACCGGGATCGCCTGCACGAGCAATTGCGCCGGGCGACAGCGCACGGCGCGCGCACCATGATCGAGATCAGCCCCCGTCCTGTGCTCGCTGCGGAGTGCGCGAGCACGGTCGAAGCGAATGTGGAGGTGCTTCCGAAGGTTTCGAGCGATCGGGCTGCCGGCGCAATCACGTTCGCGCACACCGTCGCTCGCGCCTATGTGTGCGGGGCACGCGTCGGGTGGCCGGCGCGGTTCGTCGGCAGGCAGGCGGTGCTGGTTGATCTGCCCCCATTGTGATTTGTGCGGGCCCGGCTCGACTGTCGAGAATGTGGGCCCGCACGGCGACCGGCTATGTCGCGATGAATGCGCGACTCTGCTTCGATGCCCATTCCCCCACGGTGATACCGGCGGGCTCGCTCTCGGCGGTCGCGTCGCCGAGCAACGGAACCGGTTCGAAGGGGGCGCCGGGACCGGACTGGTAGAAGAACGGGATGGAGATGCGCGAAGACCGGTGTCCCCGTTCGGGATTGACCACCCGGTGCATCGCGGAGACCCAACGGCCGCCGGTCCACCTCGCCATGACGTCACCGATGTTGACGACGAAGCTGCCTGGAATGGCCGGAACGTCGCACCACTCGTCCGACTTCCCGAGGACCTCCAGACCACCGATGTCGTTGTCCTGGTACAGGACGGTCAACGCGCTCCAGTCCGAGTGCGGCCCGCGCCGCAGCTGACCCGGCAGCGGGGCCTCGATCTGTGGGTAATAGTAATTGGCCGACAGCGAGGACATGTGGTCGACGAATCGGTCGTCGAAGTAGTCCTCGTGCAGGCCCAACCCGAGCGCCATCAGATGCAGCAGTTCGGCGGACAGCCCGGTCATGGCGCCGATGTATTCGTTCCAGGTGCTCCGGAACTCGGCGGGCTTCTTCGGCCACAGGTTGGCGGTGCGGGCGGGCAGCCACTCGTCACCGAGCTTCGCTCGTTCGTAGTCCGGTAAATCACCTTTGACATGCACGCCGAACAGTTCGGCCAGATCCGGCGGACTCTCGCGATCGCGGGTGCGCGCCGCGTTGGTGGTACGGAACAGGCCGCCGAAGCCCGGTCGGTTGGCAATCGTCTCCTTTTCCTCGTCGGAGGATGCGAACATCGCGGCCGTCGTCGCGTACGTCCGGTCCACGAGCTCCTGAGGCACTCCGTGGCCGACAATCACGAAGAATCCCGAGTCCGAACATGCCTGGTCGATCGCCGCGGCGATCGATTTGCGCCCGTCCGTGCGGTCGCGAGTGCTGAGGTCGATAACAGGTATGACGTGTTTCATGGCAGATTCCTGCGGTGTAGATCCGGTTTTCATGTATTAGATTCTGGTTCCCGCACATATTCGTGACCATCAATATCAGGGAAGTGTGTCAACTTCCCGGCAAATTCAGAGCTTCGCGAAGGTGCGCAATTTCGGCAAACGTGTCCGCAGGTTTTCTGGTTGCCAGCCATGCGGTCAGGGTCACGGCGGTCGCCGGCACGACCGGAGTCCACGCGGTGAGTAGATTCTGTGGCCGGGCGATCAGGAGAAATACGGTGACAGCCAGAAATGCCGGAACGCCGTATTGTGTTGCACCCGGCAGGCCGGAACGCCGCCCGAAATCCAGGCGCCCGAAATATCGTGCCCGGAGCCGTCGCAGCTGCAATCGGGTGGCGAGCGACATCACCACGATCGCTGCTGTCGACAGCGCATAGGGTAACGTCCAGATTTCCGATTCGGCCCTGTCGGCGCCGACCGGAATACCGGTGATCGCGGCCTCCGGACAGAGAATGGAAATCGACAACATCGCGATTTTGGCGGAGCGCGATGAATCCGTGGTCATCGGGTGCGATCGAATGCGATGCAGTTCGGCGCTTTGGACGCCGACGGCCATGACGGACGCGCATAGGAGGCCGACATGCGCCGCCATGAGGAGCAAACTCATTGCGAAGTTCCTAGATCGTCGTCCTAGAGGTGGATCAATGATCCATTGCACGTCCAACGTACCAGAGTCGAACCCGAGGTGGCCCGCGCAGACCGCTGTTATGTGTGGGTGACCAGCTCCACCAGGACGCCCCCACACTCGCTGGGATGTAGGAACGTCGCGCGTGACCCCATCGCCGCCGGGCGGGGCGGGGTGAACAGGACGCGCATGCCCCTGTCCAGAAAGGCCGCGGCCGCGGCGTCCACGTCCGGCGTTCCGAAGGCGATGTGGTGCACCCCTTCGCCTCGGGACGCCAGGAACTTGCCCACCGGGGAATTGGGTCGGGTCGGGCTCAGCAACTGCAGATAGGTGGCGTGACCGTCGTCGGTCCCGTTGATGCGCAGCATGGCTTCATCCACGCCCTGTTCGTCATTTATCTCGCGGTAGCAGACCTCGAAACCGTAGGCGTTGCGATGGAACTGAATGGCTTGGTTCAGATCGGTGCACGCTATTCCGATGTGATCGACCCTCGTCAGCATTTTCGCTCCCGTCTGCGTGGTCGTACGGATACTTCACTCGATCGTCCACGCCCTCGACGCCCGCTTGAACCGATCCGCGCAGGGTTTGTCAGGTGTTGCGGTTTCGGTGCGCGAGCGATGCGCTAGTTGACGAAGAATCGTTTTCTGATTTGACCGCCGATCCGGCGGTGCGGAGAGTGATCCTTACCGACTAGTTCCGGGATTGAATAGGAGTAACCGTGAAGAAATTATTGTACGAGCTTGGTGAAACGCCGCCGACTGGCTATGTCCCGGAGCAAATGTATGCCTCGCTGATCAGGCCGGAGCGTTATGGACCGCCGGCGGCGGCATTTCAGACCGAGGTCGTGGACGTGCCGCGCCCCGGCCGGGGACAGGTGCTCGTCTATGTCATGGCCGCGGGAGTGAACTACAACAATGTCTGGGCGGCAATGGGCCGTCCCTTCGACGTTATCGCGGCGCGTCGGCACGCAGGTGCAGTCGAGGACTACCACATCGGAGGGTCGGAGGGTTCCGGCATCGTCTGGGCGGTCGGCGACGGCGTCGAGCAGGTGAAGGTCGGAGACCATATCGTCCTGTCGAGCTGTCAATGGAACGAATCCGCTGCCGATATCCGGGCCGGTGCGGACCCGATGACGTCGGCCACCCAGACGGTGTGGGGGTACGAGGCGAACTTCGGCTCCTTCGCCCAGTTCACTGTCGTGGACGAATACCAGTGTCATCCCAAACCGCAGCGACTGTCGTGGGCCGAGGCCGCGGCCTTCATGCTCACCGGCGCCACCGCCTACCGCCAGCTGACCGGGTGGTACCCGAATGTCGTCCGGCCCGGAGAGCCGGTGTTGATCTGGGGTGGGGCGGGCGGTCTGGGATCGATGGCCACACAGATCGTGCGGACCTTCGGCGGGCGACCGATCGCGGTGGTGTCGTCGCCGGATCGTGCGGACTACTGCACGAAGCTGGGAGCGCACGGGGTGATCGATCGCCGCGGATACACCCATTGGGGGCGGATTCCCGATATTTCCGACGCCGAGGCCAGCGGCGCGTGGCTGAGTGAGGCGCGACGGTTCGGTGCGGCGTTCTGGGAGGCCCTCGGCGAGCGCCGCGCGCCCAAGATCGTGCTCGAACACGTCGGCCAGGACAGCATCCCCACCTCGATGTACGTCTGCGATACCGCCGGTATGGTGGTCATCTGCGGCGGCACGTCCGGCTACCACGGTGATGTGGACCTGCGCTATCTGTGGATGCGCCAAAAGCGTTTGCAGGGTTCGCATTTCGCTAATTTTCAGCAGTGCCGGGCGATCGTTGACCTGATCGCTAGCGGAGACATCTCGCCGTGCCTGTCCTATGTCGGCGAGTTCGATGACATCGGCGCTGTGCACCAGATGATGCGCGACAACAACCATCACCCCGGCAATATGGCCCTCTTGGTCAACGCCCCGTCGAGCACCGTGTGAACCTATGGATCGACCAGTAAGCCGGAATCTTGTTCCTGGTAAAGAACGGCGATCTATCGGTGGATCGTTGTACTACACTTGCCGCCATGAGTGACGCGACGCAGCGGCGAGCCAGCGGCCGGTCACAGCAGAGGGCCGGCTCGCGCTCGGTGTGGCTTCGTCCCGCGCCTATCGCGCGGGAGGGCCCCCCGCTGAGCCGCGCGCGGATCACCGATGCCGCGGTCGCGCTGCTGGATCAGGAAGGTATGGAACGGCTGACGATGCGCCGGCTCGCCGAGCGGCTCGAGGTCGGCTCGACCACCCTGTACTGGCATGTCGACACCAAGGACGATGTCATTGATCTGGCCATCGATGCTGTCTTCGCCGAGATCGCGATCCCGGACCAGCCGGCTGATTGCTGGCGTGACGATATCGTCGCTCTGCTCACGAGCCACCGTGCCGCATTGCTGCGCCACCCGTGGACCGCGGTGATGCCCTCGCGACAGTCGCCGCCCATCGGGCCGAACTTTCTGCGCTGGATGGAGTTTTTGTACGCGATGCTCGCCCGCACCGGCTTCGTCGATGTGCAGATCGCCGCGGTGAGTTGGATGCTGCTCAGCCACGTGCAGGGCTCGGCGACCAGCGAGTCCAGCATGCGGCTGTCGGCCGACGACGCGCAGGCCGGCCGCGAGCAGATATTGGCGCACCCGGAGTGCTATCCCACACTCATCGACCACCGGTTCCTGGTCGACCGCGATTGGGACGACGGGTTCGTCCTGAGTTTGAATGTGCTCCTGGACGGAATCGAGAAGCACGTGGCGGACCTGCGCTGAACGAATACGAACGGCAGGCATACGAATGGCCCCGATCGGCGACGATAGGGGCCATTCGCGCTGTGGCCACCCGGGTCAGGCGAGCCCGAAGTTGTATTTCTTGCTCAGTTTCGAGATATCGGTGAATTCGATGGAAGACGTGGTCTGCTCCAAGCCGATCTGATAAGCGGTGGAGACCTCCACCAGGCGGGTGGTCTGATAGTCGATGGCGGCCAGATTGTCGTCGCTCACATTGTTCGGTTTATGCCACGAGGAATTGCAGGTGCCATAGGGCAGGCCGCCGTTCTGCTCGGTGGTCAGGATGTCTACACTACTGCCGTTCGGGACGATGAGAGAGCCCCAGTGGCAGACCGCGTTGTGTACGGCGAGGATCGTCGTCTCCTGACCGGCATGCAGGCCGGCGCCAGAAGTGAATACGGTGACCGCCTTGTTCATCAACTTTCCCGGAATCGAGACCAAACCGGAGTGATTGATGAAATGAATGAGTTCCGGTGCGGGCAGCCCGAAGACGACTGGCGTGCCGATCATGATCGCATCGGCCCAGACCAGATCCTCGTGGGTGGCGTCCGAAATGTCCGCGGTGGTGGCGGTGAGATCAGCGTAGGCTTGCTCGTCCAACAATCGAGGGTTCGCCAGCTTCGGAACCTTGCGCAGGCGCGTCTGTGCGCCCAGTTTCTCCGCCGTTGCGGCGGCCGCGGCGGCGAGTTGATGGACGTTTCCGCTCTGCGAGTGGTAAATGATCGACACTCTGATCACGAGTATTCTCCTTGCTGTATTTTTCTGGCGAGAGTCGCGAATACTGCAGACCACCGTAGCGATATTCGCGGTCGCTCGGGCGCACTCGCGTCATTGTTTGTCAGGTCCTCGATTCGGTCCGCTGCTGCCGACTTGACGTATCGTTTCGAAGTGTGTTGACCGTAAGTAGATTACTGCGCTGAACTGGTCTCATGACAGAATCCATCAATGCGAAGATCGAGCTCCCCACCGAACCAGGGCAACTGTCGAATGTATTCGAATACGCTTTCAACTCCGGTGATATCGAGCTCATGGAACAGCTGCTGGAGCCGGGTGCTATTCACGTTCTCACGCCGGGAATTTATCTGAGCGGAGAAGAACGGCGACAGGCCACCAGAAAGGCACTCGAGAACCCTTTGCCGGTCACCTCGACGCTACGGCATGTATACGCGGTCGGCGATGTCGCCTTGTTGATCAACGACTATGTGCACGAGGGCCTTGGCCCGAACGGCGAGATGACCCGTATCGAGGGCACCGCGACCGATATCGCCCGACGCGGCCAGGACGGAATATGGCGCATCGTGGTGAGCAATCCGCCCGGCGCCAGCCGCGCCTGACATCGCGATCGGTTCGATCACATGAACGCGGAGACGACGCAGTCGGCGGGCACCCCATGGCGGGACGCCATTGATGTGCATCACCACATCTTGCCGAAGTTCTACTTCGACCTGCTTCGCGAGGTGGGTGTGCGCGACATCGTGCTTTCGCACGTGGACAGGCCGGTGTGGAGCGTCGAGGCCAGTCTGGCGATGATGAACCGCCAGGGCATTCGGGCGGCCGTGGTCAGCTTGTGGCCGGGTGTTCCCGCCCTGGACCGGACCTCGGCCATGCGGTTCGCCCGGCGAACGAACCAATTTCTCGCGGACTTCGTCGCACAGCGTCCGGAGCGCTTCGGCGCCTTCGCGGTGCTGCCGTTTCCGCACCTCGACGCGGTGCTCGAGGAACTGGAGTACTGCGTCGAGGTGCTTGGTCTCGACGGAGTCGGACTCATCACCAACTACAACGGAATCTACCTGGGCGATCGCGCACTGGACCCGTTTCTCGCCGAGGCCGAACGACGGGCCGTCCCGCTGTTCGTCCACCCGGCACTGCCACCGTCGAGCGGGCAGCCCGATTTCGGTCTGCCCGGCTCGCTCTACGAATTTCCCTTCGACACCGTCCGGTTGGCAGCGCAACTGCTCTACAACCGGACGCTGGAGCGTTTCCCAGCCCTACGCATGATCCTGTCCCACGGCGGCGGCGGCATTTCCCAGTACGCCGGTCGACTCACCTACGGGCCACAGATCAGCCGCTCGCTCGCCGATCGATTGTCGGCCGATCCGATCGGCGATCTGCGGCGGCTCTACCTCGACGCGGCGATGAGCGGGGATCCGCACAGCCTGGCAGGGTTGCGATCGTTTGCCCGCAGCGACCGGATACTCGTGGGAACCGATTTTCCGCTCATGCCGGACTCGTTCAGCTCGAACGATGGCCGGTCGTTTCTCGACAACGGTGCTTTCGCGGAGGACGAACGGCTTCGCATCGATCACCTGAACGCCGAGGAACTTTTTCCGAGATTCAAATCGTCATAGAGGTCGAGTGAAAAATGCTGAATGAGAAAAGAATCGACGAGTATCTGAACCGCATCTCTGCGGACCGGCCGGCCCGGCCCGACCTGGATGCGCTCCGGCATCTGCAGGAGCGGCACGCACTGTCGGTCCCGTGGGAGACGCTTGCACTTCGGCTCGGTGACGAGATTCCGCTGGATGAGCGAATTCTCGAGAAGATCATCGATCGGCGGCGCGGTGGTGGCTGTTGCGAGGTCAATCCGGCCTTCTATTTCCTGCTGGAGTCGCTTGGCTACGACGTCACAATCCACCAGGGGCGAGTATGGATCATCGACGGATTCACGCCACCGTACAACCATCTGGTCCTGAAGGTGCGGCTGGACGGCGTTTCCTGGCTGGTCGATGTGGGCTTCGGAAAATTGAGTCGCTATCCGCTGCGACTGGGTTCGGCGGAGGCACAGCTCGACCCGCACGGCGAATTCTCCACCCGACGGGTCGGTACCGACGCGACGGAGGTGATCCGTGACGGACAGCTGCTATACCGCTTCTACGATGCGCCGGTCGAATTGTCGGATTTCACCTACACCCTGTGGTGGTATCGGACCGCGCCCGACGCTTCGCCCCGCCACCATCTGTTGTGCTCGATGCCCGCCGAAAACGGTTGGGCCACATTGAAGAACGACACGCTCACCCTGACCACCCCGGAGGGGTCCGAGGTGACGAAACTCGTCGATGACGCCGAGATCATTGCGGCACTGGACAAATGGTTCGGCGTCAAGGTGGACGAGTTGCCGGAAAAGGGACCGTACGAGCAGTACCCGCTGCGGATGTCGTTCGAACTGGATTGACGGAAAGTGTGATCATGCCGAAATGGACATTAGCGCCGGTGACCCCGCTGAGCCTCTACCTGAAGATCCCCGACCGGCGTGTCACCAATGCCGAATTGTGTGAACAGCTGGACAGCACACCCGAGTGGATAGAGGAGCGGGTCGGCATCCGGGAACGCAGGTTCATGGACCCCGACGTGAGTCTCGTCGACTACTCCGTCGAGGCCGTCGAGAAATCCATCGAGCTGGCCGGATTGACGGCTGACGACATCGATGTGGTGATTTCGGTGACCTCCACACCCGACTGGTTCTTTCCCTCCTTCGGTGTCGCCATCGCCGGCGAGGTAGGCATCGCCACGACGCGCATCGTGGATCTGACCCAGACCGCGTGTGCCGGAGTGATCTATGCCATCTACACCGCGGGGTGCCTGCTGCAGGAGCCGGATCTGGAGAACGCTTTGATCGTTGTCGCCGACCGGTATTCGAGCATCACCGACCCACAGAACCGGCGGACCCGCATCCTCTTCGGCGACGCCGCCGCCGCGATGGTCATCCGCAGGTCCGACACCGGTGGGCTGCTCAGCTACGACCTCGGCAATCAGCCTGCGGGCGGCGCGCGCCTGCCCACGCCCTGGCAGCTGCGCGGCGCTACGGCGTCGACGGAGCTGCCGCGCGGTCCCTACCTCCATCTGGACGGCCGAGACGTCTGGCAGGCCGCGGTCACGCTGCTGCCGGATTCACTGCTGCGGGCGCTGTCGGCGGCGGGTGTCAAGGTAGCCGACGTCAGCGGATTCGCGCTGCACCAGGCCAACGTTCGAATGTTGGAATCCATGACGCGCACCCTGGGCGCAAATCCCGAACTCGTGCCCGTCACGGCGGACACGTTGGGCAATACCGCCGCTGTGGCTGTACTGACCTCGCTGCACCGCTTGGCGCAGTCGGGCCAGACCAAGCGCCGAGACGTGATCCTCATGGGCGCCATCGGCGCCGGATACATGTGGGGATCGATGTGCTTCGAACTCGCGGAAGATCTGCGAGTGGGCAGCAACTGAGCCGATCGCCGGCACACCCGGGCGTGCCGCATACGGGGGAGTCCGACAGATGAAGAATATTCTCAGACCTGGCATGATGACGGTCGCCGACATCCGACTGGAACATGCTCTGCAACAACCGGATTGGGCCAACGTCTCGGAGATCCAGCACGTGCGAGCGGAATTGGCCGCGCGCCCGGCTCTGGTCAATGCCGTCGATGTCTACAATCTGCGCAACCTGCTGGCGTCGGTCGCGGTGGGCAGCGCCTACATCATTCAGGCCGGCGATTGCGCCGAGGATCCGTCCGAGCGGACGGCCGCGGATATCGCCCGCAAGGTCGGCCTGCTGGAAGTGCTCGCGGGCACGATGAAGATGAACACACGCAAGCCGATCCTGCGCGTGGGCCGCATCGCGGGCCAATTCGCGAAACCGCGCTCCACTGCCTATGAGCGGGTGGGCGGCCTCGACCTACCGGTCTACCGCGGTCATATGGTCAACGCACCGGAGGCCACGCCGGAACATCGCCGTCCGGATCCGTTCCGGATGGTCAGCTGTTACGAGGCGGCCGCCGAGATCATGCACCACCTCTCGTGGCGAGGCAGGACCCGGCGATCGTGGACCGATTCGCCGGTGTGGACCAGCCACGAGGCGTTGCTGCTCGACTACGAGATTCCGTTTCTGCGCGAGGACGCGTCGGGGCAGTTGCTGCTCGGATCGACGCATTGGCCCTGGATCGGCGAACGCACCCGCGGGGTGGACGGCGCACACGTCGCCATGCTCGCCGATGTCGCGAATCCGGTGGCCTGCAAGATCGGTCCCGGGATGGACAGCGACGAACTGCTCGCGCTGTGTGAGCGTCTGGATCCCGAGCGAGAGCCCGGCCGTCTCACACTCGTCGCTCGGATGGGGGCCGACCTTGTCGCCGAACGACTTCCGGATCTGGTCACGACCCTGCGTGCGGCCGGCCATCCGGTGATCTGGCTGTGCGATCCGATGCACGGCAACACGGTGACGGTGCCCGGTCACGGCAAGATCCGCTACCTCGACGCGATCGTGCGGGAAACGCAGCTATTCCAGCAGGCGGTGCGCGGCGCCGGTGGCATTGCGGGCGGACTGCACCTCGAGACCACACCCGAGGGTGTGGCCGAATGCGTTGAGAACGAGCTGTCGCTGGACTGTGCTGGCGGGAAATACACCAGCCTGTGCGATCCGCGGCTCAATCCGGACCAGGCGGTTGCGGTCGTATCGCAATGGCGTGGATAGGGAGGAACTCATGGAAAACAAAATCGCGTTGGTCACCGGCGCGGCCGGCGGCATCGGCGCCGCGATCGTCCGGGTGCTCGGCGAACGAGGCGCCACGGTCGCGGCCGTGGATCACAGCGAGGACCGGCTGCGCGAGGTGGCGGATGTGCTGACCGGAAAGGGGCTGCAGGTCCATGCCTTTCTGGCCGACGTCGCCGACGCCGAATCGGTCGAGTGCGTGGTGGACGCTATCGAAACGCGGCTGGGGCCGGTGGACTACCTCGTCAACGCCGCAGGGGTGCTACGGCTCGGCGCGGCTTGGCAACTCTCCGACGAGGATTGGGCTACCACGCTCGGCGTCAATACCACCGGCGTCTTCCATATGTCGAGATGTGTTGTCGATCGGATGATTTCGCGGTCCTCGGGCGCCGTCGTCACGGTCGTCTCCAATGCCGCGGGGACGGCCCGGATGCAGATGGCAGCCTATGCGGCCTCGAAGGCCGCCGCGGCGACGTTCACCAAATGTCTCGGCCTCGAGGTGGCCGGTTATGGAATTCGATGCAATCTGGTGGCGCCGGGTTCGACGAATACGCCGATGCTCGCATCGATGTGGCATGACGAGACCGGACCCGAGCTCACCCTCGACGGTGGTTTGGCGGCCTACCGCGTCGGCATTCCGTTGCGGAAACTGGCCGAGCCCGATGATATCGCCGATGCGGTCCTGTTCCTGCTGTCCGATCAGGCCGCCCATATCACTATGCAGACCATTACCGTCGACGGCGGCGCCACCTTGGGGGTTTGACATGCGCACGAAGACCGAAGCACCGGCGGCGGCCGGGATTCCCGCAATCGGTGAATATCCGATGCCGACCGTTGCCGATCTGCCTCCCAACGTAGCCCGATGGACCGTCGAGCCGGATCGTGCTGTGCTGCTCATCCACGATATGCAGCGATATTTCCTGCGGCCCTTTGCCAGCGCCGTCCGCGCTGGGCTGGTCGGCAATATCTCGACGCTGCGCGATCTGAGCAACGAACGGGGGATTCCGGTCGCCTACACCACTCAGCCCGGCAGTATGACCGACGCGCAGCGCGGACTGCTCAAGGATTTCTGGGGGCCCGGTATGAGCGTAGATCCGATCGAGCGCGAGGTCATCGACGCGCTGTCCCCGGCGGCGGACGATTGGGTGTTCACGAAGTGGCGCTACAGCGCGTTCTTCCGGTCGGAGCTGCTCGGGCGGATGCGTGCGCAGGGCCGCGATCAGCTCGTCTTGTGCGGCGTCTACGCGCATATCGGCGTGCTGATGAGTGCCGTCGACGCGTTCACCAACGACATCCAGCCGTTCCTGATCGCCGACGCGATCGCGGATTTCTCTGCCGACTACCATCGGCTGGCCATCGAGTTCGCCGCCGAGCGGTGCGCCGTGGTCACGACCACCGCGGACGTGTTCGCATGATCGGCATCGACGATCATGCGCCCGCCGTACTGGACCGGCTGATGGCTTCGGCGCCACCGCCGTTCGCGATCGTTCACCGGCCGGTGAACGGCTCGGCTGAGGCGGTGGACCTGTTGGTCGGCACGGTCTCAGAACCCCCGCTGCTGAGCGAGATCCGACTGCCCCCAACCGATTCCACGGCGGCCCCGGTCGACGACGTCCTGATCGTCGTGCCGTACCGCCAGGTGGTCGAGCGAGGTTTCGCCTGCGTCGACGACGGTAGCCCGTTGCTCGTCCTGCACATCACCGATCGGGCGGAGCTGTCGATGGCCGAGCTGCTGCGGGAGCTACCGGACACTCCGATCACCCTGCGTAACAAGGGTTTCGATATCGACGATGCGGGCTACGCCGACCTCGTGACCCGGATCGTGGCCGAGGAGATCGGCACCGGGGCCGGGGCCAATTTCGTGCTGCGCCGATCGTATCTGGCCGACATTTCCGACTACGGCGTGCCGATGGCACTGTCGTTGTTCCGTCGGCTGCTGATCCGCGAATCGGGCGCCTACTGGACCTTCATCGTGCACACCGGAGATCGCACATTCGTCGGCGCCACCCCCGAACGCCATGTCAGCTTGCGGGACGGCGTCGCCGTGATGAACCCGATCAGCGGCACCTATCGCTACCCGCCGTCCGGGCCCAAGCTCGGCGAGGTGCTGGATTTCCTGTCGGATCACAAGGAGGCGAGCGAGCTCTACATGGTCGTCGATGAGGAACTGAAGATGATGTCGCGGTTCTGTGCTTCCGGGGGCCGGGTGATCGGACCGTATCTGAAGGAAATGGCCGACCTCGCCCACACCGAGTATTTCATCGAGGGCCGCACTGAGAGCGATCCGCGCGACATTCTGCGGGAGACGATGTTCGCGCCGACGGTGACCGGCAGTCCGCTGGAGAACGCCTGCCACGTCATCAGCAGGTACGAGTCGGGCGGCCGCGGTTACTACAGTGGCGTCGCCGCACTTGTCGGCCGAGATGGACATGGCGGTCGCACAATGGATTCCGCGATTCTCATCCGCACCGCCGACATCGACCGCGCCGGCCGACTGCGCATCGGCGTCGGGGCCACCATCGTCCAGGATTCCGATCCGGCCTCGGAGGTCGCCGAAACCCAGGCGAAGGTGACGGGACTGCTGACGGCGCTCGGCGCGGTCGAACGCGTCGGCTTCGGCGAAAATCCTGCCGTTCGCGCCGCGCTGGCCCAGCGTAATGTCGCCATCGCCGACTTTTGGCTCAACGGCCCCGGCCAGATCCGGACCGGCGACACACTGGCGCAGCGCAGCGTTCTGGTGGTGGATGCCGAGGACACGTTCACCGCGATGCTCGGTCACCAGCTTCGTTCGATAGGCCTGGCGGTGACCGTGTGCCGCTTCGACCAGGCGGACGATTTCGATCGGCACGACGTTGTGATCATGGGGCCAGGGCCCGGCGATCCCCGCCGCGTCGGCGATCCGAAGATCGCGTCGCTGAGCCGTGCGATCGACGCCCTGCTCGCCGCGCGGCGGCCGTTTCTCGCGGTATGCCTCAGCCACCAGGTTCTCGGCGCACGACTCGGCTTCGACATCGTCCGCCGCGAGGTGCCGAATCAAGGTGTGCAGCGGCGAATTCCGCTCTTCGGCAGTTGGGAACGGGTGGCGTTCTACAACACCTACATCGTGCACAGCGATACCGACGAGCGGGTGTGCGAGGGTGTCGGTGCCGTCGAGATCAGCCGGGACCGGGGAACCGGCGAGGTGTACGCGATTCGTGGGCCGCATTTCGCCTCGATGCAGTTTCACGCGGAATCAATTCTGTCCGAGAACGGCATGCGCATCATCTCTGATCGGCTCGCCGAGTTACTCGCGTCCGAAGCGCGAATTCCGCTGTCCCCGAGGTAATTATCAGCCGATCGATTGGATGAATGGAGACTGTCATGGACAGACCTTTTCTCTGGTTCGGCCTCGACGGGGTGCTGTCTTCCCCGCTCGTCGAGCCCAACCCGGTCATGGTCAATACACTGCGCTACCTCCGCGACTTCGCGGGTTTCGGCGTCGGTATATTGGCGGGCGACCACTGCGAATGGGGTCCTGCCCGGAAACGGATCGTGGCGGATCTGGGCGAGGTCACCGTGATTGTCGATTCCGGAACGGCCGATGCGCGCGCATCCCGGTGGGACATTTTCCGCATCGCGGAGAAGTTGGCCGGTATTCCGCCGAAAGTTTCGATTCTGATCGATCGCGATGCGGAGACCTGTGCCGCAGCGAATGCGTTCGGATGGCGGTCGATTCGCTTCCAAGACAATGCCCGAGCGTGCCGACAGCTGCATTGCGCGACCGGCACGCAGTCGATTCTGTGAGCACTGAGAATTTTTCTTCAACGGAGGTACGAAGGCGATGCGGACCGAAATCGGGATACTCGCAACGGGTTCCTATCTACCCAAGGAGGTGATGTCGAGTGCCGAGATCGCCGATCGTGTCGGGGTCGAGGTGGAATGGATCTTGCGGAAGACGATGATCGCGGAACGCCGCTTCGCGGGACCGGACGAAGCCACCTCCGATCTCGCGGCAAAGGCCGGAGCCGATGCCATCGATCGCGGCGGCCTGACTGCCGAGGATATCGACTTCATCATCGTCTCGACGTCCACACCGGACTCCCCGCAACCACCCGTCGCGTGTTTGGTGCAGGCGCAGATCGGCGCCTGGAACGCGGCCTGCTTCGACATCAATGTGGTCTGCAGCGGCTTCGTCTACGCTCTGGAACTTGCCCGCAGCCTCGTCGAGACCAAGCCGGCGGCACGCGTGCTGGTGATAGCGGCCGATGTGTACTCACGGTCGCTCGACTTCGGCGATCGGCGGACCGCGGTGCTGCTCGGCGACGGAGCGGGCGCGGCGGTGGTCGGGCGGGTGCCGGCCGGATACGGAATCATCGCAACGCACTTGGCGTCGCGCGGCGATCAGCAGCAACTGATCCGGGTGGAGGCGGGTGGAAGTAGGTTTCCCGCCTCGCACGAGACCGTCGACAGCGGCGGCCACTACTTCAGAATGGACGGTCGCGATGTGCGGGATTTCGTGATGGAGAACGTTCCGATCGCGGTGGGGAAGTTCTTCGCGGAGAATGGCATCAGCCACTCCGAAGTGGCGCATGTCGTGCCCCATCAGCCCAACGGGGTGCTGCTCGGTGAGCTCATCGAACGGGTTGGTTTGGGTCATGCGCGCACGCACCGCACGCTCGAGCGCTACGGCAATGTCGGCAGCGCGTCGGTGCCGGTCACGCTGGACGATGCGAACCGTGCCGGGGCGCTGCACACCGGAGATCTGGTGTTGCTCACCGCATTCGGCGGCGGAATGTCGATGGGCCACTGCCTGATGCGCTGGACCGCGGACCGGGCCTGAGAGCGGTGCCATGAAACTCGATCACATGGTGGTCTGGTCCCGCGACACCGACGAGACCGCCGAATTCTGGGCGGACATCCTGGGTGGCAGGTTGGGCGGCGTGGCAGGGTACAACATCCGGCTCGACTTCGACAACGGCGTCACCGTCCAATTCGCCGACATCAGCCGGCTCTCCGATGCGGCGGAGATTCAACAGCGGCACTACGCGATCGTCGTTTCCGACGCCGATTTCCGGACGGCGTTGAAGCTGATCGAGACGCGCCGAATCCGCTACTGGGCGGACGCGCATCGGCACGAGGAAGGCCGCTCTTACCACTATGACGGCGGCAGGGTGTTCTTCCTCCTCGACCCCAACGGCCACCTGCTGGAGCTCAATCGAGGCCGAGTTGGTGGTATGGGTCGCCGATGAGCACCGCGAGGCGGTCGAGTTCGGCCACCAGTTGACCACCTGGCCACCAGCAGCGCCTTACTCAGCTCCGGGCACCGTAGAACTCACAGAGCGCAGCTCCGCCGCCCGCAGTCTCCGTCAGGTTGAGTGGTGTCGGATCAGAGTTGTTCGTGCGGAGTCGATTTCCGTGCTTCGAGGCGTGTGCTCAGCTTCGGCGCGGCCGTTCGAGCAGTTCTCGGAAAATGGCCCTAGGCGGCGGGGCGGTCAGCGGTGGTGGGTTCGGTGTCGTGGACGCGGCTGCGATAGCCATCAGGAAGGTTCGATGGCCCTGGACCCGGCGTCCTGGCCGGTCTGGTTGCAAGGGGTGAACACCGTGCTTGGTGGCCTCCTGCAGCAGCCTATCGGCAGCCGCCGCTGATCTCGGGCGGCACCGCCTGCCGCGCACGGAATCGTCGGCGATTTCGTGCGCGGGGGCGCCGATGTGTGCGGCACAAGGTATTTCCACTCAGCTGACCTGTGTCTTAGCGCGGATAGCCGACGATGGTGTGCACGATAGCCCAGTTCTTCTGTTCCACATGGCTCGCTGTTCATACCCCGAACCGGAAACGGCATGGTGGCGGCGACGTCGTCGATCATGTTGCCGGCCATGGTTTCTCCTCGTCGAGCAGTGCGCCCACTGCGGCCGCGAACTCTTGCCATGATCGGCGCTCGATGCCGAGTCGTCGTTTCCCGGCGACGGTCAGCTCGTATGTGCGGCGGCGTCGGCCGTGTTCGTCGGACCATCGGCCGTCGATGAGCCCGGCGCGCTCGAGGCGGTGCAGTGCTGGATAGATCGTTCCTTTCGGCAGGTCGAACCGGCCGCTGGTCTGCGTGCGCAGTGAATCGATGACGCCGTAGCCGTGTCGTGGGCCGGCTGCGAGCACGGCGAGGATCATTCCGTCGAGATGACCTTTCAATGCCTCCGCGCTCACAGGTAGTAACGCTACCCTCTGGGGCCGTGGTGATCTAGACTAAGGGTAGGAACGCTACCCATGCGGAGGTGGAGGTGCGTAGAACATTCGGCATCGTCGCGCTCGTGCTCGTCGCCGCGAGCTGCTCGCTCGACGGCGGACTGCCCGATGCGGCCTTAATGGTGCGTAACGCCGCGCTCGCGAGCGGCTCGATCCACAGTGCCCACGTTGTGCTCGAATCCGACGGTGCGGTGCCGGGTCTTCCCGTGCGCCGAATCGATGCGGATCTCACTACCGGGCACACCAATGCGGCAAAGGGTTCCATCAAACCGATACTCGGTCCACCGATGGATTTTGTGAGCCTGGACGGCGCGCTGTACACGAAGAGCCCATCCGGCACGTTCGCCCCAGCGAACGCCAGGGTAATCCAGCTACCGAATCTCCTCGACCCGGATCGCGGCCTCGCGCACGTGCTTGCCAACATCCGACAGCCCAAAACCGTCGACAGGGAGGACAGACTGGGCATCGATTCGTTCAAGGTCACCGGCGTCGTGCCGGCCGAGGATATCGAGCAGCTGCTTCCCGATGTCCGCACCGACGCGAACATGACGATCTGGTTGCGCGTGAAGGGTACTCACGTCCCGGTCGACACCACACTGACGTTTCCCAACACCACTTCGCTGCTGGATATCAAGTTTTCCGACGTCAACAAGCAGGTAACGATCACGACTCCGGAGTTACGATAATGAACGCAATCGAAATCGAAGGCCTGATCGTCGACCGCGGCGGGATACGAGCGCTCGACGACGTGACCTTCGTAGTGCCGCCGAACACGGTGACCGGGCTCCTCGGACCGAGCGGTTCCGGTAAGACGACGCTGATTCGGGCGATCGTGGGCGTGCAGAAGATCAAGGCCGGGAGCATCCGCGTGCTCGGCGAACCCGCCGGTTCGGCGCCGCTGCGGCATCGAATCGGCTATGTCACGCAACAACCATCGGTCTACGGCGACTTGACGATTCGCCAGAACGCCCGCTACTTCGCGACGATCTATGGCACCGGCAATCGCGCCGCCACACGGGCCGTGGCCGACGTCGGTCTCGATGACATCGCTGATCGGCTTGTCGACACGCTGTCGGGCGGGCAACGCGCGCGCGTCTCGCTCGCCTGTGCGCTGCTCGCGAATCCGGATGTGCTGGTGCTCGACGAGCCGACGGTCGGCCTGGATCCGGTGCTGCGCCGCGATCTCTGGCAGCAATTCCACGCGCTCGCCGACGCCGGGACGACGCTGCTGGTGTCGAGTCACGTGATGGACGAGGCCGACCGGTGTGACCGCCTGCTGCTGTTGCGGGAGGGTAGGCTACTCGCGGAGGACACCCCTATGGACCTCCGATCACGCACGGGGGCAACCGATCTGGAGGACGCATTCCTTCGGCTCATCCTCCACGAAGCAGCCGAGGTGCGATCCTGATGTCGGTCACGATCACGCTCGCTACGGTGGCCCGGGTATTGACGCAGATCCGCCACGACAAGCGGACGGTTGTGGTGCTCCTGTCGGTGCCGAGCGCTCTGCTCGTACTGCTGCGGTACATCTTCGGCGATCGGGTGGACATCTTCGATCAGATCGGGCTGACACTCCTCGGGATCTTCCCGTTCATCTCGATGTTCCTCATCACGAGCGTCGCGATGTTGCGCGAGCGTACGAGCGGGACGCTGGAACGGCTGTTGAGCACACCGACCCACAAGGCGGACTTACTCTTCGGCTACGGCATCGCCTTCGCACTCCTGGCCGCGGTGCAGGCAACGGTCGCGGCGGCAGTCGCCTACGGGCTGCTCGGGCTGCAATCGCAGGGGAGCTTCGGCATGGTGATCATCATCGCGATAACCACTGCTGTGCTCGGTTCTTCGACGGGTCTGCTGACAAGTGCGTTCGCGCGCACCGAGTTCCAGGCGCTGCAGTTCGCGCCGGCGGTCATCCTCCCCCAGTTGCTGTTATGCGGCTTGATCTGGCCGCGCGAGCAGATGGCATGGCCGTTGCAGGCGGCCAGCGACCTATTGCCCCTGCGCTATGCCGCGGACGCGATGACCGAGGTCGGCACGTTCCCGACACCGACGACCACCATGCTCCGAGACCTGCTGATCCTCATCGTCTTCACGATCGCCCTACTTCTCGCAGCAACCGCGACACTGCGGCGGAGGGCCGCGTAATTCACGGAACCCAGCGACGCAGTACGCGTTCGCGACATTGGGTCATGGCGTTCGACGGTGTAGGTAGATGCCGGTGAGTCGTCCGCGTGCGACGATGTGGCCGTGAATGGCTTGCAGAACAAGTTTTTTCGATACTTGGTCGTCTAGTCCTGTCGGTTGGTCGAGAGCGAAGAGCTGGAATATGTAGCGGTGCGGTCGAGGGTCGATCGGGGCGGGGCCGACGTATCCGGACAGTCCCATCGAGGCCTTCCCGACCGTGAATGGTGGTGCCGTGTCGGTGGATCGAGTGGAGATCGCACCTTCTTGGATGCCGGTGATGTCGGCGGGGATGCCTATGACGACGCAGTGCACGAATGGACGCGGTAGCGGTGCGTCGGGATCCTCGACGATAAGTGCAACTTCGACGGCTTCGGCAGGCAGGCCGGTCCAGGCAAGAGGTGGCGAAACGTTGCTGCCACCTACGATTTTCCCAGCGTGACGTGTCGGGATCCTGCCATTTTCGGCGAATGCGGTGCTGGTCAGTGCGATCGAATCCGGTGCGGTGGTCGTGGCTCGATGGTTCCAGGCAAGGTGTTGATCTCGGCTCGATATGGTAGACATTCGGCAGGGCTCCTCAGCGTTGCTACGTCGGCGTGGTGGTGGGTGAAAGGCGTCATTCTGGTCTGAAAACCGAAATCTTAAGTATCCAGCTTTCGTGCCAGATCATCCCAAGTCTTTGCATTAGCCCTGGCCAGCTTGGCTAACGATCCATGACAATGGGCCGGTGCGTCGAGTAGTACATTCTCCCATATATCAATTTCGTTGACCGATGCCGCAATAGACCGCAGGATAGAACGCCCTTTATCATTGAATCGTAACCCAGGATCTTTCTTCAGTCTCTGCAAGATGTCATACTGTATTTTCCTCGCAGCCTCGCTTCCCTTATCCCTGGTCGGCGTTGTCCGGGGTGATGATCGTTCTTTTTCGCTGACAGGTTCGGACGTTACGGTCGGTTCCGTTGCGGCTCGTCCGCTGCCGGCCTCTTGCTTTGATTTCGCCACCCGCGGGAGTGGCACGGGATCCTCGCCACGATCCAGACGCGACCGAACATCGCGGACTGTCCCCGGCGAGATGCCTGCCAGCTCAGATATCCGACGCAGGGATGCGCCGGGATTATCTCGAATGACTTCCGCCGCAACGCGGCGGCCCTCCACGGTGCTGATCGGGCGCGACTTGCCGTCCTCCCCGATCCGCCTGCGCAGCTCAGCGTCATGCCCAGCCGCATACCGACGCTCCGCGCCTACCGTGTGATGGGAAAGCCCGGTGGTTCGGGCGATCAACCTGTCCGACCAGTGTGGATGAGAGCCCACCAGACGCGCGGCGGCCATTCTACGTTCAGCGAGGGATAGCGGTAGCCCATGCTCAACATTTGCCTGCACGGCCAAGGCGAATGCATCCGCGTCATCGCCGTCGAAGAATCTAACAGCTATTTCTTCCCGCTTCATCAAACGCGCAGCTTCTAGGCGATGAGCGCCATCAATCAATCTCATTGACTTGCGATGAACAATAATCGGCGGCAGTGGCGTCGAGGCTTGGGCGAGCAAGCGAATGTGTTCAGCACTCCTACTTGCTTCCAACCTGGGGGTCGGTCCAACTTTTATCGAACTGATGGAGACCGTTGCGGCCGGTATGGAGCCTGCGTTATTCAGCCACTGTTGAATAGTTGATATATCGTGATCTGTTAAACCTTGTGAGGTTATCTGTGCATTTCGTTCCATCACATCATTTCTCACGCGCATCGTAATTATGACCTTTTAATGGATACGTGCCAGAGTGACTTGTCGGCAAGCCAATTCCGTGTTGCACGTTTACGGCGCAATGCGCCGCCGGAAGTGCCGAGCTACGCTTCGGGCCCCCTCCCATACCGCCGGAACCGGCCTGTGTGGCGAATCCGCTTCCCCGAGCACAGGGCCGTTCACTGAACAGGCTCCTGAAGTCTAGCATTGCGCGGCCGATGCGACGATGAAACGTGTTGACTCGACAACAATGCCCGTGTAAGGGATAACCTCATCAGAGAATGTCAACGCGCAGTGCGTCGCTATTCTCCGGCGTAATCCGGAGACGGACGGTTGGGCAAGATCGGTACCGGATCTCGGCTGTAGTGCACGGTGCTGACGTTCCCATGCAGTTGAATCGGTGTGTCGTGACCTATTTACAGTATGGCCGTCGTCGCGCTGGCCCCTCTGTCAGTAGAATTCGAGGTGTGCTACCTGGGGAACAATTCCGATGCCCAGGAGGAGATTCCGCATGCGGGTGCCGCGCCAATGATGATTTAATCCACGCCGGTCAGGCAGGCTCGTCACCAGATGGGCTTTCCCATCACATGCGAAGCGCGGAACGCGAGCGTGCAACTGGGCGTGAGGCCCAGTTGCACAGGCGATCTGGGCGTCGGCCGACATCGCGCTGCGCGTTTGCGGTAATCGAAGTAATTGACACTCGAGTGATGCCCGTCAGCGCTCTTTTTGCCCACTGCGGAGGCGTCAGGAAGCCATGGCGAACATCTACAGCACCATCCTTTGCGGCCTATCTGGAGCGGCACGACCAAGATCATCATTTCCGCGGAGAAATTTCGATGCATGCCGCGATTCGTTGCGTATCACCAACGTCTCCGTGAGACTTACCCGTGGGTTCTCGGAAAGAACGCTAATTACTCGGACATCCGAAATTTGGTAGGGGCAACGATGAGTGGTGCGGATACTAACCGTCCGGCTATTTCGCGAGTCTTTCAATGACGTCGACCAGAGCGTTGGACAGGTTGGAGAGCCCGCCGCGCTGGCATCCGACTACGCAGCCTCCCGCATTCACACCGACCGAATTGGTGGCGTGCGTCCGCATGGTTCGCGAGCCGCTCCATATTATCGGCCAAAAATCCGCAGGTGCGCTGGGATTGGCGCTATACGGTGAGATCCAAAGCCAATCGGACGAGGACGGTTATCCACTGGTCGGTATTTTGCCACCGATATACCCGGAATGGCTGGGTGACAGATCGTTCTGCGCCACGCATGGAATGCGCTTTCCATACATAGCCGGCGAGATGGCTAATGGCATTGCCACCACACGGATGGTCAGCGCTATGGCCCGCGCGGAGATGCTGGGTTTCTTCGGCGCGGCGGGGCTCGGTCTTCCTGCGCTCGAGCGCGCTGTCTCCGAGCTGAAAGGTGAGCTGGGAGCACGCCCCAACTGGGGCGTCAACCTTATCCATGCACCGGGCAGTCCCGAGCTGGAGGAGCGCGTGGCTGATCTGCTCCTGCGGTACGGTGTCACCCGGATCTCCGCGTCGGCGTTCATGCAACTGACACCCGCGCTGATCCGATGTTCGGCTGCCGGCCTACACCTTGACAGTTCGGGCCGAATTGTTCGCGGAGTCCACCTGTTCGCGAAGGTCTCGCGACCCGAGATCGCCGAACTATTCATGTCTCCCGCACCGGGAGAGCTGTTGCACGCCCTGGTGAACCGGGGTCTGCTCACCGAGGCAGAGGCACAGCTCGCAGCGCAGGTGCCGGTAGCTGAGACTGTCACCGTCGAGGCCGATAGCGGTGGCCACACGGACAATCGGCCGTTGGTGGGGGTACTGCCGGCGATTCTCGCTCTGCGTGACACGCTCAGCCGACGCTTCGGCTATGACCGCCCAATCCATGTAGGCGCCGCCGGAGGTCTCGGCACGCCGGCCGCGGTCGCCGCGGCTTTCGCGCTCGGTGCGGCGTACGTCCTGACCGGTTCGATAAACCAGATGGCAGTCGAGTCGGGTGTTTCCGAGGACGCCAAAAGCCTGTTGGCGGAGGCGGATATCGCCGATGTGACCATGTCTCCGTCCGCGGACATGTTCGAACTCGGAGTCCGGGTACAGGTTCTGCGCCGCGGCACGCTGTTCGCGGCACACGCCGCCCGGTTGTTCGAAACATATCGTGCTTACACAGGGCTCGACGCGATTACGGACGAGGTCCGCACCAAGCTCGAGCACAATGTTCTGCACGCCTCGCTGGAGCAGATATGGGAACAGACCCAGAGCTTCTGGCTGGAGCGCGACCCACACCAGATCGTTCGCGCCGAAGCGGACCCCAAGCACCGCATGGCCTTGGTTTTCCGCTGGTATCTCGGCATGTCCAGCCGGTGGGCGATCGAGGGAGACCTCGCGCGGCGACGCGACTATCAGCTGTGGTGTGGTCCGGCGGCGGGTGCGTTCAATCGGTGGGTGGCGGGAAGCTTCCTCGCTGAGCCTGCGCAACGATCAGTCGTCCAAATCGCTCGCAACCTGCTGGAGGGTGCCGCCGTCAGCACCCGTGCACACCAGTTGCGTACGTACGGGATCGCGTTGCCGGCGGCGGCATTCACCTTCACACCACGCCGACTGAGCTGAACAGCGCCAGCCGAACAAAGGGGGTAATCATGACCGAGGACCGTCTGCCACGTCAGCTTCCGATCGCCGTCGTCGGGATCAGCTCTCTCATGCCCGGCTCCGTCGATGTCGGGGGTTTCTGGCGCGACGTCATCGAGGGTCGTGACCTGATGACCGACATTCCATCGACGCACTGGCTGATCGACGACTATTACGATCCGCACCCAGGGACGCCTGGAAAGACGTACGGACGTCGTGGCGCCTTTCTGCCAGAGATCGAGTTCGACCCGGCGGCGTTCGGCATTCCACCAACCGCGCTACCGGCAACCGACACCTCCCAACTGCTTGCCCTGATCGCGGCACGGCAGCTCCTGGCGGATGTCACCGCGGGCGCGCAGGTAAACCGGGATCGAGTCAGCGTCATCCTCGGCTCGTCGGCCTTGGCGCTGCTCGGTGAGATGAGCATGGCAGCTGGTCGTCCCCATTGGCTCAAAGGCCTTCGCGAAAGCGGCATCGCCGAGCCGGAAGCGCAGCGGATCTGTGACCGCATAGCCGCCAACTACGTGCCGTGGCAGGAGAACACCTTTCCCGGACTGCTCAACAACGTAGTAGCCGGTCGAGTCGCCAACCGCTTCGATCTGAAGGGGACCAACTGCGTTGTGGACGCGGCGTGCGCCAGCTCTTTGGCGGCACTCTCCATGGCGGTGGGCGAGCTCACCCTCGGCCATGCCGACATGGTGATCACAGGTGGGGTCGATACGCTCAACGACCACACGATGTACGTGTGCTTCAGCCAGACGCACGCGCTTTCCCCGTCGGGCGACGCCCGTCCGTTCTCCGACGCGGCCGATGGCACGATGCTCGGCGAGGGTATCGCGATGTTCGCGCTCAAACGGCTGGCCGACGCCGAGCAGGACGGCAACCGTATCTATGCCGTGATCCGAGGTGTGGGCTCATCCTCGGACGGGCGGGCGACATCCATCTACGCGCCGCGACCCGAAGGCCAGGTGGAGGCGCTGAGGCGGGCATATCGGACCGCCGGTTACTCGCCGGATACCGTCGAGTTGGTCGAGGCGCACGGTACGGGAACCGCCGTGGGCGATGCCGCCGAAGTGGCTGCCTTGCTTCAGGTATTCACTGAGAGCGGGCGGTACAGCCGACAGCGGTGCGCGCTCGGTTCGGTCAAGTCGCAGATCGGTCATACCAAGTCCTGCGCTGGTGCGGCCGGACTACTCAAAGCCGTACTGGCGCTGCAACACAAGGTTCTGCCACCCACGATCAAGGTGGACCGCCCGAATCCCGAGCTCCGTCTGGAAGACAGTCCGTTCTATCTGAACGCCGCCGCTCGTCCTTGGGTGCACGCCACGCCCACACCCCGCCGGGCAGCCGTGTCGAGTTTCGGGTTCGGCGGCACCAACTTCCACGTGACAGTGGAGGAGTACGTACCGAAGGTGGATAGGGCGGGGATGCCCGCATGGCGGCTCCGCACCACCCCCGCCGAGCTTGTGCTGTTGAGTGCCGATTCACCGACGACACTGTCTGCTCGCACTAGAGAGCTCGATCTGGATCGCGCGATCGCGGTTCTCGCACGCGAGACCCAACGGAGTTTCCGATCCACTGATGGCGCGCGGCTCGCCGTGGTCGCTTCGAACAGTGGCGAGCTGGCCGAAAAGCTCGCTATGGCACGCACAATGATCGACGCCCCGCCGCAGCCGCCTGGGCCCACCCCGGCGGGCATCTACTACGGCACGGGTGTCGGCGCCGGTGGCCGGACTGCGTTCCTGCTTCCTGGACAGGGTGCCCAGTACGTCGGCATGAGCGGCGACGTGACAATGCATTTCCCAGCCGCGCAGACCGTATGGGACCGGGTGGTCGGCATAGACGCCGCCGAAGGTTCGCTTGCCGAGGTGGTTTTTCCGCCGTCGGCATACACCGACGCTGACCGCAACGCTCAGCAGGACAGGCTCACCGCGACCGAGTGGGCGCAGCCGGCCCTGGCGGTGCACAGCATGGTGCTCCTAGAGCTCCTCCGCGCGGTGAATCTGCAACCGGATTGTGTTGCGGGGCACAGCTTTGGCGAGTTGACCGCCCTGCACGTGGCGGGTGTTGTGGACGCCGATGTGCTGATCCGCCTGGCCCGGCGGCGCGGTGAGCTCATCCGAGACGCGGCGGCACCGGGAGCCATGCTGGCTGTCAACGCCGGCGCGGAAACAGTCACGGCGGCCATTGCCGCCTGTGGGGTTTCCGACGCCTGGGTGGTCAACCACAATGCGCCCGAGCAGGTCGTGGTCTCCGGTACGACGAAAGCAATCGAGGTGGTCGAGCGGAAACTCGTGGCCGACCAGGTCACCACTCGGCGGCTGCGGACCGCAACCGCCTTCCACAGCCCGCTGGTCGCCGCGGCGGCCGAACCGCTCCTGGACTTCCTGCGCGGCATCGACATCAGACGGCCCGAGATCGAGGTGTACGGCAACGCGGACGCCGCACCCTATCCGCTGGAGCCAACCGAGATACGGCGCAGAGTCGCCGAGCAGCTCAGTGTGCCGGTTCGTTTCGCCGAGCAGATCGAGGCAATGTATGACCGCGGCGTCCGCACCTTCGTAGAGGTCGGTACGGGTGCGACGTTGACGACGCTGGTCGGTCGCATTCTCGGCGAGCGCGAACACTGCGCGGTCAGCACCGACCGCCAGGGCCGCAATGGGGTAGGTAGCCTCTTCGAAGCCCTTGGTCGGCTCGCAGTGCGGGGTATCGCCATGGATCTCGACGCGCTGTGGGATCAGTACGCGCCGGTCGAGACCGCACAAGCGGAAGCCTCGGGAAGACAACCGAGGATGACGGTCAAGATCAGCGGCACCAACTACGGCCGGCCCTACCCGCCGCCGGGTGGAGCGGCCGAACTACCGCCACCGAATCCCGCTCGGCACGATACCGAGCGAGTACCGGTTTCGCACTCTACCAACGGATCCCATGCCGACGCCGAATGGGCGCGCGTGTTCCAGGAGATGCAGAGGCAGACTGCCGACGCACAAGCCGCTTATCAGCGGACGACGGCCGAGGCCCACACGGCCTACCTCAAAACAACTGAAGCCTCGCTCGCCGTCGTGGCGAAACTACGCAGCACAGAGCCCGCCACGTGGCCACCTGATCCCGTTTCCCTTCCCGCAGTGGCCGATCGGACCGAAACCAGCGCACCGGAATTGGTGCTACCGGCCGGTCTGAATGGCAGGAAAGCAACCCAGTCGACGGACGTGAATACGGGCCAGGTCGATCTCGAGGCGACGCTGCTGTCGGTCGTGGCGGACAAAACCGGCTATCCGGTGGAAATGCTGGCGACCGACATGGATATCCAGGCAGATCTCGGTATCGACTCCATCAAGCGGATGGAGATCCTCGCCGCGGTGCGCCAGAACATTCCCGCCCTGCCGTCTGCGGAACCGGACGAACTGGCACAGCTCGCGACGCTGCGCACTCTCGATGAGATCGTGGGAAAGCTGCGCGAGCGGCAGTCGGCGGGAGCCACGTCGTCCTCGGCACCCGAGCAGGAGTCACAACCCGCCGCGCTCGCCCGTTTCGTGATCCAGACCGTGGCGGCGCCCCCATCCGGAGTCGCCATGGCGGGACTCGAACGTGGACCCATCGCGATCACACAGGACGGCATCGGCGTGGCTGCGCTACTCACCCGGATGCTGGTCGAGCGTGGCATCGCGGCGGAGGTCGTCTCCAGCGTGCCACCCACGTCACGTGGCGTCGTCTTCCTTGGTGGGCTACGCGACATTGGTTCAACGCAGGATGCGCTGGCAGTCCAGCGCGAGGCCTTTCATGTCGCCAAGACTGTGCACCTGACAGCCAACCGTGGTGTCTTCGTGACGGTGCAGCGTACCGGCGGTGACTTCGGTCTCGGGGGTGCCGACCCGATTCGCGCATGGCTCGGCGGGCTGGCCGCGCTGAGCCGTACCGTGGCGCGAGAATGGCCGGGCGCATCGGTCAAGGCTATCGATTGTGATCGGGACGGGCCCGAAGCGATTGCCGCGGCTATCGCAGACGAGTTGATAAGCGGTGGGCCGGAGCTCAACGTCGGTCTACGCGACGCCGGTGGCCGCGTCACCCTCCGCGCAGTCGAGAGGCCGAACGTTGCGGGCTCGGTCGACCGGTTCTCGGATGCGGTCATTGTGGTGAGCGGAGGCGGTCGTGGAATAACGGCGGCCGCGCTGTGCGCGCTCGCCGAGAAGTATCAGCCACGGCTGCTTCTGCTCGGCCGCACTCCGATCGCGACCGAGGATGTCGGCGGAGAACTCCACCGCACGTTGGCCGCGCTGGAACGCACCGGTGCCCAGGTCCGTTATCGCTCACTCGATATCCGCGACGACGAGGCGGTCGCGGACGCGGTCGCGCAGGCTCGGCGCGAGTGGGGGCCGATCACCGGGATCGTGCATGGCGCCGGTGTTCTCGCGGACAAACTCATCGCAGACAAGACTGATGAGCAGTTCGAGGATGTGTTCACGACCAAAGTCGACGGACTTCGTGCCTTGCTCGCCGCGACCATCGACGATCCGCTTCGCGTGTTGTGCACTTTCTCCTCGGTGGTCGGCCACTACGGCAATCCCGGTCAGTGCGATTACGCGATGGCGAATGCCATTCTTGCCGGCGTCGCCGCCGCAGAGGCGGCGAATCGTCCGGACTGCCTGGTTCGCTCTATCGCCTGGGGGCCATGGGCGGGCGGCATGGTCACCGCGCCCCTTGCCGAGCTGTTCCGCGCCCGTGGGGTTCCGCTGATATCCGTGCCCGCCGGTGCGCAGGCTTTTGTCACCGAGCTCGAGGGTGCTCGGGACGACGTCAACGTCATCCTTGCGGTCGCCGACCCGACGGGACACATTCCGTTCGGCGACAACGACCCCCTGCGGGGTGATCGCCATGCCGAGTGAACCCGCCGAGGTGATGTCACGCGCGCCGTCGCTACCAACCCCGTCCGATGAGCCAGCTGTGCCAGTGGATCGGCCCGTGCCACGGATTTCCGCGATGGCACTGGCTCAGCACGCGCAAACCACCGAATTGCACCGAACATTCCTAGAGCTGCAAGCGGAATCACACACCCATTTCTTGTCGATGTGTCGACAGGTGGCCGATGCGGCAGAAGGTACCGGCCGCCGATTGCCGACGCCTCGGCCCGCTCTTATCGAGAGTCTTCTCGACCCGAAGATCGACAGCTGGATCGCGGATCACCGCCCCAACTGGACAATCCCGGTCCTTCCCCTGATGTCCATGGTGGACAGAATGGCCCAAGCAGCCGCAGCGTACTCCGGTCAAGATGTGGTCGCGCTTCGCGACATCCGGCTGCACCGTTGGCTGACGGTGCAGGGTTGCGTGCGGCTGCAGACAAAGGTCGATTCCGGTACCAGCGAGCTCGAGGTGTCCTTGCTGGCTTGGCGTGAGTCGGCGAACTCGGACCTTTCCCGTTTCGAACTGGTGGCGACCGCCACGGTGCAGATCGGCGTGCCCCGACTCCCACCGCCGGAGCCGTTCGACCCCCTCCGGAACGCATCACTCGAACCGGATCCTTACCGCACCGGCGCCCTGTTCCACGGTCCGCGCTTCCAGTACCTGGTCTCGCTGTCGCTGTCGCCGACCGGCGCGTCCGGTGTGCTGGACCCGAGCCGAGGAGCCGTGCCACGAGGCCTGCTGCACCAAGGGCTCCTCGACGCCGCACTGCACGTGATACCGGCACAGAGCCTGTGGCGGTGGATACCGGAGATCGACCGGGGCGTCGTCGCCATACCGCACCGGATCGCATGGCTGGAGTTGCACGAGCCGCTGCCCGACACCGGCGAGGTGCGAGTCGAGGCGCGGTTCGCCGGCTTTGACACCGACGAGCCGTCGTTACCTGTTGTCGACCTGCAGCTGTCCGCGGCGGGCACGATGCTCGCGGCCTTCCGGATAATCATGGGCTTGCCTGGCCTCGGCCGCCTGGCGAAGGCGTCACCGGCAGATCGGCGGACGTTCCTGCGTGACCGGCGGTATGTGGCGGGCATGGCTTTGGCTACCGCAGACGGTGAGACGACGACCTTGTCCAGTGCGGCGGTTCACCTGGTCGACTGGCCGTCGGGTTCGATCGTGGAGATATACGGATTACCGCCGGAGGCCTCGGACCGCGTTCCCGTGATCGCGGTGAAGGAGCACATCGCGCGCAAGCTGGCGGTGCATCCTTCGACCGTGGCGGTGGACGAGAACCTGCGTACCGCCTGGATTCCCGATCTGCCCGACGAACAGCACCATGTCGAGGTCACGTGGGAGAAGGACACGGTGCGGGTACGCAGCAGCGCTCCGCCAGCGTCAGGGGCGGTGATCTGACCATGAGTCATAAACCTGTGTCGCCGCGTTTCGGCATTATCGGCATGGGGTGCAACCTCGGCTCGTTGACGAGTATCGACGAGCTGGAGGGCGCCATTCATGCCGGTACTGTGCCGTCTCCTGCAGGGGCACCGTCAGCCGAACCCCCGTACATCCGTGAGGAACCGCGAGCCGCCGCTGAACAGGCTCTACAGGACGCGGGCTATACCCTGTCCGGGCAACGACAGCCGGTCGCCGTGATCTCAGTGCAGGAACAGGCGTCCGCCGACATCGCGACGCGATGGAATCTCACCGGCCCGACGTTCGACACATCGGACACAGCCGGGGCCCTCGATATCGCACAGCTGCTGCTGGCCGACGGGACGGAAGACACCGTGCTCATCGGAGACGGCGTCACCGCCGTCGTCCTCGCCCGCACCGGGGTCCGCTCAGGACGGATCTACGCCGTCATCGACGCCATTTCGATTCTCGAGGCAACCGACACCGACTTCCACCTCGCCGCGCGGTCCGCGCGCACCGCATTGGCCGACGCCGGGACCACACCCGAACAGATCGGCTACGTCGAACTGCACCTGTCCGGAAAACGCGATGCTGATGGGCAAGTGCTGAGCGGGCTGTCCGATGTTTGGTCGCCGGAGCGGTCGGGGTCGCGCCGCACGGCGATCAGTGCGCTCGGCAGCGTGCGCGACACCGGCGGTGCCGGCTTCCTGTTCAGCCTGATCAAGGCGGCCTTGTGCCTGCACCACAGCTATGTGCCGCCGTGGACCGATGGACTCGAGGACTACGCGGTGATGGTGGAAGGTGCCGCATTCTTCGCGCTGACCGCGAGCCGCCCAACGGTGCGGGCAGGGCGGGACGAACCGGTACACGCGGCCATCGCCGGAACCGACAGCGGCGGAACGCATGTCCACGTTGTGCTGTCCGGTGCGACGGTACGCGGGGAGATGGTCGAGGTGGACTGGCGGCGCGCCGGTGGCCCGGCGCTCCTGCCCGTCGCAGGGGCCGACCTTCATGATTTGATGCGCCGGATCACGAAGGTACGCGATGCTCTCCACGACGGCACCGACCTGTCGACTTTGTCGCGAGAAGTCGGCCACGGTTTCGCCGAGGCCGCGTCGAGGGTTGTCTTCTGCGCGGTGGGAATCGACGCCATGCGCACCGAGTTGGCGGCCGCTCTCGCGCTGCTGCCCGCGGCCCATCGGGCGAACCGGGAATGGGTGACTCCAGCTGGGAGCAGTTACGCCTCGAGCCCGATCGGCCCTACTGGCCGGGTCGCGCTGGTGTTTCCCGGCGGAATGACGGCCTATCCCGAGCTCGCCGCAGACTTGCACCGGTGCTTTCCCGGTCTGATCCCGATTGCGGAGGCACCGGACGGGCTTCCGCACGACTATTTCGCCCACGCTGAGCCGCTCTACGCTGGGCTCGAGTCCGCAGCCGAGGAGACCGATCCGCTCGTGCTGGAAAGTCGGCTGCACCAGGATTTTCCCACCGCGCTCAACATCGGGCTCGGGTTCGGTTTCCTGCAAACCCGGGCGCTGCGCCGCCTGCTCGGCGTGCCGGTACATGGTGCGTTCGGTTACAGCCTTGGCGAGGTCAGCATGTTGTACTCGCTGAGCGCCCGAAAGCAGTCAGGCTTGGACTTTCCCGACGACGAAGCCCTTTTCCGAGAGCGGCTCGGGGGCCCGAAGCTGGCGGCTCGCGAACTGTGGGGAATCGCAGGCGACGTACCGGATCACGCCGTCTGGACCACGCTGTTGCTGGTCGCAGATGTGGCCGCGGTCCGCGCCGAGATAGTTGGCTATGACCGCGTCTTTCTCACCCATGTGAACACCCCGGGCGAGGTCGTCGTCGCAGGCGACCCTGGCCAGTGTCGTGCGCTGGCCCGCGCCCTGGGTTGTGCCAGCTTGCCCACGTCGGTCAGCTATGTACTGCACTGTCCGGTGGTAGACACACGCGAAATGGCCGCCTACATCGACAAGCGGCTCGGAGCGGTGGATGACCCTCTCGATGGGATCGAGCTGTTCAGCGCCTACGGCTACAGCCAGGTCACCGATTTTACCGCGGCTGCCGAAAAAGTGACCGACACCCTGCGATCCACGATGGACTTTCCCCGGCTGGTCCGGGCCATGCATCGACGTGGATACCGCTACTTCATCGAGGTAGGCCCGGGTGCGACTGCCACCAGGTGGATAGACGAGATCCTCGCCGCGCAAGCACACGTCGCGGCGTCCGTCGATCGCCGAGGGGCCGGCACCGCAGCGGGGATTGCACGCGTTCTCGCCAGGTTGACCAGCCACGGCGTGCCGGTAGATCTGTCGAAATTGTCGTCAGTTCAAAACAAATAAGGAGATGCAATGTCCGATACGGTCAAGACCGAGCCCGCCAGTAGGGCGGACGTCCTGCTGGCAGTACGTGAACTCATCGCCCAGCGGCTCGAGCTCGAAGTCGACGAGGTGCAGCCGGATGACGTGCTGTTCGAGCTTCCAGGTATGGACTCGCTGCGGCTCATGCACGGCATGCTCCTGGTGGAGCAACGATTCGGTGTCACGGTCGACACCAACAAGGCGATCACGGTCCAATCCGTCGAACAGCTCGCCGATCTTCTGGTCGACACGATCAACGGAGACCAGTCGTGACCACCACACCGGCGTACAGCCGAATTGTCGATGTCGCGGTGGTGTTGCCGGAGACGAGAATGTCCTCGGCGGAAGTCGAGGACCGGATTGCGGCCACGAATCCTGATCTGGACATCCCGCGAGGACTGATGGAGCGGATGAGCGGCGTGGCCTACCGGCATGTCGCTCCGCCGGACTGTTGGCCCTCGGACATCGGTGTAGCGGCAGCGCGGAAGCTGCTCGACAAGACCGGGTGCGATATCGCAGAGATCGATTTGATCATCTTCGCGGCAGCCAGCTCGGACGGTGTGGAACCCGCGACCGCGCATGTCGTATCCGGCAAGCTGGGCGCGAACTGTCCGGTTTTCGACGTCAAGAATGCCGCCAACGCCTTCATCAACGCCATCGAGATCAGTGACGCGTTCCTCCGCGCCGGCACGTATCAGAGGATTCTCATCGTCTGCGGGGAAACTCCGAGCCACTATGCGCGGTGGACGATGAACAGCGTCGAAGAGTTCCTGGGGACAGGCCCGGTATTCACGTGGTCCGACGCCGGATCGGCTGTGCTGATGGAGTCGAGCACCGAGCCCGGCATTCTGGCAACCCGGTTCACCGCCAATTCAGCTGCCTGGCGGACTGTGTGGCTGCCCTATGAACGTATCGAGCCCGAAGGACTCGGGATCGGGCAACTGGAGGTTAACTACCACGAGTACGCAATCGCGATGGACACGGTCGATCTCGAGCCGATCACCGGCACCATGGCGAAGCTGGGGCTGACCATGGACGACTTCGCGTGTGTCTGCGTCCACGTGGCCGCGCTGGGGTTCCGGGACCGTTTCTGCGCTCGCGCCGGAATTCCGCTGGAGAAGACCACGGTCACCATCGTCGAGCATGGCAACTTGGCGGCAAACGGTCTGTCTGTCGACTTGGCCCACGTCGTGGAATCCGGTCAGGTGAAGCGCGGCGACCTCGTCGCCCTCATCGGACCCGCGGCCGGGGTCAGTCTCGGCATGGTCGTCATCAGGTGGTGAACCGCCTGTGCAGCAACACAGAGGAGGAGCGATGCCTGACTCCGGCAACGGTCGGTACAGCAGGGTGGTCGACGTCGCGATGCACCTCCCGGAATCGCGACCGTCCACAACGGAGGTAGAGGAACGGGTCGCCGCACTCAATCCGGGACTCGACCTGCCGAAAGGATTGCTCGAGCGGATGAGCGGGGTCGCCCACCGGCACGTCGCTCCGCCGGACTGGCGGCCTTCGGACCTGGCGGCGGCGGCGGCGCGGAAGCTGCTCGCCGCCACCGGGCGCGACATCGCGGACATCGACTTGATCATCTTCGCCGCGACGAGCGGGGATGGGATGGAGCCGGCGACCGCGCACTTCGTCGCGGACAAGCTGGGAGCAGGCTGCCCGGTGTTCGACGTCAACAACACCTGCTGTTCGATCATCAATGCCATCGAGGTCGGGGATTCGTTGATTCGCGGCGGGAGCTACGACAACGTTCTGATCACTTGCGGCGAAAACCCCAGTCGCATCGTCAAATGGAAGTTCCGCGACCTCGACGAACTCCTCGAGCGAGGAGCCTTGCATATCTTTTCCGATGCGGGAGCAGCTCTGCTGCTGGAGTCCAGCTCGGAACCCGGTGTGCTGGCCCACCAATGCGCCGCCCGGTCCAGCGCGTGTGAGACGACGGCCATGACGTTTGTACAAGAACCCGAAGGACTCAGACTCGGGCCGTTCGAGCTCCAGATGCACGAACTCAAGGATGTCCTGGAGACGATGGACCTCGAGCCGATTACCGGCACGATGGCGAGGCTGGGGCTGACCATGGACGACCTCGCGGCCGTCTGCGTGCACGTGGCCGCCCTGCCGTTCCTGCCAACTTTCTGTCGTCATGCAGGCATTCCACTGGACAAAATTGTCGACGTCCTCGCTGACCACGGCGATGTCGTGGCGGCCGGCCTACCTCTTCAGCTGGCTATGGCGGTGGAATCCGGGCGTGTGCACCGAGGGGACCTCGTCGGACTGGTCGGACTGGCAGCCGGCGTCAGCCTCGGCATCGCCGTCATCAGGTGGTGAGCAATGACGGAGCCACTGAGAACCGAAAGGAAGAAGCCGTGACCACCGGTGAACAACTAGATCTTGGCGCACTCCTGGTGCAGGGCACCGCGAGTGCGGAAACGACCGCGTTCCGGTCGCGCGTCCGAAAGCTGGTCGCGACCCACCTCACTCCGCTGGTGCCGGAGGCGGAACAAACCAGAATATTTCCCCGCGAGGGGATAGCGGCTATGGGCGCGGAGGGTCTGTTCCGCGAGCGATGGACGGGAGGGCCGTACGGAGATCTCGGCCGAAGCGTGGTGATCTCCGAGGAACTGGGCCGCGCCGGGCTCGGGGGCGTCGGCGCAGGCGTGAGCCTGCATTTCGAGGCTGCGACTGCCATTCTTCGTCGCTGTGCGCGGACGCCCTACGCCATCGAGGTTCGCGAGAATGCGCTGGACGGGCGGTACGTCTGTTGCCTTGCGACCACAGAGCAGCATGTCGGCTCGAATCTGGCTGAGGTCGGCAGCACCACGCTGACCCGGGACGGCTCAGGCTGGCGGGTCCGCGGTATCAAGTGGTTCGTCTCTCCCGGAGCCGCCGCGGACGTGGTGCTGGTCCTGTGTCGCGCCGAAGACGGACTGGCGATTGCGATGGTCCCGCAGGAGGACATCACGGTGGTCAAGCGCCTTGAGACTACGGGGATGCGGGGACTGGGGACAGCGCGCCTCGACATCGACGCGCACGTTTCCGACGAGGCGATCATCGCCGGGCCGGGATTGGGATTGCCGATGGTTACCTTCGGGTTGTTGTTCGAACGGCTGGCCATCGCGGCCGGTGCGGTCGGCTCGCTCGAGCTGGCGTTGACACTCGCGTCGACCCATCTGCGTCGGCGAAAGCAGCACGGCGTCGCATTGTTCGAACATCAGGCGCTACGACTGCGCATGGCCGACCTCGTCTCGCAAACCGCGTTGGCACGGCATGCGTTGTATGGCGTGATTGCCGGGCTCAGCGCCGGGTCGTCCAGTCTCGGCGACCTGGCCGGGGTCAAGGTGACCATTGCCCGGATGGCCGAGCCCATCGTCAGCGAATGTATGCACATCTTCGGCGGCCGGGGATATCTGGAAGATGAGACACCGATGGCACGCCTGTGGCGAGATCTGCGAGTGGGCCGGGTTGGTGCGGGAACTGACGAGGTGATGTGGGAGCTCGTCGCCAGCGAAATGCCGGTGGACGACGACCTGTACGACACCTGGATCCCGGAGGAGCCGAGCTGAGCCACGCTTAGATCCCCGCACGCCGCCAAGAAATCTGGCCACACCAACCAAGAAGTCGAAATCTCTTGCACTGCGAGGGATTTCGACTCATGAATGCCAGGAAGGGAGTCCGTGAACAGCTGTAGGACCCCTGCTCGGGCAGCTGAAGAAGGTCTATGAGGCGCCGGACACGGTCGCGCGCTACACCGGCGGCAAGCGACGACGATCTCGCTGGGGTGACGAAGTTGATGAAGTAATATTGTGACCGCGGCCACATCGAACATTGCCGCCCTGCATAGCGCGGCGAGAGATTGTTCGATGTCGCGCAACGATCTGGGGGTCGCGAAAATGCAGTGGTGGAGACGATTTGTGACCGGGCATCCACGACTGGTTGTCGCGACGGCGGTGATCCTCCTCAGCGGTGTGTCCCGCATGATCGAAGCGCACGACCGTGGTGCCACTACGGAAGAGGCTGTGCGCGAAGGTGTTTCGAAATGGTGCGGTGATCGTCAAGCTGATGGGCCGTGCCGACTGGTCCGCTCGATAGCATAGTCAGGAGCGAGAATGCTCATGTCAGTCGATCGTTATGGTGAAGTCGCCGCGTCCCGCGACTTCGCGTTCGGTTTTGTTGCGGACTATCGCAATGTGCCGAAATGGATGTTCGGGATCTCCAGGTTCGAACCCAAGGGCGATCAGGCCACCGGCCCAGGTGCTCTTTTCGAGGTCACGTTTTCGGCGCTGAGGTCCTTCACTTTTGAACTCGAGGCCACAGCTTGGGATGAGGGAGAGACGATCGCGTTGGAATCCGCAGAAGCGCCACGTGCGACCGCTCGCTTCGAGTTCGATACTCGCGGTAACGATGTGACACAGATTCGCGTGCAGATCGGATTCCAGGTCCCACGCGCGCTGCTCGTGCGACCACTTCGGAGGATGAACGACGTGGTCGTCGGCCAGGCGGTTCGCCATGTCGAAACGAACCTGCGACGTGAGCTGGAGACGGCGTTCGCTTCAGCTCGGCAAGGCTAGACGGAATGCGGGCCGACCAAGGCTGAGGGCACCCGACTCCGCCGCGGATCTCAGCTGGTCAAGCGGACCCGCAGGATGTCGCCGACGTCAGTGCCGATGAAGAGCTCGTTGTCGGCGCCTGGCGTCACTGCGACGGAGGTCATCGGCAGCCCTGACAAGATGGTGCAGGTCATGTGCGTGCGCGGATCGACACGGACCAACTGGCCGAATCTCGTTGTGACGTAGAGCATTCCATCGGCGCCGACGGCAAGATCGTCCGGCATGGCGGAAGGAACGCCTGGGAATAAGTCTGCCTCAACAGTCGTACGAGCCGGTGCGTCGAGTGGGATGCGCAGAATGCGCCCGTTAACGGTCGCCGTGACCGTCACATACAGGGCATCGCCAGCGACTGCGGCACCATTGATGAAGAAACCGTTCACGCCGTGCAGGACATCGAAATTCCGCGGTGCCTGCGCTGTCCACTCCTGGTCGAGCGTTCCGTCCGAACGAATGCGGACCACACCCGCACTGCTGTCGGCCACATAGAGATTCCCAGTGGGGTCGAAGCTGGCCCCGTTGGGCGTCCGGAGCCCGGACGCGAATGTCTGCGGTCTCGGTGCGGAAGCAGCGGGATCGAACCGGACGATCGTGCCCTCGCGCACAGTGCCGAATAGCTGGTTGACCACTGTTCCTGAAGTGACGTAGAGCATGCCGTCCGGCCCGAGCCGGATGGCACCGGGGCCCACAACCGGTACCGTAGCAGTGCGGTGACCGGACATGTCGTAGCGCTGCACCTCGTCTCGCAGTACCCGAGATACCCATAGATTCCCGGCCGTGTCGAATCCGACGTTCTCCGCCCAGTCCACAACCGGGACCGGCGCTGCGATCGCTGTCGTCACGGTGGCGGGCGTACACGGCGATTCCTCTGCCACGGCGGTCACCGCCGACGCAACGCTTCCGACTACCACGACGGCCGAAACGACAAGGGGCCAGCGTTGCCGAACAAGGTTGGAGTAGAACGTCGGCACGATCCCTCCCTTCGTTGAGTGTCGAACTCTACCGGTCACCCCGGTCGGCCGGCGATGGTTGAACAGTGCGGCATGTTCGGACGACAACCACGTTGGGCCGGCTTGACGCACAACACATTTCGCAGGCTCGACAGGCCTCATTTCGAGAACGGCCCCTGTTCTATCGCCGGCTCTGCGTAACCGTCAAGCGGTCAGCGCGCGCACGTCGGCGAGGCGCTGGACGCTCGTGACCGCGATGGCGATTCGAACGATGCTGAGCGCGACCCCCGCCGCGGCGGGCAGTGTGGCAGCACTAGTGGGTGCGAATACGAGCACGGCGGCGAGCGCGGTCATCAGCGAGACGTCGATGGTGATCGCGCCGACTGCAGTGACCAGCAAGCCGCGGGCCGCCGCGTGGCAGGATAGGCGGATCCATCGGCTGGCCGGTCCCATCGCGGCAGTCGTGTACGCGGCGAGTGGCTGCATAACGAGCGCGATCGCTACGAAAGTGGCGACACCGGCGACAGTCAGCCACCACGGAACAGCCGCGAACGACCCGGCAAACGCGGCGGCGAACCACGCCGTGCCGATCAGCGGCCCGGTCGCCATTAGTCCGAAGCCGTAACGTCGCACCCGGCGGGCGGCGATCTCGGGCGCGAATTCATTTGCCAGGCTGGCTGTTTCGCCGAATTCTGCGATTGCTGCGCGCTGTGCCTCGTGGAGGGGAAGGCCGCGTGCGCGATGGTACTCGACCGCCTCTGCGAGGCCGTCCGCGATCTCGGCGACGATCGCTGCCTTTCGTCCGAGGAGCCTCTTGTCGAGCTCGGCGAGGTAGTCGTCGATCATGTTGCCGGCCATGGTTTCTCCTCGTCGAGCAGTGCGCCCACTGCGGCCGCGAACTCTTGCCATGATCGGCGCTCGATGCCGAGTCGTCGTTTCCCGGCGACGGTCAGCTCGTATGTGCGGCGGCGTCGGCCGTGTTCGTCGGACCATCGGCCGTCGATGAGCCCGGCGCGCTCGAGGCGGTGCAGTGCTGGATAGATCGTTCCTTTCGGCAGGTCGAACCGGCCGCTGGTCTGCGTGCGCAGTGAATCGATGACGCCGTAGCCGTGTCGTGGGCCGGCTGCGAGCACGGCGAGGATCATTCCGTCGAGATGACCTTTCAATGCCTCCGCGCTCACAGGTAGTAACGCTACCCTCTGGGGCCGTGGTGATCTAGACTAAGGGTAGGAACGCTACCCATGCGGAGGTGGAGGTGCGTAGAACATTCGGCATCGTCGCGCTCGTGCTCGTCGCCGCGAGCTGCTCGCTCGACGGCGGACTGCCCAGACGACCAAGGCCGAGTTCGAACAGATCGTCTGGGTACGCAGCCGAACTTGCCGAGTTGCTGGCGGATCCGGCAGTGCGGCTCGAAGTGCTGATCGGATCTTCGATGCGTTGGCAAGCCGACCTCGACATTGGCAGATATGCGGTTCCTTCATCTCATCACCGGTCAGTCCGGCGGATTGCATCTACTGATCACGGGTCAGCTGAATTTGCACGGCAGCACGTGTACGGCATAGCGCATCGCGAATTGGTTCGATCACCCGTGATGTGCCGAAAAGAGGGAAGAGATATGGGCAGTTACCGTTCGATCGTTGTCAGTATGGATGGCACACGACGATCGCGGCATACCGTCGAGGCAGCCGCCCGACTGGCCCGTGATACCCGCGCGGATCTAACCGTAACCTGTGCCTACGGCGAGGTCTCGGCGCAGGATCGGGCATTGATCGCCAGGTGGCTCGGCAGGGATGCCTACAGTGTGAGCCCGGCGGCTGCCGCGGACGAACTCGTGCACGCGGCCGCGGCCTGTGCACGGGGGCAGGGCGTCGGACGGATCGTGGAACGCAGTATGCGCGGTGCGCCGGAAGAGACGTTACTCATGATCGCCGCCGATACCCGCGCGGACCTCATCGTCGTCGGTGACCGTGACTTCAGCAGTCGTTGGGATCGGATATTCAGGTCATTTTCTACCGAAATCGCACGTCGGTCGAGAACAGATGTGTTGATCATCAACTCTGCCGATCGATAAGTTGCCGGCTGAGGACGGCGGTCGAGGCGTACACCTGTCCAATACGGGAGTCGGGCCCACTTTCGTTTGCGCCGTGAGAACCCGATCGGAGCAATTTCGCCTCCGGCGGCGTCGGCGTAGAAAATGGCGTGGACGTCGTATCGGAACGGCACCGATGCGTTGCCCAACTCACGGATGCGCTCTGACGGGTCGTGGCGGCGGGTCATACCGATCTGGACTACCTCGCCGAACGCGCCGATGTTGAAAATGACGTAGACGTGGCCGATGCGAATGTCATTCTCCTGGTTGGTGATCGTGGTGAGCGCACGCTCCCGGGCCGTCAACCGTGCCCGCAGGTCTTCCGCGTCCGTGGTGTCCTTTTCGCCCGCGGGCTCCACCTGGATCCGGTAGCCCTCCAGCCTGTGGTGCGTCCATCGGCACCGATCCGCCGCGACGGCTTGGAGTGCCAGTGCGGCCGCGGATCTGCGGCCGCGAGGCTCTCGTCCTGTCGTCGCATCAGGACGGGTCAGTGTTCGACGTGGACGGAATACCTGCGGACCGTGGTCCGTTTACGCTATTGGTTGACATAGACACTGCTGAAGAAAGAGGCTCGACCGTGGAATTGGGACTCACGACGTTTGCCGAGCTGTATCCGGTCGGTGACCGGCCCGCGCCGAGTGCGGCCGAGCGGTTGCGCGAGGTGGTCGAGGAAGCTGTGGCCACCGAGCAGGCCGGGTTGGACGTTTATGGCGTCGGCGAGCATCATCGCAAGGATTTTGCGGCCTCTGCGCCGGCGGTCGTGCTGGCAGCGATCGCGGGTCGAACCGAACGTATCCAGCTGACCAGCGCGGTTACCGTGCTGAGCTCGGATGATCCCGTTCGGGTGTTCCAGGATTTCTCGACGTTGGACGGATTGTCGAACGGTCGCGCGGAGCTGATGGCGGGGCGGGGGTCCTTCACTGAGAGTTTTCCATTGTTCGGCCTCGATCTCAGTGACTACGACGAGGTCTTCGAGGAGAAGCTGGCACTGCTGCTGCATATCCGCAAGGATGAACCGGTCACCTGGTCCGGCAAGTTCCGCGCACCGCTGAGCGACGCCGCCGTCTACCCGCGCACCGACAATCGGCCGCTGCCGGTCTGGATCGCGGTCGGCGGCAGCCCCGAATCGGTGGTTCGCGCCGGACTTCTCGGTCTCCCGCTGGCCATCGCGATCATCGGCGGACAGCCGGCCCGGTTCAAGCCGCTGGTCGATCTGTACCACCGCGCGCTCGCTGAAGGCGGTCACGAGACGCAGCCCGTGGCAGTACACGCCCACGGCTACATCGCCGACACCGAAGAACAAGCCATCGCCGACTTCTACGAGCCCTACGCCCGAGCCATGAGCGTCATCGGCCGCGAACGCGGCTGGGGGCCGATGACCCGCGCCCAATTCGACGGCCTCCGCTCGCAGGAAGGCTCCCTGTTCGTCGGCAACCCCGACTACGTCGCCGAAAAAATCGCCGACATCCGCGACACTCTCGGTCTGGACCGCTTCATGCTGCACACCAGCGTCGGTACGCTGCCGCACGACAAGGTCCTGCACAACATCGACCTGCTCGGCGCCAAGGTCGCCCCGCAAGTGCGCTGAGCACCGAGCCAACCCTGTCGTGATGGCTCAACAGCACTGGTCCGGGCTGGCTGCGGCTCGCTCGGACGGGACGTGAGGTCGGCGAGCGCACCGGCAGCACGGTCATCGCCCGTACCCGCGAGTTGTGGTCGATGGTGCGCACGCAATACAGGGCGCCACTCTTGCGGGCTGTGTGCAGCTGCGGCAGGCCGTGAACGGACGGGGTCAAGCCGGGGATCGTCGTCGGAATCCGGCCCGGCCGATCGGCGTCCCTGGTTCATCGAGGTCAGCGGTCCATCGCTCATGGCAACCACCTCGCTACCTGGTAAATTCGCAGGTCGCAGGGGTGCCTCAGCGGCGTGTGGTGGAAAGGGGCCTGGCCCCGGTGCCGAGTCGGTCTGGCGCTTGGGCGCTCGGGGCGGGGTCCGATTACGCTGTTCGCTATGTCTGTCCGCACTCGCAAGCCGCTCGTCCCCGGCACCCAGTCGCCCACCCGCGAGGTTCCGCGCACGATCGAGCGCCCGGAGTACGCGTGGAAGAAGACCGTCAACGAGGGTCGGGAGCCCTGGGTGCAGACGGCAGAGACGATCGACAAGATGCGCATCGCGAGCAAGATCGCGGCGCAGGCGCTGGAAGAGGCGGGCAAGGCGGTCGCGCCCGGCGTCACCACCGACGAGCTGGACCGGATCGCGCACGAGTACATGTGCGACCATGGCGCGTACCCGTCGACCTTGGGCTACAAGGGCTTTCCGAAGTCCTGCTGCACCTCGCTGAACGAGGTGATCTGCCACGGGATTCCGGACTCGACGGTGATCGAGGACGGCGACATCGTCAATATCGACGTCACCGCCTACATCCACGGCGTGCACGGCGACACCAACAAGACCTACCTGGCCGGCGACGTGGACGAGGACGTCCGGCTGCTGGTCGAGCGGACCGAAGAGGCGACACTGCGGGCGATCAAGGCGGTCCGGCCCGGCCGGGCGCTGAACGTGATCGGCCGCGTCATCGAGTCCTACGCCAACCGATTCGGCTACGGCGTGGTCCGCGACTTCACCGGCCACGGCGTCGGCCCCACCTTCCACAGCGGCCTGGTGATCCTGCACTACGACCAGCCCGCCATCGAGTCGATCATCGAACCCGGCATGACCTTCACCATCGAGCCGATGATCAACCTCGGCGGCATCGACTACGAGATCTGGAACGACGGCTGGACCGTGGTCACCAAGGACCGCAAGTGGACCGCCCAGTTCGAACACACCCTGGTGGTCACCGACACCGGTGCCGAGATTCTGACATTGCCGTGACGGGAGTGGACCGCGCGGAAATTCGCATCCTGCCGTGAAAGGTGCCCTGCTCGTCGCGGGAACCACCTCGGACGCGGGCAAAAGCGTTGTGGTGGCTGGCATCTGCCGGATGCTGGCGCGGCGCGGGGTACGGGTGGCGCCGTTCAAGGCGCAGAACATGTCGAACAACTCCGTGGTCACCCCGGACGGCGGCGAGATCGGGCGGGCGCAGGCACTGCAGGCGCAGGCGTGCGGGCTCGAGCCGAGCGTGCGGTTCAACCCGGTGCTGTTGAAGCCGGGCAGCGATCGGCGCTCACAGCTGGTGGTGCGCGGTAAGGCGGTCGGCACGGTCGGCGCACGGGACTACTTCCAGCACCGGCAGCGGCTGCGCGAGGTGGTCGCCGACGAACTCGCTTCGCTGCGTGCCGAATTCGATGTGGTGATCTGCGAGGGTGCCGGGTCGCCCGCCGAAATCAATCTGCGGGCAACGGATCTGGCGAACATGGGGCTCGCGCGACCCGCGCGGCTTCCGGTGCTGCTCGTCGGCGATATCGATCGCGGCGGCGTGCTCGCCCACCTCTTCGGCACCGTCGCCATCCTGGAACCCGAAGACCAGCAACTGATTTCCGGCTTCGTGATCAACAAGTTCCGCGGCGACGTGGAACTGCTGCGTCCCGGCCTGGACCGGCTGGCCGAGCTGACCGGCCGTCCCACCCTCGGCGTGCTCCCGTACACCGACGACCTCTGGATCGACGCCGAAGACTCCCTGAGCACGCTCGCGGACGCACCGGTCGGCCGCCCGAGCGCGCCGGTCGGCACCGAGTGGCTGACCGTCGCCGCCATCCGGCTGCCGCGCATCTCCAACTCCACCGACATCGAGGCGCTGGCCTGTGAGCCGGGGGTTTCGGTGCGCTGGGCGAGCGAGGCGTCCCGGCTGGCCGGGGCCGACCTCGTGGTGCTGCCCGGCAGCAAGGCGACGGTGTCGGACCTGGCATGGTTGCGCCGCACCGGGATTGCCGACGCCCTGCGCGCACGGGCATCGTCGGGTGGGCCGATCCTCGGCATCTGCGGTGGCTACCAGATGCTCGGCAAGCGGATCGTCGACCCGATCGAGTCGGGCGCGGGCTCGGTCGACGGACTCGGCCTGCTCAACGTCGAGGTCGAATTCGCCGACCCGAAAGTGCTGCGCCGCACCAGCGGCCACGATGCAACGGGAATTCCGGTGCACGGCTACGAGATCCACCACGGACGGGTAACCGCGAACGCGGATCCATCCTGGCTCGACCTCGCCGGTGAACCGGAAGGCAGTGTGCGCGAAGCACTCTGGGGCACCCACCTGCACGGTCTACTCGAGTCGGACGAATTCCGCCGCACCTGGCTCCGCTCGGTGGCCACGGCGGCCGGACGCACGGGTTTCGTTGTCGCCGAAGACACTTCCGTCGCCACCGTGCGTTCGACCCAACTCGATCTGCTCGCCGACCTGATCGAGCATCACCTCGATCTCGCCGCGCTCGACCGTCTGCTCACCGAGGGCGCGCCCCTCGATCTGCCCACCCTGGCAACCCACGCGCTCCCCACTTCGGCAATCTCGCGTACCTGAACTGTTGACGCCACGTACGCTGCCCCTTACCTTTCAGTAAGGAATTCGGCTCCGGGTAAGGCACGCGGGGCGATGGGCGTGGGAGTAACACGGGTCGGTGAGCGAAGTGGCAGACAAGAAGTCCAACGGCAGGGCGGGAAACGTGGTGTCCGCGACCGTGACGAGCAAAGGGCAGATCACCATTCCGATCGACGTGCGGGTCGCGATGGGTCTGCGCGCCGGGGTCAGGGTCGCCTTCGTGCCCACCGTCAACGGCACCTACGAACTGGTGCCGGAGACCCGAACCATCAAGTCGCTCAAGGGCATAGTCGGCTGGTCCGGCTCGCCGATCGGCCTCGAGCAAATGAACGAGGCGATCACGGGAAACGTCGTGGAAGGCAAGCAGAAATGATCGGTCTGGACGCCAATGTGCTGATCCGCTACCTCACCCAGGACGATCCGGAGCAGTCCGCGCGCGCCAATCAGGTGATCGACGGACTCAGCGAGAGCAGGCCCGGCTACGTGACGATGATCGTGCTCGCCGAGATCCACTGGGTGCTGCGCCGCGGCTACAAGCAGGACCCGGAGGCGGTCACCGACGTGCTGCTCGGCCTGCTCGACTCGACCGAGATCGTGGTCGAACGCGCCGACACCGTGCGCCAGGCGCTGCGCCAGGCCGCCGACGGCGCCGATTTCGCCGACGCGCTCATCCAGCAACTCGGCCAGGAGGCGGGGTGCGACCTCACCGTCACCTTCGACCACAACGCCGGTGAACGCGCCGGTATGCGGCTACTGGCCTGACACGAAGACAGGACTTCGTTCAGGTGAGCCGTGTAGCGTCATTCGGCATGAAATCTCGGCAGATCACGGTGGGCGACCGGGCATGGACCGTGCGGGTAGACGGCCCGGAATCCCGGCACAGCGTGCTGCTGTTGCCCGACGCGAATGACCCGGCGGACGTCTACGACCAGGTATGTGCTCGATTGCACAATTCGGATCTGCGCACCGTCGTACTGGAGTCGATCGACGGTCTCGACGCCGCGGGCGTCACCGCGATCCTGGACCAGATCGGCGTGCCATGGGCGAACGTGGCCGCGCGCGGCACCGGCGCGGAACTGGCGTGGCGGGCCTGCGCGGCCGGATTCGGGCGCTTCATCAGCCTCGTGGTGGCCGATCACGGCCATCCGGCGGCTCCCGGCCCGGACGGGACCGTCGCCGACGCCACGGTCCGTCCAGTGGAGTTGCCGACCACGGTGCTGGTGACCAAGAACCTGCCGCGCTCGGTGGCCGACGCGTCGGGACGCTTCGTCTACGGCGAGTTCCGCGTGGTCGACATCGACGTCACCAATGTGGCGACCGAGGCCGACCACGAGCTGGCCACCGAGATCGTGCTACGCACCAGTACCTGGTGAGCTGGACTCGGCTCGATAGCCCGTCAGCCACGCCAGCCAGCTGTCGAGTTCGGCGAAGGCGTGCGCGAGCGGCTCCGCCGAGGACAGGAACACGTCGTGCTTGGCGCCGTCGATCGGCACGATGTTGGTGCGGTCGCCCAGGCAGCCCGACCAGCGCTGAATCTGCTTGACGTCCAACACCGCGTCGGCCACGTCGACGGCGGGGCCGTAGCGGCGGGCGAACTTCGTTATCCGGGAGCGCAGGATCAGCGATGGGACGCCGATGTCGAGCCCGGCGTGCAGTTGCGCGTGGCCGTTGCGGATCGCCCGCAGCCAGCCGAACCGAATCGGGAAGCCGTGCAACGGTTTCCAATCGAGGTTGTAGTCCCACTCGCCGGCCACGCTCTGATGCAGGCTGTCGCCGTAGGTGCTGACCTTTGCGCTCGGCAGCTCGAACATCTTCCGAAAACGCCCGAGTCCCTTGATGATCGGCGTTCCGACGGTCCGGTAGTAGGACGGCCCGTGCAGATCGAACCAGGGGCTGTTGAGTACCACGCCGGAGATCCCGGCCGCCGCCGTGCCGCCCGCCCGGTTGAGTCGATCCAGCCACAGCGGCAGGATCAGTCCGCCGGTCGAATGCGCGTTCAAGACGACCGGCCCGCCGGTCTCTTCCCGCACGATTCGCAATGCCTCGTTCAACTCGTCGTCATACAGTGCGAGATCGGTCACATAATGCGGTGTCTGCCCGTCGCGCAGTGACCGTCCGCACTTACGCAGATCCAGCGCGTAGAAGTGGTACCCGAGTGCCGCGAAATGTTCCGCGAGATGTTCCTGAAAGAAGTAGTCGGTGAACCCGTGCACATACAGCACGGCCCCCGCGGTGGCCTCGACCTTTCCGCCGGGCAGATAGCGCACCAAGGTGGCAACGGCCTCGCCTTCGCCGTCGGGATCCTGCCCCAAACTCAGCGTGCGCTGCTGGTACTTCTCGCCGAGGACATCGGCTTTCCACTGGCCATCGCCCTGGGTGTCGGTTATCGGAGCGGCAAGTGAAGTTTCCTTTGTCACATACACAATCTAGGTCACATTCGGCGGGTTCGGCGCCGAGGATCGACGTGGTGAGGTGCACAATTGAGGCTAGGTGAACGGCGGGTAACCTAGCTCCCGCCAGGGTTTACGAACCGGAACCGAGGCAATAACACGTAAGCACCGTGCCCAGGCAGGTCCACCCGCCCGGTGGGCCCGCGTAGAAGGACAAGGAAGTCGATCTAGCCGTGCCGAACGCTGCCATGACTGAAAAGACCGATGTTGTACTCATCGGCGCCGGCATCATGAGTGCCACCCTCGGTGCGCTGCTGCGCCAGCTGCAGCCCGATTGGTCGATCTCCCTGTTCGAGCGGCTCGACGCCGCCTCGGCGGAGAGCAGCGACCCGTGGAACAACGCGGGCACCGGACACTCCGCGCTGTGCGAACTGAACTACAGCCCGCAGAACCCCGACGGGTCGGTGGACATCAGCAAAGCCATCGACATCAACGAGCGGTTCCAGGTGTCGCGCCAGTTCTGGTCCTACGCCGTGGCGAACAACATCCTCGGTGACCCGTCCAGGTTCATCAACCCGATTCCGCACGTGAGCTTCGTGCACGGCGCGGATAACGTCGACTACCTGCGCAAGCGCTACGAGGCGCTGTCGCGGCATCCGTTGTTCGAGGGCATGGAGTACATCGACAGCCCCGACGAATTCGCGCGGCGGCTCCCGCTGATGGCGCGCGGTCGTGACTACTCCGATCCGGTCGCGCTGAACTGGACCGACGGCGGCACCGACATCGACTTCGGCTCGCTCACCAAGGAACTGCTCGCCTACCTCGGCGCCAGCGGCGCGGACCTGGCCTTCGGCCACGAGGTGCGCGACCTGTCCAAGCAGTCCGACGGATCCTGGCTGGTCAAGGTGCGTAATCTGCGCACCCGCGAAACCCGCACGCTCATCAGCAAATTCGTCTTCGTCGGCGCGGGTGGCGGTGCGCTGCCGCTGCTGCAGAAGTCCGGCATCAAGGAGATCGACGGCTTCGGCGGCTTCCCGGTGAGCGGTCAGTTCTTCCGCTGCACCAACCCCGACCTGATTCAACAGCACGAGGCCAAGGTGTACGGCAAGGCCGCCGTCGGCGCGCCGCCGATGTCGGTGCCGCACTTGGACACTCGCGTCATCAACGGCGTGCCCGGCCTGCTGTTCGGCCCGTACGCGGGCTGGACGCCGAAGTTCCTCAAGGAGGGCAAGCTCACCGATCTGTTCAAGTCGGTGAAGCCGAACAACCTGTTCTCGCTGCTCGGCGTCGGTGTCACCGAGCTGGGGCTCACCAAGTACCTGGTGAGCGAGCTGCTCAAGTCCGAGGCGGGCAAGGTGGACACGCTCAAGGAGTTCATCCCGCGCGCCGACGGCCGGGACTGGGAGCTGATCACCGCGGGCCAGCGCGTGCAGGTGATCCGGCGCAAGGGCGCGGGCGGCGTGCTCGAATTCGGCACCGCCGTGGTCGCCGCGGCGGACGGCTCCATCGCGGGTCTGCTCGGCGCCTCGCCGGGTGCGTCGACGGGGGTCACCGCGATGCTCGACGTGATGCAGCGCTGCTTCCCCACCGAGTACGCCGGTTGGGCACCGAAGCTGAAGGAGATGATTCCCTCACTGGGCGTCAAGCTGTCCGAGGACCAGGCGTTGTACCGCGAAGTGTGGGATTGGACGTCCAAGACGCTGAACCTGACGGGTGGCACAGATAACACGCCCAAGCACGCGGGGGTCGCGGCAAACCGCTAGGTGTGATAGCAACAGGCGATGATGTCAACGGTTGCTCTCAAACGGTCATGGGCGTTGGATCTCGACAACGCCACCCTCTATCAGCTGTTGAAACTTCGCGTAGAAGTCTTTGTCGTGGAGCAGAAGTGCGCGTATCCGGAACTGGACGGGCTCGACCTGTTGCCGGAGACCCGGCACTTCTGGCTCGATGACGAGGGTGAGGTGATCGCCACGCTGCGGTTGCTGGAGGAGCACGAGGACGGGGTGAAGTCCTTCCGCATCGGCCGCCTCTGCACCGTTGTCCCGGCACGCGGCCACGGCTACACCACCCGCCTGCTGCAGGCCGCGCTCGCCGAGGTGGGCTCGGCGACCGTGCGGTTGAACGCGCAGACCTATCTCGTCGACATGTACGCCAAGCACGGGTTCAAGCCCGACGGCGAGGAATTCGACGAAGACGGGATCCTGCACATTCCGATGCGCAAGGGGTGATCGTCGGGCCGTTGTTCGGCCGCCGCCCTCGTCGCAGACCTGCGACGAGGGCGGTTGTCTGTTCGGGGCAGGGCAGCGTCGGTCGGCGGGGTGAGCGCGCATAGAGTTGGGGCGTGTCTTTGTCCCATGCCGAAACAGTGCCGTCGCCGCACTCGCCGACCGGATCACGCACGCGTACGGCGGGCGACGGGGAAGCAGGTTTTCCGTTCTCCGCCGTGGTCGGTCAGGAGCGACTGCAACTGGCGCTGATCCTGTGCGCGGTACACCCCGGCATCGGCGGTGTGCTGGTGCGCGGCGAGAAGGGCACCGCGAAGTCGACCGTGGTGCGCGCGCTGGCGCAGCTGCTGCCGCCGGTGGTCGACGAGACCGGTGCGCGGCCCGCGCGGCTCGTCGAGCTGCCCGTCGGCGCCACCGAGGATCGCGTGGTCGGCTCGCTGGATCTGGAGCGGGTGCTGCGCGACGGCGAGCAGGCGTTCCGGCCCGGACTGCTGGCGGCCGCGCATCACGGCGTGCTCTACGTCGACGAGGTCAACCTGCTGCACGACCATCTGGTCGACGTGCTGCTCGATGCCGCGGCGATGGGCCGGGTGCACATCGAGCGCGACGGCGTCTCGCATTCGCATCCGGCACGATTCGTGCTCGTCGGCACCATGAATCCGGAGGAGGGTGAACTGCGCCCGCAGCTGCTGGACCGGTTCGGGCTCACCGTCGACGTGGCGGCCTCGCGGAACGTGGACGTCCGGATGACGGTGGTGCGGCGACGCCTCGACTACGAAGCCGATCCGGCGGGGTTCGCCGAGAGCTACGCCGGCGCGGACCGGGCGGTGGCCGAGCGCATCCTCGGTGCGCGGGATCGGGTCGCGCGGGTCGGGCTGGATGACGGGGAATTGCGTCGAATTGCCGCGCTGTGCGCCGCATTCGACGTCGACGGCATGCGCGCGGACCTGGTGGTCGCGCGGACCGCGACGGCGCACGCCGCGTGGCGTGGCGTGGACGCGGTCACCGAGGAGGATGTGCGGATCGCCGCCGAACTCGCGCTGCCGCATCGGCGTCGGCGTGATCCGTTCGACGAGCCGGGGATCAGCGAGGACCAGCTCGACGACGCGATGCGCGAGGCCGCCGAGGAAGTGGATCGTGAGGCGCAGTCGCCCAGCGACACAGACGAATTCGAGTCGAGCGAGCAGGGGCCGGAGCGGGCGAATCAGCCGGAGTCCGAGGATCTCGGCACTGATCAGTCCGCCGCTGACGGGGATCAGAATCCGGACGATGACCCGGACTCCCCGCCCGACGGTCCCGGCAGCGGGCAGCGGCCGAGTGCTCGCGAAGGACGCAGTGGCACACCGGCTTCCGCTGCCGCGTCGCCGCCGCGCTGGGAAGTGCCCGGCATCGGAGAAGGAGCTCCCGGTCGCCGCTCCCGAGCCGAGTCACGGCACGGCCGGGTCGTTCGTCCCAGCACCGATACCTCCACCGGTCTGCACCTGCTCGGCACCGTCTTCGCCGCCGCGCCGCATCAGCGGTCTCGTGGCCGGGGCGATGGTCCGCTGAAGTTGGCTGCCGAGGACCTGCGTGGCGCGTATCGCGAAGGGCGCGAAGGCAATCTGGTCGTTTTCGTGGTCGATGCTTCCGGGTCGATGGCGTCCAGGGATCGACTGTCCGCCGTCACCGGCGCGGTCGTCACGTTGCTGCGCGATTCCTACCAGCGGCGCGACAAGGTCGCGGTCATCACCGTGCGTGGGCAGGACGCCGAACTTGTGCTGCCGCCGACGTCTTCGGTCGATATCGCCGTGCGCCGGCTGTCGGCGATGCGCACCGGCGGCAAGACGCCGCTCGCCGCGGGGTTATTGAAGGCGCGCGAGATCGTGCTGCGGGAGCGGGTCCGCGACCCGCGTCGCCGCCCGATGTTGGTGCTGCTCACCGACGGTCGTGCCACCGGCGGGATAGATCCGCTGCCGCGCGCCCGCGCGGCGGCGGCCCGGCTCGCGAACGATCGGGTCACCTCGATCGTGGTCGACTGCGAGCGCGGGATGATTCGGCTCGGTCTCGCGGCCGAGCTGGCGCGCGAACTGCGCGGTGGATACCTGAGATTGGCTGAACTGACCGGGGATTCGGTCGCCGACGTGGTGCGCGCGGGGGCTGGGCGGTCTGGCCCGGCGTCGGTGCGCGCGGCTTGACGCGCAGCCGGTGGCCGGGCGTCATTGCGCGGGAGTTCGGTGCCTGCGAGACCGGCGTCGGTGGCTGACACCCGTTTCGGGTAGTTGTGGGCTGGTCTCGCTGTTCGGGCAAGGTGCTGGTGCGGACCAGTCGGTGGATCGGCGCGACGATGTGAGCGGCTCGACGATGAGTCGTGGACTGACAAGGAGATTCGATGCCTAAGGGTGTTCCGGAGACCGTGCCCGACGACGGACTCACCACGCGTCAGCGACGGAATCAGCCGGTGCTCGCGGTCCATACGGGCCCGGGCAAGGGCAAGTCGACCGCGGCGTTCGGGATGGCGCTGCGCGCCTGGAACCAGGGTTTCGATGTCGCGGTGTTCCAGTTCGTGAAGAGCGCCAAGTGGAAGGTGGGGGAGGAGGCGGCCTTCCGCACCCTCGGCACCCTGCACGAGCAGACCGGCGCGGGCGGCGCGGTCGAGTGGCACAAGATGGGCGAAGGCTGGTCCTGGACCCGCAAGCCGGGCACCGACGAGGACCACGCCGCCGCCGCGCTGGCCGGGTGGCAGGAGATCGCCCGCAGGCTGAAGGACGAACAGCACCGCTTCTACGTCCTAGACGAATTCACCTACCCGCTCAAATGGGGCTGGGTCGACCTCGACGAGGTCGTGGACACGCTCACCAACCGCCCCGGCAACCAACACGTGGTCATCACCGGCCGCGACGCCCCCCAGGCCCTCATCGACGCCGCCGACCTCGTCACCGAAATGACCAAGCTCAAGCACCCCATGGACGCCGGCCGCAAGGGCCAACGAGGCATCGAATGGTGAACTCCCGCACCTTTTCTCGGGATCCGTACCAGGTGTGGGGCCCTAGAGTCGGTGCGGATCCCGAGAGAGAGTGCGGATTCCGCCGCTGCCGGGTTGCCGTCGGCGCACCACACCGGACCGCGGCGGGCTTTGGGGCGAGTGGCGGCGGTTATTGGGTGCCACTCGTCGAGCGAGTGCGGGATGGGGGTGCCTGGTGAGTGCGGGCGTGCCCGCTGTGGTGATCGCCGCTCCGGCTTCGGGGAGTGGGAAGACCACGGTGGCGACGGGGTTGATCGGGGCGTTGGGGCGGGCCGGGCATCGGGTTGCGCCGTTCAAGGTGGGGCCGGATTACATCGATCCCGGGTATCACGGGTTGGCGGCGGGGCGGCCGGGACGCAATCTTGATCCGGTGCTCGTTGGGGCGGAACGTGTGGTGCCGCTGTATCAGCACGGTGCGCGGGAGTGTGATCTCGCGGTGGTCGAAGGCGTGATGGGGCTGTTCGACGGTCGCATCGATGAGAACCATGCCGGCCCGGTCGCCGAAGGGTCCACCGCGCAGGTCGCGAGTCTGCTCGGCGCGCCCGTCGTGTTGGTGGTCGACGCGCGCGGGCACAGCCAGAGTTTGGCGGCGCTGCTGCATGGTTTCGCGACCTTCGACAGCAGTGTTCGGCTCGGCGGGGTGATCCTGAACCGGGTCGGCAGCGAACGGCATGATCAGGTGCTGCGGGCTGCGTGCGATCGGGTCGGATTGCCGGTGCTCGGATCGCTGCCGCGGCTGGCCGAATTGGAGGTGCCCTCGCGGCATCTCGGGCTGATCCCCGCGGTGGAGCACGGAGCCGCCGCGACCGCCGCCGTGTCCGCGATGACGGATCTGGTTGCGGCCCATGTAGATCTGCCTGCGATCGCCGCGCTGGCGCGTTCGACCGCGGCCGGCCCGGCCTGGGACCCAGTTGCCGAGGCGCACGAGAACGGTGCAGGCAGTCCCGATGTCGCCGCGCAGGCCGGGGCCGACAACTCGACTGGATGGAACGACACCAGCTCGGGCCCGTTGATCGCGATGGCCGGTGGTCCCGCGTTCACCTTCGGCTATGCGGAGCACCGCGAGCTGTTGCTGGCTGCCGGCGCGCAGGTGGCGGTGTTCGATCCACTACTTGACGAATTGCCGGGCGGTACAGCAGGTTTGGTCCTCCCCGGCGGTTTTCCGGAGGAGCACGCGGCCGAACTGGCGGCGAACACCGCCTTGCTGACCGCCGTGGCGGAGCGGGCCGGGCGGGGGATGCCGGTGCATGCGGAATGTGCGGGATTGCTGTACCTGACACGCTCACTCGACGGACATCCCATGGCCGGGGTGATCGACGCCGACGCCGAGTTCGGCCCCCGCCTGACCCTCGGCTACCGGGATGCGGTGGCGCTGGCGGATTCCCCGCTGTGGCGCGCCGGGGAACGCGTCCGTGGGCACGAATTCCATCGGACCCGCCTGACCACCGCAGCCGCAGGCAACCCGGCCTGGGGCTGGCACGGCAGCGACGGCACACGCGTACGCGAGGGCGCGCTCGTCCGGCAGGTGCACGCCTCCTACCTGCACACCCACCCCGCCGGAAACCCCGAAGCCACAACCCGTTTCGTCGAAGTCGCGGCGGTGTACGCGGGTGCCCGTGCCAGTCGTTGAATCTGTTCGACAAGACGACTACTGCCGAAATGGCACGCCGCCGAGCCTCGGCCCGCGTGTGACACTCTCCATTGTGCTCAGCTCGAAAGGTGATCAGTGACTGAACTAGCTGTCGGCCTGGGCTTGCGTCCCGGCACCCCCGCGGATCGTATCGTGGCGGTGGTACGCAAAGTGTTGGGCTTCAACGAGATCAGCTGCCTGGCGACCATCGACCGACGGGCAGAGCCCGGTCTGATCGAAGCGGCAGCCGAACTGGGCGTGCCGATTCGCACCTATACCGCCGCTGAACTGGCCGAAGTGCCGGTGCCCAACCCGGACTCGCGAACGGTGGCCGCGGTCGGTACCGCTAGTGTCGCCGAGGCCGCCGCCATCCTCGCCGCCGAGGGCGGCATCCTGGTCGTCCCCAAACGCACCGTTCACGGCGTCGTTATCGCTGCGGCACAACGCGACGCACCCGCGCCCGACCGTCAGCGCACATAGCCGCCGCGGCTGCCCGGGCCACACCGTGTATTGAATCAGGTGAACCGACAGACACCGAGTGGTTTGATGACGAAGTGGATATCCGAGGGATCGATAACGTACTGGTTCCCGTGGGCAACCTGGCCGCGGCAGTGGAGTTCTACGAGAACCAGCTAGGGCTCTCGGTGCGATTCACAGTGCCGGAGCGCGGGATCGCGTTGTTCGGAGTCGCGGCGGAAACACCGGGCATCATGGCGATGGTCGACCCCGCCGCAGGCCAAGGCGCCCCGCCTGCGATGCGGGTCTGGCTGGAAGTGCCCGACGCCCAGGCCGCCGCGGCGGAGCTCGAAGCGCGCGGTGTCGAAATGCTCACCGCGCCCTTCGAAGTCGCGACCGGATGGAGTGTCGAGGTGTCCGATCCATGGGGCAATGTGATCGGCCTGACCGACTACCTCAAGCGCCCCGAGCTGGCCCGGCCCGCGTACTGACCTACGGGGCGACCGAACCCCAGTCGGCGAAGCCGGTGGGATCGTGCCGTCCGAGGCTGGCGTGCTCGAACAGGCCCCAGCCCTCCGCGTCGCCGCAGCGGGCGTGGGCCACGTGATCGATGACGCCGTAGGGAATTCGGGCGGCGATGGCCGGGTCGGTCAGGTCGTACGTGCTGGACAACGACCAGTCACGCCCCTTCCACTGGCCGTGCAGCCAGTCCGGATCGCCGCCGTACCCGCAACCGACATGCAGCGGCACATTGGTGCCCGTGGTCACCTCGATCTCCAGCGGCTTCCCGTCCGGCGTGGTCAGTTCGAGCCGCGCGCCGACGGGAATCCTGGTGCCGGAACGGTAATCGATCGAGATGCGCGGCCAGCCGAGCTGCTCGGTGCGCCCGTCCGGCCAGATCCGCACGGCATCGTTCAACGTGCGCTTACCGTCCGGCTCCTCCTGCACGATGATCACGATCGCGAAATCGTCGAACCGCAGCGGCACATACATCCACCAGAAACCGCCGGACGGCTCACTGGCCATCCGGCCGGGCGGCTCGCTCTCGCCGACCGGGCGGATGCCCCACGACCGATCCCGGGTGCCGGTCCACACGGCCGGGTCGACGGTGATGTCGTCCCCGTCGACGTGCAGCGTCCCGGCCCACGAGCCGACCTGCGCGAACCTGCTCGCCTCGATGATCGGCCGATTGCCCGACAAGATCAGGTGCGGCTGCTCCTGGACGGTGGGGAAGGCACCCTCCCAGGTGAGGTCGAACGACAGCTCGTCGTGCTCGCAGATCACCCGGAGCCGCTGCAGCGGCTCGACCACCTCGATGCGATAGCCGCCGACCCGCTGCTCCAAGCCGCGGTCACCGAGCGCGTCGGAGAAGCGAACACTGCGCTGCACGTCGCCGCGGCGGACGAGGGCGTAGGCGTCGGTCACGCCGAGGTTCGGGTACACCCCGAACCCGGTGATGAAGAAGGTGCCGCCGTCGCGATTGTGACCGTTGAAATAGCTGCGGTCATAGAAGTTTCGGTCGCTGCTGGCCACCCGGGCCAGCGATAGTCCGGTCTGATGAATTGGGTACTCGTCCAACGGAACTGGCATGGCTTATCTCAATCCCACTCGTAGGTTCCATCGAGCAGCCGCTCCAGGCTGGCTCGGTGCATCACATAGTCGTCCCGGTCCGGGGTGTCGGTGTCCTCGCCGAAATGGATCATCCGGCGCTTCACCCTGGCCATCACGATGCCGTGCCGCAGCGCGGCGTAGATGATGTGCCATTCCAGGTTTCGCACCGAATGACCGGTGAGCTCTTCGTATTTCGCGACGACGTCGGCGCGGCGCAGGAAGTCGGGCAGTCCCGGCTGGTCGAACCGGGTGGCGATGTCCTGGAAGAACCGGTGGATGAAGATCACCCAGGCGACGTCGAGTTCGCGCGGACCCAGCGCGGCCATCTCCCAGTCCAGCACCGCCGCGGGCTCGAAATCGCGGTAGATGATGTTGCCGGGCCGCGCGTCACCCCAGCTGAGCACGTCCGGTCCGGGATCGGTGGGCCAATTCTCGTCGAGCCAGGCGAAAGTTTGCTCGAGCAACGGGATCTCGAAGCCGTCATCGGCCAAAGCCCAGCGGTACCAAGCCTTCTGGGCCTCGACGTGCCTGCGCAGCGACTGGCCCGGCCCGCGCAGGGCCGGGAAGTGGACCGCCGGATCCGGGATGGCGTGCACCTTCGCGATCACCTCGACGGTGTTCGCGGTGAGTTGCGCGCGTTCCGCCGCGGTCGCGTCGAACAGCCAGCCGATGAACACGTACGGCGGGTTGTCCGTCGGGACGCGTCCGTCGACCCGTTTCATCACGAAAAACGGTGTGCCGAGCGCCTTCTCGTCTTCTTCGAGCCAGCACAGCCCCGGCACCGGTACGTCGGTGGCCGCGGCGACGGCGGCCATCACCTGGTACTGGGTGGCCAGATCGTAGGTCTCGAACACCGGGAACGACCCGGTCTCCGGCGCCATCCTGGCGACGAACGACCCGCTCTCGTGCCGCCCGTCCACGCTCCACTCGGCGTCGAAAAGGATGGAGGTGCTCGACATTCCGCCCGCCTGCGGGCGCGACAAGTTGGAGACCTTGGGCGGGTGATCGGCGGAGACCCTCGAATCCAGCCAGCGCGCCAAGTCCTCGGCGAGCACGTCGAGATCGCGCTCGCTCACGGTCAGCTGCTGCCGCTTGGCGGGATCCGGATCTTCGGCCATCGTTGTCCTCCTGACGCCATGAAGCGCGGGCGTGCCTGCGCACAGCCCACATCGGCGGCGGTCCGCCGCGATACGCGACAGTAACTCGTTCTAGTCGGGCCGTGGGCGGAAAAGATCGAGGTTCGGCGAACCCGCTCACTAGCCGGAACCGGGCCTTGACATGGGAGTACCGCGCCTGCCCGGCCGATCAGCTCGCCCTGCGCGGGCTGGCACCACCGGCTAGGTGTGGCTGGCACGTACGACTGATGAGGGAGGTAAAGACCAGGGGTTTCCTGGAGGTCCGCGCACCGCGCCAATCGATACCGTCGGTTCGTCATGAGTATTCGGATCGGGAGGGTTCGTTGTGAATGCTGTCAGTACGGAATCGGTCGATCGGGACAGCGTCACGAAGGTCTCGGACATCGAGAGTGCGAACTCGAGGTGGAACCTGTTGACCGGCATCGCCTTCCGGTTCTGCTTCACCTACTTCGGCCTGTTCTGCCTGATATTTTCGCAGTTCCTGTTCGTGTTCGCCGGAGTGCTCGGTCCAAAGCTCCCCGAGCGCGCGATCAATGGATTCCTGTATCCGCTGAGCCCGGTCTGGGAATGGGTCGGACGGCACGTCTTCGACGCGGACGTCCAGCTGCATCTGGATTCCGGCAGCGGCGACCAGGCGATCATCTGGGTATTCCTGTTCAGCATCCTGGTAGTCGCCGTGCTGACGACGGCGCTGTGGACCGCGCTGGATCGCCATCGCCCGAACTATCAGCGGTTGCTCGCCTGGTATCTGCTCTTCCTGCGGCTCTGCCTCGGCGGGCAGATGCTCTTCTACGGCATGGCCAAGGTCATTCCGTCCCAGATGCCGCAGCCGCCGCTGGCCACCCTGCTCACGCAGTACGGCGACTTCACCCCGGCGGCCGTCCTCTGGATGCAGGTCGGTAGTTCGCCCGTCTACGAGATCCTGCTCGGCTGCGCGGAAGTGCTCGGTGGCCTGCTGCTGTTCCTGCCGCGGACCGCGACGCTCGGCGCGATGATCAGCCTGGTGAGCATGATGCAGGTGTTCATCCTGAACATGACCTTCGATGTGCCGGTGAAGATCCTGGCCGGTCACCTCATGCTGATCTCGCTGGTGCTGCTCGCGCCGCAGGCCGGGCGACTGGCGAAGGTGCTTGTGCTGCAACGGTCGTCGGAGCCTGCCACGCAGCCTGAGCCGTTCCGTTCGCGTCGCGTCCGGTTGATCGCGGTCGGTGTGCAGGCGGTGCTCGCCGTGTGGGTGCTGGTCGGCCAAGTGCAACCGGACATAGAGTTCTGGAACGAAAGTGGCGGAGCCGCGAAGCCCGCACTGTACGGGATATGGACGGTGTCGGAGTTCAGTCAGGACGGTCAGCCGATCCCGCCGCTGACCACCGACCAAGACCGTTGGCAGCGGGTGGTTTTCGACATCGGCGGCATGACCTATCAGAAGATGGACGGCACACTGGTGCCGGTCGTCGGCGCGGTCGACAGCCAGGCACAAACCCTCACGGTGTCCCAGGCGGCAGGTGACACCTTGCCAGGTGGCATCGCGCAGGCGCAGCCGACCCAGCTCGCTTCGTTCACCTACAGCCAACCCACACCGAACCGGTTGAACCTGGACGGCCAACTCAACGGCCACCACGTCACCCTCGCGCTCGAACAGGTGGACCTGAAGTCGTTCCCGTTGCGCAGCACCGAGTTCAAGTGGGTTCAGGACTACCCTCACTTCAGCTGACGAACGCAGCCGCACGCTATCAAGGGCGTGCGGCTGCGGGTGCCGGTACGACTTGCGATGGAGGGGGGACTCGGGGATCTCCCGGAGGCGGAACCTCGTTCGGCTGGATACCGTCGGCTTACGGGACGTACGGGGATCTGGAGGTTCGTTGTGACGGCGGTCGGTGTGAAAACGGTCGAGCACGATAGCCCTGGTGAAGCCGCGCACCCCGAGTGGAGCCTGTTGACCCGCATCGCGTTCCGCTTCTCTTTCGGCTATTTCGTGCTGATCTGCGTGGGATTCGGGTTGCCGCTCGTCTACGCCGGGATTTTCGGCAAGCAGCTCCCGGCCTGGGCATCCCAGGGGTTGTTGTACCCGCTGAGTCCTGCGCTCGAGTGGGTGGGCAGGAGCGTCTTCGGGGCCGACGTCGCGCTGCACCTGGATTCGGGCAGCGGCGACCAGGCGATCATCTGGATCTTCGTGTTCTGCATCTTGGTAACAGCCGTCGCGGCGACCGTCGGGTGGTCCGTGCTGGATCGACGGCGCCCGAATTACCAAGCGCTGCACGCGTGGTTCCTGCTCTTCGTCCGGTTGTGCCTTGGCGCGACGATGCTGATCTACGGGTTCGGGAAGCTGATTCCCTTGCAGATGCCCGAGCCGTCGCTCATGAACTTGCTCACGCCCTATGGGAATTTCCCGCTGACCGGTGTGCTGTGGCTGCAAGTCGGCAGCTCCCCCGTCTACGAGATGTTGCTCGGCTCCGCGGAAGTGCTCGGCGGACTGCTGCTGTTCCTGCCGAGGACCACGACCCTGGGCGCGATGATCAGCGTGGTGAGCATGGCCCAGGTGTTCGTGCTGAACATGACCTTCGCTGTGCCGGTGAAGATTCTGTCGTTTCATTTGCTGCTGCTGTCGCTGGTGGTGCTGGCGCCGCAAGCGAAGAGGCTGGCGAACGTGCTTGTCCTGCAACGTTCGACGGATCCGGCGCGGCAACCGGAGCTGTTCCACGCGCGACGGTGGCGGCGGGTGGCGATCGCCGGGCAGGTCGCGCTGCTGCTGTGGGTGCTGGTCAGCATCGTCCCCGACGATCTGAAGGGCTGGAAAGAGGCCGGCGGAGGTGCGCCGAAGCCACCGCTGTACGGGATTTGGGCGGTGTCGGAGTTCAGCCAGGACGGTCAGCCCGTCGCGCCGTTGACGACGGATCAAAATCGTTGGCGGCGGGTTGTTTTCGACATCAGAGGGATGGCATACCAGCAGATGGACGGCAGACTGGTTCCGGTGCGCGGCGTCGTCGACAGTGCGGCGCACACGATCACGGTGGCGCAGGCGGCGGGTGACGATGTGCGTGGGAAGCGTGCGCCGACTCCGATCGGGACCTTCACCTACAGCCAATCGGCACCGGATCGGTTACGGCTGGACGGTCAGCTGCGCGGCCACCAGGTGACTCTGTCGCTCGAACAGGTGGACCTGAAGTCGTTCCCGTTGCGCAGCACCGAGTTCAAGTGGGTCCAGGACTACCCCCACTTCAGCTGACCAACTGTGTTCAGCCGATCGTGATGGCGTCGAGGCGGGTGCGTAGGAAGGCCGCGGAGACGACCGGGGGTCGGCCGGTTACTCGGCCGATCGGGGGTTCGAGTGGGGTGACGACGGCGTCGTGGTCGAGTTCGTAGAAGTAGATGAGGGACACCAGGTCTTCCGCTGGCGCTTGCGCTTGCGGTGGCAGCACCCGGTGCCGGCCGGACGGCCAGCGTTCGCCGCTCCAATAGGCAAGCAGGTCACCGATATTCACCGTAAGGGCGGCGGGGTCGTAGGGTGCGTCGGCCCAGCCTTCCACCTCGGTGAACACCTGCAGGCCGCCCGCGCCGGGCTCGCGGTCCAGCACGGTGACGGTGCCGAAATCGGTGTGCGGGCCGATCCGGAACTGGCCATGCTGCGGTGCGCCGACCACGGTCATCGGCGGGTAGTGGTTGATGTTGCAGGTCCAGGTGGGGCAGGCGGCCAAGGACTGAAAGGGGTTGGCGGGCAAGTGAAGTGCGGCCGCGAACAGGGCGAGTAGTTCGTCGGACAGGATGTGTGCGGCGGCGGTGTAGGCGGTCGCCAATTCGCGGAGCTCGAGCACCTCGTCCGGCCAGACGTTGGGCAGGAACCAGACGTCGTCGACCCGTCGATCGCCGGTCGCGGTGTCCGCGCCGATGGCGAAGGTCTCCTTCAGATCGGGCGGCGTCTCGGTGCCCTCCGCGTAGCCGTTGGCCTCCTTGCCCGGCCCGATCCACCCGCGCCCGCCGACCGTGACGGCGTACTTCTCCTTCACCGCGTGCGGCAGCGCGAAGAACCGCCGCGCCGCCGCGCGCACCTGGCCTGCCAGACCCTCCGGTACGCCGTGCCCGTGGACCAGCAGGAACCCGGCGCGACGCAGCCCCTCGTCCACCTCGCGCTCGACCTCGGCGGCCGCGGCACCGCCGGTTCGCCACCGGGACAGATCGATCGATGCGATCGCGTTCATCAACGTCTCACTCTCTGCTGCGGCAGGTCAGGTGTTCATTGCGGCTCGACCTCGTCGGCGACGCCGATGTCTTCGTTCCAGAGCGCGGGGTTCTCGGTGATGAACTTGGTCATCATCTCGACGCAACGATCGTCCTCCAGAACCGTTACCGCGACACCGTTCTCGGCCAGCCAGTCGTGGCCGCCGTAGAAGGTCTGCGATTCGCCGACGAGCACCGAGCCGATGCCGAACTGGCGGACCAGGCCGCTGCAGTACCAGCACGGCGACAGGGTGGTCACCATGATCGTCGACCCGTAGTCGCGGCGGCGGCCCGCGGCGCGGAAGGCGTCGGTCTCGGCGTGCATGCTGGGATCGCCGGACTGCACACGGCGGTTGTGGCCGCGGCCGAGCAGCGTGCCGTCGGCGGCGAACAGCGCCGCGCCGATCGGGATGCCACCCTCGGCGAGCCCGAGCCGCGCCTCGTCGTAGGCCACCTCGAGCAGTTGTCGTGCCGGTATCGACTGCGTCATTGGATGTTTAGCGCGGATACCCCCTCGTTCACCACGAGGGGGGAAGCGCCGTCCTCCATTCTGTGTCGGTGGTGCGGGCTAGGTTGAACTCGTTAGTGCCGGGCCGCTGGGCAACGGACGAACCGTAAGCCAGTCGGCACCATGGAGTGGACAGTTCGCCCGTCCGGGCCGGCTCATCCGGTGACGGCGCTGATCTGGTTGTGCCAATTCGGCGTTGGCGTGCAGAACTCACCACCGGCGCGGAAGATATCGGCCGCGGTGGCATCGCCGCGCAACTGCGCCATCAGCCACGCCGTCGGATACCCGAGATAGCCGTACACCCCGGTCACACACGGAACCGACGCGGCCGCGCAGTCCGGCTGCCCCTGCACGTCGTTGTGATTCGGACCGTTGAGCGTGCCCCACACCTTGGCCAGATTCGCCGGAGTCGCCTCGTAATACCCCTGATTCGACTGCAACCCCTCCACCTGCCAGGGCACCAGCTGCTGCGAGGGCGAGATGAGTCCATCGGCGGACCCGTTCACCAGAAACACCGAACCCGTTGTCAGCGACCGGGTATCGGCACAGGTGCTGGCGGTAGAACAGAAGTGCTGAGCCGGAAGCTCCAGCGGCACCGCGGTTTTGATGGCCCCGCCCGAATCGCGCAGTGCGTTCAGCACTCCGGCGGCTCCTTGCGAATGACCCATCGCGCCGATCGCCGCCTTGTCCAGCTTCCCGTAGAACACGCTCGCCGGATCATCGTCCTGCGCAAGCAGGTAATCCAGCGACTTCCGAATGTCGGCCCCGGACCCAGTTTTCTGATTCTCGGTGCCGATCACGACAAAGCCCCACGACGCCAAATGCCGCAGCAGATAGGAGTATTGACTCGGCACCGCATCGGTCCCGTCACCCCACAGCACGATCGGATGCCGCGCGGTACCCAGATCCGTGGGATACCAGATATCGAACTTCGCCCCGGTGCTGTCGCAGCACCCGAATCCGAGCCGCTCGGTCACCGCCGCCGGACCCGCCTGGAAGTACTTCGACTCGACACCCTGCGTCGGCACGTAGGGTGCCGGATCAGCGTGCGCCACACCGGCTGTGGCGGGCACGACGGCCAGAGCTATCGAGGCGGCCGCCATCTCTACTGTCCGGCTCCAGCGCTTCATGCGCCCGAGTATAGGAACGATCAGCCGATGGCCGATCCGGTGCGCACCGGGCCCTCGACCGGTTCCCGCTGACTCGCCCTCGGACCCGCGGTGACCGAGTCGATTGCCGTCGCGCCGAACCGAGGCCGTAGGCTCGAAAATTGTGCCGAACACGTCAGACCACACCGCCGACCAGGCGGTATCCGATACCGCCGCGCCACACGAGGGCGACCCGAACTATCTGGTCGGGCTCGATCTCGACGGCCGCCGCGTCGTCGTGGTCGGCGGCGGCACCGTCGCGCAGCGCAGGCTCGGGCTGCTGATCGCCTCCGGCGCGGACGTGCATGTGGTGAGCCGCGAGGTGACCCCCGCGGTCGAGGGCATGGCGACGTCCGGGCAGCTCACCGTCACGCTGCGGGCCTACGCCGACGGCGACCTGGACGGCGCCTGGTACGTGATGGCCTGCACCGACGAACCGGAAACCAACGCAGCCGTCGTCGAGGAGGCCACGCGCCGCCGGATCTTCTGCGTGCGCGCCGACAACGCACGGCTCGGCACCGCGGTCACTCCGGCGACCGCCCGCTACGACGGCATGACCCTCGGCGTACTGGCGGGCGGCCAGCATCGCCGCTCGGCCGCGGTCCGCAACGCGCTGCTGGAGGCGCTGCAATCCGGTGTGGTGACCGATGATTCGACGCCGATCACGCCGGGCGTCGCGCTGGTCGGCGGCGGGCCCGGCGATCCGGACCTGATCACCGTGCGCGGCCGCCGCCTGCTCGGTCGCGCGAATCTGGTGGTCGCCGACCGCCTCGCCCCGCCGGAACTGCTGGCCGAACTCGGTCCCGACGTCGAGGTGATCGACGCGGCGAAGATCCCGTACGGGCGAGCGATGGCCCAGGACGCGATCAATGCCGCGCTCATCGAGGGCGCCAAAGCGGGCAAGTTCGTGGTCCGGCTCAAAGGTGGCGACCCGTACGTATTCGGCCGGGGCTTCGAGGAACTCGAGGCGTGCGTCGAGGCGGGCATTCCGGTCACCGTTGTCCCCGGCATCACCAGCCCGATCTCCGTTCCCGCGGCGGCGGGCATCCCGGTGACCCACCGCGGCGTCACCCACGAATTCGTCGTGGTCAGCGGCCACGTGGCCCCCGACCATCCGGACTCCCTGGTCGACTGGCCCGCCCTCGCGCGCCTGCGCGGCACCGTCGTCCTGATGATGGCCGTCGAACGCATCGAACAATTCGCCACCGTCCTCATCGAGAACGGCCGCCCCGCAACCACCCCGGCCACGGTCATCCAAGAGGGCACCATGCGCACCCAACGCGTGGTGCGCGCCGACCTCGGCACCGTCGCCGCGCGCGTCAAAGCGGAAGGCATCCGCCCGCCCGCGATCGTAGTGATCGGTCCGACCGCGGGTTTCTCGGCGGCCGCCGATTCGACGGCCGGCTGACCCGAGCGGTTGTCTATCGACCGGCGGTGAGCGACGCGCGATTCGGGGCATCGGCTGCCCGAGCTGTCGGCTGACTACCTTCGGCGCGCGGGCGGTCGAGCTCCGCGGCGACCGTGTGTGGGGACCGGCGGCAGCGCGCACAGCCTGGCGCATCGGCCGGGCGCGCATCCGAAGCCGGGTGCCCGCCGGAATCAATTACAGTGGCTCACTGTGCTCCAGAATCCCGCTGCGCAGATGCAGTATCCAGTGACACAGCGGGCTTTCGGGCTCGCGATTCTCGTCCTCAGTGGGATGCAGCTGATGAGCGTGCTGGATGGCACGGTCATGATTCTGGTGGTCCCGCGGTTGCAGGCGGATTTCGGGATGTCCGCGTCCAGCGCGAACTGGGTGATCACGTCCTACGCACTCACCTATGCCGGGCTCATGCTGCTCGGAGGTCGGGTCGGCGACGCATTCGGGCGCAAGAAGATGTTCCTGCTCGGGGTCGGCCTGTTCACCTTCTCCTCGCTGCTGTGTGGTCTGGCGATCAACGGCGGGATGCTGATCGGTATGCGGGCCGTACAGGGCGTCGGCGCGGCCTTCGCCTCGCCCACGGCCCTGGCCCTGGTCGCGACGACCTTCGCGCCGGGCAAGGCGCGCAATCAGGCCATCGCGATCTTCGGCGCGATGGTCGGTGTCGGCTCGGTCGGCGGCCTGGTGGTCGGCGGCGCGCTGGCCGATGTGTGGTGGCGCGGCATCTTCCTGATAAACGTGCCGATCGGCCTGCTGGTTTTCGTGGGGGCGCTGCGCTACCTGCGCGACACCGGACACCATCGCCTCTCCCTCGACGTGCGCGGTGCCGTGCTGGCCACCATCGGCGTCGCCACGCTGGTGTTCGGGGGCATGGAGGGTCCCGTGCTGGGGTGGGGCCACCCCGTGATCATCGGTTCGCTGGTGACCGGCGGCGTCCTGCTGATCACCTTCATCCTGGCCGAGCGCAACGTGGACAATCCGCTGCTGCCCTGGTCGCTGTTCAGCAGCCAGGACCGGGTCGCGACCTTCGTCGCGGTGCTGCTGGCCAGCGGGGTGATGGGCGGCATCTCTGTCTTCGGCGCGCAGTACGTGCAGAATGTGCTGGGCTATAGCGCTTTACAGGCCGGTCTGATTTTCATTCCGTTCACCATCGGCATGGGCATCGGCGGCGGGCTGACTTCCAAGCTGGTCATGCGGGTGGCGCCGCGGATCCTGATCGGCGCCGGCGCGGGCCTGGCGGCCGTCGCCCTGGTGTTCGGCTCGACCCTGGACCGCACCGCGAACCTGCCCACATTGCTCGTGCTGTTCCTGGTGATCGGCACTGGCGTCGGCATCGTGCTGGTCATCGTGCCGCTGTGCTTGATCGTGGGCGTCGAGATCACCGAGATCGGCCCGCTGAGCGCGGTCGGCCAGATGTTGCTGGCGTTCGGACCGGCCTTGGCCCTGGGATTCCTCGGCCCGGTCGTGGTCTCGCGCAGCTTGGCGCTGGGCGGCAGCAACACCATCAAGCCGAGCGCGATGAACACCTCGCAGCTCGACGCGCTGAGCGGCGGCTACACCCTTGCGCTGTTCCTATGCGGCGTCGGCGTCCTGCTGACCCTGTTGGTCGCGCTGGCCATCCGATACACGGCGGCGCAGGTCGCCCAGGCGCAGCACGCGCAGGAAGAGGCCCAGCAGGCCTGAACCTGCCGGGCCCGCGGTTTTCAGAATCGACCGGCGACCTTGCGCGGCGTTACGCGGACGGTGATCCGCGGGCCGTCGTTGACCGAGGCGGGATTGAAGTCCGAGTACTTCTGCCCGGTGTATTTGTCCGACAGCTCGTCCGGCAGGGTTTTGTCCGGATCCGGCGTGAGCGTCGCGGTGCCGCGGATCTCCGCGTACTTGTACGGGTCTTCCGGCGGCAGGATCAGCACGGTGATCCGCGGATCGCGGGCCAGGTTCTTGCCTTGCTGACGCGTGGTGGTGGTGGAGAACAGCAGATCGTCGCCGTCGCGCTTCAGCCAGATGACGGTCAGGTGTGGTTGCCCATTGGGCCCGATCGTCGCCGCGGTCGCGAACACCTTCGACTCGTCCAGATACTTCTTCAGATCGTCGGAAAGCTCAGTGGTATCGGTCACGCCTAACTGGAACACCCCGGGGGCCAATGGCATTCCGGTCCGGCGAAAGCCGGGACCGACCATGCGGTCGGCCCCGGCCGTCGCCAGAATGCCTGCGGTCAGGAAGCGTGCCGGTCGGCCACGGTCAGCGTGTGGTCGAGAATGGCGAGACCCTCCTTGGCCTCGGCCTCGGTGACAATGCACGGCGGCACCACATGCAACCGATTGAAGTTGACGAACATCAGCAGCCCGGCGGCCTTGCAGGCGGCGACGACCTCGTTCATCGCCGGACTCGTGCCGCCGTAGGGCGCGAGCGGTTCGCGAGTCACCCGATCGCGAACCAATTCCAACGCCCAGAACACCCCGGTGCCGCGCACCTCGCCGATGCTCGGGTGGCGCTCGGCGATCTCGCGCAGGCCGGGACCGAGGACCCGGGCACCGACGTCGGCGGCGTTCTCGATGATGTGTTCGTCCGCCATCGCAGTGATCGTCGCGACCGCAGCGGCCGTGGCCAGCGGATGACCGGAGTAGGTGAGCCCGCCGGGGTAGGGCCGGTCGTCGAACGTCGCGGCGATGGCCGGGCTGATCGCCACCCCGCCGAGCGGCACGTACCCGGAGTTCACGCCCTTGGCGAAGGTGATCAGGTCGGGCACAACGCCCTCGAAATGCTCTATCGCGAACCATTTTCCGGTCCGGCCGAACCCCGACATCACCTCGTCGGCGATGAAGATGATGCCGTACCTGTCGCACAGCGCTCGGACACCCGCCATGTACCCCGGCGGTGGAATCATGATTCCCGCTGTGCCGGGGATGGATTCGAGCACGATGGCCGCGATGGTGTCCGGTCCCTCGAACGCGATGGTCTGCTCGAGATGCGCCAAAGCGCGCTCGGTTTCCTCGGTTTCGTCGGTCGAATGGAATTGCGTGCGGTAGAGGAACGGGCCGAAGAAGTGCACCACGCCGGCGTTGCCGTGATCGTTGGCCCAGCGCCGCGGATCACCGGTCAGGTTGACCGCGGTCTCGGTGCCACCGTGATATGAGCGGTAGCGCGCCAGCACCTTGTAGCGGCCGGTGTGCAGCCGGGCCATCCGCACCGCGTGCTCGACGGCCTCGGCGCCACCGTTGGTGAAGAAGATCCGGTTCAGCTCGCCCGGTGTCCGCTCGGCGATCAGCCTGGCCGCCTCCGAGCGGGCGTCGTTGACGTGCGGCGGTGCGACGGTGCACAGCTTGGCCGCCTGCTCCTGGATCGCCGCAACGACTTTCGGGTGCTGGTGGCCGATATTGGTGTTCACCATCTGGGAGGAGAAGTCGAGCAGCCGATTGCCCTCGCCGTCCCAGACGTAACAGCCCTGGGCGGCGCTGATCGTCATCGGGTTCAGGTGCGCCTGGGCGGACCAGGAGTGGAAGACGTGGCGGCGGTCGAGCTCGTACGCGTGTTCGGCGGCCGCGCGGGCGGTCTCCGGTGTCAATCCGTTCGGGAGGGTCATCGGCGAGTTCTCCTGCGTCGCTGGATTTGTGGTTGCTTGTTCGCGGGGCAGGTCTACTTGTTCTCCGGGAAGCCGAGATTCAGGCCGCCATGGCTCGGGTCGAGCCAGCGCGTGGTGACGGCCTTGCCCCGAGTGAAGAAGTGCACCCCGTCGGCTCCGTGCGCGTGCGAATCGCCGAACAGCGAGTTCTTCCAGCCGCCGAAGCTGTAGTAGGACATGGGAACCGGGATCGGCACGTTGATGCCGACCATGCCGACCTCCACCTCGTTGTGGAAGCGCCGGGCCGCGCCGCCGTCGTTGGTGAAGATGGCGGTGCCGTTGCCGTAGGGGTTGGCGTTGATCAGCGCGAGCGCGTCGTCATAGCTGTCCACCCGCACCACCGAGAGGACGGGGCCGAAGATTTCGTCGGTGTAGACGCTCATCTGCGTGCCGACGTGATCGAGAATCGTTGGCCCGAGCCAGAACCCGTCCGCCGCGCCGTCGGCTTCGATCCCGCGCCCATCGAGTACCACACTGGCACCTGCGGATTCGCCCGCCGCGATGTACTCGGCGACCTTGTCGCGGTGTGCGCGGGTGACCAGCGGACCCATGTCGGTGCCGCGGGTGCCGTCGCCGGTCTTGATGGTGGTGGCCCGCTCGGTGATCTTGCCGACCAGTTCGTCGGCCGCGTCGCCGACCGCGACCACCACGCTGATCGCCATGCATCGCTCACCCGCGGAACCGAATCCGGCGTTCACCGCGGCATCGGCGGCCAGATCCAGATCGGCGTCCGGCAGCACCACCATGTGGTTCTTCGCGCCGCCCAGTGCCTGCACCCGCTTGCCCGCGGTGGTCCCGCGCTGATAGACGTACTTCGCGATCGGGGTGGAGCCGACGAACGAGACCGCCTTGATCGCCGGGTTGTCCAGCAACTCGTCGACCGCGACCTTGTCGCCCTGCACAACATTGAAAACGCCTGCGGGCAAACCCGCTTCGGCCCACAGCTCGGCCAGCCACAGCGACGCCGACGGATCCTTCTCGCTCGGCTTGAGCACCACGGTGTTACCCGACGCGATCGCCAGCGGGAAGAACCACATCGGCACCATCGCCGGGAAATTGAACGGCGAGATGACCGCCACCGGGCCCAACGGCTGACGAATGGAGAAGATGTCCACCTTCGTCGACGCGTTCTCGGTGTAGCCGCCCTTCAGCAGATGCGGTACGCCGCAGGCGAACTCGACGACCTCCAGACCGCGGCTGACCTCGCCCATGGCGTCGGCGAGCACCTTGCCGTGCTCCGCGGTGATCAGCTTCGCCACCTCTTCCTTGCGCTCGTTCAGCAGCTCGCGGAACCGGAACAGGATCTGGGTGCGTCGCGCCAGCGAGGTGTCCCGCCAGGCCGGGAAGGCATCGGCCGCGGCGTCGATGGCCGCGCGGGTGTCCGCGACATTCGCCAGCGCGACCTGTCCGGTCACCACCCCGGTCGCCGGATTGGTCACCGGCGCGGTCGCCTCGCTGGTGCCTGCGAAAGCCTTGCCGTCGAGCCAGTGCGCGATTGTCTGCATGTCTCCTCGATTCGATTCGATCCGTGAGCGTGGCGGTGCGTCGGCGGGATGGACGCCTCCTCGGTACTACTCTCCGGCATCAACCTTCCTCGATGGCCCGACGATCTGTACGTGATTTCCGTTTTCGTATTACGATTCGTCGGTGCTTCCCTCCGTGGCCGATGTGCTGGCGATGCCGGTGGTGTGCGCGGGGGAGCCCGAGGTGGTGGCGGGCGGTTCGCTGGACCGGCCGGTGCGCTGGGTGCATGTCAGCGACGTGGCGGATGTGGCGCAGCTGCTGGTCGGCGGGGAACTGATTCTCACCACCGGGCAGGCCATGAGTCACGGCGACATCGCCACGGTCGGCTACCTGACCGCGCTGGCGGCGGCCGGGGTGGCCGGGCTGGTCATCGAGTTGGGTGGTTACGTTCCCGAGCTCCCGCCGGTCGTCGCCGCGACCGCCGACGCGCTCGGTCTTCCGCTGGTCGTGCTGCACAAGATCACCCGATTCGTCGAGATCACCGAGGCGGTGCACCGGGTCATCGTGGCCGAGCAGTACGCCGAGCTCGAATTCGCGCGCACCGTGCACGAGACCTTCACCGACCTCAGCGTGCGCCGCGCCTCCCTCGCCGAGATCGTGAAAACCGCCGCGGACATGCTCGATTCGTCGGTGGTGCTGGAGGACCTGTCGCATCGCGTGCTCACGCTCACCGCCAAGCACGCGTCCACCTCGGCGCTGCTCGACGACTGGGAGACCACCTCGCGGCTGCTGCCCGACGGGTGGGACGCGGTGGCCGTCGGCCCGCACACCCAGCGATGGGGGCGGCTGATCCTGCCCGCCACGGACACGCCGACCGCCCGCGCCAGAATGGTGCTCGAACGGGCCGCCCAGACGCTCACGCTGCATCGGATGATCGAGAAGGACCGCTTCGGCCTGCATCGTCAGGCGCAGACCGGCCTGATCGACGACATGGTCAATGGCCGGGTGCTGGACGAGCGGGACGCGGTGGCGCGGGCCGCCGCGCTCGGCCTGGCTCGCCGCGCCGCCTACGTGCCGCTGGCCATCGATGTCGCCGCGGTCGCGGAGACCGATCCGGTGGCGCGGCAGCGCCGGGCCGCGGGCATCCTGGACGCGGTCACGCACGGCCTCGGCCTGGCGAAGCTCACCGCGCTCGCCGCCGCCGACCAGGGCGACCGGGTCGGCATGGTGCTGGCGCTGCCGCGTAGCGGCGACCTGGACGACAGCCTGACGGCCGCGTGCACCGCGATCACCGGCGAGGTGCGCCGGGTCGACGGCGTCGAGCGGGTGGTGATCGGCGTTGGCGCGGAATCGGATTCGCTGCTCGACACCGCGCACGAACTACCGCACGCCGCGCACGTCGCGGAAGTGGCACTCTCGCTGCAGACTTCGGCGCCTCGGCCGTTCTACCGCAGCGGCGACGTGCGGCTGCGCGGCCTGCTCTCGCTGATCCGCAACGAGCCGGGCGTGCAACGCTTCGCCGAGACCGAGCTGAGTGCGTTGCTGCGCTACGACATTCGGCACACCGCCGACCTGACCCGCACCCTGCGCCAGTTCCTCGACCTGGCGGGCAACAAGACCGAACTCGCGCGCAGGCTGAATATCAGCAGACCCACCCTCTATGACCGGCTGGCCCGCATCGAGCGCATCCTCGCCGTCGATCTCGAGGACGGCGAGTCTCGCACGTCGCTGCATGCCGCGCTGCTCATCCGTGACCTCACCGCCACCGCCGACGCACCGTAGCGGCCCCGCGTGACGCCGCTCACGCCGCTGAGCGGCCCGCGTCGCGCGCGGGAACATCGCAGGTCGCGGCGTCGTTTGACGCTGTATGACCACCATTGGATTGATCGGTAGTGGAAATATCGGCAGTACCGTGGCGCGGCTCGCCATCGTCGCGGGGCTGGATGTGGTGCTCAGCAATTCGCGTGGTCCGGAGACGCTGGCCGATCTGGTCGCGGAGCTCGGTCCACGGGCTCGGGCGGCCACCGCCGAGGAGGCGGCCGCGGCGGGCGACATCGTGGTGGTGACCGTGCCCCTGCGCAACTACCGGCAGGTGCCGGTGGCGCCGCTGGCGGGCAAGGTCGTGATCGACACCAACAATTACTATCCGGATCGGGACGGCACGTTCGCCGAGATCGAGGACGGGTCGACCACGAGCAGCGAACTGCTGCAGCGGCATTTGCCGACCTCGAAGGTGGTGAAGGCGTTCAACAACATCTATTTCGCGCACCTCGGCCAGCTGGCCCGCCCGGCCGGCGCGCCGGACCGCACGGCGCTGCCGATCGCCGGCGATGACCCGGCGGCGAAAGCCGCTGCGGCACATCTGCTCGACGTACTCGGGTACGACATCGTCGACGTCGGCCCGTTGCGCGAGAGCTGGCGCTTCCAGGTGAACACGCCGGTGTACGGGGATGTGTACTCGTCGGCACTTCCGTTCTGGGAGAACGCGGGCGCGCCGGCCGGCGCCGAGACGATTCGCGCATTGGTGGACGCGGCCCAGCGGTAACGCCGGCCACCATGAACCCGGGAGCGTTGCGGCGCTCCCGGGTTCAGTGCCGTCCGAGGGTGGCCTACCCTTTCGATGTCGTGTCAGCTTTCGACGACGTGTCGTCCGTGCGCCTGATCCATTGCCGTGCAGGTGAACTCGGTTCGATACGAGTAAGTGACCACTCAATTACCTCCGCCTCCTTTGCTGTGCCGATTGTCTAGTCCGCGCCGGGCGCAGGGGCGTTGAGCTTTCACCGCTGACAGAATGTGTGGTGTCATGCCCCGAATAATAGGGGTGGACTATCTAAATGTTAAGGGGGGCAATAGATTTCGCCTCACTTCTGTGTGGCCGCTGTTATTCTTGGGGCGTCCGATATCGGACATTTCGTTAGCCGCTCGGCGTCAGCCCACGCAGCGGTTGGCGCACCAGCGCATGGTCTCCGAGGGGAGGTTTGTCATGAAAATTCGTCGTACTTCGAAGGTTGTCGCTCTGACCGCAGTTCATCTCTGAGTTCGCAGCAGAGTAAGGATGGGGCGGCCCTGCATCGGGGCGCCCCACCCGCCCCTTGAATTCCTTGGTACGAAAGGTCGACGGCGCGGTGACTCGAACAATCCCGGGCAAGCCCCAGCTCTTGGCGGAGGTATCGGACACCTCCGCCAACACTCTCGAATTGCGCAGTGGGGAGGTGACATTCGAGGTCGAGCCGGAAGGTGACATCACCGCCGAGCAGCTCGGCGCGGTACTGCGCTCGACCGATGGTTCCGCATCCCTCGCGGAGATCTCGGCGAAGACCGGCGTCGCGCCGGACCAGCTCACGACGATCCTGCTACCCGCGCAGATCGCCGGCCTGCTCGCCGACCGCTCGGTGCCCGAGGCCGAATCGCCGATGGCGGTGCTCAGCGGCGTCGAACACGTGGTGAATCGACTGCTCGAGGAACTGATCTACGACGGCCCGTTCTGGCGCGCCATCCTCGACCACCCGGAACAGGTCGAGCCGAACGTGTATTACGGGTTCGGACTGGAGAACTGGTTCTTCCTGTCCCGCGAAAGCGAATTCGACTCCGCGATCCTGTCCTATCCGAGCAGCGACGCGATCCGCGTCATGGCGAACGACTTCTATCACGAGGAGCACCGCCACGACGACATCGTGGTCCGGGCCTTCGAAGGCTTGGGCATCAGTCGCCAGGACCTGGTGGCCGCCCGGCCGCTGTCCACCACCTCGGGCTTGATCAAATTGCTGTCCTGGTGGGCGCGGACCGATCCGCTGTTCTTCATCGCCACCATCGGCATTCTCGAAGGACGTCTGGAAAAGGCCGAAGGCGAAGGCGCCTACTACGATTCGTTCCTGCGCGCCTGTGCTACCGCGGGAATCGCGCCGCATTTCGTCGAGCCGCTGCGGCAGCACGCGAAGGTCAATGCCGGCCATGATCACGGCAGCGTGAGCCGGGAGTTCTTCGCGGCGCTGCCGCCGCTTCCCGTCGGCACCGAAGCGCGCCTGGTCGGTAAGGCGCATCTGTTCGTCGAGGCCTATGCCGAGTTCTTCAACGGAATTCTCGAATATTACGGCGATCCCGGTCGGCCGCTGGTGCGCACGATCGGCTCGTCACCCGTCACTACCACCGCAGGAGTTGAAGATGGCCGGTCATGAGATGCTGCGGCGTCCGACATTGCGCCGCGAGGTCGAGCGGACCGAGACGGCCGACGGCATCCGGCTGTCCTACCTGGCGGACAAGCATTGGATCGAGCTCGAATACCTCGAGGGTCGCGCGGACGAATCACGAAAGTTCTTTCTGTCGTTGGCATCCGGTGCCCGGTCGGCCGACGATCTCGCCGCCGAGTTCCCCGGGAGCCGGGAGGAGTTCGACGCGGTCCTGGAAGCCCTCGACGAGCAGGGCATGCTGGCCGACTCGGATGCGGTCGATCCGTCGAGCGGAACCACCGGTGTCGGCGCCTACGCCCACCTCAAGCGCGCGGCCGACGCGGCGCGGGCGACCATCAACAGCCCGTTCAGCGATGCGCTCGTCTCCGGCGAGCTGAGCAGGGACCAGATCATCGGTTATGCCATCGAATACTGGCACGTCACGCATTTGTGCCCGCGCGCGTTGGCCCCGCTGTTGGCGCGCGACGATATCGGTATCGAGGTCTGGCAGCAGTTCATGGCGTTCTATCAAGCCGAACGCAACCACGACCGCATGCTGGAAAAGTCGCTGAAAGCCGTGGGCATCACCCGGGATCAGCTGCTGCGGATGCAGCCGTTGCCCGCGACCATGTCGATCATGGCGACGATGGGGGTGCATGCCTACCAGTTCCCGCTCGGCATCATCAGCACGCTGTTCCCGATGGAGGAACCGGAACCCGATTTCCTCGAACTGTTCCTCACCCGCTGCCGGGAGCACGAGCTGTCCGAGGAATTCGCCAAGCCGATCGCCGCGCATTCCGGTGTCAACGAGGACGAGGAGCACGAGGCCGTCACCCTCGATCTGCTCGCCGAATTCTCCTTCGTCGGCCACGAGGAACTCAACGAATGCGCCAAGGCGGTCGTCGATATCATCGAGCTGCGCGCTCGACTGGATAGCCAGATCATGTCCTGGTACGCCGACGGCGGGCTGCGCATATTCACCGACAACTATCCAGTGGAGACGGGAAGGGCGCTCACGTGCTCGCCGCTAGCCGCCTTGCTCTGATCGCACTCGCGGCCATCTGGGGCTCCAACTTCCTACTGGTCGATGTGGCCCTGGATGGCGCCGATCCGGCGCAGATCGTGGCGGCACGGCTGTGGCTGGGTGGCGCCATCCTGCTGGCCATCTGCGTGGCGATGCGGCGGCAGTTGCCGCGCGGCTGGGGCATTTGGGCGCGGCTGTTGCTGATGGGGGTGCTCGGGCAGGCGCTGCCGTGGATGCTGTTCGCCTGGGGGCAGCAGAACGTGTCGGTCAGCATGGCCGGCATCTACAACAGCGTGACGCCGTTGGCGTCGCTGCCTGTTGTCTGGCTGCTGTTGCGGCACAAGGGGAGTCGTGGCGAGGTGGTCGCCTCGGTGCTGGGGTTCGGTGGGATCATCGTGCTGATGGCGCCGTGGGGCGAACAGTCACGCTCGACGTTGACCGGGCAGCTCGCGTGCCTGGGCGGCGCTGTCTGTTACGCCGTGGCCTATGCGTACGCGAAGCATTTGATCAGCACGCTCGGCTACTCCAAGGTGGCGCTGGCGGCGAGTCAGGCGATCGTCGCCGGTCTGCTGATGCTCGTGGTCACCGCGCCGCAATTGCTGAAAACCATGAATCCGACTCCCGCGGTGACCGGTTCGCTGATCGCGATGGGCATCGGCACGGCGGTGGCGTTCCTGCTCAACTACTGGCTGATCGGTGCGGTCGGGCCGTTGCAGGCCGGGCTCGCCTTCTATCTGATGCCGCTGGTCGCGGTGGCACTCGGGGTAGGACTGCGCGGCGATGTGCTCTACGCACATCAGATTGCCGGTGCCGCAATCGTCTTCGGCGCGCTGGCCTTGCAATACGCCATCGATCGACGAGAGTCGCTCGCGGGTGCGAACACGGAGGGACAAGACGACGAGGTGTCGCAGGACATCGTGGTCGAGCAGGGCGAGGCGCGCAGTGGCTCGGGCTGATCGAGGGCGCCGGATATGCAGAACCCGGGAGCGCAGCCTGCTCCCGGGCTCGAGAATGCCGCCCGATCGCACACCCCGGCGTCGGGATCGGATGAGCCCGAGGTCAGCGACGTGTCATTCGGTTAGACCACCTCCGCATGGGCGCGGAAGGCCGGAGTTGAACCGGCATCTCGTCGCGGGATGTCCTTTCCTCGTCCTGCGGTGTTCGGCGGCGAATACTCGTGCTGGAGCGAGAGTCTGAGGTTGGCCACGGTTGCCTCTACCAGTTGGGCTACCCGGACCTGGATGCCCGGAGGGGGACTCGAACCCCCACTGACGCCGCGTGATTCAGCTTTGGCTTCAGATCGAGTTGTGCGCTGCTGCGCTTCCCCCCGCGCGCGGCGAGGGAGTCTGTGGGGCTCGGGGCCGATGGCGGTCGGCCCCGAGCGGTATTTCTACGAAAGTGGCGTCCCCGCCGCGCATTACCGCGCGGTGCACCTACATTCAGCTCGGGGCCGCCGAATCCTCCCGTTCCGGCAACCCCCGAGCTCCCATGCCACGGTACGGAACCGCCGCGGGTCGGCGCATCTCATTTTTTCCACGCACGTGCTGTAGGCCACAGCGCCCGCGCATTGTCGGCGGCCGCGTGGCTCGTCAGACTGTGCGGATGGGGACATCGACGGAGACGAACCTGCGCGAGCTGACCGAACTCACCGGACCGGCGGCCTGACGCGGTAGGACGAGCCGCTCAGGTGATGATCAACAACTCGGTGTGCGAGGCGATTTCGGCACGCAAGCCCGCCTTGTCCGCGACCTTCGCCAGGCCGCGGACGTCGGTGGGCTCGGCGCGGGTGAGGACCAGGGCACGGGCGAGCAGACCCTTGTGATGCTTGTTGAAATGGCTCACCACGGTGCGACTGCCGTCGGCATGCTCGGTGAGCACATTGGCGGTGACGGCCCCGGGAACCCGGCCGAGCTGCTGATAGGTGCCCGAGCGCAGGTCGACAACGAGGTCGCCGGCGGCCTCGGCGAGCAGGGCCTCCGCGAGCGAGTCGCGCCACACGGCCGAAAGGGTGGGCAGGCCGGGCAGTTTCGAGCCGCCGGAGAGCCGATAGGCCGGGATCGGGTCGCTCGCGCGCACCGCGCCGAACAGGGCGGAGCCGATGCCGAGTCGCGCGTACGCCTTGGCGCGCTGCGGCTTGCTGAACGAGTTCGCGTCCAGCGCGTCGTAGAGCACGCCGGTATAGCGCTCGAGCGCGGGCCGGGTGGGGGAGGTGCGCAGGGCGGCGTTGCGGGCGATCTCGCTGTCAGCCCCCTTGCCGAGGCCGAGCACCGCGCGGCTGGCGTCCGGGTCGGTGGCTAGCTTGGTCAGCTCATCGACGAGCCGGTCACGCACCGCCGTGAGCTGCGGCATCGACAGCTCGCCGAGGTCGAGCGGAACGTCCGTACCACCGTCGGACTTGGTTTCGGAGGGAGGCAGCAGCACCAGCACGAGCGATAACGGTAATGCGCTGTGAACATTGCTCAGCCAGCGACTACCCTGTGCATCCGTGATCACCCGCCTCTCTCGCCTTTTCCTGCGTACCCTGCGCGACGATCCCGCCGACGCCGAGGTGCCCAGCCACAAACTGCTCGTCCGCGCCGGATACGTGCGGCGCGTCGCGCCGGGCGTGTACTCCTGGCTGCCGCTGGGACTGCGCGTGCTGCGCCGGGTGGAAAACGTGGTGCGCGAGGAGATGGACGCGATCGGCGCCCAGGAGATCTCGCTGCCCGCGCTGCTGCCGCGCGACCCGTACGAGACCACCAACCGCTGGACCGAGTACGGCGACAGCCTGTTCCGCCTGCAGGACCGCAAGGGCGCGGACTACCTGCTCGGCCCGACCCACGAGGAACTGTTCGCGCTCACCGTGAAGGGCGAATACAACTCGTACAAGGACCTGCCGGTCATGCTGTACCAGATCCAGAACAAGTACCGCGACGAGGAACGGCCCCGCGCGGGCATCCTGCGTGGGCGCGAATTCATCATGAAGGACTCGTACTCGTTCGACCTGGACGAGGACGGCCTGAAGGCGAGCTACGCCGCGCATCGCGAGGCCTACCAGCGGATCTTCGACCGGCTGCACGTCAAGTACGTCATCGTGGCGGCCACGTCCGGTGCGATGGGCGGCAGTGCGTCCGAGGAGTTCCTGGCCGACAGCCCGGTCGGTGAGGACACCTATGTGCGCTGTGTCGAGTCCGGTTACGCGGCCAACGTAGAGGCCGTGATCACGCCCGCGCCCGCGCCGCTGCCCCTCGAGGGTTTGGCCGAGGCCGTGGTGCACGACACCCCGGACGCGCCCACCATCGCGACCCTCGTCGACTGGGCCAACAGCGCCGGGATCGCGGAGCAGTTCGGCCGTCCCGTCACCGCGGCCGACACCCTGAAGAACGTGATGGTGAAGCTGCGCCACCCGGACGGCAAGTCCGAGATCGTCGGCATCGGCGTCCCCGGCGATCGCGAGGTCGATGACAAGCGCCTCGGCGCCTCCGTCGAACCCGCCGAGGTCGAGTTGCTCACCGAGGCCGACTTCGCCGCCAACCCGTTCCTGGTGAAGGGTTACATCGGGCCGAAGGCATTGCAGGCCAACGGTGTTCGCTTCCTGGTCGATCCTCGTGTTGTCACCGGCACCGCCTGGATCACCGGCGCGGACGCGAAGGGCAAGCACGTCGTCGGCCTGGTCGCCGGGCGTGACTTCACCCCCGACGGCACCATCGAGGCCGCCGAGGTCCGTGACGGCGATCCCTCGCCCGACGGCCGCGGCCCCCTGGTCGCCTCCCGCGGCATCGAGATCGGCCACATCTTCCAGCTCGGCCAGAAGTACACCAACGCCTTCGACGTCGACGTGCTCGGCGAGAACGGCAAGCCGGTGCGCCTGACCATGGGCTCCTACGGCGTCGGTGTCTCCCGCATGGTCGCGGTGATCGCCGAGCAGCAGCACGACGACAAGGGCCTGCGCTGGCCCGCCGAGGTCGCGCCCTACGACGTGCACGTCGTCATCGCGAACAAGGACGAGGCCGCCCGCGCTGGTGCCGAAGAAGTCGTGGCCGGCCTCAACGCCCAAGGCCTCGACGTGCTCTTCGACGACCGCACCGCGTCCCCCGGCGTGAAGTTCAAGGACGCCGAATTGCTCGGCATGCCGCTGGTTCTCGTGGTCGGCCGCGGCTGGGCCGAGGGCAAGGTCGAACTCCGCGACCGGTTCACCGGCGAAGCCGAAGACCTGCCCGCCGACTCGGCCGTCGCCGCCGTCGTCGCGAAGGTCCGCGGCTAGCCACCAACGCTGCGGCACGGCCCCGATGGATACGCCATCGGGGCCGCGCTGTTTTTGCCGGGGAACAGACCGGCGGACCTACGGTGGCGTAGGCGGGATTTGCTGTGTGAGGTAGGACAGACCTGCTCCGGAGTGCGATTACCCGCTGGTAAGTTAACGGCATGACGAGCACCGACGCGTTGTTGTTCAACCCGGCCACCTACGACCCGCAGCAGTTCGACGCCGAGACTCGGCGGCTGCTGCGCGCGACCATCGAGTGGTTCGAGTCGCGGGGTAAGCAGCAGTTGCTGGCCGACGACGCGGACGCGGTGTGGACGGCGGACTTCCTGGACTTCGTCGCGAAGGAAAAGCTGTTCGCGACCTTCCTGACCCCCGCCGCGTACGCCGACGGCGACGAGAACCGGCGCTGGGACGCGGCCCGCAACGCGGCACTGTCGGAGATCTTCGGTTTCTACGGCCTGGCGTACTGGTACGCCGAGCAGGTGACCATCCTCGGCCTCGGCCCGATCTGGCAGAGCGACAACGAGGAGGCCAAGCGACGGGCGGCCGCCGACCTGGCCGAGGGACAGGTGATGGCGTTCGGGCTGTCCGAGCGTGAGCACGGCGCCGACATCTACAACACCGACCTCGTGCTGACCCCGAGCGAGCCGGGCAGCGCCGACGCCGAGGCCGGAATCCTGTTCCGCGCCAACGGTGAAAAGTACTACATCGGCAACGGCAATGTGGCGAGCATGGTTTCGGTGTTCTCGCGGCGCGACGACATCGAGGGCGCGGACGGCTACGTGTGGTTCGCCGCGGACAGCAGGCACGAGAACTATCAGCTGCTCGGCAACGTGGTGCACCAGCAGATGTACGTCAGCACTTTCCGTTTGGACAACTACCCGGTGCGCGCGCAGGACATCCTGCATACCGGACCCGAGGCGTTCTCCGCGGCGCTGAACACCGTCAACGTCGGCAAGTTCAACCTCTGCCACGGCGGCATCGGCATGGTCGAGCACTCCTTCTACGAGGCGATCACGCACGCGAACAACCGCATCCTCTACGGCAACCCGGTCACCGAGTTCCCGCATGTGCGAACGAATTTCGTCGATGCCTACGCCCGCATCGTGGCGATGAAGCTGTTCAGCGATCGCGCCGTCGACTACTTCCGCAGCGCGAGCCTGGAGGACCGGCGCTACCTGCTGTTCAACCCGATGACGAAGTCGAAGGTGACCTCCGAGGGCGAGACCGTGATGACGCTGCTGCTGGATGTGCTCGCGGCCAAGGGATTCGAGAAGAACACCTACTTCGCCGAGGTGGCGCGACTGATCAACACGCTGCCCCGGCTCGAGGGCACCGTGCACGTGAACGTCGGGCAGATCCTGAAGTTCATGCCGAACTACCTGTTCAACCCGAAGGACTACCCGGAGATCGGCACCCGGCGCGACGCCGCCGACGACGGGTTCTTCTGGCAGCAGGGCCCGGCGCGCGGCGCGGGCAAGGTGCAGTTCGCCGACTGGACCCCCGCCTACGAGAAGCACGCCGACATCCCGAACGTCGGCCGCTTCTTCGAGCAGGCCCAGGCGCTGCGCACGCTGCTGTCCACCGCCGCCCCCAGCGCCGACCAGCAGCAGGACCTGGACTTCATGTTGACCATCGGCCACCTGTTCTCCCTGGTGGTCTACGGCCAGCTGATCCTGGAGCAGGCGGCGATCACCGGCCTGGACCGCGATCTGCTCGACCAGATCTTCGACTTCCAGATCCGCGACTTCAACACCTACGCCACCACGCTGTACGGCAAGCCGTCCGCCACTCCCGACCAACAGGGTTGGGCCGCTTCGGCGTTGCGTCCGCCGGTCGCCGACCGCCCGCGCTTCGACCGCGTCTGGGCCGAGGTCGCGTCCTATGACGGTGCGTACGCGATGCGCCCGTAGTCGCTGCCGCGAAAAGGCCGGTCCACAGCGGGACCGGCCTTTTCGGTGAGTTAGGGGTCAGGCTTTGCCTGGAAAGGCGATCGTCGGCGGGTTCGTGCCCAGGATCGACTGCCAAGTGGCAAGCCGCACAGCGCTTTCCGTCAACGCGTCGACGCCCAACCGGCGGATGGGTTCGGAGTCGCCACGTTCGACCACCGAGCGCCACGCGACGGCGGTGTCGGCTTCGACCGTCGCGGCCAGATGGGCGGCCGGAATGGGATCGTTGACCGGAAACGGGACGGTGTAGGCGGCGTCCGGCGGTGGCGCGGTGACGCCGCCCGCGGTGAGCGCGTCGATGGTGGCGTCCCGGCGGGCACGGTGCGCGGCGGTGTTCGCGGCGACGAGGCGGCCGCGTTCGGCGGAGGCATACGCGGCGATCACACCGTAGGCGTAGACCGCCCCGTATTCGGCACGCAGCGCATCGAGCAGTGCTTGGCGTTCGGCATCTGTCATGCGAGCAACACTCCTGCGTGAACGGCGCAAGCCGCGCTGATCGAGGCGAGCAGCCCCGCCCGATACCCGGACTGGCCGCGAGCCAGCTCGGCGGCCGCCTGCTGCGACTTGGTGAGCTGAACCCGTAGCGCCTCGACCGTCGGCGGCGGGCTCGGCGGTATCGCCGTCCCGGACGACACCGTGGACGGGCCGGAGGACTGCGCAGGGCCGTTCGCGCGGGTCCGGTGGACCGGCTTGGTGCCGTCACCGTAAACGCCGATCAGTCGATCGATCTCAGCCTTCAAAGCGTCTGCGTGCGCGGTCCTTTCGGTCGCGATCGCGGTCAGCGCGCTGTGCCGCTGCGGCGCCAACGCGATGGCCGCGGTCGCCGCGGCGGCATCGGTGCGGGCCTGAATCTCTTGGGTGGCAAGCGGATCCGGTTCGTACACTTTGTCATCGCCACAGCCGGTCGCCGCGCCGAGCGCGAGCACACCGACCGCACCGCCACCGGCGAGCCGTAACATGCCGCGGCGGTCCATGGCGAGCCGGGAATCGTGCCGGTCGGAGGGGATGCCGGAGGTGCACAGGACGATCGGCTGCGCGGGAAGGCGGATAGGCACGGCACCATCGTGCCAGATTCGCGAGACCGCACCGGGCCAGGCATAGACGTGGCGCGCGTAGTGCCTGCCCATTGGTCCTTTACACTCTCTGGGCGCGTTACGCTAGACCCCTCGGTAGAAAATTCCCACCGCTTGCGACTGCTCGCAGCGCGCAAGAAACGACACCGCCGTGACAACTGAACCAGGAGCCGCCCCATATGCCGATGCCGACCGAGGAAAGGCTGAGCCAGCTGGTAGCTGGACTCGTCGAACGCCGAGGATTCGACCTCGAGGGCGTCGAGATTTCGATGACCGGTAAGCATGCGGACGCGCAGGCTCGACTGAAGGTGACCGTCGACAGTGACGGCCCTTCCGATTTGGACACCATCGCCACCCTCAGCACCGAGCTCTCGGAGTTGTTCGACGAGGCAGGCGATTTCGGCGAGACGCCGTATTTATTGGAAGTCACCACCCCGGGCGTCGACCGTCCGCTCACCGCGGACCGGCACTGGCGTCGCGCGCGCGGACGCAAGGCGCGCGTCCACCTACGCGAGGGTGCGCAGGCCCCCGAGCCGGGCGGATCGGCGAAGTTCGAGGCCAGGGTGGGTGAGCTCAGCGGCGATACGGTGGCGCTGGTGCTCGGCGGTAAGCACAAACCACATGTGGTGCACGTCCCGCTCGCCGATATCGCCGAGGCGGTCGTGCAAGTGGAATTCTCTAAGCCGGGCGCCAAGGAATTGGCACTCGCCGGGGGCATCATCCCCGGTCGCCCGGTACCTGGCCAGGAAGACGATGAGCCGGCGGTCGACGCCGCGGATGTTCGAGGATCAACACCATTACTACCCGAATCAGTAACAGCGTCCGATTCGCCGACCGAAGGGATCGTGGAATGAACATCGAAATCGAAGCCCTGCGCGCGATCGTCGCCGACAAGGGGATCTCGATCGAGACCGTGATCTCCGCGATCGAGTCGGCGCTGCTCACCGCGTACCGGCACACCGAGGGCCACCAGCCCAACGCGCGCATCGACATCAACCAGAAGACCGGAACGGTCCGGGTGATGGCGCGCGAGCTGGACGCCGACGGCAACATGGTCTCCGAATGGGACGACACCCCAGAGGGTTTCGGCCGCATCGCGGCGACCACCGCCCGTCAGGTGGTGCTGCAGCGGCTGCGTGACGCCGAGAACGAGAAGTCCTTCGGCGAGTTCTCCACGCACGAGGGCGACATCGTCGGCGGTGTGGTGCAGCGCGACGCCAGAGCCAACGCCAGAGGCACCATCGTGGTGCGCATCGGCAGCGAGCTGCACGGCGCGGAGGGTTTGATCCCGCCCGCCGAGCAGGTGCCGGGTGAGACCTACGAGCACGGCGACCGGATCAAGTGCTACGTCGTCGGTGTCTCGCGCGGTCCGCGCGGCCCGCAGATCACCCTCTCCCGCACGCACCCCAATCTGGTGCGGCGGCTGTTCGCGCTCGAGGTGCCCGAAATCGCCGACGGCTCGGTGGAAATCGTCGCGGTGGCGCGCGAGGCCGGGCACCGCTCCAAGATCGCGGTGCGCAGCACCGTGTCCGGGGTCAACGCCAAGGGCGCCTGCATCGGCCCGATGGGGCAGCGGGTGCGCAACGTGATGAGCGAGCTGGCCGGCGAGAAGATCGACATCATCGATTACGCGGAGGATCCGGCGACGTTCGTCGGCAATGCGCTGTCGCCGTCGAAAGTGGTGTCGGTCACCATCGTCGATCCCGAGGCGCGTGCCGCGCGGGTGGTGGTGCCGGACTTCCAGCTCTCGCTCGCCATCGGCAAGGAGGGGCAGAACGCCCGCCTGGCCGCCAGGCTGACCGGCTGGCGAATCGATATCCGCAGCGACGCCGCCCCGGACATGGGCGGCGGCTCGGTGCGGACGGAGGCGCACCGGAGTTGACCGGAACCGACGCGGCGCACCGTCCGTTGGACATCTCGGGTCGCGAATCGGACCGTCGGGATGACATGTTGGTAACTTCCGCGGGGGAGCGGTTCGTTGATCCGACCGGGTCGGCGGTAGAGTGGACACAGGTTCAGCACGCGCAACCGATTCGGACCTGTATCGGATGCCGGAAGCGCGAGTTGGCCGCCGATCTGTTGCGGATCGTGGCACGGGAAACGGATACCGGAAACGGCCCGAATTCCGTCACGATCCTTCCCGATCCGCGGCGCAGACTTCCCGGACGGGGTGCCTGGTTGCACCCCGTCTCGGCTTGTCTGACCGCGGCAGAGCGGCGCCGAGCATTCGGCAGAGCACTAAGAGTGTCCGGAAATCTGGATATCTCAGCCCTGGAGAAGTACCTCGAGAACAGGCACGAGCACTCATGAGCACACCGTGAAGCACCAACGATGAACGTCCATCGGAGATAACCCGAGGTCGTGCGGGCCCCGTCCCTGAACAACGGGTGCACCTGCTCGACCTCTCAGTGAGGAGAGCAGTGGCAGGCAAGGCCCGCGTGCACGAGTTGGCCAAAGAACTCGGTGTCACCAGCAAGGAACTACTCGCACAGCTCAAAGAGCAGGGCGAGTTCGTGAAGTCGGCGTCCTCGACGGTGGAAGCTCCCGTCGCGCGTCGGCTGCGTGAGTCGTTCGCATCCAAATCAGCCCCCGCGAACGGCACCAAGTCGGGATCACGCCCCGGCCCGTCCTCGTCGGCCCGTCCGGCCGCGAAGCCCGCAGGAAACGGTCCCCGTCCGGGCCCGCGTCCGTCGGCTCCCGCGCCCGCACCGGCCGCGGCGGCTCAGCAGGAAACCGTCCGCGAGACCCCGCGTACCAGCGAGGGACCGGCCGTGAAGCCGGGACCCGCGGCACGTCCCACCCCGGCTCCCGCGGCCAAGCCCGCGCCCGCCCAGGAAGTCGCACCGGCAGCCGCCGCGTCGGCGTCCACCGAGGCGGCCGCGAGCTCCGCACCCGCGGCACCGGCCGGGCCGCGCCCGACGCCGAACGCCGCGCGTCCGGGTCAGCAGCAGCGTCCCGGTGCCCCGGCACAGGGTTCGCCGCGTCCCGGTGGTTCGGGCCCGCGTCCGGGTCCGAAGACCCCCCGGGTCGGCAACAATCCTTATTCGTCGGCTCCCGAGCGTCCCGCGCCGCGTCCGGCCCCCGGTCAGGGTGGCCCGCGTCCCGGCCCGGCTCAGGGTGGCCCGCGTCCCGGCCCGGCGCAGGGTTCGTCGCGTCCGGGTACTCCGGCGCAGGGTTCGCGCCCAGCGCCCGGTCAGGGCGGTCCCCGTCCCGGCGGTCCGCGGCCGAGCCCCGGCTCGATGCCGCCGCGGCCTAATCCCGGTGCCATGCCCGCTCGTTCGGCTCGTCCGGCTCCGGGCGGCGGCGCGGGTGGCGGTCGTCCCGGTGGTCCGGGTGGTCGTCCCGGTGGACCGGGCGGTCGTCCCGGTGGCGGCGGCGGTGGCGGTGGCTACCGCGGCGGTCCCGGTGGTGGCGGTGGCGGCACGGGTGCGCCCGGTGCGGGTGCCGGTGCTCCCGCGGCCGGTGGTTTCCGTGGTCGTCCCGGTGGCGGTGGCGGTCGTCCCGGTGGTCCGGGTGGACGTGGCGGCGCGGCCGGCGCGTTCGGTCGTCCCGGTGGCGCTGTTCGCCGTGGCCGTAAGTCGAAGCGGGCGAAGCGCGCCGAGTACGAGAGCATGCAGGCGCCCGCCGTTGGTGGCGTGCGGCTGCCGCGCGGTAACGGCGAGATCATCCGTCTCGCCCGCGGCGCGTCGCTGTCGGACTTCGCGGACAAGATCGACGCCAACCCGGCCTCACTGGTCCAAGCCTTGTTCAACCTCGGCGAAATGGTCACCGCGACCCAGTCGGTGAACGACGAGACCCTCGAGCTGCTCGGCAGCGAGATGAACTACGTCGTGCACGTGGTCAGCCCGGAAGACGAGGACCGCGAGCTGCTGGAATCGTTCGACCTGACCTACGGCGAGGACGAGGGCGGCGAAGACGACCTCGAGCAGCGTCCGCCGGTGGTGACCGTGATGGGTCACGTCGACCACGGTAAGACCCGACTGCTGGACACGATCCGTAAGGCCAACGTCCGTGAGGGCGAGGCCGGTGGCATCACCCAGCACATCGGCGCCTACCAGGTGATGACGCACCTCGGCGAGAACGATCGCCTGATCACCTTCATCGACACCCCGGGTCACGAGGCGTTCACCGCCATGCGTGCCCGTGGTGCGAAGGCCACCGATATCGCGATCCTGGTGGTCGCCGCCGACGACGGCGTCATGCCGCAGACGGTGGAGGCGATCAACCACGCGCAAGCGGCCGACGTGCCGATCGTGGTGGCGGTCAACAAGATCGACAAGGAAGGCGCGAACCCGGACAAGATCCGGCAGCAGCTGACCGAATACAACCTGGTTGCCGAGGAATACGGTGGCGACACCATGTTCGTCGACATCTCCGCGCGAGAGAACATCAACATCGAGGCCCTCCTCGAGGCTGTGCTGCTCACCGCGGACGCGGCACTGGACCTGCGGGCGAACCCGGACATGGACGCGCAGGGTGTTGCCATCGAGGCGCACCTCGACCGCGGCCGTGGCCCGGTGGCGACCGTGCTCATCCAGCGCGGCACGCTGCGCGTCGGCGACTCGATCGTGGCGGGCGACGCCTATGGTCGCGTCCGGCGCATGGTCGACGAGCACGGCGAGGATGTCATCGCGGCGTTGCCGTCGCGGCCGGTCCAGGTCATCGGCTTCACGTCGGTGCCGGGTGCCGGTGACAACCTGCTGGTTGTCGACGAGGACCGGATCGCTCGCCAGATCGCCGACCGCCGCAATGCGCGCAAGCGCAACGCGCTGGCCGCACGCAGCCGCAAGCGGATCAGCCTGGAAGATCTCGATGCCGCACTGAAGGAGACTTCGGAGCTCAACCTGATCCTCAAGGGCGACAACTCCGGTACCGTCGAGGCCCTCGAAGAGGCGCTGCTCGGTATCCAGATCGACGACGAGGTTCGCCTGCGGGTCATCGACCGCGGTGTCGGTGGTGTCACCGAGACCAACGTCAACCTGGCATCGGCGTCGAACGCGATCATCATCGGGTTCAACGTCCGGGCCGAGGGCAAGGCCACCGAGCTGGCCAACCGCGAAGGCGTGGACATCCGGTACTACTCGGTGATCTACCAGGCCATCGACGAGATCGAGAAGGCCCTCAAGGGCATGCTCAAGCCGATCTACGAAGAGGTCGAGCTGGGCCGGGCGGAGATCCGCGCGATCTTCCGTTCGTCGAAGATCGGCAACATCGCCGGCTGCATGGTCACCTCGGGTTCGGTCAAGCGCAACGCCAAGGCGCGCCTGCTCCGCGACAACGTGGTGGTCGCCGAAACGGTCACGATCTCTTCCTTGAAGCGGGAAAAGGACGACGTCACCGAGGTCCGCGAGGGCTTCGAATGCGGTTTGACGTTGACCTACAACGACATCAAGGAAGGCGACATCATCGAGGCCTACGAGCTGCGCGAGAAGCCGCGCGACTGAGTTCACACACCGCACGTCACGCCGGGCACCCGCTCGGCGTGACGTGCGGGATGAGCTCTGCGAAGCTCGGGCCTTTTTCGACACAAAGAGGTGCGTAGTTGTTTCTGGGGGCACTCGAGTTCGACCTTCTCCTCGGAGACGTGCACTCGCTGAAAGAGAAGCGTTCCGTGATCCGGCCGATCCTGGCCGAATTGCAGCGCTTCGGGGTGAGTGCCGCCGAGGGCGGCGAGCAAGACCGCCATCGTCGCTCATTGCTGGGGGTTGCCCTGGTCAGTTCCGGTATGGATCACCTGACCGAGGTACTCGACCGCTGTGAGCGGCACGTCGCGGCACGTCCGGAGTTACAGTTGCTGGCAGTGCGCCGCAGGATCTTCGGACCCGAAGACTAACTATCTAGTGAGGAAGGTTCAGCCATGGTGGATCAAGCCAGGGCACGCCGACTCGCCAAGCGGATCTCCTCGATCGTGGCCACCGCGATCGAGTACGAGATCAAGGATCCGCGGCTGGGTTTCGTGACCGTCACCGACGCCAAGGTCACCGGCGATCTGCGCGACGCGACGGTGTACTACACGGTGCTCGGCGAAACCTTGGATGCCGAACCGGACTATCTGGGCGCGGCAGCGGGCCTGGAGAAGGCCAAGGGGGTGCTGCGCTCGAAGGTGGGCGCGGGCACCGGCGTGAAGTTCACGCCGACCCTGACGTTCGTGCTCGACAAGGTGCCCGAGGTCGCCAAGGACATGGAAGAGCTGCTGGCCAGGGCCAAGGCAGCGGACGAAGAGGTGGCGAAGGTGGCCGCCAACGCCAGGCACGCGGGCGACGCCGACCCATACAAGGTCGAACGCGACGACGCAGAGTGACCTGCGGTAGACGATGACGATAATGCGGGACGCGGTCGACCTCGAATCTGCCGTCGAGGCGTTGAACGCCGCCCGTTCGGTCACCATCGTCTGCCACGTACAACCGGACGCCGACACCATCGGCAGCGGCCTCGCGCTGGCGCTGATCCTGCACCGGCGCGGGGTGCCGGTATGGGTGTCGTTCGCCGAACCGGCCGAGCTGCCCGAGTCCATGCGGTCGCTGCCCGGTGTGCGGCACCTGGTGGCGCCTGCCGACGTGCCCGCCGAGGTCGATCTGCTGATCGCGGTCGATTGCGGTAGTGCCGGTCGGCTCGGTGCGCTGGCCGATCGAATGCCCGGTGCGGCACAAACTTTGGTGATCGACCATCATCGCTCCAATGCCCGGTTCGGGACGATCAATGTGGTCGACGCGGGTGCGGAGTCGACGACGAGCCTGATCGTGCGGTTGCTCGATGTGTGGGGCGTGGCGATCGATGCCGAAGTGGCGCATTGCCTTTACGCGGGCCTGGTGACCGATACCGGCTCGTTCCGGTGGGTTCGTCCCGGGACGCACGAGCTGGCCCAGCGGCTGTTGGCCACCGGCATCGACGGGGCCGAGATCGCCAGGGCGCTGCTGGACACCCATCCGTTCGGGTGGTTGACCATGCTGTCCCGGGTGCTCGGCACCGCGCAGCTGGTGCCGGGCGTGCACGGTGGCATCGGGCTGGTGTACGCGTTCGTGCGGCTCGCCGATATCGCCGAGGTGAGTTCGGAAGAGGCAGAGAGCGTTATCGACATCGTTCGCACGACCTCGGAGGCGGGGATCGCGGCGGTGTTCAAGGAATCCAGTACCGGTGGGGACCGGTGGACGGTGTCGTTGCGTGCTCGCGACAGTCAGCCGGGAGCCGACGATGGGGTGGACGTTGCGGAGGTAGCGTCCGCGCTCGGGGGTGGTGGTCATCGGTTCGCCGCCGGGTATACGGCCTATGGCAGTCCCGATGACCTGGTGGCCGGGCTGCTTGCCGCGCTGGGTTGAGCGTGGGTTGCTCGCGCTCTTGCCCTCCACTGCTGAGGCCTCGCGTCCGGACATCTATATACGCGTGGCGATGAGGGGTGCGAAGTCGCTGATCTGTCGGTGGCTCATGGCAGGGTAACGGGTGTAGGCGCTACCCCGGCCCGCGTTTGCCGGGTGCGCGGATGATCGCGATCCGTTCGTGGGCCCGGACTGTCCGGCGCGCTGGATGCGTTGTGGTGAGGGAGGTTTGATGAACGGCAAGTTGTCGGCCGAGGGCGATCCGGCGGCGGATGCGGTGCCGTCGGCCACCGGTGCGGGCGTGCTCGACCCGGCGGCCGAGGCCGGGCCGGGGCGGATACTCCGGATCGCGGTGCCGACCCTCGGCGTGCTCGTCGCCGAGCCGATCTATCTGCTGTTCGATCTCGCCGTGGTCGGGCGGCTCGGCGCGCTCGCGCTGGCCGGGCTCGCGGTGGGCGGATTGATTCTGGCGCAGACGAGTTCGCAGTTGACGTTCCTGTCCTACGGCACGACCGCGCGGGCGGCGCGCAAGCACGGCGCGGGTGACGAACGCGGTGCGGTGGCCGAGGGCGTACAGGCGACCTGGCTGGCGATCGCGGTCGGCCTGCTGATCCTGCTGCTGGTTCAGCTCTTCGCGGTGCCGCTGACCAGTGCGATCGCCGGTGGTGGGGATATCGCCGACGAGGCGCTCGACTGGGTACGAATCGCGTTGTTCGGGGTGCCGCTGATCCTGATCTCCATGGCGGGCAACGGATGGTTGCGCGGGGTGCAGGAGACCCGGCGGCCGCTCATCTATGTTGTTGCCGGGCTTGGTGTTTCGGGTGTGCTGTGTCCGGTGCTCGTGCACGGGCTGCTCGGCGCGCCGCGGCTGGAGTTACCCGGCTCCGCGGTCGCGAATGTGGCCGGTCAGCTGGTGATGGCCGGGCTGTTTCTGAATGCCCTTGTTCGGGAACGGGTTTCGCTCGCGCCGCACTGGTCGGTGATGCGTGCGCAGCTGGTCCTCGGCCGGGACCTGATCGTCCGCAGCCTCGCCTTCCAGGCCTGCTTTGTCTCCGCCGCCGCCGTTGCCGCCCGCTTCGGTGCCGCCTCGGTCGCCGCGCATCAGCTGGTGCTGCAACTCTGGAATTTCCTTGCGCTCACCCTGGATGCGCTCGCCATCGCCGCCCAGACGCTGGTCGGCGCGGCGCTCGGCGCGGGCGACGCACCCGGTGCCCGCGCGCTGGCCCGGCGCGTCACCGGCTGGTCGGAAATCTTCGCGCTCGGTCTCGCCGCGTGCTTCGCCGCGGGTGCCGGGCTGATCCCGAAACTGTTCACCGACGATCCCGCGGTGCTGGACCGCACCCACGTCACGTGGTGGTTCTTCGTATGCATCATTCCGGTGGCAGGCATCGTGTTCGCCCTCGACGGCGTCCTGCTCGGCGCGGGCGACGCCGCCTACCTGCGCACCACCACCCTCGGCTCGGCCTTGCTCGGCTTCCTGCCCGCGATCTGGCTGTCCCTGGTCTTCGACTGGGGCATCGCCGGAATCTGGTCCGGCCTGGTCGCTTTCATGCTGCTGCGCCTGATAGCTGTCTCCTGGCGTGCCTGGTCCGGCCGGTGGGCTCGCGTCGGATCCGAAGTCCCAAGTCCCGTCCGCAACGCCGGATAACTAACGAAACCCCGACAGCGCCCGAGGTCTCGCGTGCGGAGCGACCCGCTTAGACCCGCGTAAAGGTGCTGAAGATCCGCACCTGGACTAGGGATCCACACTCGGAATAGGGCTGTATTCCGAGTGCGGGGTGCAGATTTCGCCGTTGGGGTGGGTCAGCTGTTGGTGAGGAAGCACTGGTCGTTGGGCAATGCTTCGACTGTCGCGGCGGGCACCGTTATTTTGGCGCAGGCCAGGGTCGGGTAGGAGTTCGGCGTATCGCTATCGGCCGGGAAGTCGGCGCAGTAGGTGAGGGCCAGATGCTCGCCCGCGGCCAGCGGGCGGGTCAGCGTGAAGTCTGACGGCGCGGGCTTGCGCTCGGACAGCGCGTTCTGCCGCGGATCGCCGTCGATCAGCAGCGTGCACTGGACCGTGCCGTCGGCTACGTCGGTGCTGATCTGGCTCAGCGTCGCGGCGACGGTTTCGCCGGCGAGTTCCAACTTCGCGCTGCTCGGTGGCGTAATGGTCGCTCCGGCCAGGCCGGGAACGGCGAGGACAATGGCTGCCGCGGCCGATGATGCCACGACAATCCCTCGGAAAGTGTTGCGTGCGATCATGTTCGGACAACCTACCGGGTGGTGGGTCGATATCCGCGAGGTAGCGGGTTCCGAGACAAATGCCTCATTTCGGTTTGACCGGGCTCTCGACGGTCCATCCCGCATGGCGCACCGCTCGCGTCGCGAGCCACCCGGCCGGGGACGCGCGGCGGGGTGGCAGGCGAAGAACGGGGCGGGTGTGCCAAGGTAGATATGGTGATACCCAAGTTGATGGCGGTGAGCGACATTCACGTCGGGCACCAGGGGAATCGGCCGGTGGTCGAGCAGATTCATGCCGACTCGCCGGAGGACTGGCTGATCGTGGCCGGGGACGTGGGGGAGAAAACCGACGACATCCGGTGGGCGCTCGAGCTGTTGCGTCGCCGCTTCGCCAAGGTGATCTGGGTGCCCGGCAACCACGAGCTGTGGACGACGGCGAAGGACCCGGTGCAGATGACCGGCGTCGCACGCTACGACTACCTCGTGTCGATCTGCCGGGATCTGGACGTGCTGACCCCGGAGGATCCGTTCCCGGTGTGGGAGGGTGCCGGCGCCGAGCAGCACGGCGGCGCGGTGACGGTGGCCCCGCTGTTCCTCCTGTACGACTACTCGTTCCTGCCGAAGGGCGCCACCACCAAGGCGGAGGGGCTCGCCATCGCGCGGGACCGCAACGTGGTGGCCACCGACGAATACCTGCTCTCCGCCGACCCCTACCTCACCCGTGACGCGTGGTGCCATGCCCGCGTGCAGGTCACCAAGCGCAAGCTGGACGCGTTGCCCGAAGGCACGCCGCTGGTGCTGATCAATCACTTCCCGATGGTCCGCCAGCCGACCGACGTGCTGTTCTACCCCGAGTTCGCGCTCTGGTGCGGCACCGAACTGACCGCCGACTGGCACACCCGCTACAACGTGCTCTGCTCGGTCTACGGCCACCTGCACATCCCGCGCACCTCGCACTACGACGGCGTCCGCTTCGAGGAGGTGTCCCTCGGCTACCCCCGCGAATGGCAGCGCCGAGGCCTCCCCGAACGCCTGCTCCGCCAGATCCTCCCCGCCCCGGAATATCCGCCGGGCTCGCTGAACGAGTGGGGCGGACACTTCAAGGTCACCCCGGAGATGGAAGCCGCCGCCGCGGAGATGCGCGCCAAAGCCGAGCGTCGCCGCGGGGTGTGACCGCCGGCAGTCGCGAAGCTGGTCGACCGGGTGAGTGCGGGCGGCTCGCCGCGTGACCGGTTGCCAGCTCCCGCACGACAATTTGATTACCAACGCGACTACTGATTTGGTGGGTACATGGGTAACTCGTCGGGTGCGGGCACACTCAGCCACTCGTTGACCGCCGGACGCCATTCGTACGTGGGTGGCTCACGAGTCCGGCCTGAAGTTTCGAGGAGGCGGACGAGTTGATCGAGAACATTTTGCCCGCGGGTGTCGCGTCGGCTGAGCTGCTGGAGTATCCGGAGGACCTGAAGGCGCATCCGGCGGAGGAGCATCTCATCGCGAAGGCGGTGGAGAAGCGGCGCCGGGACTTCATCGGGGCCAGGCATTGTGCGCGGCTGGCGCTGGCCGAGCTCGGCGAACCGCCGGTGGCCATCGGCAAGGGGGAGCGGGGCGCGCCGATCTGGCCGCGCGGGATCGTCGGCAGCATGACGCACTGCGACGGGTATCGGGCCGCCGCGCTGGCGCACAAGATGCGCTTCCGGTCGATCGGCATCGACGCCGAGCCGCACGCGGCGCTGCCGGAGGGCGTGCTGGATTCGGTGAGTTTGCCGCCGGAGCGAGAGTGGTTGAATACCACCTATTCCGGGCTGAACCTGGACCGGCTGCTGTTCTGCGCCAAGGAAGCGACGTTCAAGGCGTGGTGGCCGCTGACCGATCGCTGGCTCGGTTTCGAGGACGCGCACATCACCTTCGAGATCCAGGACAGCTCCGAGGATTCCGGCCACGGCACCTTCCACAGCGAGCTGCTGGTGCCGGGACAAACCAACGATGGTGGGGTGCCGTTGATTTCGTTCGACGGCCGGTGGCTGATCGCCGACGGGTTCATCCTCACCGCGATCGTGCACGCCTGATGGACGGTCTCGGCGGGCTGCTGATCGTCGACAAGGACAGCGGCATGACCAGCCACGACGTCGTCGCGAAATGCCGGAAGCTGTTGCACACCAAGAAGGTTGGGCACGCGGGCACGCTCGACCCGATGGCGACCGGCGTGCTCGTGCTCGGCGTGGAACGGGCTACCAAACTGCTCGGCCTGCTCACGCTGACCACCAAGGCGTACACCGCGACCATCCGCCTCGGCCAGGCCACCACCACCGACGACGCCGAGGGCGAGGTGCTCTCGACCGCTCCGGCGCTGCATCTCGCCGATGACGAAATCGCCACGCACACGGCGAAACTCACCGGCGACATCGAACAGGTGCCCGCCACCGTGAGCGCTATCAAGGTGAACGGCGAACGCGCCTACGCCCGGCACCGCGCGGGCGAAGAAGTGCAGCTGGCGGCCCGCCCGGTCACCGTGTCCCGCTTCGACATCCTCGCCCGCCGCGACGTCGAGGACGGCGCGTTCGTCGACCTCGACGTGATCGTCGAATGCACCTCCGGCACCTATGTGCGCGCCCTGGCCCGTGACCTCGGCGCCGCACTCGGCGTCGGCGGCCACCTAACGGCCCTGCGCCGCACCAGGGTTGGCCCTTTCACCCTCGAACACGCCCGCACCCTGGCCGATTTGGCGACAGCCGCCGAATCGGAGGCCGCCATGCTCAGCCTCGACATGGACGAGGCGGTGCGAACCGCGTTCCCGCACAGGGAGATCGACGACGCCCAAACCAACGACCTCCGCAACGGCCGCTGGCTGGACCCCATCGGCCTCCCCGGCATCTACGCCGCGATCGATCAGGAAGGTCGGGCGATCGCCCTGCTCCAGGAGAGCGGCAAGCGCGCGGCGTCCGTAATGGTCGTCCGCCCGTCCAATCTGTAGCCCTGCGGCAGGTGCCCGTCGGCCTGCTCGCGTAGGCGGCGTGCTCGAAGACGCAGGCGGACTCTGGTCTCGACCGGGCGATGCGGGCACGGCCGCGCCCGAGCTATCGTTACCTCGACAGGGCGGCAGCGTGCGTGATGACCGTGTGCAGGCCGTTGCCCAGCGAGGTTTTGGAAGCCGATCATGACTGCTTCGCCACGGCTGCGTGGAGATCGGGTCCAAGGATCGGCTGCAGGGCGCCGAGGAGTGAGTTGACGCTGATTTCGAGCAGTTCGGCGCGGGTGAAATGGCGATTCTCCAACCATTCGACCGTCAGTACCCGGACGAAGGTGAGCCAGCTCAGCAGCACGGAGGACACCTGGGTTCGGGTGGCTCCTTCGACGCCGATGGCGTCGAGGAGCCGACGGCGCAGTTCGCCGAGTTCGCCCGCGATGATGGTTTGGATGGTGGGATCGCCCGCGAGGACGCGATTCGCCGCGAGCACGCTGTTGGCGTTGGCCTCGAAGTAGTCGAAGTGGGTGTTCAGTCCGGCGGCGAGTTGCTCGGCGAGCGGCCCCCCGTTGTCGAGGGGCGTGGCGACCAGTAGTTGGTCCGCGGCCTGCTCGTAGACCCCGGCGAAGAGGTCGCGCTTGCTCGGGAAATGGCGGTAGAGCAAGGCCCGGGAGACCCCGGCGGTCGCCGCGACGTCCTCCATCAGAACCGCGTCGTAGGCGCGCTCGGCGAACAGTCGCGCGCCCGCTGCCAGCAGCACCTGACGGCGCTTGTCGGGGGACAGGCGGCGGCGAGTGCTCATGTCGAAAACTCTAGTTGACGTCTGTCTACTTAGGGTCGTAGGGTCTGGTAGTAGACAAACGTCAACTTGCGCGCGGCCGGTGCTGAGAGTGGTAATCCGCTGTCCGTCAGCAGGATTCGTCGCACGTCCGTGGAGGGCAGCATGGCAACCGCACTCAAATGGCTTTCGATGACGATGGGTGTCGCCTGCGTCGCGATCGGCATCTTCCACCTGGCGGCAGGCATCGACGGCATCCCCGACATGGGTGACGACGGCGCCACCGCCGACAGTCAGACCAGGTTCTTCGGCGCGATCTTCCTCGGTTACGGCGTCGTCTGGATCTGGGCCGCGCGCCAGACCCCGATCCCGGCCACCGTCATCCGCTGGCTCGCGAGCATCTTCCTGCTCGGCGCCGTCGGCCGCTTCATCTCCGTCGCCGTCTACGGCTGGCCGCACTGGTTCCAGATCGCCCTCACCGCCATCGAGGTCGCCCTCCCACCGATCTACCTCTGGCTCGCCACCGCCGACGAAAAGCGCACCGCCACAACCCCAATGGCAGGCAGCGCCCCGGCGTTCAGCTGACGCGGGCGCGTGCTGAGCCGTCTATCTGACGAGTGCGCCGAACGAGGGCTTGGTATTGGGGTAGTCCCGCCGTCGGTCTACTTTTGGCTTGCCACCGCCGACGAAAAGCGCACCGCTACAACTCCTATGGCAGGCAGCGCCCCGGCGTTCAGCTGACGTGGGCGTGTGCTGAGCCGTCTATCTGACGAGTGCGCCGAACGAGGACTTGGCATTGAGGTAGTCCTGCCGCCGGTCTGTTTCTGGCTCGCCATTGCCGACGAAAGCTCGCCGCTACAATCTGCGGTGGCAGGCACCACCTTCGGTTGACGCGGGCGCGTGCGGAGCCGTCTGCCAGGCGTGGCAGGCAGGACGACTGCGCCGAACGAGGACTTGGCCGCAGTGAACCGCGACTGTGTCGCGGTCGGTGAATCTGGTCTGAGCTGCTCTCCGGCAAGGGAATCCGTACAGTGTGCACTGGCCGCTCGACGGTGCGACAGTGGGAGGCAGTGGGCAATGGGTGAACGACCGATCGATATGTTCGAGCTGTGGGATCGGGACGGCGATGGGCTCGTCTCGGTCGCCGACATCACCGCGGGTATCCGGTCGCTCGGCCTCGCGGTCGACGACGATGCCGTGCAGCGGATGGTCGCCGCCGCCGACACCGACGGCGACTTCCTGGTCTCCCGAGCCGAATTCGATGCCGCGCTGGTGGGCGGTCGCATCGAGGTGACCGACGCCGACGCCGCGTTCAAGGTCTTCGACACCAATCAAGACGGCCGCATCTCGGTCGAGGAACTCGAATCCCTCATCCGCCACGTCGGCGAGGGCCGCATCGACGAGCCCGCCGCCGACCTCCTAACCGCCGCCGACCAGGACAACGACGGCTACCTCTCCCTCCCCGAATTCCGCACCCTCCTCAACTTCCTCTCCCACTGACCGCCACCGACCGCGCCGCCACCCTGATCGCCCCGCCAGCCGACCGGTAGCGATTCGCCGACCGGGACATGATGGCGGCAACACGCCGATCCGCCCGCCCTCATATCCCGTTCGCAGCGGTAGCCAGCGCCACCCTGGGATCGCTTGGCTGCCAGGAGTTTCGCCGAGCGGGATGTGGTGGCGGCGACACGCTGATAATCGTGCCGTCCGGCCCCGTTCGCGGGGTCAGGCTTCGGCTGGTACCGAGTTCCTGTCGGCGGCGATGGCTCGGACCGCATCCTGCATGTGGTCGATCAGCAGCTTTCTGGCTCGGGAGGCGGGGCCGGTGCCGATGGCGGTGCGCAGGTGGACGTGCTCGCGGGCCTGTTCGGTCAAGTCCGGATTTGTTGTCTGCAAGGCGCCCAAGCACATTCGGGTCTCGATCAGCAGGGTCCGGGCGGCGCGGGCCAGCCGGGGACTGCCTGCGCTGTCTACCAGGGCCACATGGAAGGCCTGGTCGGCGTCGGAAAGGGCGGCGGCGTCGCCTATTTCGGCGGCCGCGCACATCTGGGTGACGCTGTCGCCGAGCGCCGCGTAGGCGATATCGCGGCGGCCGTCCAGGATCAGTTCCAGCGCACCACCTTCGATGGCGGTCCTGGCCTGGTAGATGTCGACGACGTCGTCGATGGTCAGGTCGATGACGAAGATGCCGCGATGGCGAATGCTGTGCAGCAGCCCCTCGGAGACGAGTCGCTGCATCGCTTCGCGTACCGGCCCGCGCGACACGTCGAAGCGGGCCGCGAGGTCGGCCTCGCCGAGTTGGTCGCCCGGTGCGAAACTGCCGCGCATGATCGCCTCGCGGAGCCGATCGGCGATCACCTCCGCCGTGGACTGTCTGCTGACCGGCTCGATCTCAACGAGCGGCATGCGCGTGCCTTTCTGTGAACAGGGTGCCGAGGGCCGGGCAGGTCACGGCGGCGCCGGCCAGCCGAAGCCCCGCCCAGATGGTGACCTGGTTGGCGGTGAGTACGGGCTTGCCGAGGGCGGCTTCGAGTTCCGGCAGCACGGCAAGAGTATGCATGGCGGTATCGGGGATGAGCAGCGCCTCGGCGTCGGGATGATCGTTGGCCACCGCGAGCTGCCGTACCTGGTCCGCGTCCAAGGTGCCGACCTCGGCGGCGGTGTCGATTCCGGCGCTGCGCATGGAGACCACCTGGATCCCGGCGTCGGCGAGGAATTCGACGAACAGCGCCGCGACGTCGTCCGGGTAGCTGGCCGCGATGGCGACACGGTGCACACCGAGTGCGCGCACCGCGTCGACGAAGGCGAGGCTGGTGCTGGTCGCCGGCACCCCGGCGGCCGCGGCCAGCGCGTCGACCTGATCACGGGCACCGCGCGGTCCGTAGACGAAACTGCCTGAGGTACAGGCCCATACGACTGCTTCCGGCGCGTGCGGGGCGAGTAGTTCGGCCCCGTGCCGCAGCTTGTCCGGGCTGCCCAGATCCAGCAGTTCGGGGATGGCGTGCAAGTCGGTGCCGTAGATATGCGCTACCGGCAGGCCCGCGCCGAGCGCGGCGGCGGCCAGCGGGTAGTCGTCCTCGGCCGCGTGATCCGGGTAGATGAAACCGATGGTGGGTGTCCGCATGTCTGTTCTCCCGATCAGAAGACGTTCAGTAGCCATTTGCCCGGACCCATCATCGGCAGCTTCATCCGGCCGAGGCAGGCCCACATGGTGAGCTGGTTCGCGGTGAGCACGGGTTTGCCGAGTGCTTGTTCCAGTGGCTCGATGACGTCGTAGGTTGGCAGGTTGGTACAGCTGACGAAGATGGCCTGGGCGGCCGGATCATCGGCACCGACGATGCGTTCGGCGATGGTGCGGTAGTTGACTTTCCAGATGCCACCGCCCAAGCCGAGATGGTCGGAACGGATGACGCGGCAGCCCGCTTCGCCGAGGAAGTCGTGCAGCTTGTTGGTCAGGATCTCGTCGTACGGGGTGAGCACCGAGACCCGGCTGATGTCGAGATGGCGGATCGCCTCGATCAGCGCCCCCGAGGTGGTAACCGCGTCCAACGCGCCTGCCGCGCAGATGGTTTCGCGCAGCGACCGCTCGTACTCCAGGCCCTTGATGAAGCTGCCCGAAGTGCACAGGTAGGCAACGACTTCCGGTTCCACGTGTAGCACATCGCGGGTCGCGGTGGTCAAATGCGCTGGGTTCGATACCAGTTCGGCCATCGCCAGGGAGACCGGAACCGGCTCGTAGGGCGTTCGGGCCAGGTGCAGGCTGACCTCCATCGGTGCCCAGCGCCAGAGCTCACGTTCGAGCGCGAGGTCGAACGGAGCGATGATGCCGATGCCCCGTTGGGCGACGGGGCCCTCGATATCCGGAAAGCTGAGTTCCACTCCGGCCCCTCTCGCACTCAGCTGCGTTGACCTCCGAGCAGAGTCGGATTGTTGACAATCATACGATGCGATCTTACTGTGTCAATGTGGAAACGGGCCCCATTGTCACCGTCCTGCACAGTGACCGCGTGCCCGAGGCGGAACTGATGGCCGCCGTGTCAGCTCGGGCGACTGTGCGCTACACCGAGGCATCCGGTCTCGCGGTGGCGCTGCGCGGTGCCGACGTGCTGTTCGTCTACGACTTCCTGACCCGCGCGATCCCCGGCGCGTGGCCATCGGCCGACCGGCTGCGCTGGTTGCACATGGGATCGACCGGGGTGGACCCGGCGATGTTCCCCGAACTGCGGGCCAGCGACGTCGTCGTCACCAATACGCGCGGTCTGTTCGACACGGCCATCGCGGAATACGTGCTCGGGCAGATCCTCGGTTTCGCCAAGGACCTGCCCCGATCGATGCGCAGGCAGCTGCGCCACGAGTGGGAGCATCGCGAGAACGAACGGGTCGCGGGCAGCACGGTCCTCATCGTCGGCACCGGCTCGATCGGCCGGGCCATCGCGCGATTGCTGCGCGCGGCCGGGATGAACATTCGCGCGGTCGGCCGCCGAATGCGCTCGGACGACCCAGATTTCGGCACGGTTGGCACCGACCTCTACGCCGAGCTACCGGTGGCCGACTATGTGGTGGCGATCGCCCCGCTGACGCCGCAGACCCGGAAGATGTTCGGCGCCAGAGAATTCGCCGCGATGAAACCACACGCGAGGTTTGTCAACGTGGGCCGCGGGGAACTCGTAGTTACCGAAGATCTGGTCGCCGCACTCGGCGCCGGATCGATTGCGGGGGCGGCGCTCGATGTGGTCGACCCCGAGCCGCTGCCGCCCGACCACCCGCTGTGGGATCTGCCGAACGTGTCGATCACACCGCACAATTCGGGCGATTTCATCGGCTGGCGGACCGATATCGTCACCGCGTTCGCCGAGAACTTCGACAACTGGATCGCCGGCCGGCCACTGCAGAACGTGGTCGACAAGGAGCTGGGGTACGTGCCCGGCTGAAGGAGCCCATACATGAGCGAACGTAGTGAGCGAATCATGTGCCAGCGCGCCGTAGGTATGGCGGAGCCGAGCGCGAGCGAGGCGCAGCCATGAGCTACCCCGACATCAATACTCCGACCGACCCGGCGGCGATGACCGCCGTCCAGCTGGTCTCGGCGTACGCGGCGGGCGCGCTCTCCCCGGTCGAGGCGACCGAGGCCGTGCTCGACGCCATCGCCACCCGCGATCCGGACGTGAACGCGTACTGCCTGGTCGACCCCGATCGGGCGTTGGTGCAGGCCAAGGATTCCGAGGGGCGATGGCACTCGGGGCATGCCCGCGGGCTGCTCGACGGCGTCCCGATCTCGATCAAGGACATCTTCCTCACCGAGGGCTGGCCGACCAAGCGTGGATCCACCTCGGTGGACCCGGCCGGACCGTGGACAGTGGACAGTCCGGTCGCGGCTCGGCTGCGCGAGGACGGCATGGTGTTCCTCGGCAAGACGACGACGCCGGAGATCGCCTGGAAGGCGGTGACGGACAGCCCGTTGACCGGTGTCACCCGCAATCCCGTCGACCCGAGGACGACCGCGGGCGGTTCGTCCGGTGGTAGTGCCGCCGCCGTCGCCGGCGGTATGGGACCGGTCTCGGTGGGCACCGATGGCGGTGGCAGCATTCGCATTCCGGCGGCGTTCTGCGGCATCGTCGGCTTCAAGCCGACACACGGCCGGATCCCGTTGTATCCGGCAAGCCCGTTCGGTCCGCTCGCGCACGCGGGGCCGATGACGCGGACCGTCGAGGACGCCGCGCTGCTGATGGACATCCTGTCGCTGCCCGATCCACGCGACCCGACGAGCCTCGCGCCAACCCTGACGACCTTCCGCGGGCAGGTCGTTCGCGATGTCCGCGGCCTCACCGTCGCCTATTCGCCGACGCTCGGCTACGCGACGGTCGACCCCGAGGTCGCCGAACTGGTCGACGCGGCGGTACAGAAGCTCGCCGACGCCGAATTAAGGGTTGTCGCAAGCGATCCCGGCTTCGCCGATCCCCGCGAGGCATTCGAACTGCTGTGGGCGGCGGGCGCCGCCACCATGCTGTCGAAGTTCCCCGAGGGTTCGCGCGACCGGGTCGATCCGGCACTGCGCGAGGTCTGGGCACAGGGCGACGAAGTCAAAGCTGTCGACTATCTCGCCGCCCGCAACGTAGCCGCCGAAATCGGCATCACCATGGGCGCCTTCCACACCGCCTACGACGTACTGATCACCCCGACAATGCCGATCACCGCCTTCGAAGCGGGTCACAACGTCCCGCCGGGCAGCGGCCTGACAACCTGGCCCCAGTGGACCCCATTCACCTACCCCTTCAACATGACTCAGCAACCGGCCATCAGCATCCCCGCCGGCATCACAAAAAACGGCCTCCCCGTCGGCATGCAAATCATCGGCCCCCGCCACTCCGACGACCTGGTCATGGCCGTAGCCCGCTACGCCGAACGCATCCTCGCCCCCTGACCACCGCCGCTGCGGCACTAGAGGTTTCGACAGCCGAGGTTGGTCAAAAGGTCGCTTGTTGATCTTTGGCAGCGACCTTTTGACTCACCTCAACTAGGAGCTATGGGGTGCGGGCGAAGGAGAGGGTTTCGCCGGAGACTCCGTGTAGCCAGAGGTCGTTGCAGGCGGCGGCTATGTCGGCCAGGCCGTCCTCGATTGTGGCGAATACGTTGCCGGGGACCCAGCCCATGTCGCCGTTGATGAGTAAGTTGTTGCGGCCGTAGAAGATTGCGAGGTCGGTGGCGCCTTGGTCGTGGTGGGCGGTCGAGCCGGGTTCGTAGCCGTAGGCGGGGTTGCCGATTTCCCAGGCTTCGAAATCGAACAGGCAGACGTCGCCGGGGATGGGGGTGACGGTCGGGTTCTCCCGGTGCGGGGCCGCGGCGATGCGGGGGACCAGCGTGTACACCTCGTTGCGGGCGTACTTGGCGTGGAACGCGTCTCCTTCCTGCGGCAGCGCGTCCCACACCGCGGCGCAGGTGTGCGGGGCCTCCGCGTCGAGGAGCCGGGCGCGGCAGGTGACGGCGGCCTTGGTCAGGGTGATGGTGATATAGCGGGCCATCGGATTCTGCTTTCTGGTCGTCGGTCGGGGCGTTCGGGTCGAGCGGTGCGGCCAGTCGGCTGAGCGCGGCCGCTGTGTCTAGAGCTCGGCCAGTACTTCGGTCCAGATCGCGAGCGCGTCCTCGATCTGAGTATCGGTCACGATCAGCGGCGGGATCATCCGCACCACGTTCATGTGCGCGCCGCAGGTGAGCAGCAGCAACCCCTTCTCGACCGCGAGGCGTTGCGCGGCACTGGCCGTCTCGGTGTCGGGTTCGCCTGTCGCGGTAGTGAATTCGGCACCGGCCAGCAGTCCGAGGCCGCGCACGTCGCCGATCGCCTTGGTGGCGCTGGTCCGCAGTCCGGTCAACAGCTGCGCGCCGCGTGCCGCCGCGTTGTCCACCAGGTGCTCGGCTTCGATCACCTCGAGGGTCGCCACGGCCGCGGCGCAGGCCACGGCATTGCCGCCATAGGTGCCGCCCTGCGAGCCGGGCCACGCCTTGGCCATCAGCTCGCGCGAGGCCGCGATGCCGGACAGCGGGAACCCGCTGGCGAGTCCCTTCGCGATGGTGATGATGTCGGGCCGTACCCCGAAGTGCTGATGTCCGAAGAACTTTCCGGTGCGCCCGAAGCCGGTCTGGATCTCGTCGATGACGAGCAGGATGCCGTGCCGGTCGGCCCGTTCCCGCAGCCCGCGGAAGAACTCCGTATTGCCCGGAATGTAGCCACCTTCGCCGAGCATCGGCTCGACCACGAACGCGGCGGTTTCCGCGGGCGAGGTGATGGTCGCGAACAGGTAGTCGAGCTCGCGCAGCGCGAACGCGGTGGCCTCCGCCTCGGTCCAGCCGTAGCGGTACGCGGTCGGGAAGGGCGCCACGTGCACGCCGGACATGAGTGGACTGAACCCGGCCGAGAATCGGGTGCCCGAGGTCGTCATGGTCGCCGCCGCGACGGTGCGGCCGTGGAAGCCGCCGTGGAAGACCACCACGTTCGGCCGTCCGGTCGCCTGGCGGGCCAGTCGCAGCGCCGCCTCGATCGCCTCGCTGCCGGAGTTGGCGAAGAACAGCGTGTCCAAGCCGTCCGGCAGCACCGTGCCGAGGCGTTCGATGAGCCGCAGCATCGGCCGGTGCATGACGGTGGTGTATTGGCCGTGGATCAGGCTGGCTACCTGGGCCTGGGCCGCCGCGACCACCTGCGGATGGCAGTGCCCGGTGCTGGTGACGCCGATGCCCGCGGTGAAGTCGAGATAGCGGCGCCCGTCGGTGCCGTAGAGGTAGCAGCCTGACCCGTGGTCGACGGTCACCGGGGTGGCCTGCCGCAGAACGGGCGAAAGTTCGGTCATGGTGATCCGCCTCCCGGGAAGTGGTGCGCTCAACATCCGCAGATTGTCTATTGTCGGATTGTTGACAATATGCATAACATGGCGACAGCGGCCGCAGCAATAGCCTGCGGCCGCGCCCGGTAGCGAAAGGAGTCCGGCGCCGATGCTCACCGAGACCTTGTCCGCCGCGGAGCGGGCCGTAATCGACACTGTGCCAACGGGTTTGTATATCGACGGCCAGTGGTGCGAGACGACCGCCGAGCTACCCGTCCTCGATCCGGCCACCGGCCAGCCGCTGTGCGCGGTCGCCGACGCCGGCCCGCAGGACGGACTCGACGCGTTGGCCGCCGCAGCCGCGGCTCAATCGGCGTGGGCGGCGACACCGCCTCGGCAGCGCGCCGATGTCCTCATGCGCGCACACCACGCGTTACTCGGCGACACCGACCGCCTCGCGCTGATCATGACGCTCGAGATGGGCAAGCCACTGGCCGAGGCGCGCGGCGAAATCGCCTATGCGGCAGAGTTTTTCCGCTGGTTCGCGGAGGAAGCCGTCCGCCTCGACGGCGGCTACCTGCCCGCACCCACCGGCGGCGCGCGGTTCCTGGTGACCAAGCAGCCGGTGGGCCCGAGCCTGCTGATCACGCCGTGGAATTTCCCGATGGCGATGGGCGCCCGCAAGATCGCGCCCGCGCTGGCCGCCGGCTGCACCTGCGTGGTGAAACCCGCTGAGCAGACACCCTTGTCGATGCTCGCGCTCGCGGACCTGCTCGATCGAGTCGGCGTGCCGCGCGGGGTCGTCAACGTGCTCACCACCGCCGACCCCGGCGCGCTGATGACGCCGCTCATCCTGGACAGCCGCTCGCGCAAGCTGTCGTTCACCGGCTCGACCGCGGTCGGCAAGCGGCTGCTCGAACAGTGCGCGCGGACGGTCATGCGCACCTCGATGGAGCTGGGCGGCAACGCGGCGTTCATCGTGTTCGACGACGCGGACCTGGACGAGGCCGTCGAAGGCGCGCTCGCGGCGAAGATGCGCAATATCGGGCAGGCGTGCACCGCCGCGAACCGAATCTTCGTGCAGCGCGGCATCATCGACGAGTTCTCGGCACGACTCGCCACTCGGATGGCCGCGTTGCCGATGGGCCGGGGCACCGAGCCCGGGGTTGTCGTCGGTCCGCTCATCGACGCGGCGGCGGTGACCAAGGTGAGTGAGCTGGTCGCCGACGCGTGCCGCCGCGGCGCGCGGGTGCTGACCGGCGGTGCCGCGATCGACGGGCCTGGCAACTTCTATCTCGCGACCGTGCTGACCGGGGTGCCCGACGACGCGGCGATGTGCCACACCGAGATCTTCGGGCCGGTCGCGTCGATCGCCGTCTTCGACACCGAGGACGAGGTCGTCGCGCGCGCCAACAACACCCCGTACGGGTTGGTCGGCTACGTCTTCACCGAGCACCTCCGCCGCGGGTTGCGCGTCTGTGAGGCCTTGGAGACCGGCATGGTCGGCCTCAACCAGGGCGTCGTGTCCAACCCCGCCGCGCCCTTCGGCGGCGTCAAAGAATCCGGGCTGGGCCGCGAAGGCGGTTCGGTCGGCATCGACGAATTCCTCGAGACCAAATACATCGGAGTGCGCCTGTGAACGACTGCCGCTACCGCATCGCGACCATCCCCGGCGACGGCATCGGCGTCGACGTGACCGCGGCCGCCGTCGCGGTGCTCGACACCGTGCTGCCCGGGATCGAGTGGACCGAATTCGATTGGTCCTGCGCGAATTACCTGCGCACCGGCCAGATGATGCCGCCGGATGGGCCGGAACTGCTGGCCGGGTTCGACGCGATCCTGCTCGGTGCCGTCGGGTTTCCCGGTGTGCCGGACCATGTTTCGCTGTGGGGGCTGCTGATTCCGTTGCGGCGCGCGTTCAGTCAGTACGTCAACCTGCGTCCGGTCCGGTTGCTGCCAGGCACCGAGTCGGCGTTGCGCGACCGGACCGCCGCGGACCTGGACATTCTCATCGTGCGGGAGAACTCCGAGGGCGAATACTCCGAGATCGGCGGTAAGCACAATCCGGGCCGGTACGACGAATTCGTGCTGCAGGAGTCGGTTTTCACCCGGGTCGGCTGCGAACGGATCATCCGGTACGCCTTCGAGCGGGCCCGCGAACGCGGCGGCCGCTTGTGCTCGGCCACCAAGTCGAACGGCCTCATCCACTCGATGCCGTACTGGGACAGCGTGTTCGAGCAGATCGCCGTCGAATACCCCGACGTGGCGACCCGGCAGATGCATGTCGACGCGCTGGCCGCCGAGATCGTGCTGCACCCGGACCGCCTGGATGTGATCGTCGGCTCGAACCTGTTCGGCGACATCCTGTCCGATCTGGCCGCCGCGGTGACCGGTGGGCTCGGACTGGCACCGTCGGGCAACATCAATCCCGAGGGTGCGTGCCCGTCGATGTTCGAGGCGGTGCACGGCAGCGCGCCCGATATCGCCGGGCAGGGCATCGCCGATCCGGTCGCGCAGATTCTCGCGGGCGCGATGCTGCTCGACCATCTCGGCGAACACGCCGCGGCCGCGGCGGTGGACCGGGCCGCCTGTGACGTACTCGGCGCGGGCCAGGTCCGCACTCCGGACCTGGGTGGCACCGCGACAACTACGGAATTGGCCACGGCCATCGCAAGTCGCGCCGCCGAATTGGTCGACGCGGTAGGCGCCGAATCGGGCTGAGCGAAGGTCAGGTGGTGAGCCAGATGGCTTCCGCCGCAGGACTGCCCAGATCGGTAGGGGTTTCGCCGGTGCCGATGCGAATCGCGATGGTGCCGGCGAAGTCTCGGCGTTCCACCACGGTGATGGCGGTGTCCAGCGCGATGCCGACGGAGTCGAAGTAGCGCAGCATGTCGGGATCCGAGTCGGAGATGCGCGCCACCCGACCGGACTCGCCCGCCCGGAAGTCACTGAGCTGACGGGCAGGCGGCGTCGGCACGGCACCGTCGACCGACGGGATCGGGTCGCCGTGCGGATCACGGTCGGGGTAGCCGAGTTTCGCGTCGATCCGCGCCATCAGCAGTTCGGAGACCGCGTGCTCGAGCACCTCGGCCTCGTCGTGCACCTCGTCCCAGCCGTAGCCGAGCTCGTTGACCAAGAACGTCTCGATCAGCCGATGCCTGCGCACCATCGCGATCGCGGCCAGGCGCCCGCCCTCGGTGAGGGTGATCGAACCGTAGCGGGCGTGCTCGACCAGTCCTTGATCGGCGAGCTTGCGCACGGCCTCGGAGACGGTGGACGCGGACACCCCGATGCGCTCGGCGAGCAGCTTGGTCGACACCTTGTCCTGCGACCACTCCTGTGCGGTCCAGATCACCTTGAGATAGTCCTGGGCGACCGAGGAGAGCACCGGCGCGATCGTCGCGGTGCCGCCGGTGGCTGGTTTCGGCGCGGCGGTAGCGGCTAGCTCACGGCGGGTGGCGATGTCTCGTTTACCGGGCACATACTCGAGCTTAGGCACATGGCTGCCGAATGACACAGCTCGCCGCACAGTGGAATCAGGGATTCACTACCCGTACACAACACCGGATGCGTCGTGTGACATCGCGGGCTTCGGTCGAACCCCGTTCAGCCGCGCGATATAAGCTGCCGACTGTGCAGAGATGGCGAGGGCTGGACGACGTTCCCGCGGACTGGGGCCGATGCGTACTCACGATCGGGGTGTTCGACGGTGTGCACCGCGGTCACGCGCAGCTGATCAGCAGAGCGGTGAAATCGGCAGCCGCGCGCGGGGTTCCCGCGGTACTGATGACCTTCGATCCGCACCCGATGGAAGTGGTGCGGCCCGGCTCGCATCCGGCGCAGCTCACCACGCTGACCCGGCGGGCGGAATTGGCCGAGGAACTCGGCATCGACGTGTTCTGCGTGATGCCTTTCACACAGGCCTTCATGAAGCTGACCCCGGCGCGCTACGTGCACGACCTGCTGGTCGAGCGGCTGCATGTGGTCGAGGTCGTGGTCGGCGACAATTTCACCTTCGGGAAGAAGGCCGCCGGCACCATCGACACCATGCGCGAGCTCGGTGGGCGCTGGGGCTTCGAGGTCGACGGCGTGAAGCTGCTCGGCGAACACGCGGTCACCTTCTCCTCCACCTACATTCGCGCCTGCGTCGACGCGGGCGACATGGCCGCCGCGGCCGAGGCGCTCGGCCGCCCGCACCGGGTCGAGGGCGTGGTGGTGCACGGTGACGGCCGCGGCCGCCAGCTCGGCTTCCCGACCGCGAACGTCGCGCCGCCGATGCACGCCGCGATCCCGGCCGACGGCGTGTACGCGGGCTGGTTCACCGTGCTCGGCCCCGGCCCGACCATCGGCACCGTCACGCCGGGCGAGCGGGCGATGGCCGCCATCTCGGTCGGCACCAACCCCACCTTCTCCGGCCGCGCCCGCACCGTCGAGGCCTACGTGCTCGACGGCGAGGCCGACCTCTATGGCCAGCACGTCGCGGTCGATTTCGTCGACCACGTCCGCGGTCAGCGCAAGTTCGACTCGATCGACGAGCTCATCGAACACATGGGCCGCGACGTGGACAACGCGCGCAAGATCCTCGCCGCCGTCGACGACCGATAATCCGCGCCAGGGGATAAACCCCCGGCCGATTCGGTCTGCCGGATTCGATCCGGTAAGGTGGATCCTCGGGTTTGCTGCGGTCCGCGGTGGCACCCGACCCGGGTAACCGGACACTCGAGCGCGGGACTGAAATAGGGAGTGGATGCCGCATGGCTCTGACCACTGAGCAGAAGTCGACGATTCTCAAGGAATACGGCCTGCACGAGAAGGACACCGGCTCGCCGGAGGCCCAGATCGCGCTGCTGTCCAAGCGTATCTCCGACCTCACCGAGCACCTGAAGGTGCACAAGCACGATCACCACACCCGGCACGGCCTGCTCGCGCTGATCGGTCGCCGTCGTCGGCTGTCGAAGTACCTGGCCGCCAACGACATCCACCGCTACCGTTCGCTGATCGAGCGTCTCGGCCTGCGCCGCTGATAGCTCCACACGCCGGCTACCCGAGGTAGCCGCAGACCCGGCCAACGGGGAGACGTACAATCTCCCCGTTGGCTATTCGTGTATGCGGGCCGCCGCCTTCGAGCGAGCCCGGAAATACGACGACAGTGCACAGCCGTAAGCACCCGCCCGCGTGGCGTCGGTCTTCGGTAGTGGCCTCCCGGCAGGGCAAACACCGCCGGCGGGCTTCGATCGATGACCGCCTCCGCGTCGCCGTGATCCAAGGGGATCCGGCCGGGTGCTCGTGCCGTAGCCAGGATGGTTGCCGCGCGTCCGTACCAGGTACGGCTGACGAAGAGCCGGATCGCGCCAGATGGCGCTCGATCCGGCGAAGACGAGAGGTTGAGAGAAGAGAATGACCGAAACAACTGAACGCAAGTCCTCGGCCGTAGAGGTCGAGCCCGGTGTGTTCGAATCGGTAGCGCTGATCGACAACGGCAGCTACGGCACCCGTACCGTCCGCTTCGAGACCGGCCGACTGGCCCGTCAGGCCGCCGGCGCGGTCGTCGCCTACCTGGACGACGAGACCATGCTGCTGTCCGCCACCACCGCGGGCAAGCACCCGAAAGACCAGTTCGACTTCTTCCCGCTGACGGTCGACGTCGAAGAGCGCATGTACGCCGCGGGCCGCATCCCCGGCTCGTTCTTCCGTCGTGAGGGCCGTCCGTCCACCGACGCGATCCTGACCTGCCGCCTGATCGACCGCCCGCTGCGCCCGTCGTTCGTCGACGGCCTGCGCAACGAGATCCAGGTCGTCGTCACGATCATGAGCCTGGACCCGAACGACCTGTACGACGTCGTCGCGATCAACGCCGCGTCCGCGTCCACCCAGATCTCCGGCCTGCCGTTCTCCGGCCCCATCGGCGGCGTGCGCGTCGCGCTGATCGAGGGCCAGTGGGTCGCGTTCCCGACTGTCGAGCAGCTCGAGGGCGCCGTGTTCGACATGGTCGTCGCGGGCCGCGTGGTCGAGTCCGGTGACGTCGCGATCATGATGGTGGAGGCCGAGGCCACCCTGAAGGTCATTTCGCTGATCGAGGGCGGCGCGCAGGCGCCGACCGAGGCCGTCGTGGCCGAGGGCCTGGAGGCCGCCAAGCCGTTCATCGCCCGGCTGTGCAAGGCGCAGCAGGATCTGGCCGAGCTGGCCGCCAAGCCGGTCGGCGAGTTCCCGCTGTTCCCGCCGTACCAGTCCGATGTGTACGAGGCCGTCGAGGGCACCGCCAAGCGTGAGCTCGGCGAGGCGCTCGGCATCGCCGACAAGCAGGAGCGCGAGGCGAAGATCGACGAGATCAAGCTGGACGTGCTGTCCCGCCTCGGCGACGACTACGTCGGCCGCGAGAAGGAACTGGGTGCCGCGTTCCGCTCGGTCACCAAGAAGCTGGTGCGCCAGCGCATCCTGACCGACGGTTTCCGCATCGACGGCCGCGGTCTCGCGGACATCCGCGCGCTGTCCGCCGAGGTCGCCGTGGTGCCGCGGGCGCACGGTTCGGCGCTGTTCGAGCGTGGCGAGACGCAGATCCTCGGCGTCACCACCCTCGACATGGTGAAGATGGCCCAGCAGGTCGACTCGCTCGGCCCGGAGACCAGCAAGCGCTACATGCACCACTACAACTTCCCGCCGTACTCGACCGGTGAGACCGGCCGCGTCGGTTCGCCGAAGCGTCGCGAGATCGGCCACGGCGCGCTCGCCGAGCGGGCCCTGATGCCGGTGCTGCCGAGCCAGGAAGAGTTCCCGTACGCCATCCGTCAGGTGTCGGAGGCGTTGTCCTCCAACGGTTCCACCTCGATGGGCTCGGTCTGCGCCTCGACCCTGTCGCTGCTCAACGCCGGTGTGCCGCTGAAGGCGCCGGTCGCAGGCATCGCCATGGGCCTGGTATCCGACACGATCAAGAACGACAAGGGTGAGGACGAGGTGCGCTACGTCGCCCTCACCGACATCCTGGGCGCCGAAGATGCCTTTGGCGACATGGACTTCAAGGTCGCGGGCACCCGTGACTTCGTCACCGCGTTGCAGCTCGACACCAAGCTCGACGGCATCCCCTCGCAGGTGCTCGCCGGCGCGCTCAGCCAGGCGCACGACGCTCGCACCGCCATCCTGGAGGTCATGGCCGAGGCCATCGACACCCCGGACGAGATGAGCCAGTACGCGCCGCGCGTCACCGCGATCAAGATCCCGGTCGACAAGATCGGCGAGGTGATCGGGCCCAAGGGCAAGGTGATCAACCAGATCACCGAGGAGACCGGCGCCAACATCTCCATCGAGGATGACGGCACGGTTTACGTCGGTGCGACCAACGGCCCCGCGGCGCAGGCGGCGATCGACATGATCAACGCCATCGCGAACCCGCAGCTGCCGAAGGTCGGCGAGCGCTTCCTCGGCACGGTCGTCAAGACCACCGCCTTCGGCGCGTTCGTCTCGCTGCTGCCGGGCCGCGACGGCCTGGTGCACATCTCCAAGCTCGGCAACGGCAAGCGCGTCGCCAAGGTCGAAGATGTGGTGAACGTCGGCGACAAGCTGCGCGTCGAGATCGCCGATATCGATAACCGCGGCAAGATCTCGCTGGTCCCGGTCGAGGATGATAACGCCGAAGAGGCAGGGAACTCCGCGGAAGCCGAGACCGTTGATGCGGGCGCGGCAGCGACCGAGTAGTACTTGTCTTTGTGACGACGAAGAAGACGACAGCCCCTCTGCTCCGACGCGAGCAGGGGGGTTCGTCACTGGAGCTGCGAGCCAACATGATCGATCCCGGCGTACAACGCACCGTGCTACCCGGCGGGCTGCGTGTGGTGACCGAACATGTCCCCGGCGTGCGCTCGGCGTCGATCGGCGTCTGGGTGGGGGTCGGCTCGCGCGACGAGGGGCCCACCGTCGCCGGTGCGGCACACTTCCTCGAACACCTGCTGTTCAAGGCGACGCCCACGCGGACGGCGCTGGACATCGCGCAGGCGATGGACGCCGTCGGCGGTGAGCTCAACGCGTTCACCGCGAAGGAACAGACCTGCTACTACGCGCACGTGCTCGACGAGGACCTGCCGCTGGCCGTGGACCTGGTCTCCGACGTGGTGCTCAACGGGCTGTGCCGGGCCGAGGACGTCGACCTGGAACGTCAGGTGGTGCTCGAAGAGATCGCCATGCGCGACGACGACCCGGAGGACCTGGTCGGCGACGCGTTCCTGTCCGCGCTGTTCGGGGACCATCCGATCGGGCGGCCGGTGATCGGCTCCATCGAATCCATCGAGTCGATGCACGCGGGACAGTTGCGCGGCTTCCATCTGCGGCGCTACCGGCCGGACCGGATGGTCGTCGCCGTCGCGGGCAATGTCGAACACGATCACACGGTGGAGCTGGTGCACCGCGCGTTCCAGAATCGGCTCGATCCCGCTGCCACGCCGGCCAAGCGGCGCGAGGGCCGGTTCCGGCCTGCCAGCGATCCGGAACTGCACTGGAGCCACCGCGACAGTGAGCAGGCGCACCTGGCGTTCGGTGTGCGCGCCTTCGGGCGGCACGAGGGGGAGCGGCGCTGGCCGCTCTCGGTACTCAACACCGTGGTCGGTGGTGGGCTGAGTTCCCGTCTGTTCCAACGGATCCGGGAGGAACGCGGGCTGGCGTACTCGGTGTACTCCAGCGTGGACACCTTCGCCGATACCGGCGCGTTCTCGGTGTATATCGGCTGTCAGCCGGAAAACCTCGGCAAGGTAGCCACGTTGGCTCGTGACGTTCTCGAAGAGGTTGCGGCGAACGGCATTACGGATGCCGAATGCGCTCGTGCCAAGGGCTCGCTGCGCGGTGGGCTCGTGCTCGGCCTGGAGGATTCCGCGTCCCGGATGAATCGGATCGGGCGCAGCGAACTCAGCTACGGCAATCACCGCAGCGTGTCGGAAACGTTGGCGCGGATCGACGCGGTCACCACCGACGAGGTCTCCGCCGTCGCGAACACGCTGCTGTCGCGGCCCTTCGCGGCGTCGATTGCCGGGCCGTACAAGCGAACTCGTGAATTGCCCGCCGCGGTGCGCCGATTGGTCGAGGGCTGAGGCGTTAGTTCTCGACGCTGAAATTCGTGGGCGCGTACAGCGTTACGGGTGCGGACTTGCCTTTGAGCGTGATCCCTGGCCGCGCGATCAGCTCGTTCTGTTCGGCGCGCAGTAACCTCCGGGTCTGCTCGCTGAGCAGGACGATGTCGCCCGTCTGCCGGGTCGCGGCCTCAACGCGTGCCGCGACGTTGATCGTGTCACCGATCACGCTGTAGTCGAATCGCCCTGCGCCGCCGATGTTTCCGGCGATGACCTGGCCGGAGTTCAGGCCGATCCCGATCTGTAGTTCCTGCCCATGCACCGCCGCCGCGACGTCGAGGGCCGCGGCCAAAGCCTGGTCGGCATGATCGGGGCGGGGCAGTGGCGCGCCGAAGACAGCGAGCAATCCGTCGCCGACGAATTTATCGACGTGTCCCTCGTAGCGGCGCACGATCGGCACCACCAGCTCGAACAGGTTGTTGAGCGAGGCAACCACCTGTCGCGCCGGGAGCCGTTCGGCATAACCGGTGAAGCCGCGCACATCCAGAAACCAGGCCGTCACCTCGATCTCCGCGCCCGCTAATGACGGTCCCGCGCGCAGAATGTGCTCGGCGACAACGGGATCCAAGTAAGTCCCGAACGCGGCGCGGATTCGTTCGCGTTCGCGTAGCCCGTCGGCCATGGCGTTGAACGCGTGCGCCAGCACACCGATCTCATCGGTCGAGACGATCGGCACCCGGGCGGTCAGATCGCCGGTCCCGATGCGTTCGGCCGCATCGCGCAGGTGTGCGATCGGCGCGGTCACCGAGTTGGCGAGTAGCACGATCGGCCAGCTGGTGATGGCCGCCGCGGCCAGCGCGGACGCCCCGATCCCGACCACGATGGTCCCGATGGTGTGCGGACCGACCAAGCCTGCGACGACGGTGCCGACGATCAGCATCGGCCCAGGCGCCGCGATTAGCAGCCGTCGGTGGAGGGTGAGGCGCGGAGCCGGTGCGACCTCGCTGTGCGGAAGGTCGGCGCTGATGTCGGCAAGGACCGGGCGGATCAGCAGTTCGGTGAGGTAGAAACGCAGCGCCAGCCAGTACAGCCAGGTCAATATCGACGCCGGGAAGAACAGCAGGAACGACTGTGGTGACAGCCCGACCAGGCGGACGCCGACGCTGTTCCACGCCACGGTGAGTGCGATGACCACCGGATAAGTGCGCTTCTGCCGCAGCGGCGCGAAGGGTAGGTCCGCGACCGCCTGCCAGGCGTCGGCAGCATTCTCTCGGGTTCGCGACCAGGTGTCGAGGACTCGAAGCCGGGTCCGGGTCGGGCCCACCCACAGCGCGGCATCACTGCCGTAGACGAGCAGTGAAGCGACGGCGATGACGCACAGCGTGCCGAACGGCATCGGGACGTACAAGATCGTGAGGAGCGCGCTGCACATGCCGACGAGACAGCCGAGCACCGGCAGCAGCCTCAGCGCCTTGGTGACGAATGCGACATCGTGTTTGCGCGCCACCCGCTCGATAATGCTCTATCGCTTGCCGATTTCGGCGGACGCGCGACGGGTGAGCTGCGCGGGTCAGGCGTCGCCGGCGCGATTGGCGTTGTCGACCACTGAGGTGAGCAGGCCGGGCAGCGCCGTTTCGACGTCCGCAGCGCGCAGGCGCTGCCAGATCTGGCCGTCCACGATCACCCGCTCGATGACGCCCGCCTCGCGCAGGATCTTGAAGTGATGCGTCGCGGTCGACTTGTTGATCACCTCGTAGAGCTCGTTGCAGCGGACCGCGGTGCCCGCGTTGCTCAGCCTGCGCACCATCTCCAGGCGGATGGGGTCCTGGATCGCGCCGAGCACGGCGGCCAGCGAGGCCACCGGCGGGGCCTCAGCCGCCGCTTCTTTAGCGTCGGTCATGATCTACCTCACTATGGGGTTTGATGATCGTCATACTAACTGTACTGTCAGGCGAGGTTCGATCATTATCAAACTTACCTGATCGGGGTTTTCGATGGCAGCGACGACGGCGGTACCCGCCGCGGGCGAGCGGACATCACAACGCTGGGCCTACGGGCTCATTTTGGCTGCGGGTGGGGTCGCGCTCGGGGTGTCCGGGGTGCCTGCCCCGCTGTATGGCATGTATCAGAAGGAATGGCACTTCTCGCCGTTGACCACGACCTTCGTGTTCGCGGTGTACGCGTTCGCGGCCCTGGGCGCGGTGCTGGTGTCCGGCAAGGTTTCCGATGTGGTCGGGCGCAAGCCGGTGCTGCTCGGGGCGTTCGTCACGATGATCGCCGGGCTGGCGGTCTTCCTGTTGGCCGACAACGTGGTGATGCTGTTGGTGGCGCGCGCGTTGCACGGTTTCGCGGTCGGCGCCACGGTGGTCGCCGGTGCGGCGGCGCTGCTGGATCTGCGGCCCAAACACGGTGCGCGGTCCGGTCAGCTGACCGGTGTCGCGTTCAATGTCGGTATGGCCGTGGCGATTCTGGGCTCGGCGCTGCTCGCGCAATACGCGCCGCATCCGCTGCGCACGCCCTATGTCGTCATCACCGTCGTGTGCCTGCTGATCGGTATCGGCGTCATCGCGCTGGAGGAACCGCACACCGGCCGCCTCCCCGGTCGCATCCGGATCGTGAAACCATCTGTGCCGCAGGAGATTCGGAGCGACTTCTGGTTCTCCGCGCTCGGCGTGATGGCGGCCTGGTCGGTGCTCGGCGTGCTGCTGTCGCTGTACCCGTCGCTGGCCTCGGCCGAAACCGGTATCCACAACCTGGTTTTCGGCGGCGCGGTGGTCGCGTCGACCGCCTTGGCCGGTGCTACCGCGCAGCTGTTCGCGACCAAGATTCCGGCTCGTCGTGCGGCCATCGGCGGCGACACCGGTATGGCGGTGGCGCTGTTGCTCACCGTGCCCGCGCTGCATACCGGCAACTGGGTCGTGGTGCTGCTGGCGGGCGTGTTGCTCGGTGCCACCTTCGGGCTCGGCTTCGGCGGATCGCTGCGCCACCTGTCCGAGGTTGTGCCGCAACACAAGCGGGGCGAGACCATGTCGGCGTACTACCTGCTCGCCTACACGGCCATGGCGCTGCCGACCATCCTCGCCGGCTGGGCCGCCACCACCTGGGGCCTGAGCACGGTGTTCCCCTGGTTCGTCGTGGTCGTCTCGCTGGCCTGCCTGACCGCCGCCGGACTCGGTCTGCGCAGCCCCCGTGCGGACGTCGAACAGGTCGCATGAGCGCGGATTGGCATTTTCCGCCGTCGATCGGCTAAAGTTTTTCTCGCATCACGGAGTCACCCGGGGTGCGAACGCGGATGTAGCGCAGTGGTAGCGCATCACCTTGCCAAGGTGAGGGTCGCGGGTTCAAATCCCGTCATCCGCTCTCAGGAAAGTCGTTCGCGCAGTGCGCGAGATGGCTGTGAAACGGGATTGAGACGGGCTATTCCTACCGTCTTTCCCATGCAGAGATCAATTACCGGCCGCCTCGCGGTATCCGGACCGGCGATCGTGCACTACGCGTGCCGCGAATTTCCCGGCGGCACGAACATTCCCAAATGGCAGCCCGGCGACCATCAGCGGTTCGGCCGGTTCGTCTGTGCCGCATCCGACGAGAACGGCCTGTCCGTGTACTGCTCGCGGGACAACGGTGGCGGCAATTCGTTCAACATGGCGCGTACCTGGTATCGCCTATTGGACGGCGCCCGAGCGGTGCGAGTCCCGTTCTGCCGCAAGGCGACAGCTCGACTCACCGCTGTGTCGTCTGCTTGAAATCGGGGTCGGAGATCCGGTGGGTGTTGCTTACCAGGATGTCGGTGGTTCGGCGAATCCAGTCGCTGATCGCCTGTAATTCCGCGGGGGAGTACCTGGACATCAGTTCGGTCAACTCGGTGCCGAACGGGATGAAGACCGCGGCCATCAGCGCGTCGACCTGTTCGTTGGGCACGAGTTCCACGAGAACCTTGCGCCTGTCGTGCGGGTCGCGGATGCGCTTCGCATAACCGGCCTTCTCCAGTCGATCCACCAACCCGGTGACCGCGCCGGTGGTGAGGCCGGTGTGCTCGGCGATGGTGCCCGCGGTTACCGGGCCGAGGATGCGCAGCGTGTCCATGCACTTGCGCTCGACCGCGCTGAGTCCGAGCAGCTTGCCTGTCGCGGCGTGGAAGTTCACCATGGCCGACGCGAATTCGCGGCCGAGGATGGTGTGGTCCGCGGTTTCCGGTGGGGGTAGCTCTTGCGTCATGTTCTCAATATACCTTAGTCTCTCACTATCTTAGTAACTAAGAGGATTATTCGCTGAGAGAATTGGGGAGTCCATGCACGGCACGATCGAGAAGCGGAAGAAGGCCGGCTGGCTGGCCTTGATGGTGGCGAACACGGCCATCGACCTGTTCCTCCCGACGGTGGTGTTCGCGCTGCTAGCGCCGACGGGGTTGCCTGTTGTGATCCGGTTGTCTCTCGGCGGCACATTGCTGGCCGCCAAGGCCATCGGCGGCGGCCTGCAGACCGGTGCGTTCCGGTGGCGATTCGCGATCGTGGTGACCGCGGTATCCACCGCGGTGCTCATCGGGTGTTACCTCGGCGGGTGCGCGGATACGACGAGCATGGTGGCGAGCACGGTGGTCGCCGGGCTGATCATCGTCGGCGACCTCCTGCGAACTCGGTTGCGAGGCAACCGGACACACCCGATCGACCGTTTCGCGGTGTTGGTGCTGGCCGAAGTCGTGGCCGGGATCGTGTTGACCTCGATCAGTGGCGACGCCCGGTTCGTGCTGGCACGGAGTTCGTTGTACATCGCGGTCGCCGGTATCGTCATCCTCGCCAGTGCCTGGACCGAACACCCGTTCATGCGCGACGCACTCAAACCTGTTGCCGCAAAGGGTGATCCGCTGCGCGCCGAAGGATTCGACCGAACCTGGCTGAAATCGGCCCGGTTCCGGCTGATCTACCGGTTCGTCACCGCGACATTGGGCGCGGTACTACTGGCGGACGCGGTCCTGCGTGTCGTAGTGATCTACAGCTACTCCTCCGACCAGGCAGGGGAGTCATCGCTGGTGTCCGGCCTACCGCTGATCGTGCTGATCGGACTGTGGCTCTTCATCAACCGCACCTTCGTCGTGCCGCGAGCGGAGCGGTTACTCGACCTGGAAATGACTGAGGCGTCACGAATTTCGGATGCCGATCACGAGCTCACCGCAGGGTGATCTCACGCGCCGACGGCGTCGTCGCCAAAATCCGCACCCTGTCTCGGGGTCCGCACTCGCTCTGGGACCCCATAGAAAGTGCGGATCCCAAGTGGGGGTGCGGATTTGGCTCAGCAGGATCCGCATTGCGGGTGCTCCGGCGCGTTGATTCGTCCCGAGGGGATCCAGGGCGGTCAGTCGGCGAGCATTTCCGCGACCTCGCGGGCACTGCCCCACGAGAGGCTTACGCCGAGCCCGTTGTGACCGTAGTTGTGCACGACCCTCGAGCCGTCGATGCGCTCCTCGTCGAGCCTGGCCTCGGTGCGGCCGGGGCGCAGGCCGACCTCGTGACCGATCACCTCGGCGCCGGCGAGTTTTGGCTCGACCGCGATGCAGCGGCGCAGGATCTGTTCCGCCACTTCGGGATCCGGGTCCAGGCTCCACTCGCCGCGTTGGCGCACGCCGCCGAGGATCAGGCGATCGCCGTGCGGGAAGAAGCCTGCCCATTCGCATTCGCCGCCGATCTCGACATAGAAGTCGGCCAGACCGGGATTGCGCACGATCACGTGCTGCCCGCGCACCGGTTGCACGGCATCGTCAGCGGCGAGTTTGCCCGCGGCCACGCCGGTGCAGTTCACCACGACGGGTGCGGCGGCCGCGGCCTCGGCGAGATCGCGCACCGTCCGCTGCTCGATCTCGACATTCTGCGCTGCCAGCCGGTCGGTCAGATAACGCAGGTAGCGCGGCAGATCGATGAGCGGGGCGGTGCACCAGAAGCCGAACAGCATGCCGTCGGGCAGTTCATCGGGAGCACACATGTCCACGTCGACGAAATCATGCACCCAAGAAGGTGGTTCGGACCAGGAGCTCGAAACCTGCAGTCCGCGTTCGAAATGCAGGCCGGACGCGGGATCATCGGCCAGCTCCGAGAATTCGGCGAAGGTAACCCGGCTCCACGCCAAATCCCTTGGCGTAGTACCGGGCCCCCACAACCCACTCGCCACCGCCGAGGTAGTCCGCCCCGGCGGCCGCTCCGCCCACACCCGCACCCGATGACCTTCCTCCGCCAGACAGACCGCGGTAGTCAAACCAATAACACCCGCCCCCAGCACCAACACATCATTAGCCATATTCGCGACGGTACCCACGAATCCCGTTCTCCACCTTGGAAAGAACGAATGCACGCACCCCACACCCCGCCCCACGCACGAGACAACCAGCCGCGCACGAGTCGCTAAGTCCCATACGAAACTGCCAGCAATTCCATGCGCAGACGAACAATAGGTGCGCGGGACTGCGCTCGGCGAACACGCACGGGTAAGCAGCCGTCGCGCATGACGTGCCTAGCAATCTCGTGCGCGGCAGAATGATTCGTGTGCAAGGCTGCGATCGCCGGATGCCTGCGCACGAGACAGCCTGCCGCGCATGGAACTGCTAGCGACGTTCTTGCGCAACCGAACAGCTCTTGGCCGGAGGCTGCGTGCAGCGGAGTCCTGGATGCGAGTCGGTTCACGGAGGCTGGCCCCACCGCAGTTGAGTCGGCTCGCCGCGCATGGATGGGGCTAGCGATTACGAACGCCGAGGCCTGCCCCAGGCGGATGCACGCCCGACCGCATCACCAGCGTCGACGTGCAGAATCGGTGGATGCGCATGCTTGGTCGGACGCCCTACCCCTCCGCCGACTTGACGTAGCGAGTGTGCTCTTGACGTGGGTTGCAACGTGCGTTAAGAGAGTGCGACTTGCGTCGAGTGCGCCTGAGAGGTGCGGTTGTGGGTGGGCTGGGAAGTGCTCAGCACCAATGGAATTCCGGTGCCTGGCGCCATGCGACCTGTTCGCCGGGGGGTCTCGAGTGACCATGGAAGGTCAGCTACGAATCTTGTCGACGTTCAGTTGCTTCGGCTGCGCCGGTGATGTTGCGGATCATGCCGCCGAAGATGATTTCGTGGAATGGGGAGATTGCTTTCCAGTAGGCGTGCCCGGATAGGCCGTGGGGTTCGAAGATTGCGCGTTGGCGGTATGTTGTGCCGCCGTTGGGGTCGGGGGCGGCGGATAGTTCTAGCCAGGCGTCGCCTGGTACTCGCATCTCGGCGCGTAAACGGAGTAGGCGTGGCCGGTCGAGGTGTTCTACGCGCCACCAGTCGAGTGCTTCGCCCGCCCGTAGGCGGTGGGGGTCGCGGCGTCCGCGGCGCAGTCCGGCGCCGCCCGCGAGCCGATCTATCCAGCCTCGGATCGACCAGGCCAGGGGGAACGAATACCAACCGTGTTCGCCGCCGATGGATTCGATGACCTGCCAGACGGTGTCCGGCGCGGCGTCGGTGTGGCGTTCGCGCACGTCTTGGTAGAGGGTGCCGCCGGACCAGTCGGGGTCGCTGGGGAGCGGGTCCGATGGTGCCCTTGGAGTGTCGGCGTCGGACCAGCGGGTCGGTACGTCGAAGTCGCGGATCCGGGCCAGCGCGAGTTCCACCGCGCGTTCGAAGCCGGTCAGGCCGTCCGGCGGGTCCGGGATGTGCTCGGCGATGTCGTGGTCGCCGCAGACCACCTCGTGCACCAGCGACTCGATCAACGGCACGGCGATGCCTCGCGGCACCGGGGTGACCAGGTTGACCCACTGCGCCGACAGCCACGGCGTCAGCACCGGAACCGGCATCACCGCGCGCCGCGGCAGCTTGGCGATCACCGAGTATCTGCGCAGCATGTCGAGGTAGGTGAGGACGTCGGGTCCGCCGATGTCGAAGGAACGGTTCACCGCTGCGCCGAGCGTGCCCGCGCGGGTCAGGTAGTAGAGCACGTCGCGGATGGCGATCGGCTGGATGCGGTTGCGCACCCAGCGCGGCGTGATCATCGCGGGCAGCCGTTCGGACAGGTAGCGCAACATCTCGAAGCTCGCCGAGCCGGATCCGATGATCACCGCGGCGCGGAACTCGACGGTGGGAACGCCGGAGCCGAGCAGGATTTCGCCGACTTCCGCCCGGGACGACAGATGCGGCGACAACCGCTCGCCCTGCGGGATGATGCCGCCCAGATAGACGATCCTGGACAGTCGGGCCGTCAAGGCCGCGGTCGCCACGATGCGCGCGGCGCGGCGATCGATGTCGACGAAGTCGCGTTGGGTCAACGAATGCACCAGGTAGTAGAGGACGTCCTGGTTTTCCAGCGCGGCGGTCACCGAGGCCGGATCGGTGACATCACCGGTGACGATCTCGACGTCCTCGCGCCACGGCACGTCGTCGAGCTTGCCGGGGGTGCGCACCAGCACCCGCACCGAGTGGCCCTCGGCCACGAGTGCCGGGACCAAACGTCCGCCGATGTAGCCGGTCGCGCCGAACACCACACATCTCATGGAGAGCCTCCGGTGCGCTGGGACAGTCCGGTGCGCGGACTGGGTGCCACACGTTCGCTCCACCCTTTCTACCGGACCCAGGTGACATCGACGCGGATCAGTCGCCGGGGGTCGCGGTCTCGTGCAGCACCCGCCAGCTGTAGCGGGGCGGGATGGACTCGGTGGTCAGTACCGCGGTCGTCCAGCGATCGGTGTGTTTGCCGGAGAAGTGATGGCGTTCCATGAAACGAACAACGGTCACATTTCCTTCGGTGAGCAGCACCTCGACCTCGGAGATCTCGATATCGAGGCCGGGCCGGGAGTTGCGCGCGCGCCGCAGTCCGGACAGCAGCTCAGAGCGACTCAACCGAGCGCCAGAGGTGGTCACCATGGACATCGTGTCGTGCTGGGTCGCGGCGAAACGTTCCAGGACGTCCGGCTCCGCCTCGGTCCCCAGCCACGTGGCGAGCAGCGCGTGCACGGCCTCGACCTCGGCCGACGGATCGAGCGAATCGGAAGCAGACATGTCCGCAGACTACTCGAGCGAGCCGTCCGAGTGACCCAACGACGCGGCCACCTACTGTCCGTATTGTGCCATCCGGCGCCTACGCGTCGCGGCTGATGGCGGCACAGCTGGACATGGTGTGCGACGCATGGATAGAGGACATTTGAAAGCGTTTGGGGCGCAGCAATAGCCGATCTTGTCCGGTAGTCGACGGGCGGCGATGCGGCTACCATGCGCTAATGCGATGGGGGAGGTTGGGCGACCGACTGCACCGCGCGGCGTTGCTGCTTGCGGTGCTGGTGGCGGTCGCCTGCGGCCTCGGTATCGCGGCGCTCACCTGGTGGCTGCTGTGGCTGGCGCTCGGCGCGAAGGCCGAGACACCGAATCAGCTGGATCTCACCAAGATCGCGTTGGCGGTGGCCGCCGGAGTCGGCGGCGCGGTCGCCTTGGTGGTGGCCTACCGGCGGCAGCGCGACCTCGAACGCGGGCGGTTCGCCGAACTGTTCGGGGCGGCGTCGCGGCAGCTCGGCGATTCCGACGTCGCGGTGCGGATCGCCGGGGTCTACGCGATGACCGGGATCGCCGACGAGTTCCGTTCCCCGACTCGACGCCAGCAATGTGTCGACGTGCTCTGTGCCTACCTGCGCCTGCCCTACGACCCGGTGGCCGGTGCGAATCACCTTGTGTCGCAGGCGGAAACGGTGGACGAGTCCGGCCTGAAGGTCGAACGGGTCTACCAGTTCCGGCAGAACGATCGGGAGGTGCGCCGCACCATCGTGCAGGTGATCGCCGATCATCTGCAGCGCTCGGCCGACGTCTCCTGGTCCGACTGTGAGTTCACCTTCACCAATGCCGTCATCGAACGCGCGGACTTCCGGCACGCGGTGTTCACCGGGCGCAATGTCTCGTTCGCCCGCGCGGTATTCGTCGGCCGCACCAGCTTCGAGCACGCGATCTTCGCCGGTCCGCACGTCACCTTCCGGGACGCGGTTTTCGAAGACGGTCCCGTGCTGTTCGACCATGCGCAATTCGGGTCGACCCGTCCGGAGAAGGTCCAACGCGCCGGGTACGGCACCACCTTCGACGGCGCGACGTTCGACGGTTCGGTGTCGTTCGAAAAGTCCACCTTCGTAGGGTCGCGAACGACCTTCATCGGTATCCGTACCACCGGCGCCCGAACCTCGTTCCAGGACACAAAGTTCCACGCTGAGCTCACCTCGTTCGAGCGCGCCACCCTGGACGGTCAGCACCTCGCCTTCACCGGCGCCGACCTCGCGAGCCCCCGAATCACCTTCGCTGGCGCCCAGTTCGAAGCGGGTGCCGTCGCGTTCGACGACACCCGCATCGGCACCCCCGCGCGCATGCGCAACCGCGGCACCCGCGAAACAGACTTCAGCCGAGCCGAATTCCACGGCACGATCACCTTCGCGGGTACCACCTTCGCCGGCCGATCCGTCGATTTCACCGAGGGCGATTTCTTCGGCGACATCTCCTTCGTCGACGCGCGCTTCACCGCCACCGAGGTCACCTTCGATCGCCCGACGGCCTGGGTGGGCACTCATTTCGACTGGGACGACATTCCGACGCGCAAGCCGGCCAACGTCAAACCCAACCCGTGGCCGCCGGAGCTGTCCGGCGAGTGAGGGTTACGCGTCCGTGTACGGGCGAATCGCGTGCCAGGACTGCGCGTTCAGTCGGCCAAGGGTGTATCCGACGAGTAGGTCGTCGGCGATCTTCCTGGCGATCAGCTCGTACACCGCCTGGGTGGGGTGGGCGAGGTCGCTGGTGGTGAGGCAGCGGCGGATCTCCGGCTCGACGTTGTCCGGCTGGCCGAGGTAGGGCACCGGGACGCCGTGCAGTTGCGCGAAGCCGGCGAGGTCGAAGGCCTTGGCGTTGTCGGCGACGTAGGTCATCCAGTCGCACATGCGCACCAGTGACACCTGGGCTTTCGTGGCCCCGGGCTGAGGATCCGCAGCGGTCATCGGCCAGTGGGTGGTGAAATAGTCGAGCACGTCGTTGAAGCGGGCGGTGTTGGCCGAAAACCGGTCCACCTGTTTGCGTTTGCCGTCGGCGATCTGGTCCTGGAACCGGATCGAGACGGTGGGGCTCGGCAGATCGATCAGCATGAAATGGTTGCGATCGGGCGGGCCGGGGAAGGCGTTGGCGATGCTGTCGACAAGACTCTTGATCTCCGCTACCACGGGTGTAATGCCGGTGCCCGCCTGGTTTTTGAGACCTTTCGGTACTTCGTACACGCCGTCCGGGGAGGTCATGGTGATGCCCTCGGCGCGTTCGGCGGTGACGATGTCGTTCAGTCCGATCCAGACGATATGCATGGTGTCACCGGTGTACTGGTCGCCGAGTGCCTTGCGTGCCTTGATGTACTCGGCGACCTGCGTCTTCAGGTAGCCCAGCGCGCCGGCCTTCGGACTCCAGTCCGAACCCGCGATGGCGCCGCCCTCGGCGTAATTGGCATAGCGCACAGGCGGATTCGCGTCGACGTCCGTCCGCAGCAGCAGCGAGTGCTTCGTCAGACCGCGGTGGTATTCGGTCGCCTCCTCGGTGAGTCCCTTGGTGGACCGGACCAGCGGATCCGCTCCCGCCCACTCGATCAGGAAATCCGTCCAGTTCTTTCCGTCGCTGTACCGGCCGATTTCGTTGGTGCGCATCGCCTTGATGGCGCGCGCGAACAGCCCCGTAGCTGCTTCTCTCTTGTTCCCGATGTCGGACAGACTGTCCCCGAGCACGATCAAATTCTGCAGTGCGATAGGCATGGAAAACTCGCAGTTCTGTTTCTCGTGCCATGGGCACGAGTTTCGATATGAGCGTTCGCAAACGCGAACCACCGCAAGGCCTTCCGGAGTACGTCAAGGGTACTCATCTGGAAGCGCCGCCATGTCCAACTCGAAAAACAAACCGGCACAGCGGAAATCATGATGCGCAAAGCGATCAGTCGGTTTAGCCAGCGGTTATTCCCCACGCTTGGTGAGGAGATGACGAGGGGCGGCGTCCGTACGGACGCCGCCCCTGGTCTATCAGCTCGGCCAGCCGCCGTACGGGACGGTGATCAATTCCATGAAGTGGCCGTTGGGGTCCAGGAAGTAGACGCCGCGGCCGCCGTCGTTGTGGTTGATCTCGTTGACGCCCTGTTGACGCGGGTCGGACCAGTGGTCCAGTTGGTAGCGCTGGATCTTGGCGTAGGCCACGTCGAATTCGGGTTCGGAGATCAGGAAGGCGTAGTGCTGGGGCGAGATTTCGGTGACGTGCGGTGGCACGTTCGCGAAATCGAAGGTTACCGAGTTATCCAGCGGAAGCGGAATGAACGGGCCCCATTCGGCCCCGAGTTCCGTGCCGAGGATGTCCGCCCAGAATTCGGCGGTCACTCGATTATCGCGGCAACCGACAATGGTGTGATTGAACTGTACTGACAGTGAAATTTCTCCTTGTGCCGTGACGGTCCCGACCCCGGGCTCGGTACAAGGCGGCCAACGGGAGCACCGTCACGGTCAACGACGCTAGCAAACATCCCATGGATCTCGCCACCATCCTATGACCCAGACCATGTTTCGCGTCAGCGCGGCAGGCGCAGCACCGCGCGATAGCCGCGATCGGCCGTCGGCCCGGACTCGAAGCTGCCGCCGAGCAGTTCCGCCCGTTCCGCGAGGCCGATCAGCCCGTGCCGAGAGCTGGGCAGCGCCACCGCGGGACGGGTCGGCTCGGTGTTGGTGACGGTGACGCCGAAGTGGTCGCTGTCATGCCACAGCGTCACGGTCGCGGTCGCGCCGGGCGCGTGCTTGCGCACGTTGGTGAGCGCCTCCTGCACCGTCCGATAGATGGTGCGCTGGCCGGGCGCGGCGAGCTCGTCGGGCAGCTCGCCGCGCAGCTCGAGCTGAATGCCGCTGGAGTCGAGCAGCTTTCGCAGGTCGGCGAGCGTCGGCTGGGGTGTGAGCTCGGTGCTCTGACCGCCCGCGGCCCGCAGCAGCGTGACCATGTGGCGGAGCTCGTCCAAGGTGTCCACGCTGAGCCTGCGGATGGTGCGTGCGGCCTCGGCGGCGTCGGGGTCGGTGGCGGCGACCTGGAGCGCGCCCGCGCGCACCGCGATCAAACTGACCTGATGCGCGACCACGTCATGCATTTCGCGGCCGATCTGCGCGCGTTCGCGGGCCAGCACCGCCTGCGCGTGCAGTTGCCGTTCGTGGTCGCGCGCCTCCTCGATCTCGACCAACCGGACGGACAGATCGCGGCGGGTCCGCACCAGCTGACCGAGCAGCACCGGGGCACCCGCCCAGGCCAGCGAGTACGCGAACGTGACGATCATGCCGCGCTGGTCGAGGCTGTGCCCGGGCGGCCACGGCGCGGACGCGGCGATCGAGGTGGCGAGCACGGAACCCCACAGCAGCGGGCGATTATTGATGCGCTGGGCCAGCGTGTACAGCGCGATGGCGGGGGCGGCGAGGTTGGCGAGCATCCAGCTGGCGGGCAGCGTCAGCGCGAAGGCCAGCAGCGGGTAGCGACGGCGCAGCAGGAGGGCGGCGCACGCGACAATGCCTGCGGCGAACTCGATCCGAGAGTTGTCCTGGCCGTCGACGAGCACGTCGGCCACGGCCACGGCGACGAGCCCCAGGTCGATCAGCCACGGCGGGAGCCGGTTCATGGCAGCAGCCCGGCCCGCTGGGCGAGCAGCGCCGCTTGCACGCGGCTGGACACCCGTAGTTTGGTGAAGATCCCGCTGACATGGTCTTTGACCGTGCCGACGCTCAGGTGGATCCGCTGACCGATCTCCGCGTTCGACAGGCCGGTGGCGATCAGCACGAGTACCGCGCGTTCTCGTTCGCTGAGCCGTTCGACGCGTGCGGCGTCGGCGTCGATGTCCGCGGTGGTGGCGGGCTCCGCGTTGCGCAGCAGGGCGGCCGAGACCTTCGGTGACAGCACGACGCCGCCCGTGGCGAGGGTGCGCGTCAGCTGTGCGAGCTGTTCGGGTTCGGTGTCCTTGAGTACGAAACCCGCTGCGCCGGAACGTAATGCGGACAGAATGTAGTCGTCGGTGTCGAAGGTGGTTAGCATCGCGACCACCGGCGGGTCGGGTAGGGCGCGCAGCCGCCGCAGCACCGTCAGGCCGTCGACGTCGGGCATCCGGATATCGAGCAGCACGACGTCCGGCCGGGTCGACTCGACCGCCCGCAGCGCCGCCGACCCGGTCGCCGTCGCCACCACCTCGATATCGGCGGCCGCGTTCAAGATCAACTCGAACCCGGAGCGCACCAGCGCCTCGTCGTCGACGACCACCACCCGGATCACCCGCCACACCTCCTGCACCATAGTGTCATTTCCGCACGTGAGCCTAGATCCGGTCGAGCGGGCGACCTGTCGGCGCGGCGGTCGGACGGCCGATCGGCGGGGATGGTCCAGCCGTTCGGCGGGGTACCGGCGGCTGATGGACGGAGCGGGACTGGACGCGTGCCGGATACCGGATGGATCGCGCGTTCTCGACGCTGAAAGCATGGGACACAACGGACTTCCGGCCCCTGGTGATGGCGTCGGTCAGTCGACTCGGGGAGCTGACACGGTGCGGGTGGGGGATGTGGTGCAGGGTGGCGACGCGGCGCGGACCACTACCCGGTTGGTCGGCGTCGACCTCGCGCGCGGTCTTGCGGTGCTCGGGATGTATGCGGCGCATGTGGGGCCGAACCCGGGGGACGGTGGGGTAATCGGATTCGTCATGGAGGTGACGCACGGGCGGTCCTCGGCGTTGTTCGCGTTTCTCGCGGGATTCTCGATTCTGCTGATCACCGGGCGGCGCGTGCCGAAGACCGGGCCGGCCGGTCGACAGGCGCGGGTGAAGATCCTGATCCGGGCCGCCATCCTGCTGGTGCTCGGTACCTTGTTGACCGCGTCCGGGACGAAGGTCGAGGTGATCCTGGCCTACTACGGGCTGTACTTCCTGCTGGCACTGCCGTTGGCTCGACTGCGCGCCGATACGCTGGCCGTGATCGCGGTGGCGAGCGTGCTGGTGTTGCCACAGATCATGTTCACGGTGATCGCGACCGACTCCGGCTGGACCGCCGCCGTCAATCGCTTCGATCCGCTGGCCTGGCTGAGCGGCCGCGGCGATCCGAGCTCGAGCAACGATGGGTTGATCGGGCTGCTGCTCAACGGCGGCTATCCCGCGCTGAGCTGGCTGCCGTTCGTGTTCGCGGGCATGGCGGTCGCTCGACTCGACTTGTCCGACACCGTGATTCGCGGTCGGCTGGCGGCGACCGGCCTCGGACTGATGGTGCTCGGATACGGCGGCTCGGCGCTGGCCCTGTCTCTCGCGCCCGGCGCGGCGGCGCGGCCCGGAATCCTGTACGCGCCATGGTGGTCCGACGTGGCCGACGATCCGACAGGCTGGCGACAGCTGGTGGTGGCGATGCCGCACAGCGAAACCACGTTGTCGATCGTCGCGAACACCGGTGTCGCGCTCACGGTCCTGATCGCCTGCCTCGCCGCCTGCGACCGATTCCAGCAATTCCGGCGGCTGGCCACGCCACTCATCGCGGTCGGCAGCATGTCCTTGACCGCCTACGTATTCCACGTGGTCGCGATCGCGGTGCTCGGCTTCGACGTCCTGCCGGCCGGCAGCCTCCCTGTCCTGCTGGGCCTGAGCGCGATCATCATGATGTTCGCCTACTACTGGAGCCGCTTCTTCCGCCGCGGCCCCCTCGAATGGTTGCTGCACCGCGCAACCGCCGTAGCCGATCGCGTCCGATAGTCACGCTCGGCGTCGTCGGCGGAGCGCGGCCCCTGTGCCTGGGACAGTGGGGACGGTAGCGTCGGCGGAATGAAGATTCGTGGGGCGGTCCTGGAGCGGATCGCGGCGCCCGTGCCGTTCGCCGAATCGGCGCCGATCAGTGTGGGTGAGTTGGAGCTCGGCGAACCGGGGGCGGGGGAGCTGCTGGTTCGGATCGAGGCGGCCGGGCTGTGTCACTCGGACCTGTCGGTGGTGGACGGGAACCGGGTGCGGCCGGTGCCGATGCTGCTCGGTCACGAGGCGGCCGGGCGGATCGAGGCGATCGGGCCGGGTGGCAGCGATCTCGCGGTCGGCCAGCGCGTGGTGATGACCTTCCTGCCGCGCTGCGGTGAATGTGCGGGCTGTGCGACCGAGGGGCGGACGCCGTGCGTGCCAGGCAGCGTCGCCAACAACGCGGGCGAACTGCTCGGCGGTGGGCGGCGGTTGAGCCGGGCGGGCGAGGAGGTGCACCATCATCTCGGGGTGTCCGCCTTCGCGACGCACGCCGTGGTGGACCGCAGGTCGGTGGTTCCGGTGGACGACGACGTGCCGCCCGAGGTCGCGGCGGTGCTCGGCTGCGCGGTGTTGACCGGCGGTGGCGCGCTGTTGAATTCGGCGCGACCGGGGCCGGGAGATCGGATCATGGTGGTCGGGCTCGGCGGTGTCGGCATGGCGGCGGTGCTGGTCGCGGTGTCCTTGGCCGCCGCTGGTCACGAGGTCATCGCCGTCGACACGGTTTCGGAAAAGCTGACGCTGGCAAAGGAATTGGGTGCTACTGCGGCCTACACCCCAGCGCAGGTGGCCGAGTCGGGTGTGCAGGCGGAGATCGTCGTGGAAGCCGCGGGCAATATCCGCGCCTTCGAAACCGCGGTCGCCGCAACGGCTCCCGGTGGCACCACGGTGACCGTCGGACTGCCCGCCCCTGATGCCCGCGCCAGCATCTCCCCGCTTGCCCTTGTCGCACAGGGCCGTTCGATCGTCGGCAGCTATCTGGGCTCGGCCGTGCCGGCGCGCGATATCCCCACCTACGTCCAGATGTGGCGCGAGGGCCGCCTGCCCGTCGAACGCCTGGTGTCCGCCCACATCGGCCTCGACGAAATCAACCACGCCATGGACGAACTCGCCGCGGGCCACGCCCTGCGTCAGGTCATCATCTTCGACTGACCGCCCGCGAGTGGCTCATGGCGGCAAGCGAGAACGTCGCGCCGTGGTGCACTGCGGTCAGGGTGAGTTCGGCGCGTCCACGGTGTCGACGAAACGTGCTAGGAGGCGGGCGAATTCGCGGCGTTCGGTCGCGGTCCAGTCGGCCATGGCGGCGGCCATCGCGGTGCGGCGGCCGGTGCTGGCGGCCGTCATGGCCTGCTGTCCGTCGGCGGTGAGGCGGAGTACGGCGCGGCGTCCGTCGTGCTGGTCGGCGACGCGTTCCAGTAGTCCGTGCGAAACAGCTTGGGCGACAAGGCGACTGGCTCGGGGTTGATCTACGCCGAGGGTAGGGGCCAGGGTGCTGACGGTGGGGGAATCGGTGGCGGCGACCGCGTCGAGGAGTCGGTGCAGGGCGATCGGGATCGGCGAGTTGCCTGCGAGTGCCCCTCGGGTCTGTCTGCGCCGGATCCGGACCATCGCCGCTTCGACGGCCTCGGTGATCGCGTCGTGCTCGTTCATCGGTTCCTCCTGTCGTGCGCTCTTCCATCCGTCGGAGTTGTATGTAATAGTACATGTAGTTGTTTAGCTACATGCTTTTGGAGGACATCATGGCCGTTCGGCGCCACATCGGTTACTGGCTCGTAGAGCTCGATCGACTGATTACCGAGCGATTCGACGAGGATCTCGCCGCCGGCGAACTGGGCCGCAGGCACTGGCAGATCCTGCACTCGCTGTCGGACGGTCCGCAGCAGGCGAGCGAGCTGCACGCCGCGCTCGACACCTTCCTGAACGGCCAGGCGGAGTGGGACGCCGAGCTGGCCGCGGTCGTCACCAGGGGGCTCGTGGTCGACGAGTCGGGCACGCTCTCGCTGACCGACGCGGGTCGAGATGTGCACGGCCAGGCCTGGATTCGGATCGGCGCGCGCCGTCGGCAGATGACCGAGGGCATCACCGATGAGCAATTCGCCGAGACCATGCGGGTGCTGGAAAAGATGGCCGCGAATATGTCTGGCGCTGAGCAGGTGCGGTAGGTAACCTGATCTGGTCAGAGTAGTCAAAATGGTCGAAACGGAGGGGTCATGCCTCGAAAACGGTCGGAGCGGCCCGATATCGCATGGCCCCTTGCCGACGCGAAGGCCAGATTGTCCGAGTTGATCGACACCGTGGAACGGGAGGGACCGCAAGTGATCACCAAGCACGGTCGGGACGTCGTCGTTGTCGTACCCATCGATGAATGGCGTCGTCGTAACGCGCGGCAGGGGAGTCTCGCCGAGTTCTTCGCCGACTCGCCGCTACGCGATTCGGGTCTAGTGGTGGAACGTGACAGGACGGATCCGCAACACCGCGACGTGACCCTGTGAGCACGGCATTCGAAGTCGAGCCCGCGGGCTATCTGCTGGACACCAACGCCGTTTCGGAATGGATCAAACCGCGCCCTGACCCGGGGCTGATCGGCTGGTTGCACGAAGCCGACGAGGAACGGATGTTCTTGAGCGTCATCACGATCGGCGAGATCCGCCGCGGCGTCGATCGGATGTCGGACGGACGTAGGAAGGCTCGCCTGACTACCTGGCTGTCGGAGCAGGTCGCCGACAGATTCGATCAGCGATTACTGCCGGTGGACTTCGGTGTCGCGCAGGCGTGGGGGCGAATCCGCGCCAGAGCCGAAGGTGTCGGGCAGCGCGTAGACGCGGTGGACGCCCTCATCGCGGCGACGGCCGAAGCGCACGGACTCGCCGTTGTCACGCGCAACCGCAAGGACTTTCGTGGCACCGGCGTGCGATTATTGTGCCCGTGGGATGAATAGCTATGTGCGGGTGAGGGACTCGGTCACCAGGTCGATGTAGTCGGCGGTTCGGCTGATCAGCAAGGAATGGCCGCCCTCGGGGAAGGTGCGGAATTCGCAGCCGGGATGCAGGTCGCGCAGGCGTCCGGTGTGGGTGCTGGTGATCAGCGGATCGTCGTCCGCTCGGAAGATCAGCGCGGGGCCATCCCAGGCGGGACCCCGCAGGAGTTCGTCGACCCCCTCGGCAAGTTCGAGAAGTAGACGATAGGAATTGGCGGCACCGGCACTCCCGGCCGCATCGGTGGCCGTCGCCACCTGCTCGATCCAGAACTCGGCGTCGTCGGAGTCCCGCCAGGTGCTCCGCAACGCGGTACGAATCGCCTCCTGCGTCTCCGGCCACGGCGTCGCCAGGGTCGTGTCCACCCGCATCCGCAATCGATCGACATCCTCCGCCCCATACAACCCGGTGCTCGACAAGGTGAGCGACCGGACCCGATCCGGCGCACGACGCGAAAGGAGCTCCGCGTACATGCCGCCCGCCGACTGGCCGACCACATGAACCCGATCGACCCCCTCCGCATCGAGTATCGCGACAAAACCGTCGACCAACTCAGCGCAGGACCCGACGCCCGACGGGTAATCGGGCGCGATCGTTCGGAACCGCGACACCAGCGCATCCGCCAGATCGAGCCAGCCGATGCCGATGCCAGAGCCGCCGCCGAGCAGCAGTACCGGATCGCCCGCACCACCCACGTAGTACTGCCAATCATGCTGCCCGGCAGCAAGTTTCTTGCGGTCGTGTTGCCGTAGGAAGGTCGCCGCCCGTTCCCGAATCGAAGTCACGCCCGCGACGGTAGGGGAGCGGGCGGCCATGCGCAAACATGCGCATGTAGCAATGTAAATCACAGAGGTCAGCGGACCGCGCCCCGACACGGTCGATAGGCTGACACCGACGAAAGCGGAATGAGGAGGTGCGGTGACCATACGGGTCGGAGTGCTCGGAGCGCGCGGCAAAGTCGGACAGGCCATCTGTGCGGCGGTAACCGCGACGGCCGATCTGGAACTGGTCGCCGCCGTCGACAAGGACGATTCGCTCGACGCGTTCACCGAGGCGAACGCGCAGGTCGTCGTGGACTTCACCCACCCGGACGTGGTGATGGGGAACCTGAAGTTCCTGGTGCGCAACGGCATCCACGCGGTGGTCGGCACCACCGGCTTCGACGCCGCCCGCCTCGACGAGGTGCGCGGCTGGCTGGCCGACCGCCCCGAAACCGGCGTGCTGATCGCACCGAACTTCGCCATCGGTGCGGTGCTTTCCATGCGCTTCGCCGAACAAGCCGCCCGGTTCTTCGAATCGGCCGAGGTCATCGAACTGCACCACCCGAACAAGGCCGACGCGCCCTCGGGCACCGCCTACCGCACCGCGGGCCTGATCGCCGCGGCTCGCGACAAGGCCGGTGTCGGCCGCAGTCCCGACGCCACCACCACCGAACTGGACGGCGCGCGCGGCGCCGACGTCGACGGCGTGCGGGTGCACTCGGTGCGGCTGGCCGGTCTGGTCGCCCACCAGGAGGTGCTGTTCGGCACCCAGGGCGAGACCCTCACCATCCGGCACGACTCCATCGACCGAACCTCCTTCGCTCCCGGCGTGCTGCTCGGCGTGCGAGAGATCGCCCACCGCCCCGGCCTCACCGTCGGGCTCGACCCGTTCCTCGACCTGTGAACGAGCGTCAACGGGCGCACCGGCGGGAGCGCGTGAGCGGGGTTGTGAGCGAGCGTCAGCGGGCGAACCGGCAACATCATGCGCTCTCGCGCAAGGCAGAACCGCGGATGAGCGGGGTGCGGTAGTGAGCGAGCGAACCATCGACACCGTGCATGGAACGGCCGCGCGACGCCGACGCGTGGCCGAGAACGAGGCGAGCGCGAATGTGGTGGGCGAGCGGGCGGCCAGGAGCATCGAGGTCCGGGAATGAACGCCGCGGACGGGACCGAGCAGAACCGGGAAGTCGTCAAGGTCGTCGCGTTCCTCGCGGTGCTGGTGCTCGTGCTCGGCTTCTACTTCCTGCTCCTCGGCCGAATCGCGTTCAGCCTCATCGGCACCGGCGGTGTCGCCGCCATCCTCATCGGCATCGGCGTGCTGATCCTGCCGTTCGTCGGCGTCTGGGTCGTCGCGGCCACCGTGCGCGCGGCCCTCGCTCACCAGCGCCTCGCCCGGCGCATCCACGAGGAGGGCCGCGAACTGGACACCTCCGACCTACCCCACCGCCCCTCAGGCCGCATCGAACGCGACGCGGCCGACGAATTGTTCGCCCAGGTCAAAGCCGAATGGGAAGCCGACCCCGACAACTGGCGCGTCTCCTACCGCCTCGCTCGCGCCTACGACTACGCCGGCGATCGCACCCGCGCCCGCGACACCATGCGCCGCGCGGTAGCACTGGAAAAACTGGAACGCGACCAAGCCGGGTAGGCGGACCGCGCGCACTGATCGGTGACATTCCCCACGAGTGGACCCGCCGCCGTTGCGCAATTCGGAACAAACCCGCGGATATTCGACCGACGCGAACTTCGCCGATGACAAAGTCGACGCGGCGACGGACAGCTGCTACGAGCCCGGCGCCGTGCTGGACGAATCGGCCGGGTACCGCCAAACGACCGGCAAATTCGCTCTCGTCTGCGGATATTCGCGGTTGGTATCAGCTCACCGCCAGGGCATAGCGCCCGTTACGGAGTGCCGCGGCAGATATCCCGGACCGACTCGGCGCGATGATTCGAACGCGGCTTCGCGGCATCCTGGACGGGCCGCGTCGATCGCGCGTCGCGCCACGCGCACTACGCTCATTCCTGTGACGCAATTGCTGATCATTCATCACACACCGTCCCCGCACATGCAGGCCATGTTCGAGGCGGTGGTCTCCGGCGCGACCGACCCGGAGATCGAAGGAGTGCAGGTCGTGCGCCGCGCGGCCCTCGCCGTTACGGCCTCGGATGTCTTGGCCGCCAACGGATATCTGCTCGGCAGCCCGGCTAACCTCGGCTACATGTCGGGCGCGCTCAAGCATGCCTTCGACACGTTCTACTACCCATGTCTAGACTCCACCATCGGCCGCCCATTCGGTTTCTACTTGCACGGCAACGAAGGGACCGAGGGTGCTGAACGAGGTGTGGAACGCGTCACCACCGGCCTCGGCTGGCAACAGGCGGCCGCGTCGGTCATCGTGTCCGGACCGCCGACCAAGGACGACATCCAGCGGTGCTGGGAGCTCGGTGCGACCATTGCCGCGCAACTAATGGGCGACTGACAGTTTTTGTCCCCGAAATAGCTGGGCGTGACAATCGCTGCCGGAAGCGATTTCGGGACGGCCCCGATTTCTGGTGTCTGACCATTCGGTGCTTCGGCCCGGCATACTGACAGAACGTTGTTGCGGTGGGGATGTGACGAGTTTGCTCGGGAATGGAGATTTCAGGTGACGTTGGCCGAAGGGGGCAATAACGCACCGCGCCGGATCGGAGTGGTCGAGGACCACGAATCAGTAGCGATCGGACTGGCAGCCATGCTGGCGCCGGAACCCGATCTCGACCTGGTGTTGACCGCGGGCACGGTACCGGAATTATTGGCCGCCGCTCAGGATCTACCGCAACTGGATCTGGTCGTACTCGATCTGCGCTTGGCCGATGGGTCGACGCCCGAGGACAACGTGCGCGCACTGCGCGACCGTGGCATCGAGGTGCTGATCTTCACCGGCGCGGACAACGCGTTTCTGGTGCGGTCCGCCGCGCGGGCCGGGGTGCTCGGCGTGGTGCGCAAATCCGAGGACGTGCAGACCGTGGTCGCGGCCGTGCGCCGCGCGGGCTCCGGCGAGCAGGTGGTGACCACCGACTGGGCCGCCGCCATCGACGGCGATCCGCAGCTGTCCGACGTCGGGCTCAGCCCGCGTCAGGAAGAGGTGCTCACGCTGTACGCGTCTGGTGAGAAGGCTTCTCGGGTAGCACGATTGACCGGGCTGTCCGAACAGACGGTCAACGACTACCTCGGTCGCATCCGGCAGAAGTACGCCGACGCGGGACGCCCGGCGCCGACCAAGACCGACCTGTACAAGCGGGCGGTCGAGGACGGCTGGCTCCCAGTGCCCGAGCGGCATCCACGCGGATGAGTGAGCGCAGCGAGCGCGTAGGCACAGCCGCTCACGTGCGCGTGATGGAGTCGAGCGTCAGCACGACGGAGCCGAGCGGTAGCGAGGCGGAGTCATGACTGCGTCCAGCATGCTGGACACCCACGCCCCTGTGTCGCTCGATCGCATCGCGCCGAGCCGTTGGCGCAGGGGAGCGACTCAGGTGTCCAAGAAGAGTGGGTACGAGGGCGCGTCCGATCGAATCCTGCGTCGCTTCGGGTTGGCGATAGGGATCGCCGGGGTGATCGTCGCGGTGGTCGAACTGCCGGAGATCGCGGACCAGAGCCGATTGATCGCGGGCGGCTGGACGATCCTCACGGTGATATTGGCGTTCGGGTTGTTCCCGGTGCTCGCCGCGGTGTCGATCGCCTCGAGCAGGCAGCTCATCCAGCTGGTTTCCGGCGCGGCGGCGGTGAGTTTTCTCGCGGCGATGGCGGTGATTCCGTTCGCGTATCCGGATCCGGTGCCCCAGGCCTCCTCGGTATGGCTGTATCGCGTGCTCGCGCTCGGCGTGCTCGCGGCGGTGCTGGCGTGGCGCCCGATATTCGCGGTCGGCTATCTGGTGATCGGTGCCGCGCTGTCGGCGTTCGCCAACGTCTTCGTGCTGCCCGACGCGACGCCCGTGGTGTGGGCCGGTGACTTCGTGCGCGCGGCGGGACTGTGCGCGCTGTTCCTGTGGTGCGCCATCTACGCGAAGGCCGCCGCCGATCGGGTCGACCGGGAGTCGGCGATCGAGAGCAGGCGCGCGGCCGCCGTGGCCGGTGCCGCGGCCCGCGACCGCGAACGCGCGCGATTCGCCGCGCTGATTCACGACGCGGTGCTGTCCACCCTGCTGGACGCGTCCCGGGCGGGCACCGATTCGCCGGTGCTGCGTCGGCAAGCCGAACGGACACTCGAACAGCTCGACGAATGCCGGGTCGGCGACGTGGAACCGAATCGGCTGGATGCCCAGTCCGCCACCGGTTTCCTGCGTTCGGCGGTGCATGAGGTCAACTCCGGTATCCGTTTCACCGCTCGACGCTGGTCCGGATTCGACGACCTCCGGTTGCCGGTGGACGCGGCGGGCACCATCGCCGCGGCGCTCACCGAGGCGGTGCGCAACAGTTTGCGTCACGCCACCGTGCCCGGACGTGAGGTGCAGCGCACCGTCACGGTAACCATCAGCGCTGGCGGCATCCGGGTCGTATTCCGTGACGACGGTGCGGGTTTCGATATGGGTCAGGTGCCCGCCGATCGCCTCGGCATCTCGGTGAGCATTCTCGGGCGGATGCGGCAGCTGGCCGGCGGCGCGGGCTTCGTCGAATCACAACCGGGCGAGGGCACCACGGTGACGTTGGTGTGGGGCAGCGATGGCTGACACGGATACCGAATTCGGGCTGCGCGATCTGCTCGGACTGCGGGATCCGGCGGCCGGGCTTTTCCTGCTTATCCTGCAGGCGACCATCGTGCTGTACATGGTCCGCAACTTCGGTGACTCGCCGCTGATCGCGGCGGTGGCCGCGCTGGTGCTGCTGGCCGCGGCCGGGGTGCTGGTGCTGGTGATCCCGGTCGATCCGCTGCCGTTGCCCGCGACGATATTCGTCGCCGCGTCCGGACCGTTGGCGACCGCGCTCACCTCGTTCGATGCCGAGCACGGTTGGTCGAGGCAGGTGTGGACCGCGTTCGCGTCGTCCTATGTGCTCGCGGTGCTGGTGCTGCGCGGTCGGTTGGGTGCGGCGTGGCTCGGGGTCGGTGGTGTCGCGGTGGTGATCGCGACCGTCGGCGTGGTGAACGGGCTGCGCGGCGAGGTGATCGCCGGCTCGATCGTGCCGATCTCCACGGTGGCCGGCGTCTCGCTCTTCGCGGTGATCATGCGACCCACCCAGCGTTCGTTGCGGTTGCTGCGGGAGGAGTCGACGATGCGCGCCGCCGCCGAGGCCACCATGGCCGCGGAGAACGGCGAACGCGATCGTCAGCTGGCCCGCCTCGACAAGGTGGCCAGGCCGATCCTGGAACGCATCGCCGACGGTGTCGAACTCACCGCCACCGAACGCGAGCAATGCCGACTGCTCGAAGCCGAACTTCGCGACGGCCTGCGCGCCCCGCAACTCGTCACCGACGAACTCAGCAGCGCCGCCCGCGGTGCCAGGAGTCGCGGCGTCGAGGTGGTGCTACTCGATGACGGCGGTTTCGCCGGCGTACCCCGCTGGGTCCGCCAGCAGGTGATCGAAGCGGCGACAAAGGAATTGGACGCCGCCAACGTAGGCTCGGTCACCGTCCGAGTGCTGCCCATGGGTCGCCGCATCCTCGCCACCGTCCTCGCCAACGCGCCCCACCAGGATCGCCGCACCGAGATAGACGCGGCGGGAAGCATCAAGATATCCACCTAGGGCCCGGCCGGTTGACGCGCCGGGAAAAGGTGTCGGACCCGCGTGGCATTGTGCAAGCATGCGGAAGATCAGTGTGGGGGTCGCGCGGCGAGTGGCGCTGGCGGCGCAGGGGTTCGCGGCGCGCAAGCCGGTGCGCAGTACGCGCCGGTCGGTGCTCGGGGTGGTCGAGAAAACGCAACTGTTGCAGCTGGATTCGGTGTCGGCGGTGGTGCGGGCGCACTACGCGCCGGTGTTCAGCCGGATCGGGGCCTACGATCGGGCGCTGCTCGACGAGGCGGCATGGAGTCACAACGCGCGACGGCCGCGGCGGCTGGTGGAGTACTGGGCGCACGAGGCGGCGCTGATCCCGGTCGAGGATTGGCCGTTGATGCGATGGCGGATGAAGCGGTTCGAGAACGGCCGGTGGTCGTCGGCCACCAAGGTGGTGGAGCGCAATCCCACCCTGGGCAAAGACATCCTGGATGTGATCGCCGAGGTCGGCGCGTGCACCGCCGGCGAGGTGGAGCGGCATCTGGAACTGGACAAGCCGCGCGCCAAGGGTTCCTGGTGGAATCTCAGCGACACCAAAATGATCTGCGAGCAGCTGTTCGCCTCCGGTGCGCTCTCGGTCGACAAGCGCGTCAGCTTCGCGCGGCACTACGACCTCGTCGAACGGGTGATCCCGCCGGACGTCTTGGCGCGCACCGTTTCCGAGGAGGACGCGGTGCGCGAACTGGTGCTCCGCGCGGCCACCGCGCACGGCATCGGCACCGAAACCGACCTGCGCGACTACTACCGACTACACCGCAGCCAAACCGAACCCGCTATCGCCGACCTCGTCGACGCGGGCGAACTTCTCCCGGTAGAGGTCGAAGGGTGGGATAAGCCCGCCTACCTGCGCGAGGGCACCCCCATCCCGCGCCGGGTCGAAGGCGCCGCCCTGCTGTGCCCGTTCGACCCGCTGATCTTCTTCCGCGCCCGCACCGAACGGCTCTTCGATTTCCACTACCGCATCGAGATCTACACTCCGGAACCCAAACGGGTACACGGCTATTACGTCTTTCCGTTCCTACTCAACGGCGAACTCGTCGGCCGCGTCGACCTCCGCGCCGAACGTGCCGCGGGCCGCCTCTCCGTCCCCGCCGCCTTCGCCGAACCGGGCCACGACACCCCCGCCACCGCCCACGCCCTCACCGAGGCCTTGCGCGACATGGCCGACTGGCTAGAACTGGACAAGGTAGTACTCGGCCCCCGCGGCAACCTCGCACCCCTGCTGTGACCAACCCGAGCCTGGCCAGCTGCGGCCCGCGTATCACGGTGCGGATCCCGAGAAAGAGTGCGGCTGTCGGTCAGACGTCGCGCTTCTGGCCGTAGCCGCGCATCTGGTCGCGCAGGGCGCCCGAGACAGCGCCGGACAACCACGAGTTCAGGGACTGGTTGCTCTGTGCGGCAGCCTCTTCGGCCTTGGACTTCAACGTTTCGACCAGGCGCAGGGTGACTCGGCTGATGTCGCCGGTCATTTCGTCGAAGCTGGGGTGGTCGTCGGCGCCGGACTTCTTGCGCAGGTCGACCTTGGCTTCGGTGCCGTCGAAGGAGAGGTGCACCGTGCGGTCGCTCAGTTCGGTGCTGAGTTCGGTGGCGAGTTCGGATAGCGCGGCAAGGAGCACCAGCCGGGCCGAGCTCTCGGTCGCCGCGGCCAACGCCGCCGCGGTGGCCTGGGTCTTTTCGTCGCCGAGGGCGGCAGCCGCGATCAGGTCCTCGCGCAGGCGGGCGGTGTACTTGTTCAAATCCATGACATCAGTGTGACGCCAAATTTGATGTCACGCAAGGACGGGGGTGGCATCACAAACGTGCGGCGGATGACCGTACACCCGACCGGCCGGTCCATTCAGTGACGACGGTGTCGAGGGCGTTCCTTCGACCGGGTAGCCTTTCTGACCATGACGAACGGTGAATCGACGCCACCCCGCGATGCGAGCGTGGGGGCCGAAGGCGGCAGCGTGCGTAACCACGGAGTGGCAGCGAGCACCGCGCGTCAGTCGGAGCCGCAGGCGTCCGGCACCGTGGGCGTCGCGATGGTGACCCCGTTCAGTGCCGACGGCAAGCTCGACATCGATGCCGGCGTCGCGCTCGCCGCCCGCCTGGTCGATCGCGGTGTCGATCTCCTCGCGATCTCCGGTACCACCGGCGAATCGCCGACGACCAGCGAACAGGAAAAGGCGGACCTGCTCCGCGCCGTCGTCGACGCCGTCGGCGACCGTGCCACCGTGATCGCGGGCGCGGGCACCTACGACACCGCGCATTCCATCGAACTCGCCCGCAACGCCCAGCGCGCGGGCGCGCACGGCCTGCTCGTGGTGACGCCGTATTACTCGCGCCCGTCGCAGGAGGGTCTGTTCGCGCACTTCACCGCGGTCGCCGACGCCACCGACCTGCCGGTCACCCTCTACGACATTCCGCCGCGTTCGGTGGTGCCGATCGCCAGCGACACCATCCGCCGCCTGGCCGAGCACCCGCGCATCGTCGCGGTGAAGGACGCCAAGGGCGACATGAACGCGGGCGCCGACCTGATCGCGAACACCGGCCTGGCCTTCTACTCCGGTGACGACACGCTGAACCTACCCTGGCTGTCGATCGGCGCGACCGGATTCATCAGCGTCATCGGACATCTCGTGCCCGAACGGCTGCGCGAGTTGCTTACTGCTTACACCTCCGGCGCGGTGGCGCGCGCCAGGGAGATCAACGCGGCCCTGGTGCCGTTGAACTCGGCAATGTTCCGGTTGGGCGGTGTCGCGATGAGCAAAGGCGGCCTTCGCCTGCTCGGGATCGACGCGGGCGAGCCGCGATTGCCGCAGTTGATGCCGAATCCTGAACAACTCGAGCTCCTTGCTGCTGATTTACGGGCAGCGGGGGTGCTCGGATGAGAGAGCGGAGCAAGCGAATCACCACACAGCAGAGCGAGCTGATTATTCAGGGCACCTCGGGCACGAGGGTTAGCGAGGTGTGGGCATGACCGAGCCTGTCGCACGTCGTCCCCGCCGGACCGCGTCCCGCGCCGCGGGCGCGCCGCCGCCTGTTCCGGCCGAGCAGCCCGCGCCCGTTGCGCCGCCGAAAGCCGCGCCGCAGCCCGAGGTTACGGTGCAGGCGGAGGTCGTCGCCGTGCGGTCCGAAGTGACCGCGCAATCCGAGCCCGCGGCGGCGAAGACCTCGCAGCCGAGGAAGGCCACCGCGGCGAAGAAGTCCGCGCCCGCGAAGAAGTCGGGTCCGCGTGCCGAGGCACCGCAAAACGGCCAGCAGGCAAGGAAATCCGGCCGTGGCCGGCAGCAGTCCGGCCGTGGCCGCGCCGACCAGTCCGCGCCGCAACAGGATTCGCGTCCCGCGTCGCTCGCGCACGAGCGGTTGGGCGCCCCGCCGAAGCTCGCCAAGAACGGCCTGCGCATCTTCGCGCTCGGCGGCATCGGCGAAATCGGCCGCAACATGACCGTTTTCGAGTACGGCGGCAAGCTGCTCATCGTCGACTGCGGCGTGCTGTTCCCCGAGGACCAGCAGCCCGGCGTCGACCTGATCCTGCCCGACTTCCGGCCCATCGAGCACCGGATCAACGATGTCGTCGCCGTCGTGCTCACGCACGGCCACGAGGACCACATCGGCGCGGTGCCGTTCCTGCTACGGCTGCGCGGCGATATTCCGGTGGTCGGCTCGAAGTTCACTCTCGCGCTGGTCGCGGCGAAGTGCCGGGAGCACCGCCAGCAGCCGAAGCTGATCGAGGTCATCGAGGGCCAGCACACCGAGCACGGCCCGTTCGACTGCGAATACTTCGCCGTCAACCACTCCATTCCGGACGCGCTCGCCGTCGCCATCCGCACCCCCGCGGGCGTGGTGCTGCACACCGGCGACATCAAGCTCGACCAGCTGCCGCTGGACGGCCGCCTCACCGACCTCGCCGGCTTCTCCCGGCTCGGCGACGAGGGCGTCGACCTGTTCCTGGTGGACTCCACCAATGCCGAGGTGCCCGGCTTCGTCACGCCGGAACGTGAGATCGGCGGCGTACTCGACACGGTGATCGGCAAGGCGCGCAACCGGGTGATCGTCGCCTCGTTCGCCAGCCACGTGCATCGCATCCAGCAGGTCGTCGACGTTGCCCAGAAGTACAACAGGCGAGTCTGTTTCGTCGGTCGTTCGATGGTGCGCAACATGGAGATCGCGCAGGATCTCGGCTATCTGACGGTGCCGGAGAGCGTGGTCGTCAGCCTCGATCAGGCCGCGACGCTGCCCGGCGATCGACTGGTGCTGATCTCGACCGGTTCGCAGGGTGAGCCGCTGTCGGCGCTGTCCCGGATGGCTCGCGGCGATCACCGCCAGATCACCATCCACGCGGACGATCTCGTGGTGCTGGCCTCCTCGCTCATCCCCGGCAACGAGAACTCGGTGTTCGCGGTGGTGAACGGCCTGGCCAGGCTAGGCGCCACGGTGATCACCCAGCAGAACGCCAAGGTGCACGTCTCCGGGCACGCGTCCGCCGGTGAGCTGCTGTACCTGTACAACGCGGTGCGGCCCACCAACGCCATGCCGGTGCACGGCGAATGGCGGCACCTGCGCGCCAACGCGGCGCTCGCCATCGCGACCGGCGTGCCGGAAGATCGGGTCATGCTCGCCGAGGACGGCGTCGTGGTCGACCTGGTCGACGGCATCGCCTCGATCGTGGGCCGGGTGCCGGTCGGGCACGTGTACGTCGACGGCCTCTCGGTCGGCGACGTCGGCGAATCGACGCTGTCGGACCGGCTGGTGCTCGGCGAGGGTGGTTTCATCTCGATCACCGTCGCGATCGACGAGACCACCGGCAAGGCCGTGAGCGCGCCCGAGGTCAACGGACGCGGCTTCTCCGACGATCCGACGGCGCTCACCGTCGCGGCCGAGCTGGTCGACGCGGAGCTGCAGCGGCTGGCCACCGAGGGTGTCACCGACATCCACCGGATCGCGCAGAGCGTGCGGCGCGTCGTCGGCCGCTGGGTCGCCGACACCTACCGTCGTCGCCCGATGATCGTGCCGACGGTGATCGGCGTCTGATCGACGAATACTGAAAAGCGCCGGAAGCCATTGGCTTCCGGCGCTTTCGGTTGTCCTAGCTCATTCCTCGCAGGCCGCGGAAGCGATCTTCGCGCTCTTGACGATGTTGCACGCGAAGGTGTGGTCGACCTTCCATTCGCCGCCCTCGGACACGAAGGAGACGAACGCGTCGTCGACCGGGCTGCCGTTGATGGTGACCTTCGCGTCGGCCTTCAGCTTGCCGTCGCTGGGGTCGTTCACCTTGGTGATCTCGACCTTGACGCCCTGCTTCTTGGCGGCGTCGACGAGGTTGGCGACCAGGTAGGGATCCTGCTCCGCGGCTTGGATCCAGCTGATCTTTTCCTTGTTCGGCACGTTCGGATCGAACGCCTTGGTCAGGCGGTCGTTCAGCTGCTGGGCCGAAGGCTTGGCCAGCACCGGCGAGGACGGAGTGGTCGGCGCGGAGCCGGTTTCCTTGTCGCCCTTGTCACTTCCGCCCTGCAGCTCGCCGGGTTTGGTGTCGGCATTGGCGGTGGTGCTCGGCGACGCGGTCTCCTTGTCGCCGGAGGCGCAGGCGGTGAGCGTGCATGCGGCGGCGGTCAGCACGACGGCCACGGCGGCCCGGAAAGTGCGGTGTTTCACGATGTTTCCCCTGAATCGATTCGCGGACGTCAGCCGTGGTTGGACGTGCAGTTCCAGTGCACGATGTAGGCGTCGGAGGAGTTGTTGGCCCGCGCCTTGCTCTGCGCGCCGCTACGCGAGGCGGCGTAGCCCCAGCTGTAGGCGCCGGTCCGGCTGGAATAGGCTACCGCCCCACAGCCATTGGCGAACCAGACCACCGTCTCGCAGTCACCCGCACCGCAGCTGCGGATCGCGCGCGCCTGCGCCGCCCCCGAATCGGGATAGTCGTAGGAGTAGCCGATAAGTCCGGTAGAGGTGGACAACGCGATCGCGCCGTAGTTGTACGCCTTGGCCTGAGCGGCAGGCGCGCTGATAGCCAGCGCGCAACTGGCGGCGGCCACAACGGCTGCACCAGTAACAAACTTCTTCACAGGGAATTTGCCCTTCTTGTCATTAGGTCCACGACCCGATGGACCGAGTGACAAGGTACATAGCGAACACTCATTGCGCTACCCAAGAATTCGGGGCCTCGGGCGGCGGTGGCGCACGCCCCTTTTGCAGTCCGTGATGCCTGTGCGGGAACCGGAAGGTGCGGTGGTCGGTATGTTCAGGGGGTGAGCATCGCGCAGCGGGAACGTCAGAAGCTCGTCGAGACCATGACGGCGGTCGGGCCGGAGGCGCCGACGCTGTGTGGCACCTGGACGGTGCGAGACCTCGCCGCGCACTTGGTGGTTCGGGAGCGGCGGCTCGATGCCGCGCCGGGCATCATGTTGAAGCCGTTCGCCGGGTATCTCGAAGGCGTGCAGGCGAAAGTGGCCGGCCAGCCGTTCCCCGAGCTGCTGGAACTGGTTCGGACCGGGCCGCCGTGGTGGTCACCGCTCCGACCGGTCGACGCCCTCGCGAATCTGACCGAGATGTTCGTCCACCACGAGGATGTGCGCCGCGCCGGCCCCGGCTGGGAGCCGCGTGCGCTGTCGCAGCAGGACGAGGACAAATACTGGTCGCTGGTCAGCCGCATGGCCCGGCGGTCCTACCGTAAATCGCCGGTACAGGTGGTGCTGGAGACGCTGGACGAAAAGCGGGCGGTCGTTCGGTCGAAGTCGGGCGAGGAGGTGGTGTTGACCGGCGCGCCGTCGGAGCTGCTGCTGCACTCGTTCGGCCGCAATGAGGTTCGCATCGAGACCACCGGCACTCCGGAAGCCGTCCAAGCCGTTTTGGCCCTCGATCGCTCCGTCTGACGGCTACTTCACAGACTTGTTCAGTTCTTCGCACACCGAGTCGGCGGTGAAGACTGGTGTGAAGACGCGGTTTGCTGTGTGAAGTTGTGGCCCGACCGGTCGGCTTCGACACGCGGGATCGGCCGCTGGGGGCGTGCGCAGCCGGATCCCCGGCGACCTGGGCATCTGCACAGTTCGGCACTCCTGAGACGGGCGATACTAGTGTTGCGGATGGTCTGGGAGGGGCGTTTGCGGCTAGCCTAGGTTCATGGCAGGTAAGTCCCGCAGCACCACGACTACTCGGGCGCGGGCGGGATCGGCGCGGGGGAGGACCACGGCGGCTCGCTCTCGCGCGGCCACGCCCCGCACCACGGCGACCCCGCGCGGGCGCCGCCCACCCGCGCGCAGGCCGGTGCAACGCAGGTCGAACACCGCGCCGCTCGCGGTGCTGACCCGTGGCATCAGCAGCGGCTGGAACATGCTCGCGCGCGGCCTCGGCGCCACCACCCGGACCCTGAGCAAGGCGGGCGAGATCGAGCACGGCCATCGCCGGGACGGCATCGCGCTGGCGCTGATCGCGTTGAGCGCGGTGATCGCGGCGGCGGTGTGGCTGTCGGCGGGCGGGCCGGTGGGGCACTGGGTGGGTGAAGCCATCCGCGCCGTGGCCGGTTCGGCGTCGGCCGGGCTGCCGTTCGTGGCCACCGCGATCGCGGTCATTCTCATGCGGACCGAGGCGCATCCGGAGATCCGGCCGCGGCTGGTGCTCGGCGGCCTGCTGGTCGGGCTGCCGATTCTCGGACTGTGGCACGTCATCGCCGGGGCGCCGGCCGATCCGCACGGGCGTTCGCGCGCCGCGGGTTTCGTCGGCTTCGTGGTCGGTGGACCGCTCACCAATGGACTCACCGCCTGGCTTTCGGTGCCGATTCTGCTGCTGGCCATCGTCTTCGGCGTGCTGTTGCTGACCGGAACCACGGTGCGCGAGGTGCCTGCCAGGCTGCGCGAGTACTTCGGCACCGGCAGCGGTGGCGACGAATACGGCGAGTACGACGGCGAATTCGGGTACGACCCGGCCAAATACGACGCCGATGGGTTCCCGCTGCATTCCGCCAAGGCCAAGCGCCGCGGCCGCACCCCCGTGGAGAACTACCCGGCCGACGAATTCGGCGATCCCGACGCGGTGACCGAGGTGATCGGTGAGCCGCCGTTGCAGGACGCCAAGCCGATCGCGACGGAAGAGCCTGCCGTCAAGCCGAAACCGAAGAAGCAGCGCCCGGTCGTGAAGGTCGAAGACCAGACCCCGCCGCCGCCGAAGCAGCTCGAATTCGTCGCGGACCGGGAGGTCGAGGGCGACTACATCCTGCCGCCGATGTCGCTGCTGACCGACGGCGATCCGCCCAAGAAGCGCAGTGCCGCCAATGAATCGATGATCGAGGCGATCACCGAGGTGCTGGTGCAGTTCAAGATTGACGCCGCCGTCACCGGTTTTGTGCGCGGGCCGACGGTCACCCGCTACGAGGTGGAGCTCGGACCCGGCGTTAAGGTCGAGAAGATCACTGCGCTGGCCCGAAATATCGCGTATGCCGTTGCCACCGAGAATGTCCGGCTGCTCGCCCCGATTCCCGGCAAGTCCGCCGTCGGCATCGAGGTGCCGAACTCCGACCGTGAGCTGGTCCGGCTCGCCGACGTGCTCAAGGCACCGTCGACCCGAAATGACCACCATCCGTTGGTGATCGGGCTCGGCAAGAACATCGAAGGTGATTATCTCGCCGCGAACCTGGCCAAGATGCCGCACCTGCTTGTCGCGGGTTCCACCGGTTCGGGTAAGTCGAGTTTCGTGAACTCGATGCTGGTCTCGCTGCTGCATCGGGCCACACCGGACGAGGTCAGGATGATCCTGATCGACCCCAAGATGGTGGAACTCACCCCGTACGAGGGCATTCCGCACCTGATCACGCCCATCATCACCCAGCCGAAGAAGGCGGCCGCCGCGCTGACCTGGCTGGTCGAGGAGATGGAGCAGCGCTATCAGGACATGCAGGCCAACAAGGTTCGCCACATCGACGACTTCAACAAGAAGGTCAAGTCCGGCGCGATCACCGCGCCGCTGGGCAGCGAGCGGGTGTACCGGCCCTACCCCTACATCCTCGCCATCGTCGACGAGCTCGCCGACCTGATGATGACCGCGCCCCGCGACGTCGAGGACGCGATCGTGCGGATCACCCAAAAGGCCCGCGCCGCAGGCATTCACCTGGTGCTGGCCACTCAGCGCCCGTCGGTGGACGTGGTCACCGGCTTGATCAAGACCAACGTGCCGTCCCGATTGGCCTTCGCCACGTCGTCATTGACCGACTCGCGCGTCATCCTGGACCAGCCCGGTGCCGAGAAGCTGATCGGCATGGGCGACGGCCTGTTCCTGCCGATGGGCGCGAACAAGCCCACCCGCCTACAGGGCGCGTTCATCAGCGACGAGGAAATCCACGCCGTCGTCGACTTCGCCAAGAACCAGGCCGAGCCCGAATACCAAGAGGGCGTCACCGCCGCCAAGCAGGGCGAGAAAAAAGACGTCGACCCCGACATCGGCGACGACCTCGACGTCTTCATCCAAGCCGTCGAACTCGTCGTCACCTCCCAATTCGGCTCCACCTCAATGCTGCAACGCAAACTCCGCGTCGGCTTCGCCAAAGCGGGCCGCCTGATGGACCTGATGGAAACCCGCGGCGTCGTCGGCCCCAGCGAGGGCTCCAAGGCCCGCGACGTCCTCATCAAGCCCGACGAGCTGGATGGTTTGCTGTGGACCATCCGCGGCGGTGGTGACGAGCCCCCTCCGGAGGAGTCCGACTAGGAACCAGCCAGCCGGCGTTGCGGCTGAGCTACCGTCACGATTCGGCAAGAACCGCCAACACGCGCTGCGATCGAGGCGTCGACGGCTACCGGCCCGAAACCGGGACGAATGTTAGGGTGATTGCGTGATCATGGAGGAAGTCGACAGACTCTAGCCGCCCAGTCGGAGGCGGCGCTTTGGTTGCACATTCCTCTTGGTGTATCTGCCGCGTCCTGCTGTCTGCAATACAGGTCTCGGCAACGCCTGACGGTGTACTCGTGACTCGTCACGTTGAAACGTCCTGGAATCGGCTAATACAGTGCGTTCGGCATACCGAGTCAGTCTCCGCCAGTTGATCTTTTGTGCACTCGTGTCGGCACCTTTTGATCGCGCGATAAGCGGCATAGAGCGAGTGTTCGCCCGTACCCGCTGCCAAGGCCAACGACGGACAGAACAGAGAAGGAATCCGCGGCCAGTCAGCTGTAGACGCGGTAGAGCGCCTCGGCCGCGCATACCGGCTTGTCCGATCCCTCGCGTTCGAAGGTCAACTCCGTCACCACTTCCGCGCCTCCGCTGATCTTGTTGATCGCCTTGATCGCCAACCGCATTCGGAATCGTGCATCCACCGGTAGTGGTGCCGGGAAGCGGACGCGGTTGACGCCATAGGCCACCGCGAAAGCGAACCCGTCCAGCCGCCACAGCTCGGTCATCAGCGAAGGCGCCGCCGCGACCAGGTACCAGCCATGCGCGATCGTCGAACCGAACGGTGTCTGCTGCGCGAATTCCGGGTCCACGTGCAGTGGATTTCGATCCCCGGTCACATCGGCGAACCGGTTGATCGTGAACTGTGTGATCGTCTGCCAATCCGAAACTGCTTCCCGCCCAGCGGCGGTCACCAGCTCGTCCACCCCTTCAATGATGATCATCGCCCGATGCTAACGACCCCAGCACCACGCCGACCGGCATACCCCCGCGATGCGGCGCGCTCACAGGTATGCACGCTCGTCGGGGCAGATGCGCAGCCGCCACGGCCGGTTCGAACAGCGCGCCATGCGGCTAGCCATTACAGCTCACTGGGGTTAACTCGAGCTAGATGGCCAATCGACAGGGCCGACTATAAAAACAGCACGATCTACAGCAGCACCCGCCCGCTCCTCGAGCCGCGAAGATCCGCCTGATCTACGGCACGAAGAAATCGATTTCCCCTAAACATGTGCCCCTGCTGCCCGCAGTGGCCGTGGTCTGGCAACCTCGGCGGTCACACATGGGCACAGAGGTGGTCGGTGAGGTAGCGGCCGGTAGTGCTGTGCGGGTCGGCGGTGATCTTGTCGGGGGTGCCGGTGGCGAGGATGCCGGCCGCCGGCGGCGCCGCCGGCGGGACCCATGTCGATGATGTGGTCGGCGTTTGCGATGATGTCGAGGTCGCGTTCGATGACGATGACGATGACGGTGGCGCCGTGTTCGTTGAGGCGTTCGATGACCGTGAGCAGGGTGCGGATGTCGTAGGGCAAGCAGAGCCGAGGTTACGGGATGGCTCCGGCCTGGTGAAGACTGTCGACGACCGGTCACTCGACACACGGGTCACCGTCCAGGCGACCTGTGTGTTGCGACGATATTCGCTGCTTACAGCATCGGTGATCGTTGGCGGATTGTCTGGCACGCTCACCGATCTCGGCACCGGCGGCGTGCCGCAGCTTCGCGGGGAGCCGCAGGTGACCTTTGCGAATGATCGACGCCATCCCGCCCTCATCGGCTGAAACGACAACCAGGCCTCGAGTGACCCGCCACTGCGAGTTGGCGGTAGACCTCGGGTTCGTCGGTTCCGGCGGCGGGCTGCAAGATCTCCACAAGGCCGCCCAGGGACTCGACGAGTTGGCGAATCTCGTTGCGGCTCGAGCAAGCAGGACGGGGTGGTGCGGGCGCTCGCAGTCATCCCTGATTGCGAGCGCCCGGAGCTCGCGAACGTCTAGGGCAAGCAGCCGTTCTGTTGCAGCTGCGCTGCCAACGAGTCCGATAGCGTCGCCTGTGATCCGACGGTGACGCCATTTAGTGCGGAAACGTCGATGTCAGCGCGAGCTGCGCAGCCGAGCAGATCGGCGGTGACGGTGACGGTCTGGTCGGCGTGGGCCACACCTGCCCCGGCCGCTAGCAAACCTGCCAGTAGTACAACCGAGGAACCCGCTTTAGCGAACCTCATGAGATCTCCTCCTTCGAATCGCATTCGTGTGAGTTTGCTCGATCTACGGACACGGAATATCCCGATTGCACAGAAGTAACCATCCGCTCGTTCGGACCGCGGCGGGCGAAGAGCCAGACCGGGGACACGGGCTACGACATCCACGCGGCACAGCTCGCCCACCTTCTCGTTCCGCCAGCTCCGGTACCCGGGGGCGGAGCTGAATCCCCATGTCTGGATCGTTGGTAATTGTTAGGGCGACTTTATGCGCGTTAAGGGTCCGGAATGCGTTGTGTCACAAGTAGTCCCGGCAACAGACGTAGCGGCCCGCACGGCTTATACCGTTGCGGAATCGAAGCGGTAACACTGCGAGCAGATCGGGATGATGAGCGAAGAGCAGAAAGGCACCTCTGAGGAAAAGGGCGGCATCAAACCGTCACAGGTCACCGCGGCGGCGCTGGCGGCGGTCACTGCGGCTTTTCTGGGATCGACGCTCGGCGTGGCCGGCACCGTGGTGGGTGCCGGGATCGCGAGCGTGGTCTCGACGGTAGGCGGTGAGCTGTACCTGCGCTCACTGAGCAAGACCAAGGAGGCGGCGCAGCGCACCAAGGAGGCGGCGCTGGCGCTGACCGACTCGAGTACTCGGGAGCAGGCCGGGCCGGTTCAGCAATCGCGACAGGTGCCCGGACAACGAGCGATCGGCTACCAACCTGCCGCGCAGCACCGGGTAACGGGTAGAAACGACATTCGTCCAGGAGCCGGTGCCGGGTACCGAACTCAGTGGGGGCCAAGGCACCCCACACCCCACGGGGTGCCACGGGCCAGTGCCGGACGGCCCGTCGACGGGGAACCCACGGTGTTCATTCCCCGGCTGAGTCCCGAATCGCCGGTCGCGGGTGCCGAAACCGGTGCAGAGCAGCTACGTCGCCGGTATAGCCTGCACTGGCCGTTGATCATCGGCACCAGCGTGGTGGGGTTCGTCATCGCGATTCTGGCGATCACCGGTTTCGAGGGCGTCATCGGGAAGTCGATCTCGGGCGACGAGGTCACCACCGTCGGCCACCTGTGGAGTGGTGGCGGGAGTGGCCAGCCCGACAAGCCCTCGACAGGCGACGAGGACGAGAACGTGCAGCCCGGTCAGAGCCGGGTGCCGACGACCACGACCCCGCCGAACGGCAGCGACGGCGCGAAAAGGCCGACGACCAGCGGTTCGGCACCGTCGATGAGCGAGCGGGGATCGTCGACACCATCGACCAGCATGCCCGAGTCATTGACACCGTCCACCAGCGTGCCGAAGCCGACGAACACATCGCGGACCCCGAACTCACCGCCGAGCAACAGCACCAACGCCCCGAGCGGTAGCAACCAACGCCCCGGCTCGAACTGACCCCCCCAGGTCTGACAGGAGTCAGATCATCAAGTCAACCCGTATCGGCTGGAATGGCCAGCCGATGTTGGAGAACGCAACGGTGATGCGGCAACCGCTTATCGCAGATCGTGCGCCCGTTCCCAGATCAGCTCGCCTGCCACGGCGGTGGGTCGGTAGCGGATGAATGCTGTGCCGGTCTTGAGGCTGTCGGCGAGGTCGGTGAGCATCGCCGTGAGCGAGACCCACAGTGGGCCTTCGTCGTCGGCGTTTTCGTCGGCGTATTCGGTGACGCAACCGAAGAGTTCGCCGCCTCGGGTGTCGATGAACAGTGTCGTCGCGTCGCGGTCGGCGATCGGCACGAACTGGGGCAGGAATACCCCAGCCGGTGTCCCTGCGGGCATGGCGCCGAGCGCTTGTGGGTCGAAGACTGCATCGAATTCTGGATTCTGGCGGCGTAGACCGGCTCGACCTGCACACGACCGAGGGCCGCTCCTGGCGTCTGACCCTCAACGCCGACGGCGTCCGCTGCGACGATCTCGCCGCCGAAGCGGAGCCGGGCGACATGGCGATGCAAGGCGCAGCGAGCGAACTGGTCCTCTACTTCTACGAGCGCGTCCCGCTCGACGGCCTGGAGACCACCGGCGACACCGAGCCGATGGAGCAGCTCGCAGACTGGGACCCGAACGCGTAAAACGCGCACTTGCGACGCATCTGTCGGTTGTGCGCGCTCCTGCGGGCACCACCGGGCCCAGGACGACGACAGACCACGGGGCACCGACCAAACCGCTTGACACAAAACGCCTTACGCTGATTTCCGGACGTTCGTCACCGACACCTGAGCTGCTCTGATCTCCCTGCCTCATGCAAGCGCGATTATGGAGGACTGCTGGCGGTGTCGGCATAGAGCAGATCGGCCAGATCGGCCAGATCGGCGGCTACTGCCGAACTCGCTCGATGCTCGGTGTCGATGGTCACAGCGCCATCGTGGCATCGTTGCAGGACTGCCGCTTCGGTACTGGAACGTGATAGCAAACGCTGCTGTTGCTGGGCCGAGGTCCCGATCAGCGAGTCTCCTGCCAGGCGGGCTCCGTCGCCCCGACTACGCTGCGCGATTCTCTTCGCCAGCTCGCTTTGCGACGCTTGCAGACACACCGTGGTGACATGTTCACCGGCGAGGGCATGCTGATATGGGTGCGGCGTCCCTCTGGCTACGACGATCAGCGCCCGCGCCCGCGCGTCGATAGCCGCGCCAGATTTGAATGAGGTTGTCGGCCTTGATCTTCGGCGCCGAGTCCGCTGTGAAGAACCCGAGTTGATCGGCGTCGATATAGGCAGCGGTGAGGCCACGACCCCACAGCATCTGTAGCGCCTCCCAACCCACGGTCGACTTGCCGACGGCGGTCGGGCCAACGAGGAGTAGTACCGGAAACTGCTCGGACACAGCGGATCTGGCCGACACCGAACCAGGCACCAATACTTCGGGCTCGAGCAGGCGTAATCGATCAGCCAGCATGCCGACGACCTCGCCCGGCGACAAATGGTTCTCCGGCAGTGCCCGCGACTTCATCGACGGCTCCCGTCGCCTCAGCGGCGGCCCGTTGCCCAACAAGCACTTCATCGGCTCCCCGGCCATCGAATTCGCGGGCGATCGCGCGTTCGTCGAGACCAATGCGATCCTGCTGGCCGACCACCTCGACTCCGGTCTCGGCGCGACGATCCACAACCGCTTCCTCGATCGCGTGCGCCGTGACGACGGCGTCTGGCACATCGCACACCGCGACTCCGTCTACGACCTCGGCGGCAGCCGCGGCATCGGGCGAGGCATCGCCGAACGCTTGGCCCGGGACGGCGCTTTGGTCGCGGTGCACTACGGCAGTAACGAAGCAGCGGCGCAGCAGACCGCAGCGGCCATCGCCGAGGCAGGTGGCCGGGTGTTCATCGTGGGTGCCGAGTTGGGCGTTCCCGGCGATGTGGAGACCCTCGCGAACGGTCTGGATGCTGAACTGAACGCGCACGGAGAGTGGGGAATCGACATCCTGGTGCACAACGCGGGGTGCTACGTCATGGGGCGGCCGATCGAGATTCTCGCCGCCGAGGAGTTCGACCGCATGATCGCCGTCAACGTCAAGGCGCCGGTATTCCTCACCCAGCGGCTGCTGCCACGGCTGCGTGACGGCGGCCGGATCATCAACATCTCCTCCGTCGTCGCCCGCCTCGCCCCGGTCCCCGGCATCGGCGACGCGCTCACCAAGGGCGCACTCGACGTGTTCAGTCATACCCTGGCCAAACACCTTGGGCCACAAAGAATCACCGTAAACTCCGTCGCGGTCGGCTACACCCGCACCGACATGATGGCCGAGGCGCTGGCCGATCCTGCGAACATGGCCCGCACTATCGGCCTGACCGCCCTCGGCCGGATCGGCCAAGTCCCCGATATCGCCGACGCGGTGGCCTTCTTGGCGTCCGAGGACGCCCGCTGGATCACCGGCGCCACGATCGATGTAACCGGCGGTGCCGGCCTATGAACAGCGGTCCTGCTCCCTGACCAGGGTCTGCCCACGGCCACCTTGGTGTAGATCCGCCAACAACGACCCAATACCCACCGACTAACGCCGCCCCACACGCTCATCGGAAGTGAGCGGACGCTCGCGAGATCAACTGCGGGCCGCGGCTTGTCGTCGATCGAACGCCCGCTCGGCGGCTACGAGAGTGCGTTGACTGCCGGGAATGGTCGGCGCGCGATCGAGATCAGACTGAGCGGAGACAGAACGGATGTCCGGCCGGGCTGGCGTATACCCGGGAGCCCTGCTGGTCGGAAGCGCCGACATCGTCGGTCGGTCGCAGCCGTCGACCGCCGGCGTCGAGCACCTTGTTGTCCGCGGTCCCCACGTCGTCGGTAGCCAGGTCGAGGTGCATCTGCTGAGAGGCGCCGTCGGGCCACTGTGGCGCCTCATGGCCGGGAGCGTGCTGGATCACGAGCACGGGGAAACCGTCGGTCTGCAGAAAGTGGTGCGTTGCCGTCTTCGTAATAGAACCGCCCAGCAGCCGGTGCCAGAACGAGCTCTCGCTGTCCAGGTCCGCAGCTTCGACGATCAGTGACGTCAGGCTGAGGTTCATGGTGTCTGTCTCCAATTCTTTTGTGGGAGAGGGTTACTCAGACCACGGGAATGATGCCGCCGTCGACCCGGAACTGCGCACCGGTGAGCCATTTGGCGCGGCCGGAGGCGAGGAACGCGATCAACTCTGCGACGTCCTCGGGTTCACCGGGGTGCCCCATCGGAACCTCGAGGTGATCCATGATCTGCTGCGTGACAGCGTCGATGCCGACGCCCTGGCTGTCGGCCATCTGCTGGAGGTGACCGGCCGCTCCCTCGGTGAGGACGAAGCCCGGCAGTACGCACACCACGCGGACGCCGTGTTCTCCCACCGCCGTCGCCAATTCGCGGCTGTAGGCGTTGAGTGCCGCTTTCGACGCGGCGTAGGACGCCTCGGCAGGCTGTGGGAGGTGGCTGGCGATGGAGGAGACGTGCACCACGACGCCGGAGCCGCGCTCGACCATCCCGGGGACCAGCGCCCGATCGAGACGGACTGCGCTGAGCAGGTTCATCTCCAGGTCGGCGAGCCAGGACGCGTCGGACCGCTCCAGGGTCGGCATCGGCGTGGTCGCCGCTCCCGCGTTGTTGACCAGGACATCAACGCCTCCGACGCTGTCGAGCACCCGCTGCCCGAGTTCCGCTGCTCCCGCCTCTGTCCGCAGGTCGGCGGGAATGAAGGTGGCGGGCAAGTCTTCCGGGGGTGCGGTACGTGAGGCCGTCAGCACGGTGGCGCCGGCTGCGGCGAAGCGACGAGCCGTCGCCTGCCCCAGCCCCCGGCTACCGCCGGTCACCAGCACCCGGAGGCCTGCGAGTCCTTCGTCTACGAACGTCACGGAGATATCCTTCAGTAAAGTGAACCAGACTCCGGAAACTGTACCCCTAAACGGAGTCGGACTCACCTTATGGAGGATCAGTGCCCTCATCACGCCCGCTGCGCGTCGATGCCCGCCGCAACCGCGAAGCACTCTTGGCCGCGGCGCGTGCGGAGTTCCTTGCCGACGGCGACGCCCATGTGGAGGACATCGCTCGGCGAGCCGGCGTGTCCGTCGGCACCCTGTACCGCCACTTCGACGCGCGCGAAGTGCTCGTCGCGGAGGTCTACCGCCAGGAGGTGGCCGAGCTCTGCACAGCCCCTGCCCGGCTGCTCGCGCTACACGCTCCGGACGAAGCTCTGCGCCTTTTCCTGTTGCTGCTCGTGGAGCATGCGGCAGTCGGCAGGGGGATGGGCGAAGTGCTGGAGAGCATCATGGCGACCGACTCCCCGACCTTCGAGGACACGCGCGAGGAGATGGCCCACGCCCTTGACGAACTGCTCACCGCGGGCGCTGCCGTCGGCCTGCTCCGTAGGGGAATCAGTGGGCGCATTGTCCTGCGCGCTCTCGGCGGCATCTGCGGAATCCGCACCACCGGCTGGAAGGACGACGCGGTACGCATCGCCACGATTTTGTATGACGGTCTGCGCTACGGCGCAACAAACGCCTAGACGTCTTCTGGTCCCGACAAGGCGGGCGCACAGCTTGGGCATCTGCCGGGCTCCAAGGTCACTCCGATGCACTACATCGAACGCGATGCCCTGGTGCCGGACTCGACTCCGGCGCTGGAGATGTTCGTGGGAGAATCGTCGACGAACAGTGGGATAACCGTGGGAGCGGGTCAAGTTCAGCCGGACGATTCTGATGTGGTGACACCGTGACCAGGCCGCTAAGGTTCCCTCGGCGAGATTCGAACTCGCACCTCCCGGAATCTAGGTCCGGTGCCTCTACCGATTGGGCTACGAGGGATCGGGTTTCGTATCCGTGGGTGGAGTTGAACCACCGGCCTGCACCTTTGGCGGGTGCCGCTCTTGCACTGAGCTACACGGATATGAAACACGGGTGGCAGCAGGAGGATTCGAACCTCCGGTGGTGAATACACCTGAATTACAGTCAGGCCCCTTCGGCCGCTCGGGCATACTGCCGTGTCCGTCGCTATGAAGTTGTCGAGCACGGACGGCGGGACTCGAACCCACAACCGGCGGCTTTGGAGGTCGCTGCTCTTCCAGTTGAGCTACGTCCGTATACACGAAAAAGAGGTCACCCCTTGGCGTTTGCCGCGGAGTGACCCCTTGCTCGGGTCTATGAAAGACACGGGTCAGGGGCCGCTCCGGACGGTCAGCCGTCGATAGGCGACCGTCGATAGCACGGCATCGGCGTACGACTGCCAGGCACCGCTGCGCGACCACTGTCGCTGCGGGGTCCCGGTCATCGTCTTCGCCTTCCTGAGTGGTGTGCTTTCTGTGGTACCGACGTTAACATCCGAATTTCGGGATGGGAACCGATTTTCGGTCAGAAGGTTCGGTTGCCTTCCCGCGTGATCTTGAATCCGGCGCCGGTGCTGTCGTTCGTGCAGGTCACCCCGCTCTCGGCGGAGTCGCACGTGAACGGTCCGACGGTGAGCACTCCGCCGTACGGCAACACTCGACCGCCGCCACGATTACCGCCGTCGATCGGCGCGCCGACGAACACACCCTGATTCAAGCACCGTGCCCCCGAGTGTGCGCCGACGGTGAGCGCACTCGCCTGCGGATTCTTGCTCCAGCACTCCTTGAACTCCGCGGGCGCGGGCGCGGTGGGTCCCTGACAGCCGACTTGAGCGTTGTCATCGATCGGCTGATCCAGGATCGCGCAGAGGAAGGACCCGCTCGGCGACTGGAAGTAGTACCCCATCTGCTGCCGGTACCGGGCCGGATCGACCGGACCGGACGCCGGCGGCCGCGTCGCGGTGGGGGCGGCCGAGGAGGTCGTCGGAACCGGTGCGGCGGATGAGCTCGCCGGGACAGAACTGGGCACCGAAGTCCTGGACGTCGGTGTGGCCGAACCCTTGTCGTCGCTGCCACACCCGGCCAGCAACGCCAGCGCGAGGGCGCACGGCAGCACGGCGATACGAGCTCCTCGGATTTGCATGACGGCATTCTGTCGTGCGACAGCAAGCTTTCGGTTAGGCGCGCCGTTGCCGGTGTCGTCGCACGCGTTCCGTCATCACCCCAGGTAGTGACGCTGCACGAGCGGGATCAGTGCTTGCGCGCCTGCAAGGTGTAGCTGAGCGGCAACCGCTCAGGGTGCTCGGTGAGGTGCCACTCGCCGCCGTCCCCGAGCGTCATCAATCCGGGCAACGCGTTCCACGGCGCGCTCCGATGCTCGACCAGGCCGGTGATCGAGAGGCCCGCGTTCAACAGCGCGGTCACCAGGTCGCCGAATCCGTGGTTCCATTCGTGCGTCGTCGTCTGAACGAACTCGGCGTCGGTGTCGACGTAGGTGCCGCCGTCGGAAAACACCATCGGCTCCGGCATTTCGAAGTACGGGTAACCGAGAACCAGTCGGTCCGTGTGATTTTCGTCGGTCGCCCACAGCATCGGATGACTCTCCCGGATGAACAGCCGCCCGCCGGGGCGCAGCAGGCCTGCGACGGTCCGCGCCCAGCGGTCGGCGCTCGGAAGCCAGCACAGCGCACCGATTCCGGTGTACACCAGGTCGAATTGCGCACCGCCGAGCGCGGATACCGCGTCATAGACGTCCGACTCGACGAAATCGATGCGCGTGTCGGTCTTTTCGGCCAGTGATCGGGCCTGCACCAGTGCCGCGGGGGAGAAGTCGAGTCCGGTCATGGTGGCGCCGAGCCGGGCCAGCGAGAGCGTGTCGGTGCCGATGTGGCATTGCAGGTGCACCCCGCGCAGCCCGCTGACGTCGCCGAGCAGCGGCCGATCGAACCGCACCACCTCGCTGAGAAAGTCCGGTTCCGCGAGGAATCGGTGTACCGCGTAATCGCGCGATGCGGCGTGCACCGGCGCGCGCTCGTCCCAGTTGGCCCTGTTGAGGTGGCGGTAGTCGTCGGTCACGGTCGTCACTCTGGCATGGACGGTGCGGCTAGCGCATGTGAAATTATGGTCAGCAACCACTCCGCTAGCCGACAAGAATGGACAAATCGGGCATGATGAACGCCATGACCTTCGTTATCGATCGACGCACCGCATGCAGGTAACCGCTGTCGAGTGGGTGATCACCATCGTGGTGATCCTCGGCTTGTTCGTCTTCGACTTCTTCGCTCACGTGCGCACCCCGCACGAACCGACCTTCCGGGAATCCGGCTTCTGGTCCGCCGTCTACCTCGGAATCGCCCTGGCCTTCGGCGGTTTCGTCGCCTGGCGGTGGGGTTCGACATTCGCGGGGGAGTACTACGCGGGCTTCGTCACCGAGAAGGCGCTCTCGGTGGACAACCTGTTCATCTTCCTCATCATCATGTCCACCTTCGCGGTGCCCAGGATGTACCAGCAGAAGGCGTTGCTGATCGGCATCGTGATCGCGCTGGTGATGCGCGGCGTGTTCATTGCCGTCGGCGCGGCCGCGATCAGCGCGTTCAGCTGGGTGTTCTATCTGTTCGGCCTGTTCCTGGTCTACACCGCGATCAAGCTGATCAGCGAGAGCGGGCACGAGCCCGAGCATGAGGAGAAGCGCGACAGCCGGATCGTCGCGCTGGCCAAACGGGTACTGCCGACCACCGACAGCTACGACGGCGACAAGCTGATCACCCGCGTCGACGGACGTCGCACGGTGACCCCGCTGCTGCTCGCGTTGCTGGCGATCGGCTTCGCCGACCTGCTGTTCGCCCTGGACTCGATCCCGGCGATCTACGGTCTGACGAGCGAGCCGTACCTGGTATTCACCGCAAACGCGTTCGCGCTCATGGGTTTACGGCAGTTGTACTTCCTGATCGGTGGGCTCCTCGATCGTCTGGTCTACCTGTCCTACGGCCTGTCGGCGATCCTCGCGTTCATCGGCGTGAAGCTGGTGCTGCACGCGCTGCACGAGAACACGCTGCCGTTCATCAATGGCGGCGAGCATGTCAGCGTGCCGGAAATCTCCACCGGGGTCTCGCTCGGGGTGATCCTCGGCATCTTGATCATCGCGACGGTCGCCAGCCTGCTGCGCACCCGCTCGGACTGAGCGGGACGCGAACGCTCAGAACACCCGGTTGCTGTCCGGTGCGATCTCGAACCCGTGCCCGTCGTTGTCGTTGCTGCAGATGACGCTGAAAGTCTCGGCCCGACAGGTGAATCCGTGCGCACGCAGGGTGGATCCGGCGGGCAGCACCGGTCCGGCGACCTGCGGCCCGGTGTAGAAACCCTGGTTCACGCAGAGGTATCCGGCGTCCTCGCCGACCGCGACCGCGGCGGCGGCCGGCGCGGTGCTCCAGCATTTCCGCATGTGCGGCGGTGCGGGGCCGGTCGCGCCCTGACAACCCGCGGTGCGGCGGGGCTGGCCGGTCGGCTCGTCGAGGATGCCGCAGGTGATCTGGCGGTCCGCGGTCTGGAAGTAATAGCCGTCGGCGTTCCGATATAGCACGGGGTCGGCGACGCCGGGCTGGGTCAGCGGACGGGCGGAGGAAGAGGTTGCTGGGTCCGGTTTGTCCAGTACACCCAGGTACGCGTACAACAGGCCGGCGGTGGCAGCCGTCGACGCGAAAACCGCTACGTATGTGCGCATGGCCGCGAGTCTGCCGTGTGAGGTATCGGGTATGTCTGTATCACGCACGGTGTGTCGCCGCAAGTTAGCTGACTTCGACTAACTACTCGGGCTCGCCGCCTGATGCCCCGCCCGTCGAACCGGCGAGCGAGGCATCAGGGCGTGCGTGGGACGGCAGGTTTCAGGACGCGAAAGCGCCGAGCACCGGAAGCCATTCGACGACGCGAACGTCATCGATCAACCGCTCCTTCGCGAACGGGTCCGCCGCGAGCAGCGTCTGCAAAGCAGCGGCGTCCTCGGCCTGGAACAGGATCAGCGCGCCGGACCCATCCGGGTACGGTCCGCTGGTCAGCAGCGCGCCCGCCGCGAGCTGATCGGCGAGCCAGCCGCGGTGCTCGGGGCGATGGGTGTCCCGGCCCGGGACCGTGGCCTCGGAGTAGGTGTAGTGAACGGCGAAGATCGGCACGGCGAATCGCTTCCTATGTCAGAGAGTGAGCAGCATCCGAGTATTACCGAGGGTGTTGGGCTTCACGTAGCTCAGGTCGAGGAACTCGGCGACGCCGGTGTCGTAAGACCGGCACATCTCCGCGAACACCTCGGCGGTCACCGGCGTGCCCTCGATCTCCGCGAAACCGTGCCGCGCGAAGAAATCCACCTCGAACGTCAGCACGAACACCCGCCGCAGCTCCAGCTCGCGGGCCACCGAGATCAGCCGCTCCACCACGATCCGGCCGACGCCACCGCCCTTGACATCCGGATGCACCGCGACCGTGCGCACCTCGCCGAGATCGGCCCACAACACATGCAGCGCACCACAGCCGACCACCCGGTCGTCGAGTTCGGCAACCCAGAATTCCTGCACCGCTTCATACAGCGTGACCAGGTTCTTTTCCAGCAATATCCGGCCGGCGTAGACGTCGACGAGGCGTTTGATCTCGGGCACGTCGGAGGTTCGAGCGCGTCGGACAACCAGTGCGGAGCTGTGCGCGCCTAACGGCACGCCTGGATGTGCGTCGCTGGTCGAACCACCTAGTGGTCCCCGAGAGTTCATGGGGTGCAGAGTAGTCGGGTGGGTTACCGATAGGCTGAACGTGTGCCACACATCCAGTCGTCCCGCTCACCGCATAATGCCGGGCAGCGGGTCCGGCATGACGCACGCCGGGCAGGCGCCGGGCGTCGTTGTGCCGTGTTAGGGCCGGGGCAGGCATGAGCGAGCGCAGCGAGCGAGCAATGTTGCAGCTGCCTCGTGCGCTCATGCCGGAGCCGAGCGCTAGCGAGGTGGAGGCATGAGTGCACAGCCTGAAGAAATAGAGCGACGCTGGTCCGCTGCCAGTCCGGTCCGCTCCGGCATCGTCGCACCGCACGCCGAACCCGTCGTGCCGCTGATGAATATCGCGAACATCCTGACCATGTTGCGGATCGCACTGGTCCCGTTGTTCGTGGTGGCGCTGTTCGTCGACGGTGGGCACGAGACCGGGTGGCGGCTCGTCGCGGCCGCGCTGTTCGGCATCGCCGCGATCACCGATCGCTTCGACGGGCAACTCGCGCGCAAATACGGTTTGGTCACCGACTTCGGCAAGCTCGCCGATCCGATCGCGGACAAGGCGCTGATCGGTTCCGCGGTGATCGGGTTGTCCGTGCTCGGCGACCTGGCCTGGTGGATCACCCTGGTCATCTGCGGCCGCGAGGTCGGCGTGACCCTGCTGCGGCTGGCCGTGGTGCGCCGCGGCGTGATTCCCGCCGGACGCGGCGGCAAGCTGAAAACCCTTGTGCAGTCCCTAGCCATCGCGGTTTTGCTGCTGCCGCTCGGCGGCTGGCTCGCCTCGGCGGGCATGGTGCTGATGTATGTGGCCGTCGCGCTCACCGTGATCACCGGCCTCGACTATGTCGGCCAGGCGACTCGGGTGTGGTTCGCGGGCGGGCCGGGCCGAGCGCGGGGCGCATGACGGCGACCTCCTCGGTGCCGACCGATCCGCTGATCGCGGACGTGCCCGCCGCCGACCTGGTGCACGTGCTGACCGCGGCGGGCCAGACCGTCGCCACCGCCGAATCCCTCACCGCCGGGCTGTTGTCCGCCACCATCGCCGGTGTGCCCGGCGCCAGCGCGGTGCTGCGGGGCGGACTCGTGGTGTACGCCACAGACCTCAAACACAGCCTCGGCGGCGTCAGCGACGAAGTATTGAAGACGGAAGGTCCGGTCGCCGCCAGCACCGCCGAACAGCTCGCGGTGGGCGCCCGAACCCAGTGCGGGGCAGACTGGGGAGTAGCACTGACCGGTGTCGCCGGGCCCGACGCGCAGGATGGACATGCGGTCGGCACCGTTTTCCTCGGTCTGGCCGGCCCTGGGCACACCGAGGTGATGCGGTTGAAACTCCTCGGGGACCGGTGGACGATCAGGATCAGTGCGACGCACATCGCGGTGCGCGAGTTACTGCGCTGTGTACGACGGCCGGACCCGAGTCCGGTCGGGCAAGGTGAGTGATTTGTACCGGGCGGGAACCAACCGGCCCATGTCCGACGTTGTGCCAGAAAGAACGGCGTGCGTGGCACTCGTGAGTGTCATGCAGGTCCCCTGACAGGGAGCGAAGGAGAACGAGATGACGCTGCTGCGAGAGGCCATCGGGGACAGTCTGCGGCGTGCTCGTCTCGCCCAGAGCCGGACCCTGCGCGAGGTGTCCACCTCGGCGCGCGTGAGCCTGGGCTATCTCTCCGAGGTCGAGCGGGGCCGCAAAGAAGCCTCCAGTGAGTTGCTGGCCGCCATTTGCGCGGCCCTCGATGTGCCGCTGTCCCGGGTGCTCTGGGATGTGAGCACGATCATGGCCGGTGCCGACGGCCTGCCAACGCGCACCCCGGCCGACGCCGCGGCCGCGCCGCTGCCGGTCGATGCGGAGCAGACCGCCGACGCCGAGGCCGCGCCCGCCGTGGACGCGCCCGCCGCCGAGCCCGCGCTGGCACCCGCTAGTGCCAGCCTGTCGGTGGCCGGAGCGGGCGGCCGTCCGCTGCCGCTGGCCATGGACACCCGAATCGTCATTCCCGCACCGAAGGCCGACATGCTGGTCCTGGTGAAGGGCATGTGACACCGAGCAACAGGTGGCTGCCGCGGCAACGCTGCGGGCCGGCGCCCGAAGCGGATAGATTCTCACTAGGCGTCGGTTGGGCCGGGTATACCCGGCCCACCGGTCGCATGGTGGAGGATAGGCATATATCGAGTGCGTGACGGTCGCGCACCGGAGCCGCGTCGAGGGCGCGGCACGTCAGATGGAGGCGGGATCAATCGATGGCTAATCCGTTCGTCAAGGCCTGGAAATACCTGATGGCCCTCTTCGATTCGAAGATCGAGGAGCACGCGGATCCGAAGGTCCAGATTCAGCAGGCTATCGAGGAAGCTCAGCGCCAGCATCAGGCCCTTTCCCAGCAGGCCGCATCGGTCATCGGCAACCAGCGTCAGCTGGAGATGAAGCTGAACCGGCAGCTCGATGAGGTCGAGAAGCTCAATGCCAACGCGCGCCAGGCGGTCACGCTCGCCGACCAGGCTGGTAACGCCGGCGACACCGAGAAGGCAATCCAGTACACCAACGCCGCCGAGGCGTTCGCCGCACAGCTGGTCACCGCCGAGCAGTCGGTCGAGGACCTCAAGGTGCTGCACGACCAGTCGCTGCAGGCGGCCACCCAGGCCAAGAAGGCGGTCGAGCAGAACGCGATGCTGTTGCAGCAGAAGGTCGCCGAGCGCACCAAGCTGCTCAGCCAGCTGGAGCAGGCCAAGATGCAGGAGCAGGTCTCCGCGTCGCTGCAGCAGATGGATTCGACGCTGTCGGCGCCGGGCTCCACGCCGAGCCTGGACGCGGTGCGCGAGAAGATCGAGCGCCGCTACGCCAACGCGCTCGGTTCCGCCGAGCTCGCGCAGAACACCGTGCAGGGTCGCATGCTGGAGGTGCAGCAGGCCAGCATCCAGATGGCCGGGCACAGCAAGCTCGAGCAGATCCGTGCGTCGATGCGCGGCGATCAGCTGCCCGCGGGTGGCGCGGCGCAGCCCGCCGTCAATCCCGCACCGGCCCAGGCCAATCCGGCGCAGCCGCAGATGAACAAGGGCCAGGCCGCACAGCAGTAACGGTCGGACGCGCGGCGCGGACTTTGTCGGTGGTGGATGGTTCACTGGCAAGTACTGCACGGGTTCCCGGCGGGCCGGCCGTCGGCCGCGCCGGGACCGTGCTGGTCCGATCCGCGCTACCAGTGGGAGAGATGGCATGACTCGGGATAAGGCGCTTCCGGGCCGCAGGCGCGATGCGGCGATCGTGCGGGCGCAAGCCGCGCTAGCTCCGCAACCGGGAAGCCTGCCCGACAGTCTGCGCGAGGTCGGCGAGCACGCACTGGTCACGGTGCGTCGCTGGGCCGACCCGCGCGAACGGGAACTGCGCCGTCGGCGCCGGGCCCGCCGCCGCAGCTTCCAACTCGGCACCGCCTCCGGCATCACCACTGCGGGAGCCGTCGGGCTGGTGGTCCTGACGGCGCCCGCCTGGATCGTCGTGGTGATCGGCGGCGGCGCGGTCGCCCTCGTCACCGGCACCGCGCTCAGCGCCCGCCGCTACCTGCGGTTGCGTAACACGCCGCTGCCCCAGGCCACCTTCATTCCCAGCAAGCAGCCACGCCTGTGGTCTCGCGCGCGCGGACCCATCGCCCGACTGGTCCGCGCCGAACGCGCCCTGCACGGCCTCGGCACCCAGATCGCCCGCGGCAACCGGCTGCCCGACGACGAACTCACCGACATGCTCGAAACGGCACACTCCGGCTCCGCTGCCCTGCATGCTCTCGCCGCCGACATCACCGCGATGGAACAAGCCCTCGGCGCCATGGGCCGCTCCCAATCCCCGGCGGCAGCAGGGCTCACGGACAACCTCCAGTTCGCCCTCGGCCGCCTGGACACCGGCGTAGTTGAATACGAACAGGTAGTCGCCGCCGCAGGCCGCATCCTCGCGGTCCCCGAAAGCGCCGTCCTACGCCACAATTTCGACGCGATCGTCGCCGACCTACGCCACGCCGCCGACCGCCTCGACGGCTGGGCCCAAGCCCTCACCGAGGTCGCCGACCAGCAGGTGCCGCTCGGGCACCCGGGGCAACACTGAGCGTCGCACGGCACTGACATCGGCTATCGCCCAGAGACGGAGCGGCCACCCTCCCCCGCGTGCAGGCGGCAGAGGGAAGGTGGCCTTTGGTCTGTCCGGCGGGAGGAGTTTGCCGGACAGACAGTCACCGGCGGGGCAGCAGCCGGCGTATCAGTAGCTTGCGGAGCGGGCGCACGAGGCTGACCGTCAGCAGCACGAAAAGCACTGTGGCCGTGAGGCTTACGATGTTCGGCGCGGCGGGGGCCGGGGTGCGCGGTACGGCGGACCCGGATACTGTGCGGCCAGGTAGCGAGGTGAAGTGCGATGGGCTGATGGGCGCGGTGGGTCGAGGTATCGGATCGTCAAGTGCTCGGGGGACGTCGTGGCCTCGCTCATCGGTTCATCGTCGTTGTTCGACGGGCATCGCTGTATCCGTCGAACAGTCGACAGGGTGCCGCGTTCGTGATCCGTGCGCTACCGGTTCAGCGCAGGGTGTCCTTGCGTCGCAGGTCTTCGGCTCGGGCGCGCAGCGCGGCGTTCACCAGTTCGCGGCCCTCGGCCATCAGGTCGAGCACCTCCCAGGAGGCTTTGCGGGCGGCGCCGCCGACGATCCCGGCGATGGCTCCACCGTGGCGACGGGCCGCCGCCGCGAGTTCTTGGGCGAGTTCATTTTCCATCAGGCACCGACCGTCACGTGGGATTCAGTGTATGAGTGTGTGCCGAACATGGTGTGTACATAAGCCGACCATCCCTTCCTGACTGCGACTATCCGGAAAGCTGCGCGCAAGATCAGAGTACAACCGTACACTGACCGGCGGAGCGGCCGGGAGAGCGCAAAACCCAAGCCTTTCGCGAAGCGTAATAGGCGGCGGGGCCGTCCGGAACTCCAACTTTGCCGGACCGTACTGCTCGTCCGCGACACATCGCCCGGTCGGGAGCCGATTTCACCGACGAGGCGTTTGGTGTAGATCACGCCGGGTAGTTGCCTTCATGTAGCTGATCGGCCGGATTCCATCACAGGGATCGGGAACATTCACTACAAGGCAGGAGCAGTCAGATGCTTGATATTGCCTACCGAAAATCCGCGATCGACCAGGACACGCAACGGCTGGATATCAGCAGATATCTGGCCTGGGGCAACGTCGATGATCCGGTCCGACGCTCGCGGCAATCGCAGCGAATCGCCGAGGATCTCGACCAGTCCGATCAAAAGGCAAGTGCCTGAACAACTCTCATCGAACGCAACGCGGAGGAATCGAATCATGACCGGAATGCTGGAAGAACTCATCGGAAGCGCTGTGTACTCGCCGGAAGGCGACAAGATCGGCAAAGTCAAGCGGATCTACGTCGACAACACCTCCGGCGCACCGACCTGGGTGTCGGTGACCACCGGCATGTTCAGCGGTGACTCGCTGGTCCCGCTGGCCGGCGCACAGCTGCGGCACGACCCGGAAGCACTGCAGGTGCGCGTCGAGAAGGAGGAGGTGAAGACCGCGCCGCATCTCGAGCACGACGGTCTGATCAGCCCCGAAGCCGAGCGCGAACTGTTCGACCACTACCACATCGACCCGAACCGGGCCGGCATGGAAATGGGCGGCAAGCAGCAGATGCGCGGCGGTCGCCGCCCCGACGACCAGGGCATGGTGCGCTCCGAGGAGCGGCTGGCGGTCAACAAGCAGAACGAAGAGGCCGGCCACGCGCGCCTGCACAAGTACGTGGTGACCGAGGAGCAGACCGTCACCGTGCCGACCACCCATGAAGAGGTCCGGATCGAGCGCGAGCCGATCACCGACCGGTCGCAGGTGGGTCGCACCGACATCGGCGAGCAGGAGGCCGAGGTCACCCTGCATGAGGAGCGCGTGACGGTGCAGAAGGAAGCGGTGCCGGTCGAGCGGGTCCGCCTCGCCGTCGACCAGGTCCAGGACGAGCAGACCGTGTCCGACACGGTGCGCAAGGAGCGGATCGAGACCGAGGGTGTGGAGAACGATCGCCGCAACCCGCGCAATAAGTGACCGACGGTCCCTCGATTGATATCACTGGGTGAGGATCAGCTGAACCTGATCCTCACCCAGATATCTGCCGTCGACGGCTCGTGTCGGCCAATCACCCAGGGCAGCAACGGTATCGGATACGTCGGGTCATAAGTCAGGCGATGGAAGCAATGCGTGCGGGGTCTCTGCACCGGGTGTCCCGCGGCAAGGTCGAGCACGCCGAGCCCCCTTTGTTCACGCGGATCAATCAATTGTGCAGGGCGGCAGCGGTATTGGCGAGGTTGTTGTCGGCTGGCGGTTGTGGTGGTCGGTCAGCAGCCAGGTTTCGGCTACCGGAAGCGATGCGCGAGTGCTGCGACGTCGCGGTACCGCGTAATCCGTTGGGCGTTCGAATATGCTGGGCTACTTGGCGTTACGGTGGTCCGAGTCGGATGTAGGTCTGGATCGTGGCGGAGGATGCGGACCTCGAGGTCGACGGTTTCCGGCGCGAGGACGGCGCCGAATTGTTCGGCGAGGCCGAGTCGCACGTTGCGCAGGCGATCGAGTGCGTCGACCTGCCTGCCCGCCCGGTAGAGGGCCAGCGCGTGTAGCCGAGCCAGCGGCTCGTTCAGCGGGTGCTCGCCCGCCAAAATGCTCATCTCCCTGAGGCATTCGAGGCCGGAGCCGAGGCGCAGCGCGGCCGCCAATCCGGTGACGGTGAGTTCCAGTCGCCACGCGTCCAGTCGCGCGGCTTCCACCACCGCGTACGGCGCCCACTGCAGGTCGGCCAATGCCGGTCCGCGCCAGAGTCGCCGCGCTTCGTCGGCGGCCGCGCCGACCTCGGCGTATCGACCGGCCCGCTGCGCGGCATGCAGCCGGTCCGCGATGGCTTCGGCGGCGAGTAGGTCGCCGACGACCATCGTCGTCCGGTAGCCCGCCGGGGTGCGCAGGACCGTTCCGCCGTACGCGCCCAACGCTGTTCGCAGTCGGGAGACGACAACGCGCAATCGTTCGACGGGTCGCGAGAGCTCACCGTCGCCCCACAGGTCGGCGGCAAGTCGCCGGTCGGGGACGGGAACGCCGCCCGCGAGCGCGAGCCGGACCAGCACCGCGCGCTCCAGCGGACGATCGACCGCGATCATCCGCGCCCCGTCGGTGACCGCCACCGGCCCGAGGATGCGCACCTGCGCGCACCCCGGCTCGGATGCCCGGGTCGAGCAGACAATGCCTTGCGGCACAGTCATTTTCGCTCCTCTCTCGGATTCGATGGCGCGGGACCGACGACAGTGACTCCGTAGCGCGCGAATTCGGCCTCGACCTCCGCGCCGGACGGTCGCCGGGTATCGGCGGGCGGCAGTACGAGTTCCGTGGCCGCGGTGCCGAACGTCCGGTGCGCCCGCTCCACGCCCGCCGGGGTGTAGTGGTGCAGCACCCGCGCCGTGGCGGTGTGCACCGCGAACCCGTGCGGAATACCGCGAGGCAGCCACACCGAGGTACCGGGTCCGGCTTGGATGCGAGCCAGTCCGCGGTGCACGGTGAGCTCACCGTCCAGAACGAAGCACAGTTCGTCCTCCCGCGAGTGCAAATGGACCGGCGGCTCGTCACCCTTCGGCAGCACCACCTCGGCGAGCGAGAGCACCCCGCCGGTGGTTTCGGCGCGTTGATGCCAGATCATCAGGCACCCGAACGCCCACTCCGCGATCGGCTGGTGCGGCCCGAGTTCGTGACGTTGTTCCGGCAAGGCATGGCTCCTCGATTGATAACTCGATGTGATCCATGCTCGATCCGGCGAGCCGAGAAGGGAAACACCGATCGGCTGTCGGATCTACAATCCAGAGTTGTGGATGTGGAACTCCGGCACCTGCGCGCTTTCCACGCACTGGCCACCGAGCTGAATTTCACCCGGGCAGCGGCCCGGCTACACCTGACCCAGCAGGCGTTGAGCAATCAGATCAAGCAGCTCGAAACCCGCATCGGCGCGACCCTTTTCCAGCGCAACAGCCGTCAGGTCACGCTCACCGACGCCGGCCGGACGCTGCTGGCCAGGGTGCCCGACATCCTGGACACCGTCGGCTCGGCCATCGCCGACACCCGCGACACCGAATCCGGCGAGCGCACCGAACTGATCGTCGGCATCCGCGGCGTCACCGGACTGGATATCACGCCCCGGGTGTTGCGCGCCTTCGCCGCCGAGTATCCGCACGTCGCGGTGACCGTCGGCAAGGTCGAATTCGACGACGCGAGCGCGGGCGTGCTGGCCGGCGCCTCGGATGTCGGGCTGATCTGGTTGCCCGCGCCGGCGGGCTTGGACGTGACGCCACTGCTGTCGGAGGAGCGGATCGCCCTGCTCCCCGCGGATCATCCGTTCGCCGCCGACACCGCGGTCCGGCCGGAGGATTTGGCCGTCCAGCCGTTCGCGTGGTGGACCGACAACCGCGATGTCGCCGCGCGCGACTTCATGACACTGGCCGAATACCGCGAGGGTCAGGCGATCATCGGTGCCGAGGTGGCCACCCTGGAAGACCTGCTTGCCGCGGTCGGCAGCGGCCAGGCGGTCGCGGTCTCGGTCGCCTCCGTGTCCCGTTTCTTCCCCTGGTCTGGTGTTATCACCCGGCCACTGCTCGACGTCGCGCCCGCGGTGCTGGCCGTCGCCTGCCGGGCGGGCGACACCCGGCCCCTGGTGGCGGCCTTCATTCGAACCGCCACGAAGGTAGGTGCCGAACTGGCCGCCGAGGGCGCGACCGACCCGCCGGGTAGTACTCCCGGCGGGTAGGTAGTCAGGGTTCACCCTGATCTTCACCCGGATATCGTTGCTGACCTGGTGATTTATCGCCGCGCAGCTGCCAGAGTAGAACCTGTCGGATCGTGGGAGAGCGGTTCGCGGAGACTCTCGGAGGCTGGCAAATGTTGTGGAAGATTATCGGTGTCGTCGCGGTTGTCTGGATCGCGCTGGCCATCATCGGTGCGTTGATCAAGGGGCTGTTCCCGATCCTGGTGATCAGCGCCATCGTGTTCGGCCTGTACCTGCTGTACAAGGCGGTGTCGGGCAAGGACTCCTCGGTCAGCAAGCTGTAGCTTCCGCCTGCGGAGCGGCTTCCGCGCGCCGGGTAGCGCTGCGAAGCCGGGTGGGCGGTAGTCGGGCGGATCCAGGTGTGGCCGGGATGCCACCGGGAGGCGCGAGCGAAGTCGCGAACCCGCCCGACCAGGGGCCGTGCGCTCCCCGATGAGGGGAAAGCGCACGGCCCCTTCTATGTTTGAGTCCGGCCTGAATACGCAGAGAGGCGGACAAGTGCAGCTTTCGGAGGATTGGCAGCGCGCGGTGGTGATCGTCGCGCATCCCGACGACATCGAATACGGTGCCGCAGCCGCGGTGGCCCGATGGACGGGGCAGGGCAAGGACATTCGCTACGTCTTGGTCACCAGCGGCGAGGCGGGGATCGCGGGCCTGCCGCCCGCGGAATGCGGACCGGTGCGCGAGGCCGAGGAGATCGCCTCCGCCAAAGCCGTTGGCGTGCACCAGGTGGAATTCCTCGGCTACCCGGACGGACGGGTGGAGGAATCCTTGCCGCTGCGCCGCGACCTGGCCGCCGCCATTCGTCGCCATCAACCAGAACTGGTGGTGCTCTTCAACTTCGGCGACACCTGGGCGCCCGGCTACGCCAACAGCGCCGATCACCGCGCCGTCGGCCGCGCCGCGCTGGACGCCATCTCCGACGCGGGCAACGAGTGGATCTTCCCCGAACTCACCGAGGCGCCGTGGTCGCCGCGTTGGGCAGCGGTGATGGGCCCCAAGGTAACTCACGCCGTCGACGTCACCGCGCACATCGATCAGGCCAGGGCATCGCTGGCCGAGCATCGCCGCTACCTGGAGGTACTCAGTTCGGAACCAGTGGAAGAGCAGGTTCGCGCCATTGTCGACAGGGCGACCGGCCCGATCGAAGGCTTCCCGGCCGAGCGCGCCGTCGGCTTCGAGCTCTACTACTTCAGCGACCCCGCGAACTGACCTCCCCGACGAGATCCGTTGCCGCTGAACCGAACCGACGCTCCCCGAGGCAAGGGGCATCCTGGTCGCGGATGCCGGCGAGGGGGAACTGGCGTCAGGAGCCTCTCGCGTTACTCCGACACCCCCTGATCTTGATCGAGCCGCTGCTGGGCGACCCGCCTGATCAGGGGGATCCAGGAGTCGAGGGGAGCGACGGTGAGGCCGACGACCTTGCCCGCGTCATCGGCACGGCGCAGGGCGAGGGCGGCGGCGAAGTCCGGGTCGGCCTCGAACTCGGCGATCTCCGTGGCGTCCATCGGGCCGCCCTGGGCTACCAATGTGCGCTGGCTGGACGGGGACAGGCCTGCGGTGTGCGCTGAATCCGTCGCTGCCAGATAGCGTTTCGCGACCACATGCAGCTCGACCAAACGGGCGACGCGAGCGCCGAGCAGCACGCGGATCGCGTCCGCGCCGTGCCTGCCGTGGCCCGCGTCGTCGCCGGGGAACAGCTGATGACCGATGTCGTGCACCAACCCGGCGACCTGCAGCTCCTCATCCCGCGGATACCGCTGCCGCAGCAATTCCGCGCACTGCCGATCGTGGTCGAGGATGTCGACCGGATCGCCGCTGCGGTCCGGCATGTCCCAGACGTCCTCGCCGTTCGCCAGCAGCACCATCAATTCGTCCACCGTGGACACCAGCACGATCGCTCCCTCTCCGATACCAATTGGTCTAGACCATAACGCCGTGCGGATCGGAGGTCACGTGAAGTTCTGCTGTCGAGCAGGTGAAGACGCGGGATGCGGATGCGTCCGAGCCATCAGGCGGTGTGGCAGGCTATGCGGATGCGAGTAGCCGTAGTCGCGGGGCCCGATCCCGGGCATGCGTTTCCCGCCATCGCGTTGTGCTTGCGTTTCCTGGCCGCCGGTGACGAGCCGGTGTTGTTCACGGCCCCGCGCTGGTTCGACGCCGCCCGCGACGCCGGAATCGGTGTCCGACGGCTCAAGGGCCTTGCCCCACGCCCGGCCGACGACGACACCGACGCGGGCCAGCGCATCCACGAGCGCGCCGCGCACATCTCCACCGAGATCCTGCCCGACCTCGGCGCCATGCTGCCCGAGCTGGTCGTCTCCGACGTGCTCACCGCCGGTGGCGGAATGGCCGCGGAACGGCTCGGCGTGCCGTGGGTCGAGCTGTCCCCGCACCCGCTGTACCTGCCGTCGAAAGCCCTGCCGCCCATCGGAAGTGGCCTCGCCCCCGGCGAAGGGCTGCGCGGACGGATGCGGGACGGCATGTTGCGCACCATGACCGCCCGCGACATCCGCAACGGCCTGCGTCAGCGTGAACAGGCCCGCGAGGGCGTCGGCCTGCCCGCCACCGATCCGGGTCCGGCCGCCCGCCTGATCGCCACCCTCCCCGCCCTGGAGGTGCCGCGTCCCGATTGGCCGGACAACGCGCACGTCATCGGCCCGCTCTTCTGGGAACCCACCGACGCGATCCTGGCACCCCCGCCGGGCGACGCGCCGCTGGTGATGGTCGCCCCCTCTACCGCACACACCGGCGTGACCGGCATGGTCGAGACGGTCCTCGACGCACTCGCGGGTGCCGATGTGCGCGTGGCGATCTCGACTCTCGACACCCCGCCTGCGGATCTACCACCCTGGGCCACGGCGGGTTTGGGTCGCCAGGACGAACTCCTCACGCACGCTTCGGTAGTCGTGGGTGGCGGTGGTCACGGCCTGCTCGCGAAGTCGCTGTCGGCCGCCGTCCCCGTCGTCACCGTCCCCGGTGGCGGCGACCAATGGGAGCTGGCCAATAGAGCTGTCCGCCAGGGGAGTTCACTCCTCGTCCGACCGCTGACACCGGCCGCCGTGCGCGCCGCCGTCCTGCGGATCCTGTCGACTCCGCAGTTCGCCACCGCCGCGAAAGAGGCGGCGTCGACGGCCTCGGACGTCGCCGACCCGATCCGGCTGTGCCACCAGGTCCTCGACACGGTCCGCGCGAGTTAGCATGGCCGACTTCGACTGTCGTCGTTGTGGACGGCCTGTTCAGGTAAACCGAAGCCACTACGACGTATTCGAACAGATGCATTACGTCTGCTTCCATTACGAATTCGAGCACGACGCGTTCATCGACGGAGATCCGGACGAGGACTGCGGTGTCCCCGGGTGTCCGTCGGCGCCGGCCGTTCGCCAAGAGGAACGGCTGGCCGGCGCCGTCCGGGCCTTGCTCGACGACTGGTCGGACGGCCCACCGGCCAACTGGGACAACCAGACGATCCCGGATTACCTCACGGCGTTGCTGAGTCGGCTCGAGAACGCCAACGGTCACTACGCCAGTCGGGGAACGCCGATCCAGTGGAACAGCTGGGAAGTGATTCAGGAGCTGCTCCGCGCAGCCACCGTCGGCGAGTAGCGGGGCAGCTGGGGCTCGCGGGTCGGCGCGGGTATCTTGGGCACGGTGCGATTGACGGAGTTTCAGGAGCTGTTGCATACCCAATTCGGGTCGGCCCGGGGCGATGCCCTGCTGGCCGATCATGTGATCCCGTCGTTGGGCCGGACGGGGTCCGATGCCATCGAGGCGGGGGTTGACCCGCGCGACGTGTGGCGGGCGCTCTGCTCGGAATTCGACGTGCCGCGCGGGCGATGGTGAGCGTGCCGGACCGGGCGGTGGATCGGGACGGGCCGCTGTATCGGTTCGACGAGCGCGAGCGGATGATCCCGGTCGATCCGCAACGGCTGGCCGCGCGGCTGGCCAAGGCCGAGCCAGTCGACTTCGCCGGATTCCGGCAGACCGGCATCGAAGCGATGCTGCTCGGACGCTACGACCAGGCCCTAGACCTGCTGGATCGGGCGCTGGAACTCGTGGACACCGAGGAACGCCGGATCACGGTGTGGATCAACCTCGGCGATGTCTATCGCTATCAGGGCGACGCCGCCACCGCCGAGACGCTCTACCGGCGGGCCGTCGAGCACGCGCGGGTAGCCGCGCCGGACGTGCTGTCATACGCCGTGCAACATCTCGGAAAGGCGCTGGCCGAACAGGATCAGCTGACCGAAGCGCATGCGTTGCTGCGTGAGGCGCTCGACTTGCGGACGGCCGAGGGCGACACCGAACTGATCGAATCGACTCGGGTGGCGTTGGAAAGACTGCCCGCGCTGCCGATTCCGTTGCCACCGACGGTCGCCGCGTTGCTCGGTGCCGCGCCGACCTGGTCGGCCGAGCACGAGGGGCGCAGCGGCGGTGTCGCGTTCGTCAACGAAACCTATTGGATCAAGCGGGGACCGAAGGCTGTTGCCGAACACGAGCGGCTGAACTGGCTGCGCGACCGCGGGATCCGGCTGCCGGAGGTCGTCGCGTTCGACGGTGACGTGCTGGTGCTTGCCGACGCGGGTGCCGCGAGTCTGGCCGCGCGAACCGATGCGGGTGCCGGCACGGTCATGGGCGAGCTACTGCGCGGGTTGCACAGCATTCCGGTTGCCGAGTGTCCCTTCGATGGACGGCTCGACGTAGTGCTGACGCAGGCGCGTCGTCAGGTGGTCGAGGGCTTGGTGGATCTCGACGATTTCGAGGCAGAAAACCGGGACCGCACCCCGGAGGACGTTCTCGCGCAACTGCGCAGCGAGCGTCCCGACCAGGAGGACTTGGTGGTGGCGCACGGCGACTTCACGCCACCCAACGTGCTGGAAGGCGCGATCCTGCTCGACGTGGGCGCGCTCGGCGTGGCGGACCGGTACCGCGACCTGGCGCTTGCCGTGCGCGATCTACGCGACGACTTCGGCGAGGGCGAAGTGACCGCCTTCTTCGCCGCGTACGGTCTCACCGAACCGGATCACCGGCGCCTGGAGTACTACCGCCTGCTCGACGAATTGTTCTGAGGCTCAAGGCTTCCTGGCGTAGTGGCGGGCCGCCTTGGCGCGGTTGCCGCACGTCGCCATCGAATGCCAGCGGCGGGTGCCGTTTTTCGAGGTGTCGTAGAAGAACAGCACGCAGTCGGGATGGGCGCACTGGCGGATACGGTCCGGTGCCTCGGCGAGTAGGTGCAGCAGGTTGTCGGCCGCCAACCACGCGGGCAGCCAAGCGATGTCGGGGACGTCGATGACGTTCTCGGGTCCGGCGTCGGTGAGTGTGCGCCGGATCCGGCCGTGGTCGAGGACCTCGTTCAGCGCGGTGTGCGTGGCGCTTTGCACCACGTCGTAGACGGCGGTGCGCGCCGCGCGGAGCGCGTCGAGTGTCGCCTGGTCGGCGATCGTGCGGTCGGTCAGCCCGGCCGACGCCAGCCACACGCCGAGGCCCGCCACGTCGGTGAGCAGGTCCTGCGGGTGCCCGTGCTGGTTCCACCGCGTGTCCAGCAGGTCGAGTGCCAGCGGTTCGCCGAGGTGGGGGCGTGGATCGTGCATGACTGAGGGTATCCAGCTCCTTCTGTGGTCGTGACAACCACCGATTCTCTAACCGGTTAATTTGAGTTTACAGGTTGACTCGGTGGTGCGATCGCGGTTATCGTCTAACCAGTCAAACCGATAAAGACGGTTTGCCGCTAGAGGAGGACTGCATGACAACTGTCGCCGCGCCCCAGCTCGCCACCGGGCATATCGGCCTGAACGTCTCCGATCTGGACCGCTCGGTCGATTTCTATCGAGGCGCGTTGGGTTTCGAGCAGCTCACCGCGAGCACCGACGGCGACCGGAAATGGGCGTTCCTCGGTGCGGGCGGCAAGCTCTCGCTGACGCTATGGCAGCAGAGCGCGGGTGTGTTCTCCGCTGAAACCCCTGGCCTGCATCATCTTTCGTTCCAGGTCGAGAACATCGACCAGGTGCGCGCGATCGAGGCGGCGCTGCGCGAGCGTTCGGTGGCCATCATCCATGACGGCGTCGTCGCGCACGGCGAGGGCACGGCCTCCGGCGGCATCTTCTTCACCGACCCCGACGGCATCCGGCTCGAGGTCTACGCGCCGACCGGCGCCGAGTCCGCACCCGCGCCCAGCGGCGCGGCGCCGACCTGTGGATTCTTCTGAGCCGCAGTGCTGTTGAACGTTTCGACGGCGCATCCCGTCGTCGGAGCATTTCCCGCGACAGGAGTATTACGGTGGCGCCCTTCCATTCCGGTGAACTCGCCGTCCAGCAGCGCATGGGTCAGACGGATATCGCCGACCGGGTCGGCCGGTCGGTCCGCGCCGACATTCCGGCCGTCGCCGCCGCTTTCCTGGCCGAGCAGCCCATGGTGGTGATCGCCGCCGCCGACGCCGCGGGCAGGCTGTGGGCGAGCGAACTGGTCGGACCGCCCGGCTTTCTGCACGCCCTCGACGCGGACACCATCGCCGTCGACGCGCGCCCCACCGCGGGAGATCCGTTGCGGGAGGCGCTGACCCACCCCGCCCGGATCGGCATGATCGCCCTGCAACCGCAGCGGCGCAGGCGGATGCGCGTCAACGGCTCGGCGACGGCGGCGGGCGACGGCTTACGCATCGCGACCGAGCAGGTCTACGCGAACTGCCCGAAGTACATCACCCGCAGGCACATCGAGTCGTACCAGCCGGATGTAGAACCGCCGCTGCCACGGCACGGCACCGCGCTCGACGCCCGCCAGCAGGCGGCGATCGCGGCGGCCGACGCGTTCTTCGTCGCCACCGCCGACACCGAGGGCAATGCCGACGCCTCGCATCGCGGCGGCAATCCCGGCTTTCTGCAAGTGCTTTCGCCGACCAGGCTGCGCTGGCCCGACTACCGGGGCAACTCGATGTTCATGACGCTCGGGAACATCGAGGTGAACCCGCGCTGTGGCATCCTCATCCCCAACTGGGCCACCGGCGGCACCCTGCAACTCACCGGCACCGCCGAGTTGACCTGGGCACCGGAAACCTTCGCCGTCGGTGCACAATGCTCGATCGACTTCACCATCGCCGAAGTCGTCGAGCGCTCCGGTGCGGGCCCGCTGCGCTGGGGCCCGCCCGAACTCTCGCCGGTCAACCCCTGAAGAACGGAGTCATTCGTGCGCCCACCACTACCACCCTTCGATCTCGAATCCGCCAAAGCCAAGGTGCTCGCCGCCGAAAACGCTTGGAACACTCGCGATCCCGCGAAGGTCGCCGCCGCCTACACCGAGGACTCGGTATGGCGTAACCGCGGCGAGTTCTTCACCGGCCGCCCCGCCATCATCGAATTCCTCACCCGCAAATGGGCTTCGGAAACCGGCTACGCGCTCCGCAAAGACCTCTGGGCCTTCGAGGGCAACCGCATCGCCGTGCGCTTCCAATACGAATGGCACGACGAATCCGGCCAATGGTGGCGCAGCTACGGCAACGAACAGTGGGAGTTCGCGCCCGACGGTCTGATGTCGCGTCGTGAGGCCAGCATCAACGACGTCCCCATCGCCGAATCCGACCGCCGCGTCTTCGGCCCCCGCGAACCAGGCGACGACTCACCGCTGCCCCAGCAGTAGCCATCTTGCCCAATCGGGTATGGCGGCGGGAAATGCGGCCACGCCAACGTATCCCGTTGCGATGGGAGGTTGGTGAGCGGACGGCGATGGTCGCGATCTTGCCCATCAGTAGTCCAACCGGAACAAGCGCAGTCCTTCCGGCCGCGCACCGATTGTCTTGGCGCGTACGAATCGTCAGCAAGTGCATGCGGAGCAAGAGGACTCATGCGCAGCGGCGCCGTCCGGGTGGACGGCGCCGTGGTTGGGGAACGTGGATTGCGCGGTCAGGCGGCGATTTTCTGCTCGGCTTCGCTCGATGTCACCACGGGGCGTTGGCGGTGGAAGAGGGCGAAGGCGAGTAGTCCGAAGACGATGCCTACGGCTGCGGCGACCGTGAAAGCGGCGTCCAGCCCGGCTACGAAGTGGGGCAACGTCATCGGCTGATCCCCGTTCGATACGCCACGGAATACCGTGCCCAGCACCGCGACTCCGAGCGCGAGCCCGAGTTGCCGTGCCGTGTTCACCGCACCCGCCGCGGTGCCACCTTGCTGCGGCGGCACCGCCGCCATGCCCACCGACACGAGGGCGGGTGCGTTGATGCCGATCCCCGCGCCGATCACCACGAACCCCGGAATCAGTGCCGGCCAGGATGATCCGGCGTCGATCACGGTGAGCAGACCGGTGCCGATGCCGACCACCACCAGTCCCGCGCCGATGGTCCACTTAGGCGGCGCGTCGTGCATCAACCGACCGAACACCCCGGCGACCAGGAACGCGGTGGCGGCCATCGGCAGCGACGCCAACCCCGCGTGCAACGGCGTCATCTGCAACTGCTGCTGCAACCACAGCGAAACCAGGGGAGCGCTGGCGAAAGCCGCGAACGTTTGCCCGCAGGCCCCGAGCAGGGTCGCCCCGAAGTCGCGATTGCGCAGCAGGGCCAGCGGGAACATCGGTGCCGCACTGCGGGATTCGACGACCGCGAAGACGATCACCGCGACGACACCCAGCATCAGCGCCGTCACCGCGCGACCATCCGACCAGCCGTGCTCACCACCGCGAATGACGCCGTAGGTGAGTGCGGTCGCCGCGGTGGCGAAGGCGAGCATCCCCGGCACGTCGACGGCCCGGTCCGCGCGGCGCACCGACGCGGGGAACACGCTGGCGGTCAACGCGATTGCCAGCACCGCGATCGGCAGGTTGACGAAGAAGATCCACCGCCACGACAACGCCTCGGTCAGCACGCCGCCGAGCACCACGCCGATGCCCGCCGCCGCGCCGGACACCGCGCCCCAGACGCCGAAGGCGATGCCGCGGTCGCGTCCGGTGTAGGTCGAGTGCAGCAGCGACAGCGTTGTCGCGAACATGGCGGCGCCGCCGATGCCCTGAAGTACCCGCCCCGCAATGAGATTCGACGAGGTATCGGCGATGCCGCAGCCGAGCGAGGCGAGGGCGAACAAGACGAGCCCGGCGAGATAGGCGCGTTTCGCGCCGACCCGATCGGCGAGCGAACCGAGGACCAGCAACAGTGCCGCCAAGGCCAGTGCGTAACCATCGACCACCCATTGCAGGCTGGACAGTCCGGCGTGCAGATCGACCGCGATGTTGGGCAGCGCGACGTTCACGATGGTGACGTCGATGAGGAGCATGAGCGTGCCGAGACACGCGGCGAACAGGGGGAGCCATTTCTTCACGGGGGCCTCCACGGCGGAATCGAACGATATCGACGCCAAGCGTGCGGCAATCGAATGTATCTACCTAGTCAGACGGCCAGCTGCGTTAGATTCCTCCTATGCAGCACGATGTCCCTTCGGAATCCTCCGCGCTGGACATTCTCGATTGGCAGATCCTGCACGCGCTGGTGCATGACGCCCGGATCCCGTTCGCCAAGCTCGGCGGCATTCTCGATGTCTCCGAGCAGACGGTCGCGCGCCGCTACCGTGCGCTGCGCGAGCGCGGCATCATGCACGTGTCGGGGCAGGTGAACGCGGTGCCACTCGGGCACGCGCGGTGGGTGCTGCGGATCAAGTCCACACCGGACAAGGCGCTGCGGCTGGCCGAATCACTGGCCAGATTCCCGGATTTGAGCTGGGTCACGCTGCTGTCCACCGGCTCCGAGGTGACGTGTGTGAGCAGGCCACGCTCCCTCGAACGACGCGACGCGCTGCTACTGCACACGCTGCCGCGGGCGAGTCAGGTGCGCGAGGTGACCGCGCACGAGGTGATGCACCGGTTCGAGGCCGACGAGGAATGGCCGCGCCTCAGCCACCTCTTCACCGGCGAGCAGCTGCGCGAACTGGGCCCACAGCGCTCCCGGGCGGCGGGACCGGGACCGGATGCGCCGCCGGACCTGACGCCCGAGGACGAGGCGATGCTCGCGTTGCTCGGCAGCGACGGGCGGGCGCCCTACGCGCAGATTGCCGCCCAAACCGGTTGGACCGCACCACGAGTCGCGCGGCGGATGACCGAGCTCGCGCAGTCCGGCGTGCTCTATTTCGACCTCGACTTCGCGATCGAGGGCATGGGCTACACCGTGCGGGCGGCGCTGTGGTTGCGGGTGCGCCCGGCCGACCTGGACGCCGTGGGGCGGGCGATGGTGAACCACACCGAGATCGTGTTCGTTGCCGCGACCACCGGCCCGACCAACATGATGGCGTCGATCCTCTGCCGCGACACGCCCCACCTCTACCGCTACATCACCGAACGCCTCGGCGCACTGGACGGCATCACCGACCTGGAGGTGACACCGGCGCTACGCGTGTTCAAGCAGGCGCAGACGCTGCTCGACAGCGACCGGGTATCGCCCGTGCATTAACCCAGGTCGACCACTGATTTCGCTCGTACATGGGTAACTCGCCGGGTACCGGCTGCGATCCGCCGCCGGCCGCCGACGGCACCTCGGTGGCACACGAGTCCGGCCTGAATACCCGGAGAGGCGGAATCGCTAGCGCGGCGTTTGCCGAGGCCGCGGAAGTTCTACTCCGTGTTCCCGGGCGCGTCGCTTGACTCGAACACGTGTTCGTCTAATCTTGGCGCCAGAACTTGTCGGTGCCGCCCTCTAATGTTGGCGCCAACCACAGCAGAGACTTATCCGTCGAAAAGGGGATCAAGACATGGCACCACAGGCGTACGACCGCGACAAGGCTCTCGAACTCGCTCTTGCTCAGGTCGAGAAGAGCTTCGGTAAGGGTGCGGTCATGCGCCTCGGTGAAGAGGTACGTCAGCCGCTTGCGGTGATCCCGACCGGCTCCATCGCGCTGGACGTCGCGCTCGGCATCGGCGGTCTGCCGCGTGGCCGCGTCGTCGAGGTCTACGGCCCGGAATCCTCGGGTAAGACCACCGTCGCGCTGCACGCGGTGGCCAACGCGCAGGCCGCGGGCGGTGTCGCCGCGTTCATCGACGCCGAGCACGCGCTCGACCCGGACTATGCCAAGAAGCTGGGTGTCGACACCGACGCGCTGCTCGTCTCGCAGCCGGACACCGGTGAGCAGGCGCTGGAAATCGCCGACATGCTGGTTCGCTCCGGCGCCATCGACATCCTCGTCATCGACTCGGTGGCCGCGCTGGTGCCGCGCGCCGAGATCGAGGGCGAGATGGGTGACAGCCACGTCGGTCTGCAGGCCCGCCTGATGAGCCAGGCGCTGCGCAAGATGACTGGTGCGCTCAGTAACTCCAACACCACCGCCATCTTCATCAACCAGCTGCGCGAGAAGATCGGCGTGATGTTCGGTTCCCCCGAAACCACCACGGGCGGTAAGGCGCTGAAGTTCTACGCCTCCGTGCGCCTCGACGTGCGCCGCATCGAGACGCTCAAGGACGGCACCGACGCGGTCGGTAACCGCACCAGGGTGAAGGTCGTGAAGAACAAGGTGGCGCCGCCGTTCAAGCAGGCCGAGTTCGACATCCTCTACGGCCATGGCATCTCCAAGGAGGGCTCGATCATCGATATGGGTGTCGAGCACGGCTTCGTCCGCAAGTCCGGCTCCTGGTACACCTACGAGGGCGACCAGCTCGGCCAGGGTAAGGAGAACGCCCGCAAGTTCTTGCTGGAGAACAAAGATGTCTGCAACGAGATCGAGAAGAAGATCAAGGAGAAGCTCGGCATCGGCGCCGACGTGACAGCGGCGGCCGCCGAGGCCCCCGCCGATTTCTGATCCGATGAACGGCCGACACTCGCCCCAGCCGCCCTGGACCGCGCCCGATGAGTCGCGGTCCGAAACGGTGCAGGAGATGCGGCGTCGGCTCACTGAACTCCTGAACGCCTCTGGTGCCTCCACCGATCCTGCTGGATCTTGGCCCGGCGAACAGGACCCCGGACGAGTCCGGTCGGTCGAAGGTGGTTCGACCGAACCGGACACGTTGGGAACTCGGTCGAGCGCGTCCGATCCGCAGCGGGCGCGTTCGACTGGGTCCGGCCGCGGACGTCGAAAGGCGTCCCGGCGCACAGACTCCCAGTCGGCTGACTCCGAACATGCCGAAGGCCGATGGGCGGATCCGGTGGCGGCCGGATCCGAGCGGGGTGCCCGCTCTACGGAGCTCACCCCGCCAGGCGGGACGGTCGAGCAGGCGAAGGAGGCATGTCTTCGCCTGCTCGCCGTCCGCGCCCGCAGCCGCGCCGAACTCGCCCAACGCCTCGCGGCCAAGGGCTACAGCGCGGAGGTCACCGACCCGGCCCTCGACCGGCTCACCGAGGTCGGCCTGATCGACGACGCGGCCTTCGCCGAAGAATGGGTGCACGCCCGGCACACCTTCTCCGGCAAGGGTAAACAGGCGCTCGCCCAGGAGCTCCGCCGCAAAGGCGTAGCCGATACCGACGCCGCGCCCGCCCTCGACGCCATCAGCTCCGACGACGAGGAATCCCGCGCCCGCGAACTCGTCCGCCGCAAACTCCGCAGCATCCCGTCCGGCCTCGACCGCGACAAAACACTCCGCCGCCTGGTCGGCATGCTCGCCCGCCGCGGCTACAACCAGTCCACCGCCTTCACCGTGGTGAAATCCGAACTGTCCCAAGCCGAATTCGACACCTCGGACCTCGAACAGAACTAACGGCGAATTCCCTTGTCCGCCAGGTCCGAGCTCGGATGTGCAACGTAGCTGCTTGCCCGCCAACCTGGAATCAGCACGGTCGAGTGGGTTTCTTGCCGTGGCTGAGCTCCGGTGTTCGAGTCGGATGTTCGGTCCGCTGCTTGCTCGGCGGACCTGAGTTCGTATGTTCGGGGCCGTAGTTTTCTCGCCAGCTGTGAGGCCTCTTGCCGCTGACCCGAATCGGACGGTCAAGGTCGCCTGTGCTTGCCGTGCCTTATCCCGGTGTCGGGCCGTTGCTTGCTGCACCTGGTTGGAATTCGAGGTTGGAGGTTCTTCGCCGTAGCTGAGTTCGGCGGTTGACGCCGCCGCTGCCTGGCTGGACGTTAGTCCGGGTATTCGGCGCCGTCCGGCCGTTGTCGGCCTGTCGTGTCGAGGGGGGTTGCCGCGTCGGTTCCGGGGGCAGGCCAGCGGTCTGTCGGCAATGCCCAGCGGGCGTAGGTGTTTTCCGGGTTCACCGTGATCACATCGCATACTCGCACCACCCGGTCCAGCTCGTCTGCCAGATGGGCCAGGGTCGGCGTGACCACCGCGTCCGCGTCGACTCGTGTGATCGTGTTCAACAGTTGCGCCACCGGCTCGTCGGTGTGCGCGCCGAACACCACGATCTTGGCCAGCTCGTAGCCGAGTCTCTTTGCCACGCTGCGGATCTGGGTCTCGTCCCAGACCTGCGACACCCCCGACACATCGCGGCGCAGATAGCCGATCGCGGTAGGCCTTCCCCACATCCCCAGTTGCCCTCTCGTCGGTTGCTCGTGACCCGTGCAATCTCCGAGATTAGAAGTGGCTAGTGCCGGATGGAAGCATGTTGCGAAAGGTTGCGGGAGTGAAGCACTCTGCCTCTAGATGACTGGTCATAGTGGCGGATTCCCCTGCACAGCATACATTTTCGCTAGTTCCCAGATGCTCTTTCCTCTTGACCCGTGGTCGGGCGAAGCGAGACAATCGACACGCTCGGGGCAACAGTTCGCAACATCCCATGACAAGGGGTCAACGATGCGTCTGACTTTTATCGGCGAGGATCCGGGCTCGAATCCGAACGGCTCGCCCACGGTGTATCGCACCGACCGGGATTCGTGGATCGTGCAGGGATGGGTAGTGACCGACCCCGATGCTCTTGCCCACATGAACATTCCGCAGGGCGAAACCTGCGTGGAGATCCCCGACAGGATGATCCAGTTCTTCAGGAAGGGAGACCGTGGCATCGATAGCCTATGAAGAGTTCGAGCGATTACTGGACGAGTTCGTGGTGAAGTCAGTACATCTGGAGACTCGGGACACCTACCGGACGGCGATCGAGCTGCCACACATCGCGCAGTGGACCGCCGGTGAGCCCGATGACCTGGCCTGGCTGCAGGGCTGGTGCGCAACCGTCCGCGACCACGTGTCGGCGGGCCGGTCGGTGCGCCGAGCCAGGATCGTGTCGGAGCCGTTGAGCGACTATCAGCGCTGGTCGCACAGTATCGCCGCGCCGATGGTCGAGGCAGGCGAGGACATCCGCTGGGTTCCTCGGCGCCTGACGTCGTCGGTGGCCATCCCCGGCAACGACTTCTACCTCTTGGACAACCGACTCGTGATCTTCCTCCACTATGCGGGCAGCGGCGTGGCCACCGATAGGGTCACTTCCATCGACCCGCACGATATTCAGCTGTGCCGCACCGCCTTCGAGGCCGTGTGGCGGCTGGCCACACCGCACCGTGACTACCGGCCCAGCTAGTTCCGCGCAGGAGGCCCGACGGGCCCTCGGCAGCCGGCTGCGGGACATCCGCAAAGCCGCCGGTATCACCATCCGCCAGCTCGGCGCGGAGACCGGCCAGCATTTCACGCGAGTGTCCAAGATCGAGAACGGCGTGCAGTTCCCGACCGATCGCGACATTCGCGCCTGGTGCCAGGTCTGCGCCGCCGTCGATCAGGAACTCGACTTGGTCGCGACACTGCGCGCGGTCGACACGGCCTATCTCGAATACCGTCGGCAGAGCCGGGCAGGCATGAAGCGGGTGCTCGGCGCGCACACGCCCGAGCGGTACCAGGCGACGAAGGTGTTTCGCATCTACGAGCACAACGTCATCCCCGGCCTCTTTCAGACGGCGGAGTACACGGCGGCCATGCTGGCGTTCTGGATCCGCTTTCTCGACACCCCCAACGACCTCGAGGAAGCCGTCGCCGTGCGCATGGAGCGGCAACGCGTGCTGCATCGTGGCGGCAAACGGTTCGTGGCCGTGCTCGAGGAGCAGGCGCTGCGCACCTGGTTCGGCACGGCGGAAATCCAAGCGGGACAACTGGGTCGGCTGCTGGAACTGATGTCGATGCCGAACATCTCGCTCGGCATCATTCCGCTCATGACCGAACGCGAGGCGGTCGGCTCCACCGGATTCTGGATCTTCGACGACGCCATGGTCGCGTTGGAGACGCCGACCGCGGGCATTCAGGTCACCCAGCCTGCCGAGTGCGCGATGTATGCGCGCATGTTCGAGGTGCTCAAGGGCGCGGCCGTCTATGGCCGCGACGCACGAGGACTCATCCTGCGGGTGCTGAGCGAGCTGGACGGATAGGACCGCTCACAGTCCCGGGATGGTGACAAAGACGGCGCCCAGGCTGTCCTGGCGGAAGAAGATGTCGGCCGGGGGATTTCGGTAGGACGGTATCCCGGAGTCGGGGAGCCAGGTGTAGTCCACCAGTCGCAGCGGCAGCGGTCCGGCCGGTGCGACCAGCTGCACGTCGACACCGTCGGGTGAGGGGGCGTAGAACTGGAAGCCCGATTTCGGCGGGGAAGTCACGTCGCGGCCTGCCACCCGCAGGGAGAGGGGTGCGGTGTCGTAGCGCAGGGCGATGTTCGTCGCGCCGCGGGTGGAACGCAACCGCAGGTGGACGGTGCGTTGTCCGGATTCGGTGGTGTCGGAGAGGATTTCGGCGACCGGCGGGGAGAGTTTCTCGGCAGGCGCGACGCCACTCGCGACGATGTCCGGCCAGAGTTGGGCGAATCGCGCACCGGGCGCGGTGTCGTCGACGAGATGGCGGGTCCAGCGATCGGGCGCTGCACGCGAAAGCCACAGCGCCTCGTTGTGGTCGGCGTCGAGCGCGTAGATGAGCTGGGACGGCAGCGGATGCTGATCGTCGAAGCGGTCCACCGCCAGCCCGGCAGCCGCGAGCACGAGGGCGAGGACGAACGCGGTCGACGGGATCGCCCAGCCGCGCCGATCGGGCCACGCCTGGGTGAGGGTGAGCAGGAGGAGCCCGCCGAGTAGCACCACCGTGGGCGCGACCAGGAACGGGGCCGTGGTGATGCCGGTTTGCAACGCGGGCCACGTTGCGCTGCCGAGGAATATCGCCGCCGGCACGAGGAAGACGGTGAGCACCGGCAGCCGCCATCGATCGGGCACCGCGAAGGTGGCCGCCACCCCCACCAGCGCGCCGAGGGTGGGCACCACCGCCACGTGCGCGGTGCCTGGCGCGAGGATCGCGAGTGCCGCGCCCACTATCGCCAGGCAGCACAACAACCCGGCCACGGCGCCAGTGGTGCCGAACAGTCGTCGTGCGATCGCATACCAAGCGACGAGCACCGCGGCCGACAACACGAGTATCGCCACGTAATAGAACTCGGGCCGATATGGGTCGCCGATCAGCGGCCGGTACTCCGGCCGGATCGTCTGCACCACTTCCCACAGCCCGTACACGGCGACCGCCGCGAGCGGTGCCGCGACGAAAGCCATTGCGGCAGCGCCGAGTATCCCCCGCAGACTGGTCTCGCCGGTCCGCCGGAGCCGCCAGCAGAGCCACGCCACGCCGACCAGGGTGACCGCGGCCAGCGCGATGATCGCCCAGAACGGCAGCACCACAAGCACACCGAACGGCAGCTGGAAGAACGCGCGATCGGTGTCGTCCGCGACGGTAAGGTCCTTGCCGCCGAACTCCTTGACCAGTGCGAGGCTGTTGTCGCCCATCTGCTGCACCGTCGCCAGGTCCACGTGCGCCGGATCGTCGAGACGGTTGTGGTAGTACGCGCTGCGACCGGCGAAGGCCCAGTCCAGCACGCGCAGGCCGCCCGGCTTGAACGAGGTGAAGTCGGTGTTGCTTCCAGTCTGCGCGCCGGCCAGCGTCGTGGTCAACGAGTCGGTGTTCGGATACGGCGCGGCCTGCTCGACGGCGTCCACCAGCGTGCCGTCGGGATGGGTGGTCCGCCACAACAACGGTGGGCCGCCTGCCCCGCGCGCCTCATGATTGATGACGACTCCGGTGCCGCGACCGCCCGGACCGGCCGCGACGAACGCTTCCGCGCCGAGCAGCCCGGTCTCCTCGCCGTCGGTCAGCAGCACGACCACGTCATTACGCAACGCCGTACCGCCGGCCCGCAGCGCGCGCACGGCTTCCAACACCGCCGCGACCCCGACGCCGTCATCATTCGCACCGGGCCCCGAGGCGACGGAATCATAATGCGCCGTCAGGAAAACCGTTCCGGTCGAATCCGTGCCGGGCAGCCGGGCGACGATGTTGGCAACCCGCCCCATCCCGAGCACGTCTCGCTGCAGTCCGGTCGGGTAGCGCCCCACCCCCTCTTGAATCTCGGTGTCCACCCCGAGTTTCCGCAGTTCCCCGACCAGATGGTCACGAACCCGGTCATGCTCCGCCGTACCGATCGGATGCGGCCGCTGCGCGATCTCCTGCACCACCCGAAACGCCCGCTCAGCACTGAACACATCGCCCGGCGCCGACTCCGCCCGATGCCCGTGCGGCTGCTGATCCCACGCGGTCAACACCGCGACAGCGAGCAGCACAGCAAACGCCAAGAACCCCGAAACCCGTCGCCCCATCTGCACCACCTCGATCGTAGTCGGCCCCCCTGACACCCCGCCGCCCCCAATGTCACTGCCCCGCCGGCCTCGCGCACGGTTACTCGACCCGCGCACAGGTCCGTGAGTGCAGTGTCCAGACAGGTTGCTGCGGCCACCGCCGACCCGCCGCACGGGTTCTTATGTCCCGTACCACGACTCGCCGCGCAAACACGCGTGCGTATGTCAAAACCTGTGCGCCTGTTTCAGAGCGCAAACGAACGGCGGTGCGCTGGAGCGGGTTACCGCATCCAAGGCACCGCCGCGTCGCGTCGGAGTCGAACAGCTACTTCTTGCCGGTGAGGTCCATTCCTGGCGCGGCATCGGTGAGGATCGATTCCGCCCCGACCACCGCGCCTGCACCCTTGCCTCGCTTGCGTGCGCGTAGTCGTCGCTCCAGCCTGGTGGCCGCCTGGGTCAGGGCGCTGTTGAGAATGACCATGACGACAGCGATCACCATGAGGCTGGGGATCGTGTTCTGTTCAGCCGAGCCGAGCTGCTGGCTGGAGCGCACGATCTCGACATAGGTGATCTGGTAGCCCAGCGCCGAATCCTTCAGGGCGACAACCATTTGGGAGATCAACGCGGGCAGCATGGCGGTGATCGCCTGCGGCAGCAGGATCAGTCGCATCAGCTGGTTCTTGCGCATGCCCAGGGCCACCGCGGCCTCGGTCTGGCCCTTCGGCAGCGAGCGGATGCCCGCTCGCACGATCTCCGCGATGACCGAGCCGTTGTAGATGGTCAGCGCGATCACGACGGCGGCCAACGCCAGATCGTCTGATTTGAACGTCTGGTACTTGGCGAACGTGAAGAACAGGAAGATCATCAGGATCAGCACCGGAATGGCTCGCGCCACCTCGACGATCGTGCCTGCGACCAATCGGACCACGCGATGTTCGGACATCCGCAGAATGCCGAAGACCATGCCGATCACCAGCGCGAACACAATCGACAGCAATGCCGCGACGACGGTGCCCTTCAGGCCGGGCAGCAGATACGTCTGCCAGACCTGGAGGTCGAGGAAGGGCTTCCACTTCTCGGCGGTGAACTGCCCCTTGTCGGCGAAGCCGCTGTAGAGCACCCAGAGAAAGGATGCCACGGCCACGACAACGACGACCGAGTAGAGATGGTGCCGAAGGCGTCCGCGGGGGCCTGGTGCATCGAACAGCACCGAAGGCGCAGCAGTCATCGTGCGACCTCGAATCGTTTGGCGAGCCAGCCGAAGAACAGGCCGGTCGGCAGGGTCAGGATGACGAACCCGAGGGCGAAGATGGCGCCGACGGAGATGACGTCTGCGGCGTTCTCGTTGATGTCCGCCATCAAGAACGCGGCCTCGACCACGCCGATGGCGGAGGCGATCGTGGTGTTCTTGGTCAACGCGATGAGCACGCTGCCGAGCGGCGCGATGACTGCCCGGAAGGCCTGCGGCAGCACGATGAGCCGCAGATTCTGGCTGAAGGACAGGCCGAGCGAGCGACCCGCCTCGGACTGGCCCATCGCGACGGTGTTGATGCCGGAGCGCAGGGATTCACAGACGAACGCCGCGGTGTAGATGCTGAGGCCGACGATGGCGTAGCGGAAGTTGTTCTGCGCGACCGAATCCGGTCCCTCGCCGGCGAGCTTCCAGCCCATCGTGGTGTAGAGGCCCAGCGACATGAAGACGATGATCAGCGTAAGCGGGGTGTTGCGGAAAATGGTGACGTAGGCGGTGCCTACCACGCGGGCGATCGGTATGGGGGACACACGCAGCGCGGCGACTAAAGTGCCCAGGATCAGCGCGCCGACCGCGGAAAGAACGGTCAGTTTGATGGTCACCCAGAAGGCGTCGAGGATTTGATCGTCATACCTCGAGATCAGGTCGAACACGGCGTACGTGTCCCTCCCATCGGGTCTCGATTGTCAGGGGGAATGCGGCGGGTGGCCCGGCCCGGTGGGATCGGGCCACCCGTGCGGGGTAGAACTCAGTACCGGTCGACCTTGGGCGGCGTCGGCGCCTGGTATCCGGATCCGCCGACGCTCGCGTCGAAGGCCTTTTTCCAGGAACCGTCGGCGAACATCGCCTCGATCGCGTCGTTCACCTTGTCGCGGAGCTCCTTGTCGCCCTTCTTCAGGCCGATGCCGTAGTTCTCCGTGGTAAACGGCTTGCCGACGACCTTGAACGCACCGGTGCTCTGGGCGGCGTAGCCGGCCAGGATGATGTCATCGGTGGTCACCGCGTCCCACGAACCGGCGCGCAGGCCCTCGAGGCACAGCGAGTAGGTGTCGTTGGCCTGCAGCTGGGTGTCCTTGAAGTTCTTATCGATGTTCTGCGCGGGCGTGGAGCCCTTCACCGAGCAGACCTTCTTGCCCTTGAGCGACTCCGGGGTGCCGATGTCGGTGTTGTCGGCGCGCACCAGGAACGACTGTCCCGCAACGTAGTAGGGGCCGGCGAAGTCGACCTTCTGCTTGCGTGCGTCGTTGATCGAGTAGCTGGCCACGATGTAGTCGACCTGGCCGTTCTCGATCAGCGTTTCGCGCTGGCTGGACGGCGATTCCTTGAAGGTGATGCCTTCCGGCTTCACGCCGAGCTTGCCTGCCACGTACTTGGCGACCTCGACGTCGAAGCCGCTGTAGGAGCCGTCCTTGTTGCGCAGGCCGATGCCGGGCTGGTCGAACTTGATGCCGATGGTGAGCTTGCCGTCCTTGGCGTGATCCAGGGCGGACTTGCTGTCACCGCCGCCACACGCGGTGGCGGTCGCGGCGACGACGGTCAGCGCGATCGCGCCGACTCCGAGTCGCAGAGCACGGTTGATCCTCATCGAGTTTCCTTCTCCCTCTCATGGGTTTGCCGGCCGTGCGCGGGGGACGAGGCCGTCCCTCGGTTCGGCACGAGCTCAGCGGGTCGATCTCTATGTTTCAGTGGCTCAGAATCTTGCCGAGGAAGTCCTTGGCACGTTCGGACTTCGGCGCGGTGAAGAACACCTCGGGTTCGGCGTCCTCCACCACCTGGCCGTCGGCCATGAACAGGACTCGGTTACCCGCGCGGCGGGCGAAGCCCATCTCGTGGGTGACGACCAGCATGGTCATCCCGTCCTTGGCCAGCGAGACCATCACGTCGAGCACTTCCTGGACCATTTCCGGGTCCAGCGCCGAGGTCGGCTCGTCGAACAGCATCACCTTGGGGCTCATCGCCAGTGCGCGGGCGATGGCGACACGCTGCTGCTGGCCACCGGACAGCTGGGCCGGGTATTTGTCGGCCTGGTTACCGATGCCGACCCGGTCGAGCAGTTCCATGGCGTGCGTGCGCGCCGCGTCCTTCTTGACCTTGCGGACCTTGATCGGCGCGAGCATGACGTTCTCCAGGATCGTCTTGTGCGCGAACAGGTTGAACGATTGGAAAACCATGCCGACGTCGGCGCGTAGCGCGGCCAGGCCGCGGCCTTCGGCGGGCAGGGGGACACCGTCGATGGCGATGTCACCGGAGTCGATGGGTTCGAGGCGGTTGATGGTGCGGCACAGCGTCGATTTCCCGGAGCCCGAGGGCCCGAGAACAATGACTACCTGTCCCTTGGGGACTTCCAGGTCGATATCGCGCAGAACGTGCAATTCACCGAAGTGCTTTTGCACGTTGCGCATCGAGATCATCGGCACGCTGGCGGCGCTGGCGTCCCCGGTTGAAGCGATCCCGGTTGTATCGGGCGCGGCGGCGTCGTCGGTCATGGTCCAAGACTGTAAAGGCAAAATGCGGATTTGCCCGAGTTTCCGCGACACACCGTTTTGCCACGCCGAGATGACACGTCACGTTAACCGGATCGACCGGTTCGTCCGGATCGCCGGTTTTCCGGCCGCGTCCGGGCGCGCCACCGTCGCGCCATGCCTGATCAGGGGTGGTGCGGGTGAGTAAGGCCACAACCGCGACCGAGCGGGCCGACGTCCAACGCGCCGTCGTTTGGCGGCGCGTTCGCAGGATGCATGCCCCTAAAATTGGGGTTAAGCGAGCCCGTACCCTGGACCCGTGGAATCGATCGGACAGGCAGTGGTGACACCCACCCACCTCGCCTCTGAAGGCACCCGCAGCTATGAGGTCCGCACCTTCGGCTGCCAGATGAACGTGCACGATTCCGAACGCCTGTCCGGACTACTCGAGGACGCGGGCTACGTGAAGGCGGCGGCGGGGGCGACGGCCGATCTGGTCGTCCTCAACACCTGCGCGGTGCGCGAGAACGCCGACAACAAGCTCTACGGCACCCTCGGCCAGCTGGCGTCGATCAAGGCCGACCAGCCCGGCATGCAGATCGCCGTCGGCGGCTGCCTGGCGCAGAAGGACCGCGGCGTCGTGGTGCGCAAGGCGCCGTGGGTGGACGTGGTGTTCGGCACGCACAACCTCGGCTCGCTGCCCGTCCTGCTGGAACGGGCGCGGCACAATGCCGAGGCGCAGGTGGAGATCCTGGAATCGCTGGAGGCGTTCCCGTCGAGCCTGCCCGCCAAGCGCGAGTCCGCGTACTCGGGCTGGGTGTCGATCTCGGTGGGCTGCAACAACACCTGCACCTTCTGCATCGTTCCGTCGTTGCGCGGCAAGGAGGTCGACCGCCGCCCCGGTGACGTGCTCGCCGAGGTACAGGCACTGGTCGACCAGGGCGTGCTCGAGGTGACGCTGCTCGGGCAGAACGTGAATGCCTACGGTGCCTCGTTCGCCGATCCGGACGAGGCGCGCGACCGTGGCGCGTTCGCCAAGCTGTTGCGGGCCTGCGGCGGCATCGACGGACTGGAGCGGGTGCGCTTCACCTCGCCGCATCCGGCCGAGTTCACCGACGACGTGATCGAGGCGATGGCCGAGACACCGAACATCTGCCCGCAGCTGCATATGCCGCTGCAGTCCGGCTCGGACAAGGTGCTCAAGTCGATGCGCCGCTCCTACCGCAAGGCGCGCTACCTCGGCATCATCGAGAAGGTGCGGGCCGTGATGCCGCACGCGGCGATCACCACCGACATCATCGTCGGGTTCCCGGGGGAGACCGAGGAAGACTTCCAGGAGACCCTGGACGTGGTCCGGCAGGCGCGGTTCACCAGCGCGTACACCTTCCAGTACTCCAAGCGCCCGGGCACGCCCGCCGCCGAGATGCCCGATCAGCTGCCGAAAGCCGTTGTGCAGGAACGTTATATGCGGCTCATCGCGTTGCAGGAGGAAGTCTCGCTCGACGCGAACCGCGAACTCATCGGCACCGAGGTGGAACTGCTCGTCGCCGACGGCGCAGGCAAGAAGAACGCCGCCACCGCCCGGATGAGCGGCCGTGCCCGCGACGGCAGGCTGGTGCATTTCCGGCCGGGTGGCACACCCGAGTCGATCCGTCCCGGCGACATCATCACCGTCGATATCACCGCGGCGGCACCGCATCACCTGATCGCCGACGCGCCGATCAAGACGCACCGCCGCACCGCCGCCGGCGACGCGCACGAACGCGGCATCACCCCGAAGACCGCCCCGATCGGCGTCGGCCTCGGTCTGCCCCGCATCGGTGCCCCCGCGCCGGAGCCGGTGTCGGCCGCGGGTTGTTCGACCGGTTGTGGCGCGTGAGTTCGCGAACCGCGGACATCGCCGAGGCACTCGGTCATGCTGGAGCCGAACGCGATACGGGTCGACGCGTAGCGCGCGAGACGGAACCGAGTATCCGCGAAGGGGAAGCGTGAACGACAAGCCTGGCGAAGACGGCTTCGTGGCCGGCGGCGCGGAGCCCAGCGATCGGCCCACGCATCGCAAACCTACTACCGGCGGTAGTGGGTCGGCCGAGGCAAACGAACCCGGTGATGGCACAGTGGACGCGGGCAGTGCAGCGAACCACGAACAAGCCGAACGAAACGAGGGTTCAGTGAACTCGGTCGAGAGCAGCAACTTCGAGCAGTTCCGCGACGACCTGGACGCGGTGGAACGCCGCATCGCGGGCGAGATCGACCCCGGCGTGCGCGCCATGGTGGTGGCCGGCGCGGTGTTCGTCCTGCTGCTCTCGCTGGTGCTGCCGCATGCCGGTGGCGCGCGCGGTTTCGACGTGCTGCTCGGCACCGAGGCCGCCCGGTTGGAGCACATCGGGCTGCCGTCCCGGATCTTCGTCTGGTTCCTCGTCGTCTTCGGCGTCGGCTTCTCGACCCTGGCGCTGATGACCCGCCGCTGGTTCCTGGCCTGGATCGCGGTCGCTGGCACCGCCATCACGAGCGTGTTCGGCGTCTTCTCCATCTGGCACCGGCAAACCCCCGGCATCAACAACTACCACGGCGCTGGCCCCGCCATCGGCCTCATCCTCGGCACCATCGCCGCAATCGTGCTGACCTTCCACTGGATTCGCGTGGTCTGGAGCCGCACCGCCCTGCAACTGGCCGCCGAAGAACAACGCCGCAACGCCTCCATCGCCGCCGAGGAACGCGACCGCCGCCGCCGCACCGGCGAAAACTGAAGTAGCCGCACACTTTCTGTGCTGCGCGCTAGCGGTTGGTGACCGCGCCCTCGGCGGCTTCGGCCCATTCTCGCCACTGCTTGGCCTGTTCGAGGGCCTTTTCGGCGTCGCGAGCCTTGCCCGCGGCTTGGGCCTTGGCGGCCTGTTCCTCGAATTGCGCTACCCGCTCACGGAATTGGGCCGCGCGGGCCATCGCCTCCGGGTCGGTCCGGCGCCACTGGGCGTCGACGGCGTCGCGAACCCGCTTCTCGATGGTGCGCAGCTTGCCTTCCAGCTCCTGCATGCGTTCGCGCGGGACCTTGCCGATGGCGTCCCACTTGTCCTGCAGCTCGCGCAACGAGGCGCGGGCGGCCTCCAGGCCGTTGGCCGGGTCGATGTGCTCGTAGGCCTGCAGCAGCTCTTCCTTGGCGGCGGCGTTGGTGTCGAACTCGGCGTCGCGTTCGGTGACGGCGGCGTTGCGGGCGGCGAAGAACACGTCCTGCGCGCTCTTGAAGCGCCGCCACAGCGCCTCATCGGCCTCGCGCGGCGCGCGGCCCGCGGCTTTCCACTCGGCGAGCAGGTCGCGGAAGATGCCCGCGGTGCCGACCCAGTCGGTCGAGCCGGACAGTTCCTCGGCGCGCACGCACAGCTCTTCCTTGCGCGTCTTCGCGGAGGCGCGTTCCCGGTCGAGTTCGGCGAAGTGCGCACCGCGCCTGCGGTTGAACGCCTCACGCGCCTTGGAGTACCGCTTCCACAGCGCGTCGTCGACCTTGCGGTCCACGCCGCGGATCGACTTCCACTCGTCGAGAATCTCGCGCAGCCGGTCGCCCGCGGCCTTCCACTGGGTGGACTCGGCGGCGATCTTCTCGGCCTCCGCGCACAGCGTTTCCTTGCGCTCGGTGTGCTCGTGGCGCGCCTTGTCTTTCTCCTCTTTGGCATGCGCGGCAGCCTCTTCGGAGTGTTCGGCGATCGCGGCCAGGCGCTTGGCCAGCCCGTCGATATCGCCGATGACGGCCGCGGTGGGCAGCGATTCGGCGAGGCTGACGGCGGCGGCCTTGGTCTTGCGGGCGTCCGCGCCTGCGGCGAGGCGGGCTTCCAGCAGTGCGACTTCGGTAGCCAGATCGTCGAACCGGCGGCCGAAGTGGGCGAGACCCTCGGCGGCGTCACCGGCCTGCCAGGAGCCGACCTGACGCTCACCGTCGGCGGTCTTCACCCAGGCGGTGCCGTCGTCATCGACCCGGCCCCACGCGCTGGGGTCGGAGGTGGTCGGCACCACGGGATGCGGATGCTGAGCCTGGCCCGGCGTCGCGTGCGGCTTGGGGGGTTGGATCGAGCCACCGGGTTTCGGGGCACCGGAAGAGCGCGGCATCGCGCCGGGGCTGGCTTTCGCGGTTCCGTTGCTGTCGGTCATTGCTCCTCGTCCCTGCCGCGCGTCACGGCTGCCTGGTTACGCCCTAGCTCATCCCATTGAACCCGGTTTGAGCCCTTGTGACCATCGACCCACGCCTTCACGCGGAGGAATCTCGGGGATTGCAACCCCTGATGACCTGGGTTGTAGCTCATCGAACAGTAGCAATCTCGACCAGCTTTGCGGCAGAGACACTCGAAGCCGGGCGGTACCCGGGGTGCGTAGCGGCGTCGCGCCCAACGGTTACGGTTACCACGTGTTCTCGATTGCCGCGCTGGTCCCGTCGCCACCGATCCTGGTGCCCGAGCTCTGTGGCGGTGCGACGGGCGCGCTTCCCGGGCAGCAGGGTGACCCGCGAGCGGTGCTGCGCGCGGCCGTGCTGGCCGCCGCGGAAGTCCTTGCGACAGTGACAGACCGCTGGACAGTAATCGGCACCGGGGCCGCCGACCAGGTGTTCGGTTCCGAGACGGTCGGTACGTTCCGCGGGTTCGGCGCGGACGTGCGGGTCGCGCTGTCCGCGGGCGCGACGGCGGAGCCGGATCCTCAGCATCCGCTGCCGGTGTTGATCGCCGGGTGGTTGCGGGGACAGGTCGCACCCGCCGTGAACGCCGAGGTCCGCATCGTCGCCGAAGACACTCCGGCGCATTGCTGCTTGGAACTCGGCGCGAAATTGCGCGCGGAATCGGACGATTCGGACGAACGGCACGGCGTGCTGATGATCGCCGACGGTGCCGCGACGCTGTCGTTGAAGGCTCCGGGCTATCTCGACGAGCGGGCCGGTGCCGTGCAGGACCAGCTCGATCGCGCGTTGGCCGCGGGGGATCTGGCCGCGTTGCGCGCGCTCGATCCGGCGCTGTGCGCAGAACTGGTGATGTCCGGCCGGGCCGCCTACCAGGTGCTGGCCGGACTGTTCGACACTGATCCGATGGTCGAGACGCTCTATCAGGACGCACCGTTCGGCGTCGGCTACGACGTGAGCCTGTGGCGACCAGGTGGCGCGTCGTGAGTGCCTCCGGCATCACCCCGATCGCTGTCGTCGGGCCCACCGCCACCGGCAAATCGAATCTCGGTCTGGACCTCGCCGAACGGCTCGGCGGCGAAATCGTCAATATCGACGCGATGCAGCTCTACCGCGGCATGGATGTCGGTACCGCCAAACTCACCGTCGCCGAACGCCGTGACCTCACGCACCATCAGCTCGATGTACTCGACGTGACCGAAACCGCGACCGTCGCCGCCTACCAGTCCGCGGCCAGCGCGGACGTGGCCGACATCATGGCGCGCGGCCGCGTCCCGGTCATCGTGGGCGGCTCGATGATGTATGTCCAAGCGCTGCTGGACAAGTGGGAGTTTCCGGCCACCGACCCGGTGGTGCGCGCCCGCTGGGAGGCGATGCTCGCCGAGGGCGGAGTCGACGCCGTGCACGCGGCATTGCGCGCGGCCGATCCCGCCGCGGCGGCCACCATCCTGCCCACCGACGGCCGCCGCATGGTGCGCGCGCTCGAGGTCGTCGAACTCACCGGTCGGCCGTTCGCGGCCTCGGCACCCGAGATCGGCACGCCGCGCTGGGGCACGGTGATCATCGGGGTCGACCGCGACACCGCCGAACTCGACGAACGGATCGAACGGCGCACCGAGCTGATGTTCGCCGCCGGACTCGTCGACGAAGTACGCACGCTGATCGAGCACGGCCTGCGCGACGGCGTCACCGCTCGGCGCGCCATCGGGTACGCACAAGTCCTGGCCTACCTCGACAACGAATACGACTTGAAGCACGCGCGAGAACGCACCCTGATCGGCACCCGGCGCTACGTTCGGCGGCAGCGCTCCTGGTTCCGGCGTGACCCGCGGGTGCGCTGGGTGGACGGCGCCGCCCCCGATCTGGTGGCGACCGCGCTCGCCCTGCTCGACGAGAAAGAACGGACCCCGCAGTGACCCGACGTGTGAGCACCCGCAATGCCTCGGTCCAGGTGTGGCAGGCCTACCTGAACAACCGGACCAAACGCCACCGCGACGGGCGCTTCCTGGTGCAGGGCGTCCGCCCGATCACCCAGGCCGTGGCCAACGACTGGCCGCTGGAGACGTTGCTCTACCGCCTCGGCACCCCCGACCTGTCCCACTGGGCCAGGGAGCTGCTGGACACCAGCGACGTCCCGCAGGTCGGCCTGGTTCCGGAGTTGATGGCCGAGCTCGGCGAAAAGGTCGGCGGTATACCGGAATTGGTGGCCGTCGCGGTGTCGCGGCAGCAGGAGCTCGACGCCTTCGAGCCGGGGGAGCCCGGCGAGGACGCGCCCGTGGTCGTGGTGTTCGACCGCCCGAATTCGCCGGGCAATCTGGGCACGCTGATCCGGTCGGCCGACGCGTTCGGTGCCAGCGGCGTGATCGTCACCGGCCACGGTGCCGACCAGTACGACCCGCAGGCCGTTCGCGCGTCGACGGGCTCGCTGTTCGCGATGCCGGTGGTGCGTGCCGCCGGGGCCGCGCAGGTCCTCGAATTCCGCGACCGGCAGGTGCGGCGCGGCATCCCCACCCGGATCATCGGCACCGACGAGAACGGCCCGCACGCCGCCTACGACCACGACTTCACCGAGGCCACCATCCTCGTCGTCGGCAACGAGACCAGCGGGATGAGCGCCGCCTGGCAGGAGGCCTGCGACGCCATGGTGCACATCCCGATGGGCGGCACGGCCAGCTCGCTCGGCGCGCCCTCGGCCGCGGCCGTCGCACTCTACGAAATTTCCCGGCAGCGCCGGACGTTTGCCAAATGACGAGCAAGTAGGGAGAACACGGACGTGTCGGATATCGAGTTCACCAAGGGGCACGGCACCCAGAACGACTTCGTGGTGCTGCCGGACCTCGAGGTTCGGCTGGAGCTCACCCCCGAGCGGATCAGCGCGCTGTGCGACCGCCAGCGCGGCCTAGGTGCCGATGGTGTGTTGCGGGTGGCGCGGGCCGGTGCGTTGCGTGACGCGGGTGTGCTCGCCGAGCTGCCCGCGGGGGTGGCCGAGACCGACTGGTTCATGGACTACCGCAACGCCGACGGCTCGATTGCCGAGATGTGCGGCAACGGCGTGCGCGTTTTCGCCCACTACCTGGTGTCGTCCGGCTTGGAGTCCGCGCACGAATTCGTGGTCGGCAGCCGGGCGGGCGGGCGACCGGTCGTGGTGCACTCCGCGACCGCGGTCGACGGTGACGTCACCGTCGACATGGTCACGGTCGACATGGGCACCGTGCGCGAACTGGGCGAATCCACCGCGACCGTCGAGGGCTGGGCCTACTCCGGTATCGGCATCGACGTCGGCAATCCGCATCTGGCCTGCGTTGTCCCCGATCTGTCCGCCGACGGCCTGGCCAAACTCGACCTCACCGTGCCCCCCGGCTACGACCCCGACCTGTTCCCGCACGGCGTCAACGTGGAAATCGTGATGGCGCTCGCCGACGGCTCCGTCGACATGCGCGTCTACGAACGCGGCGTCGGCGAAACCCGTTCCTGCGGAACAGGAACCGTTGCCGCGGCCGCCGCGGCCCTGGCTCGCGAGGGTTTCCGGATCGCCACCGACACCGGCGAGGTGCGCGTCCGCATTCCCGGCGGCGAGGTCACCGTCGGGTTGGACAAGGGCACCGCGTGGCTGTGCGGGCCGTCGGTGCTGGTCGCCTCGGGAGCCATCGCCGAGGGCTGGTGGCAGCACCTCGGCTCGCGCTAGGCGCACCTCAGGCCTCGCGCCGCGCGAACTTGACCCGACAACCCCCCAACACGCTGTGCTCAATATCCGAATGCGCCATGTCGGTGCATCGTGGGATCATGGATCTTGTATGACGAAATCTAAAGTTTATGAATTCACTCCGGCCGACGACTTCACCGAGACGGCCGATGACGACATCCAGCTCGACGCTGCCACCGAGGGCGCTCCATCCGACGACGCCGTCACCGGCGATGTCGTGGCCGAGCACGCCGCGCGGATGAAGCGCTCGGGCGGCTGGACGTCCGCCAACCCGACGGTCGGCGAGATGCAGCTCGACGAACGCAGCTCGCTGCGTCGCGTCGCCGGGCTGTCCACCGAACTCACCGACATCACCGAGGTCGAGTACCGGCAGCTGCGCCTGGAACGGGTCGTGCTGGTCGGCGTGTGGACCACGGGCAGCGCGGCACAGGCCGACGCGAGCATGACCGAACTGGCCGCGCTCGCCGAGACCGCGGGTTCCGAGGTGCTCGAGGGGCTCATCCAGCGCCGCGACAAGCCAGACCCGGCCACCTACATCGGTTCCGGCAAGGCCGAAGAGCTGCGGGCCGTGGTGCTGGAAACCGGCGCCGACACCGTGATCTGCGACGGTGAGCTCACGCCCGCGCAGCTGACCGCGCTGGAGAAGGTCGTCAAGGTCAAGGTGATCGACCGGACCGCGCTGATCCTGGACATCTTCGCCCAGCACGCCACCTCCCGCGAGGGCAAGGCGCAGGTCGCGCTCGCTCAGATGGAGTACATGCTGCCGCGACTGCGCGGCTGGGGCGAGTCCATGTCCCGGCAGGCCGGTGGTCGCGCGGGCAGCAACGGCGGTGTCGGTCTGCGCGGTCCCGGTGAGACGAAGATCGAAACCGATCGTCGCCGCATCCGCGAGCGAATGGCCAAGCTGCGCCGCGAGATCCGCGAGATGAAGACCGCCCGCGACACCATGCGGGCCCGCCGCACCTCCAGCGGCATCCCGTCGGTGGCGATCGTCGGCTACACCAACGCGGGCAAGTCCAGCCTGATGAACGCCCTCACCGGCGCCGGTCTGCTGGTGCAGGACGCGCTGTTCGCCACCCTCGACCCGACCACCCGCCGCGCCGATCTCGACGACGGCCGCGAGGTCGTGTTCACCGACACCGTCGGTTTCGTCCGGCACCTGCCGACCCAGCTGGTCGAGGCGTTCCGGTCGACGCTGGAGGAAGTAACCGGCGCCGACCTGCTGCTGCACGTGGTCGACGGCGCCGACGCGCTGCCCGCCGAACAGATCAAGGCGGTCCGCGAGGTGATCACCGACGTCATCAAGGAGCAGGGCACCTCGGCTCCGCCGGAACTGCTGGTGGTCAACAAGATCGACGCCCTCGACCCGATGGCGCTCACCCGCCTGCGCGGCCAGCTCCCCGACGCGGAATACGTCTCCGTCCGCGCCGGACTCGGCATCGACGCGCTGCGCGATCGTCTCGCCGAGGTATTGGGCGGCCTCGACGCCGAAATCAGCATCCTGCTCCCGTACAGCCGCGGCGACCTGCTCGCCCGCATCCACGCCGACGGCCGCATCATCGACTCGACCCACGAGGAAGGCGGCACCCGAGTCCACGCCCGAGTACCCCATTCCCTCGCCGCGGCCCTGTCGGAATACGCCCACGCCGGCGGCACCGGTTCGCCGGAAACCAACGGCCAGGGGGAGGGCTAGTCCACCTGCCGCGGGACATGACGGCGAGCCCACTCGCACCATGTCCCGCTCGGCGGGCGGCCGGTCCCGAGTCGAGTGCGGTTTGGCGAAGTGCTGGCGTTGTCAGCGCTAGGTGAGCTGCGGCTGTGAATGTTCGCAGGATGGCTCGGCGATGGTTGTGCTGGCGCACATGAGTCATGCCGCGCGCACATGTTGTGCTGATGGGGATGAAATCGCCAGCAAATTTGTGCGCGGGACGCGGAGGGGTGCGCGGCAGGCAGGCGGCGGTTTCGGCGGTGGGGCTAGGGACGCCGGGTTCATAGCAGACCGATCGGACTGTGTTGGCGCTCACATTCGATGCGGCACAGTGGATTTCGTTACGGTATCGTTCGTGTCGACATCAGGAGGGATGCATGTCGCACGACCGTGTGGGTTCGGCCGATTCCGCGAACAAGGCGTCCGGCGCGCTGTTGCTCGACAAGCCGGTGCTCAGCGACGGTGCCCCGCTGGCGGTTTCGCTGACCGACAGCGATCTTCGGGTAATCGAGGCGCTGCTGTCGCCGCTGCGCGCGTGGACCAGCCCGCGGTTCTACGGCCTCGACAACATCCCGACCGACGGTCCCGTCCTGCTCGTCGGCAACCACAACCTGATGGGCGGCATCGACGCCCCGCTGCTGCTGCCCGAGGTGCTGCGCCGCCGCGGCCGCCTGATCCGCGGCCTCGCCGAAAACATACTCATCGGCGTCCCCGGCCTGCGCCATTTCCTGCACCGCTACGGCGCGGTCCGCGGCACCCGCGGTAACTGCCTCGCCCTGCTGAAGCGCGGCGACGCCGTCATCGTGTTCCCCGGCGGCGGCCGCGAGGCGGTGCGCCGCAAGAACGAGAAATACGTCCTCAAATGGGAGGGCCGCACCGGCTTCGCCCGGATGGCGATCGAAGCGGGCGCACCGATCGTGCCGATCGCGATGATCGGCGTCGACGACGCCTACGACATCGTCATCGACGGCGACCATCCACTCCTGCGCCCCTTGCGCTGGACCGTGCAGGCCCTCGGCATGAACCCCGAGCTGACACCCCCACTGCTGCGCGGCCTCGGCCCGACCATCCTCCCGCGTCCCGAGCGCTTCTACTTCTCCGCGGGCACCCCTATCGACCCGGCGCCCTGGCGCGACGCCGACGACCTCACCACCGCCGCAAAGGAATTGCGCGACGTCACCCGCAAGGCCCTGGAGGAGGAACTGAAATTCCTCTTCACCGAACGCGAACGCGACTCCGGCCGCACCCTCGTCGGCCGCCTGCGCGACCGACTCCGCCGCTGACACCACACCACTTTCGGTGTCCGAATTGTGCCGGGGCTGGGGTTAGTTCGGGTGCGGCGTCAGGTCGTATACCGCGATGTTGCCGATGTGTGTTGCGGTGTAGTGATGGCTGACCCACTCCGCGATCTCCGGCTTCCCGGTCACCTGCCACGGCTTTTCGGGGGTGGACGGTGTGGTCGTCGCGCCCGGCTGACCGCCGACCTTCCACGACGCGGGCAGCTGCATCTCCTGCACCAGGTAATAGGTCAACTCATGGTCGGCCACGATCTTCTGGAACTCCTCTAGCGTTGGTACGGGGTCTTCGGCCGCGAAACCGCCGATGGCGATCACCGGTGTGCGGCTGGCCAATTCGAGCGCGGCGGCGATCGAGCCTCGGTCCACCGCGGCCGACCATTTCGTCGTGCTGCTCATCAGCATCGTGACGAGCTGCGGATTGGTGAACGCACCACCGTCGGCGAAGTTCTGCGTCTGACGATGGATCAGCGCCGCGATCCCGGTCTCGACGGGTTTGGCCGGTCCGACAACGGGACTGCGGCCGACATGGGCCTGCGGCAGCGTGGCCGCCGCGTAGGCCGTCGATCCGCCGAGTCCGGCGAGCACCCCGACGACGACCAGAATCGCGGTAGCCCTGGTCCGCGCGGCACGCCATCCAGCCGTCACCGGAATCGCGGTAATCAGCAGCCCAAGCGCCGCCGCCACCGCCGTCGCGGCGACGGTCCAGCGTACCCACGGCAGCCAGCCCGAATTGCGTTGCAGCACAACAAAAGCCCATAGACCCATGGTCAGTATCAGTGCGGCGGTCCCAAGCTTGCCGAGCAACTCGTCGCGCCGCAGCCACAGCTCATGCACTCCCACCGCGACCATCCCGGCCGCAGCGGGCGCGAGAGTCAGCGTGTAGTACGAGTGCTCGATGGCCTTCATCGCGCTGAAGGCCCCGCCCATGGTGATCAACCACAACCCGAAAACCAGTGCCGCGCCGCGTATTTGATCAGTACGCGGCGCACCCCACCTGGATACCAACACCACCACGAACGACAGCAGGGCGGCAGGAACCAGCCAGGAGATCTCGAATCCGCTCTCGCCGACGAACAATCGTCCGACCCCGGGCGCGCCGAAATCATTGAAGCTCTGCAGTAATCCGGGCGGCGTCTGATAGCCGGACGGCAACGCGATCTGCCCGGTCGCCGGAGTATGGCCGAGGAACCGGCCGAATCCGTTGTAGCCGAACACCGAATCCATAAAGCTGTTGTCCGTCGAGCCGGCGAGATACGGCCGCGACGAGTCGGGCCACAGTACGGTCAGCAACACATACCAACCCGCCGAGACAACCAACGCCGCCGCAGCACCTACCAAGTGCCACAACCGATTCCGCAATGTGGTCGGCGCGACGACGAGGTACGTGATGCCCAGCGCAGGCAGCACCATCAGCCCTTCGAGCAGCTTGGTCAAGAACGCGAACCCGAGCGCGACACCGGCCAGCATCAGCCACCGCTCGTTCGCCCGCTCCAACGCCCTGATCGTGCAGTAGCCGCCCGCGGTCATCAACAACACCAACACCGCGTCCGGGTTGTTGAACCGAAACATCAACGCCACCACCGGCGTAACCGCCAACACCACCCCGGCCAGCAGCCCGGCTCCCCGATTGCCGGTCGCGCGCGCCACCGCCCCGTACGTCAACCCGACCGCGGCCACCGCCATCAAAGCCTGCGGAATCAGCATGCTCGCACTGCTGAACCCGAACAACTGCCCGGACAGCCCCATCACCCACTGCGAGACCGGCGGCTTGTCGACCGTGATGAAGTTGCTCGGATCGAGCGACCCGAACAGCGTCGCCTTCCAGTCCCGCGACCCCGCCCAGGTCGCGCCCGCGTAGAAGTTGTTGCCCATGCCGTTGACGGTGATGCGCCACAGGTACGCGATCGCGGTACCGAGCAGCAGCACGGTCAAGCCGAGACGTTCCACCGGCCGGGCCGGTGGCAGGATTGTCGGACTGGGGGTTGAAGCGACGGAACCGGTCGGAGCCGTCGCGATGAGGGTCGCCGCCATCGCCCCACCGTCGCATGCTGATGTTCACCAAAAGTTGGACAGCGGGTTAACACGGCGTCGTGATTCTGTGGTCGAGGACACTGCACGCGCGCCCTCGGTTTGTCGAGAATCTCGGTCTTCTTCCGCGCTACTCCACGCCGCGCCTGGTTAACAAACGATTCCGCCCCAGAAGTGAACTGAGATTCTCGTTCCGGGTACCGTATGAGGCAACGACGGGTCGGTGTGGACCGGCCGGTGTGGTCACTAGGAGGTTGGTGTGGAGCGCACACTGTTCGAACCCGAGCACGATCTGTTCCGGGAGTCGTTCCGCAAGTTTCTCGATCAGCACGTCGCGCCGAACCACGCGAAGTGGGAAGAGCAGGGGATTGTCGACCGCGCGGTGTGGCTCGAGGCGGGCAAGCAGGGCTTCCTCGGCATGGCCATGCCGGAGGAGTACGGCGGCGGCGGGGTCAAGGACTTCCGCTACAACGCGATCGTGGCCGAGGAATCGGTCCGCGGCCAGTACTCCGGCCTCGGTTTCGCCCTGCACAACGACGTGATCGCGCCCTACCTGTCCGAGCTGGCCAACGAGGAGCAGAAGCAGCGCTGGCTGCCCGGATTCTGTTCCGGCGAGATCATTACCGCGATCGCGATGACCGAGCCCGGCACCGGTTCCGACCTCCAGGGCATCAAGACCCGTGCGGTCCGCGACGGTGACGACTGGGTGCTCAACGGCGCCAAGACCTTCATCACCAACGGCATCAACGCCGACATCGTCATCGTGGTCGCGCAGACCGACCCGGAGAAGGGTGCGATGGGCTTCAGCCTGCTCGTCGTCGAGCGCGGCATGCCCGGCTTCGAGCGCGGTCGCAACCTGGACAAGATCGGCCTCAAGGCGCAGGACACCGCCGAACTCAGCTTCACCGACGTCCGGGTGCCCGCCGCCAACCTGCTCGGCCAGGAGGGCGCCGGCTTCATCCACCTGATGCAGAACCTCCCGCAGGAGCGCCTTTCCATCGCCGTGATGGCCGCCGCTGCCATGGAAGCGTGCCTGGACATGACCATCCAGTACGTGCGCGACCGCAAGGCGTTCGGCAAGCCGATCGGCACCTTCCAGAACACCCGCTTCGTCCTCGCCGAACTCGCCACCAAGACCACCGCCGTCCGCGTCCTGGTCGACCGCTTCATCGAAGACCTGAACCGTGGCAAGCTCTCCGTCGAGGACGCCGCCATGGCCAAGTGGTGGAGCACCGAAGAACAGGTCGAACTCATCGACCGCTGCCTCCAGTTGCACGGCGGCTACGGCTACATGAAGGAATACCCGATCGCCAAGGCCTACATGGACGCCCGCGTCCAAACCATCTACGGCGGCACTACCGAGATCATGAAGGAGATCATCGGGCGTTCGCTGAAACTGTCCTGATACGAGGCGGTTTCGAGGTCAGTCGGATGCGGCTGTTCCGGCTGTGTCCCGTCCCGGGGTGGGAGTAACCCCCGTTCCGGGGTGGTACCACCCTCTCGGTGGAACAAGCCGTCGATGAATGATCTCGTTCCGTCAACGCCAGGCGATATGACGGTCTGGACCGCCGAGCGGGTCCGCACTGGTAACTGTGTCGGGCACGCGCAGCGACGTCTCGTTCTCGTAAAGCTTGCGTGCGTCCTCGCCGTCACCGGCCGTCGTTACCGCCGCGACCCGGTCGAGCAGTTCATGCTCTGCATCGGTGAATCGCCTGCCGTCGCCCCAGCCCCACCCGTCCCAGAGAAGCATTTCAGTGCTGTTCAACGCTGCCAGATCCTGCACGAGGTCATGCGCGATCTGGGGCCAGCCGCGTGTCTCTGGGACGTCAAGACCCGGGTCGACTACGAAGCTTGTCGGATCGGCCAGAACTCTGCGGCACTGCTGCCACGCGGCACCGGCCAGCACGAACTGATCCGGCGTCAGATCGAGCGGATCGACGCGCGTGCCGGCCGGGCTGGTGTGACCTTCGTCGATCTCAGCATCGATGAGGCGCCAGCGCGCCTGGTCGGTGTCCCAGACTTCGGCCACCTCATGGTCGATGGCGTAATCGGCAACGAAGTAGGTGGCGAAGCCGACACGCGCGCGGGCCGGGATGCCGCGGGCCCGCAGTGCCGATACGTATAGCACCGTGAAGTCGCGGCAGCAGCCGACGAGGCGTTCGGTAGCCGAGCGTGGCGTGCTGAGCGGTCCGTCGGCGAGCTCGGCCAGCCTGCCCAGCATGGTCTCGGCATAGCGAGTGTCGATCTCCCGCATTCGCTCGGCCGGCACGCCCTTTTCCATCGGCTTGTCAGCGCGGTAGTGGATAACCAGACCCGACACGACCCGTCGTAACTCCGCGATGTCGCCGGGAAGTCCTGTCAGCAGCTCGGCCCGGCACCCCGGCTCGGTCATTCTGCTCTGTGCCGCATAGTACGAGAGCTCAGTCATAGAGCCCATGTTAGGAACGAGCACTGACAATGCGCCGGGGTTCGACAACTCGGCAAAGTAGTTGGAATGTGTTCCGGGAGTGGCCATATCGGGACAACGGGTTGAGCCGCCACGTGGCCTGATCGCGACATCGGAGCGTGCGGAAGCGTTACTGCAGGACCCCTGAATGGTGATCTATCCCACGTTTCGGGCCCTGATCTGGCCGGTTGCTGTGTTCGTTGACGGTTGTCGCGCGAGGTTTGCTGTACCACCTGATGGGATGCCGTCCTAGGTGCACGATTGTGGGCGGCATTGCGAAAAATGCTTGTTACACAACGCATTAACTGGACATAGTGGAGCGATTCGGGGCGATGTTATGGAGTATTCGCATGTGGAGAGGCTGAGTGGAAGCTGAGAGAAGTCTGAGCGCGCCAGTATCCGTGCTTGCTCGATGTCTAGGTCGGGCCCTGGTCGCTGGGCGCTGCGCTGACTGGATGCTGAGATGAAGATTTCGTCAGATATGAAGCGGTGCAGCCGATTTGGTCGAGTGTTCGGATCTGTGGTGTAGGCACTTCTGGATGGCTGGGCGGGCCGGTTCGGCCTCCTGTGGGCCGCATCTGGGTCGCGACAGGGTCGCAGTCCGATCATCGGCGCCGTCTCTTATGCGTGAAGCTCTTCCGAATGGAAGGATAATGCGCCAATGTTGTTCGGAGCCAATAGTTTTACTGACGGCCCGAAGTTTAGGGTGCCAGGACTGCATAGCTGACGGTATCGAAAAGTGTTGTGCCGAAGGCGCTTAAGGCTCAAGTCGCGAGTGGGTGCTTTCGTGGAATCGGCTTGCATCCACGAGATGGTCTGCCGTTTATCGGAACTCGACGGAACGCCTTGCTGTATTGCGGGTCATGAACTGGTTGGGGAGTTGAGTCCGTTTGAGCGGCTGGTCAGTTCGGGGGAGCGGCGCAGCGGGCTCCGTTGTGTCAATTACTCAGATCCCTTGCCCTGGAACAAAGTTGAAGAATAAACCGATGAATGTTTGCTCGGGTCATGCATCAAAGGGATTCGAGTGATCCATCTCACAACTCGCATAGATCGTGCACAACTGATTCCACCTTGAAATGTTTTGTCGCGTTGCTACGCTTTCGCCCGATTTGGGGATGGCCCATCAAGGGGATGGGCTCAGGTGTTGTGGAGTGTGATGAGATTTCGCCGTCAGGGCGACGCGTTGGTGCGTTGGTTCCCTGCTAGTTGGTATCGGTTGAGAGTGGTGTCGTGGTCGGCGGTGTTGGTGGCCGCGTTGATCGCGACGTTGGTACAGGTTGTTGTTTCCCCGGAGGCCGCTGCGGGGCCGAAAACGAAGAATCCGCGGGATCTTCCGCTGATCATGTCGAAGGCTGAATCGAAGCCTTCCCCGACCGTTGAGCAGTCCGCGCCGGAAGCGGACTTCACACCATTGCTCGCCGGTGGTGGCGCTGCAGCTGCTGCTCCGAAGAGTGGTTTCGATCCCAAGACATCGAAAGAGTCGGCGCGTACCGAGGATTCGGTCGAGTTCACCAATGCCAACGGCACCAAGACGATGGTGTTGTCGCAGGTGCCGGTCAGTGTGCGCAACAACCGTGGTGGTTGGGATCCGATCGACACCCGGCTGATAGAGCAGAAAGACTCCAAGCGGGTCACCGCGGCACGCACCGGTGTCGGCGTCGATCTGGCGGAGTTCGCCAACGACCCGAATCTGTTCCGGGTCAGTCAGAACGGCGCGCTGGTCACCCTCGAGTTGAAGGGTGCGGGCAAGGTAGGCCGGAAGGTCACCGGTTCGACCGCGAAATACGAAAACGCGCTGCCGAACACCGACGTCACCTACGACGTGTCCGCAGACGCAATCAAAGAGTCGATCATCCTGAAAGCCGCTTCTGCGGTGGGCGAGGGACGTTGGGTGTTCAAGTTGAACACCGGTGCACTGACGCCGAAGGTCGACGGCAAAACCGTCAAGATCAGCGATAAGGCTGGCAAGGTGGTCGGCGCGCTGCCGCCGATCGAGGTCTGGGACTCCGCGGGCAATAAGGATAAAAAGCCCTCGGCGCGTGCCGGCGGTGACTACAGCCTGGCCCGTGATGGTGAAGCGTGGCAGCTCACGGTGACGGTGGACAAGAAGTGGTTGAAAGACTCCGCCCGCAAGTTCCCGGTGACGGTCGACCCGACCTACACCTTCGGATTCGGTCAGCAAGCCGAGACGATTGCCTACCAGCAAGGCGCGGCCCCGTGTACCGCGGACTGTGGCATCCGGACCGGCAACGCGCGGGACTGGGCGGGCCAGAACGTGTTGTGGCGCTCGGCGATTCGCTACGACCTCGCGCCGCTGGCGGGTAAGTCCGTGACCGGTGCGCGCCTGGACTTGAAGCTAGCCTCGGCGCTAGCGCCGGTAGAAATGACGACCGCGTCCCAGGTGACTCTGTACCAAGCCAAAACCCCTCTTGACTACGACGCGCTCGGGGCCAAGCTCGCCGCGGCCAGCGTCGGTGAATCGGGATCGCTGACCGCACCCGCGCTGACCACCTTCGTCGGTGATCGTGCGAAAGCCACCGCCAAGAACACCTGGTTCATGCTGGGCGGCACCGAAACCGACACCTACTCCTTCAAGCAGCTGCAAGCCGCATTGATCATCGACTACGGCGACGGCGGCACCAACCCCACTGGTCCGACGAACCCGACTGATCCGACAAACCCCACTCCGGGTCCACAGGTGAACCTGATTCGCCCGGTAAACGAGGCGGTGATCGCGAGTGATCAACCACTGCTGGAGGTCAGTGCTGGCCCGTCGGGTACGAAGTACTGCTTCAAGATTTCTACTGGTTTCGACGGTCGTTCGGGCAGCGTGGTCGACTCGGGTTGTCTGAAGGACCCGAAGTGGCGGGTGCCAGAACATGTACTGCACGACGGCGGTCGCTATAGCTGGACCGTTGCGACCGTAGCGTCGGGCGGAACAACGCCGACTCCGGCGAACTGGGTGGGCCAGTTCAAGTTTGACTTGCGCATCGGAAAACCAGGCCCGACGCCGAACGATCAGGTGGGTCCTGCCACGGTCAACTTCTTCAACGGCAACCTCCATACCGACGCCGCCGGACCGAAGTTCGAGACGCTCGGTGGGTCGGCGGGGATAACGTTCGCGTACAACTCGCGAGCGGGCGGGGACTCCCATGGTGTACGGGCTTCGTACTTCAACGACACCGATCACAACGGGACCGCGGACGCGACGCCAGTGATGGTGCGCAGCGAAGCGCAAGTGAATCTGGACTGGGGCAACATCTGGTCCAACGTTTCGGAGAATTCGCCCTTCAAGGAAGATCCGATGCCTGCTGCGCTGGACAAGCAGTGGTTCGTCATCCGCTGGGAGGGTCACTTTATGCCAGCGGTGACAGGTGATTTCAGCTTCGCGGGTTCGCACGCCGACGGTGCGAAGATCTGGATCGACAACAAGCCCGTCTACGACAATCCGAACGCTGCCTCGGTCGGCGATGATTTCTCCAATGCGGTCGCCAAGAAGAACACCGATGTATCGCTGACCGCTGGCCAGCGCGTGCCGATCAAGGTCGAGCTGTATCACCGCTCGACCGAGAAACCGAAGATGGTGTTGTGGGCCAAGAGCACGACCGGCGCCAGCAACCAGCGCACCCACAACCTGGCCCCGCGGATCGTGACCACGGATTGGTTGTTCGCACAAGACCCCTCGCCCCTGCCGAATGGCTGGACGCTGGGATTGATGGGCAGCAAGTATGTTCGTGCCGAGATGCTCGACGGGTCGGTCGTTCTCACCGACGCGGCAGGCGGCACAGCCACGTGGACCAAGGTCTCAGCTGGTGGTTACGCACCGCCGAAGGATGAAGACGGTGTTCTAGCCGTCGATGCCGGTGGCCGAATCTCGGTCACGAGAAACGGTGTGGCTTCAGTCTTCAACGTCGACGGCACCCTGGCGGCAGTGTCATCGGTGGCCGACAGCAAGAAACCTGCCTCCCTGCAATACCTGTATTCTGGGGCTCCGGCGCGGTTGACCCAGATCAAGGACCCGGTGTCGGGTCGCGCGCATACCCTGCACTACAACACCGATAACACCAACAACTGCTATGGCGGAGCCTCTTTCCCGCCCGGCACGCACTCAGCGCCGCCGCAGAAGCTGTGTCGGATCAAATACTGGGATGGTACCGAAACCCGGCTCTGGTACATCGTGGGTGCACTCGGCCGTATCGAGAACCCCGGCGCGGAAATTCGGGATTACAGCTATCTGAACCTGGCAGGTGCGAAGCTCGACTACGACCAGGCAGGCAATGACACCGAGAAAAAGCTGAAGGCGATGAACGCCGTCAGCTTGCTCAACGAGATCCGCGACGGCCTGGCTGTTGACCTGCGCGCCGCGGGATTGACCGACCCCGGCTACGAACGCACAACCATCGAATACGACGCCTTCTCCGACGATGTTTCGACAGGTCGGCCACCTCATTCACGAGTGATCAGGGTCGATCTACCCACGCCGAACGGGCGCGACAGGGGCGTGCGGCCAATGCATGGGTATCGATACGATATCGCGAATAAAAAAGCGTTTATGGGTATTGGCGGGCTCAATACATTGAATGTTCGCACCGTAACCTGGGACGATGGCGGCCGGCTAACCTCGTCGACCGATGCTGTCGGCGACACTACGCGCAGCGAATGGAACGACAAGGACAAGCCCACAGCTCTCATTGACTCGACCGGCCGTCGTAGCACCGCGATCTATGATCACGCAGATCGGCCGACCGACGCATACGGCCCGGCGCCGCAGGCGTGCTTCGATGGGGACCTCCCGAAGCCGGAATGCGCGGATGCCATGCCGCACACCCGTCAGACCTACGACGAGGGGTTGCAAGGCCTCGAAACCGCAATCTACGACAATCCGCATCTGGTCGGTGTCCCGAAGGAATGGCGTACCGGTGTCGGTACACCCGACGGCACGCTGTCACGGAACTGGGGTGCTACTCCACCAGTAGCCAATACCGCAGGCTGGTCAGGCCGGTTCACGGGCGAGATCCAGTTCCCGGCGACCGGTGAATACCAACTGGGATTCACCGCGGTCGACGGGGTCCGGCTGTGGGTCGACAATGCGCTGGTCGTGGATTCGTGGACTGACAAGGCCGCGACTTCGGTATCAGCGAAGGTTCCCAACGCGGTCGCGGGCAGTTGGCACCGCGTACGGGTGGACTACTACAACCGCAGCGGCACCTCGGGCGCGCTGAACTTCACGTGGACGCCTCCGGGCACCCGCACCGCAGTGACCGTGCCGGGTAGCGCCCTCGCTCCTCGCTATGGGTTGGAAACCAGCAAGGCTAGTGAGAACACCACCGGTAGCGGGACAGAACGTGCGGCGGGGCTCAACACTGCGAGTGAGTACTCCGACCCTGCGAACGGAATCGATCCCGTTTTCGGGCTGCGGACCGCGCACATCGCCGACCCCAGTGGCGTTGGCCTGGCAAGTCGGCACCGATTCGAGAAGCCTGGCGACGGGTTCATGCGCCAGGTAGCAGCGTCCAGGCCCGCCGGTGACCTGGCCAGCGCCGACACTCGTGGTACCTCGGAGTACTACGGTGACACCGAAACCCGTGCGAATCCTTGTGTTTCGGACTCTGCGGCGGTGTACCAAGGTGGCCGGGTCAAGACCGTACGTTCGGCGAAGACTTCCGACGGTGTGGTCAACGCGCTCGAGACCGTCTACAACGCAGCTGGCCTGGTCGTCGCTATGAGAACCGACGGCAAACCGTGGTCGTGTGAGAGCTATGACGCTCGTAACCGGCCCCTCAGCAAGTCCTTCCCTGCGATGGACGGCCAGCCGTCACGGACTATCTCCTATGACTACGCAGTCAGCGGCGATCCTCGCAAAACGAAGGTCACTGACGCCAGCGGATCGACCCAGACTGCCATCGACCTCCTCCGCCAAGTCGTGTCCTACACCGATGCATCCGGCACGGTCACTACGTCCGCCTACGACACCGCCGGTCGAAAAACCAGCCAGACCAGCACAGTCAAGGGCACCTCATCGACGCTGAACTATCGATGGGACGACGCCTCACGACTTACGAGCCTGGAATTGGACGGTGCGGTGGTCGCGACACCGACCTACCAGGCCGGTGAAGTACGGACCGTTGCCTACGGCAACAACACCGGGCTAACGATCGGGCGCAACGACACCGGTAGCACCACTGACCTAGCCTGGGCTGCGGGTGGTTCGACGGTGACCAGTGCCGTGACTCGTTCACGAGATCAGCGGATTATCGACGAAGCTGTCACCGACACCGCTAACAGCGGTGCTGCGTTCAACTACAGCTACACCTACGACGGTGTCGGTCGATTGGCTGCGGCGGACGTACCGTTCCATCAAATGACGTACGGATTCGCCGCAGACGGCGGATGCGGCACGAACCCCAAGGCGGGGCTGAATACCAACCGGACCAGTTTCACCGACCGTCACAACGGTGCACCGGCAACCGTGACGAACTACTGCTACGACCACGCCGACAGATTGCTGTCGACCCGCGGCGCCACTGACCTTTCATTCACCTATGACAACTACGGCAACGCAACCAAAGTCGGTAGCGATACCCTGACTTACGACTCGACGCGCCGCCACATCAGCACTACCACCGCTGCCGGTAAATCTGTTACCTACACTCGTGATGTCACCGACCGCATCACCGCCCGCAGCACCAAAGACGGCGCCAACCCCGAACAGGTAACCAAATACGGGTTCACAGATAGTGATGGCGGTACCGAATTCGTCCTCGACAACAAGGGCGCACTTCGGCAGCGTGTGGTGAAGCTGCCCGGCGGGGTCCTGCTGACCAAGAACTACACCGCAGGTACATCGGCCAACTGGTCGTATCCGAATGTGCACGGCAGCATTTTGTTCACTGCAGACGGTTCGGGTGCCCGTACCGGCGCACTGCATTTGTATGACCCGTATGGGCAGAATATCGACTCCGTGACCGGTGTCATCGGTGACATTCCGATCCCGGCCACTGCTGAGGGTGGGATGGACTTCGGGTGGCTCGGACAGCACGTCGTCCCAGTTGAGCACGTCGCCAGCCAGCAAGCCCTCGAGATGGGTGCCCGCACCTACCTTCCGATTTTGGGACGATTCCTTCAAACCGATCCGATCGCCGGTGGATCCGCTAACGACTACGACTACGTCAATGCCGATCCCATCAACAATCTAGACCTCACCGGTAAACTTCCCGTGCTCCTACCTCTGCTCATTCCGTTGGCTGAGGTGATTATCGCCGGGGTCCTGACCGAAGAGTTGATGAAGGACGATCCGGCGAAGACGGATAAACCCGACACGCAACCGGCGCCGATCAACCCTGCGCCTTCATCGAACCCGGGGACTAACACCAAGGATGACGACAGCGTCCGAGTTGGGCGTTGGATGAGTGCTGATGAGTATCAGAAGATGCTCGGGACGAGCCAGGTTCAGGTCGGGGCCGGGGGGACAACGTACGTACTTTACCCTGCGAACCCAGAGGGTTTCAGAAGTCAGGCACCGTCCGGTAGTTTGTACGTGGAATTCAATGTACCTCGGGAGAGTCTTAATCCGGGAGGCAATCCAGGGTGGGCGCAGATTATCTCTCCCGAGGCCTGGCAGGCGAAATATCCGGAGAAATTCAATATACACAGCGGCGTACCCGCGACGAACATCGTCGTGGTGGAGTCGAAATAGTAAGGATGCGGCAATGGTGATGAACTCGCAGCTGATATCGAATTTACGGATGTGGATTGACGAAGAGCTCGGGCAGTTGCAGGCTGCGGGAGCGGAATGTGGATGGGGTGAAAATGCCGACAGTGCGGGAAATGATCCAGTTTTCTGGATACATATAGATCACGGTTCCCGTGGCGGCAAGGTTTCGTTGTGGCGATCTAACGATGTAGAACTGATTCTCGTGGACGCCGATGGCGACGAGGACCCGTCGTACACGCATTTTTCTCCACAAGATGTATCTGAGCTGGAAAGAATCATCAATCGTCTTGTTGCTTGGGTCGGGGCGGAGGGGACGGGCTAACCCCCCGTTTGCGCGCCTCGCCCGTGAATACCGTTTGCGACGCTGGCGCGCTGATCGAATTAGGTTGGAGGTCAGGCGATCGCACAGCCACGTTGGCCGTGCGAGTGACCTTGGAAGGGCGGCTGTGCTGTGTCTGACGGGCATAGCCGCCCGCGATTCGCGGACCGCTGCGGGCAGCGCGGTTCGCATCACATCGAATAGTCCATCACTTGTAGTACGTGCCCGTCTGGGCCGTCGACGAGTTCGTTCTGCATGCCATTGGTCTGTCGGTCGGCTCGTCTCCGAGGAGAAAGCAGCACCGTCGTGCGAGCACCCGACAACAACGAACCCGACAACAACGAACCCGACAACAACGACCCCGACGCGACAAAAGTCATCGTTATTCCTGTTGATGCCTTCGACGGCGAGCACGGTCCGGACGAGACGAATACAGCCGACGGGCCGGACGATTTGGCCGACGAAGTGGCGGATGCGGATGACTCTGATGAGGACGAGGGTCTTGACGAGGAGGTGGTGTCGCCGCTGGTGCGGCGATGGCGGCGGGTTACCGACTACGTCACCACAGGCGATGTTCGTCGGCATTTGCCCTACGCCGCGGCAGCGGCCGTCGCGATCATCGCGGTGATCACCGTGGTGATCGCGACTGGAACCGGCCCGAAAAAGACTGATGAGGTGACTGATACCGCCTCGTCCTCGGATACGTCGTCGGGGACTCAAAGCTTCGATGACATCACTCAACTGCTGCAAGGCGGTCTGGCGAATACGACGACACCGCTCGAGACGAGCTTTCCGACGACCGTTTCCGAGACACCGAGTGATGTGCCCCCGCCGGGTGATATCCCGAGTGTGGAACCCGAGGGCATTGATCAGTCGATCACGCCCGCCACGGTGGCGGTGACCGACTCGGCCCCGATCGAGAACGTCAGCGGAGACCCAGTGTCGACGGAAACCAGCGTGACGACCGAAACCGTTGCGCCGTCCACGATTACAGAGACCCCGACCGCGGGCCCCGGCCCCGGGTTCTCGATCGATGGCAGCATTTCGGTGCAGGCCTCGCGTCAGCCGTCTACGGCGGTTCCTGGTGGTCCGTCGACGGTCACGGTGGTTGTCCCGGCCGGTACAACGCCACCGCAACCGTCCACTGTCACCGTGATTGTCCCGGCGACGACAACACCTCAACAACCAAAGCCGTCGGCGTCGAAGCCGACCGGGTGCCCGACGACAACGACACCGTCGAAGACGAAAACGACGACACCGTCACTGACAACGTCCACCCGGGCACAGGCCACGACAACCCCAACGCGCGCGACTACCCCGGCACCGACGTCGAAGAAGCCGACCACCACGACGACCACGGCCCAGCCGTGCAAATAGGTGACGAACAAGGATCGGCGGCGAAGACGGTAGCGAGTTTCGATAGATGACGAACAGCAGATACACACCGGGCGCAGGCGGGCGGCGGGGGATCGGGCCACTTCTTGTGTTGCTGGTGTCGGTAGTCGCCGTGACTACCGCCGTGGTGGGATGCGGTCGCGGACCCGATCGTGAGGTCGGTGTCGCACCGCCTGGTGCGGGTGAGCCGGTGCCGGTGATCCAGCTGGTCGCGGCTGGTCGGCCCGCCGGGCCGTTGGAGGATTGGGCGCGGCGCCGAGGCGGCAAGTACGGGATTCCGGTGCGTGCGTTGCAGGCCTACGGGTACGCGACGGTCGTGCTGGCCAAAACCCAACCCGGCTGCCATCTCGGGTGGACCACTCTGGCTGGCATCGCCCGCGTGGAAAGCGACCACGGTCGCCATCGCGGCGCGAAGATCGCGACCGACGGTGTAGTGAAACCTCCGATCCGTGGTGTCGCGCTTGATGGCACCAACGGCAACGCTCGCATCATCGATCCCGACGTCTCGGCGCGCACTGGTCACACCGTTTATGCGACGGCGGCGGGTCCGTTCCAGTTCATCCCCGACACCTGGAAACGCTGGGGCGTACGCGCCGACACCGACTACAAAACTTTGGCCAGCACGTTGCAGAAAGCTAAATCGGCGGCGTCCGACGAACAGGTCGGCAGCCCGGACAATATCGACGACGCAGCTCTGGCAGCGGGACGCTACCTGTGCGCCTCCGGTGGTGACCTGGCCAGCGCGCGTGGTTGGCGAAACGCCATCTTCGCCTATAACCACTCCGACACCTACGTGAGGCAAATACACGCCACCGCCACCAGCTACACCGCTTAAAGCCATCTCACACAAGCGAGTACGCAGATCCACCCTGGTAGTTCAGTGCGCCAACACCTTGGGCATGTCACCGTGGACGCGAACGTCGTATCGCACTCGTGACCGCCCACTTTATCTATACGGCAAAGGTTCATCTTTGCGTTGCCCAGGGCTGTAAAGATTACAGTGGCGCATATATATGTCGAAATCAACCCGTACCTGAATTAGGGTACGGGTGATTCGACGTGCCTATCGTTCATGGACAGGTTCGTCGATTAGTTTTTGCAGATCGCAGAAGGTTTACACAGGGTTGTTCTTCGATTTGTCAGTCTCGCGGAGATATGTTAAAAATTCGTCGCCGCAGCTTTTGTTGACTCGGCCGCGACCCTTTCGGTGGGGACCAGATGGGTAGCGATACAAATTCCTGATGAGGAGAAATTCTATGAAGAAGTTTCATGCGGTCGGTGCCGCGATGGTCGTGGCATCGGGTCTGATGCTGGCGGCAGCGGGTACGGCTTCGGCCGAGGAGGCGGCTCCCGCCGCGCCCATCGCGAGCACCGGGTCGGCGGGTGCGCTGGGTGGCCTGCTCGATTCGCTGGCCACCGGTAGCAGTGACTCCGGTTCCTCGGTCAGCGGTGGCGTCAAGGTCGGCAACGGCAACGTTGCCGGCACCCCGCTGTCGACGGGCAGCGCGGGCACCGGGAGTGCGGGCACTGGCAGCTCTGCCCTGTGCGTCACCAACCCGACCACCAACGGCTGCCCGTAGTAATGCGCGTTCCGATGCGATCAGCCGTCGCCGAGGTCGCTTCTCGCAGAGGCTATTCGGGACGGCGATTGCGTCAAGGATCAGGTGCTGGGGTTGTCGACTCGTTGATGTATGGCCGGCCCGGCTATGGACGAGCGGCAGATGTGTGAATGGGGAGGCGGCCGTGCGCTACGTCGATGTGTGACATGGCGTTCGGTCGCCGGTTACCCGGATGGGCCGGGTTTGGTGAGGTGATGCTCGGCCGCAGGGCGCGCCGAGCCGGGTTGAAGGATTCTCCGGCCGAGAGAATGCGGTGAGAAGCCCTGCCATGAGCAGGTTTTCGTCACCTTGTGTGGAGTCGTAGTCCTTGCGCAGCCTCGGGGCCAGGAGGCTCGACGGAGGCTGCACAATCGGGCGCGTTGTGCGACGGAAATGCTCGGGGCGGCCGCGAAAATGGTTGCGGGCGTTAAGTGCTCGCGACAATCCGGTATGTCGTTGAACTTCATTAGCCCCTTTTGCTGGGGCCCGATATCGGGATGTGGACGTGAGCAGGGTTTGTCATCGCGGAACGTTGCCGCAGCCGTTGCTGGTGCTGTGGGGCTTCCGGAGTGCGGCAGCGTGGACAATAGTTTAATAGTGCTGATGATCGCGTTGGTAGCGACATACGTAAGAGGTTCCTCGGACGAGGCCGGTCGGGCTGAACTTGTGCGATACCCGCGTCACACAAAGCAGCTCGTAGAACGGTACCGGGTCGAAACCGATTGCTGCGGCCCATCGAGTGAATACGCGCAAGAACTTGACTTCAGCGCGAATGAGAACCTGCGTGCGCAGGCGATTCGCGCGCTTGACGCCGGCTCGACCCAGCGTAACCATCAGCTCGTTCCTGTGACCAGTTGCTTTGTGGCCCTCAGCTGAGTGCGGCCCTGAACCGGTCGAACTCGGCACGGGTCTCCTGCGGGAGCGGCCCTGATTCTGTCGTGATCTCGTCGCGCAAGCGACCACGCGACCCGTTGGCCCAAGCACTCAGAGAGTTCGTCGGCAGCGCCCTTGTTCTGGACGGCTATCTGAACCTCGAGGGCCGTGTGTCTCCCGCTACTCGCTCCCGCATCCGTTCGGCCGGCACGCCCTTTTCCACGTTAGGGTGACGTGTTGGTGTGTTGGTTTTTATGTCTAACGTTAAGGTGGTGCGATAATTCAAGATAACCGTAACGTGTCCCTTCCTCTTGCTGACGCGATCGAACTCTTCTGCGATATGGAAGAATTTGTGAAATCGCTCGATCGAATTCGCTCTCGTATCGCATTCGGCGGCGCCGATCCGCAGATTCTGGTGGATTACATTGTTGACAGAGAAGTCTTCCAGAGGTTGGCGAAGGCGCGACGCCGCTTGATCGAACTAGTTGAGCCGGTAATTGGAGCTGAACAGCTGGAGGAAATTGCCGAAGGCGTCTACGCCTATCCCGGGGAGTCTTCGTCGGCGCAATGATCTAGCTGCTGAAAGGCGGGGGCCTCGAATGGCGTGGGATTTGCTGTTACTTCACGCCATAAACTCATATGAACATCACTGAGTAGGTAAGAGAAATGGATCAAGCTGTATCGAACATCGAGGTGGAGCGATGAGTCCAGATAATTCCGACGTGTCACTGTCGCTTACTGAAGCGGTCGAGATCTTCTGTAACCTGGAAGAGTTTGTGGTATCGCTCGATCGAATCCTCTCGCGTATCGCGTTCGGCGCTGGTCTGCAGATTCTGGTGGAGTGCATTGTCGATAGAGAGGTATTTCAGAGACTGGCGAAGATGCGAGGCCGTTTGGGAGAATCGTGGAGTCGGTGATAGGGCCGGAGCGGCTGGAAGAAATGGCTGAAAGCGTCTTTAAATACCGTGGCGAGTCATAGAATTTAGACTCCGATCGAAATCTGCCGCGAGCGACGGGCGGTTTGGTTGATATCAAGTACCGCTGCGGTCAGCGCCGGTTGCATCACGTCGGATGGTCCATCACGTGTAGTACGTGCCCGTGTGGACCGTCGACGAGTTCGTCCTGCATGCCATTGGTCTGTCGGCGGCGTTTCGAGGTCAACCGGAGGACTGTGAGGCCGATGGTCGAGTTGCGGTCAATGCGGCTCGTCGACGAACACTCGCCTCATCTCCGAGAGCCTGGCCGGGTGTCGCAGGTACAGGTAGGCGAGTACGGCGAGCCCGATCAGATACCAGATTCCGATGACCAGGCCGACTTGACTCGACGGGTAGGTGAGTGGGGTGACGAATTTCAGTGTCGTGGCGCCGATCCCCATCGAGGTGAGCCAGGCCGGGACGAACGCTGCGATGCCGAGGACCGGAAACACCAGGTGCAGTAGCCAATTGAATTCGGCACGTCGTCGTCGTAGGTAGAACATCGTGCACGACAGGTTGAACACGATGTAGACGGCGATCATGACGCCTGCGAGCATCGTGGCGAGGAATACGAAGGCCGTGGCCGGACCGAAGTGCAGGCCGACCGGCAGGCCGATGGCGAGTGTCACCAGCAGTTGGGCGATCACGCCGATGTGCGGCGAGTTCCACCGCGGATGTGTGCGAGACAGCGCGGCGGGCAGCAGGCCGATCCGGGACATGGCGTACCAGGTCCGGGTGGTGGCCAGCGTGCCCGCGTTCCCGTTGGCGAACGTCGAATTCAGGATGGCGAACAGCACCACCACCCAGCCGAGACCCCACACGTCGCGCGCGAGCGTTATCCACGGGCTTCCGTCGCCGAGCTCCCCGAAGGTCACATATCGGTTCGGCCCGAAGAACACGTCGCCCGCGTAGGTGGTGAAGACATACAACACGCCGATGGCAGCGCAGGACGCCACTACGGCGATGGGAATAGTGCGGCGGGGGTTGCGGGCTTCCTCGGCCAGCGGTACCGAGGCCTCGAAGCCGATGAAGGCGAGAATGGTGTAGATCGACGCCGCGGCGACACCGGAGAACCCGTGGTAGCCCTCGATTGTCGCGAAATGCAGAGTGAAAACGGCTGCGGTGTTTCCCGTTCCGGCCTTGACCACGAGCCAGCCTGCCAGCGCGAGAAAGACGAGGATCTCGAACATGCCCAAGGCCGTGCCCACCTGCGCGCTGACCCGTACGCCGCGATAGTTCAGCAAGGCGATCAGCACGGCCGCCGCGATCATGACCACGATCCAGGTGGTGGTGAACGGCCAGCCGAATTCGCTGTGCAGCACCGAGCCGGCCAGATAACCGACGAGAATCGTTGTCGTCGGGCCGATCAGCGCCTCGACGAGCGCGTACCCCCAGCCGACCAGAAAACCGATCACCGGGTGCAGTGCCTCAGCAGGATAGGTGTAGATGCTGCCCGCCGAGGGCAGGTGCTTGGCGAGCTGCCCGATCGAACTCGCGACCAGCAGGCACGCTACCAACGCCAGCAGCACCGCGAGCGGCAGCGCACCACCGGCATAGGTAGCGCCGACCGCGATCGACAGCGCGACCGCGCCCGCCGGCGCCATGGAGGTGACGGACTGGAACAGCACCTCGCGCAGGCCGATAGCGCCGCGCGCCAGGCCCGGTTTTCCGGTGGAATCAGCGGGTGCCATAGCTACCCCCTTCGTCTACGATCATCCGGCTCGGGTCCGTCCCGCGCGCCCGAATCGCTGTTTTCCCGCCTCTGTGTTGCCGCGGGACCATGCTGGGGTATGGCCGTCGATGAATCCCGTTCCCTGGCCTCGAGTTTCGCCTCGTACGCCGAGTCACTGCGCGGCACCGTCGGACTCGCCTATGCCCCGGTCGGGGGCGGACGGGTTGTCACGCTCGGCGAGTGGATCGATGGCGTCGCCTGGTCGACCAGCAAAGTGCCGCTGGCGATCGCCGCATTGCGCGCGGCTCCGGTGGTCGCGAAATCCTCTGTGGCACTGGCTATCACCCGTTCTGACAACGCCGCGGCCGAGCAGCTGTGGTCCATGCTCGGCCCGCCGGCCGCCGCCGCCGCGGCGGTAGCGGGCGTGCTGAGCGAGGGCGGCGACACCGTCACTCGGGTGCCGTCGCGCCGTATCCGGCCGGAGTACACCGCCTTCGGTCAGACCGAATGGAGTACCACCCGGCAAGCTCTGTTCACCGCTCATCTCCCGTGCCTCGAGGCCGGCCCCGATGTCCTCGCGCTGATGCGGACGCTCGATCCCGAGCAGCAATGGGGGTTGGCACGCTTGCCAGGTGCAGCTGTTAAGGGCGGATGGGGTCCAGACGAGAAGGGGGCACACCTGGTCCGGCAACTGGGGGTGATTCCCAATGGGGCGGGCTGGACCGCCGTGGTGGTGGGCGCTCGACCGCAGTCGGGTACCTTCGCCGACGGCATTGCCTTGCTCGACGGGCTCACCGAGTGGGTCGGCGGCCATCTTCGACAATTACCCAGTGGACGATGCCCGCGATAGCCGGTCGGTAATGCGACAATGACATCATGGGGTCCTCGCATCGTCGGCTGAGCTGTCCAGGCATCCTGTTGTGCGCACTGAGTGTCGTTGTCGGGCTGTCGCTTCCGGCCCACGCGGAGTCGCCGCCGTCGGAACCGCCCAGCGCGTACGTCGATGTCGCGGCGGCCACGGTATGGACCACGCCGCAGAGCCCTCGTCCGGTCGATCGGCCTGCCCTGACCAACCCGGTCGACATCAACCGCTGGATCGCGGAGATGACATTGGCGGAGCAGGAAGCCCTCACCTCCGACAACCTGACACAAACGCAGGCGCTGTACGGAGATCGCGTCTATGTGCTGCGGCAGCAAGGTGATTGGTCAGAGGTGGTGGTACCCGGGCAACCCACACCGAAGAATGCTCTGGGTTATCCAGGCTGGATACCGAGCGTTCAGCTGACCACCAGCCTGGAATTCGCCGAGTTGAAGGCGGTAGCCCCGTTCGCCCTCGCCGACCACGACTCGACCACCTGGCTTTACAGCGACCCCGAGCTCTCGCACCGGGACCTCGAAATCAGTGCCAACACTCGGCTTCCCGTGCTGAATCGCACCGGTGCCGCGATTATGGTCGGCACCCCGCGTGGTGGTCCGAAATGGCTGGACGCCGCCACCGTCGATGTCTACCGGAAACCCACGGACATCCCCTATCCCACCGCCGCCGATCTCGTGCGGTTCGCGTCCGTGTTCGTGGATCGGCCGTATCTGTGGGGCGGACGCGCCGGATTCGGAGTGGATTGTTCCGGGTTCACCTCGACGATCTATCAGGTCCACGGGATCACCTTGCCCAGGGATGCCGGACCGCAAGCCACCGACGGGCACGGCAGCGCGGTCGACAGAAACGAGCTGCAACCTGGTGACTTGCTGTTCTACGCGCATGACACCCAGGACCCTGAGTCGATCTATCACGTGGCGATGTACGTGGGCGACGATCGAATGATCGAGGCATTCGACTCCGCCACGCCGGTACGCATCACCCCGGCCCGGTTCGGCCCGGATTATTGGGGCGCGCAACGATACCTGCGCAGCTAGGCCCCGGATCGCGTTTCGGATCTATCCTGGAGATATGGCTGTCGCCCCGCCGTTCAGGGACCCCACCGAGGCGTCGTTCGCGTGGGGCTTCGCCGCAGTGACCAGGAAGGGTTGGGCGGCGGACGAATCGTTGATGACATGGACGGATCACCAGTTCGATCCGGCTCAACTGATCACTGTCCACCACACGCTGGATTTCGACGGTAGTGGTGCTACCGACTACCGGCAGGTCGTTCGCGCGGTGTACGAATTCCACGCCTCGCCCGCGCACGGCGGCCGGGGCTGGGGCGATATCGGCTACCACCTGGTGATAGATCCGAACGGGGTGGTCTACGCCGGGCGCGATACCGGCGATTCCGCTCCTATCTTCCGGCCCGGTGCGGTATTGCGGCCCGGCGCGGAAGTCGTTCAGGCCGGCCACGTCTACAACGCCAACCCGGGCAATATCGGTATCTGCCTGATCGGGAATTTCGATGTCACCCAGCCGACCACAGCCGCCGTCGTCGCACTGCGTGATGTCCTCGGCACGCTGTGTGCGGGCTTGGGCCTGAATCCACTGAGCCAGGTTCATTACACCAATCCGGACACCGGTCTCACCGTCGACAAGCCGGCCATCTCGGGCCACCGGGACTGGTCCGATGTCGCAGGCCCGGCCGACTGCCCCGGTGACCATCTCTACAACCTGCTCCCACTCCTGCGGGCAGAAGCCGCCGAAATCTATTGCGGTTAGCCAGCAGCGGCCGAGGTCAGTGCGCTGTCGCGGTCGAAAGGGTCAGGCGGTAGGTGACGGAGTCGCGGGGTTTGAAGCCTGCTCGCTGGTAGAGGCGGTTGGCGGACTCCCGTTCGGGGCGCGAGGTCAGGTCGACGGTGCGGGCTCCGGCTTGGCGCGCGAGTTCTACTGCCGCACTGGTGAGTTCGAACGCGACGCCCTTCCCGCGGGCGGATTCGTCGACGACGACATCCTCGATGCGGGCTCGGATGCCGGTCGGGATCGGGTAGGTGATCAGCGTGAGCATGCCGACGACGCCCGCCTCGGACTCGGCGAGGAGCAGCATCGCGGAGTCGGACGCGATGAGGGCGGCGAGCGCGTCGATGGTGAGGGGAGCGGCGGTCTTCGAGAGCTGCCGCACAAGTACGTTCAGCTCCTGGGTGAGTTCGGCCGTGGCGTGCAGTGCCGTAGAGATCTGGATATCACTCATGCGCACAACGTAATCGACGGCCCGGTCGGTCGGTCGGGTGCGGTCAGCTCAGCCGGTGTTCGGCGAGAAGAGTTGTGTCGTTGAGGATTTCGGCGGTCGGTCCGTCGGCGACGATGCGGCCGTCGTCGAGGATCACGACGCGATCGCAGATGCGCTCGGCGTAGGGGAGGTCGTGGGTGACCATGAGGATTGTGGTGGGGAGGGCGGTGAGGACGTCGGCTAGTTCGCGGCGGGCGACGGGGTCGAGGTTGGCCGCTGGTTCGTCCAGGACCAGGACTTCCGGCTGGCAGGCGAGGACCGTCGCCAGGGCGGCTCGGCGGCGTTCGCCTACGGAAAGCTGGGTGGGGGAGCGGTCGGCTCGGTCGGACATGCCGACGGCGGCTAGCGCGTCGCGGACGGTTTCGGTGAGTTGGTCGCCGCGGATGCCGAAATTGGCGGGGCCGAAGGCGACGTCTTGTTCGACGGTCGGCATGAAGAGTTGGTCGTCGGGGTCTTGGAAGACGAGGCCGACGCGTTGGCGGATGGCGCGAACGGTGGTGCGGTTCAACAGGATTCCGCCGATGTGTACCTCGCCCGACGCCGCGGTGAGTACGCCGTTCAGGTGCAGCATCAAGGTCGATTTTCCGGCGCCGTTGGGGCCGAGGACGGCGACTCGTTCGCCGGGCGCGATGGCGAGATCGACGCCGTGCAGTGCGCCGGTCCCGTCGGGGTAGGCGAAGGTCAGGTCGACCAAACGTACTGCGGGGGTCGCCAGGTCGGTCATCGGAGCACCCATGCGGCCAGGCAGAGACAGATCGCGGCGGCGGCGGGCAGACAGCCGAGTAGCCATTGCGTTCGTGTCGCGGGTTCGGTGCCGAAATACGGCACAGCGCCGTTGAATCCGCGCGAGAGCATCGCCAGGTGTACTCGTTCGCCACGCTCGTAGGAGCGCAGGAACAGGGTGCCCGCACCGCGCGCGGTCGCGCCTGCCTGGCGCAGGGTTCGCGGGTCGTCGCCGCGGGAGATCCGCGCCAGTCGCATCCGCGCCGCCTCCTCGAGCAGCACGTCGACGTAACGGAGCATCAAAACAATAATGGTGACGATCATGCCGGGAACGCGCAGCCTGGTCAGGCCGCCCGGCAACTCACGCACGTTCGTCGTGGCCGCCAATGTCAATGAAACACCCACGCCAATAGTCCCTTTCGCGACGATTCCCCACGCGGTATACAGCCCCGTCGTGGACAGCGACATTCCGAGAAGCGTCGTCCTCGGCTCACCCGTCGCGAACGGCAGCAGCACCGCGAGTACAACGAACGGCAGTTCGATGAGCAACCGCGGCCCGATCCAGCGCAGCGGGATACTCGCCCACCGCCAGAGCATGACCAAGCCGAGCGCGTAACAACCGAAGGGCCAGTACATTTCTCGCGGGGTCGCCACGACAGCGAACACCGCGAGGACCGCGCAGACGATCTTCACCTCGGCCGGAACCCGATGCGCCGGTGAACTTCCCGGCAGATACAGGCGGTGGCTGACAACGGTCACCTACGTCGACTCCGACTCGGCGTGCCCGTGGTTCTTCCGCCCCGACCGAATCAGGTTCACCAGCGCGAACAGCACCGCGAACGCGGCAGCCACCCCCAGCACGCCCGCGACGCCGGTGAGTGTGTTGTCGCCATCGATCGCGTATCCCGCCAGTGGCGACTTCGCGAGGTGATGCTCCTTGGCGTTCTTGGCGATGCAGTCGCCCTGTAGTTGTTCGGCACCGTCGACCTGGACCACGGTGCAACCACGCTGCGTAGTCGCGTCGAGCCCGTCCGGCTGCGAACTCGCCACGTACGACAGCAGTCCCGCGACGAGCACGGCCACCGCGGCGAACGCGAACAGGAATCCGGTCATCGAGAGTCTCGGCCGCAACGGTGTCGCGGAGGTGCGGCGCTGACCGGTGATTCGCAACAGATAAACGAGGTCGGGTCGCGCGTTGACCACGGCGATGAGTGTGATCGCGGTGATGATGCCTTCGCCGACACCGATCAACGCGTGCGTGATGAGCATGTATCCTGCGACCGCCCCGACGGTCGAGCCTGCCGCACCACCGATCGCGTACTCGATGACGAAACCCGATGAAGCACCGACAGTTCCGACGAACGCGGCGACAAATCCGACCATCCCGATCCCCGCGTCGGCTCGTCGACGCGACAGCACCGGCAACACCAAGCGCGCGACCGTGTACCCGACGGTGACCCCGATCAAAGACATGTTCGTGATGTTCGTGCCGAGCGCGGTCAACCCGCCATCGGCGAACAAAAGCGCCTGGACGACAAGCACGATCGCCACACACAGCGCACCGACATACGGGCCGACCAGAATCGCGGCAAGCGCACCGCCCAGGAGGTGCCCGCTCACCCCCGGCATGATCGGAAAGTTCACCATCTGCACCGCGAAAATGAACGCGGCCACCAGTCCGGCCATCGGCGCGGCTCGCTCGTCCAGTTCGGCCCGGGCCCGCCAGGCCGCGAAACCTAGGCCGGCGACCGCGATTACCGCGAAGATCATCGAGGTCGGCGCGTTGACGATGCCGTCGCTCATGTGCATGGCCTGGGTGCTGCTGGAGCTCACCCCTGAAGACGATACGCGCGATACCTGTTCAGGTGAACAGATGTTCCTATGTTGCCAAGGACTGGTCGTATCCGTTCAGGACCGGCAGAGTAGATGTGTGGCAGTGAGCATTCCGCTGGACCCCGATCACGCAGGCCGTGCCGCGTCGGGTTTGGATATCGCCGGCATCGAGCACTGGGCAGGTCGCTTCGACCTGCTCTCCGACGCCAACCGGCTCCGCCTCCTGGTGTGTCTGCACCACGCACCCGACATCAGCGTCAGCGACCTCGCCGCCGCGGTCGGCATGTCCGGAACCGCCGTCTCGCACGCATTGCGCCTACTCCGCCACCAAGGTTGGGTCGCCAGCTCGAAACATGGCCGCATAGTCCGCTACCGCCTCGCCGACGACACCATCCACGACCTGCTGCACTGGATCGGCGCCACCCACGCGGACGAATCGATCGACCAGGCCGCCGCGACCAGCCCCTGATCGCACGCAGGACGGCAACCGCCGTCGAGCGCGGAGATGACGATAGACGTCGCGTGAGCGACAGAACCTGAGAGGATTCCGAGGTGTCGATAGCGACATCGATCGAGGGTCCGCTGTGGTGTGAGCCCGGCCTCGGCTTCCGTAGTGGACGATACCCACTTGCCGTGGAGAGTCCTGTGCTCAGCATGGTGGACAAACTTGTTCCCGGTGTATCCACGCTGACTCGCATCGCCCGGTATTACGCCCTGTACTAGGCCCTGGCAGATTTCGCCGCCGATCGTGAGCTGGATATCGAGGCGTGCCGGACGGTGCTTCGGCGTGCGGAGGTGGCGTTGGCCTTGGGCTCGCTGTTCGATCCTGCAACGGGGAGCTTCGACGGTGTTGGCGCGATGCACGGTGCCGACCGGGTGCGGTCGCTGGTGTGCAAGGGCGCCGTCGCGGGCCTCGCGGAATTGGGGGCGGGCTCGTATTCGCCACGAGCGTGGGGCTTTTGGTCACAGTACGGCGGGCCGAGTGTCGTATTGGGCGCGGTAACAATGCGGGCGGGAGCGCTTCGTGCCGGGCCACGACGCTGCCCCGCCGCCTTGCGAACGATGTTTCGGCCGTTGTTCGAACTGGTCGGCATGCGCCCGGTGGCCGTGGCCGACGTGCGAGACTTCGCCGAACTGTCGGAGATGGCTAGCGGTTCTCCGGATCTCGGCTCAGTCGGTGACCTGATGGTCGCGGTACGCGATGGAGCACATGATCCCACCGAGTGGAAAGGCGAAGACTGCACCCGTCGATCGGTGTTTCGAATCCTTGCTCGCGCTGTTCAACTCGGATCACCTACCGCAACCGGATGGACGCGAATTTTTACCGATGTCCTCGCCTATGGTGACCTCATCGGTTCGGATCCGGTCTTCGCGAAGGAGATACGAGCGCAGGCATGGCGCGGTGTGTTGTTACGGCACCACTCGGTAGGTGCATGGCGACGGCTGTGGTCGTGCCTCGTCGACCGAGTTCTTGACGCGGACGACGGTCCGGTCTCCAAAGACGACTTGCACGAATGGATCCGCTCGTGCGTGAGTGGTTCATCCGTGCGGAAATTCATGGCGTCGTGTCCCGATACCGTCGACAGCGAAGGACAACCACAGGCCGCCGAGGATGAATTGCGTCGTTCTCTCGGGCCGGTCGAAGCGGATCTGGCGATACTGATGCTCGGGGCCAAACGAAACGAACAGTTACCCGGAGTTACTCGGGAAGCATTTCGCGGCGGCCGATCCGGGCGACAGTTCCTGGACCCCAACTGGATCGGATATCGGTGCGCTGAACATCTCGATCTGCCTCTTGCCGACTTCGCGTGCGCAATTGTCGACGACATGCTGGCTCAGTCCCGTCGGGTGGCGCTTCGCAAGATGACAGTCGACACGGCCGGTCGCATGGTGCTGTTCACGAAGCTGGAGGAGCGTGAGGGACGATATTTCGCTTCGGGGGCGGAGGGTTCTGGAAACGTCGGGCTGCGTATCGAACAACTCGGCACGTTGGCAACACAGTTGGGACTGTTCGACGAGTTGGGCAGCCGTAGGACCGTGACGGAGTTGGGTTGCGACCTGCTTGGCCTCCCGCGATGACCGAGATCGCCATCAGATTCCATTCGCCGCTGACGTTGCTGAGGCAATGGGGTGCGCGACCCGACGGGGCCCGCCTTCGCGAGGCTCTGGTTATGGGCTACACGCTCGATCTGGTGTTCTTCGAGCAGCGTTTCCTGCCGGCCGCGCGCGGTCTCGGCGCGCGGGTCACCGTATTGTCCGATGCCAACCAGGCGGTGCACGAGCCGGTCGACGTACGCAAGGCAGGCCGGTCGTATCAGCACGGAAACGTCGGCTGTACCGGAGCTTTTCACCCCAAGCTCGCTGTGTTTATCGGGGACGACGATATCTGGATTGCCATCGGATCGGGCAATCCCACAACCTCGGGCTGGGGGCACAACGCCGAGTTGTGGCTGGTGGCTCGGTCCGCCTCTCGCGCCCGTCCGGCAGCATTCGGTGACCTGGCCGGATGGCTCACGCAGCTGCCGGATGTGGTGTTCATGCCGAAGTGGATCGCGGACACCATCACCGAACTCGCCGCGCTGATCACACCGGCGGAAATCGATCAATCCGTCGCGCAACTGCGCATTCTCGGAAATATTAACCGGCCGATCGTCGAGCGATTGCCCACCGGTCCGGTCTCGTCGTTGGGTTTGAGCGCGCCGTTTTTCGATCCGGCCGCCGATGCGGTTCGTGCGCTCGTCGCGCGACTCGAACCCGACGAGATCACGATCGCGCTACAGGAGAAGTTGTCGCAGTTTTGCGGCGAAAGCCTTGTCGCCGCAACGTCATCGGTAGACCATGTCGAATTCCAGTTCATCGATGACCAACGCACTTACCACGGAAAGCTCGTCGAATGGACGGGTGACGCCGGGCGAACCGCAATGGTCGGCAGCGCCAACCTCAGTCGATCGGCGCTACTGCTGTCCACTCGCGAAGCCGGTAACTGTGAACTCGTCGCGCTCTTTCCCACGCCGGAATCTCTAGTGCCGGAGGGGGATACAGTAGGCCCCGACCAGATCCGCCGACGTTCGACGGTTCCCGCCGAACGGACGCGCAGGCAGCCGGTGCCGTTGACCATCTTGGGCGCGCGCCGCCTCGCGGACGGGATCGAAGTGGAGTTGGTCGCGCGACGTGGGGGCGCGATCACTATCGAGACTTCGCCGACTGGAGCGCCTGCGACATGGCTGCCACGACACGTCGTGGACGTCGACACCACCGGACCGATCTCCGCGTCATTTCCCGCCCTGGATACCGCAGGCGCCGCGGTACGCGCATGGCTGGACGACGGCAGCGCCCGGCATCTGTCGTCGGTGGTCTTTGTCACCGATATCGCTCGCTGCCAGCCGAATTCGATCGATCCGTCGGCACCTCGACTGATTCGTGACTACAACCTCGAGGAGGTCTTCATAGACCCGCAGTTAGCAGCCAGGTTCAACGCGGATCTGGCGCGCCTGATGAGCACGATCAGTGAATATCGTGCGACCGCACCCGCGCTGACGGGAGCGGCGAAAGCTACCGAGACGTTGCGCGACAGCGATAGATGGGGTGCGTGGCTTGAAGAGACGGAGCGCGTTTTGGGTCCGTCTCTCGCCGGACTGGTGTTTCCCGGCAGTGTGTCGCCGGCGCAGGCGGACACCGCGCAATGGACTGTCGACGCGCAGGCTCCACTCGACATCGCGGACGACGAAAACGAGGAGGACGTCGACCCGATAGCCGACGGGGTTTCGGTCAGCGGTGGTCGTGGCGCGATGGTCATCGACACCACGCAGCGCCAGTCATGGCGGAAGTGGGCTGCCAAACTACGCGGCCGCGTCACCACCACTCGGCCTCGGCCGCCGCTGGAACTGCGGATGGTGGTCACCCTGCTGCATCTCGATCTGCTCGCCGCGGGAGTCTGGGGGCCGGACGATGAGTGGCGCGCCGAGTTCGCCGACATCGTAAAGGCATTGCCGCCCAGCGAAACCGAGCTCGACAGCATCCCGGGTCGAGCCATCGATGCGATGTGTTCGCTGCTGGCAGTGTCGCTCGCGCTGCTGTTCCAAGATGCGCGCCTGCATGGCGGCACTGCCGATGACCTGCTCTTGCGATCTGTCTGGAACGAAGTGGGTGAATGGGCGGCGTACGCGGAGGACGAACTCGTCGCCGGGTATCTCATCAGCGCGAAACAAGGCTATTCGCGGGTAGCGACCGAGTCTGGTGTCGCCGCGGTGATCGCCCTCGCGCAAGAATCCGCGGACGGCCCGGAGGCGGAGATCCGCGCCGCGTTGGACGAGGAGGGGATCGCGGCGGAACACCATGATGGCGCATGGTTCGCGACCGTCGATGGTCAGTTGCTCAGGAGGGTTGCCGCGCGGATCGCGACGCTGGCAGGGGATCCGTGTGTCGCCGTCGCGTCCAATACGAGTGGGTTTTGCGTGGTGATCCAGAGTGGTCGGACGCTCGCCTTCGGGGAGTCGCGTGCCAAGCGATGGCGCGTCTTCGAGATGTCGGCAATCGGTACACCGCTCTCGGTCCTGGCCAATGCTGACGGCTTTCCCCCGACAAAGGCGCAATTTCCGTTGGATCCGCCGGCCGCGCCGATTGCGGCACTTGCCGATGCCGCGGGCGTGAACCTCGCTCAATTGCTGGCAGTGCTGCGATCAGCCGGATAGGTCCCTGATTGAGCAGGTGCTGACGGGTTACTCGACCAGGGACAGATGTTTTCCGGTCGAGTGAAAGGTGAGGTAGTCATGGCCGCCAAATTCGAGCTGTATACGGATAAGGCCGCTAAGACCCGGTGGCGACTGAAGGCGGCGAACGGCGAGGTCATCGCCGCCAGTCAGGCCTACGAGAGCAAGGCGGCGGCGAAGAACGGCATCGAGTCGGTGCAGAAGAACGCCCCCGTCGCCACGGTCGACGATCAGACCGGGTAGTCAGTCGGCGAAGATAACTTCGTTGCCGGCGATCGCCCAGCTGCCGCCCGCGCTGGTCACGCCCCGTAGTCCGTCGAGGACCTCAGGGCCCGCGAGCGCGGGGACCATCGGGTCGGCCAGCGCTGCGAACGCGAAGGTGCGGCGCGCGGACCAGCGGGTGGAGTGCACGAGGCGTCGGCTCAACTGAACGAAACCCTCGACCGCGGCGGCGATTACCCAGGCGTCGGGAGCGCCAGCGGTGAGGGTGCTGGCTTGGCGCAGCCAGGATGCGGCATCCTCGGGCCAGTCGACGACGGCCGACACGCGGTAGCCACGCTCCCGCCACGCCGAGGCAAATGCCTGCGCGGCAGCGGCGGAGTGGGGATCTCGGCTGTGTCCGATGCTGACGGTCGTGCCACTTCGAGCTTGTTGCCGCAACGTCACCATGAGGCGCTCGAGTTCGGCCTCGGTGTGCGGTGGGGGAGCCGGACGAGGAGGAAAGAGCCCTAGATTTCGTAGCCGCGGCGAGGGACGATCGGCGTCACCGCGGGAACGAAACGCGTGGTTTCCGGACAACTTCCGTTGCGTGCTCACGCCATGAAGACGCTGCCACCACACGATTCGTGAGATGTCGCGACCGGATTACGCGCCGCCGTCCACCAACGTGCTGGACATGACAGAACGCCGAGCAGACCCTCGAGCCGACGCGTCCGGTCGCCGACGAACGTGCGCGGGAGGGCACCATACGGGGCCCTCCCCAGCACTGCTGGACCAGCTCAGGAGGCCGGACCGAACCAGGTACCGAGCGATTCCGACAGTCCACTGCCGTCCTGACCGACCCACGCGGCGTAACCGTCCGGCCGAATGAGGATGGCGCCGGGCACCGCGATTTCGCCCACCCCGGGCACCGCCCACCGTTCCTGGCGACTACGGGCATCGACCACCTCCACCCGATCACGCCACCCGTCCCCCGGCGAAACCTGATTTCCATTGAGACGCAACAGCATCGGCCGACCGGACCGCAGCAGCTCGAAGACCCGAGTGTCGCCCTCGCCCGTGCTGAGATCACCGTCCGGCACCCGCCGTCCAGCCAGCGGATGATCCCCCTTGGTGTCATACCGGATATCGAGCGCGGTGATCATCAGCCCGAGCCGCTGCCGGACCACATCCATATCGATCAAATCGCCCATGATGTCCCGCAACGCCTCCACGCGCGCCCCCGGCCGCTGCAACGCGGTCTGCGCACGGGTGTTGTGCAGCACGCGAGCGCCCACCGGAAGCCGCTCCGACTCATAGGTATCGAGCACTTCGTCGGACCCGTTGCCACGCAGCGCGATTGCCAGTTTCCAGCCGAGATTGACCGCGTCCTGCACGCCGAGGTTCTGCCCCTGCCCACCCGCGGGGTAGTGGATGTGCGCGGCATCGCCGGCCAGGAACACGCGTCCGTTCCGGTACCGATCGGCCTGCCGTGCGGCGTCACCGTAGTGCGTCACCCATCGCGGGCTGTGCATGCCGAAATCGGTACCCGCGATCTCGAGGTAGTGCTTCCGGAAGTCCTCGAACGTCAGCGTCGAGCCGCGTGCCATCACGAGGTCGTGTCGCTGCACGACCAGCCGCCACCAGCCGGGCTCGAACTGCACCGCGGAGTAATCGCCTGCCCCGCGGCGCAGGCCGAAGAACGGTTCCGCGGGCGGATCGGTCAGTTCGACATCGGCCAGCATTCCGGTCGCGGTCGCGTCGGTCCCGCTGAAGCCGATGCCGGCCAGCTTGCGGACCGTGCTGCGGCCACCGTCGCAGCCGACCAGGTAGGCGGCGCGAATCCGGCGGGTCCCGTCCGGTCCGCTGACCTCGATGTCGATACCGGTCGCGTCCTGCTCGAACCCGACGACCGGCGATCCCCATCGCACCGGCGCACCCAATTCGGTTGCGCGCCGGTCTAGTTCGCGCTCGATCACGGACTGCAGCACGGCGAGCATGAACGGGTAGCGAGTGGGGAAGTCGCTGAAATCCAAGGGCAACGCACCGAAGTGTCCCGCCTGCATGACGCGGCCCTGGGGGAGTAGATCGTCGAGCAACCCGCGCTGATCGAAGATCTCCATGGTGCGCGCGTGGATGCCACCGGCACGTGATTCGCCGGTGCGCCGCGGCAGCCCGTCGAGCAGGATCACCTCGACCCCGGCGAGTCGCAATTCGGTCGCCAGCATCAGTCCAGTAGGCCCGCCACCTGCGATAACCACCTCGGTCGTCTCCATCACCCGCTCCTTAACAACGTTAAATCACTTAACGATGTTAAGTAGACAGCGAACGCTGTTAAGCTGTCAAGAGGTTCCCGACAGGAGGCGACTGTGAAGCTCGATACCCAGGTCATCGCCCAGGCGGCACTGGACCTGCTCGACGATGTCGGCCTCGCGGGTCTGACCATGCGCAAGGTGGCCGCCGCGCTCGACGTGCAGGCGCCCGCGCTCTACTGGCACGTCAAGAACAAGCGCGAACTGCTCGACGCGATGGCGCGGACCGTCTTCGTCGCGGCGGTTGAGGGCGTCGAGGCGCCGCGGCAGGGGCAGACCTGGCAGGAGTGGACGATCGGGCTCGCCACCCGGCTGCGTCGGTCGATGCTGCGCTACCGGGACGGCGCGAGTGTGCTCGCGGGCACCTACGTCAACGACGAAGCAATGTGGCGCACAGTGGAATTGACATTGCGCACGCTAGAAGACGCGGGCTTCGAACCCGTCGAGGCCGGCCGCGTGTTCCCGATCTTGTTGCACTACACGGTCGGCTTCGTCATCGAGGAACAGGCGCGCGGCGGAACGGAATACGACAGCAATCCCTACCGGCGCGATCACATCGAAAAGGTCATCGATACCGCCCGATACCCGCTGACGGCCACATTGGTGGACACCCTTTTCACCGCCGACTTCGACGCCGAGTTCGTCCACGGTCTGCGCGTCATTCTGGCCGGAGTCGTCGCTACCCGAGCGGGACAAGCGATCTGATTCGGCCACGACGGCGCTTGGCGCGGCGGTAGCCTCGAAAGGGGTTCCTACTCGATGATCCGAGAACCGCGATGCACGAAATGGCCATTACCCAGAGCGTCATCGACGCCGTGTGTGAGCATGCCGCCGGCCGGACCGTACACAGCGTCACCGTCGAGGTCGGTGCGTTATGTGCGGTGGTGCCCGACGCGATGCGATTCTGTTTCGAACTCGCCGCCGAGGGGACGGTCGCGGAAGGCGCGCGACTCGTCATTCAGCAAATACTCGGCACCGCCGAGTGTCGTTCTTGCGGCGCCGAATTCGGTCTGGCCGATCCGATTGTGCTGTGTCGTTGCGGGAGCGCTGACGTCGAGATCCTTTCCGGGCGCGACCTCCGCATCCGGTCGATGGAAGTGAGCGAAGCATGTGCGCAACCTGTGGATGTGGCGACGACGCGGCAGCCGTGATCCGCGTCCCGCACGAACACCACCAGCACGGCGATCATGAGCACGACCACGAACACGGCCATGATCATCAGCACGGTCCGGGCGCCGACCATGTGCACCTACCGCGCACCGAGACGGTGAGCCTGGAACTGAAGGTCCTGGCCAAGAACGATCAACTGGCACAACGCAATCGGGAGTGGCTGGCGAAACGCGACATCCTCGCGCTCAACATGATGAGCTCGCCTGGCGCGGGCAAGACCACGCTGCTCGAACGGACCATCCGCGAGCTCGGCGAGCTGCCGGTGGCGGTCATCGAGGGCGACCAGGCGACGCTGCTCGATGCCGAGCGCATTCAAGCGACCGGCTGCAAAGTCGTGCAGATCAACACCGGCGCCGGTTGCCATTTGGACGCCGAGATGATGCAGCGTGCGCTGGAAACCCTGGACCCCGCGCGCGGCACTCTATTGTTCATCGAAAATGTCGGAAATCTGGTGTGCCCGGCGCTCTTCGATCTCGGCGAGCGCAGCAAGGTCGTGGTTATCTCGGTGACCGAGGGCACCGACAAACCGCTGAAGTATCCGCACATGTTCGCCGCCGCCGAGTTGGTGCTGATCAACAAGATCGATCTGCTGCCCTATGTCGACTTCGATCTGGACAAGTGCGGCGAGTTTGCCAGGGCGGTGAATCCCGGTGTCGAGATCCTCCCGCTGTCGGTAACCACAGGTCACGGCGTAGATCGTTGGTACTCATGGCTTTTGGAGCAACGACGTCCTCTCAAAACTGTCGCCCTTGAGGATGCTGTCGAGCTGAGCTTAGAATAACGTGATCAGGATCACATTCGGTTGATGCGTCTTCAAGCCCAGCGAGACGCAAACCCGATGATCCGCTGTGGAAGGTGGCAGCTAGATGCCAACTCAGGAAGCAGTGCGCGCCGAAGAGACTCTGATCCATGTGCTCTGGATCAACGCGGGCCTCAGTTGCGATGGTGACTCGGTAGCGCTAACCGCCGCCACCCAGCCAAGTATCGAAGAGATCGCCTTGGGCGCCCTACCCGGGCTACCCAAAATCGCGGTGCATTGGCCGCTGATCGATTTCGAGTGCGGCCCGAACGGTGGGGCCGACGACTTCCTGGAGTGGTTTTTCAAAGCCGACAGAGGCGAATTGGAACCCTTTGTGCTGGTCGTGGAGGGTTCGATACCTAACGAAAAGCTGCACGACGAAGGCTATTGGTGTGGTTTCGGCAATAACCCCGCGACGGGCCAGCCGATGACCACCAGCGAGTGGCTGGACCGGCTGGCGCCGAAAGCGACCGCGATAGTCGCGGTCGGTACCTGCGCCACCTACGGCGGCATCCACGCAATGGCGGGCAACCCGACCGGCGCCATGGGTGTGCCCGACTACCTCGGCTGGGACTGGACGAGCAAGGCGGGCATTCCGATTGTCTGCGTGCCGGGCTGCCCGATTCAGCCGGACAATCTGTCGGAGACGCTCACCTATCTGCTCTACATGGCCACCGGTCAGGCGCCGATGATCCCGCTCGACGAGGCGCTGCGACCCAAGTGGTTGTTCGGTGCGACCGTGCACGAAGGATGCGATCGCGCAGGCTATTACGAGCAGGGCGATTTCGCGACCGAATACGGCTCGCCGAAATGCATTGTCAAACTGGGCTGTTGGGGCCCGGTCGTCAAATGCAATGTGCCCAAACGCGGTTGGATCAATGGCGTCGGTGGCTGCCCGAACGTGGGCGGCATCTGCATCGGCTGCACCATGCCCGGCTTCCCCGACAAATTCATGCCGTTCATGGACGAACCACCCGGCGGGAAGCTCTCCTCCGCCGCATCCGGACTCTACGGATCGATGATCCGCAGCCTCCGACACATCACCGGCCGCACGGTCGACAAAGAGCCGCGCTGGCGGCACAAGGGCGAGAAGCTGACAACTGGCGCGACTCGCACCTGGTAGGAGGATCTTCGATGACTGCCATTGTCCCCGAGCCGTCGCATAAGAAGATCGAACCCAACAGCCTCGTCGAGATGGCCTGGGATCCGATCACGCGCATTGTCGGCAGCCTGGGTATCTATACCAAGATCGATTTCGAGAACCGGGAAGTGGTTGAGTGCCATAGCACTTCGTCCATCTTCCGCGGCTACTCCATCTTCATGAAGGGCAAGGACCCGCGCGACGCGCATTTCATCACCAGCCGCATCTGTGGCATCTGCGGCGACAATCACGCCACCTGCTCGTGCTACTGCCAGAACATGGCGTACGGGGTGAAGCCCCCGGCTCTCGGTGAGTGGATCGTCAATCTCGGCGAGGCCGCCGAGTACATGTTCGACCACAACATCTTCCAGGAGAATCTGGTCGGCGTCGATTTCTGCGAAAAGATGGTCGCCGAAACCAATCCCGCCGTGCTGGCCATGGCGGAGAAGACGCTCTCGCCGCACTCCAACGAGCACGGCTACCGGACCATCGCCGACATCATGCGGGCGCTCAACCCGTTCACCGGCGAGTTCTATCGGGAAGCCTTGCAGGTCAGCCGATATACGCGCGAGATGTTCTGCCTGATGGAAGGCAGGCATGTGCATCCGTCGACGCTGTATCCCGGTGGCGTCGGCACCGTCGCGACCATTCAGCTGATGACCGACTACATGTCCCGGTTGATGCGCTACGTCGAGTTCATGAAGAAGGTCGTGCCGATGCACGACGACCTGTTCGACTTCTTCTACGAGGCGCTGCCCGGCTACGAACAGGTCGGCCTGCGCCGCACCTTGCTCGGCTGCTGGGGATCGTTCCAAGATCCCGACGTCTGCAACTTCAACTACCAGGACATGGCGGAGTGGGGCCGCAAGATGTTCGTGACCCCCGGCGTCGTCGTCGACGGCAAGCTGGTCACCACCTCGCTGGTCGATATCAACCTCGGCATCCGAATCCTTTTGGGCAGTTCGTATTACGACGACTGGACCGATCAGGAGATGTTCGTCAAGTCCGATCCGCTCGGCAACCCGGTGGACCGGCGCCACCCATGGAACCAGCACACCAATCCCCGGCCGCAGAAGCGCGACATGGACGACAAGTACAGCTGGGTCATGTCACCGCGCTGGTACGACGGCAAGGACCATCTCGCGTTGGATACCGGCGGCGGCCCGCTGGCCCGCCTGTGGTCGACGGCGCTGGCCCGGCTGGTCGACATCGGCTACGTGAAGTCGACCGGGCACAGCGTGCAGATCAACCTGCCGAAGACCGCGCTGAAGGGCCCGGTCAGCTTCGAATGGCAGGTTCCGGTGCACGGCAGCAACACGATCGAACGCAACCGGGCGCGCACCTACTTCCAGGCCTACGCCGCCGCGTGTGCGCTGCACTTCGCGGAGAAGGCCCTCGAAGAGATCCGGGCAGGCCACACCAAGACCTGGGAGAAGTTCGAGGTGCCCGACGAGGGCATCGGCTGCGGCTTCACCGAGGCGGTGCGCGGCGTGCTGTCGCATCACATGGTGATCCGGGACGGCAAGATCGCGAACTATCACCCGTACCCGCCGACGCCGTGGAACGCCAACCCACGCGACAGCTACGGCACGCCGGGCCCGTACGAGGACGCGGTGCAGGGTCAGCCGATCTTCGAGGAGAACGACCGCGAGCACTTCAAGGGCATCGACATCATGCGCACCGTGCGCAGCTTCGATCCCTGCCTGCCCTGCGGCGTGCACATGTATCTCGGCAACGGCAAGACGCTGGAGAAACTGCACTCGCCGACGCAAACGCTGACCGCGGAGTGAGGCCCGGTCGAGCGGAAGGTCGCAGAGATGACAGTGGACGATCGCCCGGGAGACCAGCCAGACACCGCGCTCGATGACACTGCGCTCGATAACGAGACACGGTGGCGCACAGCGGGTGAACGGATCGAGACCCTGCTGGACGCGAGTTCGGCGGGCGGGGCCATGGCCCGTGAGCGCGCCGAGAACCTGGTGCGGGAAATCGCGGATCTGTACGGCGCGGGGTTGCAGCGGGTGCTGCGGCTGCTCGGCAACGACACCGACACGATCGATCGGCTCGTCCGTGACGAACTGGTGGCCAGTCTGCTGCTGGTGCACGGACTGCACCCGCACGATGTGCACACCAGGGTGCGGACGGCGCTCGACACCGTGCGGCCCTACCTCGGGTCGCACGGTGGGGACGTGGCGCTGCTCGGCGTCGCCGACGGTGTGGTTCGGCTCGAACTGTCCGGCAGCTGCAAGACCTGTCCGTCGTCGTCGGTGACGTTGGAGCTGGCGGTCGAGGACGCGGTGCGGGCCGCCGCGCCAGAGATCGTGTCCATCGAGGTGGCCGAGGCACAGACGGCGGCAGGTCTGATTTCTGCCGACTCGCTGTTCTCGCGGGTGCACGCCAACGGTCAGCAGCCCGCCGGAAACTGGGTCGCGGTACCGGAACTCGCGGAACTGAAGCCGGGCGAGGTGGGCGGGTTCGCGATCGCCGGGCTGATCGTGCTGGCCTGCCGGGTGGGCGACACCCTGTTCGCCTACCGGGATCACTGCCCGGCCTGCGACAGCTCGCTGGCCGGTGCCGCGCTGCATCGACGGGTCGGCTATCCGGTCGGCGACGCGGTGCTGCGCTGTCCGAACTGCCTCGCGCATTTCGACGCGGTGCGGGCCGGCGCGCGGGTGGACGGCGAGGGTCACCTCGAACCGCTGCCCGTGCTGGTCCGTTCCGGTGAACTGTCGGTGGCCGTGCCGGCGGGGGTGAGCGGGTGACCTCACCGTTTCGCGCCTTACAGCGGATCACCGCCGACCGCCCGCCCGCGGCGCCGGTCGGCGAGCGATGCGAGATGTGCGCCGAGCCGATCTCCGATGAACACCAGCATGTGGTGAACGTCGAAGGCAGACAGTTGATGTGCACCTGTCGCGGGTGCTATCTGCTGTTCACCGATCAGGGCGCGCGGTTGCGCTACCGCGCGGTGCCGGACCGGTATCTGCACTTCCCGGAGTTCACCATCAGTCAGGGGGAGTGGGACGGGCTGGAAATCCCGGTGGGACTTGCCTTCTTCTTCCGCAACTCCGCCCTCGACCGGACCGTCGCGTTCTATCCGGGGCCTGCCGGAGCCACCGAATCCGAACTGCCGCTCGCCGAATGGCAGGTGGTGCTGGATCGGTATCCCGAATTGGCCGTGCTGGCACCGGATGTCGAGGCGCTGCTCATCCGGGTTCCCGAACGTGGCACCGGCGAGGCCGTGTGCCTGCTGCTGCCGATCGACACCTGTTACGAGTTCGTCGGCCGAATGCGCACGCTGTGGCGTGGATTCGACGGCGGCCAGGATGTGCACGACTACCTCGACGAGTTCTTCGCCGCGGTGTCCGCCCGCGCGAAACCGGCCAGGCCGGGCGGCGCGTGATGAGCCCGGTCAACTCGATGACCTTCGCGGTACTCGACGTGCAGCCGGAACCCTTTGCCGCCGCGCCGAATCTGTCCGCGCGCATCGGGATCGCCTCGCTCGCCGACGAACCCGTGCACGCGATCGCGTTACGCGCGCAGGTGCGCATCGAACCGCACCGCCGCCGCTACTCCGAGGAGGAGGGCGCCGGCCTGGCCGATCTGTTCGGCCCGAGGGAACGCTGGCGCGACACCCAGCGAACCTTTCTCTGGATGCACTGTGCCACCATGATTCGCGGCTTCCACGGCGGGTCCGAGGTGGATCTGCCGATGCCGGTCACCTACGACTTCGAGGTGACCGGGTCCAAGTATCTGCACGCGCTGCACGAGGGCAGTGTGCCGTTGATCTTTCTGTTCAGCGGCACGGTATTCCTCAAAGGGACAACGGGTTTCGGCATTCAGCAGATCCCGTGGGATCGCGAGGACAAGTTCGACATGCCGGTCTCGGTCTGGCGTGACGTGATGGCCGCGCACTACCCGAACTCCGGCTGGCTGCGACTGAGCAGAGAGACGCTGGACGCGCTCGCCACCTACAAGTCCGCCCACGGACTGCTCGGCTTCGACGACGCGGTGACTCAGTTGCTGGCGCGTCGCGCGGAAGATGCCCCGTCGACCGGCGAGGCGCAGTGATGACCGCCGAGACCAGGGCCAGAGCGCGTGCCGTCGCCGACGCGGTGCTGTATGAGGGATATCTGCTGTATCCCTATCGGGCGAGTTCGCGAAAGAATCAGTCGCGCTGGCAGTTCGGCGTGCTCGGTCCTGTGGGTGCCGCCGCGGCCGGGCTCGGCGAAGAGTCGAGCATGTCGGCGCAATGCCTGGTCGACACCACCGCCGACACGGCGATCACGCTGACGGTCCGATTCCTGCAACTGCAGCGGCGGGCGGTCGAGGATCGGGACGGGGCGCGGCTCGCGGAGTTGACGGTGGGCTCGCATTCGTGGATCACCTGGGACGAGGCCGTCGAACGCGAATTCGTGGTCGGCCCACTGCCGCTCGCCGCAGGGACCTGGCCGGTGCGGGTGCCGGGTGGGACCGACATCGAAGACATCACCAACGCGACAGGCAAGGTCGCCGGGCGATTGGTGCGCACTCGCCTCGCGCTGGACGCGGAACTCGAGCTCTCCGTCGATCAGGTCGCGGGCTACGCACGGCTTTCGGTGCTGGCTCGCAATGCCGGGGCGGCCGTGACGGATCAGCGCGACGCCATCGCCCGCTCGCTGATCGGCGCGCACGTCATCGCTGAAGTCTCTGACGGACAGTTTCTTTCGCTGCTCGAGCCGCCGGATGACGCGGCCGATGCCGCCGCCCGCTGTGTGCGGGACCGTTGGTTCCCGGTGCTCGCCGGGCCACCCGGTGACCAGAGCCTGCTGCTGATCACGCCGATCATCCTCTACGACCATCCGGAGATCGCCGAACAGAGCGACGGTCCGCTGTTCGACTCCACCGAGATCGACGAGATCCTCACGCTGCGCGTAATGACGATGACCGACGACGAGAAGGCGCAGGCCCGCGCCACCGATCCGCGTGCCGCCCAGATCATCGACCGCTGTGACGCCATGACGCCGGAGTCGATGCAGCAGCTACACGGGGTACTGCGCGACCCGCATCTAGGGCAGCCACACCTGATTCCGGAAATCCCCGAGGGCGTCGACTGGTGGGATCCACTGGCCGACAACGCCGTACGACCCGAATCCGACGCGGTATCGATCGCGGGCGTGCGGGTGCGCAAGGGCAGCAAGGTGCGGCTGCACCCCTCCCGGCGGGCCGATGCGCAAGACCTGTTCTTCGACGGCAAGATCGCCCGCGTCACCTCGGTGCACGAAGACGTCGACGGCCACGCCCACGTCGGCGTCGTCATCGACGACGACCCGGCGGCGGATCTGCACGAATGGTACGGCCGCTACCTGTATTTCGCGCCGGACGAGATCGAACCACTCACCAGCCCCGAAAAGTAAGGAAGGTCCGATATGGAGATCGTCGGAATTATTGCGACCGCGGTCGTCGCGGTGATCGTCCTCGCAGCCGCCTATGTCGGCGTGCGATCGATCCCGGATTTGCGGCGGTACTTGAAGATTCGGCACATGTAGCACTGAGGAGATGTCATGACCGACCCTGATCAGCGCGAGGAACCCCAGTCGGAGCGGGGCGAGCCGGGCTCGCGAGATACCGGTGCCGATACGGTGGCCGGGCATCCGGATCGTCCGGCGGGCGACATCGGACACGAAGAGACGACCTCCGCCGAAGGCACCGAGTCCGAGCGGACCGCCGAATTCACCAATGAAACCGCCGGTTCCGACGCCGAGCCCGCGGTGCCGCCGTACGAGGGCCGCAAAGACGAAGCGCACGACCCGAACGAGACCGCCACCGGCGAGGTCGGCGGCGCGGAAGTCGGCGGGGCCACCGCGCCGACCGAGGATCAGGGGTGATCTGACGACGACAGTGCTGGTCGCGGGGATCGGCAACATCTTCCTCGGCGACGACGGATTCGGGCCAGAGGTGGTGCGGCGCTTGCCGCCCCACGCCGACCCGGCGGTGCGCGTGGTCGACTACGGCATCCGCGGCATGCACCTGGCTTACGACCTACTCGACGGATGGGACGCGCTGGTGCTGATCGACGCGGTGCCGAATCGCGGTGCGCCGGGCCGCGTTCAGGTGCTCCAGGCCGAACCGGACAACGACGGCGCCGCGAACCTCGACGCGCACGCGATGAATCCGGCGGCGGTGTTCGCCAGCGTTCGCGCGCTCGGCGGCACCCTACCGCCGACCTATGTGATCGGCTGCCAGATCGAATCGGTGGACGAGGGCATGGGCCTGTCCGAACCTGTTGCCGCCGCAGTGGATATGGCGGTCGCAGCGGTAGCCGAAGTCCTCGCGGATCTGTCGCCACTCGATGACCCACCCACGCCCACCGCAGCTCGACAGGAGGAATGACCGATGTGCCTTGGCATTCCCGGCCGCGTCGTCGAAATCCTCGACGGCTACCACAATCAGATCGCGCTGATCGATGTCCAGGGCGAGAAGCGCAAGGTGAATATCGGTCTGCTGGAAGACGACCCGGCGCGGCCCGGCGACTGGGTGATCATCCACATGGGCTTCGTCGTGGAGAAGACCGACGAGGCCGGCGCGGCATCGGCGCTGGCGGGGCTGCGCATGCTCGGAAGCGGTGAGGAACCATGACCGGGCACCGGTCCCGGCGCCGAGTGGTGGCGCGTGGCGTGGTGCAGGGGGTCGGTTTCCGGCCCTTCGTCTACACCACCGCCGCGGAACTGGCGCTGTCCGGGCGCGTGTCGAACGACAGCTCCGGCGTGATCATCGAAATCGAAGGCGCGCCGGCCGATCTGGACGAATTCGTGCGACGCGTCCGGGACAGTCCGCCACCGCTCGCGGTGGTCGAATCCGTTGAGCAGCAGACTATCCCGCTGCGCGGCGGCACCGGTTTCCATATCGCCGACACCACCCGCGACGGTGCGGGCCGCACCCTGGCCTCGCCCGACGTCGCGCTCTGCGCTGACTGCGCCCGCGAACTCGCCGACCCCGCGAACCGCCGCCACCGCCACCCCTTCATCAACTGCACCAACTGCGGCCCCCGCTTCACCATCATCGCGACCCTGCCCTACGACCGCCCGCAGACTTCGATGGCCGGCTTCCCGATGTGCGCCGACTGCGCCCGCGAATACGCCGACCCCGCCGACCGCCGCTTCCACGCCCAGCCGATCGCCTGCCCCCACTGCGGCCCCACCCTCGCCTATACGGGCACCGGCGACCCACTCATCGCCGCCCGAAACCTGTTGCGTGACGGCGGCATCCTCGCCGTCAAAGGCATCGGCGGCTACCACTTGGCCTGCGACGCCACCAACGAATCCGCAGTCGCCGAACTCCGCAAGCGAAAGCGCCGAGGCGACAAGCCTTTCGCGGTCATGGTGCCCGACCTGGACACCGCCCGCTCGATTGTCGAGGTCGATCCCGCGGCCGCCGCGTTACTGATGAGCCCGGCGCGACCGATCGTGCTGCTGGCCCCCCTCGACGCAGCCGGACCCGCGGCCTCGGTGGCTCCCCGCAATCCTGACCTTGGCGTCATGATCGCCTACGCCCCGTTGCACCTGTTGCTGTTCGGGTTGCCCGGTGATCCGCCCGGCCCGCAGGTGCTGGTCATGACGTCGGGCAATCTCGGCGGTGAGCCGATCTGCTACGACGACACCGATGCGCGCACTCGCCTGACCGGACTCGCGGACGGTTGGCTGTCGCACAATCGGCGCATCCTCGTTCCGTGCGATGACTCGGTGGTCCGGCTGGTCGATGGCCTCGAATTGCCCGTGCGCCGCTCTCGTGGCTACGCACCGCTGCCCCTGGCACTGCCCGTCCCGATGCCGCCGACGCTGGCAGTGGGCGCGGATCTGAAGAACACCTGCGCGGTGGCGGAGGGGCGATACGCGTGGCTCAGTCAGCACATCGGCGACATGGACGACCTCGCCACGCTGCGGGCCTTCGACGACGCCGAGCACCACCTCGAACAGCTCACCGGCGTACATCCGGTCCAACTCGTCGCCGACGCGCACCCGCGCTATCGCTCCACCGCCTGGGCACAGCGCAATGCGGGCGACCGACCGGTGCGCCTGGTGCAGCACCATCACGCACACATTGCCTCGGTCATGGGTGAGCACGGATTGGGCGCGGCGGCAACGGTTCTCGGTATCGCCTTCGACGGCACCGGATTCGGCCCGGACGGCGCGGTGTGGGGCGGTGAGGTGCTCTTGGCCGGCTACAAGGGTTTCCTGCGGCTGGCCCACCTGAAGTACGCGCCATTGGCGGGCGGTGACGTGAGCGTGCACCGGCCGTATCGAATGGCGCTGGCCCACCTGTGGGCGGCAGGCATCGAGTGGTCGGAGTCGATCCCGTCGGTCCGCGCCTGCCCCGCCGGCGAACGTGCCGTGCTGGCACATCAATTCGAGACCGGCCTCGGCTGCGTGCCGACCTCCAGCATGGGCAGATTGTTCGACGCGGTGTCGTCACTGGCCGGCGTCCGGCACGTGGTTGACTACGAGGCGCAGGCGGCCATCGAGCTCGAGGGACTGGCCCGCGGCGTTCCGATCGACGCGGGATACCGGTTCGCGGTGGACGCCCAGCGCGGCGACGAAACCGCCCCCGCACTACTCGACCCGGCGCCCGTCCTCGCGGCGATAGTGGCGGACGCGGCGAACGGTGTCTCGGCCGCCGCGATCGGCGCGCGTTTCCACGACGCCGTGGCGCACCTGATTCTCCAACTGGCGGTGGCCTATTCGGCACCGTCGATCCCTGTCGCCCTCTCCGGCGGCGTCTTCCAGAATGCCCTCCTGCTGGCGCGATCCCGCGCCCTGTTGCAGGACAACGGCTTTCACGTCATCTCCCATCGCAGGCTGCCGCCCAACGACGGCGGACTCGCGTTCGGGCAACTACTCGCCGTCAGCGCGGGATGAGGAAAGGAGCGCGGCCATGTGCCTGGCAGTACCAGGAAAGGTGCTCGACCTGCAGGAGCGGGACGGCACCCTGATGTCGGTCGTCGACTTCGGCGGCGTGCACAAAGACGTGTGCTTGGAATATATCCCGGACGCTGCCGTCGGCGATTACGTGGTCGTCCACGTCGGATTCGCGATCCAGCGCCTCGACGAGGAATCGGCGCTCAGGACACTCGCCGAATTCGAGCGCCTAGGCGTACTCAACGAGGAATTCGGCGACGGCTTCGCCCTGGCCGCCAAACAAGCCGGGCTTGCCGACCCCACCGCCACTGCAGCCGTTTCGCCACAACCAGATACAGAGGTGACGCCATGAAGTATCTCGACGAGTTCAGCAATCCGGAGCTGGCGGCGAAGCTGCTCGACCAGATCCGCAGCGTGACCACCCGACGTTGGGCGATCATGGAAGTCTGTGGTGGACAGACGCATTCGATCATCCGGCACGGCATCGATCAGTTGCTGCCGAACGAGATCGAGATGATCCACGGCCCCGGTTGTCCGGTGTGTGTCACCCCGCTGGAGGTGATCGACAAGGCTCTGGCGATCGCCGCGCGACCCGGCGTGATCTTCTGCTCCTTCGGCGACATGCTGCGCGTGCCAGGCAGCCAGAAGGACCTCTTCCACGTGAAGAGCGAGGGTGGCGACGTACGTGTCGTCTATTCGCCGCTGGACGCGCTGAACATTGCCCGCGAGAACCCTGATCGCCAGGTGGTGTTCTTCGGCATCGGCTTCGAAACCACCGCCCCGGCCAACGCGATGACCGTGTATCAGGCGAAACGCCTTGGTATCGAGAACTTCTCGCTGCTCGTCTCGCATGTGCTGGTGCCGCCCGCCATCGCGGCGATCATGGAGTCGCCGAGCTGTCGGGTCCAGGCCTTCCTCGCCGCCGGACACGTCTGCAGCGTGATGGGCACCGAGGAGTATCCGCCGCTCGCCGCGAAGTACAAGGTGCCGATGGTGGTTACCGGTTTCGAGCCGCTCGACATCCTGGAAGGCATCCGCCGCACGGTGATTCAGCTGGAGGCGGGCAAATACGAACTGGAGAACGCCTATCCGCGCGCGGTGCAGTCGGCAGGCAACCCGGCCGCGCGGGCGATGCTGCGTGATGTATTCGACGTCACCGACCGGGCCTGGCGCGGGATCGGCATGATCCCGCAGAGCGGGTGGAAGCTGTCCGAGCGCTATCAGGACTACGATGCCGAGCTCCGGTACTCCGTCAGCGACATGCATACCGACGAGTCGTCGATCTGCCGCTCCGGCGAGGTACTGCAAGGTCTGATCAAACCGCACGAATGCGCCGCGTTCGGCAAGGAGTGCACGCCACGAAACCCGTTGGGCGCCACCATGGTGTCCTCCGAGGGCGCGTGCGCGGCCTACTACCTGTACCGGCGGCTGGATCTGCCCGCGGCGGTGGCTCATGCCTGACGAAACGGTCGTCGCGGGGGCGACCATCGACATGGAGAGCTGGGTCTGCCCGATGCCGTTGCGGGACTCACCCAACATCGTGATGGGCCATGGCGGCGGCGGCGCGATGTCCGGCGAGCTGATCGAGCACCTTTTCCTGCCCGCCTTCGGGGCGGCCGCGGACGCGGGGCTCGGCGATTCCGCGGTGGTCACCCTCGGCGGTGTCCGGCTGGCGTTCTCCACCGACTCGTTCGTGGTGAAGCCGTTGATGTTCCCCGGCGGCTCGATCGGTGATCTCGCGGTGAACGGCACGGTCAACGATCTTGCGATGTCGGGCGCGCGCCCGATGGTGCTGTCCACCGCGTTCATCCTGGAGGAGGGCACCGCGCTGGCCGACATCGCCCAGGTCGCCAAGGCGGTGGGTACGGCGGCGCTCGCGGCGGGCGTCACCCTGGTCACCGGCGACACCAAAGTGGTCGATTCCGGGCACGGCGACGGCATCTTCATCAACACCGCGGGCATCGGCATTGTCGATGACGGCGTCGACATCCGGCCGCAGCGGGCGCGGCCCGGCGATGTCGTGATCGTCAGCGGCGATATCGGGGTGCACGGCGTCGCGGTGATGAGCTGCCGCGAGGGCCTCGAATTCGGCACCACCGTATGCAGTGACACCGCGCCGCTCAACGGCCTGGTCGCCGCGATGCTGGCCACCGGCGCCGACCTGCACGTCTTGCGCGACCCCACTCGTGGCGGCATGTCGGCCACGCTCAACGAGATCGCCAAGGCCGCGAAAGTCGGTGTGTCACTGGACGAACGGAAGCTACCGGTGCCCGCGGCGGTGCGCGACGCGTGCGGTCTGCTCGGGCTCGACCCGATGTATGTCGCCAACGAGGGCAAGCTGGTCGCCTTCATCGCGCCGCAGGAAGCGGACATGGTGCTGGCCGCGATGCGCGAGCATCCGCTCGGCTCCCGCGCCGCTGTCATCGGCGTCTGCGTCGAGGAGCACCCGGGCATGGTGGTCGCGCGGACCGCGCTGGGTGGCACCCGCGTGGTAGATCTCCCGGCAGGAGAGCAGTTGCCGCGCATCTGTTGAGCAGCCGGCCGTCGAGTGAGTGAGGAGTCCGTAATCGAGCAGGTCGTCAGCGGGACCGAGTTCTTCGCACGATACGCGTACGCGCCGAACCGGCTCGGCTACTGCGGACCACCGGAAGCCGTCGCGTTGCGCGGCGGCTCCGAAGCCGACGTGCGCGCGGTGGCCGGACAGTTCTCCGGCGCGTGGCCCTACCTGCGGGTGATGTCCAGACTGAGCGGGATCGCCGACCCGCTGGACCACCGCCTCGTCGAGTCGTATTGGCTGGGCGGCGGTCTCGGCGCCGACCTCGACCCCGAGGCGTTCGCGGCCGAACTGCTGGCCGTCATCGGCCCGCTGGCAGGCCACTACTGGACCCATCTGACCGCCGACCTCGCCACCGAAGCAGCCGCCAACCACGGCTTCCACGTATTCGGCGTGTACCCATGGACTCGCCTGCTCGGCAAAGCGAAGAGCAACCATCCGGTGCAGGTCCTCGACGGCTGCCGCATTTCCTGGGGAACCGTAATCGACTGCGCGGGAACCGATATCACCCTGAGCCGCAGCGAATTAGTCTGGGACGGACACGAATTGAGCTTGTCGGCCCCCGCACCCCAGCACGCGGAAATCTGGACCGACGGCTACTCAGCCGTCCCCGACGTGACCCCCGGCGACCAAGTAGCCGTGCACTGGGGCCGCCTCTGCGACCGCCTGAACCCCAGCCAAGTCCAAAACCTCGAAACCAGCACCACCCGCCAACTACACGTCACCAACCAACGCCTAGCCAGCCCACACTGACCGCAGACCACGGCCCCGCCACATCAAATCCGCACCCTTCCTCGGGATCCGCACTCGATTCACGGCCCTATTCCGAGTGCAGAACCCAAGCGAGAGTGCGGATTTCGACGAGGAGCGCGAGGGTTTGGCGGTTGAGGTCGACGGACGTGGTTGCCTAGTGTGTCGGCTTCGTCAGGTCGTAGACCGCGACGTTGCCGATGTGGACCGAGTTGTAGTGGGCGGCGACCCAATCGGCGATTTCCTTGTTTCCGGAGGGTCGCCACAGGCCGTTGCTCTTCGGTGCCTGGACGGGTTCCGAGAGGACGCCGGGCTGGTCCGCGACCTTCCAGGAGTCGGGCAGTTGTACCTCCTGGGCCAGGTAATAGGTCACCTGGTGGGTGCTGACGAGGTGCTCGAAGTCGGGGAGGGTCGGCACGGGGTCGTCGGAGGTGAAGCCGCCGATGGCGATCACGGGCGTGCGGCTGTCGAGTTCCAGGCTCGCGGCTGTCGAGGACCGGTCGACCGCGGCCGACCACGTGGTCGTCGTGTTGCGCAGCATCTCGACGACCTGAGGTTCGGTCGTGCCGTCGAGGAACGCGGTGACTGCGCGGCGCATCTGGTTGGCGGGGCCGGGTTTCTCGGGCTTGGCGGGTCCGACGGAGGGACCGCCGCCGACATGTTCCTGCGGCAAGGTGGCGGCCGCGTAAGCGGAGGTGCCGCCCAGTCCGGCCAGCACGCCCGCGACCACCAGCACCGAGATGGTCCGGGTGCGCAGTCGGCTCGACACCGCGGGGAAGGCGGTGGCCAGCAGTCCCAGTGCGGCGAGCACCGACACCGTGAGCAGGGTCCAGCGCAGCCACGGCAGCCAATCGGAATTGCGACTCAGCAACACGAACGCCCACCCGCCGGTCGCGAGAACAAGTGCGGCGGCGCCGATTCGGCCGAATACCTCGTCGCGTCGCCGCCACACTTCGTGCACGCCGATGGCGAACATGCCCGCTATCGCCGGCCCGATCGCCAGCGTGTAATACGCGTGCATGCCACCCTTCATGGTGGTGAACGCGATGCCGTCGATCACCAGCCACAGCCCGAAAACCAAAGCGGCACCGCGTACTTGGTCGGTACGCGGCGCGCGCCAGCGGGACACCAGCACCACGGCGAACGCCAGCAGCGCGGCGGGCAGCAGCCAGGAGATCTCGAACCCGATCTCACCGGTGAACAGCTTCCAATGACTCGATCCGCCGAACCCACCGAAACCACCGAAGCCGCCACCACCGAGATCGCGCGGCATCTCGTACCCGGGCGGCAGCTCGAAGCGGTTGCCGCCACCCCGATGATTCTGGCCGAGGAATCGCGCGAACCCGTTGTAGCCGAGCACCAGATCCATGAAGGTGTTGTTCGTCGACCCGGCCAGGTAGGGACGCGATGACGCGGGCCACAGAATGGTCAGCAGCACATACCAACCGGACGAGACGATCAACGCGGCAGCAGCACCGGTCAAGTGCCACAACCGATTCCGCAGCGTGTTCGGCGCGACGATGAGGTAGGCGATGCCCAAGGCGGGCAGCACCATCAACCCTTCGAGCATCTTGGCCAGGAACGCGAACCCGAGCGCGACACCGGCCAGCATCAGCCAGCGCGGGCTCGCGTGCCGCAGCGCTCGGATGGTGCAGTACGCGCCCGCGGTCATCAGGAGCACCATCACGGCGTCGGGATTGTTGAACCGGAACATCAACGCCACCACCGGGGTAGCCGCCAGCGCCGCGCCGGCGAGCAGTCCGGCGCCGCGGCTGTCGGTCGCGCGGGTGACCGCGGCGTAGGTCAGGCCGACCGCGGCGACCGCCATCAGCGCCTGCGGGATCAGCATGCTCGCGCTGCTGAAGCCGAACAGCTGGCCGGACAGTCCCATCACCCACTGGGAGACGGGTGGTTTGTCGACGGTGATGAAGTTGCCGGGATCGAGCGAGCCGAACAGCAGTGCTTTCCAGTCGCGGGAGCTCGCCCAGGTGGCGGCGGCGTAGAAGTTGTTGCCCATGCCGTTGACGGTGATGTGCCATAGGTACGCGGCAGCCGTCCCGATCAGGAGCGCGACCAGGCCCACTCGCTCCCAGCGGCTGGCCGGTGGCAGGCCGTCCGGGTCGGGCGTGTCGGCGGTGTCGGTCGCATCGGGCAGGGCCGGTTCGGCGCTGATCGTGGTCACTGCAGGAGCATGACCGGCGCAGCGGTGAAGGCGCTGGGCGCTCGCTGGCAATGTGCTGTGAACGCCTGTGGCCTGGGCAAACGAGGGCGTTTACCGCGAACGGCCGCACGGATCACCGTGCGGCCGTTCGAGTATCGAGCTCGGCTAGATCTTGCGGATGACCGTGACGACCTTGCCGAGCACCTGTGCATCGTTGCCGGGGATCGGTTCGAACACCGGGTTGTGCGGCATCAGCCAGACATCCTTGCCGGTGCGTTTGAACGTCTTCACCGTGGCTTCGCCGTCGATCATGGCGGCGACGATGTCGCCGTTGTCGGCGACGTTCTGCTGCCGCACCACCACCCAGTCGCCGTCGCAGATCGCCGCGTCGATCATCGACTGCCCGACGACCTTCAGCAGAAACAGCGATCCCTCGCCGACCAGTTCGCGGGGCAGCGGGAACACGTCCTCGACCGCCTGCTCGGCCAGGATCGGGCCACCGGCGGCGATCCGACCGAGTACCGGCACGAACGTCGGCGTCGGCCTGCTCGGATCGACTGCGGCGCTGTCGGATTCGTCCACCGTGGCGGCGTGCAGGCTGGTGACCGCGCGGCCGACCTCGTCGAGGCCGCGAACGTCAACGGCGCGTGGACGATTCGGATCGCGTCGCAGAAAGCCCTTGCGCTCCAACGCGCGCAGCTGATGAGCCACCGAGGAGGTCGAGGTGAGCCCGACGGCGTCGCCGATCTCCCGGATGCTCGGCGGGTAGCCGCGCTCGCTCACTGAAGACCGGATCACATCCAGCACTTTGCGCTGACGCACGGTGAGATCCGCCCCGGTAACCGCCGTGTCGGCGCCGCCTTCGCTCTCTACGCCCGTGTCGTCTGTGTGCCTCACCGCAACCGCCCTTCCTTGCTGTGTCCGGGCTGATCCGTTGCCCGGCATATCTGTGCATGGCCTGTCTTGCAATTTCGTCTTTCGAATCTAGTCCGGTCGAGCCAATGTTTCAAACATCTGTTCGAGAGTGTCGGGCGTTTCCTGCTGACATTGTCGGTGGCGCGTGGTAGAAATCGAACATCAGTTCTTCGAACACCTGAGCGAACAATGCATCGAAAAGTGGCACTGAACAGCGGTACCGACCAGCCCGACCGGCCCGCCCAGCTCGAACAACCCAGCTCGAACACAGACGGAGCACCCACCACGGAGGTTTGTCCGATGAGCACTGCGATCAGCGACATCAACACGGAGGTCGGCACGACCGGAGCGGCCCTCGTGCCGCTCGTCGACGAGGCCCGTGTCATCGATACTCGCGAGGTCGACCCGCGCGACATCGACTCGGCCGAGATAGATCTGGCCTTCGCCACCGTCCCGCGCGTGCATCGAGGCACCTTGCGTACGCGGACACTGGATTCGACACATCGGTCCACCGTCGACCGGCGCCCGCGTGGCGCACGGCCCGGCGGGGTCGCGGTATACGACCGTGGCACACGAACTTCGACGGTGCGCCGCCCCAGTGGCGCGCACCCGGGGGAATTGGTCGAGCAGGCGCAGGTCGGTTTCGCCGTACTCGCGGTGGCCGCGCTACTGAGTGCGCTCGTGGTGGCCGCGCTCATCACGCTGGCGCACCTGCGGGCGGGGGACTGGGGTGGCGACACCTCGACGTCCACGGTGCCCGCTGTGGTCGATGGACAGTCGGCGCCCGTCGATGTCGCGCCGGGAAGTCTGCTGCCGCAAGGGGTAACCGCACCGCGCTGACGCCGCTGTCCCGGCGCGATGTGGCCGGATTTGTTGATCGTCGGCTAGAACATGTTGCTAGTGTGCTGAAAACGTGATCTGGCAAAGGTCTTTGCCAGACATGGCCTTGGCCTTCGAACGAGTTCGGGACTAGCAATGACGCACCTCGCCACCGCCGGACGACCTGCCCGGCTTCTCGCCCGAATCGCCGGGCTCGCTCTGTGTCTCGTTTTCGGGTTCGGATCTATTCCGGCCGCTCAGGCGGCGCCTGCCTATGCGGCGTACCTGGACCTACCCGCCGTCAACGGTGACGGTGCGGGCGGTGGCGGGCTGAATCCGGCGCTCCCACTGGACGAGTCGGCCTTGTCCGCCGCGGTGGAGAAGGCGCGCGCTGACGGCGTGTCGCCGCGCCGGTATGCGACGTTGCTGCATCAGTACTGGCTGGTCGTCGCGACGCGCAACGCCGACATCGATCTTGCGGCCTGGGATCCGGCGCGTGGGGTGCGAGCCAACGAGCGCACATTCAACCAGGTGTACGTCAACTACCTGCGGCTCGCCACGCAGCATCCGGAGTTCTACTGGGCCGGGCTGGCCGGCATCGCGGGCGGTTCGTTCGCCTCCGGATTCTTCGATATGAGCGATGTCGGTGTGGTGCTCGACGTGCCAGGCATCCATCAACTCGGCGATACCGTCGCCGACCTGTTGCGAAACACCCCACCGGAACTCGTGCGCGAGTTGCCCGCTGACATCCGTCTGCTCGCCGAGGAGGGATCGCGGCTCAGCGCCGAGGATGTCGCCTGGTACCAGACTCGGCTGATGATCATGCAGAAGCACATTTTCACCGACCTGGTTCCGATGCACGAAGCGTATGCGGCGCTGGGTATGCGGGGCATCGACGAGATGTCCGAGGCGGGTGTGCTCGATGCCGACATCCATACCGCGTGGCGGTCGATCGCCGCGGGCACCCGCGAGGGCACTATCGACGCGCTGATCCGGATGACCGACCGCGAACAGAACCGGGTGATCGCCGACCAGTGGGACGCGACCTCGGCGGGCCGCGCGCCGATCGGCCGCGTGCTCACCTACGTCAGCACCATCGCGGGCAAACCCGCCGTGCCAGGTGTCCGCGCTCCGGGCGTGTTCGCGCCGGCCACCGTCCGCGCCGATCTCGGCGGCCGCACCCTGGCCCTGCGCACCCCGCTGCCCGACTTCAACTGGGCCGACCGCGACACTCGCTGGACCTACATCACCGGCGACCTCGTCCCGCGCCATATCGATATGGAACTGAATCCCGCGCTCGCCCCCGCTGTACTCGGCGAGTCGTTCTGGAACAAACTCGCCCGTGGCCGCCTCGTTCCGCGCCTGCCCGAGCTCATCGCCGACCTGACATCGCAGTGGCAGGTCGTCGAATAGTCCGGCCATAGGTGGCGATTGCGCGGGGCAACGCAGGGTGAGTGGGACATCCCGGGTACCCGGACAGGTATCCTCGAAGAGCTATGCAGGTATTCCGCATATCGCCTGAGGTTTACCTGGTGCCGGGGTCTAGGCCCCTGTACACGTGCTCGCCGGGACGGTCACCCCGATCGGTTGCCGGGCCGGCCGCGAGCGCGCGCATCGACGAAGGATCTCTCGGATGCATTGCCCGTACTGCCGACACCCCGACTCCCGGGTGGTGGACTCGCGCGAGGCCGACGAAGGCGCGGCCATCCGCCGCCGCCGCGCGTGCCCGCACTGTGGGCGGCGGTTCAGCACGGTCGAGACCGCGATCCTGTCCGTGGTCAAACGCAGCGGCGTCACCGAGCCGTTCAGCAGGGAGAAGGTCATCCGCGGCGTGCGCCGCGCCTGCCAGGGGCGTGAGGTCGACGACGACGCGCTGAACCTGCTCGCCCAGAAGGTGGAAGACGCGGTGCGCGCCAAGGGTTCTCCCGAGGTGCCCAGCCACGAGGTCGGCCTGGCCATCCTCGGCCCGCTGCGCGACCTGGACGAGGTCGCCTACCTCCGCTTCGCCTCGGTCTACCGTTCCTTCACCTCCGCAGCGGATTTCGAACGCGAGATCCAGGAGATGCGTACCGCCCGCGAGGCGGCGGCCGTCGCGGCCGAATAAGCAACAGCCGCAGGCGTGTGGCTGCTTCGGCGCCGGATGCGTCGCTTGCGCGGCTGTCGCGGTTGAATGGCAACGGCCGCAGATGCTTTGGTGTGCCGTATACCGGTTGGTATGCGATTGGGTGTGCGGCGGGTCAGTTGGGTCAGCGGCGGATGGCGGCGATGGCGCGTTCGATGCGCTTGGCGGACACCGGGTATGGGGTGCCGAGCTTCTGGGCGAACAGGCTGATGCGGAACTCTTCGAGCATCCACCAGATGTCGACCACGGCCGGTGCGTGGCGGCGGTTTTCCGGCAGGGAGTTGACCAGGCGGTCATAGGCGGTGAGGGCGCGGTCGAGTTCGATCATGCCCTGGCGGTCGCGGATCGCGGAGGCGGGCAGCGACTCCAGGCGGGCGACGGCGGCCTGGAGATAGCGGGGGAGTTCGCGCAGCCGGGTGCTGCCCCATTCGGAGACGAAGCCGGGGAAGACGAGGTTGTCGAGTTGGTCGCGGACGTCCTCGGCGATGTCGCGTTCGGAGGTTTCCGCCAGTGCGGCCGAAACCCGGTGTGCCTCCGCCAGAATCGGCACCACCAGGCGGACGAGTTGGGCGACGGCGGAGACGAAGTCGGGGCGGATCTTGGCGATCAGTGCGGCGAAGTCGTCCGGGTTGTGCACCGGTCCGCCCGCGGCGGCGATGAGCTCGTCGGCGGCCGCGGCGCGGCAGTCCTCGATCAGCGCGTCCAGCGATCCGGACGGATTCTGGCTCAGCGCAAGACGATCCGCGGGGCGCAGGCTCGACGTTACGGTGCGGACCGAGGTCGGCAGCGCCTTCAGGACGAGGGCGCGGGTGCCTGCCCGCATCGCGGTGGCCTGTGCGGCAGGGGAACTGAGCACGCGAACCGCCACCCCGTCGCCCTCGGGGACCAGGGCGGGATAGCCGGTGACGGTCTGCCCGGCGACCTCGCGGCGGACCGTCGGCTCCACGGTGCCGAGCGATTCCGAGGTCCACGCCGCCGCGGGTGCCCGTTCCGCGCCCGCCGTCGCGCGGGCAACAGAAGCGGCAACCTGTTCTGCCAGCTGAGTTTTCAGCGTCGGCAGGCTTTTGCCGCGGGCCAGCACTCGGCCCTTGGCGTCGACGGCCGCGAACGTCATCCGCAGATGATCCGGCAGCGCACCGGTGTCGAGGTCGGTCGGGTCGATCGTGATCGAGCCGAGGCGCGACAGTTCCCGCGCCAGCCCGATGCGCAGCGGTTCGGCGCGCGGGGTGAGCGCGGCCAGTGCCGCCGCCGCGAAATCCGGCGCCGGAACGACACTGCGCCGCAACGCCTTCGGCAGCGTTTTGATCAGTGCCGCGGCCAACTCGTCGCGCATGCCCGGCACCAGCCAGTCGAAGCCGACGGCACGCACATGGGCCAGCTGCTCGACCGGAATGCGGACGGTGACACCGTCTTCCTCGGTGCCCGGCTCGAATTGGTAGGTGAGCGGAAAGCTGAGCTCGCCCTGTCGCCAGGCATCGGGGAAGGCGGCCGGATCCAGCACGGCGGTGCCCGCGTTGACGACGGTCGAGGTCGAGAAGTCCAGCATGGCCGGGTCTTTCCGGCGCGCGGACTTCCACCAGCTGTCGAAATGCCGCACCGACACGATGTCGGCGGGCAGGCGCTTGTCGTAGAACTCGAACAGCACCTCGTCGTCGACCAGGATGTCGCGGCGGCGGGCGCGATGCTCCAGATCGGCGACGTCGTCGATCAATTCGCGGTTGCGGTGGAAGAAGTCGTGGCGGGTCTGCCATTCGCCCTGCACCAGGGCGTGTCTGATGAACAGTTCGCGCGACAGCTCGGGATCGATGCGGCCATAGTCCACTTGCCTGCCGGTCACCAGCGGGATGCCGTACAGAGTGACCCGCTCGTAGGCGCTGGCCGCGCCGCGTTTGGCGGACCAATGTGGCTCGGAGTAGGTGCGTTTCACCAGATCGCCCGCAAGCCGTTCAGCCCACTCCGGCTCAACCTTGGCCGCCATCCGACCCCACAGCCGCGACGTCTCGACCAGCTCGGCGGCCATCACCCAGCGGGGCGGCTTCTTCGCCAGCGACGAGCCGGGGAAGATCATGAACTTCGCGTTGCGCGCGCCGAGGAACTCTCGCGACTCCGCTTCGCGCAGCCCGATATGGGACAGCATGCCCGCCAGCAGGGCTTGATGGATCCCGGTGGAATCCCAAGGCATGTCATCGGATTCGAGCGACGAGCTGTCCGTGGCCTGCGGTGCGCCGCCGCGCTTTGAGCGACTACCGCGAGCTGCGTTGGCATCCTGCCGGTTCGATGCCCCGCCGCGTGCGCCCGACTGCGGATTTTCGGCGGATTGCACGGCGACCTTGCCCGACCGCCGACGCCGCGAACCACTCTCGCCGCCTGAACCATGCTGTCCACTCGCCGAGCTGTCCGCGTCCTGCTCGCCCGACCGTCCACGGCGCGACCCGCTTTCGGTGCCTTCTGGTGAGTCGGGCTGTCCGCTTGACGCACCGTCGTCGCCCGAACGTCCAGTGCGCGACCCGCTCGCGGCGCCTACCCGCGAGTCGGGCGCCGACCACCCGAGTCCCTTGGTGATGGTGCGCAACTGCCCGTGCAGGTCCTGCCACTCGCGAATCCGCAGGTAGTGCAGGAACTCCTCCCGGCACATCCGCCGGAACTGGTTGGACGACAACGACTTCCGTTGCTCGGTCAGATAGTCCCAAAGGCGCAGGTAGGCAAGGAAGTCCGACCCATCGACGATGAACCGCGCATGCTTGGTATCGGCGGCCTGCTGATTGTCGGCGGGTCGCTCGCGCACGTCCTGAATCGACAGTGCCGCGACGATGATCAGCACCTCCGCCAGATTCCCGCTGCTGTGCGCCTCCACCAGCATCCGCGCCATCCGCGGATCGACCGGCAGCTGCGCCATGTCGCGCCCGATCGAGGTCAGCGTGAGTCCGGCATCGGATTCGGTGTCGCTGCCCGTCCGCCGCCCCCGGGGGACGGCAGCCGGCGGAGCCGGCGGGGTGGGTTGGCACAGCGCGCCGAGCTCTTCCAGCAGCGCGATGCCGTCGCGGATCGCCCGTTTGTCCGGCGCCTCTACGAACGGGAAGTTCTCGATATCGCCGAGCCCGAGCGCGGTCATCTGCAGGATGACGGCGGCCAGATTGGTGCGCAGGATCTCCGGTTCGGTGAACGCGGGCCGCGACTCGAAATCGTCCTCGGAGTACAGCCGGATGCAGATGCCGTCGGCGACGCGACCACAACGACCGGCGCGCTGCCGCGCGGACGCCTGGGAGACCGGTTCGATCGGCAGCCGCTGCACCTTGGTGCGCATCGAATAACGCGAAATGCGTGCTGTCCCAGGGTCGACCACGTACCGGATGCCGGGCACGGTCAGCGAGGTCTCCGCGACATTGGTGGCCAGCACCACGCGACGGCCGGGATGCGGCGCGAACACCCGGTGCTGTTCGGCGGTGGACAGCCGCGCGTACAGCGGCAGGATCTCGGTGCGCGGCAGCTTCAGATCGCGCAAAGCGTCGGCGGCGTCCCGGATTTCGCGTTCACCGGAGAGAAACACGAGCACATCGCCATCGCCCTCGGCGAACAGTTCGGTGACCGCGTCGCCGATGGCGTCCACCGGGTCGCGGTCCACCACCCGGGTGTCCTCGTCGTCTTCGTCGTCGGCGCCGGGCAGTTCCAGCGACAGCGGCCGATAGCGCAGCTCTACCGGATAGGACCGGCCGGACACCTCGACAATCGGTGCGGGAGTGTCCTTCTCGTCGTCGACTGTTGGCGTCGCGAAGTGCCGGGCGAACAGTTCCGGATCGATGGTCGCCGAGGTGATGATCAGCTTGAGGTCGGGTCTGCGCGGCAGCAGCTGTTTGAGGTAGCCGAGCAGGAAGTCGATATTGAGGCTGCGTTCGTGCGCCTCGTCGATGATGATCGTGTCGTAGCGGCGCAGCAGCCGGTCGCGCTGGATCTCGGCGAGCAGGATGCCGTCGGTCATCAGCTTGATCAACGTGCGGTCGGACGCGTGGTCAGTGAAGCGGACCGTGTAGCCGACGGCGTCGCCGAGTTCGGTGCCGAGCTCCTCGGCGATGCGCTCGGCCACGGTGCGCGCGGCCAGCCTGCGCGGCTGGGTGTGGCCGATGGTGCCGCGGATGCCGCGGCCGAGTTCCAGGCAGATCTTCGGAATCTGGGTGGTCTTGCCGGAGCCGGTCTCGCCGGCCACGATCACCACCTGATGCGCGGCGATGGCGGCGGCGATGTCTTCGCGGCGCTGGGTGACCGGCAGCTGCTCGGGGTAGCGGATCTCCGGCACGGCGGCTCGGCGCGCCTCTATGCGGAGCTCGGCCGCGGCGATCTCGGCCTCGACCTTGCCGAGATCGGCACCGCGCGCCCGGTCGAGCTGGCGGCGCAGCCGGTATTCGTCGCGGAGGGAGAGATTCGCCAGGCGGGTGCGGAGCTCGCGGGGTCCGGTGTCAGCTGTCCTGGTCATTACAGTGATAAGCGTAGCGAAGGGCGGCAAGTGGTATTTCCGTCAGGCGGCACGACCGGGTTGCCCACAGTGTGCGGACCGTCCGGATCTCCCGGGTCAACGGTGCTTGATATGCGAGGATCGGGCCATGGACGCCGATTCGGGCACGGCTTGGGTGTATCGCGGTTTACGGATCGCCTTCGGTGTGCTCGGCGCCGTGGCGCTGGCCTGGATCCCGCTGCGGAACCTGCACGAGGCGACGTTCTCGCCGGGAAACTACTTCAGCTTCTTCACCATTCAATCGAATGTGCTCGGTGTGCTGGTGTTGCTGATCGGCGGTCTACTCGACCCGCACGGCCGCCGCTGGGAGATAGTGCGCGGCGCGAGTGCGCTGTATCTGCTCATCACCGGCGTGATCTACGCGGTGCTGCTGGCCAATATTGATGTGATGCTCACCGATCGCTGGATCAACGACATCATGCATCGGGTCATGCCGATCGTGATGGTCGCGGACTGGGTGCTGATCCCGGCCCGCCAGCGACTCACGCTCGCGCCGCGCCTGGTCTGTCTCTGGCTTATCTATCCACTGATCTACGGCATCTACACCCTGATTCGCGGACCGATCGTCGATTGGTATCCGTACCCCTTCATCGACCCTCGGCACCAGGGCTACGTCTCGCTGGCGATCGGTTTGATCGTGCTCACCGGCGTCTTCACCCTCCTGGCCGTGGCCATAGCGGCCGTCGGCGGACTGGCTCGCCGCCGAACGCCGTGAGCTCACCGAACGGGATCGCACGGCGGCGCGTCTCGAAGTGTGCCGCGATCATGTCCCGGTCGCTGCCCGCGCAGACGTGTTGATGGCCATACGGGTCATCGGGCAGGATGGTATTCGGCCTGGTGGGGCAGGTTTTGCGGGGATAGCTGAACAGGTAAGCCGTCGGCGCGATTCGGAGGGCGACACCTTCCTCCGGTAAAGGTGGACACATGAACTCGCTATGGCATGGATTTGCCGATATGGGTGCGGTCGAGCGGGACGGCGCGTTCGTCGTCGCCCGTGGCGAGGGCGCCTACATCTACGACGCCGACGACAACCGCTACCTGGACGCGACGGCGGGGCTCTGGTTCACCAACGTCGGCCACGGCCGCGGCGAGATCGCCGACGCGGTCGCCGCGCAGCTGCGCCAGATCGCGCACTACTCCAACTTCGGTGATTTCGCCGAACCGGCCACCCAGCAGCTCGCCGAGCGGTTGTCCGCGCTGGCACCGGTGCCGGGCAGCAAGATCTTTTTCACCTCCGGCGGCTCGGACTCGGTGGACACCGCCGCCAAGCTCGCCCGCCGCTACTGGCACGAGCTCGGCAAGCCGGACAAGACCATCGTGGTCGGGCGGCAGAAGGCCTACCACGGCATGCACGTCGCGGGCACCGCGCTGGCGGGCATCCCGGTCAACCGCGAGGGCTACGGCGAGTTCATGGCCGACGCGCGCACCATCGAATGGGATGACCCCAAGTCGCTGCTCGCGTTGATCGAGGAGATCGGTGCCGACCGCATCGCCGCGTTCTTCTGCGAGCCGATCATCGGCGCGGGCGGCATCTACCTGCCGCCGGACGGCTACCTCGCCGAGGTGCGCCGCATCTGCCGCGAGCACGACATCCTGTTCGTCGTCGACGAGGTCGTCACCGGCTTCGGCCGGATCGGCGGATCGTGGTTCGCCTCCTCCCGCTTCGACCTGCAGCCGGACCTGATGACCACCGCCAAGGGGCTCACCTCCGGCTACGTCCCGATGGGTGCGGTCTTCATCGCGCCGCACATCGCCGAGCCGTTCTTCGCGGGTGGCGTCTGGTGGCGGCACGGGTACACCTACGGCGGGCACGCGGGTGCCGCCGCAGCCGCGCTGGCCAACCTGGACATCGTCGAGCGGGAGAACCTCCTCGACGAGTCGGCCCGGCTGGAAGCCACGTTGCACGAAAAGCTCGCCCCGCTGGCCGAACACCCGCGCGTCGCCGAAGTGCGCAGCGGGCTCGGTGCGGTCGCCGCGGTCCAGCTGGTCGATCCGGCCGAAGGTCTTCCGATGGTGAAAACCCTGCGTGCTCATGGCGTTTCGAGTCGCGCCGCGGGCCAGGGTGCCATGCAGATCTCGCCGTCGTTCGTGATGACCGACGAGCAGGTCGATGAGATGGTCGAAGGCTTCACCCGCGCTCTCGGGTGAGCGTCCGCACGCCCGCTGATCTACCGCACGCCCACTGATCGGCGGCACGCTTTCTGATTCCCGCACCGGAAATCGGCTACGAATCTCGGTGCGGGAACCAGGAGGCTGTCTTGCTCAGAGCGCGCGCGTCATGAAGCGGCTGTACGGGTCGAGGACGTAGTCACCGAAGGGCTCGCAGAACTCGAAACCGTGTGCGGCGTAGAGCCTCTGGGCCGGGATGAAGAAGTCCTGAGTGCCCGTCTCCAGGCTCACCCGCCGGTACCCTCGGGCGGTCGCCTCGGACAGTAAATGGCGCAACAGAGTTGACGCGATGCCGCGGCGCTTGTGCGTCGCGGCGGTGCGCATGGACTTGATCTCGGCGTGCTCGTCGTCGAGGTGCTCGAGCGCGGCGCACCCGGCCAGCGTGTCGCCGTCCCAGCCGCTCCACAAGGTGATCTCCGGACGGCGCAGCGCGTCCAGGTCGAGCGCGTGCATGCTCTCGGCAGGGGATTGCGCGCCCAATTCGGACAGGTGCTCGGTGAGCAGGGCGGCGATCTCGGGCCCGGAGAGGTCGTCCAGGACTATGCGCAGCGCGGTCGAGCCCGCGGTAGCAGACTGGTCGGTGTTGCTAGACATTTGTACATAGTGCATCGTCTCGCGGCCTCATGATCACTCGACGGACCCGGATCGACGCGCTTTACTGAGAGGGCACTTGCCCGCACTTGCTCGGTGGACGTCGCCGTCCGGCCCAGGGGGTCTGAATCATGAAGCTCGCCAAGGTCGCAACGCTGGCGGCGGGCGCCGCTCGCCGCGCCGCCGACGAAACCTATTACGCCACACTGGCCGTTCGCGCCGGCTTGGTGACCCCGGAACGGCCCGATCGGCTCGCCAAGATGGCCGCGGCGGTCTACCGATTCGGCATGCTCGGCGCGATCCCGTCGGTGGCCGCCCAGCGCTATCGGGACCGCACGGCGCTCATCGACGAACTGGGTTCGCTCACCTTTCGCGAACTCGACGACCACACCAGCGCGCTGGCCAACGCCTGGCGGGCGCGCGGCCTGCGCGACGGTGAGGTGGTGGCGATCCTTGCCCGCAACCATCGCGGCTTCCACTACGCGGTGTTCGCCGCGGCGAAGTGTGGCGCGCGAATCGTGTTGCTGAACACCGATTTCGCGGGCCCGCAGCTGCGTGAGGTGGTGGCCAGGGAGGGTGCCGACCTGCTGGTGTTCGACGAGGAGTACCGGGAGATGCTCGGCGACCTCACCCCGCCGCGCGGCCGCTACCGCGCCTGGGCCGAGCAGCCCGGCGTCGACACCCTGGCGAACCTGATCGCGGGTGCGACCCGCTCGACGCCGCGGCGGGCGACCACCACCGCGAAGGTCATCCTGCTGACCAGCGGGACGACCGGCACCCCGAAGGGCGCGCCGCGCAGCGATCCGACCTCGCTGGCGCCGCTCGGCGCGATCCTCGACAAGGTGCCGTTCCGGGCCCGGCAGATCACCGAATGCCCGGCCCCGCTGTTCCATACGCTCGGCTTCGCGCACATGTTCATCGCGCTCGGCTTCGGTTCGACGCTGGTGATCCGGCGCCGGTTCGATCCGAGGGTGGTGCTGGACAGCCTGCACCGGCATCGCGCCACCGCCCTGGTGGTGGTACCGGTGATGCTGCGGCGGATGGTCGATCTCGGTCCGGAAGCCTTTGCGGGACATGATTTCTCCGCGCTGCGGATCATCTTCGTCGCCGGATCGCAGCTGGGTGCCGACCTGTGCGTCAAGGTGACCGAGGCCTTCGGTCCGGTGGTCTACAACCTGTACGGGTCCACCGAGGTGGCCTACGCGACCATCGCCACCCCCGCCGATCTGGCGGTCGAACCGGGGTGTGTGGGTGGCACGGTATCGAGCGCGATCGTGAAGATCCTCGACGAGCACGGTGCGGAGCTGCCCCCGGGTCAGACCGGTCGTATCTTCGTGGGCAACAACTTTCAGTTCGACGGCTACACCGGCGGCGGCGACAAGGCGCGCGTCGGCAAGCTGATGTCGTCCGGCGACGTCGGTCATTTCGACAGTGCGGGAAGGCTTTTTATCGACGGCCGGGACGACGACATGATCGTTTCCGGTGGTGAGAACGTCTTCCCCAGCGAGGTCGAGGAGTTGCTTTCCGCGCATCCCGCGGTCGCGGAGGTGAGCGCCTTCGGCGTGGACGACGACCGGTACGGGCAGCGGTTGCGCGCGGTGATCGTTGTGCGGGAGGGGTATTCGCTCGCCGAGGACGAGGTGCGTGAGCACGTCAAGGCGCATCTGGCTCGTTTCAAGGTGCCGCGCGATGTCGTGTTCATCGATGAACTGCCGCGCAACCCGACCGGGAAGGTGCTCAAACGCGTACTGCGCGAACTCTGATCAGTGCTGCCCGTTGCGGGTGAACATGCGGCGCAGCATTCCGCCAGGCGGGCGCAGCGCGGCACGCAGTGCGCTGGCCGGCGGCACGCTGATCAGGCCGCCGCGCTGGTGCAGGACGCAATCGACCACGGCGTCGGCGACGGCCTCCGGGTCCGCGAGCGACCCCGAGGACACGGTGCTGACCGTCACGCCCTTGTCCGCGAGTTCCAGGTCGAGTGCCGCGCCGAGACCGACCACGCCGCGCTTGGTCGCGCAATACACCGCGACGCCGAGCGCGGCGGGCACCCCGGCCGCCGTGCCGATGTTCACGATCTGGCCGTGCCCCTGACTGATGAATCGTTCTGCGGCCAGCCGGGTTCCGATGATCACCGCGCGCAGGTTGATATCGATCTGCAGGTCCGACTCGGCCTCCGATTCCGCGAGGAACGGGCCGGACGGCATCACGTCGACGGCGTTCACCACCACGTCGAGGCCGCCGAGTTTACGTTCGGCGAAGGTGAGGAAGCTCCCGAAACGGGCGCTGTCGGTGACGTCGAGCGCCAGCCCGATCGCCGTGCCCGCGTGCGTCCGGGCGAGTTGATCGGCGACCGCGCGCACCGCCCCCACGTCCACGTCGCCGATGACGACATCGGCCCCCTTTGTCAGGAACGCCAACGCGGTTTCGCGTCCGATGCCGTGCGCGCCCCCGGTGATCGCGACCCGTTTGCCAGCGAGTGTCTTCCGAGACATATGATTTCGCCTGCCTTAGTCTCTTTCCAACGCTAGATGGTCGCCGGCAGGCGTTCCATGCGATATCGGGTCAGCACTTTGCGCAATCCGGCCAGGGTGGTCGGTTTCGTGTTGTCCATGCGGACTTCGGCCGAGAAGGTTGCGGAGAGCGGCCACGTCGAACCGGTCGGACGGTTTTATTTCTCGGTCCGAACCCCTTTGGGAGAGCGGAACATACGATCTCCGGCCAAAAACCTTGCGCATATCGGCCATAGCAAGCAACGATGGATGAGTGGCCTCATGGGAGTGGCGGCGGTCGGTGACACACGCGGTGATCCTCGTCGAGCTAGGGGAAGATCACGGTCTCACCCAGAATCAGTGCCTGCGTGGCACTGATCTGGATCCTCGGGTGCTGAAGACACCCGGTGCGGAAATCACGGCCGCGCAAGAACTCGGTATTGTCCGCAACATCGTCACGCTGCTCGACGACAAGCCTGGCCTCGGCTTCGAAGCGGGCACCCGCACCCACATCACCACCCTCGGCGTGTTCGCCCTCGCCGTGCTCAGCAGTCCGACGATGCGACAGGCCATCGACGTCGCCATGCGGTACTTCAGCCTGATGACCTCGTTCTCCCGCGCCTGGCACGTCTACCGGGGCGAGGAGATCTGGCTCTACGGCGACGACCGTGAGTTGCCCGCCGAATTGCGCGGCTTCCTGGCCGAACGCGACGTGTCCGCGCTGCTGACGAACTGGTTTCTGGTGTTCGGCGTGCCGCCGCCGGTGCTGCGCGTCGAGGTCGCGGGCGGGCTGCGGCCGCGGCTGGCGCCGATCTTCGACCAATTCGAGATCCCCAGCAGCGACTCGGCGGAACTGCAGACCGCGGTCTTCGACGCCACCGGCATCGATGAGCCGATGCCGCAGGCCAGTCCACTCACCGCGCAACTGTTCGAGGAGCAATGTGACGACCTGCTGCAGCGTCGCGGCCTGCGCCAAGGCGTGGCCGGTTCGGTGCGGTCGATGCTGATGCATCAGATGAACGGCAGGCTCAGTCAGGAAGACGTCGCGGCCGGGCTGCACATGAGCCTGCGCACCATGCGTAGGCGGTTGGCCGACGAGGGTACGTCCTACCGTCAGCTCTGCGCCGAAACCTTCGGCACGCTCGCCGAGGAACTGCTCTCGACCGGTCTCACCGTCGAGGACGTCGCCTACCGGATGGGATACTCGGGCGCGCCGAGCTTTTCGAACGCGTTCAAGCAGTGGCGTGGGGTTTCGCCGGGGCGATTCGCGCGCTCGGCCGTTGATCGATACCGGCAGACGGTGCCGCACTGAGCGTGCGTGGCGGGCGAAAAGGGCACCCTTGCCGTTATCGGGTGCGAGCATAGAACGGGCAGGTCCACGGTCGCCGCGACGAGAGGTGGTGGGGTGTGGCGCAGTTCGTGCAGGAGCACGCCGCATTGCGGTGGTCGGTGGTGGTGGCGTTTCTGATCGCGGGTGCGATCGTGCTCGGGAGGCTGGCCGCGCCCGTTCGGCTCGTCGCCGAAGCTGAACCATCCGGCGCGGTGGATCACGGTTGGCGGCAAGGGGATTCGACGCCTGTCGGCCCGATTACCGCCGGGTATCACGAGTCCGATGCCGCGCACCTGATCATGTGCCTGGTGATGCTCGCGATGCTGGTGTTTCCGACAGGGGCGAGCCCGTCGGCGGTGCGTGGAGTGCTCACCGCGATGATCGTGGTCTTCGCGGCCTTGCTGGTGAGTCGAATCTCGGCTTGGCACAGCGCGCCTGACACCACGCCGGTGGAGCTGCTCGTGCCGCTGGGCTACCACACGGTAACCGCCGCCGCCATGCTGTACGCCATGTCCGGGCACGCGATGTCGGGTCATACCGGTGGGCCCGGCACGATTCCGGCGCTCGGTCTCGCCGCGGTGTTCGCCGCGGACGCGCTGCTGGTAGCGCTCGCGGTCGGCCGTCCAGTCGATGACACGCCCGGCTACCTGGGCATTCTGCTGCGCTCCGGTGGGTGTGTCGCGGCACTGACCGGTCCGCGACGGCGGTCCGCGCTGGTGCCGCATGTGGTCATGGATCTCGGCACGGCCTACATGCTGATCGCGGCAGTTTCGAGTTGACCGGCGTCGCGGACCAATCCGCGCGCCAACTCATACCGAACCCCTGTCTATGCAGGCAGCGATTCGGCGATGACGGAGCACGTTCTTGCATCAGCCCATCGATGTGTCGACCCGGCGCCGGGTGCCGCACGGGATGAGCCGTTACGCCTGTGCGTGCTGCCCAGCGAGCTCGACCGACACCGATCCGCACTGGCCGGCCGACTCGCCGCACTGCTCGCGGCAACCGGAACGGGGGACCGCGCCGCGTTCACCGAGTTCTATCGGCTCACCAGCTCGCGGGTCTTCGGGCTCGCCGTGCGCATCCTGCACAGTCGTGCCACCGCCGAGGAAGTCACCCAAGAGGTGTATCTCCAGGTGTGGTCGACCGCCGACCACTACGACACCGCGTTGTCGAGCCCGGTCGGCTGGCTCATGATGCTCGCGCACCGCCGCGCCGTCGACCGGGTGCGCGCGGAAGCCGCCGCCGCGGTCAGCGACCAGACCTCCGCACACGCGGGCCGCGATTACGACGTCGTCGCCGAATCGGTGGCGGAGCAGGCGGTCCTCGGTTACCTGGACGTGCTGACCGCGACGCAGCGTGCGGCGATCGCCCTCGCCTACTACACCGGACGGACGTACCGTGAAGTCGCAGACCAGCTATCGGTGCCGTTACCCACCATCAAGACGCGCATCCGTGATGGGCTGAAGAGACTGGAGAAATGCTTGTCCGGAGAAGGCGCCGATGGCTGAGAACCCCCCGCGGTCCGACGCGGAACTGCTCGACCTGGCGTACCCGTGCGCGTTGGACGCGGTCGGTGATATCGAACGCCGACACATCGAGGAAAGACTGGCGAAGGCTGATCCCGCTGTGCGGCAAGCGTTCTCGGAGACGGTGCAACGGATGCACGAGGTGATGGCGCGGGTCGCCGAACTCGACTCGCAGTCGCCGCCGCCGGAGTTGGAGTCCCGGATTCTGGCGGCGCTGCCCGACGACGGGCGCCCTGAACTTCCCTCTGCGTGGCAGCGGCGGACGCGCTGGGCGGTGCCGGTGGCCGCCGCGGCGTGCCTGGTTATCGGTGGCAGCGTGATCGCGGACCGGATCGATGCGCCGCCGCCCGGAGTGCCTGGCGCGGAGCAGGTGCACCGGCAGCCGGACGCGCGCACGGTGACCAAGCCGGTCACCGGTGGCGGCACCGTCGTGGTGGAATTCTCGCCACAGCAACGGCTCGCGGTGATCGCGTTCGATGGAGTGGCCAAACCGCCGTCCGGGCGGGTGTATCAGGTGTGGCTGGTGCCGCCCGGTGCGGGGGCGAAGGCGCGGTCGGCGGGGGTGCTCGACGGATTGCCTTCGGCTGCAAAGCCTTTCGTTACGGCCTTCGACTTTGGTGAGACATTGGCGGTTACTGTCGAACCACCTGGTGGCTCTCCGGGGCCCACGACTGCCCCGATCACCGGGGTGCCGCTGCCCTGAGCTCGATTGCTTTGTGTTCCTGCGCTGTACCGCCCTGTGCGACAGGCGATTCGGCGGCGAAGTGCGACGCCCCGCCGCCGATCGGGTGCCTGTGGTGCGCTCAGATCTCCACTGATTGGTCGGCGACGACGCGGCCGCCGAGGCGGACCCAGCCATCGGAATCCCAGGCGGTGAAGAGCTGGGATCCCTTGCCCTGGGTGATGACCAAGCCGCGGCGCAGCAGTGCGGTGATGGCGACGGCCGCGGCGCCGGTGGCCTCGTCCTCGGCGATTCCCAAGGTGGGCGCGAACATTCGCGAGCGCAGGACGCCGCGGTTCTCGTCGGTCCATGCCCAGAAGTAGTGCGGGCCGCCGGTGAAGTCGTCGGGGCGCAGGGCGGTCAGTTCGTCGATATCGGCGAGCTGATGGAAAGTGAAGTCTGGTGCCCATTCGCCGCGCGCGGTGATCCAGGTGAGGCCCTCGGACAGCTCGACCGCGACCGGTCCCGCCGGGACGGTCAGCCGTCGTACCGGCTTGCCCTGCTCGGCGAACCACCAGGCGGTGCCCACCGACGGGTGGCCGGCGAACGGCAGCTCCACGGCGGGGGTGTAGATCCGCACCCGCGCGATCTCGTCGACCGGGTCTTCGACGACGACGGTCTCGCTGTATCCGGCCTTCGCCGCGAGCGCCTGCCGGTCGGCTTCGGCCACGTCCGCGGCCCGCGCGATCCCCAGTTCGTTGCCGAATCGCCCGGCGGAATCGGTGAAAACTCGCACTACGTCAAGCTGTGTGCCCATGGTTGCCGAGACTACTATCCGATGCCGACACCGAACTGTCGCGTAGCGCACACAGAGTGTTCGTCGCAGCGTCAACGCTGGTCAGCCGGGCATGAAAGAGGCCGCCGACGGTCCGCTGGGCGGACTCGTCGACGGCCTCGATTCGATTGCTCAGACCGTGGCGGCGGCAAGCGTTTCGGTTGACTCCACTGCCTGGCCGACACCGGCGACGATCGCGGCCGCGCGCAGCGACTCGAAGGTCACCTCACGGGACACGCCCGCCTCACGCAGCGTGTGCTCGTGCGCCTCCAGGCAATGCCCGCAGCCGTTGATCGAGGACACCGCGAACGACCACAGCTCGAAATCGGCCTTGTCGACCCCGGGGGTACCGATGATCTGCATGCGCAGACCGGCCCGCAGGTCGTCGTAGCGCCCGCCGAGGAACGCCTTGCCCCGGTAGAACACATTGTTCATGCCCATGATCGAGGCGGCGCCGAGCGCGGCGTTGTACGCCTGCTCGGACAGCACGTCCGCGGCTTCCTCGGCGATCTCGCGCAGCGTGGTCGCCGACCGGGTGGCGGCAGCCGACGCCAGCAGGGTGCCCCACAGCTGCTGTTCGTTCAGCACGGTGGTGCGCGCAAGCGATGACAGATTGAGCTTGAGGTCCTTGGCGTACTCGGGGAGGGAGTTCTTCAGGTTCTCAACACTCATGTATCTCTATCCTCGGATCATCCCCGCCTGCGCGGGGGACGGTGAAATGGGAGTCATTCATGTACTGACGCAGCGTTTTTGGACTCAGACGCTCGCGGCGAGCAGTTCGCCCGCGTTGATGGTCGGGTCGCCCTTCTTCCAGTTGCAGGCGCACAGCTCGTCGGACTGCAGCGCGTCGAGCACCCGCAGCACCTCGTCGACGTTGCGGCCGACCGAACCCGCGGTGACCGAGACGAACTGGACCTCGTTGTTCGGGTCGACGATGAAGGTCGCCCGGTCGGCGACGCCGTCGGCGTTGAGAACGCCGGTGGCGGCGGCCAATTCGCGCTTGAGGTCGGACAGGATCGGGAACGGCAGGGTCTTCAGGTCCTCGTGCTGTGCACGCCACTGGAAGTGCACGAACTCGTTGTCGACCGAGGCGCCGAGCACCTGCGCGTCACGGTCCGCGAATTCCTCGTTGAGCTTGCCGAACGCGGCGATCTCCGTCGGGCACACGAAGGTGAAGTCCTTCGGCCAGAAGAAGACGATCCGCCACTTGCCCGCGTGATCGTCGCTGGTGATCTGGGTGAAGTAATCGTCAGGCTGCTGAGCGTCGACCTTGGACAGATCACCACCGATGACAGCGGTGAGGTTGTATGCCGGGAATTGGTCGCCGATGGTCAGCAAGGCCATGCCTAATCTCCTCGTTCTGGGTGGGTTTGCTAGCACTGTGCAGAAAAGCAGAAAAGCTCCCTTGCGATCTTGCCGAAGGGCTGGTGAAAGGTAAAGGTGATCAGTCGCACTACACTGATAGCCGTGACCGATCAGACTTATCAGCCGACCCTGTCACAGCTGCGTGCGTTCGTGGCGGTCGCGGAATATCGCCACTTCGGCACTGCCGCAGCGCGGCTCAGTGTGAGCCAGCCCACGCTATCGCAGGCGCTCGCGGCGCTTGAACACGGGCTCGGGCTACAACTGATCGAGCGAAGCACGCGGCGGGTTCTGGTCACCGCCGCGGGGATGCGGTTGCTGCCCAAGGCGATGGCGACGCTCGAGGCGGCCGATCGTTTCGTGGCGTCGGCGACCGGGGACGGTCTCGGGGGCACCTTGCGCATAGGCATCATTCCGACGGTTGCTCCGTATGTGCTACCAGGTCTTCTTCCGGAGTTGCAGAAGAAGTTACCCACGCTCCACCCGCAGGTGATCGAGGACCAGACCGCGCGACTGCTGGACGGTCTGCGCACCGGCGTGCTCGACGTCGCACTGCTCGCGTTGCCGACCGACATTCCCGGTCTGGTCGAGATCCCGCTCTATACCGAGGAATTCGTGTTGGTGACACCGCGCGGCCACGAACTGGCCGGCCGCACCGACCTCGCCCCGTCCGTCCTCGACTCGCTGCCCCTGCTGCTGCTCGACGAGGGCCACTGCCTGCGCGACCAAACCCTGGACCTGTGCCGCTCCGCCGAAATCCATCCAGCCGCGGTCGGCGACACCCGCGCCGCCTCGCTGGCGACCGTAGTGCAGTGTGTCGCAGGCGGTCTCGGCGTCACCCTCATCCCGCAGATGGCCGTCGCCGCCGAAACCGCCCGCGGCACTCTCGATACCGCCCACTTCGCCACCCCGGCACCGGGTCGCACCATCGGCCTCGCCTATCGGACGTCCACTGCCCGCGCGGAGGATTACGAGTACCTCGCCGCGATCATTCGCACCATACGGCCGGAGTAGGGCTGAAGATCTTCGCCGCCAGTCATTTTCGGCAGTGGGGCTTGCCATGATGATGGCAAAGACGGCATGAACGTGGCAGCGGGTGGCAGCGGCGGGCATGATCGAGCCGCCACACATCTGACGAAGAAGCCACCGGCGGTGTCCGCTGTTGTCGAGTTCGGGTCTACTTATGCAGCGCGCGGACCGAGCATGCGAGAGGAGACGCGGATGGACCGGCCACCGTCGAGCAGCACGCGATGCAATGCGATTGCTACACAGGGGCATTCGTTGTTCGCCTACGGGACCCTGCAGTTCCCCGAGGTACTGAAGGTCCTGATCGGCCGCGTGCCGCAGCAAACAACGGCCGCCGCCCCCGGCTGGCGAGTAGCGGCGCTACCCGGCCGCGTGTACCCAGGACTGGTCCCGCAACCGAACACTCTGGCCCACGGCATCGTGCTCCACGGCCTAACGGCCGACGAGTGGCAGATCCTCGACGCCTTCGAAGACGAATACGACCTCCGCCCAATCGATCTGGCCAACACCCCTACCCCGACCTGGACCTACATCTGGGCAGCCGCCGTATCCCAAGGCAATTGGCACCCAGACCTTTTCGCCACCACCCACCTCGCCCACTTCGTCACCCACTGCGCCGAATGGCGCGCCCACCGATAGCATGCGAACCCCCACACCGCCCCTTCTGGGAGCGGAAGGCGGCACCTTTGACGTGAGGGGGAACTGGTGTCGGGCGGCTCTCGGCCGTTGCCAGCACCAGTTCCTCGTGATCATTCGTCCAACCGTGGGCGTGCAGAGCGGATCGGACTCGGTCGAGGATTACGTGTGGGCGGTGGTGGAGGAGGGTGGCGTTGACGCGAATTACTCGCCAGCCCAGGGATTCCAGGACGGCTATGCGATCGATGTCCTTTGTGCGCTGAGTGGGGTCGGTCCAATGATGGGCGCCGTCGTATTCGACGGCGACACGCCATGTTTCCCAACCCATATCGACGCGGGCGACGAAACCGCCGTACCCATCGCGGATCACTAGTTGTGTGATGGGTCTGGGTAATCCGTCGTCGATCAGGAGAAGTCTGGTGTGCGACTCCTGAGGTGACTCGGCACCGGCATCGATCAAAGGGAGGATTGTCGACAGCCGAGCGACTCCACGCACTCCGGGATGCGCGCCGGCCACGTTGGCGACTTCCACTGGATTCAGGCCGGTGGCTGCGCTCAATGCGTCCAGGATCGGCAAGGCTTGGTCGCGAGACAACCGTCGGGCGAGATCGAATGCGGTCCGCGCCGGCGTCGTGACCCGGAAACCGTCGACCTCGCAGCATTCGGACGGTTCGAAGTCGGCGCGCACGGTGCGAATCCCGTTGGGCGGCTTGCAGTGCGACGTTCGCGCGATCTCGGCGGGCTGGTCTGGGTCCAGCCAGCGGGTGCCATGCAAAGCAGCCGCCGAGCGTCCGATCAGCACACCGGCGCCTTTCGCCCAGTGTGCTGCTGCGCGGGCGCGCCCCGCCGCGTCGAGCAGGTGCCCCTTGCGCAGGTAGACATCGGGGAATACCCGTACGAAGTTGTGCTGAAGTTCCCATCGCGTGACCAGCCCTGCGGCTGTGGCCCAAGACCCAGGAAACGGCTCATCCAAGACCCCCATGCGCCGCACTATGCCCCCGGCCACCGACATGGTTGAGCGAGGGGGAACTGGTGTCGGGAGGCTCTCGGCCGTTGCCAGCACCAGTTCCTCGTGATCATTCGTCCAGCTCTTGAGGGGGCAACTGGGGAGTGGCGTTTGTAGACGACCGGTCGTATATTGGGGGTATGGCGCGACCGCGACGGAGTGGGGACACTCGGCAGCTCTTGGTGGAGGAGGGGGCTGCTGGGTTTTTGGCTAATGGGTATCACGGGACTGGGATCAAGCAGGTTTTGGACAAGGTGGGGGTGCCTAAGGGGTCGTTTTATAACTACTTCGATAGCAAGGAAAATTTTGGGCGGGCGGTGATCGAGCATCATTCGCTGTGTGTGCAGCGGGATTTGAGTGCGGCGTTCGGAGCGGCGGCGGATCCGGTGAGCGGGTTGCGGGCGTTTTTCGGGCAGCTGAGGGATGAGTTCGTCGAGGCGGAGTTCACCGGGGGGTGCTTGATCGCGAATCTGGGTGGGGAGCTCGAAGGTAGTGAGCTGCTTCGAGAGTCGCTGTCGAGTGCGTGGGGGATGTGGCGCGATCGGGTGGCTGAGCAACTGCGGGAAGCGCAGGGGCTGGGGATGATTCGGGGAGACATCGACGCGATCGATCTGGCGGATCTGTTGCTCGAATCGTGGGAGGGGGCGGTGATCCGGATGAAGATCGATCGGACGGTGGCGCCGCTGACCAAATGTTTGGACCGTTTGCTGGGGGACTACTTCCTGCCCTGACCAGGGGCATTCTTAACAGGTTGTCTTGGCAGGCCTATATCAAGACGACCGGTCGTATCAATGAGGAGCATTTATGACGAAGACAGTGATTGTGACGGGATCCTCCAGCGGCATAGGGCGCGATATCGCCCGCGCCTTCGTGTCGCGGGGGGACAACGTGGTGCTGAACGGCCGCGACTCGGGCAGGCTCGCCGGTGTGGCCGCGGAACTCGGCGCCCCCGAGCGGGTGGCCACCTTCGCAGGCGATATCGGTTCTCCCACAACGGGTTCGGAGCTGGTGCGGGCCGCGGTCGAGCGGTTCGGCGGCGTAGACGTGCTGGTCAACAACGCCGGCATCTTCGGCGCCAAGCCGTTCGTCGACGTCACCGAGGAGGACCTCGACAGCTACTTGAACGGCAACCTGAAAGGCACGTTCTTCACCACACAAGCGGTGGTGCGGCAGTTGAAGCAGCAGGGTTCCGGCGGCAGCATCGTGAATATCGGCACGGTGCTAGTCACCCACGCCCTCGCCGGCCTACCCGCCTCCGCGGCATTGGTCAGCAAAGGCGGCGTGCACGCGCTCACCATCAGCCTCGCCGCGGAACTCGCAGCAGACGCCATCAGAGTCAACGCCGTAGCCCCCGGCATCATCCGCACCCCCCTGTTCGGAGACCGCGACGAAACTACCTCCGGCCGACTGGCTTTGCTGAATCGAATCGGTGAGGTCTCCGAAACCACCGCCGCAGTCCTGTACCTAGCGGACGCCGAATTCACCACCGGCCACATCCTCCCCATCGACGGCGGCTTCACCACCGGCCGCCCCGCCTGATGCCCCACACCAACACCAAGCCCCCCACCACACCCGACCTGACGTACGAAGCATCCTCGTGACGTAGGTTGCAACCTACGTCACGAGCGGGGACTGTGGATTTAACGGTGGTTCCGGCCCAACACGCTGATTGATGTTCAGCGGGAAGGTGCCGTGATGACGACACTTGATGCCGTGACGAGG